>NC_007759.1:745000-1962150 GCF_000013405.1 Syntrophus aciditrophicus SB
GCTCATGATGCTATTGCCAAAACGCGTCAACGCTGCTGGTTTTATGACTGGGTTGTAGAGTTCGACATTAACCCGGAAAAATCCCGGATGGTGTACTGTAAGGATAGGAATAGCTCCGAGGAGCATGACGTGATCAACTTCGACTTTTTGGGCTTCATGTTACGCCCGCAACGGTGCTTATCCGAAAGTCATTGTATCCATGCGAATTTTCTTCCGGCAATCAGCCGATCATCCAGGAAAGAAATCAATCGGGAAATTTGCAGGCGGCATATCCAGTTAAAGAACGACAAAACACTCGATGATTTGTCGAACATGTTCAAGGCGAAGATCCGCGGTTGGATCGCTTATTACGGTCGATTCTATCCAAGCGAAATCGGCTGGATTTGGAAGAACATCAACGGCTATCTGATTCGTTGTGTACGTCGTAAATATAAACGTTTTGCCTCCCACAAAAAGCAGGCGCGTTGTTATTTGCGACAACTTGCCCAGGGAAATCAAAGGCTTTTCATTCACTGGGAGCTTGGATGCTGCCATATGGCTTGAGTGGTAGAAGCCGGATGAGAGCTGAGAGGTTCACGTCCGGTTCTCGGAGGGGCTTGGGGTTAAAGTCCCACGGTCTACTCAACCATATATTCTAATGGCCAAGTGATTCTGTTATATTGCGGCAAACATGGACTGGGCAAGCAGGATAGCCCATTTCTGGCGAAGGTCCAACACCATGGACAGTTCATGCTGTGTAGATGAACTGGAAGAAGCAATGAACCAATATATCTGTCCTGAAATATTAAAACGTAATAGGGAAGCCAGTTTACTGCTGTTGTATTCACAGAAGCTCTCCATAGCAGAGGCATTGCAATCAGCATGGATAAAAAAAGTTGTTGGATGGAAAATGTCTTTATCGGAGGGCTATGGAAAAGCGTCAAATATGATGATATTTATCTGAAGGCTCACAATTATATGGAAGAAACCAAGAAGGGTTTGGATACCTATTTTACTTTTTACAATGAAAAGAGATGGTACCAGTGCTTTACTAGGAAATCCCCAGTTTATGGTTTACCTTAATTTAAAACGCAAAACAGATCGCGGCATGAAACCCTGCAAGAGCAGTCTCCCAATTGTAAATACCTGTTAACTATCCAATTTATCACGACCATCTCTGTGAACAAGATGATAGGCTCCCTTAAATTTGTGCGAAGGTTGAGATGTTTATAAAAGATTCTGTAGAAAAAGGAGAAGAATGAATGTCAGGTCATTCAAAATGGAGTACAATCAAAAGAAAAAAAGGTGCTATTGATTCAAAGAGAGGAAAGATATTTACTAAAATCATTAAAGAAATTACTTTGGCTGCAAGATTGGGAGGGGGAGACACTGAAGGAAACTCCAGACTGAGGCAGGCCATTCTGGCAGCCAAGAATGAAAATATGCCGAGGGATAATATAGACAGAGCGATAAAAAAAGGGACCGGAGAGATAGGGGGAGGCGAAAGTTACGAAGAAGTTACATATGAAGGATATGGACCCGGCGGAGTTGCCGTTCTCGTTGAGGTCATGACAGATAATAAAAATAGGACCGTTGCTGAAATCAGGCATATATTTTCAAAGCACGGTGGCAATCTTGGGGGGAATGGATGTGTGTCATGGTTGTTTGAAAAAAAAGGAAGCATCGTGTTTGATAGGGATTTAATCGATGAAGATGCATTGATGGAATTAGCCCTGGAAGCGGGAGCTGAAGATATTCGTGAAGAAGAAAGCCAAATGGATGTGATAACAGACCCATCAATGTTTGATAAAGTAAGAGATGTATTGGAAGGAAAGGGCATGAAATATGTTCAGGCTTCCATCGAAATGGTACCTCAAAATACAATAAGATTGGATGAGGGGAAAGCCGAACAGATGCTGAAAATGATCGAAAAATTAGAAGACAATGACGATGTTCAGAATGTCTATGCAAATTTCGATATACCAGATGAGATTATGGAAAAATTAAGTGCATAGGTTATAAATAGCAGCTTTGATAATGTGCCTTCATTAAAAATTGTGGTTTATTATCAATAAAGAGCAATAAAAATCTTTAAAGATAATGCAAAAGCATCATAATTGTCAAAGAAATGTGACTGATGACTCTCTGAGCACTTGGTTGATTGTCTGCATTCGGGTTATGCGTAAAGGTTAACTTTAAAATACCACATGAGTCATGGATTATGAGATTGAAAGTGTTGGGAATTGATCCGGGAAGTGTTGTTACGGGTTTTGGAATCGTGGAGCAAATTCAGGAGCGGTATATTGATATTGTCCATGGAGAAATCAGGTTAAAAAGAGGAACATCATTCACTTCATCATTGGAGAAAATCTATGATGAATTGTTTTCTCTTGTAGAACGTGAACAACCTGATGCGGTCGCGATTGAGGATATATTTTACGGTAAAAATATCAAGAGTTTAATCAAGCAGGGGCACGTAAGGGGGGTGGCTATTTTGGCAGGTTCAAAACATCATTTGCCTGTGTTTGAATACACGCCGCTTGAAATAAAAAAAGCAGTGGTCGGCTATGGTCATGCTGAGAAAATTCAAGTACAGAACATGATAAAAGTCATTATGAAATTGTCAGAGCTTCCTCCCGCAGATGCTTCAGACGCAATCGCAGTAGCCATATGTCATCTCAACCATCAGAAGAAAAATCACATATAATCCATGATTGCGCAGATTCGAGGAAAACTGATACTTAAAACCGTATCGATGGTTATCATTGATAATCACGGGATCGGCTATGAGGTAATGATTCCGCTATCCACGTATTATGAACTACCCGACGTGGGAAGCGAAGTCAGTTTGTTCGTTTATACCTTTTTTAAACAGGATTCAATACTTCTCGTAGGTTTTTGCACAGAAAACGAAAAACAGCTTTTCAAGTTGATGATTTCGGTTTCCGGTATCGGTCCGCGCCTTGCGGTAAATGTGTTGTCCGGGATCAACTCGAGTGAACTTATTCATGCCATAGCAAATAATGATTTGAATCGTCTTCTGAAAGTTCCGGGTCTTGGAAGAAAAATGGCACAAAGAGTCATTTTGGAACTTCGGGACAAGGTATCTGGATGGACATCCAAAGAGCAGATAACCTTCATAAATAATAAAAAGGATGCAATCGATCAGAGCGTTATGGAAGAGGATGCCATCTCCGCGTTGATAAATCTGGGGTATAAGAGCCAGGCAGCAAAGGATGCAATTGATCGAGTCATTTCAGAGGGTGGTGAAAATAAATCATTGGATGTGATCCTGAAGAAAGCGCTGAAAGTACTGGCCATGTAGCCAAACGGAAATAAGATTCATAAACCGGATGAATCGTTTGGCGAACCGATATAAAGTGTGTCCCTCATTGCATGAGTTAATCCAAAAAATATCAGTAGTGACGATGTGTTATCAGAGTGAAATAATAGGATTGATAGAATTCGAAAAGCAGGTTGATTCCAGATAAAGTCGGATGTCTGGGGTAATTGGATATTAGGTGTCGCAGAGCGTTTGTTTGAATGGACTCTAATGTTTGTATTTTAAAAAATAAATAAAGTATCCATTTTATGGAAGGCTATGAAGAGAGATGATCTGGTGAGTCCTGAATGCATGGATGGAGATAATGTTTATGAAACGACATTACGTCCCCATAGCATCAAGGAATATGTTGGTCAGAAAAAAATAAAGAAAACTCTGCCCATTTTTGTTGAGGCGGCCCAAAAAAGGAAAGAGGCCCTCGATCATGTCCTGCTTTATGGACCTCCCGGTTTGGGTAAAACAACGCTGGCGCTTATTATTGCCAGAGAAATGGGATTCAATATCAAGGTAACTTCGGGACCTGTTATTGAACGTCCGGGAGATCTGGCGGCAATTCTGACAAATCTGAAAGATTATGACATCCTCTTCATTGATGAAATTCATCGACTTCCTCATTCCGTCGAAGAAATCCTGTACCCGGCGATGGAAGACTTTTATATCGACATTGTGATTGGGCAAGGGCCTTCCGCACGAAGTATGAAATTGGACATCCCGAAGTTTACATTGGTGGGTGCGACAACAAGAGCCGGGTTACTTACTTCGCCACTGAGAGACCGGTTTGGGATAAGTTTCAGACTTGATTATTATGCTGTTGAAGAATTGACGAAGATCATAAACCGTTCTGCAAGCATTATGTCCATTGAAATCGAGCATTCAGGCGCTCTCGAAATAGCAAAACGTTCAAGAGGTACGCCGAGAATTGCCAATCGTCTCCTTAAAAGGGTCAGAGACTATGCCCAGGTAAAGGGGGAGGGGATAATAAAAAGGGCTGTCGCTGTTCACGCGCTGGAAATGCTGGAAATTGATGACAGAGGATTTGATCAAATGGATCGGAGTATTCTTTTGTCCATAATCGAGAATTACGGTGGCGGACCAGTAGGCATTGACACATTATGTGCTACAGTCGGGGAAGAAAAAACGACGATTGAAGACGTTTATGAGCCTTATCTGATAAAGGAAGGCTATCTACAAAAGACGGCACGCGGCAGGATAGCCACAAAAAAAGCGTACGAACATTTCGGGAAAAGAAAATTCGAAGTTGGACAAAAGGAATTATTTTAATTTCAGTAATCTCTGTTTATGAAAATATTAATGCATGTCTGCTGTGCGCCCTGCACGATTTATCCTTTAAAGTTTCTGAGGGACTGCAACCATGATGTTCATGGGTTTTTCTTCAATCCAAACATCCATCCTTATCTTGAGTATTGTCGACGCCGAGACGCCTTGCGGGCATATGCGGAGGAGGAAAATCTACCGATCATATGGAAGGATAATTACGACTTGGAGCAATTTTTGAGGACTGTCGTATTTCGTGAAAGTGATCGTTGCCGTTTCTGTTATTACAGTAGAATGAGTTATGCGGTGCATATCGCAAAAAAAGGCAAATACGATGGATTTACTTCTACGCTTTTGTACAGCAAATATCAGAATCATGAATTGATTCGTAGTATTGGTGAAAACCTGGCAAAGGAAAACGGGGTAAGCTTTATCTATCACGACTTTCGAGAAGGATGGGAAAGTGGAATTCGTATCTCAAAATCCCGTGGTATATATCGACAGCAATATTGCGGGTGTATCTATAGTGAGAAAGATCGATATTATAAACAAGCACCCCGTCAAGTAGTCCGGGAATCCAAAACGGAATCCGGAGGGTTCAAACAGGGCGTAGCTGACGAGTCAAATGGATGATAAAAAGCTTTAGAGAATAAAAACATAGGATGCTAAATAGTCCGTCCTGAAAAATACGGGCTGCAACCCGCATAAATAATGAAACTGTTCTTTGAAAACTGAAGAAAATTGTGGATTTGCAGTTGTTTCTACTCTGAAAATGTACTATAAGTGGCTGATATGAAAGTACATATTCCAGAAAGGCAACTTCTTATGTTCGAGACGCAGTTTTCGGATGTCCTCAACCCGGAGCATGAGTTACTTCGTGCCGCACGCTTGATCGATTGGGACAACATCCATGATACACTGTCTGCTTACTATAGCCTCCGGGGTCGCCAGGGGAAATCCATTCGACTGATGGTCGGCATACACATTTTGAAACATCGCTATAACTGTTCCGACGAACGAGCGGTTGAAATGCTGCATGAAAACGCCTACTGGCAGTGCTTTTGCGGATTCAACAGCTTTCAGCGTGGACAGATTATGGAAGCCACATCCCTGGTGAAGTTTCGGAATCGAATCGGCACGGAAGGGATGAAAGAGATAGAGGCGGCGTTGCTCAAGACCTGGTCCGAGATGGGCTTGGTAAAAGCCAGACGGGTGGCGGTCGATACCACTGCTCAACCCAAGAACATCGCCTATCCGACGGACGCCGATCTCCTTTACCGGATTAGAGAGAAGATCGTCAAGCAAGTCCAAAGGGTTCGTGAGGAGGTAACCCTTCGGAAGCCCTTTCGCACCTTCAATCGATCTGGTAAAAAACTCCTCCTCGGAATCAAGAAGTTCCACCGAAAAAATCCGGAAGGCAGGAAAGAGGAGATCAAAAAACTCAAAGAGATGACCCGTCATGTGGTCGAAAAGACCGGAAGGGTGGTAAGCAGTCTTTACCGTCGAGGGCTCAAGGAATCGGGACGGAAACTCAATCGTCTGGTTTCTCTCGGGAAGAAAATCGTCAATCAAACGGAGGAGGTTCTCTCCGGCCACCTTCCTCGAAAGCGGATTTACTCCCTTCATGAGCCGAATGTGGCCGTGATCAGGAAAGGAAAGAGCCACCCCGACACTGAGTTTGGAGCACTTATTGCTCTTGCAAAAAACGATGACGGTTTGATCCTGTCCCATGTGGAATATCAGCATAACGTCGCCGATGTGAAGACCTTGGGACGGGTGATCACCGGAATCAAGACCAATGTGGGACAACGACCACGAGAAGTTGCGGCGGATCGGGGATTCGATCAATCCCTCAAAAAACAGGAAAACTGCCGCAGACGGTGGGGCATCAAAAGAATCGCCATTCCAAAGAAGGGAAAGACGCCTCATCCGGACAGCAAAGAATCCTGGTTCAGAAAAGCCTTGAAGCAAAGAGTCAAGATTGAACCCGTTATCGGTCATCTCAAAAGCGATCATCGCATGAATCGCTGTCGGTACAAGGGAGCGGCAGGAGATACCGTCAATGTTGTATGGGCCACCCTCGCCTGGAACATGAAAAAGATTGTCCAACTGCATGGGCAAATGGGATAAAAGCAAGCCTTAGAGGGAATCGACAGACAGTGTAGAGAAAATCATTCAGAAAATCTCTTCTTTAGCCGCAATCATCTTCAGTTTTCAAAGAATCGATCAACCAAAAAATTTTTCACATCCTATTTTTCAGGACGGACTAAATAGGATATTGACAAAAAGAGGGATTAATTATATCAAACGCGATCTGTGGTTGGTTATTTCAGAATAAACGCTTATTGTGTGACGTGGGGGCCCATAGCTCAATTGGAAGAGCCACCGGCTCATAACCGGTAGGTCCCTGGTTCGAACCCAGGTGGGCCCACCATTTTTGAAACTCCATGTAATGAGATCATCGGGAATGAATTTCAACTTTCAAGAAAAGAAAGAGGGAGAGTCTGGTGATCAAGGTTGTGTAAAGAAGACTCCAATTTATCGCAAAAGGACTCATTCAGGGTCGGGCAGCTTTGTTTACTGAAAATGCACCTTTATATGGTGCATTTTTTTTTGCATTTGTAACTCAGGAAGGGGGAGGTCATTGATTGAATAAACATTTATCATTGCTTGTTGCTTTGCAGAGTCTTGATGCGGAGGTTCTGAAACTCAAAACTAAGAAAAGAGACCTTCCTTTGCAACTGAGTCAGTTGGATGAAGAGTTCAAGAAATATAATCAGTTTTTTGCCGAGAACAAAAGAAAGTATGAAGAAACTGCAGCGCAGCATAAAGAATTGGAGAACAAACTTAAAAAAGGCCTAGATTCTTTGAGCAAAGCGAAAGATCGCCTTGGTGAAGTCAAAACGAATAAGGAGTATCACGCAATTCTCAAAGAAATCGAAAATATTGAACTGAAAAACAGCGGGATAGAAACAGAAATTATATGCCTGCTGGATGAAATTGATGACCGCAGAAAGAGCCTGCAGGAAGCAGAAAAAGAAAAGGAGAAATACGAACGGCAATATGAAAGTGAAAGGCAACAGATAGAAAAGGAAATTGATTCGCTGGAAGAAAAAATTTTTGCCTGTACTCAACAGTGTCAAAAGCTCACAGAAAGCATTCCGAAAGATCTTATCAAACGGTATGAAATGATCAAAGCTCTGAATAGCGGGACGGCTGTGGTATCTGCATGGAAAGGGGTCTGTGGAGGTTGCCACATGAATATTCCCCCTCAACTTTATAATGAACTTCAAAAATCAAGTGATTTGATCTCCTGTCCAAATTGCAGCAGAATAATTTACTGGCAGAATCAAGAAGAAAGTATTACTTGAATATCAGCAAGCTTATATTATACTTATAAAAAAGAAGGTTGTTGGAGTGGATCAGATGATCGCCGGCCTGCAGCAAGCAGACGGGAGGAAAGTCCGAGCTCCAGAGGGCAGGATGGTCGCTAATGACGACTGGAGGCGACTCTAAGGAAAGTGCCACAGAAAATATACCGCCCGACTCCGTTGGGTAAGGGTGAAAAGGCGAGGTAAGAGCTCACCGTTTTCCGGGTGACCGGAAAAGCATGGTAAACCCCATCCGGAGCAAGACCAAATAGGAGAACATTTGAGAGTGGCCCGCTCGACGTTCTCGGGTAGCGTCGCTTGAGGCAGCAGGCAACTGCTGTCCTAGAGGAATGATCATCGCCATACTCCGGGAGATTGGAATATGGAACAGAACTCGGCTTATGATCTGCTCCGACTCCTTCTATAAATTCAGATTTACCCTTCTTTAGCGAAAGTCCTCTTTATTCCCCCACAATAAAGAATTAAGATTGATGCGAAACATAATAGATTCCTCATTCCAGTGGATTGGGTGAATCTCAGTTTTGACCTAAGGACTATTAAGTCTTGCAGAAAAAATACGGCCATGACACAGACTTTCAATATTATATATGTCTGCGTCATGGCCGAAGAAGAGGTTTTTTACCGGAATAACAGGAAATACTATTCCGAAATCCAAACTGAATTTTTTAAGAAATCTTCAAGCTTTTTTCTGTTTCCAGAATATCTGCAGTGGTTTTGATTACTGTATCGGCATTGAGTGAAATACTGTTGATGCCGCATTCAACCAGGAAACGGGCGAATTCAGGATAATCACTGGGAGCCTGTCCGCAAATCCCGATTTTCTTACCCATAGCTCTGGCTTTGGTAATGGCGGTACGAATAAGTTCCTGTACAGCCTGGTTTCTCTCATCGAAAATGTGAGAGATTTCGGCAGAGTCTCTATCCAGACCAAGGGTAAGCTGGGTCAGATCATTGGACCCGATGGAGAAACCATCGAAGATTTTGCCGAATTCTTCGAGCAGAATGACATTGGCCGGAATCTCCACCATCATGTAAACTTCCAGTCCGTTTTCCTTCTGGATAAGGCCTTTGCTCGCCAGGACTTGCATAACCTTTTTGCCTTCATCTACCGTGCGGCAGAAGGGAATCATGAGTTTCACGTTGGTCAATCCCATATCATTCCGGACTTTTTTCATGGCTTCACATTCAAGCTCAAAGGCATCGCGATACTTGTCGTCATAGTATCGTGATGCCCCCCGGAAACCGATCATGGGGTTTTCTTCATGGGGTTCGAAGTGTGATCCACCCATCAGATTCGCATATTCATTGCTCTTGAAATCGCTCATTCGAACAATGACATCGTTGGGGTAGAAGGCTGCAGCGATTTTCGCTACCCCCTGTGCCAGCACATCGACAAAGAAGTCGCTCTTCTTTGAATAACCTTGCGTTCTTCTCTCGATTTCTTTTCGGGTTGCCTCATCGGTCACTTTATCGAAATGAATCAGTGCCAGCGGATGGATACTGATGAAGTTATTAATGATGAATTCCAGCCGGGCAAGTCCGACACCGTCATTAGGTATCGCAGCCAGGGTGAAGGCGTTATCCGGGCTTCCCACATTCATCATGATTTTGGTTTTTGGCCTCTGCATGTCCTGGACATTGACCTTCTGCACTTCATATTTCAGAATGCCTTCATACACATTTCCCACTTCACCTTCTGCACAGGACACCGTAGCCTCGGTAATGCCTTCTAATCTTTCCGTGGCATTACCGCTGCCGACGATACAGGGGACTCCCAGTTCACGGCTTACGATGGCTGCATGACAGGTTCTTCCTCCCTTGTTCGTTACAATGGCCGCGGCGATTTTCATGACCGGTTCCCAATCGGGATCAGTCATGTCTGTAACCAGGACTTCGCCTTTTTTGAAGGATTTAATGTCGCTGACGGATTCAATAATATGCACAGGGCCGCTGCCAATCTTTGATCCAACGCTCGTTCCCGTGATAACAGGGGTTTTCTTCTCGAGCAGGACATAACTTTCCAAAACGTTGACGTCCCTTTGAGACTCTACAGTTTCCGGCCTGGCTTGCAGGATGAAAAGTTCATTGCTGATGCCGTCCTTGCCCCACTCAATATCCATGGGTTTGAAATAACCGGCCTGCTGGGAATAATGATCTTCGATAATGGCTGTCCAGCGGGCAAGCGTGAGTACGTCGTCTTCTGTAATGCAGAATCGGTCACGATCCTCCTGAACTGTGGGTACAATTTCAGTGGATTTCCCGGTTGCGGTGTCAGCGTAAATCATTTTGATTTCTTTCGATCCCAGCTTCTTCTGCAGAATAGGCCGGTATCCCTGCTTAAGCGTCGGTTTGAAAACGAAAAATTCATCAGGATTGACAATACCCTGAACGACGGTTTCGCCAAGTCCATAAGCGCCTGTCACGAGGATGGCATCCCTGAAGCCGGATTCCGTATCAATGGAAAAAATTACGCCGGATGATCCAACATCGGAGCGAACCATTTTCTGGACACCGATCGATAGAGATACGGACATATGATCAAAACCTTTATCTACTCGATAAGATATGGCGCGGTCTGTGAAGAGGGAGGCAAAGCATTTTCGACAGGCATCGATGAGAGCGTCGTTACCTCGAATATTCAAGTAAGTTTCCTGTTGACCGGCGAAACTGGCATCCGGCAAGTCTTCAGCTGTCGCCGAACTGCGTACGGCTACGTCGGTGTTCTCTCCATACTCCTCGCAGAGTTTCTGATAGCCATCGATAACTGCGGCTTTGAGATCTTCAGGAAATTCAATGCTATAAATCAGGGAGCGGATCTGTTTTCCCTTGTCGCTCAGATTCTGAAGGTCATGGGTATCCAAGTCAGAGAGAATTTGTTTGATCTGATCACTGACTCCGGCTGATCTAAGAAGATATTGATAAGCATGAGCCGTAACTGCGAATCCATCAGGAATGCTGACCCCTTTAGGGCGCAGTTCACGTCTCATTTCTCCCAGAGAGGCATTTTTACCACCGACCTGGGGGATATCACTCAACTGCAAATCATCAAACCATATCACAAGTTTATCGTCCTTCATTAGCCCCTCCTAAACAACAGGTTTTTTGGCCTTTCATTAAATCCTCCTGCACTGTTAATTTGTTAGATTTCTGGTGGGATAAATTTGGAAAGAATCATATATTTAGTACCAATTATGCGTGTTAAAGTCAATTGAAAAGACCGTGTTTGTTGAGATTGATGAATATTTGGAAGTGACCGAGTTTTCACAAATACGAAAGAAAGATGGAAGATGATATTTTATAATTAAGGTGAAATTTAGATAAAAAAAGCCGGAAAATCATCCGGCTCTTTTTATCTAAATTAAAATTTAAAATTGTATGACAAGTTAGCTGGCTTACCCGACAAAGAAAAATTTGGTGTAAGGGTTGGCGAAAATCAGAACCAGTGAAACAACCAGGGCGTAAATGGCGATTGATTCAGCCATGGCCATACCGACCAGCATGGTCATCATGATTTTACCCTGAACACCAGGATTCCGACCGACTGCCTGGCAGGCTCCGCTGGCCGCTGTACCAATACCCAAACCGGCTCCAACCGCACCCACGCCAATCGCAATACCGGCGCCAATCATCGCGCCGACGGCAAAAATGGCTTTGACATAGGACTCACCGCCCGGAGCGGCTGCTTCGGCAGCCGACGCAACCGCGGCTGTCAGCAGGAGTACTGCAAATGTTGTTAAACATGTAACCATTGATTTCCTGATCTTCATAATCATTTCTTCTCCTTCTTAATATTTTGATTCGCTTTTCTCTGGAACCAGGGAAAAGCGTTCACGCTGTGATATTTAGCAATGTCTGTGCCATGATAGCGGCATGTATGAAATGGATGACAAACATATTGAAATCACTGTGGATAAAGCTATATATATGAGAAACGGAAAAACTTTTTTGGGGAAATCACTTGAACATTGTGTTCAATAATGCTGAAAGATTAAACAAAATTTGCAAGGTCATGAACGCAGTCATTTGTCAGTCTTGTTCAAGTGCCACAGGAAGCCGCCGTTAACAATCAATCTGGTGCACTGGGGGACGATTGTGGGTGGTTTGGAATCCGGGAACGGTGAAAGGGCGCGGCTTCTCCTCTAAGGATAGGCTGACATCGTCAGGGGAATGGAGTGGTATTCATGAAGAGATGTTCATCTTGGCAGGATATGATTGAATACGGGAAGCATGTCCTTAGTATGATTGGAATTTTCAATTCTGTACTAGATGAAGTTCCTTTCGGTGAAATTCTGGGTGAAATTCTGATGGAAAAGTGGATCGGGCAGATCTAAAAAGGTGTTGACAGAACTGGATCCCAGCGGCACCCTGCCGCAGCCGCTGCTTCTAAAGAAATAATGCAATAAACCCTTTAATTTCAGATTGATATAGGAGGTTCTGTGTACATGTTGACTCAGGAGATACTGGAAAGATACGCGGATGTGCTGGTCTGGGGGTTGACGACCGCCCGGAAGGAAAAGTTCAAAAAAGGGGATATCGTTCTTATTCAGTTCGACCTGCCCGCCCTCCGCCTGGCCGAGATGCTCTACGCGAAACTGATCGATCGGGGGATGAACGCCCTCCAGCGTCTAAGCATGACCTCCTTCATGGAGCATCACTTCTATTCCCGGGCAAAAGCGAAACAGCTTCTTTTTATCCCCCCTGGTGAGAGGGAACTCTATGCCAGTCTTAATGGCCGGATTTATCTCCATGCGCCGGAATCGCTTACCCATCTGGCGGATGTCGATCCTGCCGTCATCGCCAGGGTCCAGCTTTCCCGCAAGTTCCTGCGGGATATCTTCAACGAGCGCGAAGATCAGGGTTTGTACGCATGGACCCTTTGCACCGTTCCCACGAAGGATATGGCGAAGCAGGCCGGTCTTCCCCTGGATGACTATGAAAGGCAATTGATCCGGGCCTGTTATCTCGATGAACAGAATCCCGTGGGAAAATGGACTGCGATCTATCGGGAAGTGGGAGAAATCAAGGCCTGGCTGAACAGCCTGCCTGTCCGGTCCTTCCTGATTGTCTCGCAGAACGTGGATTTGCGAATCACCCCCGGTGAAAAACGCAAATGGATCGGAATATCCGGTCACAACATTCCCAGCTTTGAAATCTTCCTTTCGCCGGACTGGCGGGGTACGGAAGGGACTTATTATGCAAACCAACCTTCCTTCCGCATGGGGAATTATGTGGAAGGCGTGCGGCTCCGCTTTGAAAAAGGCGTGGCCGTCTCCACCGAGGCGCAGAAGGGGCAGGATTTTGTCGTCAAACAACTTGCCATGGACAAGGGGGCGGCTCAGGTCGGCGAATTCTCCCTGACTGACAGACGCTTTTCCCGGATCGACCGGTTCATGGCGGATACGCTGTTTGATGAAAATTACGGCGGAGAATACGGAAACTGCCACATCGCCCTGGGTTCTTCCTATTCGGATACTTATTCCGGCAATCCGGCGGAACTGGACAAGAAAAAGAAACGGGTGCTGGGATTCAACGATTCGGCCCTTCACTGGGATCTGATCAATACGGAGCCAAAAACCGTCACGGCGGAACTGACTACGGGAGAAAAGATTCTCATCTATGAAAACGGCGAGTTCTGTTATTGAGGCCGGCAGAATGGAAGAATTCCGCAAAACTCATCGGGGATAGAAGCCATGCAGACCTTCCTGCCTTATCCGGATTTCCGCAAGTCTCTGGAGATTCTCGATTCAAAAAGGCTCGGGAAGCAGCGGGTTGAAGCGTATCAGCTTATCCGCGCCATTACGTCAGGGACGGGCTGGAGTCGGCATCCCGCCGCCCGGATGTGGTCCGGCTATCTCAATGCCCTGAAACTCTACCATAATCTGGCCATCGAGGAATGGGTGAAGCGCGGATATCGGAACCAGATGAACAGGATGGTCATCGAAGGGCAGATTGTCCTGCCGCCCTGGGTCGGCGATGAGGCGTTTCATGCATCACACCGTTCCAATCTCCTGCGGAAAGATCCTTTTTATTACGGGCGGTTCGGCTGGCGGGAGCCGCCGACGCTTCCCTATGTCTGGAATGAGGATAAGTGGCAGGAACCGAAGCGTGAAAAGTTCTGAAGATGTGGCCTTGTCATGCAGGGAGTTATGAAAGCAAGTCATTCATCTCCGTGCTGGAACACGACGTTACGGAAAAACCTTACGAGGGCCTGTTTGCGGTTCCGTTCTTCCAGCTGATGGGGGATGAGTTTATCGGGCGGCCAGCGCAGCAGGGACATCTCATATTCCATGATGCCGCCATAGGCATTGTTCAGATACCACGCATACAGGAGTCCGAAAAGCAGGCCTGGGGGAAGGAATCCTTCCCGGTCGTTCAGCGTGATCCCGAACGTGTTCAGGTCATGGGGACATGGCAGCATGCGAGCCAGCCTCAGATAGGCCCGCAATGCTCCATCATCAAGGAAACACGCACGATCCTGCACCGGCCGCAGCCGGATCTCATATCGCCGCGCTCCCCAGTGAAGGCCGTCTTCCGGATTCACCCAGTGACGGCTTTTCAGGTACCGCCCGAGCAGTGACTCACCCAGGGCCGTGAGCAGATTATCCCGGAGGCGTTCCGGATCGAGGTTTGCGTGTTCATGTACCTTCAGGATGCGGTCTTCAGGATCATAGTATCCCAGGACGTTATCCCACTCCTTGCTCCTTGTCCAACGGGATGCGGGAACGATCCGCGCCCCGCAAAAGTATTTCAGATGGTCGATACGGATATCCCGGTTTTCCCAGATCATCTCATGCATGGTGTTGCGCAGGGTTTTTGATGAGAAACGTTTTTCTGCCAGGATCGCACCGATCTGCTTATAGTACGTACAGAGCAGAGGCGCATCCGCGCGGGGGGGCTTCATGAGCCGTGGAGAGAAGCGGCGCAGTGAGCCGCGTTCCTGTTTCAGATTCAATCGCTGGTGCGCAATGAGGAGCGCCCGTACCGCAAGGGCAAATTTTTGCGGATCATGATGGATCACTCCGGCGGAATTCAGCCGCTCCCGGGAATAAATGGTTGCCTCCACAGGTAGCACTCCGAGGCTTTCCACGGAGCTTCGGTCAAGATAGATTGGGCTCTTGCCTTCCAGCGCATAGTTGCGAAGCACACTTCCCGGCATGTGTTCCAGGTTGGCGCTCAACACGACATCGAACAATCCCTCTGAACCGCCCGCGATATTGTGATCGTAAGCCTCTACCAGATCGGATACGCGGAACCCGCGGTCCCGGCTGCGTCGCGATATGTCTGTCTCTCCTTCCTGAATCCAGAAATTGGCCCCCAGAATCTTCAGGGCCTTATGGTTCTCCCGGATGGCCTGAACAATGGGTGGGATCTGGAGGATCGGCATGATGCTCGTATAGAGGCTGCCGGGTGCGAAAAGGATAAGGTCCGCCTCCCGTATCGCCCTGCAGACGACCTCGCTCACGCGGGGAACCTCGCAGCACTCCACGGATACCCGGTCAATTGGCATCAGACGGCGGGTAATCGCCGATTTCCTCTGTCCCCGGACCGCGACTCCGTTGCTGTAACGTAGTACAAGCTGGCCGGGGGTCGGAGTTGCCGGATGCAGGCAGCCCGGGGTCACTCCAATGGCCTGAGCGAGTGCCTCGATTCCTTTTTCGATGGCGTCCATGCCCGGATGACGATTGCTCCCTGTCTTACCATTGAATTGAAATATGGCCGCCGTGAGCAGCAGATTTCCCAGGCAGTGTCCACCCGGCGCAATAACCGGTCCCCCTCCGCCCGGAGAGACATAACGGCCGAAGGATGACAACAGATCAGCCAGATCTTTCGGGCAGTATTTCCGCAGATGCCTGGGGACGACGAGGAGAGGGTTGACGACATGCTGGAAATTCCTGCATCCGCTCGGGAAGCGATGGTTGAAAATGCAATGAATCACGCGGATGATCTGCCGGGTCAGAACATCGTCAAGACCGTGGAGCTTCTGAAGGTTTTTATGCAGAATTAGAGAAAGCAGGAGCTTTCGGAAGTCACCGATCCCGATCATCGGCAGTTCCTGCAGGAGCAGGCCCGTTGATCCTCCGTCATCTGTTGTGCACACGACGACATCCAGGAGGGGAAAATCCTGCTTCAGCCCGATAAAGGGATTCTCGGGCCAGTCGTCAAGCTGGGAATTCCCGCCGATCACCGTGGAGAGCCCTGTCCCGCCTCCGAAAGTCACAATCCGTTTTGCACGGCATTCAAAGGAATAAATCTCATCCGCCATGCGGGAGATAGAACTTCCGTGAGGCCCTTTGGGAATCGTCTGGTTAATGACCGTTTCCAGAAGCTGGTCGACGTACCGTCCGGTCTGTGATGCCCGCTTTAAGGAAATAGAGTTTACCTCCCTGAATAGAGCCCTGTGAAAAGCGGTGAGCTCAAGGATTGACAGGATGAGATTGGTATAAGCCTGCTTTTATAGAAACGGAACTATAGGGAGATCATCTGAGTGTGTCAATGTTAAAATGAAATGAATCCATATGAAATCCAGACCGGTCCGGATTCGGCAAAAATTTCTAAAAAAATCTTGAAATCTATAAGGATTAATATAATATCCCTCCACTTTGGAGGAGAGAATATGGACATTCAACCGAGATGTTATGACAAAGTCATTCAGTTGATGAAGAAGGGCGTTGATATTCCCAATCCCCTTACCCTGGATCTGGGCGACGAGGTCAGGGTGGATCAGATATCCGGAGATGGCGTCAAAATTTATCCAGGGTGCCGGCTCTACGGTGAAAAGACGGTTATCTCAGCAGGTTGCCGGATTGGCTATGAAAGTCCGGTCACCATTGATAACTGCCAGTTAGGGACCGACGTTGAATTGAAAGGCGGATATTTTACGGAATCCGTCTTCCTGGACAAGGCGAACATGGGATCCGGGGCGCAGGTGCGTGAAGGCTGCATTCTCGAGGAGGAAGCCAACGGCGCCCATTGTGTCGGCCTGAAACAGACCATTCTTTTCCCTTTTGTCACTCTCGGCAGCCTGATCAACTTCTGTGATTGTCTGATGGCCGGAGGGACAAGTCGGAAGGTTCACAGCGAGGTAGGCAGTTCTTATATTCATTTTAACTTTACGCCGGACGGGGATAAAACCACGGCGTCGCTTTTCGGTGATGTGCCGAGAGGCGTCATGCTCAATCAACCTCCCATTTTTCTCGGCGGCCAGGGCGGCACTGTAGGTCCTTCCCGCATGGGATACGGCAACGTCGTTGCCGCCAACTCGGTGCTGAGGAATGATTTTATTGAAGACAACAAACTGATTGTCGAAAAGGCACAAAGCGGAAAGATCATCGATTTCATGCCCCGGGCATATCCGAACATCCGCCGGGTTGTGGAAAACAACGTTATCTATATCGCCAATCTCAGAGCCCTTGAGGAATGGTACCTGCGTGTGAGGCGCCCTTTCTTTGATGACCATGAATTCGGTTCGCTTATTTTTTCAGGGCTGCTTGACAAACTCGGCCTGGCGACAAAAGAACGGATCAAACGTTTACAGGTGATGGCTGAAAAAGCGAAAAGTTCTAACGAAGCGGATGCGGCAGCAGAACCGGGAATATTCGAAAGAAACGAATTTTTTGAGAAGTTTGCAGAGATAGAGGCGCTGTTCACTGTACCCTTGGATGGCGGTATCGAAAAATACCGCGATGATTTTCTCTCTGCTTTGCATAAAGCCGGGAGCGAAAAAAGCGCCGGATATATCGCTGTTATACAGGGACTGCCCGCGAATGTCGCTTATAAGGGGACCGCATGGCTTCAGAGGATTGTCGATACCTTTTGCCAGAAGACACAAGAGGTTTTTCCGAGATTGAAGCTGTTCGGTAAATAAATTCTTACTTATTGATCATGGAGGAATTTTAATGGGTAAACTTTTCGGAACGGATGGCGTCAGAGGCGTTGCCAATGAATATCCCATGACGGCGGAAATGGCCTTGAACATTGGAAGGGCGACCGCGTTCATGTTCAAACGCGAGGGCCATAATCCCAAAATTCTTATCGGAAAAGATACTCGGCTTTCCGGCTACATGCTTGAAAATGCCCTGGTTTCCGGCATCTGCTCTATGGGTGTCAATGCGATTCTCGTCGGCGTCATTCCGACGCCGGGCATTGCCTATCTGACCAGCAGCATGAGGGCTGATGCCGGGATCGTCATCTCCGCATCCCACAATCCTTTTCAGGACAACGGCATAAAAATCTTTTCCGGTGACGGTTTCAAACTTCCTGATGAGACGGAACTGGCCATTGAAGATATGATTCTGAACAATAAAATGGATCAACTTCTGCCCAGGGTAAGCGAATTGGGCAAGGCCTATCGCATGGATGACGCCCGGGGGCGTTATATCGTGTTTCTAAAGCATACCTTTCCCCGGGAACTTTCCCTGGAAGGCGTCAAGGTCGTCCTGGACTGCGCCAATGGGGCGACTTACCGGGTGGCGCCGGAAACATTCTACGAACTGGGCGCGGAAGTCACAACCCTGTTCGACGATCCCGATGGAAGAAATATCAATGTGAATTGCGGCTCTCAATACCCGGAAACTCTGGCCGCTGAAGTTTTGAAACAGGGCGCTGACGTCGGTTTCGCTTTTGACGGCGACGGCGACCGGCTGATTGCCGTCGATGAAAAAGGCAACGTCCTGACGGGAGATCAGGTTATTGCGATCTGCGCCAATGTGATGAAAAAGGAAGGGAAGCTGACCAAAAATCTCGTTGTCAGAACCGTCATGAGCAATATCGGCCTTTCCGTCGCTCTCGAAAAGCTTGACATCAACTCCATCATGACAAAGGTGGGCGACCGGTATGTTCTGGAGGAAATGCAGGCCAACGGCAGTTCCATCGGCGGCGAAGATTCCGGGCATGTGATCTTTTTACAGCATCACACGACAGGGGACGGGATTGTCACGGCGATCCAGGTTATCGCGGCAATGAAAAAAGAAGGGAAACCCCTGTCCGATCTGGCGAAAATCATGGACGTTTTCCCCCAGACCCTCATCAATGTGGATACCAAGTCACGACCGGAAATATCCACGGTTCCGGAACTTGTTGCCGTCATCAAATCGGTGGAAGAAAAGTTGGGAACGAGCGGCCGGGTCCTTGTCCGGTATTCGGGGACGCAGAACATGTGCCGCGTCATGGTGGAAGGCCCCACCCAGGAAGAAACCCTCAAATATTGCAAACAGATCGCCGATGTGGTGAAGGAAGAGCTCGGCTGATCCTTTAGAGAAAGCAGGGAGACAGCATGTCATTCAAGGTCATCGTCACACGTGATTTCGAACACATGAGCGAGGTCGCCGCCGGGTTGGTCATTGAAAACATCCGCCAGGTCCTCAAAGAAAAGGATATTTTCAACCTGGGGCTGGCGACGGGAAATTCGCCGACGGGCCTGTATAAGCATCTCGCTAGGGCGGCTAATGAAGGCAGCTTTGACAGCGGCCGCATCCGGAGCTTCAACCTGGATGAGTATTGCGGCCTTCCCGGCGAAAATGCCCAGCAGCGGGCCCTCCATCCGGAAAGCTACAGCTTTTTCATGATTCAGGAACTGTTCGGCCTTCTCGACAGGAAGTTCAAGGAAACATACGTTCCCTGGGGCACCTTGATTGATCAGGGAAGGCTGATTGAGGAGCTTGCGGCGAATCCCGCAGACTGGAAAGAAGTCGGGGCCGACAAGGGAAAGGCCATCGTCATTGACCTGCAGGCAAAATCCGAATATCTGAGGTGGGTGCGCAAATCGATTCTGGACGCATACGTAGAAAAGATTTCGGGATATGGCGGGATCGATCTTCATATCATCGGGGTTGGCGGTCGCGGTCACGTGGCCTTTCATGAATCGGGCATCCCCTTCGAGGGAAACTCGATGCTCCTGGTAAAACTGGATGAAAATACCATAGAAAACGCTGTTAAAGACGGCCACTTTGTCAGCCGGAATGACAGCCCTTCCTACGCTGTCTCCATGGGCGCCGAGCTGGTCTATAAGGCCCGAACCGTCGTTCTTCTGGCGAACGGCGCCCGCAAAACGGAACCCATTGCGGAATCGATTCTGGACGATCCCAGCCCCCTGGTGCCCATATCTTACGGAAAACATTACGCCAGGCAGGGCGGCCGGATGATTTATGTCCTTGATAAAGCCGCGGCGGAAAAGCTTCTCCGGAATGCCGATGCCGTAAAGAAACAGGGAATTGAGCTCGATGATTTAAGCTGAAACGAGTGAAGGCAGGCGGAAAGGTAACGCTTTGCCGCCTGCCCTCTGATCCCTTCCGCATATCTCCGTGAGAAATCTGTAATACAAAAGCAGCACCTGCAGACCGGAAGTTCAAAACGGAAGGCTGCCTGTTGGCTTCGATCTCTGGATGTGAGAACCGCCCTCGATCACAGCAGTTTCGCAGGTCTTCAAGAATGCGTTGATTATCCCGATATTTCCCCAACATCCCACAACCAACGGGACACGGTCAAACCGTGCCATCAGAATTTACCCTCCCGGACAAGGTAATCTTTAACTCCCAACTGGACCGTCATACGCCTCTTATGCGAATACGCATATATTGGGCCCGGGAGGAAATGATTTCAAATCGTTCCTTGATATGAGCTGTTTAAGAAGCTGACATGAAAATAAACAATAATAAGTGAACTTTAAAATAAAAGTGATATATTTCATAAACAGGATGCACCCCGTTCATGATGGGAGGCAGGCAAACCCGGACAGCACAGCAAAATGAAAGCAATAAAGTAAACGAAGCCGCTCTCTCCCTTTCCTTTCCAAATGTTCAGTTCAGCAATATCGCAGTAAAGCTTGATGTTCATGGATGTTCCTTTTGGCAGACCGGTGTTTGAATATGCTTTCCGGGACTTTTTGACAACAAAGGAGGAGATCATGAAGAAGACCATGGAAATTGTCATATCGATCGTAGGTCTATTTTTGTTGGCGATTCCCGTCGGTTTTACGGCGGACAATTCCTTCTCCGGGTTTCTTGGCGATCCGGCCAGGTATGACCTCCTGAAGCCCGGACCCAAAGACGGGGCCAGACTGCGCTGGCTGAAAGAGGGGGTAGATATAAAGAAATACAACAAGTTCATGGTGGACAGCGTTATCTTCTACCTTGCCGATTCATCCGAGTACAAAGGCATCGATCCCCAGGAGATGAAGGAACTGGCCGATTCCTTCAACAGGGAACTCGTGGCGGCCTTTAAGGACAAGTGGCCGATCGTTGCCGAGCCTGGTCCCGACGTCGTCCGTATCCGTATTGCCATAACGAATATCAAGCCGAGTAAGCCGGGTGTCAGTGCCGTTACCTCGATCATACCCATTGGATTGGGAGTCAGCCTCGTCAAGAAAGGCGCCACGGGTGGCTGGTCCGGCAGCGGGGAAACAGGCATCGAGTTAATGACCATGGATTCCATGACGGACGAAGTGATCGCGATGGCGGTGGATCGTCGAAACGCCGAGTTCGAACAGAGGTTTTCGAAATGGGGTTCGGCCAACGATGCCTTCAAGTTCTGGTCCGAGAAAATCGTCTCGTTCATTGACGATGCGCATGGAATCAAGAGGGAGTCCGGGAAATAAGCCACTCATTTTTGCGCGGCACTTAAGGTCTTGATAATCAAGGGAAGTAATTTTGCCGAACTTCCGGCATGGTAGTTTATATCCACGGGCCGCGATGTTGTGTCGAGAAAGGCCTCAAAGCGCGGAACCAGGGGGGAGAGTGCGAACGCTTACGGATACCGGCGAACGACTGAACAGTGAGATCGCAAGGCGGAAGCGGGCCGAGCGAACCCTGAGAGATCGCTTGCTCTTCGAGGAAATGCTTTCCGTAATTTCCGCAGGATTCATCAATTTGTCTTTCGAGCGGATTGATGAGGAAATCCATCATGCAATGAAGAAAGTTCTGAACTTCTTCAAAGTAGATCGGTTCGCCCTTCTTGAAACGTTACCGGACAGAAAATCATGGATGATCACTCATTGTGTATCCGGCACAGATGTGCCTTCCGTTCCTGTTGGTGAAAATCTCCCGGTCTCTCTTCATCCCTGGGCCTATGAAAAGCTGATTCAGAAACGGGAAGTTCTCTCCTTTTCAAAGATAGACGATTTACCGGCTGAGGCAGACGTTGATAAAGAAAACTGGATCGTATGGGGTATCCGATCCAACCTGAACATACCCATTAGAATCGGAAAACCCGTTGATCATATTGTTGCCATCAATTCAGTGAAGTACGAACGTGTCTGGCCGGATGAATTGATCCCGCGACTGCGGCTTCTGGGAGAAATTTTCGTCAATGCCCTGGAGCGAAGCAGAGCCTGGAAGGCCTTGCAGGAAAGCGAGGAACGTCTGAACCTGGCGACTGTCGCGGCGGGAGCCGGTCTATGGATTCTGGACACAAATACGGGTCAATTCTGGGTGACGCAGATGCTCAGAAAATTATTTAATTTTCTTCCCGGGGAAGAATTAAGTTTTGAGCGGTATGAGAAAACAATCCATCCCGACGATCGGAAAGGAGTCAGAGAACTTGTTCAGCGAAGCTTGAAGACGCAGAATGATCTGACCATCGAATATCGTATCCTGAAACCCGATGGGAATGTCTGCTGGATTATGACCCGTGGGCGTCCATATGGCGGCGCCACGGGAATTCCCCTGCGCCTGATGGGCATATGCATGGACATTACAGAAAGAAAGGAGATGGAAAACGAGCTCAGGAAGCAACTGGCGGAGATCAACAAACTGAAACTCCAATTGGAGAAAGAGAATATTTATCTCCGTAATGAGATAAAGACGGAACGGGGCTTCGGCGGGATTATCGGACACAGCGATACCCTGCGATATGTCCTTTTCAGGGTTCAGCAGGTCGCCCCTACCGACGCTACGGTCCTTATTCTTGGCGAGACCGGTGTGGGCAAGGGGATGGTGGCCCACGCCATCCACGAAATGAGCGCACGCAAGGATAAGACAATGGTCACTGTAAACTGTGCCGCCCTGCCGTCAAACCTCATCGAAAGCGAACTCTTCGGGCGGGAGAAAGGGGCCTTTACAGGTGCTTACGCCCGACAGGCCGGTCGTTTTGAGGTGGCGGACGGGGGTACGATCTTCCTGGATGAAATCGGTGAGCTCCCTCTTGAACTTCAGACAAAGCTCCTGAGGGTGCTGCAGGACGGAGAGTTCGAGAGGCTTGGTTCCCCCAGGACGGTCAAGGTGGATGTGAGGGTGATCGCGTCGACGAGCCGGGATCTGAAGGTTGAGATGCACAACGGGCGGTTCAGGGAGGACCTCTACTACCGGCTTAACACATTTCCCGTTACACTGCCGCCGTTGAGGATGCGAGTCGAGGACATTCCGGAGCTTGCCAGGCATTTTATAGACAAGTATTCCCGGAAGTTAAACAAACAGTTTGAATCTCTTTCGAAAGATACGATGCAGATGCTTCAAGCGTATGCATGGCCCGGCAATGTGAGGGAGTTGGAACATGTCATAGAAAGAGGAGTCATCACAAGTCCGGAACCTGTATTTCAGCTTGTTGAACAGCTTGAACAGGGGCCTGGCATGGAGGCTGATAAGCCGATTAAGGGGTTTGAAACCATGGCGAGGGAGCACATCCTGCAGGTCCTTCACAAAACAGGGTGGAAAATCGAGGGTAAAGGCGGGGCTGCCGCCATCCTCGGTCTCAATCCAAGCACGCTTCGGTTCCGGCTTAAAAAGCTGGGGATCAAACGACCCTGAAAAGATGAATTTCCTCAATACGATTCCTCAAAATCTTGCAGATCCGCAATATGTTGAGGGTATTCCCATATCCATTCACCGGGACTGGCCAGTGTCATTAAAGATGTTCATTAGAAATCAACTCGTTGTGGTTTTCTGGAGAAGATGGTCCATCTGGAATACTTTTTGGCTGGATTTCAGGTGACTGGTTGAATTGATGAATCCTGCTGTGCCGTTGTAATTGAGCGCAAACTCCCGTACTTCATGCTGATCCCGGCGGAATCCGTCAGCCTGTCCAAACTCCTCAAGCATTATGGATGCGGGCCGGACCCGCTACTCTGGCGACGATGAACGGATCACCCGATCCCTTAACCAGGAAGTATAGATAAGGAGGATTCCATGCCGGTAGCCGACTATGAAACGTTTTGCAGAATGATCGAAAGGGCCCGGAAAAATTCTTTTGCGTATCCCGCTATCAACGTGACATCGCTTACGACGGCCAACGCGGTTCTGAAAGGGCTGGCAGAGAGCGGAAGCGATGGAATTCTTCAGGTTTCTACGGGCGGAGCCGCCTTTGCCTCGGGTTCCGCGGTCAAGGACATGGCTCTCGGCGCCATCTCGATTGCCGAACATGTCCACCGCGTTGCAGACCGATATCCCATTTACATAGCCCTGAACACGGACCATTGCACGGCGGGCAATCTCGAAAAATTCGTGATTCCGCTGGTGGAGGAAACGGAGAAGCGGCGTGCGGCAGGAAAACCGAACCTGTTCACGGCTCACATGTTCGACGGGAGCGTCCTCCCGCTGAAGGAGAATCTGGATATCGCGGAGAAACTGCTCGAACGCTTCCGGAAAAGCGACCTGATCCTTGAAATCGAAGCGGGTGTGGTCGGCGGCGAGGAAGACGGCGTCAAGGCCAGTGCCGCCGCCAAACTTTACACCACCCCCGAGGATACCCTCGCGGTCGCCCGCCGGCTGAACGCAATTTCGGGTGCGCGCTACCTGCTGGCGGCGACCTTCGGCAATGTTCACGGTGTCTACAAGCCCGGTCACGTTCAGCTGAAGCCTTCCATCCTGAAGGAGTGCCAGGATGCGGTGGTGAAGACATACGGAGAAGAGGCCCGCTTCTATTTTGTGTTTCACGGCGGTTCAGGATCTTCGATTGAAGACATTCATGCCGCCGTCGATTACGGCGTGGTCAAGATGAACATCGATACGGACACGCAGTACGCCTTTACCCGGGCCATTGCCGATCACCTGTTCCGGAATTACAGCGGCGCATTGAAAGTGGACGGCGATGTGGGCGACAAGAAAGTCTATGATCCGCGGGTTTATCTGGGCCTGGCCGAGGCCGCCATGGCACAGCGGGTCAGGCAGGCCGTGACCGAACTGCGAAGCCGGAACACGACGCTGATGAAATGAGACAGGAGGGTGACATGGGGAATACGGAGCTTGATTTCACGATTGAACGGCTTGGCGAGTGCCATATCCCTTCCCCGGTGAAGGGGATCCGCTTTGTGGATGATGATGGGCGTGTCCTTTATCACTCTCATCTCCAGGAGATGAAGCCATGGCTTGACGAAGGGATTCATCCGCCCGCGATGGAAGCGGCGGGGCCAAGGGAAAAAGTCTTTTTTGATCCGTCGCGGATCGCCTGCGGCATCGTGACCTGCGGCGGGATCTGTCCCGGACTGAACGACGTGATCCGATCAATCGTTCTGAGTCTGTGTCACCATTACTGCGTGCAGAAGATATACGGGTTCCGTTTCGGTTACGAGGGGCTCGTGCAGCGGTATGGACATAAGCCACTGGAGCTGACAGCGGATTCGGTTGCCCAGATCCACGAGATCGGCGGGACGATTCTGGGCTCGTCCCGGGGACCGCAGGAACCCTCCGAGATGGTGAAAACGCTTGAGGATCTCAATGTCGGCATTCTCTTTACCATCGGGGGTGACGGGACGCAGCGCGGGGCTCAGAAAATCGCCGAAGAAGCGACCCGGCGGGGGCTCGAAATCAGTGTCATCGGCATTCCAAAAACGATCGACAATGATATTTCCTATATCCAGGCTACCTTCGGATTTGAAACGGCGGTTGCCGAGGCCCGTCGGGCCACCTACGCCGCCCACACCGAGGCGGATGCGGCGCGCAACAGCATCAGCCTGGTGAAGCTCATGGGCCGTGACTCCGGGTTCATTGCCGCGTATTCTGTCCTCGTGAACAGCCATGTGAACTTTTGTCTGGTTCCGGAAGCCCGCTTCACCCTGGATGGCCTTCTCCGCGCCCTGAAAGAGCGCCTCGAGCGCAGGGGACACGCGGTGGTCGTCGTGGCCGAGGGGGCTGGTCAAAACCTGATGGAGGCGACAGCTGAACGCGATGCCTCGGGAAATATCAAGTATGGCGACATCGGCATATTTCTGCGTGATGCCATCAGGGATTATTTCAGGAAAGCCAGCCTGGAAATTAATCTCAAATACATCGATCCCAGTTATATCATCCGGAGCATGCCGGCCAATCCGCATGACGCCGCCTTCTGCCTTCTCCTCGGGCAAAGCGCCGTACATGCCGGAATGAGTGGACGAACGAACATGGTGGTCAGTTTCTGGAACCGTGAATTCACGCATGTGCCCATAACGCTTGCCGTGTCGCAGCGCAAAAAGATCGATACGTCCAGCATGCTTTGGAACAGCGTCCTGGCGGTGACCGGTCAACCCGATATGATGTAAAGGTGAAACCTGGATGAAAGTGGAATCCGTCGAGGAAGACGCGAAAGCGGGCTATGCCGGGCGGCTCAATGGACAGGGGGAAAAGGCATGAAGATTTCTTCACCGAAGACGAAGATCGTCTGCACCATCGGGCCGGCGTCTGAGAATCCCGACGTGATGAAACAGATGATCGAAGCGGGAATGAACGTCGCCCGACTCAACTTCTCCCATGGCGACTTCGCGTCCCACGGGAAAGTCATCGGGAATCTGCGGGCTGTGTCGGCATTGCTCGGCCGGAGGATCGCAATCCTGGCCGATCTTTCCGGTCCGAAGATGCGTATCGGAACGTTTGCATCCGAACCGATCCAACTCGATACGGGTGACCTGTTCACGCTGACGACCGAGGACATCGTCGGTGACCGGAATCGAGTGTCCGTCTCATTCGATCGCCTTCCGAAGTCTGTAAGACCCGGGGACATGCTTTTTCTCAATGACGGATACATTCAGCTCAAGGTGAACGAGGCCAGGGGCAATGATGTCTTATGCAGCGTCATGGTCGGCGGCGAACTTCGTTCCCGCAAGGGACTCAATCTGCCGGGCATCGATCTCGGGATCAGCGCTTTTACCGAACGTGATCGTGAGTGCCTGCAGTTTGCCCTCGAGAACGGGGTGGACGCCGTGAGCCAGTCCTTCGTCGAAGGACCGGAGGATGTCGAGGCCGTGCGCAGGGCCGCCGCAGACATGGGATACACTCCCTTCGTTATCGCGAAGATCGAACGGTCCGGGGCGCTTGATCGCATTGAGGAGATCATCGCCGCAGCCGACGGCATCATGATCGCCCGCGGCGACCTGGGTGTTGAAGTTCCGATCGAACAGATCGCCATGGTCCAGAAGCGGGTTATGCTCCTTGCAAACATGTGCGCGAAGCCCGTCATTACGGCAACACAGATGCTCGAGTCGATGACGGAAAATCGACGCCCTACCCGCGCCGAGGCAACCGATGTGGCCAACGCGATTCTTGACGGCACCGACTGCGTCATGCTTTCAGGCGAATCCGCCATGGGGAGGTATCCTGTGGAAGCTGTCGGGATGCTGGCGAAAATAGCCCTTTCGGCGGAAGCGCACCGCTCCATGATCGCGGTCAAAGAGATGTTCAAGGGAATCGATCTTCGAGGGAGGGTTCGTCTGGAACATCTCATTGCGATCGGCGTAGAGGCGTGCTTCGAATTTGTGACACCGGCGGCCGTGTTTGTCCCGACGCGAAGCGGCGCCACGGCGCGGAGCATGGCCAGATTCCGCTTTCCCGTATGGACTGTGGCCGTGAGTTCCGAAGAATCGACCTGCCAGGAACTCCTTTTCTCCTCAGGGGTTTATCCGGTGCGCGAGCTTCCCATGCCTGAGAACTGGAATGATTATGTCAAAAGGCAAGTCGCTGATCTTGGTCTGGAAGGAAAAATCGCAATTCTGACCCGGGGTCCGTCGCGGGAGCATTCCGAGACGAATCACGGCGTGGAAATTCTCGACCTGACCATTTGACAGTGGAAACGATGAGGCGCAGACGGGGCAAGTGAGGAGGAAAAAATGAAATTGTTGTAAGGCTGTCCGGGGATTTTCGGGAATGAACCGGTCAGGATGGCATCGGTTGCATGCTATGATTCTTTTTCTTTTCTTCGCGCGGCACACCGGCCCGCGCCCAGCAGGGCGCTCTGTTCGTTGAGGATGACCATCACCGGGATCGTTTCCAGAAGAGGGCTCATTCGTCCCTTGGAGGTAAAGGCAAGCATGAAGCCGGGCCCCTTCAGCCGTTCGATGATCTTCGGGGCGATTCCTCCTCCCAGATAGATTCCTCCTGTGGCGAGGTATCGCAGCGCGGCATTGCCCGCCTCGGCTCCGTAAAGAGAGACAAAGAGATCGAGAACCTGTCCACAGAGGGGGCACCTGCCGGCCAGAGCCGCCTTGGTGATGACCGCCGGGGGATCATTCACCAGCAGCTCCTCTGCAACCTCGGGGGATTCGGGCAGATGCCGCACGTCTCTCAGGAAAAGATAGATGTTGTGCAGTCCGGGGCCGGATAAAACCCGTTCGTTACTGACCCGGCCGTACTTATCGCGGAGGTAGAGGAGCAGTTCCGTTTCGATTTCGTTACGGGGAGCGAAGTCGGCGTGTCCTCCTTCGCCGGGGCAGGGTCGACGGGCTGTGCCATCCCGATAAGCGATGGCCTCTCCCAGTCCCGTCCCTGCCGAGACCAGGGCGATGGCGCCGTTTGGATTGGGGACTCCTCTGTTAAGGACCTCGAAATTTTCCGGACCTAAAAGATCGATGCCATAGAGATGTGCCTCCATGTCGTTGATCAGTTGAACTTTGGGAATTCCCAGGGCCTGGGCCAGCTCCTCTGCATTCACGCTCCAGGGGAGGTTGGGTGTCCTGACCGTGCCGCTCCTGGCAGGACCGGCGATTCCGAAACAGGCCGTCTCCGCCGTCAGTCTGTGTTTTCCTGTAAAATGGCTGACAATCTCCTTCAAACTTCCTGCCTTTCGGCTCGGATAGCGTTCGTCCACCAGCAAGGTCAAATTTTCGCCCTCTGTGCTGAAATAAGCAAGCCGCGTGGATGTGCCCCCGATATCTCCTGCCAGGACCAGCATGTGATCTCCCCCCTCAAGCATGAATAATATCCTCAGTTATTACGGATTTCCGAGATATCGGGAACTCGCGTTGAGGACATGTGATTTTTTTAAGCGCCTTGAAGATTATTAATTACGGCGTTGCGATCGGGAATTCAGGCGGGACGATCAGAGAGGCCCCGTTCAAGGCAACACTCTGAACAGTGTTCTGTTTCACCTTTGCATCGGCGCTTTCCATAATCCCCAACGATACCCCAATGAGTCAAAACTGTTTATTCCATCCTCTCCCTGAATTTCCGATAACGGCGGATCATGGCGTTTGTTGAACTGTCATGGCCTAACTCAGGTTCCTCCCGGCTTTCAAGCTCCGTGATGACGCGCTGGGCCAGAACCTTGCCCAGTTCCACGCCCCACTGGTCGAAGGGGTTGATATTCCAGATCGCGCTCTGAGTGAACACGCTGTGCTCATAGAGAGCGACCAGTTTGCCCAGCGTTTCCGGCGTCAATCTTTGAGCAAGAATGGTGTTGGACGGCCGGTTGCCTTCGAAGACTTTGTGGGGTGCGAGCCAGGCCGGGATGCCTTCGGATGTGACTTCTTCAAGCGTCCGGCCGAAGGCCAGGGCCTCGGCCTGGGCGAATACATTCGCCATCAGCAGATCGTGGTGCCGGCCGAGAGGATGCAGCGGTTCGACAAAGGCGATGAAGTCACAGGGGATCAACTTCGTTCCCTGATGAATCAGCTGGTAGAAGGAATGCTGGCCGTTCGTGCCCGGCTCCCCCCAGTATATGGGGCTGGTCTGGTAGTCAACCTCCATTCCGTCAAGCGTGACGCGCTTGCCGTTGCTTTCCATCGTCAACTGCTGAAGGTATGCCGGAAAGCGTTTCAGGTACTGTTCATAGGGGAGGACGGCGACGGTTTCCGCAGCGAAGAAATTGTTGTACCAGATGGTGAGAAGTCCCATGAGCACGGGAAGATTGACGCCAAAGGGGGCGGTGCGGAAATGCACGTCCATCGCATGAAAGCCGGCCAGCATGTCGCGGAAGTTATCCGGACCGATGGCCAGCATCGTCGACAGGCCGATGGCGGAATCCATGGAGTATCGCCCGCCGACCCAGTTCCAGAATCCGAACATGTTGGCGGTGTCAATGCCGAATTTCGCCACTTCCGCCGTGTTGGTCGAGACCGCGACAAAATGTTTCGCCACCGCTTTCTCGTCGCCCTTGAAGCCCTGAAGCAGCCAGGCACGGGCCGTGGAGGCGTTGGTCATCGTCTCCAGGGTCGTGAAGGTCTTGGAGGCCACGATAAAAAGCGTCTCCGCGGCATCGAGATCCTGAACGGCTTCCGCGAAATCCGTTCCGTCTATATTGGAGACAAAACGGAAAGTGAGGGAACGATCACTGTAGTACTTGAGCGCCTCATAGGCCATAACCGGCCCGAGATCCGAGCCGCCGATTCCGATGTTGACGACATTCCGGATGCCTTTGCCGCTGTGTCCTTTCCAGGATCCACTGCGAACCTGGACGGCAAACGCGGCCATCCTGTCCAGCACGTCATGAACCTGGGGCACCACGTTTTCTCCATCCACCACAATGGACGTTCCTTTCGGCGAGCGCAGAGCCACATGCAGAGCGGCGCGGTTTTCTGTAAGATTGATTTTCTCGCCACGGAACAAGGCCTCGATCCGCCCGCGCAGACCGGTTTCCTCTGCCAGCCGCAGGAGGAGCTTCAGGGTTTCGTCGGTGACGAAATTCTTCGAATAATCCAGAAAAAGGCCGACTGCTTCTGCCGTCATGCGTTCGCCGCGTCCTGGGTCGCCGGCGAAAAGATCCCGCAGATGCAGTTTCCAGTTTCTGCGGTGAGCCGCCAGGGCTTTCCATGCCTGACATCCCGTAAGTTTTTTGCTTGCCGTCATGATCCTGTTCCTTTCTGTGGACGTTTTCGCCGGTCTTTGACTCGACCATTTATATCATCAAATGTTGAGTCATAAAACTGAAGTTTAACAGTTCATAAATAACAGTTGTTTCATGCCCGCGGTACCGGTTTCATGAAAAAAAAGTTTTCGGCGCCATCCCGGTTTGACTCACCCGGATTTCTGCCGGAGGATCAAGCGGTCCGGAACATCTAAAACCCTCAAAATGACCCCTCAATATCCTGCAGAACCGCAACATGTTGAGGGCATTTCTTGATACAGCCATATAAAACATCTTTTTCAGGCGATAATAATTAACAGATATCAAATAGTTGCAGCTTGCCTGGCAATAATCCGCTTCAGGTATGTTTTTTGGACTTTATTTCGTAGATGTACCGGAAACAATCCCTGCCGGAGGGAAAAATCAAGGATCGGACTGAAGAATGTGTGAACCGCCTTAATAGAGGCTTTGGACAAAACATGGGGAGGAGATCGGACATGTGGAGCATTTCGGCACAGCGTCATCCAGCTCGCCATTTGTGGAGTTTATTGCGGATCATTTCATACTTTGCAATCGTCATCCTGTTTCTCGCGCCGGTGGCGGGCTGCTCGAAAGGTTCGAAGGAGGCGCCCAAACCGCCGGTTGTGGAGGTGACGACCGTCATCCAGAAGGACGTTCCCGTTTACAGAGAGTGGATCGGGACGCTCGACGGGATGGTGAATGCCACAATCCGGGCGCAGGTTCAGGGGTATCTCGTTAAACAGAACTATCGCGACGGCGACGTCGTAAAAAAGGGGCAGGTCCTCTTTGAAATCGACCCCCGCACCTTTCAGACAGCCCTGGGGCAGGCAAGGGGACAATTGGAAGCGCAGCAGGCGCGCTGGAATACGGCCAGGGCAAATATGGTCCGGATCAAGCCTCTTGCCGATGCCAATGCCGTCAGCAAAAAAGATCTCGATGACGCAATCGGAGCGGAACAGGCTGCCCGGGCGGCGGTGCATTCCGCCCAGGCCAGTGTCGACAGGGCCCAACTGGAACTGGGTTTCACAAAGATCGTCTCCCCGGTGGAGGGAATCGCCGGTCTTGCCAAAGCCCAGATCGGCAATCTCGTGGGGCCGGGGGCAATGGAAGAGCTGACGACGGTCTCCACGGTCAATCCGATCAAAGTCTACTTCCAGATAAGCGAGCAGGAATACATCCAGACCGCTCAACGTTCCGCTGCCTCGAGGGGGATAAGGGACGGTGAGCTGATTCTTGCCGATGGAAGCATCTATCCTCAAAAGGGTTATTTCGCCTTTGCCGATCGGCAGGTGGATATCACGACCGGGACCATTAAAGTTGCAGCCATCTTTCCCAACCCGGACAACTTTCTGCGGCCCGGCCAGTATGGAAGAGTGCGTATCGCCGTGCATGTCCGAAAGAATGCCCTTCTCGTGCCCCAGCGGGCCGTGTCTGAAGTCCAGGGGAAATACATGGCGGCCGTGGTGGGATCGGATAACAGGGTGGAAATCCGGCCTGTAAAAACCGCGGAGAGGATCGACAACCTGTGGGTTATCCTTGAAGGCCTCAAACCCGGAGAGCGCGTGATTGTCGAGGGGATTCAGAAGGTTCGCCCCGGAATTCCGGTGATGCCAACGGCCTTTGTCGAAGCATCCTCAAAGCCGGAAGCGAAGACAGAAGCAGTTCCTGAAAGGAAAGCGGAAGAAAAATTCCAGTCTCCCTCAAAACCAGCAGATCCTGCAAAGACTGAAAAGAGGTGATCCGCCATGTCCAGGTTCTTCATCAACCGCCCCATCGTGGCCATGGTGATCGCCATCCTTATGGTCATTGTCGGCCTCGTGGCCATGTCGGGTCTGCCGACGGCGCAGTTTCCCAACATCGTCCCGCCGGAAATGAAGGTCACCGGCATGTATCCCGGCGCCGATGCCCAGACCATCGAGCAGTCCGTGGCCACCCCCATCGAGCAGCAGATGTCCGGCGTGGACAACATGAACTACATGTACTCCCTCAATTCCAACGACGGGAAGATGTCCCTGACGGTGAACTTCGATATCAAGACAGACCCCAGCACCGATCAGATCCTCGCCCAGATGAGAACAAATCAGGCCAATTCACAGCTTCCCTCCGACGTGATCAGCCAGGGCGTCACGGTGCAGAAGTCGATGTCGGCGCCCCTGATCGTGTTCGCCCTTTTCTCTCCGAAAGGGACCTATGATAACGTTTTTCTGGCCAACTACTGCTACATCAACATCAACGACCAGATGACCCGGGTGCCCGGCATCGCCAGCGTTACCGTCTTCGGCGCCGGACAGTACGCCATGCGTCTCTGGGTCAGACCCGACCAGCTCGCGAAACTGGGGATCACCATTCCCGAGATCGTCAATGCCGTCCAGCAGCAGAACACGGTGAACCCTGCCGGCCAGGTTGGCGGTGAACCTGTGCCGCCCGGTCAGGAATTCACCTATGCCGTCCGATCTCAGGGCCGCCTTCAAAACGAGGGGGAGTTCGGCAATATCGTGATCCGGGCAAACCGGGACGGCTCCCTTGTCCATGTCAAGGATGTGGGTCGGATCGAGCTTGGGGCGCAGTCATACAACCTCATCGGCCGTCTTAACGGCAGGCCCGCGGCGATCATTGCCCTCTATCAGTTGCCCGGCACCAATGCGATCGAAGCGGCCGATGGGGCCAAAAAGCTCATGACGCAGCTGAAGGAGAGATTCCCCGCCGATCTGGACTACGTGGTTGCCCTCGACACGACCCTCGCCGTCACGGAGGGCATCAAGGAGATCGTTCATACCCTCTTCGAAGCCCTGGCCCTTGTCATTGTCGTCGTTTTCATCTTTCTGCAGGGCTGGCGGGCGACACTCATTCCGCTTCTGGCCGTGCCGGTTTCGCTCGTGGGGACCTTCATGTTTTTCCCTCTCTTCGGGTTTTCCATCAACACGCTTTCGCTTTTCGGACTGGTCTTAGCCATCGGACTGGTCGTTGATGACGCTATCGTCGTCGTCGAGGCGGTGGAGCATCACATCGAACAGGGAATGCCCCCCCGGGAGGCAACACTCAAGGCCATGGAGGAAGTCTCCGGTCCCGTTATCGCCATCGCCGTCATCCTTGCGGCCGTTTTCGTACCAACGGCGTTCGTTCCGGGGATCACGGGGCGCCTCTACCAGCAGTTCGCCGTGACCATCGCGGTTTCCGTCATCATCTCGGCTTTCAACGCCCTGACTCTCTCACCGGCCCTGGCGGCCCTCCTGCTCCGGCCGAAAAAGAAATCCCGGGGGGCTCTGCAGAAATTCTTCGACGGATTCAACCGCATCTTCGGCCGTTCTACTGACGGATACGTGAGCTGGTGTGATCATTTCATCCGCAAGAGCAGGATGAGCCTCCTTTTCCTTTTCGGTACCGTCATTCTGGCCGCCTTCTTCGGGAAGCACCTGCCGACCTCCTTCCTCCCTGATGAGGACCAGGGATATGTCTACGCGGGACTTCAGCTTCCCGACGCGGCCTCCCTGCAGAGGACCGACGCCGCGACAAAAAAGGCCGAGGAGATCATCTTGAAGACCCCGGGGGTGAAGTACTGTACTTCCGTTATCGGTTACAGCATGCTCAGCGGCGTAGCGAACACCTACAGCGCGTTTTTCTTCATCACCCTGGATGACTGGGCTGAAAGGAAAAATCCCGAGGAGAAATACGGCGCCATCAAGGCGCAACTGACCCGGCGACTGGGGGCCCTGCCCGAAGCCATCGGCTTTGCTTTTCCGCCTCCGGCCATCCCCGGCATCGGGACCTCCGGCGGCTTCACCTTCATCCTGGAGGACAGGGCAGGGAAAGACATTGCTTTTCTGGCCGATCAGACAGGCCGTTTTCTTGATGCGGCCCGGAAGAGACCGGAACTGGCCGGACTCAGCACAACCTTCCGCCCTGTCGTGCCCCAGGTTTTCGTGGGCGTGGACCGCGACAAGGTTCTTAAGCAGGGGGTGAATCTCTCGGATGTCTACAAAACCCTGCAGTGCTTCATGGGGGGAGCCTTTGTGAACTATTTCAACCGGTTCGGCCGCCAGTGGCAGATCTATGTCCAGGCGGAAGGCCAGTACCGGACGAAGGCCGAAAACTTCGGACAGTTCCATGTACGCAACAGCAATGGTGTAATGGTTCCCCTTTCCGCTGTGACCAGTATCCGCTCTATTGCCGGGCCGGAGTTCACCATGCGCTACAACCTGTACCGCAGCGCCCAGATCAACGGCTCGGCGGCTCCGGGTTACAGCTCGGCCCAGGCCATGGCGGCCCTGGAGGAAGTCTTTGAACAGACGATGCCCCGGGAGATGGGCTATGACTACCTCGGCATGAGCTACCAGGAAAAAAAGGCCCAGGAAGGGGTGTCGCCTGCGGTCATCTTCGGTTTTTCACTTCTGTGCGTCTTTCTGATCCTGGCTGCTCAGTATGAGAGCTGGTCTCTTCCCTTCAGCGTGCTTCTGGGAACACCCATTGCCGTCATGGGGGCCTTCGGCGCCCTGTGGGTGTTGAGGTTCGAAAACAATGTCTATGCCCAGATCGGACTTGTCATGCTCATCGGGCTGGCGGCGAAAAACGCGATTCTTATCGTAGAGTTCGCCAAGATGGAATACGAAAAGGGAAAGCCCGTCGTCGAAGCGGCCCTGACCGGGGCAAGGCTTCGATTGCGGCCGATCCTGATGACGTCCTTTGCCTTCATCCTGGGCTGCGTGCCGCTGGCGATGGCAAGCGGCGCCGGAGCACTCTCGCGGCGGGTGATGGGCTGGGCCGTTATCGGCGGGATGCTGGCCGCAAGTTTCATTGCCATCTTCCTCATCCCCGTCACGTTCACCGTTGTGGAAAAGCTGTCGCACCGGGAGGAAAGGGGCGCACAAATCCAGGCTGAAGAGACTGAAAAGGAGGGGAAGGGCCATGAATAAATCGATCTTCGCCATCCTGATTGTCCTTGTTCTGGCTGGCTGTGCCGTCGGTCCTGACTACAGGCGTCCGGTGATAGAAAGTCCTCCGGCCTGGCGCATCGATGAAGTTGAGGCACAGGAAACAGCCAATATGGCATGGTGGGATCAGCTCAACGATCCGGTCATGAACTCACTGATCGATGAGGCCCTGAAGCAGAACCTGGATCTGAAGATCGCCACCGCCCGGATCGACGAGTACATCGGCAGGTACTGGATGGGACGCTCCGGCCTGTTCCCGCAAATCGGGGTGACCGCTGAAGCAGGGCGTAGCCGTTCCTCCGAGGAGGGAGCGGCCCCGATGTCGCCGCAGGTGGAAAATCCGGCGGATTTTTACCAGGGCTTCTTCAGCGGCAGTTGGGAGATCGATCTCTGGGGTAAATTGAGAAGGGCCACCGAAGCATCGCGGGCCGATCTGCTGGCCACGCAAGAGGCACGGCAGGCGGTCATCCTGTCGCTGGTCAGCGCCGTGGCGAACGGTTACATCACTTTGCGCGATTTCGATAAACAGAGAGAAATCGCCGTAAATACCGCTAAGACAAGAGAGGAATCCTACAAGCTATTCAAACAGCGTTTTGAAGGCGGGGTCATTTCGGAACTCGAACTCAACCAGGTCAAGTCCGAGTATGAACAGGCCCTGGCCACGATACCGCAGATAGAGAAACAGATTGTCTTTCAGGAAAACGCCCTGAGCCGTTTGCTGGGAAGGAATCCCGGACCCATCGCCCGGGGAAAGCACATAGACGAACTGGTCCTTCCCGCCGTCCCCATGGGCCTTCCCTCGGATCTGCTGGCTAATCGCCCGGACATCCGCCAGGCGGAGCAGGTGCTGGTCGCGGCCAATGCCCGGATCGGAGTGGCAAGGGCGCAGTACTTTCCGGCACTTTCTCTTACCGGCCTGTTCGGCCAGGCGAGCGCGGATCTCTCGAATCTGTTCACCGGATCAGCACGGGTGTGGAGCTGGGGCGGAAGCGTAGCTGCTCCGATCTTCACGGGAGGAGCCATCAGAGGGCAGGTCAAGGCTGCCGAGGCCGTGCGGCAGCAGGCCCTGTTCGGCTACCAGAGAGCCATTCAGACGGCCTTCCGGGAGGTCGAGGATGCCCTCGTCGATCAGCGGCGAACCCGAGAACAGCTTGAGGCTCAGCAGCGGCAGGTCGATTCCCTGCGTGATTACACCCGCTTTGCCCGGCTGCGCTATGAAAACGGCTACACCAGCTACATAGAGGTCCTCGATGCGGAGAGGAGTCTCTTCTCCGCGGAGCTTACCTACGTCCAGACCCAGGGGACCCTCTTTGGAGCGCTTGTAAATCTCTATAAAGCCATGGGCGGAGGATGGGTTGTCGAGGCGGATAAGCTGACGGTATCTTCATCGAAAAAAGAAGGTTCATCCGGTTAATGAGTACCTTGGTATTGCATAAAATCACATGGACATGGCAAGAGCCCTGTTGTTTGAGACCAATCGAACAACAAAAGGAGGCTCCAGACCATGTCCACATCGGTTCTTTATCATGCTTTCAATCTGAAGGGTATTACTTATAGAGCAACACGCTTCACGGGTGACGTCATCGAATATTTTGCAGATGTGAAAGAAGAATACATTCGCTGTCCAAAGTGCGGGCAGCGTAAATTTACCTTTAAAGGACAGAAAACACGGAGTTTTCATCTGGGACCTATGGGGCGTAAGAGGTGTTTCCTTGTACTTTCCCTTCATCGAATAAAATGCAACACTTGCGACACCCTTTGGTGGCCCGATCTGCCTTTTATGGTGGGGAAGCATAGATTTGCCCGATCCTTTGCTCTGATTGTTCTGGATCTGCTTCGATTCGGCACGATTCGCTGGGTTGCCGATTACCTCGGCGTGGGTTGGGATATGATCAAAGAGATTCATAAGTTGAAATTGCAGCGCCTCTATCGGAACATTCCTCTTCATAAAGTTCGGTATATCGGTATCGATGAATTCAGCATCCGGAAAGGCCATGAGTACATGACCACGGTGATGGATCTCTCCGAAGGACGAATCCTTTACGCCACTGAGGGAAAGGGCAAGGAGGGGATTTTACCCTTCCTGAAAAAACTTGCACGCAAGGGGAAAAAACTGCGAGCGGTTGCAATGGACATGGGAATTTCCTTCTTCTCCGCCGTCCGGGAAGCCCTTCCCAATATCGATGTCGTCTTCGACCGTTACCATATTATGGCTCTGATGAATCAAGGCATCGAAAACTTGCGCAGAAATCATCAGAAAGAACTTGATGATACCGGGAAGCAAACCCTCAAGGGAAACCGCTTCCTCCTTTTGCGAAATTATGATTCCCTGAAGCCGGACCATAAGGAACGTCTCGATGCCCTGATGCAGGCCAATCAGCCTCTATTCGTCATGCATTCCATGAAAGAGCAACTCAGACTCTTCTGGGAAATACCGGAGTACGCCCAGGCTGTTACCTTCCTTGACACCTGGTGTAAGGACGCCATGCTGTCCGGAATCAAAGAACTCGTCAAAGTAGCCAAAACGCTCTCCGGATACAGGACTGCGATACTCAATTATTTCAAACATCACATTACAAATGCCGCCCTTGAGGGCACAAACAACAAGATTAAAACTTTAAAAAGGCAGGCCTATGGATTCCGGGATATGGAATACTTCAAACTCCGCCTCTATCACCTGCATACTCAGAGGTACTCATTAACCGGATGAACCAAAAAGAACAATAACATTGTTTACAGGTCAATTCTGCATCGCCGTTTCCGTGCATGGCTCGAGGGCCTGTACAGAGTGCAGGGGAATGAACATTGAATTGAGATCCTGCCCTATTTGAACGCAAAAAGGAGAATTCAATGAATCTCACCATCGAAGTGAGGGCCAAACCGGAAAAGTTTCAGGAGCTTTATCAGACCTTACAGGCGCTCCTTCCCACAATGCGCAGGGAAAATGGATGTCTTGAGTCCCGCATCTACCGGGATGTGGAGGATGGCGAGGTTTTTTCCCTTGCGATGCACTGGGACGACGTGGAGAAATTTGAAAACTACATGCGCTCGATCAGCGGTAGCGCGCTTCTCGGAGCTGTCGACCTGCTGAGCAAAGCAGTGAGGGTCAGGATGGGCGGCGATAATCCCTGGGGTGGAATCGAAGTCCTGAAGCGGATGAGGAAGGGAGTCTGAGCCGGAACGAGGAATGACCATCCGGCAGATCTCTCTGATAATTGATGCTGAAGTTGTCGACAAAGGGCGGGGACCATTTCACTGATGTGACCGAATGGTGGAAGCGTAAGAGTAAAAGTCGAAGAAATCCGGCTTCAGAAACCAAGACTCAGAGATTGGAAATAAAAGAGGAGGCATCATGTCGATGCAGAAATCCCCGGCCCCGGACCTGACCAGGATCATACTGCAGATTCTATGGATCGGAATCCTGATTGCTTCAAGCCTCTGGATACTGAGGCCTTTCCTTCCGTCTCTTATCTGGTCCGTCATGATCGTTGTGGCCACCTGGCCATTCATGCTGAAGATGGAAACCTGTCTGTGGCGGAAGCGGGGCCTTGCTGTCGCGGCAATGATGATCGCCATGCTGACCCTGTTCGTCGTACCTTTTTCGCTGGCCATTGTCGCCATCATCGATAATGCGGACAGAATCGCCGCCTGGGTGACATCCTTCCAGGGGCAGGCTCTGCCGGCACTTCCTGACTGGTTGTCTGGAGTTCCTGTTGTGGGATCAAAGTTAAACACTGCCTGGGAAGGTGTCAGGACCGGGCCGGAAGGAATAGCGGCACGCCTTGTCCCTTATGCGGGAAAGCTTCTGAGCTGGTTTCTCTCCCAGGCCGGAAGCGTGGGGATCATCGCGCTGGAATTTCTCCTCACGGTGATCATCGCCGCGATCTTATACGTCAATGGCGAGACGGCCTCCAAGGGCGTTTTTCAATTCGCACGTCGGCTCGGAGGGCATCGTGGAGAGGATGTCGCCATGCTGGCTGCAAAAACCGTACGGGGGGTTGCTCTTGGTGTGGTCGGTACGGCCCTGGTGCAGTCACTCCTCGGCGGCATCGGTCTGTCCGTCGCTGGAGTGCCGGCCGCTACGGTGCTGACCGGAGTGATGTTCATGCTCTGCATCGCCCAGCTGGGGCCGGGGCTTGTCCTTTTTCCCGCAGTGATCTGGCTTTACTGGAGCGGTCAGACGACCTGGGGAACGATGTTGCTCGTATGGACGATATTTGCCTGCACCATTGACAATCTCCTGCGCCCGATCCTCATCAAAAAAGGCGCCGATCTGCCGATGCTCCTGATCTTTGCCGGTGTCATCGGGGGACTTGCCTCCTTTGGCATCGTCGGGCTTTTTATTGGTCCGGTCGTGCTCTCTGTGACCCTCAGACTGCTGGGAGTATGGGTAGCAGACACAGAAGTGAGTCCAAGCCGGGAAGATGCAGGAGCCGGCCCTTGAGTTTTCCGTGTTTTATCTGCCATGAACGCTTATTTTCTCTTGAGTTTATAAAAATTTTTCCATACACGTATCACCTGATATGATGCAGGTGTCCGTTTGATGCCATGATCCTGATGCTGGATGTGTCGGGGGTTGAATATTCCCTGGTGAAGAAGCAAAAATCCGGATTCCCGATGAAAAAATGCCTGTAATGGCGGTTGCAATGTTGAGGATTTTATAATGGCTGTCTTTTTAAGGAGGAAATATGGAGGTTTTTTATTCGACCAGCTTTTCGGTTCCCATGGTTCAACTCTCTCTTCTTCTGCTGTTGAGCACTCTGGCCCTGCTTTTCAGCCGGATTAAACTGGCGCTGCTCATCAATTACTGCTTTACCCTGTACTGGGGGTATATCCTCAACATGGATGTCATTCAGGACGCCGGGCAGGGAATCACCGATACCTTCACCTACATGTATTTCGGCTTCGGCCTCATCATCCTCATGCTTGCTCTGGTCGGTTTTATCGTCCAGCGTGATTGATGCCTGATGGGATGCAGCGAATTTCCGGCAGGTGGATGAATAAATGGTTTGGGGACTGATATGACGCAGGCGCTTCCAGGCGGCAAACATATTGATGTGGTCCTCTTCGATTTCGGCGGTGTCCTTGCTGAAGAGGGATGGAAACAGGGTTTCCGGGTCATCGCCGAAGCGAATGGACTCGATGGCGATGAGTTGATTCAGGCGGCCACGGATACCGTTTATGCCACGGGTTACATCCTCGGGACAGGGTCGGAAGGCAGCTTCTGGAACGCCCTGAGGGAAAAGACCGGCATCCGGGGGGAGGACGCATGCCTGATGCAGGAAATCGTTTCCCGGTTTCTCCCGAGAGCCTGGATGTTCGAGCTGGTAAAAAGATTGAGGAAAGAAGGGCTGACAGTCGGTATCCTCAGCGATCAGACGGACATCCTGGACAAATTGAATGAACGGTTTGATTTCTTCCCGCTGTTCGATCATGTCTTCAACAGCTATCACGTCGGAAAGGGAAAGAGGGACATTTCACTGTTCGATGACATCGCCCTGGTCCTGAGAACGAAGCCGGACAGGATTCTATTCATCGATGACGACTCTGGGCATGTGGAAAGGGCAAGACGGAAAGGCTGGAAGGCCGTTCAATATGTGGATCGTGAGACTTTCCTTGCGGACATGGAGCGCGTCCTGCCGGTCCGTGATCTCACAGGGAACGTCAGAAACAGAGCGACCTGAAGGGAAAAGGGTTTTGACGACGGCCCCTGCCGGCGGTTCGGGGACGGTCCGGCCGCTCCTCTGAGGGATATCATAACCGGCAGGGGCATCGACCAGGTCCTTCCATATCCTTGTAATCCCGCCCTTTACGAGCCTTGCGTTAGCGACGCAAGGAGATCCATTACCGGATGAATCCCGGAAATGTTCCCTGCCTCCGGGATGCCTGAATCAATATCCGTTCCCTCGCCAACAATCATGTCCTCTTCAGTAGCGGATGAACCATTCATCCAGGTGACCTGCATACATGAGAATGAAAACCCTGTCCTCACCGGTTTTGACCCTGAAGTAATCGATAACCGGCCTTTGTGAGTCACTCCCTCCTTCATACCAGCGATCGAGAATTTCCGATACGTTCCAGCGCCGTCCCTGGAACGTAAAGGAAACGGGATACTCGTTGATCTTGTAGCCGCTGTGGCACTCAACCTGGATTCGTTCGTATTCCATATCTTTCCTTTTACACCATCGACGATATCCGCCCCGGTACTTTGCCGGCGGATAGATTGTATCCAACTGGATACCCGGGATGACTATTTCCTATGCACTTTTTTCATCACGAACCGGGATAACAGGAATTTCAATACACTTGACCTTTCGAAATTGTGAATGAATTCCTGCTGTTTGGATTGACTGAAGATATTCTGGCATGGGAAATGCCCTGTGGCAAGTTAAAATCAAAAATTTATTGGAGGTCATGTTTATGAAAAAAACAGCAGCGATGTTGATCACGATATTTCTCGTGGCGGGATTGACGACTGCCGCTTCCGCATGCGGTCCGGGTAAACAGGGACGTGGATGTCACGACTTTCGCCGGGCATATGTGCGCGGCTGGCATGACGGTCACCATGGGTATGATCGCTGGCGGCACGTTCATGCGCGGCGTCATGTTCAACCCGCGCCTTATCCCGGCGCCGGGGCTGTGGTCGCTCTTCCCGCTGTTCCGGTGGCGGGTGTCAGCGTTTTCTTTCCTGGTATCAGTGTCAGCATTCATTAATAGGGCCTGTTTTTCTGATGAAGGGACAGGGCAGGAAAGCGTAAGGTTCAACTAATCAGAATCAATGAAGAAAATTAAAAATGAGAAATCAAGGAGGCAGTAAAATGAAAAAAACGCTTTTTGGAGTTCTGTTCTGCGCATTGGCGCTGATTGCTCCGATGTCCGCGATGGCAAGAGTGGATGTTCATGTGAGTATCCCGCTTCCTCCGCCGATCGTTTTTACCGCGCCGCCGGCGGCTGTGGTGATTCCTGAGACCTATATCTACGCCTTTCCTGATGTCCGGGAGGAGATTTTCTTCTGCGACGGCTGGTGGTGGCGTCAGTGGGACGGGCGCTGGTATCGGTCACGGAACCATAACTCCGGCTGGGCTCACTATCATCGGGCTCCCGCCTTTTATTCAAAAGTTCCGGCAGGCTGGAGAAATGACTACAGGAACAACCATTGGAAGGGGCATTATTGGAAACACCAGCGTGTGTCTTCTGATCAGCTTAAAGATAACTGGAAACACTGGGAACGGAATAAGTATTGGGAGAAGCGTCACAACTGGGGTGTGAAGAAAGCACAGGTCCCGCCTCAGCACCGGCGTTCTCAGGAGCTCCGGCACCAGGGAAATCATGGAGGGGGGAACGAGAGGGCTGATAGGCGGTAATTCATTAAAAAAGTCTCTCCACTTCAACTCACGTGCTGAGAAACCCTGGATGGAATCTGCCGGCGCCCGGATGAGCCGGCGGCGGGGAGACTGGTGAACCTCAGCACAGCCACGCAGGCGGAGCTTGAGAGCCTGCCGGGTTGCCGGTCACCGAAACAGGGCTACAAACAGCAGTAAATATACAGGTTGCCTTCAACGAGAGAAGGGGAGATCATGGGATTGTTCGTCGATCTGGCCGGGAAGCTGACTTAGACGAATTTCATACCATAGATCGTAAAGAAAGGGGGGATGATGCGGTGGGTATCATCCCCCCTTTTTCGAATGAGTTCACATTCTTCGGCAGCCGGGGCCGGACAGGATGCTGCGGCCGCCTGTTTCGGGAATGACCTGTATCTGAGTGCCGATGCGCTCCTTCAGGGCCGCCACGTGAGAGATGATGCCGATGAGCTTGCCGTCCTGCCGCAATCCCGCCAGCGTTTCCAGGGCGGTTTCCAGGGCGTCTTCGTCGAGAGTGCCGAATCCCTCATCGAGAAAGAGCGAATCAACCCGGACATTCCGGCTTGCCATCTGGGAAAGGCCGAGGGCCAGGGCGAGGCTCACGATGAAACTTTCGCCTCCGGAGAGATTTTTCGTTGAGCGGATTTCGCCGGCCTGATAATTGTCGATGACGTTGAGCTCCAGGGGGTGCGCTTCGTCGTGGATGAGAAGATAGCGATCCGTCATTTCTCTGAGGCGACGGTTGGCATGGACCGTCATCATCTCGAAAGTGAGGCCCTGCGCAAAGTTCCGGAATTTCCTGCCGTCGGCGGAACCGATGAGCTGATGCAGGTCGTCCCAGCGGGCGCATTCCCTTTTCTGGCGGTCGATCCTCTGAAGGCGTTCCTGCAGATTTTTCCTCCGGCTCTCGTTGTCGGAGAGGTTCTGAACCATGCCGCCGATATCCAACCTCAGTTGTTTCAGCTCCATATCGCCGGTGCGGATCTGTTCCTTCAAAACTTCGGAAGACTGATCCGTCAGCTTCTTCTCCTGCTGGACGGCGAGGGTATCCAGCCTGTCCTGACGGCGGGCGTCGAGTTCCGCCTTCTCCCTGAGCAGGATCTGTTTCTTTTCAAGAAGCCCTTGCCTCTCCTCTTCGGTCAGGCACGAGGACAGGAAGTCCGACTCATCTGCAAATCCAGACCTGCGAAGCCGGTCATCCCAGTGCTGTTTCGTCTTCATCAGCTCCCCGGCGCGCTGTTTCGTCCTGATCTGCAGAGAGACGATCCTTTCCCGCAGCATGCTGATTTCCTTTTCAATTTTTCCGCAGTTCTCCCGGGCCTTTTCAAGGGCATTGCCCGCTTTTTCAACCTCTGCCGTAAGCCGTTTTTCTTCTTCATCGGCAATCTTTTCTCCAAACAGCGCCCGCCGGGCGCCGAACAGGGATTCCCGATCTCTGACCAGCTTTTCCCGGTCCCGGCGTCGTGCCGCCAGATCTTCCTCCAGGCTTGCCAGCAGGGCCTCACGCTTTTCAATGCCGGCCTTCAGCTCGTCAAGCGTCTTCTGTTGAAGGGTTTTTTCATTCTCCCGGGCGTGCCAGGCTTCCTTGCGCGCCCTGAGGCCGTTCAACAGAACATCGATTTTTTCCAATGGCAGGCGAGTGATTCCAAACGGTTTCACATCGGCAAGGGCGTCAGCGCGGGCCTTGTCCATTTCTTCTGTCAGTGTGGCACAGTCCCTTTCAGACCGCTCATGATCGGCAGCGGCCTTCTCCGCATTGTGCCGCGCTTCCTGCAAGGCTTTTTCCGCCCGTTCAAAGGTTTTTCTCACTTTATCCAGGGCATCCTGCGCCGACTTTTCCTGCTTGTCCTTCCCTTCGGCCTGACGAATGATTTTTTCCATTTCGGCAGTTATCGCCATCACTGTGGCGAGTTCCGCACGTATCCTGATGGCGCGTTCCGGCGGAGAAGCCTCGATCTGCAGTCGCGACAGAAAATCGGCGGCTTGTTTTTCATCCGCTTTCAGAGCCTCCGCCTTTTCTTCCCGTTCGTTTTTGCTGTGTTGAATCCCGGCTTCGGTCCGCGCGCGTTCGGCTTCCAGTCTGTTCAATAGATTCGATGCGCTGTTTAACTCATTTTTTGTTTTCTGAAGCTCCTCCTCCACCTCATTGGGAGCCGGTATGTTTCCCCGCGCGTAGGGATGTTCCGTAGCGCCGCACAGAGGGCAGGGCCGGCCGTCCGCCAGCCGTTTCCGTTCTTCTTCGAGATCGCGGATACGATTGAGAAGCGATACCTGGGCTTCCAGGGCGGCAGTAGTTTTTTCCAGGAGCGCTTTATGATCGGAGCAGGCTTTCAGCTCGCTGATAATTCTGTCCCGGTCAGCGTTCAGGATTTCCAGTTGTGTTTTCAGACTGACCAGCGCCGGGGCGATCCGGTCGATTCGTTTCAGGATTTCCTCTGTCTGGATCAGAAGCCGCTCCCGTTCCCTGAGAACATCCATTTCGTTGCGCCACGTGCTGAACTCGCGTCCCTGAAGGATGACGGAAAGTTCCTCTCTCACATCCTCGTGAGCCTTCCGGGTTTTTTCAAAGACCCGTCGGATTTTTTCATGCTCGCCCTCCCTGTCGGCAAGCTCGGCCAGGGCTGAATCCTTTTGAGCTGCGGCCGCAACCAGTTCCCGACATGCCTTGTTCCACTTTGCCTCCACATCGCGAAGCGAGGCAAATCCTCTTTCAATGGCGCTGAAGTTGGCGATCAGGGCCTCATCCGCGGCAAATTTTTCCCGGTATGCGTAAATCGCTTCCAGGGCCGCATGGACCTCTTTCCATTTCTGCTTTCCCTGTTCGAGCAGATTTCCATATTCCTTTTCCTGACTTTCTATCTCTGCAATCGCCCGGTCCTTCTCCACAAGCTGCTTTTCCTGCTCACCCAGTCGGGAATCGAGGTCACGCACCTTTTTAAGCACCTCCCCCTCCGAGTGCTGTCTGGTCCGTGTCTCATTCAGGAGACTTTCCGCCTTTTTCCTCGCGAATAATCCCTCTGTGGCGGTCTTTTCCTTTTCGGGGAGCGTGGCGACGGCATCATGAAGTTCTTCCATTTCCTGAGTCTGCAGTTCCCTCAGGGTGGCAATACCCCGGAAGTCGCCTTCCAGACTCATCGCCAGGAGGGATCGTTCCAGTCTGTGTGAGTCCGGTTCAAATGCCTTTTGACGCAGTTCGAAGTCCTGCCGTTTCCGGTCCAGTTCTTCCAGCTCTTTCTCCAGGACCGCCATTCCTTCGAGCCAGGCCAGGGCCTTTTCTCCCTCCTTGATTCTTCCGGCGAGTTCGGTTTCCCAATCCTGCTTTTTTCTCAGGGTATCCTGCAAGGCCCGCTCTTCTTCTTCGCTCAGGATTGCAATGCCCTTGAGTTCTGCCTGCAACAGTTCGAGTTTATCCAACTCTTCGGAACGGCGTTCGTGAACCTTCATGGATATGCGGCTGTAGATTTCCGTTCCGGTAATCTGCTCAAGGATGGGCGCCCGTTCATGAGGAGGGGCCTGAAGAAAAGCGGCGAATCCGCCCTGGGCAAGAAGCATCGAACGGGTGAAACGCTCGAAATCCAGCCCAGTGACCTTTTCGATGAAGGTACCGACTTCGTTGATCTTTGATTTCAGGACCCGGCCGGAGTCGGCATCGACGATTTCATGTCTGGCCTGCTGCAGCTCGCCGTCCGGTTTCTTATAGGCCCGCTGCTGGCTCCAGTGGCAGCGGTAACGTCCTTTCGCGGTTTCGAAGGTCACTTCTGCGAAGCATTCACCTGTCTGGCGCGACATGATTTCATTGCCGCTTTTCGTGACCTTGCCCAGCCGCGGCGTACTGCCATAAAGTGCAAGGCACACGGCGTCCATGAGCGTTGTCTTTCCTGACCCCGTGGGGCCGGTAATGGCAAAGATCCCGTCGGATATGTACGCGGGTCGGGTGAAGTCGACCTGCCATTCGCCGGCAAGGGAATTCAGGTTCTTGAATCGTACGCCGAGAATCCTCATGCCTTGTGCACCACGTCAGCCAGCAGGTCCTGTTCGTTGAGGGAGACAAGAATTTCCCGGTAGGCATCCAGAAGGGCCGAACGCTTCTCTTCCGGAATTTCGTGAGCTTCCAGGCAGCGCTTAAACACGTCCGTTGTATCCAGGTCTTCGAGGGTTTCGTTTGCGGTCATCCGCTTCAGGGCGTGTTCCAGTATCCGGTTGTTCCTGACGCGGAGTATCTCCATGCCTGTCCCGGCGATGGTTTCGTCCAGAAGCGCACGCATGTTTCCGATCATTTCATTTCCTTCATAAATTACCTCCAGCCAGGCATTGCTTCCCCGGGACTTCAAATCTTCGAGGTTCCGGACGATGGTCTGCCAGTCTCCCCGCAGGGTCATCAATTCCCGGAATCGGGGGACGGAGATCTCGGTAGCGCGGGAGGTGGAACAGGGAAACTCTACGAGCATCACGCTTTTTTCCTGCGTTCCTTCCCCGAAGCCGATCGGGAGGGGCGAACCGGAATAGCGGATCCGCCCCAGACCGCTTACGGTCTGCGGGATATGAAGATGCCCCAGGGCAACGTAGTCGATATCCGGGGGAAACACATCCGTTCCGACATGCAGAAGGGTGCCGATGTAAAGTTCGCGCACGCCGTCGCCGTCGACGGTTTTTCCGCCGGCGGCGTACAGATGCCCCATGACGACGATGGGCACGGGGCTTTTCAGCCTGGAATTTTTTCTCCGGGCCGCGTCGTACACCTTCCGGTAATGATCCCGGATGCCTTCAATGATCTTCCGTTCCTTGTCCTCGACGCTCTCTCCTGCTTCGGCGGTACGGATATCCCTGTCCCGGAGGTAGGGAACGGCGCAGACGATCAGCCGGGGTTCACCATCCGCTCCTGCAATCGTGACCAATTCTTCTTCCGGGGAGGGGCAGGCGCAACCTACTACATGGATGTTCAGGAATTTGAGGAGATCCCCGGGTGCGTTCAAAAAGGAGGGCGAATCATGATTTCCCGCCGTTATCACCACGTGGCGGCGCGATGAGGCCGCCACGCGGCAGAGAAAACGGTAATACAGTTCCTGGGCGACATTGCCGGGTGTGCTGTTGTCAAACACGTCCCCCGCTACCAGCAGCACATCGATGTCTTCCGTCTCGATCAGCGCCGCCAGCCATTCCAGAAAGGCTTGATGCTCCGCATACCGTTTACGGCCATGCAGGGCGCGGCCCAGGTGCCAGTCGGAGGTGTGGAGAAGTTTCAAATCCTTTATTTCGCATCCATTCCGGGAATTTTTCCCTTCATTCCCTCCGGCAGTCCGGGTATTGTCATTTTCTTGTAACCTGCCGGAACCTCGAAGAGACTGTCGGGCTGACCGCCGATTCTGATATCCCGGTATTCCATGACCCAGCTCCCATCAATCGCCGCGGTCTTGACGGGGAAGTTGATATCCGTCGCCCACCACTGATAGGTCTGGACGGTTTTGTCATCCACACTGGCGGTTACTTCATATTTTATGGCGGGGTGTCCGTCGACGGTTTCGCTGCCTACTTCCTTCCGGCTTACTTCCCCCTTGACTTTTTCTTCGGCCATCTGAATCTGTTCATCTGTCACACCCGGCATTTCCATGTAGGTTTTCTGCGCGTTCATAATCATCCAGACTTTGTTGAGATCTTTCCTTACGATCGTGGATGATCCGGCTGCTTCGTTATCCGTCCGGAATTTGTCCGGTTTCATGTACATCTTTGATGACAGGGTCTGGCCCCCTGAGGTGCTCAAAAGGGTGGCTGAAAGTTCCTGAGCCACGGCGGTCTGCATGGCCTTTTCCGGCGCCTTTTCAGCAGCCTTTTCCAGCTTTCCTTCCTCCGTTCCCTTGCCGCAGCCCGCCACAAAAAGGAACGCCAATGACGCCATCATCAGCAGAATCAAGAATCTTTTCATATGCATATCTCCTTTAAGAAATAGTGAAGATCATCGAAACTCATCAATCCTTATCAAAAACCCGGTTGACCGATGCCGTTTGGGGAAATGCTTGCGGCAGGCGCCGGATATCAGGATTTCTGCCCTGTTCAATGAATGCAGAATAAACGGCCCTTGAATGGAAACAAAGGTCACTCTTCCTGATGAGGTTCAAGGGTAAAGAAACGGTGTGGCGATGTCAAGGCATGTTTCTCTCATCCTGGCGTTGGCAACTGATATTCCTTTATCTGCATGCCTGCCGGGGTTCTTCCATGGGGGCCCGGTTATCCGGCGGGAAGGAGTCCGTGATTCGTACATTGCCGCCGGTGGCGCTGTGGGTGCAATCCGTCATCATCCGGGGAAGGAGGGGGGGCTGCCCGATTCCCGGAAGGGGGCGCCGGAAGGACATCGCTCTTGACAAAAGGGGCCGTTAGGCCGTAAAATAACAAAGAAATTAATCAGTGATTTCAGCAATATATTCCCTTTGTCTCTATCGGAGGCAATACATTTCTGCCCTGGATTCCGGATGTGCGGCGCTTAAAGAAGGGGGGAAGCCCCGGCGTTTTCATAACTTTTTAAAGTGAAAGGGGTAGAGTCATGTCCATCTTTTTTATGTTCGGAAAGTATTCGACGGAATCCCTGAAAGAATCAGTCCCGAAAGAACACAAAGATCAATAGAGACGATTAAAAAACTGCAAGGCGAGGTCCGTTCCATGTACACCCTTCTGGGAGAGCATGACCTTGTTCTGATCGTGGATTTTCCCTCGGTGGAAAAGGCCATGATGGCCTCGGTGGCATTGCAGAGGCTGACAGGGATTGCCTTCACCACCTCGCCGGTCGTGGATGTGGAGGAATTTGACCGGATGATCGGACAGGTAAAAGATATCTGACTTGCGGCAGGCCACGCCGCAGCCGGATAGAGCATCCGTCCGGGAAACGGCGACGCTGCCGCGGTCAATCGAATCGAAACGACCCGGCATTACAGCCGGACAAGGTCAAGGGGAGTCTTTGTGACCCGCTCCAGGCCTTCTCTGCGGACGATGAAATCGGCCTCGATGCCGATGCTTCCTTCTCCGGGGAAGACAAATTTAGGTTCGATTGCGAGGATCATCCCCTCGGTCAGAATTTGCGGATGGCGCGGGGTGATGACCGGCAGTTCATTGATCTCAAGTCCCACGCCGTGACCGAGAAAACCGACCTGGCCTCCACCGTATCCCATGAAGTATTCATCAAGTTTTGCCGATTTTGCCCTGCTGCGGGCCCGCTCGAAGAGTTCTGAAGTTTCCGTGCCTTCCCTGGCGAAGGCTGCCGTCTCATCGAGGATCTCCCTTGCGACCTCATGCGCCTTGGCAAATTTTTCGTTCAGCGAACCAATCACAAAGGTTCTTGTCTCGTCGGTGATATAGCCGTTATAACCCGCGCCATAATCAAGGAGAACAGGCTGATCGCGGCGGATGGTCCTGAATGATGATCCGTGAGGAATAGCCGCGGTAACTCCCACACCGGCGATGGCGGCGTTGACGCAAGTAGGAACGGCGCCCGCCTGTCCGGAAATCACGTAGAGACACATCATTTCCTGATTGAATCCACGCATGCGCAGCAATCCCTGGTGGCCGCGCCGTCTGCCTTCCGCGGCCAGCTCGGCTTCGACGTCGATTTCCCTCATGCCCTCCCGAAGAACTTGCGGTGTCCGGGAGAAGACGGCATCCATGATTTCTCCCGCCCGTTTGATCTGGCGGATTTCAAAATCGCTCTTGACCATCCGCGATTCACGGATGAGAGGGGAGATATCCGTGAAAGAATCGAAACCAAGAATCTGGCGATAACGTTCATAAGTGGAAACCGGCAGAATATCCAGCTCCATGCCGCCCTTGCCGTGCAGGATTTCTTTCTCGTGCAGAATGTCGCCCGCGTCCTTATCGCGGCGGATCGGGATGACCGGGAGCGGGGATTCCCTCTGCGCCCGGTCCGGATTCTTTTCCACAAAAAGGAGGGGTGCGCTTTCGAGAGGAACAACGAGAACGGCTTTCTGTGTGGTGCCGGATAAATAGAAAAGATCGGTGTTCCCCAGAATAATGGAAAAATTGACGCCTTCCCTTGCCATTTTATCCCGGAAGAGGCCGAGCCTGTTCTGAATCTCAGCTTCCGGTGTGAGTTCACAGAGTTCCATTTCAGTCCACATATCCCGCCTCCTGAAAATAATAAAACATATCATATGACCGCTTTTCGGATGAACATCGGTTAATATTTTTTTATGCTACCCTGAAAGTGAGTATTTTTCAATAGATAATCTGGAACATTTTCTCCTGTCAGGTACTTTTGCTGCGTGAGGGTGCAAAGGGATTAAGAGGCTGCCACCGATGGTTGTTGGATCCCGCGGCTACAGCCGGCATGGCGGGGATTGCCGGGGCCGGGGCAATTTTGCCGCGTTTTCCCGCGCTCATCCCCGCGGATTCAGAGACCCTTTTGCCGAATCTGTGTGAAATGCCGGAAAATAACAGCTGCTCATTGCCAATGCCCTTGAAAAGAATTAAAATTATGGACAAAGAAGCCGGGGGTCCTGAAATGGAAAAAAAGTGTTCGGAGTTTCTGAATCGGTATAACATTTCCGAGGAAGCTTATGCCGCTGCAGGGATCGCCTGGGATGAGCTCGAAGAAGTAAGGGATCATTATATCCAGACCCGGGATGAACTGGAGCCGACGGCGCGATACATCGTCAATATTCTCAATAAAACTGAAAAGGTCCATTCCGTCAGTTACCGCATCAAGGCCCCTGAACACCTGATAGCGAAAATTATCCGCAAGAGAATCGGGAAGCCGGAAGGGATTATCAATCTCGCAAACTACAGACAGAAGATCACCGATCTGATCGGGATACGGGTCCTGCATCTCTTCAAGGAAGACTGGCTGGATCTTCACCAGTTCATCACCCGCACCTGGAATCTGAGGAAAGAGCCCATCGCCTATGTGCGCCGGGGCGATGCGGCGGGATACATCAACAGTTTCAAGAACTGGGGCTGCACGATCAAGGAACACCCGTACGGCTATCGATCCGTTCATTACCTCCTGCAGTCCATGATTTCGGAGTCGGCGGAGCCGACGGTCCAGGTATCGGAAGTGCAGGTCCGGACCCTGTTCGAAGAGGCCTGGAGCAGCATCGATCATCATGTCCGTTATCCTTACGAACCCCGCAATGTCCTGCTCAATGAACTGCTCGTTATTCTGAACCGTCTTTCGGGCAGCGCCGATGAAATGGCTTCCTGTATCCTTTATCTGAAAGAAAAGATCAATACGCCAGGCATGCCGTCACAAGATGTAAACGGGCAAGCCGGGCAGGGCGGCGGATTCTTTCAGCCCCTGGATGAGTTTGAATGGCCCGCGGAAACGGGGTCGGGAGTCATGGCCTGGACGGACGGGAATATCGGGGAGGGCCTTCCGGAACCGTACCTTTTCCCCCCGGCCGATATGGCTGATCAGGAAAAGGGACCCGGCGAAGAGGGGCCTGAAAAGTCAGAAAAGCCGTCCTCTTCAGCGGAACGCTGAAGCCCTTTTCCCTGAGCTTCAGCGTTGACTGGTCTGCGTGACTCGTCGTCTGCGTGCGGCAAAGGGCAAAAATCCGGTCTGCGGAAGCCGTCAGTGCCTTGCCTGCGAGAGGGCGTGAATTCTGGCCGCCTGCATGAGAAAGACTTCCAGCTTTGCCTGTATGATCTGCGGGAAGGGATTTCCATCGCTTTCGATGGCGAGAAAGGGAAGGGGCCGATTCAGGAGATCTTCCGCCACCGATCCTGATTCCTTCCCATAATGCTTTCCGGAGTTTCTCTTCCCCCGGTTCATTTCCCGGTTCAAAATGGCCTCTGAAACCCGATTCGGCATGCAGCCGAAAGGACCAAGGGCGATAGCGCCGCAGTAAGGAGTCGGGACTTCCGCAAGGGCCGCCCCCACGGTAAGAACGGCTTCCCCCAGCAGCAGGGGATTGATGATCGGACTGGCCTGTTCCACAATATGGGGGATGTCCTCCGTTCGATCGGGAATCAGCCCCGATCCTGCCAGGATCTTCGTGATCGTCCGCTCATATTTTTTCATCCATGTGGAGCGGAGAAAAAGCGACGCCTTTTCTTTCGCCGACAGGGTTTTATATATCCATCCGTTCCTGTCGCAGAGGTCCGTGTAATAAATCCATTCCATCACGCTGGCCACTTTTGTCGCGAAGCCCTGATCCGCCAGACGTTCAATCAGAAACTGCCGGGAAATGGCGTCATGACGGACAAAGATTTCTCCCGTCAGCAGAATGGTGGGGATCTCTTCCGGCCGCCTCTTCAGCGGGATGGATTTCAGACGGGCGGCCGTTTTTTCCAGGACGGGCCGGAGGGTTTTCAATTCGGGAGATTCTTCCAGAGCCCGGATGATTTTCCGGCATTCCTCCCGGTAAATCTCCAGGGCTTCAACCCGGTCGCGGGCGGCGGTCAGCAGAACGCCGTAGATATCTTCCATGTCGTCCGCGATGACGACGCCCGTCCAGAGCTTCAGGGTGAGATTGCTGGCATCCAGATCGGCATAGCTGTTCTCGGCATCCGGGGAATAGAGGGTGACATCCTGGATTCCGAGTCGCTCGATCATCGCCTTCATGAACTGGGAATACTGGCCGAAGCGACAGGGGCCGCCGGCCGTCGGCATGAAATAGACGAGCAGTTCATCCGGGTCCTTCCTGTCCCGCAGATACTTTAACAGGCTGCCGACCGTCAACTGGAGGGGCAGGCATTCCTTGCAGGTGGTATTGCCGCGGCCGAGCTTCAGCACTTCCTCGTCTGAATCGGGAAGGGCCGTCGCCCGAACCCCCGCGGAACGGAAAATAGCCGCTGCGACGTCCACATGGAACTGTCCCATGGAAGGGAAAACGAGGTGAACCCGGGGGTGCGAAAGGGGATAGGATTCTCCACGGGAATCGACGATCCGGGAATCTTCGTAATTCACTCCTGCCGAGGTGGTTTTCCGGGACGGCGCCGGAGCGGTATTCCTGCTCTTCATGTAGAGTTCCCGATAATTCCGGATGATGTCCATGAAGGCTTCGATTCGGGTCTCCAGCCCGGCGTCCGCGACGTGGCTGTCCAGCTCCAGAATCAGGAAGGGCTTGTTTCCCATCATCTGGCGGAAATAGCCCAGAAGAAAGGAATCGGGACCGCAGGAGAAATTGGTGATATAGCAGCCGAAAAGCTGTGGGTGCCGGGAAACGAACGAAGCGCCTTTGAGGATGAGCTGGCCGGATGACCAGTACATGTTCCTGGGGACGGTTTCATCGGCAAGGGGAAGAAAGGTCAGGGGAACCGCGCCCACGCCCCGGGAGGCGAATTTCTTCGGGATTCCCATGTTGGCCTCGGGAACAAAGGCGTTATAAGCCCGTCCGAAGATCACGATGCCGTATCGGTCCGAGTCCTCTTCCAGATCGCGGACAAATCGGCTGCCTGTTTCTTTCGTTGTCATGAAAACCTGTTCCTGGGCCGCGACGGCGACTTTGAAGGCGTCCCTGGCGTCCGTCTTCCTGCATCCGAGGGAGTGAGCCAAATCCACCATGACGTCCTGCACGGCTTCATAGCCCCGGGAGAAATCGAGGACCGGCTGGAGAAGAGAATTTTCTTCCTTCAGCCGGCGGAGCATCTCCCAATCGTTGAAGGTGCTGGCCAGGTAGTAGGGCTCTCCCTGGGAGATGGGGCAGATGGTGCTGACGGGATTTCCCTTTTCCACATGCATGCCCCGGATGTGGGGGAGAAAGAGAAGATCCGGTTTTTTCCGGAGCAGATCACTGAAAAAGCCGTGGGCGAGTTCAGCCGGGTAACAGAAGGCTGTTCCTTTCTGAACCATGCCTTCCGGGCGGGGATAATCAGGCAGGATCAACTCAAAACCCAGCCTGCTGAAAAAGGACGAATAGAAAGGGTAGTACGTATTGGTCAGGAAGGACCGATTGATGCCGACGGTGCGGCAGCCCCTTGTTGAAGAAACCGCCGGTTGGCCGGTCCCGGTGTTCCGGTAGGTCAGGGCTTCGTGCTGCCTGACCAGATCCAGATGCTCCGCGTCCACGGAAATATGATAGCGGAGATTATACCAGCGGTTGCAGGCTCCGCCAAAGGGATACACCTTTTCTTCAATCCGGATGCGGGCAATCTCGCACTTCCGGTCGCAGTTTTCTTTTCCGCCGTTGCAGACAAAGGGAGGCTCATAGGCGATTTCCCGGTCCTTCAGGGAACGGAGCGAGAGAGAAGCCTCCTTCAGCAGGCCGTGCTCCAGCCGTTTCCGGATCTCCAGCGCCACGCCGAAGGCCCCCATCAGACCGGGTTCCGGGGGAACGACAATCCGCTTGCCCGTCAGGGCGGCCATGGCGACCGGGATCGCCCGGTTGTAGCAGACCCCGCCCTGCATGAAGATGTTGTTTCCCATTGAGCGGTTTCCTTTAACCCGGTTGCTGTAATTCATACAGATGGAGTAAACCAGTCCTGCGACGATGTCTTCCCGGCTCATACCCTCGTGGGCGGCATTCTTGATGTCGCTGCTGATGAAGGCGGCGCACTGGTCGTTGAAGTTGGGGGGATTCATGCCCCGGAGCGCGATATCGGCAATATCCTCCATGGCGACGCCCATGGATTCCCGGGCCGCTTCTTCGAGAAAGGAGCCTGTCCCCGCACTGCAGGCGTCGTTCATGGCATAGTCCGAGGGAATGCCGTCCTTCACATAGGTATATTTGGCATCCTGTCCCCCGATTTCAAAGATCGTATCGACTGTCGAATCGAAGAACAGCGCACCCGTGGCATGGGCGATGATTTCATTGATGATGCCTTCCGTCATGGCATGCAGACCGGCGATCTGCCTTCCCGAGCCCGTCACGCCCAGTCCCGGAATCTTTATCTTTTCCGCCAGGGGACCCAACTGCTCGTAAAGGCTGGCATAGCAGGCCCGTGAGGCCGCAACGGGATTGCCGTTGGTGCGCAGATAGATGGAGGCCAGGATCCGGTTGTCGCTCAGCCTCAGCAGAACGGCCTTCGTGGTGGTCGAGCCGACGTCCAGCCCCAGGATGCACTCATCCCCCTCGCAGGCAACGCCCCGTTCCATCGTCTGGAAATCCACTTTGTCCAGAGAATCAGCAAGGGGCGGCAGGCGGTGAAACGCCGTTTCATCGTGCTTCATGACGGCATCGGGCGCCGGGGCGGGCAGGGTTTCATGGTCCAGGGCCCAGAGCGCGCAACCCAGGGCTTCGAAATAGGTTGCTTCCTCCGGGATGATCAGGCTGGCGATATCTTTTTTCAGATAGTCCACCATGACGGTGTTCTGAGCGGTTCCGCCGATAAGCATCATGGTGTTCCGGGGAAGATGGCTGAGGATTTCCAGAATCTTTCCCGACATCATCTCGCAGAGGCCCGAAGCGATTCGTCCCTTGGGGACGCCTTTGTTGGTTGCATGGGTGCAGTCGCTTTTACAGAAAACGCTGCAGCGGCCGGATACCTTGTAGGGCTCTTCCTGCCGGGCGAATGAAATGGCATCCTCGATACCGAGGCCCATGCGGCGGATCTGCTGGAGAAAGAATTCCCCCGTTCCCGAGGCGCACTTGTTGCCTGTCTGAACGGAGCAGATCCTGCCGTCTTTCCCGATGACATAGATCAGGAAGGTCTCTCCCCCGGCGCTGATGACGGCATCCAGGGGGGCGTTGCCGTTGTGAACGTAAGACAGGGCGGTTTCGACCGCCTGAGGTTCGGGGATGGAGGTGAGATTGACGAACTGGCGGAACTTGCGGCCTGTCACCGCGATCCGGTCGTACTGACCCGGTTCAAGGGTTGAAAAGATGTCCAGAAACGCCTGACGGGGATTTCCGTCATGGGGTTGAATATGAATGACGGATTTGGAAATTTCTCCCTGAGAATTTTTACGGACGGCAACTGCGGACAGAGTGGTTGCGCCGATGCATATGCCGAGACTGTTCATACCTTTCTCCCTCCATACTGCCAAAACGGTAAAACCGAAGTCATGGTATTGTCAGGTTCCGGAAAGTGATCCTCGGAGACACTATGTCAAAAAACGAAAACAGCAGCCGCGACAACCGTCGTATAGCGGTCGTCTTTGACGATGGTTGACTGAGTGACATTACGGGTCTTGACGATTTTTCCGCTGATCTTGAAAATTTCCTTTTTCTCATCCCAGCTTTCATCCACATTGAAATCGATGCCCAGAGTGGAAGCCAGCATGGCCGCGGCCAGATCTTCCGCGTAATCCCCGGCCTGCTTTTCGGTGAGACCAAAGGCGTGATGTTCGCTGATGTATCCGTAGGATGTCTTGTCGGCCGGGATGGCGCAGCCGACAGAGGCTGCCAGGAGTCTTTTGGGTTCATTGCTGCAGCACCGGCTCATGACGCAGTACGTAATGGCTCCGGGGACCAGTTCCTTCAAGCCCTGAACCTTCGAGATGTTCTTGCACCCCGGAGGGAATATGCTGGATACCTGCACCAGATTGCATTTTTCGATCCCTGCGTCACGCAGGGCGCGTTCGAAGGAATGGAGTTCATCGCGATGGGTGCCGACACCCTTTGTGAAAAAGATTTTTTTGGGGACAAAGTCATACATCGATGTTCGTCAGGCCTCCTGTTTACATGTGAATTTTTTCTGCTGCCGGACCTTTTTGAGCTCTGTGCCGACCCTTTTATTCCATGTCTCTTCTCAATTTCCCGGACACATGTTGGTCTCACAAAGGTTCTTTTTATATCAGCACTCCCGGTTAAAAGCCACAAAATATTCCATGATGGAATGAAGCAGGACTGGGTGCCACCGGAAGCGATGTTATCAGTCTTCGTGCCCCGGTGTTCATAAAAAGGTTGCACTGTTGGGGAAAATCCTTAAACTACGGAAAACAGTGAGACCAAGAAAGGTGCAGATAAAGACATTGCTCAAAAAGATCAGGATATGCGCATACTGGGGAATACTTTTCTTCATGATTTTTTCCGGCTGCGGCTGTTGCAGCCCTCCGGATGTCATCGGCGACATCAGCAGATTGCAGCAGGATCACACGTTTTACCTTTCCGGGATTTCTGCCGAGCAGCCGATTGTTGACGATGCGACCCAGAAGAAACTGAGTGAGGACTATACCCGGCGCTATTTTTCCGTCTGGCATCAGGACCGGCCCCGGTGCACACGGGAGGATATTCTTTGGGATTTCGACAAGTACGGGGAAAATCCCGGATATGGCGAGAACCAGCGGAAGCGGGATCGAGGCTGGACGGAGGCATTGAAGCAAAGCGCGGTTCTGGATCGTTATCCCAATCGAGGTGAGCGGGGGATAGTCCTGGAAAACACGAATCTGCGGGCTCTGCCGACTTCCAGTCCCCATTTTGACGGATTGGACAGCGGATCCGGTTATCCATTTGATCGCTTGCAGGTGTCGGCTGTTGCGGTCAACACCCCGGTTTATATTTCCCACGTCAGCCAGGATGGGGCCTGGGTGCATGTGGAGACCAGTTTCTATTTTGGCTGGCTGCCGGCGCGGGATGTCGCCCCTGTGGATGAGTCCTTTGTCCGGTACTGGCAGAACGGGCGGTATGCTGTGATGATTCGGGATTCGATCCCGATTTCTGATGGGAACGGCCGTTTTTATTTCAAGGCGCCGCTGGGAGCTCAGTTTCCTATTCTCAGGGAAGACAGGGAATATTTTTACGTTGGAATCGGTGTCGCCGATGAAAATCGCCAGGCGGTTCTGAAAATTTCACGGATTTCCCGTGACGCCGCCGCGCAAAGACCCTTGAAGATGACCCGGGCGAACCTGGCCCGCGTGGGCAATGAACTGATCAATAAACCCTATGGATGGGGCGGCCTGAATCAGAATAGGGACTGCTCCCTGCTGACCATGGATTTTTTTGCCCCCTTCGGCATCTGGTTGCCGAGAAATTCCGGCCAGCAGGCCCATGAGGCAGGGCGGTTCATCGATCTGGGAAATCTGTCTCCGGACAAAAAAGAAGCGATGATTCTTCAATATGGGGTTCCGTATGCAACGCTGATCTGGCGAAAGGGACACATCATGCTCTATATGGGGTCCCATGATGGGAAGGCCCTGGTCTTTCACAGCATGTGGGGAGTCTCCACGCGGGATTTCATGGGGCGAAAGGGGCGAAGGATTGTGGGGCATTCCGCCATTACGACGCTGCGCCCCGGCATCGAATTCTGCAGCGGCGAAGCCTCGGGCTGTGATCCCCTGCAGAGCGTTCTGGGGATGACTGTTCTGCTGCCTGATGTCACGACGCCGTCGATCCCGGCGCCGAAGCCGAATTGATTGAAGAAGGGGATAAAGCGGAGGAAAGGGACATGGAATATCCGGACAGCAACTCTGAAATGTCGGAAGTACAGCTTCTGCAAACCCTTTCCGATCTTCGGGAAAAGATGGCCGCCCTGGAAAAGGAGCGCAGCGAACATCTCCTCGAACAGGACCTTTACAAGACACTGGCCAACAGTTCGCAGGTGGGCGTCTATATCCTCCAGGATCGGAAGTTTCAGTTCGTCAACCCCCATATTGCCGAATACGCCGGGTATCGGGAAGAAGAAATGGTAGGAATGGAATCCCTCAGCCTCATCCATCCCGATGACCGTCTGACGGCCCGGAAAAACGCCATCCGCATGCTGAAGGGGCAGCGCTTTTCGCCGTACGAATTCCGCATCATTACCGGTGATGGCCGGATCAAATGGATCATGGAAACTTCGACGCCCATCTATTACAGGGGTAAACGCGCCGTTCTGGGAAATTCCATGAACATCACCGGGCAGAAAGAAGCCCGCAACCGGCTGGAGGAACTGGAAGCGCTGGAGTCTTCTATCCTGGACGCCATCCCGCATGCGGTGGTCGGTCTGCACAACCGCCGGTTCATCTTTGCCAACAACGCCGTTCAGGATGTGTTCGGCTGGCTGCCGGAAGAGCTGATCGGCAGGAGCGTCCGGCTGATCTATCGCAATGACGCGGACCATGATGAAATCGCGCGGCGTTTTTACGACAGCCTGGAAAAACAGCGGACATACAGCACGGAATTTCCCTGCCGGCACAAGGATGGTCATGAGATCATCTGTTTGATGAGGGCTTCCCGCATCGGGGAACGGCTGACCGAACGGCGGATTGTCGTCACTTACGAGGACATTACGGAACGGAAAAAGGCGGAAAAGGAGCTGGAGGAGTCGCGGGAAAAAATGCGCAACCTTTCCATTCACCTTCAGTCTGTCCGTGAGGAAGAACGGACACGGATCGCCCGGGAGATACACGATGAACTGGGGCAGTCGCTGACCGCCTTTAAAATGGATCTGTCCTGGCTGGGGAAAAGGATGACCTCGGAGAAACTGCTGCACGATAAGATCAAAGCCATGTCGGGACTCGTGGATCGGACCATTGAATCGGTCCATCGGATTTCGGCGGACCTCAGGCCCGGCCTGCTGGATGACCTGGGGCTTGTGGCGGCGATGGAATGGCAGGCCAAGGAGTTTTCCGCTCGTTCCGGCATTGCCTGCGAGGCGGATCTGGAAGCGGAAGATGTCCCTCTGGATAAGGAACCGGCCACGGCCGTTTTCCGCATATTTCAGGAAACACTGACCAATGTTGCCCGTCACTCCAATGCCACAAAGGTATTTGTGCGTCTGGAGACGAAGGGCGACAAGGTGATCCTGGAGGTGACGGACAATGGCCGGGGCATCACGCAGAAACAGATCAACGATCCGAAATCGTTCGGAATTATGGGAATGCGGGAACGTGCCCTGCTCTGGGGAGGAGACGTTCAGGTGATCGGCAGCCGGTCCAGAGGAACAACGGTGAAGGTCAGCATTCCCCTGAAGTCAGGAGAGAAGGAATGATTAAAATCCTGATTGCCGATGATCATACCATCGTCAGGGAAGGGTTGAAACAGATTGTGGGAGACGTCGGCGACATGATGGTGGCCGATGAGGCCGGCAACGGACAGGAAGCACTGCAGAAAATTCGGGAAAAGGATTATGATGTCGTCCTGCTGGATATTTCCATGCCGGGGCGCAGCGGCCTGGAAGTTCTGAAGGATATACGGGCGGAGCGGCCGAAACTGCCCGTCCTGATCCTGAGCATGCATTCCGAAGAACAGTATGCCGTCCGGGCGCTCCGGGCCGGCGCGTCGGGCTATCTGACGAAGGCGAGCGCTCCCGATGAGCTGATCGGGGCGATCCGCAAGGTATCCCGGGGGCGCAAATACGTAACGGCATCGCTGGCGGAAAAACTGGCTCTGGAACTGGATGCCGATATCCGGAAACCGCCCCACGAGATACTTTCCGATCGGGAATATCAGGTCATGCTCATGCTGGCTTCAGGGAAAACCGTCACGGAAATCGCCGAAGAGCTGTGTCTCAGCGTAAAGACCATCAGCACGTATCGCTCCCGGATTCTGGAAAAAATGAACATGAAAAAAAACGCGGAGCTGACACTTTACGCGGTTCAGAATCACCTTGTGGACTGATGCTCCGCCGACCGCTTCAGCGAAATTCGCCGTTTGCGCCATCCGCGCATGTGGCGTGATTGCGCGACGTGTTTCTGCTTTTTCTCTATCCCGTTCAGTGTGTTATTCTTTTGAATGAGGCCTGATTGAATCTATTTCGGAGGGCGCGGGGTCGCTCTCCGGTGCTGAAATCCGGGTCTTGCACGGAGGTGGTGCGGCTTCACGCAGGCGGTTTACCGCAAGATGGGCCTGCCTGACCGGTTCGGGAAGACGGTATCCCCGGCAGCAGTTCAGGACGATTTCAACAGCCCGCGGCAGACTGATCCGGTGCCCCTGGGACACGAATACGGGCCGGACCCTGTTCTTGGTTCTTACCACAGCGCCGATGACCGAACCCTTGTGGTACAGGTTTGTGTGGCAACCCCTCTCCTGATCTACCTCTTCAAAGGTTCCGACCAGTTTTGTCTTGGCGCAGCCGATCGTCGGAAGATTCAGGAAAAGGCCCAGATGGGATGCCAGACCGATGCCCCGGGGATGGGCGATTCCCTGGCCGTCAAAGATGATAATATCGGGCCGCTGCTTCAGTTTGTCAAAGGCCTTCAACAGAACAGGGCCTTCACGGAAACTGAGCAGTCCGGGAACATAGGGGAAAGGGACCTGAGCGACGGACGAGGCGATTTCGAGGATTTCCATCGCAGGCCAGGACAGAATCACCACGGCGCCGAAGAAACGGTCATCGCCCCGGGAATATGAGATGTCCGCCCCGGCAATCGAATGGATTTCAACCGGGGGGGACTCGTCACAGAGGATCAGCTTTTCTCTGAATATTTTCTGAATGGCCACGGCTTCCCGACAGGTCACATCCCAGGAATGCAGGGGTTTTGTCCTTGACATCTCTCGTTCTCCATAAAGAATCTCTTGTCCAAATTCCATATCCAAGGCCATTCCGCGCCGGATCGTGATCGGCTTTTCGACTGTCGTTCTGTGACTGTCTGCGCTGCCTCTGCATTGCCTCTCTAAGATCCTCTCTGATAAGGAACCGGGAAGTCAACTTTCTTCAGACTGAAGAATCCGACTGCGCCTTCTATACCACGATTTCTATCCGCTGTTCGTAAAATTACACAGGGAACACTGTTCAGAGAATCAGCTTCCGGAGCCTGGCTTGCCGCTTGAAGGCCTTCCTTGTCAGACAAACGCCTGCAATGACATTCTTCTGTGTCCGACAGGAAATAGAGGGGGGGGCTGATAGAAATGCCTTTCGACCCATGATAAGGTTTTTTCCAACGAAGGGTTCCGTTTACCGCTTTTTCAAAGTTTGGCAAATTTTTGTATCCTTCGTGAATCGATGGACTTCAAGGGGATCGGCAGGCGGGTTCCCATATCATTCAGGAAATGATGAAAGGATAGAAGGAGGATTGTAACATGAGTTCTCGGGCTGTTGGAGGAGAGCGAACTTCTGGTGTTGAAAGCATGGTGGACGAAAAGCCGAAAGTGACGGAGCAGGACTGCGGCAGGATGCCGGTGGCGGAATGCCGGGCCATTTTCGAACAGGCCATCCGGGAAAACCGCACGTACCTGATGGAACATGAATGCAAGGAAATTCTCGAAAATATGGGGATTGCCACGACGGGTTTTCTGGTTGCCGGTTCTGAAGATGAAGCGGTCGAAATGAGCAACAAGCTTGGATATCCCGTCGTGTTGAAAATTGTTTCTCCCGATGTTGTGCACAAAACCGATTCGGGCGGCGTTAAATTGAATCTTGCGGGTGAGGATGCAGTGCGCCAGGCCTATCGTGCTATGGTCGACACGTTCAAGTACCAGCATATCATTGGCATCGCCGTACAGAAGATGGCCGCACCGGGCGTCGAGGCGATTGTCGGTGTGACCCGCGACCCCAGCTTCGGGCCGGTTCTGATGTTCGGGCTCGGGGGGATCTTTGTGGAAGTCCTCAAGGATGTCACCTTCCGGGTGCTGCCCGTTACGGCTCAGGATATCGACGAAATGATCCGGGAAATCAAAGGATATCCCCTGTTGAAAGGCTATCGGGGGAAGGCTGTGGATATCGACGCCCTCAAGACTCTGCTGCTGAAGATTTCCGACTTCATCATGGCCTTTCCGGAAGTCCGGGAACTGGATCTCAATCCGGTCTTTCTCTATCCTTCGGGCAATGTAGCCGTCGACGCGCGGATGTTTGTCAGCACCGTACCGGAGAAGACCTCTGCGGCGAGGACGGGAAGTGCCATCGAAGAAATCCGGAAACTCTTCTATCCGGACAGCATCGCCGTCATCGGGGCGACAAGCGCCGAAGGGAAGCTCGGGTACAATGTGTTCCGCAATCTGCTGTTCCACAAATTTTCCGGGAAACTCTATCCCATCAACCCGAAAAGCGACGAGGTCCAGGGAGTCAAGGCCTATCGGAACATAACGGAAGTGCCCGGTCCCGTGGATCTGGCGATTGTCCTGGTTCCAGCCGCGGCAGCCATCGCGGCGATCGAGGACTGCTGCAGGAAGGGTGTGAAGATCATTGTTGTGGAAACGGCCGGATTTGCCGAAACAGGAGAGGACGGCAAGGCGGCGCAGGAGAGAATCCGGGAGATCATCAGGGCTCATGGCTGTCGTCTGCTGGGACCCAACTGTTCCGGCGTCATCAATACGCATGTTGGTAATGTCCAGTCCATCGGCCTTGTAGATGAACTAGGAAAGGGGAACATCGGGATGACTGCCCAGGCCGGCGTTTACGCGGCGGGAATTCTCACCGGACTGCGTCACGTCATGGATTTCGGCATTGTCGCCACCATTGGAAACAAAATGGACATCAGCGAGACGGACATTCTCGAGTATCTGGGCAGTGACGATCATATTGATGTCGTGGCCATGTACATGGAGGATGTGAAAAGCGGCAGACGGTTTATCGATGTAGCCAGCGAGGTTACGAAAAAGAAACCGGTCATCGCCTTGAAGGGTGGACGTACGGCGGCAGGGACGAAAGTCGTTTCCTCCCATACGGCCTCCCTGGCAGGCAACGATGAAATCAACAGCGCCGCCTTCCGGCAGAGCGGGATTATCCGGGCAAGGGACAATGAACACATGTTCGGTTTGCTCAAAGCCTTTGCCCGGCAGCCCCTCCCCCGAGGGGACGGCATCCTGGTGATCACTTACACCGGTTCGCTGGGGGTTGCCTCTACGGATACGCTCTACCTCAATGGAATGCGGCTGGCTGAACTGGAACCGGAGCTGAAAGAGCGTCTGCGGGAAATTATGCCGGATTATGTCACCTCCATGAACCCCGTTGATTATTCCTTCAGCATGGATCCGGAGCAATTGCGAAAAACGATTGAGCTCGGCATTGCCAGCGAGGATGTGGGTGGTCTGCTCGTAGTCCTGCAGGGTGAAATCCTGGGATCGTTTGTGGATACCTTGAAGCAGATTGATTATAAGGGCAAGCCCATTCTGAGCTGCGTGGCCTGCAAGGAATTCATGATGGAAGACGTCATTCGAATGGAAAAGGCGGGTTTTCCGATATATTCCACTGCGGAAATGGCGGCGGAGATCCTTGCGACCATGTATAAGTATGGTCAGAAAAAAGATCGACAAGCACAACCCTAGTCATGTTTGTGCTTCTCCCACCTTCCGCCGGTTTCTCCCAGACCGGCGGAAGGCCCTCCTTTGCTAAGAGGATGAATCCTGGGACGACGGATCGGAAGCCGAATTTTTTCCGGCAAAAAACGGCTCCAGCACGGTTCTGGCCTGGGCTACATCGCTCCTGATCTGATCCGCCAGGGATTCCGGATTGTCAAATCGGATTTCTTCCCGGATTCTGTCAATGAAAAAGAGTTCCAGCTTTTCTCCATAGATGTCGTCGGAAAAATCCAGGATGTGCAGCTCCACCGTGAGGTTTTCATTTCCGAAGGTCGGATTGCGGCCGATATTCAGGACGCCCTGATAGCGTTTTCCGTTCAGTTCGACAACAACGGCATAGACGCCCTCCCGGGGCAGAAGGAGCTTTTCCGGATCCAGATTGGCAGTTGGGAAACCGAGCTGTGTGCCCCGCTTGTAGCCGCCCGCTACGGAGCCTTTCAGGTTGTAAGGTCGGCCGAGCAGGGAGCCCGCCAGTCTGACATCGCCGTCACAGATCGCATTCCGGATCCGGGTGCTGCTGATGATGATATCTCCTACCTTGACGGCATTGGTGACATCAACCCGAAAACCGAGTTTTTTCCCGTATCGGGCCAGAAATTCTTCATTTCCTTCCTTTCCCCTGCCGAATGTGTAATCGTGGCCGATGAAGATTTTCTTGATCCGCAGTTGTTCCCACAGGATCCGGCAAACAAAATCTGTTGCCGTGGTTTTTGAAAATTCGAGGGAAAAGGGAATCAGCATAACGCCATCAATTTCCAGCGATTTAATCAGCTTCAATTTTTCATCCAGGGTGGTGAGCAGATAAAATGGACGTTTTTCCGGATGGAGGACGCTCTTGGGATGGGGGTCAAAAGTGATGACAACGGATTTGCTCTGGCACTGCCTTGCTTCCTGGACAATCTTCCTGAAAATCTGCTGATGTCCGAGATGGACCCCATCAAAATTTCCGATTGTCGCGACCGCGCCCTTGAACTCATCCGATACGCCTTTATAGCCGCGGAGAATTTTCATGATGGATTCTGTTCCTTTAATACTTCCTGTCAGTTTGCTATGAGTATAGAATGCTTAAATTGAACAAAACTACTTAGCACTATTGGCACAATTTTTAAACTCAATTTTGCTTGACAAGAAAGAAAGGATCAGTGTAAAGAACAGGCGTTTCAGGGATAACTCCCTTTTTTACCGATGCCGAAGTGGCGGAATTGGTAGACGCGCTAGGTTCAGGGTCTAGTGGGTGTAGGCCTGTCCGGGTTCAAATCCCGGCTTCGGCACCATTTTTATCGGAATATTTTCCTCATGCAATGGGGGCTTGGAGAGTAACTCCTCCCCATTCTTGTTGGCGACATCCTGCGCCTTTTAAATGTTCAGTCCCTTAAAATGTAAAGCCAATTTCCTGTAATGGATGGAAGAAATGCAGGCCAGGCCTTGCTTTCTTTTCTGCGCGGGCGCGGTTTTGGGAACCCCGGTTTCTAAAGACACCAGCTGTCACGATTTTTCTGGTGCTTGAGCCCCGTCTTCACAGGTAATCGTCCATCGAGGGTATAAATTCCTTATTTAATCACCGATGATTTGCACAAGGATTTCCCGATGCCTCCCGTGATTGTCAAAATCCAGAAATACAATCTGCTGCCATGTTCCCAGAGTTGGTTTCCCTTGAACTAGAGGAATCGTCAGGGAAGGTTTCATCAATGCTGCCCGGACATGAGAAAATCCGTTGCCGTCTCCCCAGCGTTGGTCATGTTCATAAAACAGGCTGGACGGAACAATTCTTTCGAGCGTCGCTCATCCCGTGAGATTTTTCTTATTATTTTTCGATCGGGCGAAAAAGTCCTTCCCCGGGAGATTCATTTGCATCTTTTGACTTGAGCTTTTCCTCTTCCTCAAGGGACCTGAGCACCCTGTTCAAAGATTTTTTCAAATCTTCAATGACATCCGTGATGACTTGAAACTGCCCGCACAGGCCTTCATAATCCGGGGGGTATTCTCCCTCAAGGGAATTGACCAGAGCGATGAATTTCCCTCTCATGTTTTTCAGCTCGTTAATGGTTTCATCAATCGGCATGATTATTTTTTCCCTTCTTTTCTGCTCTTCCTTTTCTCTCTGTTCCTGATTGATTTTCAACACATCAACTTTCATCCCTTTTCCTCCCGATTGCTCTCCAGCCATAGATCAATCCGGGATTCCATATAGTCACAAACCTTTTGTTTGACTCCTTCATCGCAGTTATCAGAAATAAAAACGGCCATCCTGATCATTCGTTTCTGCGGATCGGACTCCGCCTTTGCCTCTGCCAGTCTTTTCTTTTGAGCTTCTGTCATCACCATCCGAATTCCTCCATCTCTTCCGATCGGGCAATCATTTCACGCACGATATCCTTCGGATCGATGCCTTGCTTCCTGCAGTCCGCAAGGTTTTCCATCAGGCCGTTTTCTTCCAGCAATTTCAAAATGATCTCCAGTTCCTCTTCTTTCATTTTTATACCTCCTTCCGGGCACGTCTTATACTTGAATCAAAATATCGGATTGACTCTCTCTGTCAAGAGGTTAATTCGGGAAATAGAACTTTTCGTCTGTCCCTTTAAAAATGGGGTGCAGGATAATATTTATTATTTGAATTCTTCTGACAACCGAACAGATTATTGATAAAAACCGTTACAGCGCTTTCCGGGGAACGGTTCTCGATGAAATGTTAACGTCCTGCGGTTTTGAAGAGATTATCATCACGGGAGTCATGACGAACTGCTGCTGCGAGACGACTGCCCGGGATGTCTTCATGCGGGATTATCGGGTCTTTTTTGTTTCGGATGCAACGGCGACGGTAAACGAGGATCTGCATCTTTCGACGTTGAAGAATCTTGCCTTTGCCTTTGCTCATGTTCTGGATACGGAAAGCCTGTGCCGATGGGTGGATGAAAATTTTTAGGATGTTTATTTCCTGCGCGGCGGAAGTGATGGCTTCAAATGTGTATCGTTTTCAAGAACCATGTTCAGATGGTCCACAACCCGGCGTTCGCAACTCTCATTGAAACAAAATTCCTCCTTCAGATCTTTTGTCAGCGTTCTGTAATGGCATCCTCTGTCGGGACAATTCATGTTGCATCCTCCTTATCGTTATATAAAACCTGAGTTCCATGCCTTTGAGACATGTTGGAGCCCATCCTATTACTAATACGAGGAAAGTCCAGTGAAAAAGTCATCGGCGGTTTGTCTGGATGTCCTTCTCCGGCAAGGGAACGCCCCGGGATTTACGAAAGGGGAAATCGATGATCATCCTGCCATGATTTTTCCTGTCTATCCGTGCCTGTTCGGAATCCTCCCATTTCAACTCCAAGGGATTAAAAAATAAGACACTCCCGATTCGACAATATTGTCGAAGAAACGACAACCCAGCCGACTTCATATCATGTTGTTTATATTGACCATTTCAAAATTAATCTTTTTTGGGTATCGACATTTATTGCCTTTCATGAAAGGACTTTTCAAGGCCTTCTCTGACCTGTTTCCGTATAATGCTAATTAAATTAAATACTTAATGCATAATTAAGCTTTATGGCATAATCCATGCTTTATTTTAAATATAAAGACGACAAATCCGGTAAGTTCAAACGGGCAGAATGAGCCGGGTTGTATATCGAAAAGGAAATCCCAGATCATTTTTTCTCCTGATAAAGAAAGGGAAGCGAGAATCGCTTCCCTTTCTTTATTGATTTATTTTTTTCATCCCTTTCATTTTTCTATGGTGACCCTTACCAGATGCCATCTCTTTTTCTCCGGTTCATATCTCAGGACGCATTCATAATTTTTCTTCAACATTTCTCCTGCTCTGTTTTGAGCCTCAACATAGGAGTTTATCGTATATTGATTATCGGCCCCCCATGCTACTCTTGCCTGTGATGAGTGTGGAAATCTGGCCGTGGAACGCACAATCAGCTTTCTTGACACAAATTCCTGTGCAGCAGAAACGGCTTCCTGTGATATATCCTGCTGAGTTGCGGCTGGTTTGAGTTTTCCTCCATGTATGAAGGGATAAACAGAGAAAAACGCGACAATGCAGGCGAAAAAAATGAGAACTGCCTTCAGAACCTCATATTTTCCTCGAATTAAAGTTTTTCTGATGGACGCTCCGCACTGAGGGCATTTTTTTATCTCGCTTTCTGTCTGGAAGCCGCACCGGCTGCACTTAGAGGGCATGGTTTTCTCACTTTTTGCTGAGATTAATTCTGGTCAGAGGGGTTTTTATCTTTTTCCATACTATCCCTGGAACTGAATGGAGAACATTTTATCGGCATGGTAAAAAGAGCAAAATCGCGACAGGGGGTAAAGAACATGCCGACCCATGCCGGAAGTGTCACTTATCGTAAGGAACAGGACAAAATCCTCTATCTCATTATTTCTTCATCCGATGGTGTACATTGGGTGCTGCCGAAAGGCCATATAGAGCCCGATGAGTCACCTGAAGAGGCCGCTTTGAGAGAGTTGAGAGAGGAAGCAGGAATTGTGGGCGAAATTGTTAATAAACTCCCGCTTCAATCTTTTGACGTTGCCGGGAAACCGGTCACTGTACAATATTTTCTCATCAAGTCTTCAGGATATTGTCCGGCACATGAGCAAAGATTGATCCGATGGAAAGATCAAGCTTCCTCCCTTGAGCTGCTATCCTTTGCAAATACCCGAATGATTCTGCTTGAGGGATCTAAAAGACTCAAAAACCTGTAAACTCAGGCAGTCACGCAAAATCCACAGAAATGCCGAAGCACAGGCATTCAAACATAGCAGCGAAATAAATCACCATAAGACGAAAAATTCCAACCTTCTTGTCTTGCCTCCTGTCCCGACGGGGCAGAAGGAACAATGGCACAGACAATAAACTCAGGATGCCGAAATTCTTAACAGAAGTTCTTTTCCCAGGTCGGAACAGCGCTTCTTTGCCTCTTCACTGACTGGACCGACGCTCGATACCGTTTCTCCTATCCGCTGAAAGAAACGGTCAGCAAACCCCTCGAACGGTTGTTTTGCCCGTCCGCCGCCTCCATGAGTCATGAAAAGGACCGCAGGTTTTCCCTTGACGGGCTTCCCCGCTTTGTTCCAGAGATAAAGGTCGTCAAAGAACGTCTTGATCGTACCTGCCGGAAAGGAATAATAGTCCGGGGTGCCGATAGCCAAGGCATCGGAGGACAGAAATTCTTCCGGACTTACCCGCTGTTCGTTTGTGTTGATGATTTGAACTTCCCCGCCGGCATCCCGTATTGCCTCGGCTACGGCCAGAGCCAGAGTCCTGGTGTTGCCGTGCTCCTGACTGTGATAGATGACTAAAATTTTTTTCATCCTGAATACCCTTTCCTGAAATCAATAAGTATCTTGTATACCGGCGAAAAAACATTTGCAAATTTTAATTTGCCTTTAAATAACAGCTAATTAACACGGGAATGTCTCACGTTGGCAATTTCGTGGCACCCATGATGTTATATCTAGCATGAAAAAAAGCATTCCGGTGATAAAGATTTCTTGCATAATGAGCTGTGATGATGTAGTTATATTGAAACTAATAAATAATGCCCGTTATGGCATAAAGAGGTTTGTTACAGTGGGAAAGTATTTGCGCCTCAAAGTTGCCAGGTGCCGGGAAAGCGGTTGTTGCCATTGCTTACAGATTCTTGATCTGAGTTCTTCATGTCATGAAAGAAGGAGGTGAATCCGAAATTCCGGAGATCGTTGTTTGGTTCTCCGAAACAAAGCGCAGGAAATGGCTTACTAAGAAGGAAGAGGCCTGATTGATGGATTGCGGCCCGATGCATAGACAGAAGTAGAAGCAACATAAATAAATAACAGGGGCATAAGAAATAAATTTTCCTAAGTTGATCAGGAACAAAAGCCGGAAGCGCTTGAAAAGATATGACAGATCGGTCGGGAAAAGAAAAAAGGAGACTCCTTAAAGGCTGATCATCATTAGAAAATATATGCGGAAGAAGTAGAGAGATGTGAATTGATTTCACATTAACCATTACCAAAAGGAGGAGGAAACATGGCAAAGTTATACCCGGAGGAATTTTACAACTCAGCAGATTGGTTTGTAGACAGGCACGTCAGGGAGGGACGCGGCGACAATATTTGCGCTTATACGGACAAGGGCAATTACACCTATCGTGACATCCAGAAAATGGCCAACAAGATGGCTAACATGTTCAAGGATCTGGATATCCGGATGGGCGACCGAATCATCATGCTTGTTCTGGACACCCCTTGGTTTTATTCCACTTTCTGGGGTGCGGTAAAGATGGGGGCTGTCCCTGTCCCTTCCAGCACCATGCTTACGCCCGCCGACTATGAATATTACCTGAATGACAGCCAGGCGAGGACGCTTGTTGTTTCATCGAGACTTCTGCCGGTCGTCAATCAGATCGAAGAACTTCGTTTCCTTAAGAATATGATTGTTGTCGATGATGACGGTGTATTTTCCACGCCTTACCAGCAGATATATGCCTCAGCATCGGATGAATTTCAAACCGTGTTTACCTCGGCGGATGATGTTGCCTTCTGGCTTTATACATCCGGCACGACCGGCGGTCCGAAGGGGGCGGTTCATTCGCAGTCCGATATGCAGTACAGTGCTGAAGCTTATGGAAAGCATATCCTCGAGATTACGGAAAAGGACATCTGCTACTCGGCAGCTCGACTCTTTTTCACCTACGGCCTCGGCAATGCCATGTTCTTCCCCATGTCTGTCGGCGCCGCGGCTGTCCTGAACCCGGATCCCCCCGCTCCAGCCCATGTGTTCAGGTTGATCAAGACCTACAAGGCAACATTGTTCTTCGGCGTTCCAACGCTGTTCGGCCAGATGCTGATTACCCAGGATAAAATTGACGCGGAGAAGGGCGCTGGAGCTGACCCCAAGGATCATGATCTGGTGTCGCTCCGAGCCTGTCCGTCTGCCGGCGAGGCGCTTCCCCCCGATCTGTACCATAAGTTCAAGGCCCGCTACGGCGTGGAAATCCTTGACGGACCGGGTTCAACGGAAATGCTCCATATCTATCTGTCCAACAAGCTGGGCGACGTCAAACCAGGTTCCAGTGGAAAGCCTGTCCCCGGCTATGAAGAGAAGATCATGGATGAAGAAGGCAAAAATGAACTGCCTGACGGTGAAGTCGGAAACCTCTGGATCAAAGGGAGGAGTTCACTCCGTTATTACTGGAGAAAGAGAGACAAGACAGCCGCTACCGTCATCGGTGAGTGGGTCAATTCTGGTGACAAGTATTACAAGGATGCGGAAGGGTACTACTGGCCGTCAGGCCGGGCCGACGACATGCTGAAAGTCGGCGGCATCTGGGTGTCCCCGCTGGAAGTGGAAAACTGCCTGAGAGAGCATGCATCCGTCATGGAATGTGCCGTGGTAGGCGCCATGGACGAAGAGAATCTGGTGAAACCGAAGGCCTTCGTCGTCCTCAATCAGGGGTTTGCACAGTCTCCGGAACTCGAAAAGGAATTGAAACAGTGGGTTCTCGACCGGCTGGCCAAATTCAAGTATCCGCGATGGATCGTGTTCATTGATTCACTCCCCAAAACTGCGACCGGGAAGATCCAGCGTTTCAAACTTCGTTAAAACAGAATGGGATGACCCTTTGTCGGGGGACATCCAAAGAGTTGTGAACAGGAGCATCCCTCACAACAATTGACAATGTTTCAAAAAAGGGCCGCCTTCCAGGCGGCCCTTTTCAGTTCCAGCTTGTTCCAGTTTTTCCCTGCCTTTTCCTCTATGGAGCTTATTTCTGAGTCATTCATACTTCCAACAGCCTGCAGATGACCGAGCGGACAAGCGGGCGGGGAAAAAACTGACAATACCGAAGGAGGTCAAGGACCGTTTTGCGGAATTCAGGATGACACATGATGTCAGTAGTGGAGAGGAATTTATCAGGTGCGGAGCAGCAACCCTTGAGATGAGCGTGTTCTTCTGAAGAAAGATATTTTGGGATATAAAAGGACCGCCTTTGTAGAGGCGGTCCTTTTCATTTCAGATTTTTAGATCTTAAAATCAAATCAGCGGAGTTTGAAACGCTGAATCTTTCCGGTGGCCGTCTTGGGAAGTTCATCCATGAAAACAATCCAGCGTGGATATTTGAATTTGGCCAGCCGGTCGAGAACCCACTGTTTCAATTCCTTTTCGAGTTCCGGAGATGGCGCGAAACCTTGTTTGAGGACGACGAAGGCCTTTGGTTTTACGAGATTCTTTTCGTCTTCCGCTCCGATAACGGCGGTTTCCAGAACCGCGGGATGCTCTCTCAGACAGTTTTCCACTTCCAGCGGGGACACCCAGATGCCGCCGACTTTGAGCATGTCGTCGGCCCGTCCTGACGGCCAGAAGTACCCGTCTTTATCCCTGTAATACTTGTCACCCGTGTTGACCCATCCGCCGATGATCGTGCTGGCTGTTTTTTCCTTCTTCCTCCAGTAATAACGGAGTGAACTGTCACCCTTCACCCAGAGCGTCCCGATTTCACCATCAGGCAGCGTCTCGCCTTCTTCACCGACAATCTTGGCTTCGTAACCGGGGACAACCTTCCCGCTGGAGCCGGCCTTGACGTCGCCCAGTGTATTGGAAAGATAGATATGAAGCATCTCTGTTGATCCCGGACCATCGAGAATCTCTACACCAAAGCGTTCCTTGAACCTGTGGTAAAGATCGGGAGGAAGCGCCTCGCCTGCGGACGGGCAGGCCCTGACAGATGAAAGTTCATGCGGCGCCTTGGGATCCGGCGTGATTCCTGCCTCTTTTTCCTGCTTCACCTTGTATTCCAGCATCTGTCCGAAAAGGGTCGGAATGCCGAAGAAGAGCGTTACCTTATAAGTGCTGTTCAGCCGGAATGCCCGTTCCGGAGTGGGGGGATCCGGGTTCAGGACGGACGCAGCCCCTACGCTCAGCGGATAGACCATGCCGTTGCCGATGCCGTAAGCGAAAAAGAGTCGAGCGGCCGAGTAGCAGACGTCATTTTCCGTCATCCCGAGAACGTGCTTGCCATAAGCTTCCGCGACGTACTGCATGTCGGAATGGGAATGGACCGCACCCTTTGGAGCGCCGGTGGTGCCGGAGGTGTATTGCCAGAAGGCGACATCGTCTTTGGTGGTGAACGCGGTTTCCGCTTCCTCGGATGCCTGGGCATACATCTGCTGATAAGGAGTGGAAAATTCTCCATCATCATCGACAACGATCACATCCCTGAGATAACGCAGTTCGCCCTTAATGCCCTTGATTAAAGGGAGAAGTTTTTCTGAAATGACAAGTGTTCTTGCCTGGCTGTCGTTCAGGTAATACTGGTAATCGTCAGATGTGAGCATGGTGTTGGAAGGAACAGGAACGGCTCCTATCCTGACAGCGCCCCAGAACGTGGAAAAAAACCAGGGAGTGTCAAAAACCAGCATGATCACCCTGTCGCCTATCCTGATGTCCAGCTTCCTGAACATGTTGGCCATCTTGTTGACCATTTTCTGCATATCGCGATATGTGTAGTTGCCCTTATCCGTGTAAGCGCAGATCTTGTCGCCACGTCCTTCCTCGATATGCCTGTCGATAAAATAATTGACGGAATTATAAAACTCTTCTGTATAGACCGCCATCTTTGCTCCTCCTCTTCATAATAATTACAATGTAAATTTCAGTTACAATGTAATTACATCGTAAGGCAATAATTTGGCCAACGTGTGCTGAAACAAACCGCGTAGCCCGATAATTGAGAGTAAAAGTAAAAAGATATCGTCAATAATGTAACAATAAAAACAGATTAGAGACGACTGTGAAACTGGAAAGAAAAGTTGGGGGACGTGTTCTCCGTAGATGCCTGGAAGACAGCCTCTTCCCCTCTCTGGAAGGGTATTTTGGCGCTAAATAGTAGCTAAATTAAGGAAATGTAAGGAGAATCTTAAAACGGGCGTGTGGAAAAGATTTTATAGCCTGGAAACTGTTGTTTCCAGGTTGTCTGGAAACTTTTATTGCCATTGGAATCTTATGTTTCCACTTTGATCCGAAAAACAGATCAGCCTGCAAGGTGATACTTTTTCAGTTTTTTTAAAACCGCGGTATGAGAAATCCCCAGCACCCGGCCGATTTGACGGGAATTCCTGTATTTTTTCAATGCCCCGGACAATATATTTTTTTCCGCCTCTTCCACAACCTCTTTCAATGTGGACAAGGGCTCTTCCTTGTGACCGGCCTCCGGAGCCACAGTTTGATCAGTCAGATTCCGGGAGGAAATATTCAGCTTTGTCCCCATGGCTTCAACATCGATTATATTGCCGGAACAGGTGATGACCAGCCGCTCAATCATGTTTTTCAGTTCCCTGATATTGCCCGGCCAGGGATAATTCATGAAATTGCTCAGCAAGGCGGGAGCCATGGTTTTTTCCACGCCGTACTTGGCATTATATCGATTCAGAAAATGATTGACCAATAAAGGAACATCCTCCTTACGCTGCCTGAGGGGAGGAATGGTAATCGGCACAACGTTGAGGCGATAGAAGAGGTCTTCCCGAAACTTCCGTTCCGCAACCAGCTTGTTCAACTCCCTGTTGCTGGCGGCAATGAAGCGAACATCCAGTTTGATGACTCTTGTCCCTCCCAGACGGATAAAAGCACGGTCCTGTACGACCTGAAGAAACTTGACCTGCAGATCCAGAGGCAAATCTTCGATTTCATCAAGAAAAAGTGTCCCTTCCGCTGCCAGTTCGAAAATACCCGGTTTGCCTTCTCGGTTTGCCCCGGTAAAGGCGCCCCGGTTGTATCCAAAGAGTTCCGATTCCAGCAGATGCTGGGGGATTGCACCGCAATTGACCTTGATGAAAGCACCGCGTCTTTTGCTCCAGACATGGATCAGCTTGGCAAGCACTTCCTTGCCGACTCCCGATTCTCCCTGGATTAAAACCGTCACCTCACTGCCGGCGATCCGCCTGGACATTTCGATGATCCTGTACATGGTCGGACTTTCGGTGATCATCTCATTGGCGCGCAAATCGTCTTCAAGCATCCTGTTGAACTCCGTCTGAAGGCGGCTGCTCACCTCCCGCGACTGGGCAAGCTGTTCCTGCAGATTGATGATCTCCGACATGTCTCTCGCGTTGGTCACCATCCTCAGGATATTCCCCTGGTCATCAAACATGGGTGTGGAGGTAACCATGACTTCCTTCCCGGTTCGAATTTTCTGTATGCCGGTGACAGTCTTTTGTTCTTTCCGCGCCCGGCTTTCAATGGATTCAGCATGAAAATGGCCGTTTTCATGAAGAGATTCCATTTTGTGGCCGAGAAAATGCTCCCGGGTCAGTTCGGTTATCCGTAACAGAGCATCGTTGATTTTCAGAACATTTCCCTCACCGTCGGTAATAAGAATGCCATCATGGGATGAGGCGATGATGCCTTCCAGCTCCTTGTTCAATTTCTTACAGGATTTTAATTCCGCCCTGATTTTATCTGATACCGTTGCATCCCGCAGCAGGATCACTGTTTCGTCATCCGATCCGGAGATGGAGTGCACGCAAAGAGTTCTGCCTTGGAAGGTGATCCTTCGCTCATGATGGTGTTGTGGATTGGAATGGATGAAATCCAGCAGTTCAGAGGCCTGCGGCACTGATGCGACGGGATTTCCGATGAGCTGCCCATCGATATCCAGAAATTTCCGTGCGACGGCATTGCACGCAGAAATCATTCCTTTGCGGTCAACAGCAAGGATTCCGTAATTGATGGAATTGAGAACAAGATCAGCGATTTCTTCGCTTTTTAAAGTCCTGTCGCTCCCACGGGAGGAATCAGGCGGGTAAATCATGAACGCGTTCCTTTTTCTTCCTTTGCTCCCGAACTTCTCTCTACTCAGGATCTGTTTCCAAAATCTGTCAAAACTTCTCTCTTCAGTGCCTCCCCGCTTGTAACGGAGCTGCCCGAAATTGTCAAAGTGAATCTCAAACCCGCTCCCCCTTCGGCCGGGATGACTTCACGGCCAGGGTTCGATTCAAGCGGCTGACTCTTTCCCTCCTTCCCGTCGGGAAAGGGCGCGATGACATTCCCTGATCAAATAATCCGGCAGCGGTTCATGGAGGGCGCTATGGAGCAGGTCGTTCGCCCATGGGGCGTCGATGTCGGCCAGGGAACGGATAGCCAGGGCCACTTTCTGTGTTGTATGAGGGTAGACCGGAACCACGCTCATTTCGTCAGGATAAAAGAAGTGAATATATCCCCGGCGCATTGATTTCCCGTAGACATTGATGGTGACACTGTATCCTTCCGCCACATTTCCGAGGCGATGGATTCCCCGATCCAGGGGAAGGATTCCCGTTGACTGGCCTGGATTCATTACGATCGGAAGATGAGGACTCAGATTGGCGAAACCTTCCCGACTTCCATCATCGAGACGGTGATACTTGATTTCGTCCATCGCGCCGAACAGGCAGCCCACCACGCCCCAGGAACCATGATCATGAATGGTGTCCACCATTCCCGGCTCCCAGATGTAGGCAAGGATGACAAATTCGGGATTTGCGCTTCGATATAACGTGATCTCATTGGGCCAGATGGAAGGTTTCTGAGTTTTCCGCCACTTCGGGTCCAGGATGAGACTGGCAAGGGAATCCTGGAACCAGGATCCCGAAGACGTCAATTGGGAAATCAGGATGCGGCCCTGCCTGATCTGTTCATCCAGCAGATGTTGTTCCTTCAGCAACGTTTCAAAAGACTCCACAAACTCATTCAGATTCATGGCCTCTCTTCCTCCTGTTTCATCTCCGACTGTTTATTCTTTTTTCCTGTCGTCAGGAACATCCCGGATATTTCCCCATTTGCGAATATGAGTCCACGAAGCGTAGGCGGGATCATCGGGATCAGCCGCCAACGCCTCCGCTTCCCGCAGATACTTTTTCTGTATGCCTTTTTCACTGTACAGGAGGCGGTCTTCGCCTACCGGGCAGACCTTCGTGCAGATTCCACAGGGATAGGACCGCCGTCTGACCAGTTCCTCGTGCATTTCGAGGCAGGCCAGTTTATCATAATACCCCATTACCTGATCCCGGTGCATAACCAGGGCCTGCTTCGGGCAGCATTTGACGCAGGCCGCGCACTTGATGCAGAGTTCATCCGCCAGCGGGGGATCACCGGGCAGATCCGCGCTGGTGAAGACCGAGACGAAACGAACCCGCGGGCCGAAGGCCTTCGTCAGCAGGCAGTGGCTGACGCCGATCGTTCCCAGACCTGCGTACTTCGCTGCCATGACATGGCTGAAGGCCGCATAAGGGGCATTCCGCAGCGCTTTGAGGCTGGCGTACGTGTCGCGACCGAAAAAGGAAGAGGCGTAACCTTTCCCGTTGAGAAAACGGGCCAGATCGAAGGCAAGCGTATCGAGTTTGCGATTTACGATCGTGTACATTTCCTTGTGAAGCACCGACGGCGTAGTCTCCACGATCGGCAGCAGCATGGGCATTCCCATGACGATCACGGTGCGGGCGAACGGCCATAGCGCCCGTGGACGAAATTCAGGCGGCACCTCTCCCGCCTCATCCCAGCGCTCCACAGGGGCGAACCCCACGAGCTCTGCGTCCCGCTCCCGGCAGAAGCGGATCACTTCGTCTTTAAGATACTCATCTTTCTGAGACATCGAGGTTCCTTACTCCAATAGCCATCGACATGACTGGCGTAGCCAGATGGGGCCACGGAATGAAGCCGGTCGTTCCAATTCCAGATCAGATGCAATGTCGAAACAGCGAGGCAAAGAATGTCCAGGCTTGTGTAAATGGACGTCAAGGGTCCTATGAAGAAGCCTGAGATTTGATATGAAATTGGAATGAGCAGTTATTGTGGATGCATATCATAATAAGTTAACGGGGTATGATTATCAATGAAAATTTGCCGAACGGACCGAGAGCCTTATCCACCCGGGTGGAATGGATTCCGTAAAATTACATTCCAAGGTTCAGGACGGTGAGACAGCGGACGGTCAAAGCCCGGAGGCGGGGCAGGGAGGATGTGCGGGAGACGGCATCCAGGAGATGATGGAGACCGGGGGGGATGTGGGCCCGGAAATCCGCCCGTCCGTTCCGGTGGCCCAGAAAACCGTAAGCGCCCAGGGCCTGCATGAGGCGCTGGGCCGAACCTTCATAAAAAAGGGTTACGAAATCCGGCCATTTCAGGACCTGAGGGGACAGGGCATAGTAAAATTCGAGAAGTTCCATGCGCTCTTGCGTTGTCAGCGATACGTAAGGGTCGTAGAGGAGGGAACCGAGATCATAAAAGGGCGATCCCGTCCGCAGCCCCTGAAAATCGATCAGCACCGGCGTCCGTTCGTGGATTATCACATTCTGCGACTGCAGATCCCGATGGACCAGACCGGTGTCCGATTTCGACAGCAGGCGTATGGCGAGCTCTGCCAGCTCCTTTTCCAGGGCCTCTTCTTCGGCAGGCGAGAGGTTGATTCCGCAGACGGGTTCCACAAATTCTTTCAGGAAATACCTCTGTTCCCATCGATAAAGAGCCGCGTCATACCCTTCCATTAATGCGGGGAGGGGAATTCCCCTGTCGTCATGAAAATATCGATGGAGCTTATGGGCATGCCTGAGAGTCTCTGCATACAGATCGCGGCGGCTCAGCCAGTTTTCATTGCGGCAGCTCCACAGATCTTCATCTCCCAGATCTTCCATGACCACGAAGCAGGCTTCCGGATCATGGGCCAGAACCGTCGCTGCGGCTACCCTCAACTCCAGCAGGAATTGGGCAATATCGGCATAAACGGTGTTTTCCCGGCGTTCCGGATTGTAATGCATGGCAATCACAGAACATGTCCCACCGACATCCATGGGGGCGCCTTCGCTTGTGTTGTCGATTTTATAGATGAGGCGGTAAAAGGAGCGATCCGAACCGCCCTTGGTGAGCGGACTGATGTTCAGCGCCGTTTCCGGGGGAAGAGCGAGTGTCTGCAGGGCGAAATCGACAAGTCTTCGGTGCAGGTCCGCAGTATCTGTATCGGGGATCTTCATCGGGGAGTCCTTGGGTGTCTGTCTTCTGATCCGACTTCTGTGTCTCTTTGTCCTGTTTCCATCGCCGTTTTTCGGCCTTTACCGGAATGGCTGCTTTTTAAGTTCCGGTCCGGAACGCTGCGCGGTTTATCTCTTCATAAGCCTCCAGGGAGCCGATGTCGTACCAGATGCCTTCATCGAGAATCACGCTGCCCACGGAGCCAGGCTGTTCGCGCAGCATGTCGATCAGAACCGGCACGACTGACACCGGATCGCTGGGTTTCAGTCGCCGGAGAAAGGTCTTTTCCACCAGATAGATTCCTGTGAAAAGACAGCGCCGGTGACCGGGATTGCCCAGCAGAAAGCGCATGTCGCAGACCTCTTCCCGGTCGTTGATGCAGACATTGGCCGGTTCCCCGGAACTGCGCAGGGCCAGGGTGACCTCCTTACCCTGAGTCCTGTGGGCCGCGATGAGCCGTTCCAGGGGGAAATCCGTCAGGATGTCGCCATTGTATACCAGTACCCGGTCATCTTCAATCAGGAGGTCTTCGATATTTTTCAGCCCGCCGCCGGTATCGAGGAGGATCGGTTCATAGCGGAAAATGATGGGGATTCCCCGCCACTGCCTGTCGGGGAAAGCTTCTTCGTAGCGGTTCGCGCAGTGATGGGTGTTGATGATGAATCGCCGGATGCCCACAGACCGCAGATGATCCAGGGCGTAGGTGATCAGCGGACGGCCCCGGACCTGCAGCAGGGGCTTGGGGCATGTTTCCGTCAGCGGCCGCAGGCGGGTTCCCAGCCCCGCTCCCAGGACGAAGGCGGTTTTCACAAAAGGGGTGTTCGGAGGCTTCATTTCGTTGATTTTCCTGATTTCTTCCGGTTCATTTTCTATTTCCATCATCCCTTGTAAATCAGAGCTATGCCTTCCGTCCGTAATTCGGGTCAATTTTCACCAGCGCCGCGACGATAAAGCCGGGGATCGTCGAGAGGGAGATCCAGAGGAAAAAGGCGGGATAGCCGAGCCGCTCCTGCAGCCAGCCACTGGTCATCCCTGGGATCATCATCCCCAGGGCCATGATTCCCGTACCGAGGGCGTAGTGCACTGTCTTGTAAGGGCCTTCGGAGACCATGATCATGTAAAGTGAATAAGCCGTGAAGCCGAACCCGTAGCCGAACTGCTCCACGGCGACGGCGGCATTGATGATCAGCCGGTTCTCCGGCTGGGCCAGGGATAGATAGACAAAAACCAGAACGGGCAGGTGCATGATCACGACCATGGGCCACAACCAGAATTTCAACCCCTGGCGGGAGATGGCGTAACCTCCAAGAAGTCCGCCCAGCATCAGGGCGATCGCGCCGACGGTCCCGTAAACGACTCCCACTTCGCCGGTAGTCAGTCCCAGACCGCCCTGCGTGCGGGGGTCCAGGAGGAAGGGGGCGACCATCTTGATCAGTTGCGCTTCGGCAAAACGGTAAAAAAGGAAAAAGGCGATGATGACAATGATTTCCTTTTTGCGGAAAAAGAGGGCGAAAATGTCCAGAACATCCGCCATTGCGCGCGGAGATGCCGTCGCACGGGGAGCGGGCGCGTCCGATGAAGGCCAGGGAAGGACAAAGGCGTGATAAAGGGCGAAGGCCAGGAAGATGGCCGCTCCCAGGAAAAAGCTGACCGACCAGGCCGTCGTCACGCTGAAACCGCTGGATTGCAGGTGGCCGGCGAAGACGACGAGGATGCCCTTGGCGGCGATGACGGCGATCCGGTAGAATATGGTGCGCACGCCCACAAAGGCCGCCTGCTGATACTGCTCCAGCCCGAGCATGTAGAAACCGTCCGCGGCGATGTCGTGGGTGGCCGAGCTGAAGGCCAGAATCCAGAAGAAGGCCAGGGTATAGCGGAAAAAATCGGAAGCCGGGATCGTCAGGGCGACGCAGGCCAGCGCCCCCCCCACGAGCAGTTGCATGAGCACAATCCAGAGCCTTTTGGTCCGGATCATGTCCACCAGGGGGCTCCAAAGAGGTTTGATGACCCAGGGCAGGTAGAGCCAGCTTGTGTAGAGAGCGATGTCCGTATTGGAAATCCCGAGGTTTTTGTAAAGGATCACCGAGACCGTCGTGACCAGGATGTAGGGAATGCCTTCCGCCATATAGAGCGTCGGCACCCATACCCAGGGATTGCGGCGGTCGGGCCTGGCACGGTCAGCGAGGTTCATGTTCTGTGATCCTTATTTATGGGCATGAGAGGCTTCACTGTTTCAGTAAAGCTTTTTCAGGGATGCGCCGCGGAAATAGTGCCTGAGAATGGCTTCCGCCGGGATTCCTTGCGACGCCATGACCGCCGCCCCGATCTGGCAGAGGCCGACGCCGTGCCCCCAGCCGCCGCCGTGAAGGACGAACCGGCAATCCTGGCCGGAGGGGTCCCGCTGGGCCTCCACCACAAAGGCGCTGCTGTAAAGATGAGTGCGGGAAAGCCATCGGCGGATTTCCAGCTCCTTGCCCACCACCACGGACGTTTTCGTCCCCACGATTTTGAGGCGGACGATCCTTCCCGAAGGTCCCCGTTCCAGGGGAATCAGGTCCTGAACGAGGCCGAAGTCGATCCCGGATTTCATCAGCAGGATTTTCCCCAGTTCTTCCTGATCGTAGGCGACCTGCCAGCGGAAGAAGTCCTTTGTTTCCTGATCGAAGGAGGGGAGGATCTGGCGGAGGAGCTTCTCGTCCCGGGTGTTGCAGAAGGCTTCGGGGGAAGACAGGAGCCAGCGCTGCGCCGACGCTTCGTCGAGAACGGGGGGATGGGCGACGGTGGAGTCGGCGATGCTGGACAGGTAAGGATGTGGCGTGTCTTCCCATGTATTTTCGAAGGTTTCCGTCCGCCCGCCGCAGCATTTGTAATAGCGCGCGTCGCAGACGGCATTCCCGTAAACGAGAAACACCCCCCGCGTGGCGTTGACGGCGGCTGCGGTGCGTTGCGGGATCATGCGGGTCAGTCCCTGATAGCGCTGGCAATGGTCGTCGGCGCAGACATCGAAGTTGCGGTGTTCCTCCCGCCCGTACCAGACAATGTGTTCGTTTTCGGAGCGGGAAGGGGATGAGGCCGGGAAAGGGGACTGCCCCCGTTCCAGCATGGCGACAAGCCAGCTCCGGGAGATGATTGCGTGGGCCTCCAGCAGGGCCATGGGGGCCGTGGCGCTCATCTCGGAAGAGATGACGCTGGTGAGGTAATCCTCCAGGGCAATGTCGTTGATGACCGTGAGCCTGCCCCTGCCATCGGACAGAAGTCGAAGATTTCCGGAAAAGGTCTGGGTTTCCTGCCGTTCCCAATGAAACGAAACGCCAATGGTGACGTCCTGAAGCGAGAAACTGGCCTGTTCCCCGGAAAGAAGGTTCAGAGAGTGACGGGCGGCGGTTTCGCCGCCCTTGGAGGCGGTGAGGAAGATTTCATCTCCCCGGGCGCGGACCGAGAAACTCCCGGAAAAAGAGTGAGCGGGATGCTGCGGGGTATGAAAATTCCCGTTCAGACGGCCGGAAATTTCCGTTTTCCGTTCCATGATGCCGACACGAAGGTGAGGTTCCTGATGAATCATGGGCTTCTGACCTGGGAGTGGAATTGAACGACCTTATCGGTGATTCTCCGGTGGGATATCAGAAACCCGGCGGCAATGCAATGAATGATCCGGGAAATTTCACGCCGGGCGGGAGACGTGATCGGAACTTCCGGCAATGAATTCCGCTGCTGATTTTTTGCTATGTTGCTATTTCTGCAGCGAAATGTTATGACTCTGCCCGCGATAAGGCCAGTCCCCTGTCAACTTGTTAATCGGCACTCATGTGAACGTTCGTCTCCTTCGTCATCGAACGGGTTTAGTTTTCTGGAATAGCGCATGCAAACCATCATTAATACCACGAATGCCAAAGTCTCCAATGCTCCCGGAGCATTCATTACGCAGAAGGAATACTCGTTTCCTATCTTTTGTCTTAAATTGGGAACCAGCACTATTCCCAATCAAGCCATCATTTCTACTCAAGCCATGACGTTTGCCATCAAATTCCATAGAGATGCATGGTTATTGATATTTATGCCTTTAACTATTGTGAGTTCGGTGAAAAAAGAAGCAGTATGTTTCTGTATATCTTCTTTTGTGGTGAGATATACAGATTATATAGAATAACTTGATGGACCCGCCTTCAGCCTACTTAAACGGGAATTATGTCAACGGAGGATTTATTATGAATAAAAAATTTCATCTAAATGCTGAGACCCTGCCCGGATTCATCAAAAAAGCTGAAAAAACAATACTGAGACCAAAGACACTGTATAAATGGTATGATATTGTAAATGGGGTGAGTGTCAAACGACAGAATGGAACCACGCAGACGATGTGGGCCGTTGCCTCCAACACTTTCAGAGGTTTTCACAGGATACAAAAAGGCTGCCCTGGGGCATCCATAGTGTTTCGCAATTATTTTGTTTCAAATAAACACAGGCTCCTTACTGAAATATTAAGTGCTAAAAATTCCACAGAGTTGCATCACGTCGAAAAAAGGGTTTGCACCGATATACGCCCTAAATTATCAAACATCAGACAAGGTTCATTAGATTCGTATGGCAGAATACGCAAACCTGTTGATCTATACTTTCAGAATCTTATCTGCATGGCACAAGAACTTGATCGATCAAGAGTTAATCTCGTCCCATACTTATTCCTTGCCCTTGACAGCCAAATGTTCTCCGATCCAAATGTTTTCACAGACGAAGAGCTAAGGGCATTTCATCTGTCTCGACGATCGACATACAAAGACGTTACGGATGAAAAAATGTATATCCAATTACAAGATATACTTTCAAAAAAAGCAACTCAACTCAGCAACCGGGACGCGAAATTTTATAGAATCTATTTTGATATGCTCTGGAATAACAGGCATCAGAATTGGGGATCAAATTTCTTTGAAACAAATCCTTAAAATGGTCGAACAATTAAATCAACCTGACCGGAAATACATGTAGCATTGAACTCTTCAGTGCGTGGCCAGCGGGTTATTTCTGCGTTTGCTTTGAGATCGACACCGCCTGTGTCTGATAGTGAAAATAGCTATAGAAAAACAAATAAGGAGTATGGATGCAGATCTCACGTCTCATAATAAAGAACTTCCGTGGTATTCAGAATGCGAGCATTATCCTATCAAAGCACTCTGTATTAATCGGCGACAATAACACAGGCAAAACCACAATACTTGAAGCCATTGACCTGGCGCTCGGGCCGGACCGTCTAAACCGAGTGCCCCCGGTTGACGTGCATGACTTCTATCAGGGCAAATACATCTCTGACGCATCTGCTGATGAGGTGCCTACGAGTACTAAAGCTGAACAAGGCGTTAAAGCTGAGGGTGCCGTTGATGCAGTAGCTAATAATGCAGATGTCCAGGTTGATGGTGATGTTACCGCTGAAGCACCGCAGATTGAGATCGAGGTTACCGTTGCAGACTTGACCGAAGAGCAGAAGGGTAGGTTCGGCGATTACACCGAGTTCTGGGATACGGCGACCGACACCTTCTATGACCAGCCCAATCCCGCCGGCGTTGATGCTGTCTCGATCAGTGAAGCGCTACGGGTGAGTTTCATCGGCTGGTACGACCCGGAAGAAGATGACTTCAAGGGGAAGACCTACTTCACCCGCAGTCTCTCCGAAGGTGACAACCCTGTGGTGTTCTCCAAGAAGGACAAGCAGATTTGTGGTTTCCTATATCTTCGCTCCCTACGTACGGGTTCACGCGCGCTTAGCTTGGAGCGAGGCAGCCTGCTCGACATCATTCTGCGCCTGAAAGAGGTCAGGCCACAGATGTGGGAGTACACGATAAGCAAATTGGATTCGTACTCGGTTGCGAGTGACCCGGAATTGGGCATTTCCGGCGTGCTGGAAAGCATCAACGCGGCGCTCCAAAAATATGTACCGAAAGAATGGGGGATCGAACCCCATCTAAAGGTGTCGAACCTGACCCGCGAGCATTTGCGGAAGGTAATTACCGCTTTTATCGCCACAGGCGAGGGCCGCCACGCTGCGCCGTTCTATCGGCAGGGTACTGGGACAATAAACATGCTCGTACTGGCGATGCTATCTCAAATCGCCGAAGACAAGCAAAACGTAATCTTCGCAATGGAAGAACCGGAAACGGCCATTCCACCCTATGCGCAAAAGCGGATTGTGCACGAAATCCGCACGCTCGCTTCGCAGACCATTTTCACCTCGCACTCGCCTTACGTGCTTGAGGAGTTCACATTGGAGGAGACTGTTGTCCTCGCTCGGGACGCGCAAGGCGCGCTTCGTCGGTCCGCGATCACCCTGCCTGATAGTGTGAAACTAAAGCGCTATCGACAGGAGTTTCGTACCCGTTTCTGTGAAGGTCTGCTGACCCGCCGCATCTTGGTCGCCGAAGGGGCGACGGAAGCTGCGTCATTTCCAGTTGTGTGTCGGCGTTTGGCGGAGTTGAAGCCTGCCACGTATTCCTCCTTGGAAGCGTTGGGTATCTGCACAATCGATGCCGGTGGGGAGACGAACATCTCCGATTTGGCCAAACTTTATCGTGACCTTGGCAAGCGGACTCTTGCCATCTGTGATAAGCAGACTGATGAGGAAAAGGCACTGATTGAAGCACAGGTTGATACTCTATTCATGCACGACGAAAAGGGTTTCGAAGACCTCGTCCTCAAAAACACCACCGAAGACGCCTTGAAGCGCTTTACCAAATTGATCGTCTGGCCCCAACACCTTCAGCAGAAATACCCAGACCCTGAAGCCCAAGCGCAGGCTGCGTTGAGCGACTATTTCTGTGGAAAAAAGGCCGATTGGGGCGTATCTGATTTCCTCGCGCAGTGCACTGAGGACGAAATACCAGAATGGCTACGGGACACCTGCTTATCCTTGAAAGCAATTTGCGAACCTGTCCACGTTGGTGATGCCGACGGCGGCGCGCTCAACGCACCCGAAGCTCCAGATTCTGAACAGGGAGTAGACGTGGATGCAACTAACTGAGAAACAGACAAAGATCATGGACGCCGAAGGGCACGTCCTCGTCACGGGAGGACCTGGCTCCGGTAAGACTACTATTTCTATTCTCAAGGCAGCGCAAATCGCTGGATGCGGTCTACGTCCAGATCAGAAAATTCTGTTTCTCAGTTTTGCCCGTGCGACCGTTTCAAGGGTTGTTGAAGCCATTGAATATGAGCAACAGATTCCGCACGAGCAGAAGAAACGGATCGATGTCGAGACGTATCATTCGTTTTTTTGGCGTATTCTCAAAGCGCATGGTTATCTAGTCGGCTTACCGAGGCAGCTCTCCATCCTCACACCACCAAGCGAAGCTATAGAGCTTTCGACGATTCGGAGTGGTTATGCGCCAGCGTCCAAACTGAATAATGCTGAGAAAGCCGAGAAGCGTGCAAGGGAAGACGCGGAACGTCTGAGACTCGCACGGATTGAGGGTTGCGTCTGCTTTGACCTTTTCGCGCAGTATACTGGGGATATCCTGCAGGGGAGCAAGCGCATCCGTAAGCTGATCGCCACCATGTATCCAGTCATCATCCTTGACGAATTTCAGGACACAAATGTCGAGCAGTGGCGCGTCGTGCAGGCGCTTGGTGAGCACAGCATATTACTCGCCCTCGCTGATCCTGAGCAGCGCATATATGACTGGATCGGGGCTGACCCTAAACGCTTAAGCCACTTCAAAGACGCATTCGCGCCAACCGAGGTGGACCTCAGCACTGATAATCACCGCAGTGCCGGCATCGATATCGTTGCGTTCGGCAATGACATTCTTACGGGCAAGTTCCGGGAAGAGCCCTACAGGGGAGTGCAAATCGATGTCTATACTCCAAATTTCAATCAGGCTTTTTCTGCTCTAGTTACTACCACTTACAAAGCCAGAAAACGTCTCATCAATAGTGGTCGAGAGGATTGTTCTTTAGCCATCCTCGTGCCTACGAAAAAGATGACTCGCCTTGTCTCGGATAGCTTTCGGTCACCCCTTGCAGGTATGACCAAGATTCCTCATGCGGCCGCCATCGAGACGGAGGCCGCCATCTTGGGAGCCGAGATAATCGCCTTCCTGATGCAGCCCGATATGGACGGCAGCCACTTCAAGCACTTTATCGACCTGTTGCGCAACTATTTTCATGGTAAGGGGGGCGACAACCCAACAAAGGCCGACCTCAAGGAGGCCGAGAATATCCAGAAGGCATATAATGACTGGCGCTCCCGGCAAGCGGCCGGAAAGGACATCAACAAGAGAAGCATCCTTATCGCCATTATCGCTGTTTATGGTACGACGCGCAAGATAGTGCTCACAGGGGATCCTGACAAAGATTGGCGTGCAGTTAGGAACATTTTGGAAGAGGGCGCCTGCCCTCGTCTTAAAAGAGTTGCGGAAGAAGTCCGAAATATCCGCCTTCTGGAACGCGGCACACAGTTAAGACAAGAGCTTTCACAAGACTGGCGCGACAAGGGTGCCTATGACAATGCTCTCAGGATCACCCAACAGGCTTTTGTACGGGAACATTTTTCCACTAACGCCAATCCTGAATCTGGTGTTGTGGTAATGAACATGCACAAGGCTAAGGGCAAGCAGTTCGACGAGGTGATTATCTTTGAAGGTTGGCCGATTAAACGGAAGGGACAACCTCCATACAATGCCGACCGTATTGTTCGGTACAACTCACGAAAGCATGATAGCGACCAATCTCGTCAGAATCTTCGAGTTAGCATAACGAGAGGAAAGTTTCATGCCACGATCTTAACTCCTAAGGGTGACCCTTGTATCCTTCTTATTGGTGAGGGTTGATAAGTGAAGCAAATTGTCTTGATTATTTTATGGCGAAAATGTTGTAACCTAAATAGCTAAAATCACAGTCACCTGGCAGCTAAAGCCTGTGGCTTCCGCTGCCAGGTGACTGTGGGCGATATGCCTTACTAAGGATTAACTTATCTACTCGACATCAGCCCATATTTCATACTGAAATCTATGTCTGGAGCCTGTCTTTATAGGGAATAGAATAATCGGCAACTTAAATATGTCGAGTAGTCAGGTTAAGTATTAGTAAGTGGTGTTCCTTGTAGAAGCTCGGCGTTGCGGATTCAAAGGAGAATCCGATCAACAAGATCGACCGTACCAAGTACGGGGCAATTTTCCTGTATCAGTTTTTTAACATTATCGGTTGAAAGATGCATCTGTTGGGTGATGAAATAGCATTCCACAGATTGAGTTCGCCCGTTGCACCAGTTCCATTAAAACAATAAGCCGACAGATGCATGGGAGGACTCGTCGTGAATGATGTCATTAAGAACAAGATTCGCCAGTTGTACCAGTTCCTGAAGGAAGCCAATCAGCTTCGCTTCCGTCCTGTCCGTGTTCTTTCGGATCAGCCGAAGGTCGTCCGGCTGGCAGACATGCCCAATCATCCAGCCATGCAACTGTTTCGACCGGTGCGTACGGAGAACATCCAGGAGGTCCCGGATTTGCTGCTGCGCGTGAAGCGTCCTCCGTTGACCAAGTGCCCGCCGCCGCCGCCGTCGATTGCCTCGTGGCTGGTACCGAACTGGGACGATCCGGCCAGGACGGTTTCCGTCGCAGAAAGCCAGAACACCACCGACAATGAAAGCAAGACCCTCACCATCCGGTTCGATGAAGACCCGCAGCGCGTGGCTGACTTGAAGGCTTGGTCGGAACAGCGCAAGGCTTGGATCGAGCCCGAACTATCCGCCCGCAAGGCGATGTCCTTCTTCGAGGTGTTCTACGACATCTACTCTGCCATCGAGAAGGATGGCGAAGGACTGGAATTGCTTGTCGCAGATGGGCATTTCCTGTGGAAGGCCACTTCGGGTATTGACGGTCCGGTTACAGTGCATCATCCGGTTCTGCTCAAACGCGTGGAGCTTCGATTTGATCCCAACGTCCCCGAATTTACGATCCACGAAACCGACCGGGAGCCAGAGCTTTACGGCAGCCTGTTCGTCGATCTGGAAGACGTCGCTCCTGCTGCAATCCGTAATCGGAAAAGAGAACTTGAAACCTCGGGCTATCACCCCCTGGGATGGGACGACACCGGAGCCTTCCTGCGCGCCTTCATCCAGACGGTTTCGCCGCTCAAAGGGGAGTTTCTCGACGATCTGCCCCACGATGGTGCTACTGCTACGCCACGGCTGTATCGGGACATGGTCCTGATCCTCAGAAAGCGTGTCGCTGGCATCGCCAACGCCGTCGACGCCATCATCGACGATATTGAACAGCAGGACGTCTTCCCGCCGTCGCTGGCACAGATTACCGGTACGATGGCCGAATGGGAGAGTGCTGGTCTAGGCGAAAGCTCCGGTGCCTGTTCCGCCGGCAGTTTCAGTGGCGGTACGTCAGAGAAAAGCCTTAGTGACGACGATATCCTTCTCGCGAAGGAAGCCAATGACGAGCAAATGCAAATCATCCGTCGGCTCGAACATTGCGGAGCGGTGATCGTCCAAGGGCCGCCCGGTACCGGCAAAACCCACACCATCGGCAATCTGATCGGTCACCTGTTGGCGCAGGGAAAATCCATCCTGGTCACCGCGCAGTCCGCCAAGGCGCTGCGAGTGGTACGCGAAAAGGTGCCAGAAATGTTGCAACCCTTAGCCGTCTCGGTCCTCGGCAGTGACCAGGACGCCCGGCGGCAATTGGAATCCTCCATCAGCTCCATCACCGAACGCCTGACCGGCAATACCGTTGACAGCCTTCTCCAGAAGGCAAAGAACTTCGAGGCCGAGCGCAGGAATTTGTTGTTCCAGATGAAGCAACTGAGCCACAGGCTGCGTGAAGCACTTGAGAACGAGTATCGCGAGATCTTTGTAGGCGACCGGCATTTCACACCTTCCGATGCTGCCCGGTTCGTCTCGATAAACCGTGAAGCACACGACTGGATACCGTCGCCGATTAAACTTGGGACCGAACTGAATCTGACCGAACAGGAACTGGTGCGGTTATATGCCCTCGGCACCTCCTATACTGCGGAAGAAGAACAAGATGCTCGCTACCCCTTGCCGGAGATGGCGATGCTGCCCTCGGAGCGACAATTCCAGATCATGGTGTCAGAGTATCAGCACCTCACGACGATCGACCTGTCGTCTGACGCCAATCACTGGCAACCGTCCGATTGCGGCAGCGAATTGCTGGAGAAACTGGCCACTGAACTGGCAGCGGAATTCTCCGATGACCTGCGTCATCAAGCATGGCGTCCTTATGCCATCGTCGCCGGCATTCACGGCGGTACTGAACGAGAGGTATGGGAACGACTTATTGCCGATATCGAGGAAGCGGCGGAAGCCAACTTGAAGCACGCGCTGGTGCTTCACCACAGCCCGCGACTATCAGAGGCTCTGCCGGTGCATAGGCAGCACCAAATTTCCATCGAAATCTGCGGGCACATCGATACCGGTGGGAAACTTGGTTTCCTGCAACTGGCGACCCACTCCGAGTGGCGTCATTTCATAAAGACAGCGTCAGTCACGGCTGGACAACCGAGTCACCGCGACCATTTCGAGGCTCTCGGACACCTTGCCGAACTCGAGTACCTGCGAGCCAGACTGGAACTAGCGTGGAATTCGATGATCGGGCAACACATCCAGCAGCCGTTCAACAGCCTTGGATCGGCCCCGGAGCTTGCCTGTCGTGCACTCGTTCCTGAAATCCAGCGGTGCCTGGACTGGCACGCTTCGGTATGGGAACCGCTAACAGCCAAGCTGAAGGCTGTGGGACTTAAACTGGATGATCTGATCACATCGCTTACCCGGGAAGCAACGCAGATTTCGGAATATTTGGTTATAGAACGGCTGGCGTCTTCAATACTACCCAAGCTGCTGAGCACTGAAGCAGGGCGTCGTAAACTGTGCGAATGCGAGGCTAACTTCAGTCAGCTTGCTAACCTTGCCACGCAAGTTGATCCGACATCGCCTGATCGCGGCTGCATTGGCCGCATTATCGCCGCCGTCAGGTCGCGTAATCCTGATTCTTACTCTTCGGCACTGGAGTACACGCGGCGATTGCACGCAGTGAAGCCGCTGGTTGCCGAAAGAGATGCATTGGCTGGAAAACTGGGCCTTATCGCACCGGGTTGGGCGGAGCAAATTACCCACCGAGTGCCACCGCATCATGATGGAAAAGTCCCGGGGAATTTTGCTATGGCGTGGACATGGCGACAGTTGCACTACACCCTTGCCGAGCGCGATAAACTCGATACCCATGAACTACAACGACAGATTGACCGGACGCGAGAAACGTTGCGGCAGGTGACGCAATGGCTGATCGATGCCAAGGCCTGGGGTAAACAGCTGGAACGACTGCAAGGAAATCCTTCAATTCGGCAGGCATTGGTTGGTTGGCTAGATGCGACCAAGCGCCTTATTTATACGCGGCAGTTGGACAAGCGACAGACACTCCTTTCCGAATCGCGAAAACTGATGAAGAAATGTGCGGATGCGGTACCGGTCTGGATTATGCCGATCTCAATCTTGGCCGAGAGCTTTGATCCACGCGCGACGCGCTTCGATGTGGTGATCATCGACGAGGCCAGCCAAGCCGACCTTAATGCATTGATTCCACTTTATCTAGGCAAGCAGGTCATAGTCGTCGGAGACCATGAGCAGGTCACGCCCCTGGGTGTAGGCAAAAAACAGACAATCTTGGAAAACCTGCGCAAGTCAATGCTGCAGGATATTCCGAATTCATTCCTCTTCGACAATCTCTTCTCAATCTATGACATCGGGAGGGAATCATTCGGGGATGCGATCCGACTAGTCGAGCATTTCCGGAGTGTGCCTGAGATCATTGCCTTCAGCAATCTGCTTTCTTACGAGGGGAAGATTCGACCGCTGCGCGAATCGAACTCGACGGACATTAAACCGGCATGTGTCGGATGTCGGGTAGACGGGGTACGCGAAGGTGACATCAACAAGGCTGAGGCGCGGCGCATCATAGATACCATCAAGGCGATGATTCGTCACCCGCGTTATACTGGCAAGACCATCGGCATCATCTCCATGCTGGGCGGTGCGCAGGCATTACTGATCCAGTCCATGCTTCATAAGGAAATATCCGGTTTCGAAATCGCTAAGCGCCGCATCCAGGCGGGCATCTCCGGGGAGTTCCAGGGAGACGAGCGTGACATCATGTTCTTATCGATGGTCGATAGCTCGTCAGACGAGGGCCAACTTCGTACCACTGGCGAAGGTGCCTTCGAATTGATCAAGAAGCGTTACAACGTCGCGGCCAGCCGTGCCCGGGACCAGATGTGGGTCATGCATTCGTTTGATCCTGATCTTCACCTCAAAAGCAGCGACATTCGACTCAAGTTGCTTCAACACGTCCGCGATCCACTGGCATCCCTCCGGATCTTCAACCAGGAGGTCGGCAAGACTGAATCACCCTTCGAACGCGATGTTCTTAAGCGCCTTACAAACGCTGGGTACCGCGTCAAGTCGCAATGGCAGGTAGGTTATTACCGGATCGACATGGTGGTCGAGGGTGCGGGCAAGCGTCTAGCTATCGAGTGCGATGGCGACCGCTATCATCCGATGGAAAAGCTGTCTGATGATATGGAGCGTCAAGCCATCCTTGAACGCTTGGGCTGGCAGTTCATAAGGATTCGCGGTAGTGCGTTCTATCGTAACCCGGATCTTGCTATGCGGCCGGTTTTTGATCGACTCGAAGAGTTGGAAATTTTCCCGGAGGCGGATGTCGGCGAGACAACGGCCTCTGACATGACCCTGATCCACGAATTGGACGAGCTGATTAGGGCTGGATTTGGGCCGGAATCGGATGAACCGGAAAACGAGGTGATGGAAGATGTTAGCACGGATGAAAGGGAAAACGACCTCTTTGCCGGTTCCTCGCCGATAAGGCCAACCGACGTATATCCTAGCCAGACCGAGGCACTTCTCGAAAAGCTTGGTGGAACGGCATTGCTTGAGACCTTCCTGCGTGATTTAGCCAATTCGAAAGGTTTCAAACGGCTGGGTGTCAATGTTCGCAAGAAACTGGAGGCGGAACTGGCGATGCTTGTCCGAGAGGGGAAGATTGCAATTGATGGCGGAATCATAAGGCTGCTGTGAACACAAAAAACCAAGAGTGCGACAGGATAGGTGCCGCTACAATTTGAGAAGAGCACAGATATGGAAATTAAACCCAAAAAAACGGAAGCCGACTACGAAGCCACAATTGAGGAAATTGAGCTCAGACAGCTCAGATTCTCGACCCCAAACCAGGCTCGGCGGAAAAAGATCGCCTCAATGTTTTAACAACACGCGTTGAGGCTTATGAGGAGAAGACTAAACTATTCCCTTGCCCGATCCCATTGAGGCCATTTTGTACCTTATGGAAAGTCGAGGCCCTACCCGTTTTGGCTGATTGAAAGTATGACTTTCAATTTGACATAACCTTCATTTTGCTTTATGAATTCAAAATGATAAGTCGAACGCTAACGGATAAAATACTTTCTCTTGCCCGGCAGTTTCCTGTCGTCTCGATTACCGGTCCCCGGCAATCGGGGAAAACGACCCTTGCCAGAATGGCATTTCCCGATTATACCTACGTCAGCCTGGAAGAACCGGATGAGAAGGATTTTGCCGCAACCGATCCGAAAGGATTCCTCAAACGTTTCACGGGCGGTGTGATTCTGGATGAAATCCAGCGGGCGCCGATGCTTCTCTCCTATATCCAGGTCATTGTGGACAGCGAGGATTTTCCGGGACATTTCATTCTCACGGGATCGCAGCAACTGCCTCTCATGGGCCGGATCAGTCAGACCCTGGCCGGTCGGACGGCCGTTGTTCATCTTTTGCCCTTCAGTCTTGATGAACTGCTGACTCGACCTTCCGCTGATCCCCTCAGCATTGACCGTCTCCCGGCAGCCCGAGAGAAACCTCCTTTCGAGCTGGAAACGATTCTGCATACGGGATTGTATCCCCGCATTCATGACAAGGGACTGATCGCCCGGGATTGGCTTTCTTCTTATTACCAGACGTACGTGGAAAGAGATGTCCGAGATATCTCCAATATCGGCAATCTCGACGCCTTTCAACGGTTTGTCCGGCTCTGTGCCGGGCGATCAGGGCAACTGCTCAATCTCTCTTCACTGGCTGTCGATTGCGGGATTTCCCATACGACAGCGCGGCAATGGATTTCCGTCCTCCAGGCCGGATTCATTCTTCACCTGCTTCCGCCTCATCACGCCAACTTCTCCAAGCGCTTGATCAAAAGCCCGAAACTGTATTTTCTCGACACGGGGCTTCTCTGCTTTCTGCTGAGAATCCGGGAGCCGTCCGACCTCGTGACCCACGCCCTGAGAGGGCCGATTTTCGAGACCTTTGTTTTTTCTGAGCTGTTCAAGGCGTTTGCCCATCGGGGAGAGATACCCCCTCTCTTTTTCTGGCGGGATCGGACAGGTCATGAGGTTGATCTGGTTATCGATGCAGGTCAAAAACTGATTCCTCTGGAGATCAAGTCCGGCCGGACCGTCAATGCCTCGTTTTTTGAGGGTCTCCGTTACTTCTGTGCTCTCGGCTCCCCCGCCTCCGAGACCGGCGTTCTCGTTCACGCCGGCGATGCGACTTATGCGCGGAAGAATTTTATCGTTCTTCCCTGGTTTCTTTAATTTTGGAACCGGCATCATCCTTTGCGCAGAGGTTGAATCATGAACACTCCCGTCTCCGTATTACGGTCATTCAAATGTTCCGCATCTTTATTAAATAAATTTTCAAATACAAAAAAGGATGATAAATAAAAATAATGTTTTCTGCAGTACAGAAACAAACGCTGTAAGATGTCATCTTTAAAAAGGAATGTCCGGCGATGGTCAATTGTCTTCAAGATGTTTTATCACCTGATGATCAGTGTGTATGTGTTTTTACACAGCAGGAGGGATCTCAGAAGAACCTTGTTCTCAATCCTGACGGGATCTCAAAAAGTGGGATATGGAAACTGGATCAGATAAGAATGATGTGGGTGAACAAGGTCGTTGTCTATTACAGGCATGACGGGATAAATGAAATAATTACCGGCCATTGTGAAGGTATCAGCCCTACGATTTTTCGTGATCATTATTGTATAGAGTTTAAAGTAACAAATATTGATCAAACGCTGAATGGCTGGGAAGATTTCTGTAAGGAAGGCACAGAGCCCATACAGTATTACCCGTAAAAATGATCAGGGTCGAAATCAGAAAAAATATTTGATGTGTTTCTTCTTTTATTCATGAGAAATGTCGAATGAAAAATCAGAAATGGACGCCCGGTCGACTCGAGGGTGATTTGCGTTCAGGAAAGGGGATCGTTATGAAAATAATCAGACCCATAATTTTATTGTCGTTTCTTCTCGCCCTGGTCGTTTCCTGGGGATGTTCCAATGATGGTAAAGTGGATGATCAGTTACCCAAACCTTCTCCGCCCGCTGCCGCTTCCTCTGACTGGCTGGAATATGGGAGGAGTAATAAAGGGGATGTTTATTCATACAATAAGACAAGTATAAAACAGAGAACGGCAGATGTGCTTCAGGTATGGGAGAAAAAAATAATTTCAGATAAAAGCAGAGAAGAAGATATTGAATATTACAGGAGCCAGCGACTTTCAACAAAAGGATATGAAAAGCTTTCTTATAAACTTATTTTACAGGAAATAGACTGTAAGAAAAAAACGTATCGTATTTTATCTATTATTGAACATGATACGGATGATCATGTATTGGATAGTCTTTCCTTTGATAAACCGGACTGGGGTTCTATAACTCCTGGTTCCGTAATCGATGCATTACGGGGAAAGGTCTGTAAAAAACAATAACGACGAAGGGAGAGATATGAAAACAGTCAAAATAAAAATTAAACATGGCAACACAGAAGTTGAAATTGAGGGGCCAGAGGACTTTCTTATTAAATTCTTGAACTCCAGGGAATTATTCAAATCCGAACGGGAAGTCGCCAGACCGCAGAAAACGCGTAAAAAGAAACAGTCAGGCTCCAGGTATGATGATATTCTTCACGTTATAAGAAGCGGCAATAGTGAGGGCGTATCTCTCAATACGATCGTCGAAAAAACTAAACTCACCAAACAGCAAATCAATCAGGTCCTGATTAAACTGAAGAAGAACAATGAGGTAAAATCAATCAGCAAAGGGGTCTATGCATTGGTGGGAAGAACAGAAGAGTCGTAAACATCCATTCAAGATCCGGCAGCAGACGATCTGGATTCCGTATATAGTGCGATTTCGACGAAATGGAGTGTCAGCGGAGAAACCGTGATCGTTTAGATGGGGTTATGCAGGAGTGTTCAATCTGTCCGGATAAAAGGATAACGGCGCAGATCCTCCCGGGTCCAGAAAGAAAGGCCGGCCCATGAACCGACGGTTTCGAGGACGATCAGGGCGTCCGGATCATGAAATGTGATATGGCCCGGTCTCCCTGCCTTTTCAAGCGCGTCGAGAAGGCAGGTGTCGAGAAAGCGCTCTTCGTCCTGGCTGGACAGTTTCCCTTTAAACCCGCGCCTTCTCATTCGCACGTAAAAGCTCCTGTCTGCCAGTTCAGGGGCCCATTTCAGGACCACTTCCTTCGCGCGTTTCTCGAATTCTTCGGGTGACTGAAAAGTGAAGGTCGAGGTAACCGGGATCAACCGCGAAAGGAAAGACCAGGAGGCGGGATCTTCCTCCATCCCTTCCCTGAGCTTCTGAAGAAGATTATCAATGTCATCCGTTTTCAGGAGCAGCACATTGAGAAAGGACGTTTTGGCCAGAACCCCGAAACTGCCAAGTTTATCAAAGGCGTCCTTCAAGCCCCGGTCATGGATGTTGATGACGGCATTCCATTCCGGCATAAATCACCTCCGGTGCAGTCGCGGAACCTGTCCGCGGTTCCTTGTATCCATTTCTCTGGAAAAGTGAATATCACAATCCCCACGGCAAGCTTTTTACAGTCCCGATCGGCTCGATTTCGGGGAGGCTATGCCCTCTGACTGGAGGCGTCCCGAATCCTTTTTGCAATGGCTCTCGCGGCAAGTATCCCGCTGGCGGAAGCCTGAAGCAGTCCCCGGGAGACACCCGCTCCGTCGCCGACGATGAATAGGTTGCGCACGCCGGCTTCCATTTCCGGTGAGACATCGATCCTGTGGGAATAGAATTTCACTTCGACCCCGTACAGAAGAGTATGGCGTGAGTAAATCCCCGGTGCAAGTCTGTCCAGCGCCTGAAGCATCTCAAGAATATTGACCAGGTGACGGTAAGGAAGAACAAAACTCAGGTCGCCTGGAGTGGCGTTGGAAAGAGTGGGGCGGGTGAGGCAGCGTGCTATGCGTGACGGTGTGCTGCGCCGACCGGAAAGGAGGTCTCCCAGCCTCTGAACGATCACTCCGTTTCCCAGGAGGTTCGCCAGCCTGGCGATATAGCGCCCGTAACCGATGGGATCATCGAAGGGTTCCGTGAATATGCTGCTTACGAGAATGGCAAAATTCGTGTTCTCGCTTCTGGCCTCCGTATAGCTGTGGCCGTTGACCGCGGCCACGTCACCCGATTCCTCGCATACAACTTCCCCGTAGGGGTTCATGCAGAACGTGCGAACCTTGTCGTCGAAGGTCTTTGAGTAATGGATGAGCTTCGATTCATAGATGACGTCCGTGATGTCCTTGAGGACAATTGCCGGCAGTTCCACCCGGACGCCGATATCGACCGGGCTCGGCCTGTTCTTCAGTCCCAGAAGCTCCGCTTCCCTTTTCATCCATCGTGAACCTGAGCGGCCCGGAGCCGCAAGAACATATCGGCTTCGAATCCTCTGGCCACTGGCGAGCTCCACACCGGAAATCTGTCCGTTTTCCGTCAGGAGCTTCTCGACGGGGGTGCAGGTGCGCACATCCACGCGGCCGGTAAGGGATCGCTGCAGACTCTGCAGAACGACAGAGCAGTTTTCCGTGCCGATATGCCGCACTTGCATGGGCACCAGTTCCAGATCGGCAATCCGTGCCCGGTCGGCAAGATCTTTAACGGCATCTGAAGATCCTCCGTACAATCGGTCGGGGGCGCCATGGGCCACATAGATCGCGTCGGTGTGGGAAAGAAGCTCCCGGAGCGCATTCGGTTCCACGTAATCGTTCAGGAATCCGCCGACTTCAGGGGAAAGCGTCAGCTTGCCGTCACTGTACGCCCCCGCGCCTCCCCAGCCGCAAAGCATATCCTGAGATTTACCCCGCCGGCGATCGCTCAGATCCTTTCCCTTCTCGATCACGAGTACCGGCTCGATCCCCAGATCCGCGAGAGTCAATGCCGCGAAAATTCCCCCCGGTCCGGCTCCGACTATGATAACCTCGTATTCCATGGAAACCCTTCCGCAAATCTGTCCATTGCATGCCATAACTATCCGTCTCCGTGGAGATATTGTCAATAGTTATGGAAATTTTTTCCAGATGAAGATGATTGCACTTCAATGAAGGCGTCAGGCGTGGTAAATAAAGCGGAATGTCAACTTCAGCGGTTTCAGTTTTTTCGCGTTGAGGGCTGGAGTGCTCCTGCCTGCCGGTTTGCGAAACGCAATCCCTGAAACGGCTCATTTTCAGCATTAAAAGAAACAGATAAATCAGGAGAGAATAATCATGAATACCCTTTTTGAAATCGATATTCAGAAATGCAAACGTGATGGAATCTGTGCGGCGGTATGCCCGTTGAAACTGATTACGGTCAGTGAAGAAGACAAACTTCCCGTCCCTATCGATCGAGCGGAAAAACAGTGTATCCGCTGTGGTCATTGTGTGGCCGTCTGCCCTTACGGCGCCCTGTCTCTGAATACAATGAAACCGGAGCAGTGCCTGCCGGTCGACACGACGATGCTGCCCTCCGCGGAACAGGTCAAGTGCTTCCTGACGAACCGGAGATCGATTCGAATCTACAAAAAACAGCCCGTCGATCGGGAAATTCTGGCCGACATCATCGATACGGCCCGCTACGCCCCGACAGCGGTCAATCTGCAGCCGGTAAACTGGCTGGTCATACAGGATGCCGGGGATGTGAATCGCCTGGCCGGTCTGGTCATTGACTGGATGCGGTCGGTCATCAGGGAAGATCCGAAACTGGCGAAAGGCCTGGGGATGGAGCGGTTTGTCTCCGATTGGGAGAAGGGGGAAGATCGGATCTGTCGCGGAGCGCCCCATCTCATCATTACCCATGCTCCGTCAGCCATTGGCGCGTCCCAGAGTTCCTGTATTATCGCCCTGACCTGTATGGAGCTTGCAGCGTTTTCAAAAGGTCTGGGTGCGTGCTGGGCAGGCTTTTTCACGAGAGCCGCCAATGCCTGTCCTTCAATCATGGAGGCGCTCAACCTTCCGGAAGGTCATGAAGTTTTCGGGGCCATGATGATCGGTTATCCTGATGTCCGATATTACCGCATTCCCCTGAGAAAAAAAGCCGCGGTCACCTGGCGGTAGAACAGGGCAGCTAAAAGCGGTCGCGGTTCCGCAGGCGTCCGAGGTCTGCGGGATCCTGCTGCAACAGGAGAGCCCTCCTTCGTGAGCGGCTTTTCTTTGTCAATCTTCTGAATATGGAAAGGGGCAGAAATGGAAAATAATGATCATGGCCCATATTCGAGTTGATGAACTGATGAATCAGGAAGCAACTCATACCCCGGCGTTCTGTCTTCGCGACACACCCTTTGGCCCTGTGGCCGTACTGTGGTCGGTTCATGGAGGCGAACCGAAGATCGGCCGCATCCTGCTGTCCGCTCCGGAAATCTCAGCCGGGCAGGCTGTCCGGGCGCTTTTCCCTCATTCCAGGGGCGCTTCCTGTGAGGAGATCGGCCTGATCCTCGATCAGATCGCGGCTTTTCTGGGCGGCGAGGATTCTCGATTTTCTCTCGACAGCCTTCGCCTTGATCTCTGTACCGCCTTTCAAAAGAGAGTTCTGCTCGCCGATTATGCCATACCCCGGGGCCGGATCAGCACATACGGATTGATTGCGAAACACCTGGATAACCCGAAAGGAGCCCGAGCCGTGGGAACCGCCCTGGCGAACAATCCCTTCCCTCTTGTGGTTCCCTGTCACCGCGCGATCCGTTCCGATGGAAGTCTGGGAGGCTTCCAATACGGTCTGGAAATGAAAAGAAAATTGCTGGAGATGGAAGGGATTGTCTTTCAGGATAAAAATCATGTCGCAACGCAGGATTTCTTCTATCGGGATGAAGCTGGAAGAGTCGGGGAAAAGGAGCATAGCGGAAAACTGATCGTGAATGAGACGCTGAATGCGCAGCAGAGGCACTGGGAAAACACATTTTCTGAAGCAGAAGACCTGTTCGGCATTGAACCCAGTGAGCCGGCGCGGATTGCCGTGGAGCTGTTTCTGAAAGAAGGAAAAAGGAGGATCCTCGAACTGGGGGGAGGGCAGGGCCGGGATGCCCTGTTCTTTGCCAGCCAGGGGTTCCAGGTGGATGTCCTCGATTATTCCGAACAGTCGATAACAACTATTGCGGAAAAGGCCCGGCAAATGGGTTTGTCCGACAAAGTGAAGGCCATCCGGCATGACATCCGGGAGCCGCTTCCCTTTGAAGATGGGATTTTCGATGCCTGCTTTTCGCACATGCTCTACTGTATGGCGTTGACGACTGCTGAACTGGAAAGACTGTCCAGCGAAGTGCGTCGGGTCCTGCGTCCCGCTGGGCTGAACATCTACACGGTTCGTCACACCGGCGATGCGCATTACGGCGCCGGCATCTCCCGGGGCGAGGATCTGTATGAGGTCGGCGGTTTTATCGTCCATTTTTTCACCAGGGAAAAGGTCGAACGACTGGCCGGAGGCTATGATCTGGTCGGCATCGACGAATTCGAAGAAGGCGACCTTCCCCGAAAACTGTTCCGGGTGACCCTGAGAAAGAAGGATTGGGTTTCGGCCTCGTAACTCCAACCGGTTGTTGTCCTGATGCCATATCCGAGCGCACTGTTCGTTGACAGCATGATCGGCCACTCGACGGTCGACATATGCGCGCCTGCGTCGACTTCGTCCTGCCGACTTTATATTATCTCGACCAGCGTGTCGACGTTGATTCAAAGACAGGAAGGGTTGCAGAGCGCAAACGACTGTGCAGCCCCTTCTTTCTTTATCTATGTTCCGGAATTTGATACAAAGAGAAAAAACGCTCACGGAGGAAAAGGAGATGAAGGTTATTGCATTCAACGGCAGTGCTCGCAAAGATGGAAATACCGCCATTCTCATCAATTATGCGTTGAGCGGATTAAAGAAGGAAGGCATTGAAACGGAAACATTCAACTTGAGCGGCAGGACTCTCCGGGGTTGCACCGCCTGCGGAAAATGCTTCGAAACCCGGGATAAACGGTGTGCGGTCAAAGAAGACGTCCTGAACGAGTGCCTCGAGAAGATGGTTGAGGCCGACGGCATTCTGCTGGGATCGCCGACCTATTTCGCCGATGTCAGCGCCGAAATGAAGGCTTTGATCGAGCGAGCCGGTTTTGTCGCCAAGGCAAACGGGGATATGCTCCGGCGCAAGGTGGGCGCCGCGGTCGTTGCTGTCCGTCGGGCGGGCAGCATCCACGCATTCAATACGCTCAACAATTTTTTCCTGATCAGCCAGATGATCATCCCGGGTTCCAACTACTGGAACATGGGAATCGGTCTGGACAAGGGCGATGTGGAATCGGATCAGGAGGGAATTTACACGATGAGGCTGCTGGGTGAAAACATGGCGTGGTTGCTGAAAAAACTGAGGACCTGAGGGATTTGAAAATAGGATCGCATCAGGGAACATGAAGCAAAGAGGTTTTTTCAACAAGAATCTCAGGAGGATAAAAATGAAAAAGCTGCTGTTATTTGTCACGGCGTGGTCTCTATTCATGCTTTCCGCTTGTGTGATGGTTCCCGCGCATCATGGAGAAGGCGTCGTCATCGCGCCCGCTCTGCCGGCTGTTGTTGAACTTACCGACCCTTATTACTTCTACGGCGATTTTCACTATTACTATCACAGCGACCGCTGGTCTTACTCAAAATCAAAGAATGGACCGTGGAAAGATCTGCCGAGGGACCGCTATCCCAGAGAAACCCGCTTCAAGGGCGGGGATGGCCGAGACGGCAGGGATGACAGGAACGACCGGCACGATTACTATCGGCGATAAAAATCATCGTCGCCTGACTGTGTCCAGGGGGAGGGGGACTGACCTGATCAGGAAAAGTTCCTGTCCCTCCTGGTATTCCCATAGAGCTTTCCCCGGCTCAAAACAGCACTGACCTGCCTCAATCCATGAACACACTCGCATTATCTGACTTTCACCGGATCAGCGATGATCCGATCGGTGGTCCTGATCAGGGCTTGATCTTCCGGATTTTCCTGTCCAGCATTTCCCGATGGTAAACCGGGCGCCGATGTCCGGAATTACTGGTCCTCCGCGCGTTTTTTGCGGTAGCGAAGGGCGGCTTCGATGAATCGCTGGAAAAGCGGGTGAGGTTCCGTCGGCCGGGATTTGAATTCCGGATGGAACTGACAGCCGAGGAACCAGGGATGATCCTTGATCTCCACGATTTCAACCAGCCGGCCGTCCGGTGAACGCCCCGTGATGCGCAGTCCGCAGGCCTCCAGACGTTCCTGATAATCCCGGTTGAACTCATAGCGGTGGCGGTGACGCTCCCCGATTTCCACCTCGCCATAGGCCTCACAGGCCAGAGAAGCATCGGACAGGCGGCAGGGGTAGGAACCCAGGCGCATGGAAGCCCCCATTTCCTGAACGGCTTTCTGCTCCGGGAGCAGGTCGATCACCGGATGAGGGGTGTTTTCGTCGAATTCCGAGCTGTTCGCCTTTTCCAGCCCACAGACGTGGCGGGCGAATTCCACAACGGCCATCTGCATCCCCAGACAGATGCCGAAAAAAGGCACCTTGTTTTCCCGTGCATAGCGGATGACCTGAATCATCCCTTCAATGCCCCGATTGCCGAATCCGCCGGGAACCAGGATGCCGTCCACATTTTCCAACTGGTGATTGAGCCCGTCTTTTTCAATCTTTTCCGAATCCACGAAACGCAGGTTGACCTGACAGTCGTTGCCGATGCCTCCGTGCACCAGGGCTTCGTTGAGACTTTTATAGGAATCGGTAAGGTTCACATACTTGCCCACGATGGCGATATTGACCTCATAAGACGGTGACGTGATCTTCTGCACGACATTTTCCCAGGCTTCCAGATGGGGTTGCCCTGTCCAGATGTTGAGCAGATCGACGATCTTCTGATCGAGCCCTTCCCGATGGTAGATCAGCGGCACTTCATAGATGCAGCTCACATCCTTCGCCGTAAAGACGGCGGCCTCTTCCACGTTGCAGAACAGGGCGATCTTGGCTTTGATATCTTCCGACAGGAATTCTTCCGTCCGGCAGAGCAGGATGTCCGGCTGAATTCCGATTTCCCGGAGGGCCTTGACGCTGTGCTGTGTGGGTTTGGTTTTTACTTCTCCGGCGGTTTTGATGAAAGGCACCCAGGTGAGGTGAATGAAGATGGCGTTCTGTTTGCCCACTTCGTTGCGGAACTGACGGATGGCCTCCAGGAAGGGGAGGCTTTCGATATCGCCCACGGTTCCGCCGATTTCTATCAGGGCGACGTCAAAGCCTTCCGAAGACTGGCGGATGTAATCCTTGATCTCGTTCGTGATATGGGGAATCACCTGAACGGTTTTGCCGAGATAGTCCCCGCGCCGTTCCTTGGTGATGACCGAGAAGTAAACCTGGCCGGTCGTCAGGTTGTTGCTTTTTCCCATGCGCGTTGAGGTAAACCTCTCATAATGGCCCAGGTCCAGATCGGTTTCGGCGCCGTCATCAGTGACAAAGACCTCGCCGTGCTGAAAGGGACTCATCGTTCCGGGATCGACATTGATGTAAGGGTCCAGCTTCTGATTGGTCACCCGTAACCCCCGGCACTCCAGTACCGCGGCTATGGATGCCGCAGCCAGTCCTTTGCCCAGGGATGACAGGACGCCTCCGGTAATAAAGATATATTTTGTTCTCATGTGAATTCTTTCTCCTTCTTCGGGTCTGCAATTTTTCCCCGGATATCTTCGACAAGGGTTTCAACCGCCTCGCCCAGCAGGACTTCCATGGGAATCTTTTCCAGATAAGCGTCCTCCCAAGGCAGGTTGTATTCATCGGTCAGATTGCGGATGTCGTTGTATTTGACACCCAGGATATTGATCTTCTTTTTCAGCGGCAGGTTTTCATGGAAAGCGACATGCGCCAGCAGCAGGTTCCGGACGGCGTTTCCTTCGTCCAGCACAGGGAGAATGACAATGGGCATCCTATCGAGTTTTCCCCGCCCGATATAAAGCCTTCGGGTTCGGGCCATGATTTTTTTCGTTCCCATGAGCCGTTTGGAGGTTTCAGCCCGGGAGGTCATCTCCAGGGAGATGCCGCCCCGTTTATGGATGGCGATGGTCGCTTCATCCCCGGGGTTGCCGTCCGCATCGAGATTGTTGATGCCATACAAGGTATAGCCCCGGATCTCGGCGATGGCCGGCTGAATCCGGTTCAATTCCGGAATGGTTTTGCCGACCAGCATCCTTGTGGAGATGTTCAGCTCCTTCAGCAGATTGAAGAGAATGCCGTGAAGCGATTCTTCCTTGCGGCTCGTTCCCACCGTGACCGTCTTTGCCTGATGCCGGATGGCGTCGATGGGACGGGAAAGTTCGTCGATCGCCTGACCCAGGGAGATGTCCAGCAGATCAATGGGAGACAGAAGATCACCGCCGTTCTTGAAATCATGCCGGTAATCCTCAAGCGGAAGCTTGCCGACGACGTATTTCAGGAGGAGAACGATGTCCGAAACTGTTTTGACGCTGGTAAAGGAAAAGGCCCCCTGGTTTCTTCGTTCATGGAATCGGGATGAAAAATCACGGATGAGCCGGCGGAAATCCCGGTCTGCGATCCGCTCATAAAAGGAAGTTTTCCGTTTGTCCTGCTCCACCATGGTGCGATTTATCTGACTGCGGTACGTTTTCAGGAACAGGGCGTCTTCATCGATGCTCATGGCCGCGTAATATCCCCAGAGATGGCCGGCCACGGTATTGAGGATGACAGGAAGAGGCAAGGGGGAGCGGGGAATCCGGATCACGGCGTCGGCAAGACCGTCGAAACGGCCTTCATCCGCGTCGGCGAAAACCGTGACAGCCGCCTTGTGTGCTTTGAAAATGGCCACATCCTTGACGATGTCGCCGAGGACGGCCTCGGGATTGCCGGCGGCGCACACGAGAATCAGGGGTTCCGCCGACAGATCGATGTGCTTCTTGTTTTCCACGATATCCGTGGAGATCGTTTTGTAGCAGAGTTCGCTGAGCTTGATGCGGATCTCATCGGCGGCGGCCTTGTTCGGGCCGCTGCCCACAACGGCCCAGTATGTCTTGCGCTTGGCGAAGCGCTCGACGGCCCGGCGGATATCCTCCTTTTGCGTGAGGACCTGTTCCATTCTGTCCGGAGCCTGTTCGAGTATGGCCAGTTCGGAGGCGATAGCGGCGTCCGGCAGGGTTTTAAGAAACTGGGCGAAGAAGAGAGCCAGGATATGGCCGGCGATAATCTGGGAGTAGAATGCTTTCGTGGAGGCCACAGACATCTCGATGTCCCGCCCGTCGCTCGTATAGAAAACTCCCTGGGCCTTTGTGGTGATATCCGACTGGCGGCGGTTGACGATAGCCAGAACCGTCGCTCCCCGCTGCGCCGCCATGGCCACCGCGCGGTTGGTGTCTGTTGTGGTTCCCGACTGGGTAATGGGAATGACGAGCGTGTCGCTCAGATCGTCATGAAGGCAGAAGCCGCTGAGTTCCGAGGCAATCCGTGCCTCCACGGTCAGGGGCGCATCCTTCAGGTATCGCTCCAGGGCGTCCGCAACGGCGGAACCGGCGACCGCCGCTGTGCCGTGGCCGACGACCAGAATCCGGCGGATCGTCCCCTCGCGGATATCCGTTTTCAATTTTTCCGGCAGAACGTCGGATCCGAGATTGAATGTGACCTGCTTCTTGCCGCCGGCGTCTTCGCTTATCCGATATCTCCCCCGGAGGGTCTTTCTGACGGAGAGGGCGGACTCTGTAATTTCCTTCAGGAAGTAGTGGGGATATGTTCCCCGGTCGATGTCCCTGGTGGTGATTTCCGCCTGTTGCACCTGCCGGTCGGTCAGCATGAGGGGAGTCCCATCGTAGAAAAACGCCGAAATTCCCGAAATGCCCCCCGCTCCGTTCTCGTCGAGGATGAAGATCTGTCCTGTCTTCTCTCCTTCAGAATCTTCGGATTCTAGGGGAGTCTTTTCACCATCCATTTTAACGAACCTGGAGGTGCCTTCCACGAGTCCGTACAGTTCCGAGGCGAATATGTATGAATCCGGGGCAATGCCGACGTAAATGGTCTGACCGCTGCCCTTCAGGGCGAGGAACACCTTTTCGGGCGCCAGATTGCTGACCATGGCAATGGCGTGGGAGCCCTCGAAATCGCTGACGGCAAGGCGAAAGGCTTCCTGCAGGTCATGGCCGCTCAGAAGGTATTTTTCGATCTGCAGGGGGATGATCTTGGTGTCGGTGGTGACTTCCCGGGGAATGACCTCCCGCTCCGCCTCCAACGCCGTGCGGAGGGCAGCATAATTGTCAATGTCGCCGTTCAGGACTACGGAGATCAACCAGTTGCCCTTTCCGTAACAGGGATAATCCCGGCATGCCGCAGGCAATTCTCCATGACTCAGATCCGTTTTCGAGGTCAGCGTGAAATTATTTACAGGGTGGCAGTTGTCATCCGTGATGGAGCCGACGGATGCCCAGCGGGTGTGGGCAAAAGCGGTTTCAAAACCGGTCTCCAGCCGGGCGAATTCATGAAACAGGGCATCGCCGGCGATGCCCTCTCTCAGTTCCCGGACATTACGTCCCAGTTCACCGATGATGGCCGAGGTCTTGTAGGTGAAGGTGATTGTGGTTTCTCCACGGCTTTCCTTTTTTTCTTCCCTCTTTTTGAAAGATATCCCGATTGAGCCGTTGAGCCAGTCCCCCGGCTGAATGCGTCGTAGAAATTCGTCGTAGAGGGAATTTGTCCTGAGGAATGCAACCGCGTTTTCAAAAGCCTGCTCGTCGGCCAGGGTGAAGGAAATCTGGATGCCTGCAGAATCCCGTCCCCGGACTTCCAGGCGGTCCAGGCAGTTCAGGAGATAATTGAGTTTCCGATATTTGCGGAAGGCTTCCCGGGATACTCCGTTTCCGTGCCGGTTGCAGGCGAGGGAGGCGATCCGGCCGATATTGTTCAGGATGTCCTTATCCAGCGCCCAGAGGATGTCTTTCAGCATGACCAGGCGGCTGTTGATGCTTTCCAGATCGAGAGTCGTGAAATGGCCGGCCGATTGTTCCAGCATGGATTCCTCTGCGGCAAGGAAGTTCTGCAGGAAGTGAATCTGTTCACGAAGCGCGGCGGTTTCCTTTTCTGAAAAGAAGAGATGTTCCGCGGCGGCGTCCTGCTTGAGGTCCAGCAGGGCGTTGCCCAGACTGTCCAGGTGGCGGCTGCCGCCGAGATACGAGTCGAGCGGAATCGATCCGGAATTCAGCGCCTGGATGTTTTGTTCTTTCATAGGCTGGAGCCCCTCCAGGATGCGCCGGATTGCCGCCTGGATGTCATCGGGCGCCATGGAGGCCCCCTTCACGGTAAGAATGCCGGCAAGGCCGCAGCAGAGCGTAGCGGGTTCCAGAGGAAAGAGGATGATCGCGGGGCCCTGAACCTTCTGCGGCGGGCAGCCGATGAGTATCCGTGTATTTCGTATCAGCGAACGAAACGATTTCGTCCAGAATTTCAATTTTTCGGAGGCGATCATGGGGCTTCTCTTATTTTTATTAAAGATACCATGCCTTCAGATACAGGAGAGTGAAGATGGATGTTAAACTGTTCAGGACTTTTCTCCCGATGCGGGTGTACTGTCCGGGGATAAACTTCCCCGGCTTTTCATGCTGGAGGCCGATCTCTCGAGACCAGGTGCAGAGGGGCTGGGATGGGATGCGTCAGGGCTTCGGAGAGTCCAGCCCCAGTTTAGCCATTTTTTTCTGGAAAGTGTTCCGGTTGATTCCCAGATAGGCGGCTGCGGCGCTTTTCACGTTATTGTTGCGTTGTAAAGCGATCCGGTAAAGACCCCGATCCACCATGGTCATGATGTCGTCGTAAAGCGTGCTCCGGTCCGAATCCGTGGAATGCAGAACCGTTGCGATATCTTCAAGCTGCTTCTGAAGAATTCTTTCAAGAACGAAAGCGGGTGAGGAAGGCACATCCTTATCGCCCTCTACGTCAATGTTTCGTTCCGCAACAATGTTTCGGCGATCAACGATATAATTCATGAAAAGATTTGTCTCCTTTCTGGACCGGTAATCCCTATTCCATATCAAAGCGCGCTCCGCGGGCTTCGTTATCGGTTTCTCGATGGTCGACTTATGCGCCTGCGCTGCCTGGGGCTTGCGGCCTGAAGATCTTACCCAACCCGGAATTGGAATGAGCAGCAATCGCGTCAAAAAAATAATTTGATAATGATCAGTGCCAGCATAACCAACGCGGCTATCCAGAACTTGATCAGTTCGGAACTGTTAACCTGGGGTGAATCGATCTGCCGGCGGACTTCCTCTTCTATTTTTTCCTCATCGACGCGTTCGGCAATGTCCTGAATAAGGTGCGAAAAATTCTCATAGGAATTGGAAATACTCACGAATCCTTTCGCTGTGGTTAACAGGAGATAGGTTCGTGAACGAAGAACAAGGGCGCCGACGTTGGTAATCTCATGCCAACCCAGTTCTTTTTTCCGCAAAAACTTTTCCAGCCGGACCCCCCGGGCATCAAGAACAACCCTTCGAGACCAGAGTTCGCATGACACATAGAGGGAGGGAATTAAAAAAACGGCCAGAACGATCCTCTCCGGGGATGATCCCCCGACGAGAAAGGAAAGAACAAAAAGAACGCACAGCAGGAAGACGTCAATGCCGAATGAAATGGCAATAAGTTTCCTGATCCCGTAAATTTTGTTTTCCATGAATGGACCCCTTGAGAGACTCTCAAATCAAGAATGACAGGAAAACTTCTGCTGAATTGCTGAATGACGATGCCTCATGAGCCGGAACGGCCGGGAGGGAATGAAACGGATCGATCGAAGGTTCCACTCCTGCCGCCTTTTTTGGACTGGAGGAAGATTTCCGAAATGACCATTCCCCGGTCAACGGCTTTACACATGTCATAAATTGTCAGCGCGGCAACACTGACCGCAGTCAGGGCTTCCATTTCCACCCCGGTCCTGCCGATGGTTGTGGACCGGGCCTCAAGGGTTATTTCACCGCGTTCCGCGTTGCTGCTGAAGAAAACATCAACACTGGTCAACATCAGGGGATGACAGAGGGGAATCAGTTCCCACGTCTTTTTGGCGGCCATGATGCCGGCAAGCCTGGCGGCGCTGAAAACATCGCCTTTGGTAAGACCGCCCTCCTGAATCAGACGGACCGTTGCGGGCTGCATCCGGACTGTTCCGCAGGCCACCGCTTCACGGATTGTCTCATCCTTGGCGGTTACATCCACCATCTTGGCCTGGCCCTGGTCGTCAAGATGGGAAAGACCTGTTTTCCCCGTATCGTTTTTCATAATTTTCTAATCTCTCACAGGAAATTACGCTAAGGCAGCATTTTGCGGGTCTGTTTTTCAAAAAATCGCGGGAACTCTAACACAGGCATATTTTTTCGTCAAGACGGCAAATTTTCGACGTTGAAGATAGAAATTTCTTGCGGGAACTCTCCTTGTTAGATAAGTTTTCGCCGATTTTTATCAGAAGTATCGGAGGGAAAATTTCTGCAGGGGACCATTAAGGATCGAGTGCGGGTTCATGAGGCGTGTCATCCGTGTTTCATGAAAAACAAAGTGAATGATTCCAGGAGGATGAACTATGATGGTCAAGGTGAGCAGTGCCACGCTGATAGGAATTGATTCCTATCCGGTGGTTGTTGAAGTGGATGTTGCCAGCGGTCTGCCGCAGTTTTCTACGGTCGGTCTGCCCGACACGGCGGTAAGAGAGAGTAAGGATCGGATCCGGGCGGCCATTCGGAATTCGGGCTACAGCTTTCCGCGGAATCATGTGACCGTGAATCTTGCTCCCGCGGATATCCGGAAGGAAGGGACAGGATTCGATCTGCCGATTGCGCTGGCCATTCTGACCGCGGAAGGCATCGTCCGGGGAGAAAGTGCGAAGGAATTCATGCTCATGGGGGAACTGTCCCTGGATGGGGCCGTGAAAGGGGTAAACGGCGTTCTTTCCGCGGCTCAGCTTGCCAGGGATTTGAATTTCAGGGGGCTGGTCGTTCCTGCGGAAAATGCGTCCGAAGCAGCCATGGTCAAAGGGATAGATGTCATCGCAATTGAAACGCTTCCGGAAATTGTGGAGTATTTTAACGGGATCCGTGAGATCCATCCCGCGGGAACCGACAGCGACAGCATCTGGGAAAAGGCGTCTCCAGCGGGTCGGGATTTCCTTGAAATCCGCGGTCAGGATCAGGCAAAGCGGGCGTTGGAGGTTGCCGCGGCCGGAGGGCACAATCTCCTGATGATCGGTTCTCCTGGTTCGGGAAAAACCATGCTGGCGCAGCGACTTCCCTCCATTCTTCCTCCGCTGACCTTTGAGGAAGCGGTGGAAATTACGAAAATTTATTCTGTCGCCGGACTGCTGGACAGGGAAGAGGTCCTTGTTGGATCGCGTCCCTTCCGGGCGCCTCATCACACCATTTCGGATGCCGGTATGGTCGGCGGTGGGCAAACTCCGAAGCCTGGAGAGATCAGCCTCGCTCATTATGGGGTGCTGTTTCTGGATGAACTGCCGGAGTTCCGTAAAAATACGCTGGAGGCCCTGAGGCAGCCTCTGGAAAACGGTGCGGTGACCATTACCCGGGCGTCGATTACCGCCTCTTTTCCCGCGCGATTCATGCTGGTCGCGGCGATGAATCCCTGCCCCTGTGGCTATCATGGCGATCCCGCCCGTTCATGTCGCTGTACGCCCCGGCAGATCCGACAGTATCAGGCCCGCTTGTCCGGCCCACTACTGGACCGAATTGACATTCACATCCTTGTCCCATCGGTCGGATATCGGGAATTGACCGGGCCTTACAACGGAGAGTCTTCCGAGGTCATTGGCCGAAGGGTTTTACGGGCCAGGAAAAAACAGCAGGAACGGATGGCCGGTTCTGAGGCGTTGTGCAACGCCCGATTGCCGGATCGACAGATTTCTGAATTCTGCCCCCTGGATAACGATTCCCATCGGTTGATTGAAATGGCGATGGAGCGGCTGGGGCTCAGCGCCCGGGCGTTCACCCGGATAGTGAAGGTTGCCCGCACCATCGCGGATCTCGAAGATTGTGAAGCGATTTCGGCCTGCCATGTCGCGGAGGCGATTTCATACCGCAGTCTGGATTCCTATCGGGTATAAGTGATAAAAGAGCGATAAATACCGTTTGACAAAAGAGAGTAAAATTTTATTATGCAATTCGTTGTCTGGATGAAGCCTTGAATTTTCCGGCTTTTGGAAACACGCCATCATGGCTTCAGGAAAAATTGCCCGAGACATGTAAACCCGGCCACACCTATACACATGACGTGGGTAGTGGGGCACTTTTCCGGAATTCACTCTGTCAGGGGCAAGGACGATTCAGAAGGAAAGCTTCGGCATAAGAAATGTTTAACCACGAAAGAGTTCGTAATCATGAAGGAGACGCACTTATGGAGATTAAAATGAATCCGCTGTCGCCGGAATCCAGAAAAACAAAGCCGGCAGATGAATCGAAATTGGGATTCGGCAAATTTTTCACGGATCATATGTTTACGATGACCTATCAAACCGATCGCGGATGGGAAAATGCGGAGATCGGCCCGTATCGGCCCATCTGTCTCGATCCGACGGCCATGTGTCTTCATTACGGTCAGGAAATATTCGAAGGGATGAAGGCCTATCGCGGACGGTCAGGTGAAATCTATCTTTTCCGGCCCAAGGAAAATATTCGACGCATGAATGCGTCTGCTGAGCGACTCTGCATGCCTGCCCTTGACCCGGATGTATTTATGGAAGCTCTGGTCAAGCTGGTTCTTCTGGAAAAAGACTGGATACCCCATGGGCGGGGTACATCCCTGTATATCAGACCAACCATGATTGCTACCGAGGCAGCGCTGGGCGTACATCCATCTGATGAATATCTCTTTTTCATTATCGTCGGCCCGGTAGGAGCCTATTATCCTGAAGGATTCCAATCCGACGAAAATTTTACGTCAGCGAGGAATATGTTCGATCAGTGCGTGGCGGGACAGGGACCTGCAAGAACGCGGGGAATTATGCGGCAAGTCTTTATGCCAGTCAGATTGCCATGAAAATGGGCTACACCCAGGGTTTTATGGCTGGATGCCATCGAGAGAAAGTACGTCGAAGAGGTGGGAACCAGCAATATCTTTTTCCTGATTGGCGATGAACTGGTGACGGCCCCTCTGGAAGGGACCATCCTGCCCGGAGTGACTCGGGATTCCGTGATTAAAATGGCCCGGCACTGGGGGATGACCGTTTCGGAACGGAGACTTTCCATGGAGGAAGTTCTTCAGGCAGTCGAAACGGGAACGCTTAAGGAAGTTTTCGCGTCCGGCACGGCGGCTGTGGTTTCTCCTGTCGGTCAGTTTTATTATCAGGGTAAAGAGTATCAGGTTAATGGCGGAAAGACGGGGCCTTTAACGGAAAAACTTTACAATGAAATCCTTGGTATTCAGTATGGCGAAAAAGAGGATCCATTCGGCTGGAGAATGAAAATTTCCGACTGAGGATTCCCGATGAAATCTCATCCACAAGCCTGTGGACAAGCCTGTGGATAACGCTGTTGATAAATCGGGTAAGTCTGTAATTGTTACGAATATTGACCGAATTGCATAAGAATTAGGCAGTAAATTAGTTAATGATTACGGATATATATCTCTTTGATATCGAATTTCTTGAAAAAATGGGGAAGCCGGTGGCGTATCAACAATGTATACAGTAAAGGGCTGATTTTTCTATGATCATGAATTATAATGAGAACCAAAAAAGATGTTTTTGCCGCGGAAGGATCATCCTCTCTGTTCTGGTTTTCCTCGGCATTTTGTCGTGGGGGAGCGGCTCTCTTCAGGCGGCGGAGCCCCTGTCCCTTTCCGCCCTGATCAGCCGGATGCAGGTGGCCTATGAGCGGACGCGCGATCTGAAGGCGTCATTTATTCAGGAAGTATCTCTGAAATCCATGGGAAGAGCGGAACGGGAAGAAGGAATCCTTTATCTGAAGAATCCCAAACGGATGTTGTGGGATTACCACAAGCCGCAAATGAAAAAGCTTGTCGTCAATCCTCAGAAAGCCTGGCTCTATGTTCCTGAGGATCATGTAGTTTATGTCCAGAACGCCGATCAGATTTTCAAATCCAAAATGGCCGTTCGCTTTCTTTCTGGCATGGGTAAGCTCCAGGAAGATTTTTCGATCCGTTTTGCTGCATCAGGGGCCGTCGATAAGGAAGGGAATTATCAGTTGACGCTGGTCCCGAAGAGGCCCGGATTGGGAACCGATCAACTCAACCTGACCGTGGATAAAAAAAGTTATCAAATTATAGAGGGAAGCTTTACCGATACATATGGGAATGAAACTCGGATTCAATTCCGGAACATCAGAGTGAATAATCGGTTATCCGATAGCCTGTTCAACTTCAGGGTTCCAACGGGAGTGGAAGTATTTAACATGCCCTGAGACGCCATTATTTCAATCCCATATCAAAGCGTTCTCTGCCGAGACTTCGTTATCGGATTCGCTGCGTACGCTTCAGTCCTTCTTCGTCGCCTATGCCTCGTCGCCGTTGTATCTTCTTTGATCTGGAATTGAAATTACGGTTTCATCGTGCATAACAGGGGAAGTGTCGTGATGATGCGCGTGAAATGGGATCAGGATGTTCCGGAAAGCCGGGAAACGGCCCTGGAGATGGAATGGCTGGAAGCCAGGGCTGGGCAGCTATACTTCCAGCGCGCTTCTGAACCGTCATACCCGGAGATCCCACGGTCTTCCCGTGGCAAATCTGGATTCCCCGTCGGGGCGTCATGTCCTCCTTTCCAAGATTGAAGATTCTCTTCAGCTTGGAGATCAGGAATGCTCCCTGTCCTGCCATCAGTATCCGGGGATGTTTTTCTCTCCTGAGTTTCCTTTGAAGAAGATCTGGACCGCCGGGACGATGCGAGGCCTCCGGACCATGGCCACCTGAGAAGCCAGGGTGGAGTGTTTCGGGCAGGAGGAAGATCAGGAGAACCTGCGGTGCCTGCTTTCTGCAGGCCAGCAGTTTCTCTTCCGCATACCCTCGAGGCCTCCCAGCACCATCGTCGTTTACCCCTGGTTCCAGGATTGGGGAAGGGGCATTCTGATTTCTCTAAGTAATTACTCTTTGCTTTAAAATAATAGGAATAATTATGATTTTGTGTTAGCATCACAAGCTAAACTGTTGAATTAAGATACTTAAGGGAATGAATCATGATGCATTGGAGATGAAAGCCCCGATTCATTCAACAGAAACGGGGTTTTGCTGTTAATATTTTAATCATCGTACGAAAGACTTAAGCGATGTTCAGCATCAGCTGAGTGTGAGAAGGTAAAAGGAGGGATGACCACGCAGGAGAGTTTTCCAAATTGAGTCGACGGGGCAAGAGGATCATGGAGATCAGGTTGCGTGACAATGCGAATTTTCAGGAAGCCCTCGGATGATGAAGATGAAAATCATGACGAAAGCACAGCGTATGGCCGATCTGGAATATATGAAAAAAAAGGTGCCCGCTCTTGAGAAAAATCCAGGCGAAGAAGACTTTGCCGGGTCATTTTCAGGCGAAGAGAAATATCGCAGGCTTCTTGAAAACCTGAGTGATATGGTTTTCCTTCTGAGGATTCCTGAAGGCGATTATGAATATATCAGCCCTTCCGTTGTGGAAGTCTTTGGTTACAGCGCGTCGGATTTTTATCGGAACCCGTTTTTCATGAAGGACATTATCCATCCCGATTATTTCGACTACTGCAATGAAAAATGGGAGGAACTGCTGGAGGGAATCGCGGGGCGCAGCTATGAATATAAAATAATTGATCCCAAAGGGAAAGAACGATGGATTCACCAGTCCAATAAAGGCATCTTCGACCCGGAAGACAGGCTGATTGCCCTGGTCGGGCTGTGCCGTGACATCACGGGGTCAAGACACACGGAAACGACCCTGAAAGAGAGTGAACGCAAGTATCGGCGTGTCTTTGAAGTGACAGGCGACGCCGTTTTTCTGGTAGAGAAAAAAACGGGCTCCATCCTTGATGCCAATGCCGCGGCAACAGGACTTTATGGATACACTCTGGTGGAAATGACGAAACGCCGATTGATCGATCTTTCCACCGAACCGGACAGAACAGTCCTGATGCTGAGGGCGGGGGATACTCAAATCCAGCAGCAGGACCACAAAAAGAAAGATGGCACGATCTTTCCCGTTGAAGCGAAGGTCAGTTACTTTACGCAGAAACACAGGAAAATGGCAGTCGTGACTGTCCGCGATATTTCGGAACGCAAACGGTCTGAAAAGGCGATTCGTGAGAGTGAGGCCCGCTATCGCAGTTTCTTTGAAGAAAATGTTGCCATTCTGCTGATGATCAATCCCGATACCGGCCGGATTGTGGATGCCAATCCGGCGGCTTGTCATTTCTATGGCTACAGCAGGGAAATCCTTAAATTGAAGATGATCGACGACATCAACATCCTTTCCCGGGAACAGATCCTGCGTGACATGGAGCGGGCGAGAAACCGGGAATGTCAGCATTTCTATTTCCTGAACCGTCTGGCCAGCGGCGAAGTCAGAGATGTGGAGGCCTATATCGGTCCTACCGAGATGGCCGGCCAGCACCTTCTCTATTTTCTCGTGCACGATATTACGGACCGCAAGCGAATGGAAGAAGAACTGGTCAAGGCTCAGAAGCTTGAGTCCGTAGGTATCCTGGCAGGGGGTATTGCTCATGACTTCAATAATATCCTTGCTGCGATCCTTGGGAACGTTTCTCTGGCCAAGCTTTATCTCTCTCCTGATGACCCGGCTTACGACAAAATGACTCAAGCGGAAAAAAGCTGTCTGCAGGCCAGGGAACTGACCGGCCGGTTGATCACTTTTTCGAAGGGAGGAGAACCGCTGCGGAAAAAAGTGGCCGTTGCCCCCTTCCTCAAGGATGCCGTGTCTTTTTTCCTGAGTGGTTCAAATGTGCGCTGCGAATTTGACTTTCCCGATTTCCTGTGGCCTCTGGAAATTGATGTGGGGCAAATGCAGCAGGTGGTGCGTCACCTGATTGTGAATGCCCAGGAGGCCATGCCGGATGGAGGAACCATCCGGATCAGTGCGGAAAATGTGAGTTTGAAGGCCGACGAAGTGCCGTCCCTGAAGGAAGGTCCCTATGTCCGGATATGCATCAAAGACCAGGGAGTGGGCATTCCCCGTGAGTATCAGACCAGAGTCTTCGATCCTTATTTCACCACAAAGCCTATGGGAGGAACCAAAGGGGCGGGGCTCGGACTGGCGATCTGCTATTCCACCATTAAGAAGCATGAAGGTTTTCTGTCCTTAGTATCCCAACCGGGTGTGGAAACAACCATTAACATTTACCTGCCCGCGTCATCGGATGATATGAAATCCGTCAAACCATAGCCGGAGAGAATTTTGCGGATCCTGATGTTCGGCTGGGAGTTTCCGCCTTATATGAGCGGCGGCCTGGGCACTGCCTGCTCTGGTTTGACCGGGGCGCTGACCGGATTTGGACATCCTGTTCTTTTTGTGATTCCCCACTGTGATCCTGCCGAAGAGGCTTCGCATGTCTCTCTGATCTCCGCTTCGGGATTTCCCCTCCTTGAAACCGACCTTGCATGTCCCGCTCTGAAAAATCCGGATGTTCGAACCGTCGATTCCCTGCTGATGCCTTACACCGGAGATCATCGCTACCGGGAACGGTTGAAGAGGCGGAATGATCCGGAGGGGACGGGAACATCCTCCGGAACACTTTCTTTCGATCTGTCCGGAAATTACGGCCCCGATCTCATGCAGGAAGTGCGGCGGTTCGGTATGGTGGCTGGCGCCGTCGCCAGGCGTCATTCCTTCGACATCATTCATGCCCATGACTGGATGACGGTCCATGCCGGGCTTTACGCCAGGGAAATCAGTGGAAAGCCTCTGATCCTGCACATCCATTCTCTGGAATTTGATCGCAGCGGAAATCGCATCGATCCGGCGATCTATGATATGGAACGGCATGGAATGCGTGCCGCCGATCATGTCATTGCGGTCAGTCAGTATACGAAAGAAATGATTGTCGAACACTACGGAATCGATCGCCGGAAGATATCCGTCGTTTATAACGCGGCAACCCGCCATCCTGATTCTATAACGAGGTTTGATCAATCTTCCGGACGCGGGGAAATAAAAACCGTGCTTTTCCTTGGCAGGATAACCTTTCAGAAAGGACCGGAATATTTTATTGAAGCCGCGGCCCGGGTTTTAAAGGTCTTTCCGGAGGTCAGGTTTATTATGGCCGGCTCGGGGGATTTGATGAACCTGATGATCGAACGTGTCGCCGAACTGGGAATCGGACAGAACTTTCACTTTACCGGATTTCTCCGCGGTTCCGACGTGGAGCGGATTTTCGCCCGGAGTGACCTTTATGTCATGCCCAGTGTTTCCGAGCCGTTCGGTATCGCGCCCCTGGAAGCCCTGCTGTGCGATGTGCCGGTCATTATTTCGAAGCAATCGGGCGTTTCCGAAATCCTTCATCATGCTCTGAAAGTAAACTTCTGGGATATTGATGAAATGGCCGATAACATGATTGCCGTGCTGAAATATCCGGCCCTTGTGAAAGAGATGATGCTGAGGGCTTCTGAAGAAATCAAGCGGATCCGCTGGCAAAATTCCGCGGCCAGGGTTATCGGCATCTATCGCCGGGTACTGGCCGCTGCCGGACCGACGTAAAGGAGTTTCTCTGTGCCCGGTATCTGTCTCTGCTTTCAGGTTCATCGGCCCGTTATCTTGAAGCGCTATACGTTTTTTGATATCGGACGGCATCATCTTTATGAGGATCAGGAGGCAAATCGGCGAATTCTGAATCAGCTCGCGGATTCCTGCTATCTTCCGGCCAACAGACTTCTTCTGCGGCTTATGGAGAAGAGTGAAGGAAGATTCCGTGTGGCCTTTGCACTCAGCGGCGCCATGATCCATCTGTGTGAAAAATACCGCCAGGATATTATGGAAGGCTTCCGGCGGCTGGCGGACACGGGTTGTGTCGAATTTCTCAATGAGGCCGATCCTCATTCCCTGGCCTTTCTTTTCTCTCCACGCGAATTTCGGGAACAGATCGAGGCGCACAAAAAAAAGATTCAGGAACTCTTTGGACAAAACCCCACGACCTTCCATTGCACGGATTTGATCTACAGCAATGAATTGGCGGGGGTTGCCGAAGAAATGGGTCATTCAGCCTTCCTGGCCGAAGGCGGGCAGGGTCTTCCAGGTTTTCAGGGGCCCGACTTCGTTTATCAGCCTGCTGATTGCGCGCGTTTGAAATTACTCTTGAGAAATTATCACCTTTCTGCTGATATACGACTTCATTTTTCCGACGGGAGCCGAAATGGTCATCCGTTTCCGGCAGGATGGTTTGCCGAGAGGATCCTCCATTCCCTTGAAAACAGCGGTGGACAGGTGGTCAATCTGTTCCTGGACTATGAGACCTCTGGAAAATATCTGACGCCTGACAGGGGAAACTCTGAATTTCTGCAGGCCCTGTCGGCTGAAATGCTTGGACAGCCCGATTTTCACTTCCAGCTTCCTGCGGAAATCGCGCAACGATACGATCCGCAGGCGCGACTGGATGTGACGGATTCTGCCTCCGGGTTCGATATACATCGGAATCTGACAACCGTGGCGGGAAATGCCATGCAGCAGGATGCCCTCCGGGTGCTCTATGATCTGGAGGAAGCGGTCCGGAAGCGGAAGGACGCGGATTGCCTCGCCATCTGGCGGATGTTGCAGACATCCGACTATTTTAATTATATGTGTACGGAAGGGTTTGCGGACAGGGTGAGACGACGCGATTCCGGTCCCTATGGGTCACCTTATGAGTCCTATATCAACTATATGAATATTCTGGAAGATTTTTCCCGGACGCTTCAATCATAAAAGGAGAAAGTGAATGGCAGAGAATCAGAACGGCTATCTCTTTGAATGCAGTTGGGAGGTATGCAATAAGGTTGGCGGCATCTATACGGTGATTACCAGCAAAATTCGGGAGGCAATGAAGGCTTATGGGGAAAATTACTATCTCCTAGGACCGGATCTCAAAACTAATCTCGATTTTGAGGAAACCGACGAAGAATGCTGGTTCAAGGTCCGTGAAGGAACAGCCATCAAGGACATTCCCTGCCGTTTCGGGCGCTGGAAGATTCCCGGTGAACCCAAGGTCATCCTGGTCAACTTCGGGATGAAGTATAATAAAGATCAACTTCTTTACAAATTGTGGGAAGATTATGGCGTGGACTCCATCGCGGGTGGATGGGATTATACGGAGCCCGTCATGTTCAGTTACGCCTGTGGCGAAGTGATAGAGACCATTTACAATCTCATGGTCCGTCCCCACGGAGGAACGGCTATCGCCCAGTTTCATGAATGGATGACCGGAGCCGGACTTCTCTGTCTGAAAAAAAGTGTTCCCGAGATCGGAACCGTCTTTACAACCCATTCGACTATTCTGGGAAGGACGCTGGCGGGATCTGGAGTGGATATTTATGCTTCCATGGATCACATCTCCCCTTTGAGGGAGGCCAATGCGCATAGTATTACTGCAAAATATTCCATGGAAACGGCTGCGGCCCGGGAAGCTGGCTGCTTTACCACAGTCAGCGAAATTACCGCACTGGAGGCCAAAAATTTTCTCGGTCGTTATCCTGATGTCATTACCCCGAATGGGCTGGATATCGAACAGATCCCGAATCTGGTCCAGGATCGCCGGCCGGCCATGCGCTCCCGGATGCGGCTCCTGAAAGCCGCGTCCCGCTTTCTGAAGAAAGACCTGCCCAGCGATACGAAGATTCTGGCAATATCCGGGCGATATGAGTTTCATAACAAGGGGATCGATGTCTTTCTGGACGCTCTCGGCCGTCTGGAAAAAGAAATGAAAGGCGATCAGACCCTTCTGGTTTATCTTTTTGTTCTGGGCGGCCATACGGATTTGATTCCGGCGCTGCAAAGCGATTATGCCAAGGTGGAGACGGGAAATCCTCCCATTTGCACCCATCGCCTTCATTACGAAGCCTCCGACCCGATTCTGGAAACAAGCAACCGTCTGGGTTTGAAAAACCTGCCGCAGAACAGGATCAATATCATTTTCATTCCTGCCTATCTGAACGGACATGACGGCCTGATCAATATGAGCTACTATGAAGCCCTTTCCGGATGCGATCTGGGTGTCTTTCCTTCATACTATGAGCCTTGGGGATATACGCCACAGGAAAGCGCCGCCCATGCCGTTCCCACGATCTCCACGGATCAGGCGGGCTTCGGGCTCTGGGTGCAATCCACATTCAAGGAGCACAGCGGCGTCATCATCATGAAACGAAAGGGAAGGGAAATCCAGACGATAACCAATGACCTCTTCGATATTTTAAAGAATTTCCTGTCCTGGACGGACGCGGATATGCAGCTGCGGCGAGAGAGTGCCTGGACCATCGCAGTGCAGGCAAACTGGGGGGAATTCTATAAGTTTTATGCCGCGGCATATGACAGGGCGGCAGGCATCGCCCGGGAGTACGCGGAGAAGCTTGCCTTGTTCGATTACCGGACGGCCTACCGGCGCACCTTTGCCGGCGCGGTTACAACACAGCCTCATTTCCGGCGGTTCACGGCCGTTGCAAAGCTGCCCCAGGAAATTGCCCGCCTGAGAGAACTGGCCTACAACTTATGGTGGTCCTGGAATTCCCGGGCCCTTGAACTGTTTGCCAGTCTGGATCCACAACTCTGGACGGACATGGGCAACAATCCGGTCCGCATGCTGGAGACCGTATCGGCGGAGCGGCTGATCGAGGCGAAAAACAACGCCATATACATCAGCCTCTATGAATCAGTCATGAAGCAGTTTGACGACTACATGGCGGACAAGACTCTCTGCCGGCGGCTTTCCGTTTCACCGGAGATAAAATGGTCTTCGCCTGTTGCTTATTTCTCTACGGAATACGGCCTTCACGAAAGTCTTCCCATTTATTCCGGAGGGCTTGGCGTTCTTTCCGGAGATCACATCAAAACGGCCAGTGATCTCAATATCCCCCTGGTGGGCGTCGGGTTGTTGTATCGAAGCGGATATTTCAAGCAGGTGATTGACAAAAACGGGGTCCAGATCGCGGAATATCCGGAGTGCGACTTTTCCAACATGCCCCTGCAGATCGTCCAGGATGAGAAAGGGGACGAGGTGCAGATTTCACTGGAGCTTCCTGGACGGACCCTCTATGCGAATATCTGGGAGCTGCAGATCGGCCGGTTGTCTCTCTATCTGCTCAATTCCGATGTGCCTGGCAATACGCCGCAGGACCGAAAAATAACCGGCCGCCTCTATCCTGCGGATCAAAGAACACGGATCGAACAGGAACTGCTTCTGGGAGCGGGTGGGATACGACTTCTGCGGAAACTCGGGATTAAACCAAGTCTCTACCACATCAACGAAGGCCATTCCGCGTTTCTTGTTTTCAGCCGGATTCAGCTTCTGATGACCGAAGAGGGATTGAGTTTTGACGAGGCCAGCGAGGTGGTCCGGGGCAGTACGATCTTTACCACGCATACCCCGGTTGAAGCAGGAAACGAGCGGTTCGACAAGGATCTGATCGAATATTATTTCGCGAATTTCATCAAATGGTCTGGCATATCCTGGTCACAGTTCTGGGATCTGGGGTTGAAGGAGGCCGGTGATGATAAACCTTTCTATATGACCGTTCTGGGGCTCAAGATGACGCATCTGAGCAACGGAGTCAGCGAGATCCACGGCCAGGTGGCTCGACGCATGTGGCGCGATGTCTGGAAAGGATTCCACGAACTGGATATTCCGATCCGGCAGGTGACCAATGGGGTCCACATGGCTTCCTATATCGCTCCGAGGATGAAGGAACTTTTTGACATTTATCTGGGACGGGGCTGGCAGAGGTCCATTACCGATCCCGAAATCTGGAAGAAAGTCTGGGATATTCCCGATGCGATGCTGTGGCGCACCAGGTATGAGCTCAAGCAGAGAATGATCAATTATCTGCGGGATCATATCTCCAAACACTGGTCACGTTATGGCTATTCCAAGACCTGGCGCGAGGAGATTTACTCCAAAATGAATCCCACCGCGCTGATGATCGGCTTTGCTCGGCGTTTCGCCCCTTATAAGAGAGCCGACCTGATCCTGTCCGATCTGGATCGGCTGGATAAAATTCTGAACCATCCGACCCGGCCTGTTCACCTGGTTTTTGCCGGCAAGGCCCATCCCAATGACGAAATGGGGAAAAGCCTGATTAAAAAAGTGGTTTCCGTCTGTAATCAGGAACCTTTCCGTGGAAAAATTTTCTTCCTGGAGGACTATGACATCCGGGTTGCACGTCACCTGGTTCAGGGAGTGGATGTCTGGTTGAATACGCCCCGGAGGCCTTATGAGGCCAGTGGAACCAGTGGGGAAAAGGTGGTTTTCAACGGCGTTTTGAATCTCAGTATTTCCGACGGCTGGTGGGCGGAAGGGTATGACGGCACCAATGGCTGGACCATCGGGCCCCTCGTTCGGGGGCTCTCGGAAGAAGATTCCAGCGTGGACGAAGAAGACAGTCTTTCGCTTTTCTCCACACTCGAAAATTCCGTGATTCCTCTGTTCTATGATCGGGATACCTCGGGGATTCCCGACAAATGGATTACCATGATCAAAAGGTCGATTCATACGCTGGCTCCCCGGTTCAACACGGAACGGATGCTTCAGGAATATTACAATGATATGTACATTCCCACTGTTCGCCGCATTGGGGAACTGAGCGAAAAGAGCTACCGGTTGGCGAAAGAAATTGCCGAGTGGAAAAGTACGATTCCCATGCGGTTTTCTTCTCTCCGCCTCCTGGATATCAGTGTTGAGGGGATTCAAGGGGATACCATCGTGGTTGATCAGCCCCTGGTGGTTACAGCCCGGATCGATCCGGGAAAACTGAAACCCGAAGAAATTTACGCTGAACTTTTCATCGGACGGGATGACGGCTATGGATTCCTCGAAAAGCCGGATTGTGTTCCCCTGAAAATGATCACCAATCTGCTCAACGGATCGCTCATCTTTACCGCGGAATACCGGGTCCGACGCAATGGGCCGCATTCTTACGGAATCCGCGTGTTGCCATACAATGAAAAGCTGGCTTCGAAACATGAGACAGGCCTGATCCTGTGGGGGTAGGCCTGTTCCGAAAAAAGAACGGGGGAGATTGAAAACAGTTCAATCTCCCCCGTTCCCAGGGTGCCGATGACATTTTTGACAATGGATTGTTGAACGGCCTGTCTATGAAGTCGGCCCCTCAATGCATGATCAACAGACCGCGGTTTCTCACCTTTTCACCGTTCTTTTATTCCTTATTAATGCAACAGGGTATTCTGACCGGTTCGACCGAAAAAATCGGTCTGACGGCTTACTTCTGGTTGATCAGCCAGAGAATCAGTGTCAGGATCAGGCTGATCAGCAGACTGGTTGCCAAGGGAAAGTAAAATGTGACGTTTTTCCCTTTGAAATAAAAATCTCCCGGCAACCTGCCGATCCAGGGGATTTTGCCCGTCAGCAGAAGAACAAACCCGATACCTGCCATGATCAGGCCCAAAAAAATCAAAATGCGACCAATATTGGAGAAATCGATAGCCCTGTACCATCCCTTCGTTAAGCCAGAGGCATGCCGCCGTTGAGCCGTTCGTAGATCTTTATGTATTCATCTATCATCCGGTCGAGTTTGTAGGTGGCGCGCGTCTCTTTCATGATCCGCTTGATCTGAGAAGCCCTGACTTCTGCCGGTCTGCGATGGAATTCCACGCATTTATGCAGGCCGTACCAGAGACCTCCCACATCATAATCGTGGAAAAGAAAGCCGTTTCCGGAATCTTCGGGGGCTCCGTCGATTTTCAGCTTCAGTTCCCGGATCTTATCATGGTATCCGCCTGTGTCGCGGTTGGTTGCTGTCGCGCCGAAGAGGTTTCCCAATTGATCGATCTGTCCGCAGGGCTCATAGAGTGATGCTCCGAAAACATCGCTGGCTGAGGCAAAACCCAGCATGGAAAGTTCCTCGTTGAAGCGGTGATAGCAGATTTTCCCCTGCGACGCGCAGGCGATCCGGCCCATGATCTCTTCGTGAGTCCTGTCGCCGCCAACACCGTCGCCGATCACCGCGATCTGGACATCGCCATGTTCAATGACGAATTTCAAGGCAATCTCTTCAATCAATTCAACCCCTTTCTGGCAGGGATCGAGCCGGGACGGCCAGTAAAGAAGAATGGCCTCGGGATCGACGTTAAGGCCGGTGCGCCGCTGAAATTCCACGAGATTATCCTTCTTTGCCTGGAGGACATCGTCATCCGCCCCGAAATTGCGGTGCAGAAAGCTGCACGATTCAGGATACATGTTCAAGGAAGGACAGTTCAGGACTGTCAAGGCCGATTCGAAGGCCTTTTTGGCTTTGATTTCCTGCCTCACGCTGTCCGGGATGATGGCACGGTCCATGAAATAGTCGTCGACGATTTCTTCCAGGAAACGATGGCCGACGAGATTGACCAGGGTTGCGCTCTTGATGGCTGTGGCCTGGCAGTCGATGCAGCGCTCTCCTTTCTCTTCGCTGTAATAGAGATCATGATCGAGTTGTTCCAGGTCTACCCCGAGATACATGGGAACAGGGACATTGCGGGTAAACACGTTATGAACTGTATGCAGAACGGGGATTTTCCGGGACTTGGCATAAGCGGTAACCGGCCCGCCGGCCATCCAGTCATGGGTGTGGAGAATCAGCTTGCCGCAATTCTGCGCACTGACCGTTTTGATGACATGGTTGATCAGCTGCTTTTGAAATTCAGCGGCATTTAGTGTGACATCTCCCGCATAAGCACTGGGTAGATCGGCAAAAATGGAGGAGCTGACGAGATGAATCCGTTCCGGATCAATCTGGTAACGGATTTTCCGCCATTCACTTTCATCCATATTTCCTTCCTGCTGAAAACGCTTCTTCAGGTTCAGCGTGGCCAGATGACAGTTGATTCCCCGTGCCGTCAGGCCCTCGCACAGCGCGGTGACCACCTCCCCCAGTCCCCCGCTTTTTCCTGAAATGAATCGGGCAAGGTCACACATTCCTTCCGGAAGTCTTCCCGTTTCGGGGGTGATGAGCAGAACAGCCGTTCTGGGGGTGGTTTTAGAGGATTTTATTGCAACCATTCCTTAACCTCCCTTCATTCCTTAAAGAAACGTACAAAAATATGGTTATGACTTTATTGTCTTGGTCATCATTAAAAATGACATTCCAGGATGTCCCGATGCTGAGCCTGTCGCGCCGCCTTCTTCCTGCCATTTTCTATCCCTTTGATTGCAGCTTGATTGCAGCCCGGGATCGGATTCCGGGTAAATCGATCAGGCACGCCGACGTTCCTGGGAACCGATGACGAAGGGTATTCGAAAAAAATCGGCGTCCGTGCGGGAATGCAAGGCTTTGAACAGACAAAATTTCATGAGTGATCTGTTGCGGCAGTCTGAAAAATGGCCGGAAGCTTTCCCGCATGATGGCATAAACAGGCAACGATATCGATTCCTTAATGCCATCGATTGAAACCTCAAGAAATAAAAAGGGTCTTTCAGGTCGATCCGTTCCTCTGGTTCTCCGGAGTCCGCAGAATACAGGAGAATTTATAACATGTTCCAGGCGGGCAGTGTTACATGGAAGTTGATAGCCCGATCAACGAAGATTGACGAATACTGGTTAATAAAGAAGCTTCAAAACGAGGAAAATAATCGTCAGACCCGAATAAAGTCCAGACCGGAACGGCAGAGGACACGATTCCTCACAGGCTCGCTGTTCCTCACCGCTGCGGTCTTTACAAATTCGCCGCCGTAACTTGTTTATAATGTCACACTTGGCAGGAAACGCAATACGGGATGAGTACGGAACCTATAACAGTATAATACTGGTATACTCAGGAAAGGGACAGCAGAAAGGAGCGAAGATTGATTTTTTCGTTGCTGATGCCAAGTTTTACCCGGATGTTGTCGCGGTGGGACTCCACGGAACGGATGGAAAGATTAAGTAATTCAGATATTTCTTTGGTTGTTTTTCCTTCTTTGACGAGATTGGCCACCTGGACTTCCTTCGGGGACAGATGAGCCAGTTCGGAGCTCAGGCTTTGAAGGAAGGGAGAGATGATATTCTGCACATTGGCTTCGATGATTTCAACACAGGTCATTTGATGCGGAGGAAGTTTCTGTTTTTTCAGCTGTTCGACATAGGGCAGGATCAATTCCTTGCAGTTGGAGAGAATCTTCTGTTCCTGGTCAATCCGGTCCATTTCTCTATTCTTGATAAGTACGTGAAGGGTCGTGTTCACTTCCTCCAGATTCCGGGATTTGACACGCAGGTCTTGTTCCTGCCTGCGAAGATCCTCTTCCACCTGACGACGCCGGGCAATTTCTTCCATAAGTTCCTGCGTCCGCTCCTGAACGCGATTTTCCAGATGCTCATTGAGTATGCGCAGCTCCTGCTGTGCCCGTAGAAGATCCCTGTTTTTCTGAACGGCTGTTTCATAGGTGGAAATCAGGATGTTCAAGATCCGCTTCCGGTCGGCAGTAATCGAATATTTCTGGCCTCCTATAAGGATCTCAATCTCCTCTGCAGACTCACAGGGCGCTTCATAGCCATGTTCTCTCTGCGTTAAAAAGTACTGGATGCGGGACAGGAGGTTCTCTTCATCATAAGGCTTGGTAATGAAATTGTCGGCGCCGCATTCCAGGCCCCGAATGATATCCCTCGAGTCTGAAAGAACCGTCAGAAGAATTACAGGTGTTGCTTTTTTCAACGGATCCGATTTGATGCGCTTGCACAGTTCGAATCCATCCATTTCCGGCATGATGATATCGCTTATGACGATTGCGGGTTGATTATTGCTGATTAACTGGAGCGCTTCCTGACCGTTCCTGGCGTGCAGCACGTGAAAACCGTGTTCTTCCAGGGTGTACCTCAGTCTTTCCGCCTGTGTCAGGCTGTCTTCCACAATGACGATATCATTATTCATTTTATAAATTACCTGTGACGCTTATCATGTTTACTTATAATGTTAATAGCAAGATCCGCTGCAAATCCCTTTATGGAAGAGAGAATGCATAACGGTGGTATCTCTTAAACATTATGCAAAAAATTTATCAATAAAAATTTATCCGATAAGGATTTACACCGATTGAGATTAACAATGGTCCAAATACAAGGCTGACGGCATGGAGCTTCAAATATGGAGAATCTGCATAAGCAGTCCTTTGCTGAATTGAGCGCAAACAAAGTTGGTCAGATGAAAAGGTATAATTTTTAGTGAGATCTATAATTCTTTATTTCTGAAATCACCATTGTTACTGGCATTATTATAATTATATATTGGCAATAATTCTTGACATACTTGGATCTTGTTTCTATATATTTTTGGTGTCTGTCAAACAGGGTGTGGGGCAGATGTTCCGGAGATATTGGCTATAAACATGATGGAGATTGATTATGATGCTGAAGGAATCTTTCGACGGCGAAAAGGATGACGGCGCCCCGTCCAAGACCGGATCGGCTCTTCCCGATTGACAGCATGAATATATCTCGCCGAAAAAAGGTAATCACAGCCATAATACTTGCTCTGGCCCTGCTGCTGGTTTCCTGCTTCTTGCCTCCAAGGCCCTTCGATGAAAAAAAGTGGCGGGCACAGGTGGAATCCACAGACCCGGCGCTTCTTTACGCCCCGCATCTGAGAGGCGGCCGTTATTTCAATCCCTGGATGCCCATGCAGAGGGGCTTCATGAGTTTTCTGCGCTGGGTGATCTCTGAAAAGACCCCCTATCCCCAGGCGGAGGAATACAACCTTCCTCCGGTCATATCGGGCCTTTATAAACGGATACGGTCAACACCGGGAGATTTTATCGCATGGATCGGTCATTCCACATTTCTGATCAGAATCAACGGAGAATACTGGATCACTGATCCGATGTTTTCGGAACGGGCCCTCCTGCCGAAACGTAAAACTCCGCCCGGCCTCTCTCTCGATGAGTTTTTAGCCCTGCCCGGCAGGAAAAACGTGATCATTTCCCATAATCACTACGATCATCTGGATTCTAAAAGCATCAGGCGGCTTTCCACCGACACGCGGGTCTTTGTCCCCATGGGGCTCAAGGCCATGGTGAATAATTTCGGAAAAAAGAAAGTTGTGGAAATGGACTGGTGGCAAACGGTTTCCTGCGGCGATCGCTGCCAGGTGGTCTGTCTCCCCGCCCAACACTGGTCACGGAGGATCAGTCAAAACACGGATACCACCCTCTGGGCCAGTTTTTTGCTGGTGACACGTGGGCGGAAGATCTATTATGGCGGTGACAGCGGCTATTTTATCGGATACCGGGAGATCGGACGCCTTTATCCGGATATCGATTACGCCCTCCTGCCCGTTACAGCCTATGCGCCCCGCTGGTTCATGCATTACGCTCATATGGATCCCGGGGAGTCCCTGGAGGCCTTCCGGGACCTGGGTGCCAGATACTTCATTCCAACCCAGTGGGGAACTTTCCGGCTGGGAGAAGAACCGATCGGGGAGATTCCTTCAGCGCTGTCCAGGGCCGCACAATCCAGTGATACTGATCCGGCCCGACTTCTTGTCATGAGCATCGGGCAGCTTCTGCCTATCGATAATCAAAAGCAGAAATTCGAACAATAAGGATTCATCCTTTCTGAAGCCTTTATCACGGCAAGCCGCACGCGCAGTGGCAGGTAATGGCGTGCCATAGCCTGATGGTTCTGTCATGCATCGATAAGGTATGTTGACACAGATGCCTCCTCGAATTAAAGGCAATAAAAAACCCGCTGTTTTCAGCGGGTTTTGGCCTTCTTTGAACTTCCTCCTACCATGAATTCTTATAGAATATTATTTAATTGACTACAGGGATGGCAATAATATTCATGGGAAGGCAGGAGGACTCATTACTTCCTGGGCGACAGAGCCCTCATTTCAGTATGTCCCAAGCCTCTATGAATCATAATAGGTTGGTTGGATCATAGAATCCTTGTCACGCTGGAGGATTGGTTTAGAGGCTAAATTTCCTGCTTTATCTTTCTTTTGTCGGGAGGTGATGTGATGCCCGGATTAAAGGGTAGCGTTGATGCTTTTGTCGGTATCGATATTTCAAAAGATAAATTTGATGTCTACGGGATTGGAAGGGACGAGAAAAAGCTATTTCAGTTTTCAGCGGCCATGGACCGGAATGGTTTTGAGAAGCTGAAGGAACATCTGGTGGTTGTTTCGGTCTCATCCGTTTTAATCGGGATGGAGTCCACGGCTTCCTATCATGTCAATCTTTTCTCTTATCTGGTTTCTGAGGGATACCAGGTCGTTATCATCAATCCTTTGCTGATTTCCAATTATGTCAAGATGCAGCTCAGGAAGACCAAAACCGACAAGAAGGATGCTGTGGTCATTGCCCAGTTTCTTCTTGCGAATGGGAACACTCTGATCCAACGGGTCGATTCATCTTTGATTTCCGATCTTCGTGATCTCTCGCGTCAGCGGGAAGGTTTGATTGACGAGATGACCGCATTGAAGATCAATATCAAGAGGCTCCTGAATATCACTTTTCCGGAGCTGGAGCATATGACTTCCGTCTTTACGAAGTCCATACTGAAGCTTGTACAGAAATACCCTTCTGCCATTGCTCTTGGAAATGCAAACCTTGGTCAATTATCTCAGATGCTGATCGCAGATTCCTATGGGCATAAAAGAGAGGCGTTTGCTGTGAAGCTGATCAAGGCCGCACATTCGTCGGTCGGTACCAAAAGTTCAGCCAAGGAAATCATTCTCAAGCAAAACGTGACTCTGCTCCTTCACCTTGAAGAGGCACTGGAGGAGATAACCGGCATATTGATTGAGATGAGTCGAAAGCAGATGGAAGACGATATCAACATTCTTACTTCCATAAAAGGTATCGGGGACAAAAGCGCTGTAAATTTTCTCATTGAGATGGGTGGCGATGTTAATCATTACGAATATTCTGGGAAAATCATTGCCATGGCAGGATTGGACCCGGCTGTTTACCAGTCAGGTCAACATGAAGGTAAAGGCAGGATCACGAAACGTGGAAATCGTCATCTGAGGAGAATCATATGGATGATGACAACCAAAGTGATTCAATATAACGATATTTTTAAGGCTTATTACCTTAAACGAAGGACTGAAGGCTTGCCCTATAAAATGGCGGTATTGGCCACTGCACATAAATTGATTCGTATCGCCTATGCCATGCTGACACGACGGACAACTTTTTGCCCACAGATGAATTCTTGATAGTTGACTGAAATCTTGATTTGGTGGAGATGAGGGGGATCGAACCCCTGGCCTCGGCATTGCGAACGCCGCGCTCTCCCAGCTGAGCTACATCCCCATCCGGAAAACACAAATTTACCAGAAAATCGAAGCCGCTCTATAATATAAGGATTAGACTCTGTCAAGCACTTGTTCATCTTCAAGCCTTTCTTGACAACAGGACCGTGTTTTCCTATACTCCCGCCGGTTTTCGTCCTTACCCGGGAAGAAAGGCCGTTTTTTACGAAAAGTATGTTGTGATATAAGAGTGGAAATCAGATCAATTTCAACTGAACAAGGAGACTGTGTATGGCCAAAATCGATGCTTTTTTCCAGTTGATGCACGAACAGGGCGCATCGGACCTGCATCTCGTTTCCGGACAGCAGCCTGCCATCCGGATGCGCGGTGAACTGGAGCGGGTGAAATATAATATTCTGGATAACGATGAGCTGAAGGCGATGCTCTATGAAATCACGCCGGAACACAAAATCAAGCAGTTCGAGGAAACGGGGGATGTCGATTTTGCCTATGAAATTCCTGGTCTGGCCCGTTACCGCGCCAATTTTTTCGAACAGAAGTTCGGTGTGGCAGCCGTTTTCCGGGAAATTCCCAGCCAGATCCTGACCTGTGAGCAACTGGGACTGCCGCCCGTAGTTTCCAAACTGGCCACGCTGCCCCGGGGGCTGGTTCTGGTGACCGGACCAACAGGCAGTGGAAAGTCAACGACCCTGGCAGCCATCATCGATCAAGCCAACCGCCTGCGGAAGGATCACATCATCACCGTCGAAGATCCCATTGAATTCGTTCATCAGAGCCAGAGCTGCATCGTCAACCATCGGGAAGTCGGCATTCATACAAAGAGCTTTTCCGCGGCCCTGAGAGGCGCCCTGCGTGAAGACCCGGACATCATACTGGTCGGGGAAATGCGGGATCTGGAAACCATCTCCCTGGCTGTGGAAGCCGCCTCCACCGGCCATCTCGTTTTCGGGACCCTTCATACCACGAGTGCGGCGAAAACAGTTGACCGGATCATCGAGGTGTTTCCTTCCAGTGAGCAGGCCCAGATCCGATCCACCCTGGCAGACGGTCTGAGGGCGATCATCGCCCAGGTGCTCTTCAAGAGGATCGACAGAAAGGGCCGATGCGCTGCTCTGGAAATCCTCATAGCCAATGCGGCCGTGCGCAATCTGATCCGCGAGTCAAAGACCTTCCAGATTCCATCCATGATCCAGACGGGCAAGAAGTACGGGATGCAGCTTCTCGATGACGCCATCATGGAACTGTTCAATAAGGGATGGATCAGCGCCGATGAAGCCTACATGAAGTGCAACGACAAGACCAAATTCCGGCCGTTGTTGAAAAACCCGCCGACAGATTTTACGGAGGTCTAACCCTGGCGGTTATCCGTATGAACCGCGGCACAAGAGATTCTTTCGGGATTGGAGAGCGTTCTCCCTACCCGTTTTTCAGGAGGCGTGAACATGCGAAGGCAGGAACTGGATTATATTTTGACGAAAATGCTGGATGCATACGACAATGTGTCCGATTTGAATATGACCGTGGGCAAACCCTTTCAGGTGGAGAGTTCCGGGCAGTTGACCGCTGTGGATTTTGATCCGCCCTGTGAAAAACTGACCCCCTTTCAGACGGAGACCATCGCCCTGAATCTGATCAACGGGGACCGCCGCCTGACGGAAACTCTCGTTGCCGAGGGTTCCTGCGATTCCTCCTATACTCTGCAGGGTAAGGCCCGTTTCCGGGTCAATATTTTTTCCCAGCGGGGAAATTATTCCATTGTCCTGCGGAAGCTGGAAACCCGCATTCCAACCCTTCAGGATCTGAATCTGCCGGAGGCCTTCGAGAAAATGGCCCAGGAAAAAAACGGCATCATTCTCGTGACCGGGGCGACGGGAAGCGGAAAGTCCACATCCCTGGCCGCGATGCTCAACGAGATCAACGAACGGAAGTCGGTCCATGTAGTGACCCTGGAAGACCCCGTGGAATTCGTTCATCCACACAAGCAGGCGACCTTCAATCAACGGGAAATGGGGACGGATTTTGACACCTTTGCCAACGGCCTCCGGGCGGCTCTCCGTCAGGCCCCCAAGGTGATCCTCGTCGGGGAAATGAGGGATCGGGAGACTGTTGAAATTGCCCTGTCCGCTGCGGAGACCGGACATCTTGTCGTCAGCACCCTGCACACTGTGGATGCGGGGCAGACCATCAACCGCATTTTAGGAATGTTTTCCATTGAGGAGGAGCGCCAGATCCGCATCCGTCTGGCCGATACGGTGCGCTGGATTGTATGCCAGCGGCTGCTGCCCAAGGAGGGTGGGGGCCGGGTGGCGGCTTTTGAAGTGATGGGGAACAATCTGCGCGTGAAGGACACAATTCTGAACGGCGAATCGGAAGGCAAAACCTTTTATGAAATCATTCAGGCCGGCAAGGCCTTCGGGATGGTCACGTTCGATGATTACATCGTGGAGTTGTACCAGCGCGGCCTGGTCAGTGAAGAGACGGCCAAGGCCTATGCCTCCAACAAGGGCGTTGTGGGTCGAGGGATCGATTCGGTCAAGAGCGCCAAGGGTGAGGCGACGACCAGCCTGGGTAAACTGGAGGTCGATACAAGCTATGGAAAACAGAAGAGGTTTTAAAAGTTCCAGCCGGCCGGATAAAGTTATTCTCATGGCATGTTCAGAGAATTCAGTCTGTTTACAACTGCACGACTTTGTCCAAAATTCCGGCAAACAGGACGGTCGGGCGATGGATACAGGGAGGAGAAAGGATGATGGAGGAAGGCAAAACCCTTTTTAATGAAGTGGCATCCGGTTCTTACGATGCCTCAGATCGGCCTTTTGATTTTGTGACGGAACAGGGAGAAACGGCTCTCGTTTGTGAATCCGATCCCGGCCTGAAGGATAAAACAGGGCAGGCCCTTTTTTCCCTGGGCTATTCGGTGAAGGAGGCGGAATCCGTCAGGGATGCCCTCAAAAAGATGCGTTTTCACGTCTTCGATGTCATTGTCGTCAATGCAGATTTCGATGAGGGAAAGGGCGCCCGTGAACTTCTGACGGCTCTCGAATTGCTGGATGTGTCCATCCGGAGACGGATATTCGTCACTCTTGTCGGCGACTCTTTCCGCACCAGGGACAGCATGGCGGCCTTCCACCGGAGCGTCAATCTGGTTGTTCATACCGGGGATCTCAATGAACTGGGGACCATTGTCAAAAACGGTGTGCAGGAAAACAAGGCCTTTTATCATACCTATATGGAAGCCCTGAGAAAAATGGGGAGATCATAAAGATAAACGGGAAGAATCTTCAGATATTCAGAAGGCAGAGCCTGCAGGTCGCACTGATTTTCAGAAGCGGATTTATTGCATGTGAGTCCAGTCATTCATCGATGTCCATCCACCCTGCCTGTGTGAGCTGTTCTGCCGGGCGGGGTGGCCTTTGGCCCTGATCGCCACTTCCCATCGGATATTTTCATTGACACGCCATTGCGTTTCCCATAATGTCTGCTCGCCGGTATAATAAATCAAGATATCATACTTGGATTGGAGGCTGCGCAAAGCGTACCAGCCACCTCCCGCAGAAAGTGACATGATTTCTAAAGATATAATAAAGACTTCATCTCAACCCATTATTGTCAAACTGATGGCCCGCATGTCGCCGGATTCCATGGAGCAACACTTTCGCCGTCAACTTCCCGATGGCGACGGCCTATGGGGAAGATGCCGTTTCGTTTTCGACGCTGCCGCGGAAGAATATGACTGGCTGGTGGTTTATCACGATCTGTATCGTGCACCCGGTTCACTGAGCATTGAAAAGCTTCGCTGCCCCCGCGAAAAGACCATTCTCATCACCACCGAGCCGTCAACGATTACGGTTTACGGGAAAGATTACCTGCGTCAATATGGTACGGTCATTACATTTCAGGAACCCTGGGTGATTTCTCATCCCAATGCTGTCTTCACCCAGCCGGGGCTTGTCTGGTTTTACGGATTTCCCGATTCCGGGGGACACATCCGTTCCTATGATGAACTGCGCGTTGCTGAACCGCCTGAAAAAAACAAATTGATTTCTACGGTCTGTTCGAGCAGGAAAGGAGCGCTGACCCTTCATTCCCGGCGGGTCCGCTTTACAGAGCAGCTCAAGTCGGCTATTCCGGAACTGGATATATTCGGCCACGGCGTTAAGCCCATGTCCGACAAGGCCGAAGCCCTGGATCCTTACCAGTATCATATCACCATTGAAAATCATGTCTATCCGCACCATCTGACTGAAAAGCTGCCTGATGCGTTTCTCGGTTACACTCTGCCGTTTTATCATGGCAGCCCCAACGCGGCAGACTATTTTCCCCCGGAAAGCTTTATTTACATCGATATCAGGGATTTTAAAAGATCCCGGGATATTATTCGAAGCACGATTGCCAACAACGAGTATCAGGACCGACTGCCATACATCATTGAAGCCCGCCGCAGGGTGCTTGATGAGCACAATATTTTTGCTCTCCTGGACCGTTATATCAGCAAAACCGACGGGAGATTCAGCGCGAAGACTCAAAGCGGCGCTGATCAATTCATCATGAATCGGCAGACCCTCCGGCTGAAAAAACCTCTGATCGGAATTCGAAGTCTGGCAGAAAAAGCCGTGACAAAAGGAAAACTCCGATTCCTTAAATGCCGAAGCTATTTATTGTCCAGAGACACAATGGACACTTTTTCACTGCGGGGAAATTGAAGATTGCATCCGTGGTCTGCAGCAGCTCCTGCATTCCGTGCCTTCCCGATAAATTCTTGTGGGCGCATTCTGCTTATCAGATAACATGATCAAAGTACGGATATCCCCTTGCTTTAAAAAATGATGACTCCGTATTTCATTCATAAAAGAGGTCAATGAAAATGACGCCCTTGAAGGTAGTTGCATTTTTCGATGGAAGACCCGGACATGAGAAACAGACCCACGGCGTCGTCAATGCCCTTGCACGGCGGACTCCAATCGAGATCGTAGAAAAGCGGCACGTAACGCCCCTGGTTTCGTCAACCCTGATCAACTGGGGCCGCTGGTTGGCGGTAATGTTCCCAGGCGCGGGAAGCGGGCAATCCGGTCCCGTGGATCTCATCGTGGGAACAGGCACCCATGTGCACATCCCGATGCTTTTGTTAAAGAGAAGTCGGGGTGGCAGGACCGTGACGTGCATGACGCCGGATGTTCTGCTGAGAAGGCATATGGATCTCTGTTTTGTCCCCGTGCATGATCAGGTGAGGCCAGACCGCAATATCTTCACTACGATCGGTCCGCCGGGCATCTCGACCGACAGAGGAATCCATGAAAGCGACAGGGGACTGATTCTGATCGGCGGCATTGATCCTAAAAGTCATGTGTGGGATTCCGAAGAGGTCTTTTCCCAGGTCAAGGCGGTGATAGAAAAGGATGCTTCGAAGAAGTGGACTATCACCTCCTCACCAAGAACGCCGGAAGAGATGTGCGTGCTGCTGGAACGTTTTGCCGCCGGGCGTCAGGGTGTCAGCTTTTTTCCGGCACGTGAGACGCCGCGAGGATGGATTGAAGAAGCGTATGATCGCAATGAATGCGTCTGGGTTACAGCAGACAGTGTTTCCATGGTTTATGAAGCCCTGACTGCCGGGTGTCGCGTCGGTATTTTCCCCATGAGATGGAAAAAGAAAAAGGGAAAATTCCATCGAAGCGAGCAATACCTGATAGAAAATGGCATGGTGACGAATTTTGAAGCATGGATTTCCGGAAAAAGCAGGATGAAAAAACCGGAACCGCTTAACGAAGCCGCGCGGTGCGCGGAGGAAATATTGAAACGATGGTGGCCGGAACGATTAAAGTAGTTCAGATGCTGCCTGATCTGAATGAAGGAGGAGTGGAAAAAGGCACTTTGGAACTGGGTGCTTTTCTGACTGAGTCGGGTCACCAGTCCATTGTCATTTCCGGCGGTGGCCGCATGGTTTCCCAGCTGGAGAGCGAGGGAAGCCGCCATCTGACCTGGCCGCATATCGGGGAAAAAAGCCCAAGGTGCCTGAACTATTTCTTCCCGCTCCGGCGATTTCTTCTCAAAGAGGGGGTGGATATTGTTCATCTGCGTTCCAGGCTGCCGGCCTGGGTCGCCTTTCTTGCATGGAAGAGCCTGCCTGTAAAAAGACGTCCTGTTCTGATCACAACCTTTCACGGCTTCTATTCCGTAAATTTTTACAGTGCCATCATGACCAGAGGTGAACGGATCATCGCCGTCTCCAAAACCATTGCCGATCACATCAGGGAAGCATATGACGTGGCAGCGGAGAGAATCGTACTGATTCCAAGAGGTCTTGACGAGGAACAGTTCAATCCGGAAAACGTGACGGTTGAACGCATCCGCAATCTGAAAGAACGCTGGGGATTGAATGGCAATACGGATCCGGTTGTAATGCTTCCCGGAAGAGTGACCAGGTTGAAGGGACAGGATGTATTCCTGCAAAGCCTTGCCGGGATAAAAGAGTTGCCCTGGAAAGCGATCATGGTCGGTGAATCGGATGCAACATCGGAATATACGCGGATCCTTGAAAAAATGGTTGGCGACCCGGATCTCAGGGAAAGGGTAAAGTTCGTCGGGCATTGCAGCGATATGCCAGCAGCCATGACGCTGGCAGACATCGTGGTTTCGACGTCGACGAAACCGGAATCGTTCGGGAGAACTTCGGTCGAGGCTCAGGCAATGAGAAAACCTGTGATTGTATCTGCCCATGGGGGCAGTCTGGAAACCGTTCTGGACGGGAAAACGGGCTGGCATGTGAAGCCCGGGGATTCCGAAGCGCTTTCCGCCTGCCTGCGCATTGCTCTTTCAGATGAAAGTGTCCGGAAAAAGATGGGTGTAGAAGGAAGAAAATGGGTGGTCAGTCAATTCACTGTTACAAAGATGTGCGAAAAAACAGTCGCCCTCTATCAGGAACTGCTTTTGAGGAAGAGTAGCTGGTCTCAGATATGAAAGAGGTTTTTTTTCAGAAATCGAGGCCGAACATCGGGTTCCAGAGAAATCTTATCAATTCAGGAGAATGGTGCCGCATGTCTTCGCTGCTGTGGTGGGGCCGCTCTGACCGGGATTATTCCCGGAATCGCATCGTGTTGACATTACTGTCAGAGATGGGATTTCAAATTCAATATTTCCACCCCCGCTCCAGCTATACCGGCTTTATGGAGGCACATTTCCATGACTTCGAAAAGCCCGATGTGATATGGGTGCCCTGCTTCCGGCAAAAGGATATTTTGTCCGCATCCCGCTGGGCAAAAAAATGGAACATTCCTCTTATTGTTGATCCTTTGATTTCCGCGTATGAAAAAGAGGTTTTTGAACGCAACAAATGGAGCCCTGAATCACGTAAGGCAGAAAAAAGAAGGTTGTGGGAAGCCGATCTGTTTTCTCTTGCCGATGTCGTCGTTGCCGATACGCCTGCGCATGCAGAATTTTTTTCAGAAACCCTTGGAGTGAATCCGCGGATGCTTTCCGTACTTTATGTAAGTGCGGAAACCGATTTCTTTAAATCGGCATCTTCAGAAAGAAATCCTGCTTCCGGCCGGCATGAAATTCTGTTTTATGGAAGTTTTCTGCAGCTTCAGGGCGTGGATACGATTGTGCAGGCTGCAGGAATCTTTCCTGACATGAATGTCCGGTGGGTACTGCTGGGTGATGGAGAGTTGAAGCCGGCGATGGAAAAGGCGGCCAGGAGGCATAAGAACATTGCCTTTGAACCGTGGATACCCTATGCGAGTCTGCCGAGTAGAATAGCGCAGGCCGATATATTACTTGGAATCTTCGGTTCCACAAAGAAAGCGGAACTTGTCATACCCAACAAGATGTTCCAGGCCATGGCGGCCGGCAAACCCGTAATCACAAGGTATTCAAAAGCCTATCCTCCGGACATGTTCGCGTCGGACGTGATCGGATGGGTTCCCTGCGGGGATCCTGCATCACTCGCGGAAAAGGTGCGGGAATGGATAAGGGAACCGGAGAAGCTTGCACAAAGAGGAGAAAAAACAAGGGAACTTTTTGACAGGTTTTTTAGTAAGGAAAAAATGAAGGAAATGCTCAGCAATATACTCTCAAAGGCATCAGGTGAGAATTTCTGAGATGGTTCTGCAGAGTGACCGGCGATGGGCGATATCACTTGACAGATTCTGCATGATCATGGGTTCTTTACTGCCTGCCGGTATCGTCGCCGGCAATGCCGGCTTTGAGTCCATAATCATCCTGGTCGATATGGCATGGATCCTCCGCTGGGTTCTGTTAAAGGAAAATCCCCTTCAGAAACAGATAATCATCCATCCTTTAATCCTCCCGTGGATTTTCTGGTTCGGGACTATGATTGTCAGTCTTCTTATCAATGGTCAGGAAATCGGCGGGTGGGGTCATGACATCGCTTTTATAAGATACCTGCTTTTTGTTGTCGCATTGATTGATATTTCGCAACGACTTCCGGTTCAGAAATATTTGATTGTGGGTATGGGGGTGGGAGTTGTCTGGGCTGTAATCAATCTCCTGTCCGCGCACATTATCGGTTATGATCTATTTGGTCGCCCCCTGATTCGATATGCCGGAAAGCTTAAGGAAAGCGCCCGTATTGCGGGACTGTTCGCTTATGTTGCACCTTTTTTCCTGGGATGGGCGGTTTCAGATAAAAACATGACCACAAGACGCAGGATTTTTATTGCAGTCGCGGGTGCGTTCGCCCTTGTTCTGGTTTTACAAACGAATATAAGAACCACTTTTTTAGCAAGCGCAGCAGGCATAGCCATATATTTAATTTATTTTCTTTATAAAAAAAGCAGGTGGACCATTGTCATCCCGGCGCTTTTTTTTGCAGGGATTGCGCTCATTGCCAAATTCTGGATACCCTATTTCAACGATCTAAGCAGTATCTACGATAGAATTTATATCTGGAAAGTCGCTCTGGCCATGTGGCAGGAACACCCGCTGTTTGGTGTCGGTGTCGGTTCGTTCCAGGATGCATATAAATCTGTAGCAGCATCGGGAATCGTCGCGCCGTTTGTCGCCCCTGACGGAAACATTTTCAGCGCTCCCGAGGCGGCGCATGCCCATAATTTTTTACTGATGCTGCTTGCCTGTGGTGGAATTGCCGGTTTCTCGATGTTTGTATGGCTTTTTGTCAATGCCGTGCGGCGGATGTACAGGAAGCCGGATGGATGGCGAATTGGCCTTATTTCCTGGCCGGTTGTGGCTCTGCTTATTGGACTGACAGGCTGGAGTGTCTATTCCGACTGGTATCAGGCTGTGTTTGCCTATTTTATTGTTTTAGCCGGTTGTTGTGATGAATTGAGAGGGCCTGATCCGCGCCACTCTGAACCAGGAAAACGGAGATGTGGATGATGAACGGAAATACAATGAAGAGCATCGTGAATTGCCGGGTTAGAGAACCTAATGCAAGAAAAGTTCAAGAACCGGGTTTTAGAAAGTTGTAACCCAAGAAACATCCCCTGTAATATGAAAGAAATCATTTCAACTATGTATCGTTGAATTTTCCAAAATAACAATAGATGAAGAAGTTACAGTCTCACACCGTTGTTTTGCTTATATTAAAATCGATTCCGCTGTCGGTGAGAAGATTCTTATTCACCGGCATTGCCCTTCTTGTTTACTGCCTGGTACCGAAAAGACGCCTGATCGCCCTTTATAATCTGCATCGCGCCTTTCCGGAAAAATCCATGGACGAACTTGTCCGGATTGCAAAGGGGGTTTACCGGAACGTCGGCATCCTGGCAGCCGAATTTGTGGACATTCCCTCTCTGAACGCAAGCCGGATCAATGAATTCATGGAAGTCCGGGGGCTGGAAAATTACTGGAAAGCCAAGGCAAAAAATAAAGGGGTGGTCCTGGTGACGGCTCACTTCGGTAACTGGGAATTGATGGCAGCGGCTTTTGCCGTCATCGGGGAGCCCATCATGATCCTCTATCGACCCTTTGATAACCCCCTGCTGGAAAACATCGTTTCCACAGTGAGGACGTCGACAGGCAATACGGTCACTCCCGCGAACCGAGCCATGCGCGGAATATTGCGGCGCCTGAGAGATAAAAAAACCGTGGGGCTGCTGATCGATCAGAATGTTTCACCGCCGGAAGGCCGTTTTGTCCAGTTTTTCAACAGGCCTGCCTGTACGTCGCCGGGATTGGCGCATATCGCTCTTCTTACAGACGCTCCGGTCGTACCTGCCTTTCTCATTCGAAAAGAGGATGGAAAATATATTCTGGAGATTGGCGCCGAAAGAGAGTTGATCAAATCCGGAGACGATGACCGGGATATTATTCTGAACACGCAGCGTTACACCCGAGCTATCGAGGATGTCGTCAGGCAGCATCCGGAACAGTGGTTCTGGGTCCATCACCGCTGGAAAGCACAACCGCTTCCTCATCAATAATAAAAAATAAGTTGAATTATTTTTTCTGCGCAGGAGACAGGCTTTCAGCTTTGCGACGAGCTTCTTCTGCCTGTTCCGGGAGGTTCAGCTTTTCATAGGATTGAGCCTGATAGAGATAATAGAACGCGTTGCCCTGTTCCAGGGCGATGGCGCGGTCGAAGATTTCGACGGCCTCACGGTGGCGGCCCGCATCGGCAAGGGCGCGTCCCAGACGATTGTAATAAACGGCTGCAAAGCGGGGATTGAAGGCGGCTGCGGCTTCCGTGCTGCGTTTCGCCTCCTCGCAGCGCAGCTGCCTGACCTGGATTTCCGCCAGACGGATCAGACAGAGGGGATCATCAGCACGGGCCTCAAGACTGCGGTTCAGCATTTCTTCCGCCCGACCGAGTTCTCCGATTTCAGCAAGGTCGTTGGCCAGACGCTGGCAGAAGCGGGCGGCTTCTTCCGGATCAAGGGTTATGGCTTGCCGGTATGCCTCTTCCGCGGAATCGAGGCGTCCGGCGGCAACCAGGGCATCGCCCAGCAGACAGAACAGTTCCGGGGCATCCGGTTCCAGACCGGTCATCTTTTCGAAGATCTCCACAGCCTCGTCGGCCATGCCCGCAGTCAGAAAAGCGCAGCCCAGTTCCCTGATCAGGGGGGGCTCTTCCGGTTGTGCTTCCACCGCCTGCCTGCAGATCGAAACCAGCCGGTCATACTGCCCGCCCTCTCTGTACAGACGGACCAGCTCATCAAAGGCGAAACCGGTAAAGACCTTCCGCTTCAATTCGCCGGCAAACAACTTTTCAAAACAGACAATGGCCTCGTCACGCTGTCCATTGTCATGATAGGCCCAGGCCTGCGCCAGGAGGAAAGATTCTTCTTCGGGATACTGTTCGACAAGACGGCCGTACACTGCGGCGGCTTCTGAGTACCGTCCGGAATTCAGCAGGTTTTCCGCGGACTTTCGAAGGGCATCCTTATCGTCATTGTTTCTCATGGTCACGCTTCAAAATTTTCCCGGCCTTTGTTTTCGGGCGGGGCCTTTCGTCCGCTTCGGCAGGCCCCGTCCGGTATTTCTCTTAATCAGCAACTGCAGGTGCCCCCGCATCCGCCACCTTCGCCGTCATCCAGCGCGGAGGTGACGAGAAATCCGGAGCCTCTGTCGGTTTCGACAAAATCTACAAAAACGGGTTTGATCTGTTCAAACAGATCCCGGGTGACCAGGAAGGTAATTCCCTGTTCATGGAATTCTTCATCGCCGTCGCGCAGCTCATCCAGAGCCAAGCCCAGTGATAGCCCGGATCAGCCGCCTTCCGTCAGCATCAGCCTGACGGGCTGAACCTCCGCCACATTCTGCAGAAACTCCTGGAGCTTCTCTCCTGCTTTTTCTGAAACCTGAAACATTATTTTCTCCTCCGGCAGAGAGCAAAATATTTGCCTTCTGTTAAATTTAGTGCGCCGAATAGTGATGGATTCCCGGAATTTTGTCAACGAATTTCTATAATCCGGAAATCTTCTGTCCTGGATGACTTGTACTGAGGCCGGGTTCAGGGCAATCGCGGGGTAGAGCGTGGCTGATCATTATCCTGCGTGACGGCCTGATCGGTCAGCATGACGGGGATGCCATTCCGGATTTCATAAAGAAGCCGGCAGCCTGTGCAGGTCAATGCCTTTTCCTTTTCAATCAGATCGAGTTTTCCCCTGCATTGAGGGCAGACCAGGATATCGAGCAGTTCCTTTCGGATTGGCATTCTTCTTTGCTCCCTCTCTTTTCTTCTGTCATTTCACCCTAAGGCTAAGATTCGACGGGTTCTTCAAACAAAATATCAAGCGCCTCATTCACGGCAATGGCTTGGTTGCCGATCCCAGTGTGAACTCTCTCCGTAAAGCAGGAACGCAATTCGGGACTTCGCCGGAGTCCCGTCGTTTTCTTCGCAGGACCCAGGTCAGGCTGGATCGGCGGACTCGAAGAAATGCGGCCGCAGGAGTTTTTACTGTGATTTTTCCATTCCGTTCTTGATTGGTTATACTTTAAAAGGATCCGTTTCTTTCACGGCAGGAAATATAATGTCCACGAGAAGGATAAGCAATCAAAACCTTCAGGATTCTTTTGATACTTCGCCCAAGTTGTTTCTGTACAACGGATATGGGTTGATGATAGAGTTTTTAAACCGTTAGTTCGGTCAGGAATCTGGAATCGTTTCCCTTGTCCGGCTGTTTTCAAGGGGGGCGTTCAGGGGCGTGGAGTTCATAGACCATGCGCTCGATGATTCTGATCTTTTCGTTGGAAAACAAACAGAGTGCAAGGGGCAAATCGCCATGATAAAGGGCAGACTGCTCGAGTCTGCTCGAAGGAGGCGCTTATGGAATGCAATCTTTTAGTTGGAGGGCAGGCCGGACAGGGGCTGGCATCCATCGAAAATGAATTGACGGATCTTCTCTTTCGTCTGGGTTATCATTTTTTTGCCACCAAATTTTACATGTCCCGAATCCGTGGGGGTCACAACGAGCATCTGTTCCGGGTTGCGGAGGAACCGGTTCATGCCCTGAGTGGCGAACCCTGGGATGTGGTGGTCGGGTTGGACGAAGAAACGGAAAGGCTGCACAGGGCGGACCTGAGCGCCCATGGAATCTGCATCTCCATTGACGGGATTCGGGAAATCGAAAAAGCGGCAAAAGAGCACTTTCGCAATGTTAAGATGAGCAACAACATCCTGGTCGGCCTGCTTCTCAATGTGCTGGGGGTGACGTCGGAGAACCTGGGGGCTCTGGTGAAGGAAGAGGAGAAAATGGCTCTTCTGGTGGCCGGGATGGACTTTGCGGAACGCTGGAAAATGGCCGGCCGGTTCGCCCTGATGCCGCGGGCGGTTAATACATTAAAATTCGATGGGAATTCCGCCCTGGGATTCGGCGCGCTTCTGGGAGGCTGCCAGTTTGTTGCCGGCTATCCCATGACCCGGCCACATCGCTGCAGATGTATCTGACCCGGGCTGCCCTTGAGATGCCCGTGCATTTCGAACAGGCCGAGGACGAAATCTCCGCCCTCAACACCGCCCTGGGGGCGTCTTACGCCGGGCTGCGGTCCATGGTGGCGACCTCAGGCGGCGGCTTCGCCTTGATGACCGAGGCCGTTTCACTGGCGGGTATGACCGAGACGCCGGTGGTCGTGGTTGTAGCCCAGCGCCCCGGGCCCTCCACGGGATTGCCGACCCGCACGGAGCAGGGAGACCTGAATTTTATTCTCCATGCCGGGCACGGAGAATTTCCCCGTCTGCTCTACGCCCCGGGCTCAATTGAAGAGGCGATCTCCCTGGCCCGCCGCAGCTTCGAACTGGCGGATCGGTATCAGATCCCCGTCTTTATCCTGACGGATCAGTATCTGGCGGATTCCATTCAACTGCTGGATAACCGCCCCGAGCTGACTGTATACAACCGGGAGTACGAGGTTTTCGATGACTCTTATTGCCGTTATGCCCTTACGCCCGATGGCCTGTCGCCCTTGACCTATCCGGGGCTGAGCGAGGCCCTGGTCAAGGTGGATTCCGACGAACATACGGAAGAGGGAAAAATTACGGAAGATCTGAATCTGAGGGTCTGGATGGTGGATAAACGCCTGCGGAAGGGCCGTCTGCTGGAAGAAGAGGCTGTGCCGCCTGCGTTGTTCGGGGAGCGGAATGCCGGCGTATATCTGATCTGCTGGGGTTCAAACAAGGAAATCGTGGAGGAGACAGCCGCCCGGCTGCAGTCCGAGGGGCGTTCCGTTACCGCCCTCCACTTTTCCCAGGTTTACCCTCTGACCCCGGCGATGATCGAAAACATCCCTCTAATGGGAAAGCGCCTTATCGTCATTGAAAACAACGCTACCGGGCAGTTCGCGAAACTCCTGAAACGGGAGCTGTCCCTGGTGGCTGACGACCTGATCCTGAAGTACAACGGATTGTGCTTTTCAGTAAAGGAGCTTTATGACGAAGTCATGAACAGGCTTTCCGGAGATGGAGGTACAAAATGATGAAGATCAATGATATTGCCTGGTGTCCCGGTTGCGGCAATTTTCTCATTCGCGATGCCCTGGAAGGCGCGTTGACGGAACTGGCCATCCCACCGCGGGAGATTGTACTGACTTCCGGAATCGGTCAGGCGGCAAAGATGCCCCAGTATCTGAAAGTGAATTATTTTAACGGATTGCATGGCCGGGCTTTGCCGCCGGCGGTGGGGATCAAACTTGCCAGACCGGAGCTGACCGTCATTGCCGTTTCCGGAGACGGATGCAATTACGGGGAAGGGGGCAACCATTTTCTCCATACCCTGCGGAAGAATCTCGATATCACGATCCTGACGTGCAACAATCAGGTCTATGGACTGACCAAGGGACAGAGCTCCCCCACCACGGACCGCAACACGGCGAACATGCTGGATCCGCGGGGCAATGAAAACGAGCCGCTCAATCCCCTGGCCGTGGCTGTCGCAGTCGGAGCCCCCTTTGTGGCCAGAGGGTTTGCCGGTGAAAAGGATCACCTGAAGGAGCTTCTTAAAGAGGCCATCCGCTTCCGGGGGACGGCGGTCGTTGATATTCTTCAGCCCTGCGTCACTTTCAATAAGGTCAACACCTTTGCTTATTACCGGCAGAGGGTTTATCGGCTGGACGTTCCCGGAAAAGATCGCCGGGAAGCCCTGGAGATCGCCGGGATCTGGGGGGAACGAATTCCCATTGGCGTCATCCTGAGAGACGAAACTCGACCTGTCCGGGAGCCGGCCGGACGAATTTTTCAGAATTCCGTGACTTCCGGGATGATGGAGATGCTGCTGCGGACTCACTCCAGTGCAATCTGACGGACATGTTGAATATCAGCAATGCTGACTGGTCTCTTTTTTCGTCGTGCTGGAACTGACGGCAGGGATAAGGATTTTTTTATGCGCACCTTGACTTGTACTCTGACTTGACTTTTGGATGGCAAAGAAAATATACTCCGTGCGACATTCATAAAAGAAAAGGGGACCATTCAGGGTTCTAAGGGTTCAGGGGCGCGTTGTGCCGCTGAAGGGCAGTTTTAGAGTGGCCGGGCCGCCACCAGGGGGTAATTCTCCGGGGCGGCCTTTTTTTAAATCAGAAAACGGGGAGGAATTTTAATGGATGAAAGAGAAATTTACAGAATGAAGGAAACATTAAGGTCGGTAACGAAAAAGATGCCTCTTGCGGTGGTTGTCGGGATCATCATCGCAGTTATCCTTTTTTTCCGTCCCTTCGTTCAGATCGGAGCCGGCGAAAGAGGCGTTGTGCTCAATTTCGGCGCCGTCCAGGATACGGTCCTGGGTGAAGGCCTCCACTTCAGAATTCCCATCATGCAAACGGTCATTCCCGTGGACGTGAAGGTACAGAAGTCAGAATCCGAGGCTGCCGCAGCATCGTCGGATCTTCAGGATGTGAGTTCGACGGTCGCACTCAATTACCATATCATTCCCGATAAGGCGAATATTGTCTATCAGAGCATCGGTCTTGCATTCAAGGAGAGGATCATAGACCCCGCCGTTCAAGAAGTGGTTAAAGCCGTCACCGCCAAGTACACCGCAGAGGAGCTTATCACAAAGAGGCCGGCAGTAAGCGACGCCATGAAGGCGGCCCTCACGGACAGACTTCTTGCGAATAATATCTCCGTCGATGCCTTCTCCATTGTCGGCTTCAGCTTTTCCAAAGGATTCATGGAAGCGATCGAAGCAAAGCAGACGGCGGAGCAGCTGGCGCTGAAGGCGAAGAGAGATCTGGAGAGGATAAAAATAGAAGCGGATCAGAAGGTTGCCGCGGCAAAAGCGGAGGCGGAAGCCTTAAGGCTGCAGCGGGCCAACATTTCCGCTGATCTGATCGAGCTCAGAAGGATAGAGGCCAATCTCAAAGCAATAGAGAAATGGAACGGAATCATGCCGCAGGTTACCGGGGCGGGAGCTGTCCCGTTCATCGGTTTGGGCGGTTCAGAAAAGACTAAATAGCGGAGTAGATGGGAGAGGGAAGGAAGATCTATCAGGCAGAATACTGCTGATTGATCGGAGTCTGTCTCTTAAAGGACGGGAATTTGAAGTTCAGGAGACAACTTGCCTGTAAAATCCTTTAAGGGGAGTCGAACTGCAAGATTTTCTGAAAAACGATGGATTGACACTACTTTCAGACATGCCCTGTAGATGCGATCTGAAAAGGGACAGGCATCTCGATGAACCGAGCGCCGCATGAACGGATTCCCTTAGTTGATGTTCAGCAGAGGGAGAAGCTTCAGAGCTTAATGTTTTTTAATTCAGATATTAAGGCGTTCCCATGGTGCCCGTGGAGATGGGGTGTAAAATATTATAAAGAATAAGAAGAAGGTCAAAAGCGCAATCGTCGGTGCGGATATCAATAAGGACGGACGCGGACCCTGGAAAGATGTGGACGATGCGGACTGGAAGGACTGGCGATGGCAGGTCAGAAACCGGATACGGTCGGGCAGACAGCTTGCCGAATTGCTGAAGGAGGCGCCGATTGCGGCCGGATCGTTGCGGGCCGTGATCCGGACTTACCCCTTTTCCATTACGCCTTACTATTTTTCCCTCATTCGAGAGGGGGATCCCGATGATCCCATCCGGTTTCAGTGCGTTCCCGACCCCCGGGAGGTTTCGTTTTCCCTGGGGGGAGTGGACGATCCCCTCGAGGAATCCAGGGATATGCCCGTTCCGGGGCTGATCCATCGCTATGCTGATCGCTGCCTGATCATGGCGACTTCGAAGTGCATGATGTACTGCCGGCATTGCAACCGCAAGCGAAGATGGAAAGCGGGTGCGGCGGACAGGGCCCCTTTGCGGGCCATGATCGATTATGTAGCCGCGACGCCGGGAATCCGTGAGGTCATTGTTTCCGGGGGCGACCCTCTGACGCTGCCTGAGAAAGTGCTGGACGAGTTTCTCGGGGCTCTGCGGGCCATTCCCCATGTGGAGGTTCTGCGCATCGGCAGCCGGATTCCCGTTGTCCTGCCCATGCGGATCACTGTTCCTCTGGTGCGCATTCTGCGGAAGCATCGTCCCTTGTGGTTCAACACGCAGTTCAACTCCCCCCGGGAGATCACGCCCGAATCCGCTGAGGCCTGTGAACGGCTGGTGGATGCCGGGATTCCCGTTTCCAACCAGTCGGTACTCCTTAAGGGAATCAACGACGATTATGAGACGATGCGCAGACTTCTGTACGGGTTGCAGCGTATTTCCGTGCGGCCTTATTATCTGTTTCAGTGTGATCCCGTGCGGGGCGCCGATCATTTCCGGGTCGATTTCTGGAAGGGCATGGAAATGATGGAGCGGATTTCCCGTCAGACTTCCGGCCTCTGCCTGCCCCGTTATGTCATCGATGTTCCCGGCGGCAAAGGAAAAATGTCCCTCCAGACCTTCTCCCTGCTCGCTGATTCCGACATATCCTGAACTATCCCGAAGACATAACATTTTTTTGACAAGGGGCTGGAAATGAATTAAGAAGCGGCACATCGTATTCAGGAATAAAAAGTTGTTAAAAATCCCAAAATTTTGAGGAGAGACATCCTATGTACAGCGCCAGTGATTTGAGAAAAAATTTGAGAATCAAGCTTGAGGGAGATCCTTATATCATCACGGAATTCAACTTTGTCAAACCCGGTAAAGGTCAGGCCCTGTATCGCTGTAAACTGAAGAACATGATTACGGGCAACCAGTTCGAACGCACCTTCCGGTCGGTGGATAACTTCGAAGCAGCTGATCTCCAGGAAAAGAAGATGCAGTTCCTTTACACAGAAGAAGACAGATATTGTTTCATGGACAACACCTCCTATGAGCAGATCTTTCTCACCGCCGATCAGGTGGGGGACGCCGCCCATTTTCTCATTGACAATCTCGAAGTGGAAATCCTTCTTTTCGAGGACAAACCCCTGGGAATCAGCCTGCCCAATTTTGTCGATCTGGTCGTCACCAAGGCCGACCCCTGGGCCAAAGGAGACACGGTTTCCGGCAACACCAAGCCGGTTACCCTTCAGACGGGCTATCAGATCATGGTGCCTCCCTTTATCGAAGAGGGGGAGAAAATCCGCGTGGATACCCGGACAGGCGAATATCTGACCCGGGTCAAGGGCTGATAACCGGACATGGCTGACGCTTTCTTCTGCAAACCCTCCCTGACGGATCTATCCCCAAAAAAACTCACCGGGGAAGATTCCCGCTATGATGAAGGCTGGAGGCTGGCCGGAAAACGGGAGACCCTGAGGCTCCGGGCGGAAATTCTTCACAGCATACGCCGGTTTTTCCGGGAACGGGACTATCTGGAGGTGGATACGCCCATTCTGATACCAGCCCCGGCTCCGGAATCGCACATCGATGCCGTCGCCTGTGGCTTCCAGTACCTGCAGACTTCGCCGGAACTCTGCATGAAAAGGCTGCTTGCCGCCGGATATCCGAGACTTTTTCAGATCTGCAGCTGTTTCCGCGAGGCGGAACGAGGGACACGCCATCTCCCTGAATTTACTCTCCTTGAATGGTATGCTCAAGGAAAGGATTACATGTTTCTCATGGAGGAGTGCGAAGCCCTGCTGCGCTTTCTTGCCGTTACTCTGTACGGGAAAGAGGAGATCACCTTCCAGGGGAGCCGCATCGACCTGTCAGCTCCGTGGGAGCGGCTGTCCGTGAACGAAGCCTTTCTGCGTTATGGAGGGATATCGGCCCGGCAGACCCTGGCGGAGGACATTTTTGACGAAGTTCTCGTCTCCCGGATTGAATCCAGACTGGGGATAGAACGACCGACCTTTCTGTACGATTATCCTGTTGAACTGGCCGCCCTGGCACGGGCGAAACCGAATGATCCCTCTCTGGCCGAGCGGTTTGAGCTTTATGTTGCCGGGATCGAACTGGCCAATGCCTTTTCCGAACTGATCGATCCCGTTGAACAGAGCCGCCGCTTCGAAGAAGCACAGCAGGAACGCCGGGCTCTTGGCAAAAGCCCCTATCCCTGGCCGGAGCGTTTTCTGCGCGCACTATCCGCAATGCCCCCTTCGACGGGCATTGCCCTGGGGATCGATCGGCTGGTGATGCTGATGACGGATCGTGCGTTCATCGATGATGTGGTGGCCTTTCCTCCGGAACGATTATGAAATCGGGGCAGGATAAAGAGTCGGTAAGGATGCCGCTGGAAAATGGCATATTGACAAGGCCTCCTTTTTTCATTAGACAATAGCCTCCATGCCAATATTTGTTTACAGGGAGTAAAAAGTAAAAAGTGAAAGAACTTGCATCGGTCAACACCGTTGATCTGGGAGGGCAATTGCACGGCAGTGTGCTAAGCATGGTCATGGACGCGGGTCTTCTCGTTCAGTTTGTGCTGCTTGTCCTGCTGCTGTTTTCCGTCGTTTCCTGGGCCATCATTGTGACCAAGTACCGGAGTATCCGAAAGGTCAACGCGGAAAACAGTCTTTTTCTGGACGCTTATATGAAATGCAGCAATCTGGCGGATGTCCTTCCGGAAGCCAAAAAATATTCCTCTTCGACTCTTGCCGGGGTGTTCCGTTCCGGTTATGCGGAGCTTGTTAATTTTGCAAAGGCAACCCAGGGGGCGTCTTTCCGGGATCGTGATGATGCCGTCCCGAGCCCGGAAATCAAGGGCCTCGATAATGTGGAGCGGGCGCTGAATCGGGCATGCAGTGCGGAAGCCACCAAACTGGAAGCGGCACTGGGGTTCCTCGCCACTACCGGCAGCGCAAGTCCTTTCATCGGCCTGTTCGGGACGGTATGGGGGATCATGGATACTTTCCGCGGTATCGGTTTTCAGGGGTCGGCCACCCTGGCGGTTGTCGCGCCGGGCATTTCCGAAGCTCTGATCGCGACGGCGGCGGGGCTTGCCGCGGCAATTCCGGCGGTTATTTTCTATAATTACTATCTGAATCGCGTCAAACTCATGACTCTGGAAATGGATCACTTCGCGTCAGAATTGATCAACATTGTCGAACGCTATTATATTAAAGGCTGAAAACTGAAAGTTTGGAGGTTTCAGTATTCAATATGCGTTACTCGCGAAAAAGATCTTTTACCGACGGGCGGCCCATGGCGGAAATCAACGTCACTCCCCTGGTGGACGTCGTCCTTGTTCTGCTTATCATCTTCATGGTCACAGCGCCGATGCTCCAGATGGGCATCGATGTGAACCTTCCCAAAGTGAAATCCCGGAGTGTTGACGTCAATGAAGAAAAAGTCGTTCTCACCATTGACGGCGCAAAGGAAATTTTTGTGAACAAGACAAAAATTCCCCTGACTGAGCTGGGTCCCCGGCTGGAGGGTGTCTTTGCCAACCGCCTCGACCGGGAACTTTATATGCGGGCGGACAGAGCCATCCCTTATGGATTCGTTGTTGAGGTCATGGCGGAAGTCCGGAAAGCAGGCATCGATAAACTGGGCATGATTACCGAACCGCCAGAGGAAGTAAAATGACCGTTGACCGCGCGTTCGGGTTATCCCGGGAGGATCGGGGAGGCCTGCGGCGCATGCTTGTTCTCTCTCTCCTTCTCCATGCCTTTGCCCTGTCGCTGTTCTTCGTTTGCGTTCCGAAAGCCTCATCACCAAAGTTGACCTTTGGTCCCGATTATGCCGTCAGTCTGGTCAGCTCCGCGGATCTGCGCATGGATGGCGGTAATTCTTCAAGGGAACTTGCGAAGGAACTGGCAGACATTCCTGAACCTGAGCCTGCGACTCTGCCGGCGGCGCCGGCGAAGCCGGAGGGAAAAGTTTCCCGCAGCGAACCGGCTTCCCTTTCTCCGGTGCCGGTCCGGAAGGTGGAACCGATGAAAAGACAGGATGGCGCCTTAGGAAAAGCCATAGAAGAGATTCGCCGGCGGGTGGAATCAGCAGGGCAGAAGCAGGCCTCTGCCCCGGCCTATCCCGGCGGGGGAATAACTTCCGATTCTCCGATTGGCGGGAGTCCTGCCGGTGCGGTTGGTGATGCTGAACTCGGAGCCCGGATGAAGGCCTATTATGGCTCCATCTGGATGAGGATCAAAAGGCACTGGTCCATGCCGCCCGATCTGCTCCCGCGGCAGAATATCGAGGCGGTGATTCATGTCCGGATTCTCCGCAGCGGAGCGGTTGAGGGGATCAGCTTCGAACAGCGTTCCGGGAATTCATATTTCGACGAATCCGCAATGCGCGCCGTCCGCAAGGCGAGTCCCTTTCCTCCATTGCCGGAAGGAACAGGAGAGGAAGGCATCGAAATGGGCATCCGTTTTCATTCATCCGAACTGAGGTAGCCAACACCAGACACAATACTGCAAGAGGGATAAAGGGCGGCAGAAAGAAAGCGATGCTGCCGCATGGATCACACGACAGAAGACCGGCACCGAAGCTGGCGACGAAAAGCGACTTTGGATCAGTCGCAGGAAACGGGGAAAAGCATGATTCCAGAGAAAGAAAAGGCGGGGGAGCAGAGGAAGCGGCCGGATGGAATGTGCGGTGTAAGACGCGGGATGGGGGTGCTGCTCCTTTTCTGCGCGGTCGCTTTGTGCGCTATGCCCTTTGTCGTTCGATCCGTCTGGGGGAAGGTTTATATCGACATCGATTCCCCGGCGTTTCAGAAAATCCCGATTGCCGTTGCCGATTTTGCGCCTCTGAACGGCAATCAGGGCCATGCGGATCTCTCGTCCTGGTTTCCCGGCGCTGTGCGCAAAACCCTTGATCTGACCGGGTATTTCAATATTCTGAACAGGACGGGCGGACCGCGTGATCAAAGTCAGACCGGAGCAGTCCAAGCGCAGGCGGCCTACGGGGAATGGCGAAGTCTTGGTGCGGAATATCTGATTCAAGGCGGCTTCTCTTCCCGGGGGACACAGCTGGTCGCGGAATTCCGCCTTATCGACATTGTGCAGGGGCGTCAGCTGATGGGAAAGCAGTATACCGGAGGATTTGAAGACCGCAGGGACATGGTGATCCGCTTTGTTCAGGAAGTCCTTTCGCTTCTGACCGGTGGGGAAGGTTTCTTTGATACGCGGATCGCCTTTGTTGTCCGTCAGGGTCGTTCTTCAAGCCTCCACACTGTAGGGTTCGGTTCGCAGATCGACGGCCGGGACCTTGCCCGGGTAGCCGGCAGTCCTTCCCTGATCCTTTCACCGCGCTGGTCTCCTGATGGACGTTATCTTGCTTTTTCTTCCTATCGCGACGGGAAACCGGATATCTTTGTCGTATCACCCTCCGGCAGCGGTTTGAAGAAAATAGTCAGTTTCCAGGGACTCAATCTTCCCGGAGCCTGGTCTCCCGATGGACGGAGTCTGCTTCTGACCCTGAGCAAGGACGGAAATGAAGAAATCTACGTCATGGATGTGCGCAGCGGTCAGGTGCGTCGACTGACCCGCAATTCAGCGATTGACGTCTCTCCCGTCTGGTCTCCCGATGGGCGCAGGATCGCCTTTGTCTCCAACATTTCCGGTTCGCCGCAGATTTATGTCATGAACGCGGATGGCGGGGATGTCCGTCGACTGACCTATTCGGGAAATTACAACACAACTCCTGCCTGGTCGCCCCGGGGGGGGAAGATTGCCTATGAGGGGAAGGTCGGGAGCGGTTATCAGATTTTCTCGATTGACGAGGATGGCGGCAATGTCCGGCAATTGACCTCCGGAGCGGGCGATCATGAATTTCCTTCCTGGTCTCCCGACGGTCGATTCCTGACATTCAGCCTCCGCAGCGGCGGCCGCAGTCGGATCAATATTCTCAATGCCAATACGCTGGAAGTGCGGACTCTTTATGAAAGTACCGATCGTTGCCTGGGGCCCGCCTGGTCGCCCAGGCTGAAACAGGCTTTAAGATAGGAATGCTGCCGAGGTTTTCACGGCAACAGGGCAGGGTTGGTATGTAAAACATTGATTTGTCTAAAAATAAAAAATATTTGGAATTTAGGGTTGACCTTCTTTGACCGACTGTGATTTAAATTTCCACTGTTGTGTGCATTTCGTCCGGAGTGCGGGAAAGACGCGGTATTTTTAAGGATGGTTGTTGTGAAGCATGAAGAAAGGAGAAAAAGAGGATGAGGATGAGATTGAGAGAACTGGTGATGTTCGCCTGCGTTCTATGTCTGGCCTTTGTATTTACGACAGGCTGTGCCAAAAAGCAGGTTCTTCAGGAGGGGGAAGCTGCTGTTGAAAAAGCGGCAGGCGCCGAGGTGAAGCCGGCAACTGAGCCGGGTCTCACTCCGGAAGAACTGGCGGCCAGGGAGAAGGCTTTAAAAGAGCAGGCCTTGAAAGAACAGCAGGAAAGGGAACGTCTGGCAGGAGAAAAGGCCGCGGCCGAGAAAGCTGCCGCAGAGGCTGCTGCCAGGGCGGGCGAGGTGCTCGTGGACATCAATTTCGAATTCGATCAATCCAGCCTGACCCCCGAGTCCAGAGAAATTCTGCAGAAACACGCGGCCTGGCTTGCCGCACATTCCGGTTATTCCCTGGTGATTGAAGGTCACTGTGATGACCTGGGTACGACGGAATACAATCTGGCCCTCGGTGAACGGCGTGCCGCGGAGGCAATGAGATTCCTTGTTGCATTGGGCATCGACAGATCACGGATTAAAACCATCAGCTACGGGGAGGAAATGCCTCTCGATCCTGCGGAAACTGAAGAAGCCCGGGCCAAAAACAGAAGGGCTCATTTCGTAGTCACTCCGAAATAATAAGGTGCGGAGGGAGGTCCTTTGAAAAGCTTTGGATTGCTTGCCGTGGCGGTCGGTCTGGTCATTTTTTCAGGCTGCGCCACCACGAAAGATTTGAACAGAACGCAGACTGATCTGAATCAGAAAATTGAGATCGTCAGTGAAAAAGTGACGGCCGCCGATTCGAACATTGCCGTCTTGAGGAAAGACGTTGACGCCGCCGTGGAAGGTCTGCGGAAAAGTCAGGCGAATATGGGCGCCGATCTCTCTGAACTTCGGGAACAGGTCCAGCAGGTGCGGGGCCAGGCGGAGTCTTTGCGAAAGGAAGTCGGGTCTCTGAACGGAAAGGCCGGCAAGAAGGATGACGAGAACAAGGAAATCAGAGAAAAACTGGATCAACTTTCCCAGAAGGTGAACTTTCTGGAAACCTTTCTTGCAATCGGCGACAAAAATGGCCATGCGGCTGCCAGCAACGGAACCAAGGCTAAAGACAACGTGAAGGCAAAGACGACCAGCAGGGAAGATCAGTATGCAGCCGCTTATTCTTTCTTCAAGGAAGGCAAATATGAGAAGGCAAGAACTGAATTCGAGAATTATCTGAAGGCCAATCCCAAAACGAGCTATTCCGATAACGCCCAGTTCTGGATTGGTGAAACCTACTACTTTGAAAAAAAATATGAAAAGGCCATTCTGGAATACGAAAAAGTAATCAAGAACTATCCTGATGGAAATCGGGCGGCGAATGCCCTTTTCAAACAGGGTTTATGCTTTCTGATGCTGGAGGATAAGGCCAGCGCCAGGCTGATCTTTCAGCAGGTCATCAAGGATTATCCCAACACAAGCCAGGCGAGAACGGCGCGGGCTAAACTCCTGGAAATCAAATAATTCAAATGCCGGCGCTGCCTGTGCGGCCACAGCCGAAGCCGGGATAAAAAGTCCAATAAAAAAGACGCAGCAGACCTTGATCCGCTGCGTCTTTTTTATTACCGGATCATTATTTTTATTGCCTGTTCAGCCTCAATGGTTCAATGCCGGGAGGGATTTCAAGAGAAAACAATTCCGGCTGAATTTCCTGAAGAAACTCGATATCCGTGTAACTCAGCTTCAGCGTTGTGGGATTAGGAGAGCCCGTCGTAACCGATATTCTTGCCGGAAAACCGGGCGCCTTCTTTAGGCCGCCATAAGCCTCGAATCGTACCGAATATAAAAGTTCTCCGTTATTTCCCCACCGGGCAGCCCGGACAAGTTGATTGGATATCGGCTTCAGCCAGAAAACCTGGGCTTTCTCCTCTCCTCTGTAAACTTCCAGGCGGTATTCTTCCTTTTCCTGAAACCCTTTCAGGATGATATCCTTATCCCGGATCAGCGGAATGGTTCCCCGCAGCAGGGCAAGCATGTCGGACAACTGAAAATGAGGGGAAATAAAAGGGAGAAAAGAGGCAAGCTGCACCGGGGATGGCGTTCCGATATAATATTTGCCTTCCTGCGGCAGAAAGACTTTCAATTCTCCATTCTCAATGGTGAGATAGAAATCCGGCGGACCGAAGAGGGGAAGGGACTCCATGCGGAGACGTTCCGGATACTGCAGCAGAAAGGCGATCTTCAACGGGTAGCGGCCGGAAGATGTGGTCAGATCGATCCTGGCCAGAGCCTTCAAGGCTTGAGGATTTCTTTCTTCTTCCATGAGCTGCTGCCATCGGGCCTGTGGGGAAAAAAGGGGAATATCCTGAGACACAGGCTTTACGGCCGGCGTCAGGGTGCATCCTGAAAACATCAGCAGTGCCAGGAAACCGGAAAGGACAAGGAACCGACACAGCCGGCTTCCGGATCCGTTGTCCCTGCCTGCCCTGAATTCATCATTGGGTTTGTTTGAAACAGTCATTATGTACATATTAAGAGAAAATTTACCCCACGGCCGTTCAACGGCGCAGTTGCTCGATCTTTTGCCGGAGCTGACTGTTTTCCGGAGCATATTTCTGCGCCCGTCTGTATGCATCCAGAGCCTCCTGGAACCGTCCGGCCTTCCGGAGGGCGTCACCAAGATGTTCAGCGATGGTAGGATCATCGGGAATCCGTTTATCGGCTTCCTTGAGATAGCGGATCGCCTGTTCGATCCTGTTCTGCTTGAAATACACCCAGCCCATGCTGTCCAGGATGTATCCGTTGTCAGGTTTCAGGATCAGTGCCTGTCGGATCAGCTTTTCGGCCTCCGCAAGATGAATCCCCCGTTCAGCATAACTGTAACCGATGAAATTGAGGGCCTCTGCATGTTCCGGATCGATTTCCAGGACGCGCTTCATCTCTTTTATACTGTCCTCGAATCGATCCATTTTACTGTAAACTTCCCCAAGCCCGTAATGGAGTTCCTCGCTTCGGGGGAAGTCCTTCAAGCCTTCTTTAAGAAGATTTTCGGCTTCCGGATACTGCGCCTTTTCCTGATAAAGGGAACCCAGGTAGGCGTAAAGGTTTGGAGCTTTCGCCTCTGTGGAAAGGGTTTCCCGGATCAGGCTGATGGCGGCATCGATCCGCCCCTCCTCTCTGAGGAGCATCCCCATCCGGATGCGCGCGTTGCCATACCATTCCGAATCCGGAGCAACCTTCCCATAGGTATCCATCGCCTTGTCATTTTCCTGTTGTTCGTCATAGACGGAAGCCAGAAAATAATAGATCTTCTGATCGGACGGCGCCAGTTTCAATGCCTTCTGAAAGGCCTCAATGGCCCGGTCATATCTCTGCTGTTCATAATAGAGCAATCCGAGGGTAAAATGGACGTCCTTATTGGAATCGTCAATCGTCAGGCTGTCACGAAAGACAGCTTCCGCTGCCTGATAATTTCCCTGGCGCAGATAGAATTCCCCTAGTCTTAGCCGGATGCCGACCTGTTCGGGATAACGTTGAATAAAGTCCTTATAGATGTTGACGGCCTGTTCGAGTTTTTTCTGCCTTTCATAGAGCAGTGCAAGATCGATCAGTGCCGATTCCAGTGATGGCTTTAGAAGAAGGGTTTTTTTGAAATATTGTTCCGCCTCGCTTTCGCGCCTCAGTTCAACCAGAACCTTCGCCATGTAGTACGTTCCCATGACGTTATCGTGATCATTTTTCAGCAGTAGGGAATACATGTCGACGGCTTTATCATAACGCTCCGTTTCGGCATAGAGCGTTCCCAGGTAAAGATAGGCCGAGGTATTCTTCGGATCGATTTCAATGACCTTCCGGTAGGATCGTATGGCATTTTTATAGTCCTTCATGTTGATGTAGAGATTCCCGAGGATGAGATGGACATCCACGTCATCGGGATCGTGGACAAGGGATTCTTTGCAGAGATCGACGGCTCTTCTGAAGTCACCCTTTTCAACATAGAGCGAAGCCAGTTCCTTCATGAGGTGAGAGGAAAGGGGATCATGCCGGAGCGCGGTTTCCAGTTCTTGAATAGCGTCATCCAGTCGTCCATCCAGGGCGGAGAGAACCCCCAGGGTATAGTGATAGCCGGCGGTGTAGGATGACGGATCTCTGCCTGAGATCTCTTTCCCGGATTTCAGCCGAACCTGCGTGCAACTCACCGCGGCGAGGAAGACGAAGACAAGAAGAATCCTGACTATAATCCTGTACATAAGTCCTTCGGTTAAAGTGTCTTGACTTTAGGGGATATTCAAGACGTCTGAGGGTTGTCGGCCGAGCGGCCTTTTTACCGTACCATGCTGGACACCGAAACCACTTCAACCCCCCGGGATTTCAATTCCGGAACAATCTTCGCCAGGGCCGAAACGGTATTGGGGTAAGGATGGCCAATGAGGAGCAGGGTGGAATTCCCGTCTTTCGTTTTATTGAGGACATCCAGCAGGATTTGACATGTTTTTGTATAATCCTGCCCATTGTCGATGAAAATCCGTCTGGAGGCAAAGGGAATCCCGATGTCCTGAGAAACCTTTGCGGCCTTTGAGTACGGTGTCGTCCGGCTGTCGATGAAAAAAAGCCCTCTTTTTTCGAGTTCTGCCATGACAATGGCCAGTTTCTCTTCATCTTCCGTGAACAGGGAGCCCATATGATTGTTGACTCCGGAAATGTGAGGAACGGCGTCAAGATTTCCGGTGAGGACCTTTCGAAGCTCCGAGTCATCCATCGTCGTCAGAAGAGCCCCGGGGCCGGGCTTTTCCTTTGGATAAGACCGTGGTTCCATCGGCAGATGGAGAAGGACGTCCCTGCCCGCTTTATGGATCATGTCGGCTGCCGCAGCCCCGCGGGGCATGTGAGGCAGAACAGCGAAACTGATCGGAGCTTCAATCTTCAGAAGATTTTTCACCGGGGATAGATCTGCTCCTATATCGTCGATGAGAATTGCAATCCGCAACCCGGAGACGCGTTCCTTCGGCGCCTTCGTGGTCGGGGTTGCTTTTTCAGTTGGTGGTGGTACAGGTTTTTCCGTTCCGGGTGCTTCCGTAACCGGTCTTTCCGGAACCGGCAACGGAATTTCCCCGGGCTCAATCCGATGCTTTTCACCGCGATGCTCCGGGATGGATCGGGTGATCTCGGGCGGCCTTGTTTCTTCCTGCGGGCGATCGAAATAGACCTCGTAAAAAATCGCCCCCGCAACGATGAGGATCAACAGAATGAGCGAACGTTTCAGATTTTTTATAAAACCTGTCCCTTCTCTGTTATTCTGTCGAGATGGATTCTTTTTTTTATGATGCAATCCGCTTACCTTATTCTATATCTTTCTGGAACCCTGAAAAACGTCCCAGCTTTTCAGTATATCTACGGCCGCCTTTAACTGATTGTCCTGGGACACGTCATCAAAAACCCGTTTCTGCAGTTCCAGCGGTTTCTTTGTTTCATTGTCGACACCCTTGATATGGCCTTTAAGGTCCCGTTCCCTGACTGCGTTGTTTCCCTCGCCATTCTCTTCCGCGGGTTTGATATACTTTACGGTGATGTCAGGGGTTATGCCCTCGGCCTGGATGGAGCGCCCTCCAGGGGTATAATACTTGGCCGTCGTCAATTTCAATGCGGCGCCTTCTTCAAGGGGAATGACGGTCTGCACGGAGCCCTTGCCGAACGTCTGGGTGCCTAGAATCAAAGCCCGCCCATTGTCCTGAAGCGCACCGGAAACGATCTCCGCGGCACTGGCCGTTCCCTCATTGACGAGCACAACGATAGGACAATTCACCTCGTTGCCGTCGTCTTTCGCGACGGCCCGGCTTTCCACGCTCTTGATCCGTCCTTTCGTGGAGACAATCGTTCCTGCCCTTAAAAAGGCATCGGAAACCTCGATCGACTGGGTCAGCAAACCACCGGGATTATTCCGCATATCCAGGACAAGTCCCCGCAGGGGAGATGTTTGCTTTCCCCGCAGTTCCTGAAGCGCCCTTTTCAGGTCGTCGGCTGTTCTCTCCTGGAAGGAGGAAATGCGGACATAGCCAATCGAGTCCTCCAGCATTCTGGACTTGATGCTTTTGATCTGAATAATGGCCCGTGTGATGACGATGTCCTTGGGTTTCGGAAGGCTTTCCCTCATGATGGTGATGGTGACCTTGCTGTCCTTGGGACCGCGAAGTTTGGTGACCGCCTCCATAATAGTAATATCTTTGGTCGGTTGGCCGTCGATCTTGATGATCTGATCTCCCGCCTTGACGCCGGCCAGAAAAGCCGGGGTGTCTTCAATGGGGGACACGACGGTCAGCACATCCTTCAGTACCGTGATTTCAATGCCGATTCCGCCGAAGGATCCTTTTGTTTCCACCTCAAGCTCCCTGTACATTTCTTCTGTCATGAAGGCGCTGTGGGGATCCAGAACCTTCATCATCCCGTTGATCGCTCCCTGGATCAGTTTCTTGGAATCGACAGCTTCCACATAATTTTTATCCACAATATCGAGCACTTCACTGAATACTTTGAGCTGTTTGTAAGTGCCGCGATCCAGGGCGGAAACCTGACTGTCGCCGGAAAAACACAATAGGAACAGGAAGGTGAAAAGACAAACCGCGCCCAGGACCCGTTTGTTAAAAAATGTGTTCATTCAAACCTCCACATTTGGTGTTCATGCATTTTCCCTGCAGGATGGTCGACGATTCATTCGAAGGGTTATAATAAAAGTGCAAACCCGCCCAATAAAAAACGTCCTGAGTAAACAGGACTTTTGAATGGATAAATCAACCTCTCCGGCCTAGCAGATAGTTATTGAAAATAACACTTTTTTTATCTAAATTTCCATTACTTTTTCTATTTCATCGGGATTGTTCCGATTCGCTTCCTTCTGATGCAGGATCTGCTTTCTGTGAACTGCGAAAAAAAACGGAACAAGGAAGGGAATTCAAGGCGCATGAGTAAGAAGTCGCCCGGCCGGATCATCACCCTTCTGACGGACTTCGGCCTTCGGGATGCCTATGTGGGCGTCATGAAGGGCGTTATTGCCGGCATTGCTCCCAACGTGAGGATTATCGATCTGACCCATGGCATCCCGCCACAGGATATCCGGGCGGCCGGTTTCTGTCTGCTTACGGCTTACCCCTTCTTTCCGCAGGAAACCATACATGTGGCTGTTGTCGATCCGGGAGTGGGTACGGAGAGAAGGGCCGTGGCCATCGCGCTGGCCGAGGCTGTTCTGGTCGGGCCTGACAATGGGATTTTCACCGGGCTTCTTCAGCAGAAGGTCGTGAAAAGCGCCGTGGCTTTGGATCGATCCGAATTCTGGCTGTCAGTGCGTCCCGAGTTCACCTTTCATGGGCGGGATATCTTCGCCCCCGCGGCCGCGCATCTGGCTTCAGGGGCAGCCCTCTCCAGGCTGGGTACGCCCATTGATCCCGACACGCTGGTTCGTCTGGAACTTCCCGCCTGGGCGGAAACTGAAGACGGATTTTCCGGGAATATTCAGTATGCCGACGCTTTCGGCAACCTGGTTACGAATATTCCCGGAAGCCTCGTCGCAGGAAAGATGTGGAAAATCAAGACAGCCGATCTTGAAATCCCCGGGAAAAAGACTTATGAAGATGTTCCCTCCGGAGTGCTGCTGGCTCTGGCGGGCAGCCACGGGTTTTTGGAAATCGCGGCAAACAGCGGAAACGCCCGTGTCCTGCTGTCGATGAATGTCGGTGATCCTGTTGAGGTTCTGCTTGTCACATCGACGCGGAAATGAGGCAAATCTCTGCTGCAGAAAGACAACGCTAATGAATCAAACTCTGACCGATCTCTTCAGAATAATAAAACTTCCCGCCTTTTTGACAGTTTATCTCGTCATCTGTCTTTCTGCGATCCTGTCCTTCAGCCTGATGAGCGGAAGATCAGGAAACGCCGCGGAGGCCTTCGCGAAAAAACCGGATGCGGCAAAACCGGCCATACGCCTTGAAGCCCTGGAAAAAAGGATCCATGAGCTCGTCAACGAGGAGCGGAAAAAACGGGGTTTGAATTCTCTGGGCTGGAGCTCCGAACTCAACCGGATCGCCCGGCTTCACAGTCGAGACATGGCTTCGAAAAACTATTTCAGCCATTACGATCTTGAAGGACGGAATTTTGAGCACCGGTACACGCGGCGGGGGTTCGCCTGTCGAATCCCGATGGGCAAAGGCCGTTATACCCTTGGGGGAGAAAATCTTTTTCAGAACAATCTTTATGATTCCGTCACCTACATCAGAAATTTGGGTGCAACCCGGACTGTTTATGACTGGAACAGCCTGGAACAGATTGCCCGGTCCACTGTTTCCGGATGGATGAAAAGCCCGGGACATCGGAAGAATATCCTTCAGCCGTTCTGGAAAACGGAGGGTATTGGAATCGCCGTTTCACCGGATGACAAGGTGCTGATCACCCAGAATTTCTGTTAGGCCGCCTGCGGTGCGCCCTGACCAGGATTTCTTCGCGGCAGCTCAGGGATGTCAGGGGAATAGGCTGCCCATGGCAATAACATACTGAAAGACATCAGGAATTGAGCTCATGATAAACAATGCCCTTATTATTGTACTTGTTCTGGCGGCGATCGGGGTGATTCTTCAATTGGTTCTGATTTTCCGCAAAGTTTCCATCAATGCGGGGGCTGTTGACGAGGCGCTTCAAATCATCGAACGGAATTATGAACGGACGGAGAGGGCCGTCAGGGAAGAGATTTCCCGAAATCGGGAAGAATCGGCCCATGCCCAGCGGCAGTCCAGAGAGGAGCTGGCCGGCGCCCTGAGGAGCGTTGGGGATACGCTTAATCAGCAGCTAATGGACCTGACCCGGACAAACGAGGGGAAACTTGACGCGATGAGAATCACGGTGGAGGAAAAGCTCCAGACACTTCAGATCGATAACGCCGCTCAGCTCGACAGGATGCGGTCGACCGTGGAGGAAAAACTGCAGGGGACGCTGGAGCAGCGTCTGGGCGAGTCTTTCCGGCAGGTCAGTGAGCGTCTCGAACAGGTCTATCGCGGATTGGGCGAGATGCAGACCCTCGCTGCCGGCGTCGGTGATCTAAAAAAAGTGCTGAGTAATGTCAAAACCCGCGGCGTCTGGGGAGAGGTGCAGCTGGGGGCGATGCTGGAACAAGTCCTCCATCCCGATCAGTACGCGACGAATCTGGCCACGAAGGAAGGGGGAGAACGCGTCGAATTTGCCGTCAAGCTTCCCGGGAGAGGCGAGGAGCAGGATGAGGCGGTCTGGCTTCCCATCGATGCCAAGTTCCCCATGGAGGATTATCTGCGCCTCCTGGATGCCCGGGAAAAAGTGGAGACGGAGAGCATGGAGATCGCCGCCAGACATCTGGATAACCGGATTCGCCAGTGCGCCAGGGATATCTGCGAGAAGTATCTCAACCCCCCGCAGACGACGGATTTCGCCATCCTGTTCCTGCCGACGGAGGGACTTTTTGCCGAGGTGGCCCGCCGCACCGGTCTCACTGAAACTCTCCAGCGGGAATGGAGGGTGGTCATCGCCGGCCCCACGACTCTCTGGTCGATTCTGAACAGTCTGCAGATGGGATTTAGAACCCTGGCAATTCAGAAACGGTCCAGCGAAGTCTGGAATCTCCTGGCTGCCGTGAAGACGGAATGGACCAGGTACGGTGAAATCCTGAACAAGGTTCAGAAGAAGCTCCATGAGGCATCGGATGCCCTGGACAAGGCACAGACCCGGACCCGGGTCATCGGAAAGAAGCTGAAGGATGTGCAGGAGCTTCCGGAAGGTCAGTCTGATGTTTTGCTGAAGGTCGATACGGAGGTATAAAGCCGACTCCCAAGATCCGGCTGGTCAGCGGAACGTCAGCTCAGAGGGCGTTGAGGCGCACCTGGTCATGAGACATGTGGAACCGTTACAAGAATCCGCGTCGTCATTGTCAATATTGAAGGATCGTTGCTGAAATAAGAAAGGCCCCTCGATCTCTGTGTCTTCATCGAGGGGCCTTCTGAACTTCAGGCGTTCAAGATTGAAATTTAACGGTTATCTGGTTTAGTTGAACATAACAACGACTCTCCGGTTCTTCTGCCGTCCCGCTTTCGTTTTGTTGGTGGCGATCGGTTTGTCTTCACCGTAGCCGACAGCTTCGATGCGGGAAGCATCGATGCCATATTTTTCAACTAGAGCGGTTTTGACTGCGTTCGCCCGGTTCTGGGAAAGTTTCTTGTTGTATGCATTGGAATGGGTGCTGTCCGTATGACCTGCAACAACCGCCGTCACGTCCGGATTCGCCTTCATGTAATCGGCAACTTTCTGAATTTCCGAATCATATTTGGGTTCAATGTTGTATTTATCGGATGCAAACAGAATATGGAGGGTCATCATGACCGGCGCTTCCGCCTTGGGTTCTACCGCTGCCGCAGGTTCAGGGCGCTTTTCCTCTACCGGCGGGCAGCCATCTTTGTCAACCGCGACGCCTTTGGGGGTATCGGGACACTTGTCCAGACAATCGATCACACCGTCGCCATCACTGTCGAGCGGGCAACCATCTTTGTCAACCGGACATCCTTGGGGCGTATCGGGGCATTTGTCCACAGAATCCCCGACACCGTCACGATCGCTGTCCTTGTCCAGGAACACTTTTTCCACAAAAGCAGCCATGCCTTCCGGAGAGGAGATGCTGTCTCCCGTTACCACGATACCGCACTCACCGGCATCGGCAACCTGCTTCATGATGTTCATGCCTTCCGCTTTATCCCCAAAATTCCACATGGCCGCCTTATCACCAAGGACAACCGTATAGATGCACACTCTGTCGCCATAGGCCTTTTTCATTCTCTGCGCTGCGGCTACGGGCTGGAATTTCTGCATGTCCGCGCCGTCGCTGAACGCGATCACGGCCATCCGGCCTGTCTGGGATTGCAGGTCGGCCGTGGCGCCTTCAAGACCGGCATCCAGAGGGCTGAAACCTTTGCCCCGGGTAAAAGGAGCAATGGCCTGCGGCAGGAGTGATTTGTTATAAGCTGTGGGAGCGAAAAGAGACTTTGATGTAGCTCCCCCAAACATTGTAAAATCACCAAAGGCACGCGCTGCCGAGGTCAGTTTCAGGTTGGGGATTGTGTCATTGAAAAGAGTGACAAGGGCTTTTTCCTGGTTGAGTTTGCTGCCGCCCTTATAAATTTCATTCATTGATTCCGTTGCATCGAAGATGACTTCGAAGGTGTCAACTTTCTGAACATACTCACCGGACGCTAATTTTGGGTTGAGGTCGACCGCACTGAAAGCGGGCATGGCATACCCGATGAGCAGCGCGACCATGGCAAGAGGAACGAGGATCTTTAAAAATCTTTTCCTGAACATGATTTTTCTCCTTTCTGCAACTAAAATTTGTAATGTGTAAACAGGTACACCCTTTCACATTTGTGAATAATAAGGGCATTGTGGAAATGTGTCAAATGGAAACATTTTGGAAATAAAGGCCTGTTATTTTATGTCGGACTTAAACTTCCACCTTCTAAATAAACGATAATGTTAATGACGACTATCTATTTGACTTAAAAGATAATTATTTATTGTGTGGTAGAGCTGTTCAACTTTTCAAAGGATTTTGTGCATCAAAAAATAATAATAAGACTGATGAGCAACGTTAAAAAAATACAAAGAAATGAGCAGGGGGGACTTCCTTTATGCAGGATTTCAAAAACATGATTCAGATCGCGGGAGTGAGGGATGCAGCAGAGGCCTTGATGATGGGTGACGCTGGAGTGACCCATCTGGGGTTTCCCCTCCGTCTTGCAGTTCACCGGGAGGATCTGAGCGAGCGCGAAGCGGCGGCGGTCATTGCCCTCCTGAAGCCGTCCGTGGAGCCGGTCCTGATTACGTACCTGCAGAAGGCCGATTCGATTGTCCGGCTCTGTCGCATCCTGGGCGTCCGGATTGTGCAGCTTCATGGGAACATCTCCATAACGGAGCTTTTGCGGTTGCGGCAAAATGCGCCGGAACTGGCTGTAATCAAAAGTCTCATCGTAAGAGGAAACAATCAGAAGGAACTGATCGCCACTGCTTCCTGTGACGCGCGGCTGGTCGATGCCTTCATCACGGACACCTGGGACCAGCAGACGGGCGCCTGCGGGGCTACGGGCAAAGTGCATGACTGGAAGATCAGCCGACTGCTGGCGGATTGTTCCCCGAAGCCCCTGATCCTTGCGGGAGGACTGGGACCGGAAAATGTTCGACAGGCAATCCTCGAGGTGCGGCCCGCCGGGGTGGATTCTCACACCGGCGTTGAAGGACCGGACGGGCGCAAGGACGAGGGGCGGGTTCGAGCCTTTGTGGCGGAAGCCAGGGCCGCCTTTCGCGAACTGAAAAGACTGCCTTGAGGCGTCCATCGGGTCAGGAAAATATCGGGGCGAATGCTGATGTTTTGTTCAGTGTCTCTGTTTTTCATGTCGAATTCACATCGATGGCGCCCTTTGCATTGAATTTGATATCCGCTCTCCGGTGTAAGCTGCAGCACGCCTGTGGCACTGGCCCCGCGGTTTTTATATCATCCTGTATCCGGAATTGTGCGTCACAGTCAGATGGATGGAGACCCGCAAGAAAGCGCGATTCCGTGTCGGCGGCTGCTATCCAATTTAACGGTGAGGTTTTTTTCTGTTTCTTCCGGCGAGAGGGTTGTTCCGGAGGAGGACGTAGGTGGCCCCGGCGCCGCCATCAAAGGATTGGGCGCTGGAATAAGCGATGACCCATTTCCGCCAGGCCCGGGAAGTAAGCCAGGTCTGAACGCCATTTTTCAATACGGGTTCCGCGGGCGAGGAAAGGCCGCGTCCGTGAATGATGAGAACGGCCCGCTTTCCTGCAGACACCGCTTCTTTGAGAAATGCGTTAAAGGCTGATCTGGCTTCCTTCACATTCATGCCGTGCAGATCAATGTGCGCCTGAATGGAGAAATCGCCTCGATGGAGCCGCCAGGCATAGGAAGCCGGGACGCAGAGCCCCGTTCCTTCGATGTATTCCGGAGTTTTGGCAACGTGAAAACCTTCTCCCGCTTCAATCAGGTGATGAAGATGCAGAAGCACTTCGGAAATCTCATCCGATGCCGATGAGCATGCCTGTTTTTTCGTGATTGCCGGTCGGCAGCAGTTCCAGACGAAAGGTTTTACCCCTTCCTTCTTCATGGCATCAAGAAAATAGCGTCGTTCTGTTTCAAAGTCCCGGGGTGCAGAGTTTTCCAGGTCGCGGCGGGGATGTGAGGTTTGCGGATTCGGGGATGGGGCGGATGCCTCAGTCTGAAACAGGACGCTGATGTTCCGGAAGGGGTTGAAGGTCAATATGGAAGGCGAAGAATCCATGGTCTTCTCTCCTGATCTTTCCAGAGATGATTATCCATACCGGAATTATCCAGTGATGACAAGATGGTTTTGCGGCACCCCGAAATTCTTCCCGACGCACTGACTGACGACGTTGGATGTGTAAACAGCCCTGTTGCCGGAATGCCGGCTGGAACTTAACGATCATGAATCACCGCCGAAAAGATGAGATCGCCGGTTGATCGATCCGTCCCCTTTTTTATGAGTCTTTTTTCTTATTTGTCCAATTTCCCTTAGTAATTCCCGGTATCACAGGGTAAAATAAAACCGGTTTATCGAGTAAGATTGCAGAAGTACAAATAGCCTCGTCCGTTGGATGCAGATACAGCAGGGGAGATGGTCCGGAAGATCATTTTTGCGGGACTGCCGGATTTTTCTACCGCCGGATTCGAAGATCTCAGATGCAACGGAGCGGATCCGGCTTATAGAGATATTTTGTCAATGCCATGTATAAAAAAATCCTTGCCGCAGTCAATGAGCATCTGAATTCCGAGGTGACGGCGCGCTATGCCATGAACCTTGCGAAGGAGCTGCATGCTAAATTCTATATCTGCTTCATTGCGGAGGAAGGTATGTCCCCCCATAACCGTCATGCCGCCGAGGATGCGGTCAAACGGCTCTTTGATGAGGCTCTGGAGCTGGACATCGATACGGAAAGCATTGAAGCAACAGGGATTCCGGTCCGTGAGATTGGAGAAATCGTTCGGCGTGAAAAGATCGGGATGGTCTTTGCCTCAACGAGGAGAGAGGATATCGAGAAAAGGTTTTACGCCGGCACCGTGGCCCGAAGCCTTTCGCTTCAACTTCCGTGCTCTGTTGCCCTCGTGCGCATCGCCCATTCCGGAAGGGTGCGCCCCGGAAGGATACTCGTTCCGGTCAAGGCAAGAATAGACCATGTCCGGGAACGGGCCGCTTTCGTGACGCACATGGCCAAGGCGTTCGGAGCGAAAGTTTATGTCTTCCACACGCCCAGGCCCATTGAGACGATTTTCAGCGGTGAGATCCACCTTACCCCCCCTGAATGGGAAAAGCGCATGTCCCACGATATCTCGCAGTTCATGAGGTGCCTTCAGCAACAGAATATCGAACACGAGGGGAGACACCTGCCGGGGAAGATCGCCAGAAATATCACCATCGAGGCCTTTGCAAAACGGCATGACCTCATCATCATGGGAGCAAGTGAACGGAGTCTCTGGGCATCCCTGATTCAGGGCAATCCTGTCGAAGAGGTTCTCAGAGAGACGCCCTGCGACCTCATCATCCTGAAGCCGCGCCATGAAGATTAACAGCCTTTCGAAAGAGGATGCCCTCAGGGCGCTCGTCAGCTCGGAAAACGGCCTTTCGGAAGAAGAAGCCGCGAAACGGCTTTCAGAAAGCGGCTTCAATGAAATCCGGGAAGTGCGCAAAACTTCCCTTTTGATCAGGTTCCTGAGACAGTTTACCCATTTCCTTGCCCTGCTCCTGTGGGTCGGCGCAGGTCTCGCGTTCCTCTCAGACGCTCTGAATCCCGGGGAGGATATGGCAACCCTGGGCTTTGCCATCGTCGGCGTTATTTTTATCAATGCCGTTTTCACGTACATCCAGGAATACCGGGCGGAGAAAGCGCTGGAAGCCCTGAAAAAACTCCTCCCCTTTTATGTGCGGGTTGTCCGGGAAGGGAAAGAGAGCCAGATTCCTTCGCGCGAGGTCGTACCCGGTGACATCATTCTGCTTTCCGAAGGCGACAGAATTCCCGCCGATGCCCGTCTGCTGGATGTTTCCATGCTCAAGGTCAATAATGCCTCGCTGACGGGAGAGTCCGAGGCCAGTCTCCGGAACGCTCTGCCTGCCGATGGCGAACTTCTTGAGAGCCCCAATATTGTCTTTGCCGGGACCAGCGTGACAAGCGGCTCGGGTAAGGCGCTGGTCTTTGCCACGGGAATGGGTACGGAATTCGGCCGGATCGCCCATCTGACGAGCACGGTTCAGGAGGATCTCAGCCCGCTTCAGAAGGAGATCGTTAAAGCGACGCGCGTTGTGGCAACCATCGCCGCCCTGGTCGGCGTCTTTTTCTTTGTCCTGGGATTCGTCATCGGCAGGAGCTTCTGGAGCAATTTCATTTTTGCCATCGGCATTACCGTCGCCCTCATCCCCGAGGGTCTGCTGCCCACGGTCACCCTTTCCCTGGCTATGGCCAGCCAGAGAATGGCAAAAAGGAAGGCCCTCATCAAGAACCTCTCCTCCGCGGAGACCCTGGGATGTGTCACCGTGGTCTGTACCGACAAGACCGGGACGCTCACTCAAAACAGCATGACGGCATCGGCCCTGTGGAAAGATGATCGGATCCTCGCTGCCGAAGATTTCCGGGCGCAGGTCGATGACCGGCTTCTGCAGACGGCATTTTTCTGCAACAATGCGCGGTTCACTGACAATGAATACAAAGGCGATCCGACGGAGACGGCGCTCCTCAGACTGGGCAGGGAACGCTTGGGTGATCTGAGCGCGGAACGCATCTTCGAAATTCCCTTCGATTCCGACCGGAAGAGGATGACGACCCTGAACAGAACGGGCGATGGTGAATATGTCTATACGAAAGGAGCCATGGAGAGCATCCTGCCCCTCTGCAGCCGATTGCTCCGCAACGGCATCGAGCGGGAAGTGGATGAGAGCTTTCGCGAAGAGGCATTGACTGCCTATAATCAACTCATGGACAGGGGGCTCAGAGTTCTGGCGTTTGCGTATAAGAAGCATGGGGGTTCATTTCTCATCCCCGATTCCTCGTCTCTGGAGGCGGACCTTGTCTTTGCCGGCCTCATCGGCCTCGAGGATCCGCCAAGGCCGGAAGTGCCGGAGGCCATCCGAAAATGCCATGATGCCGGCATCAGGGTCATCATGATCACGGGGGATGGAAGCCGGACGGCTGTTGCGATTGCCCGGGAGATCGGTCTTGTCCGGGGAGAGCCGGTCGTGGTCGAAGGTCCGGAATTCGTGAAGATGGAGGACCGGGAACTGCGGGAAAAACTCTCCGCAAAGGAGATCATCTTTGCCCGCATGACGCCGAAGCACAAGATGAGGGTGGTCTCGATTCTGCAGGAGGAAGGGGAGTGGGTCGCCGTGACCGGTGACGGCGTCAATGATGCTCCGGCATTGAAAAAGGCGGATATCGGCATTTCCATGGGCATCTCAGGAACGGATGTCGCGAAAGAGGCTTCCGACATGATCCTGCTGGATGATAACTTCGCCACCATTGTGAACGCCGTTGAAGAAGGCCGGGCCGTTTATGAGAACATTCGAAAATTCATCACCTATATCTTCGCCTCGAACATCCCCGAGGCAGTGCCCTACCTGGCTTACATCCTTCTGCGGATTCCCCTGCCGCTGACGATCATGCAGATCCTGGCGGTTGACCTTGGTACGGACATGCTTCCCGCTCTGGCCCTTGGTGCGGAAAAGCCGACACCGGCGGTCATGAAGCAGCCGCCCAGAAGCAGGAAGGAAAGGCTCCTTAATTTATCGGTTCTTTTCCGTGCCTACCTTTTCCTCGGCCCGATCGAAGCGGCAGCATGCATGTTCGGATTCTTTTACGTCCTCTACGGCGGGGGATGGAGCTGGGGAACTGCGCTTCCCCAGAACGATGTGCTTTATCTGCAGGCCACGACAGCCTGCCTGACCGCGATCATCATCTCCCAGATCGGCAATGTCTTCGCATGCCGATCGGCTGCGGAGTCCGTGCGGAGTCTGGGGTTCTTTTCGAACGGCTTCATCTTTATCGGCATCGCCTTTGAGCTGTGCCTTCAGCTGTTTATCGTCTATTCTCCGTTCGGAAACAGGATCTTTTCTACCCATCCCCTTTCACCGGCAACCTGGCTCGCTCTGATCCCTTTTGCCCTGCTTCTGCTCTTCGGCGAGGAAGCAAGAAAACTTCTTGCGCATCGCCTGCGAAGAAATCCCGCGTCCTGAAATCCCCGCCGTTTCCCGTGATTTTTTATGGGGTTGGTTTCAGTACGGCCTGAAGGAACCGGCCCGTGGGGCAGTCCTCCACGGCGGCGACCTCCTCCGGCGTTCCGGAGGCCATGATCCGTCCTCCGCCGGGGCCGCCTTCCGGACCGAGATCGATGATGTAGTCGGCGCTCTTGATGACATCCAGATTGTGTTCGATAACCACCACCGTGTTTCCCATATCGACAAGGCGCATGAGGACATCCAGCAGTTTCTGAATGTCGGCGAAATGCAGGCCGATGGTCGGCTCGTCGAGGATATACAGGGTGTTGCTGTTGACCCGCTTGCCCAGTTCCCGGGAAAGCTTGATCCGCTGGGCCTCGCCGCCGGACAGGGTGGTGGCCGATTGTCCCAGGCGGATGTACCCCAGACCGACGTCATACAGGGATTGCAGCTTAGCCCGGATAGACGGGATGTTTTCGAAGAAAGCCAGGGCCTGATTCACCGTCATGTCCAGGATGTCGGCGATGTTTCTGTCCTTGTAGCGGATATCCAGGGTATCGGGATTGAACCGTTTGCCGCCGCAGGCGTCGCAGGTGACATAGACATCCGGCAGGAAGTGCATTTCGATCTTGATCAGACCATTGCCTTCGCAGGCCTCGCAGCGTCCGCCCTTGACGTTGAAACTGAACCGGCCGGGTTTGTAGCCCCGCATCCGCGCCTCGGGAAGGCCGGTGAAAAGATCGCGGATATAGGTGAACGCGCCCGTGTAAGTGACCGGGTTGGAACGGGGCGTCCTGCCGATGGGCTGCTGGTTGATCAGAATGACCCGCTCGATGCCGCCCAGATCCACGATGCGCCGGATCTTGCCCAGACCGCCCTTGCGGTTGTTCAGCCTGCGGTTCAGAACCCGGTGGAGGGTTTCAATGATCATCGTGCTTTTTCCCGAGCCGGAGACGCCCGTCACAGCGGTGAAGACGCCGACGGGAATCCGGATGTCGATGTCCTTCAGGTTGTGCTCGTGGGCGCCTTCCAGGTGGATGAACCGTCGGGGAAGGGGACGCCTGGCCTCGGGCAGGGGGATAGAGAGCCTTCCGGAAAGATACTGGCCGGTCAGGGAGGTTTCGCTGTGGAGGATGTCTTCCGGCGTGCCCTGGAAGGTGACTTCCCCGCCGTGGACGCCCGCGCCCGGACCCATGTCGATGATATGGTCCGAAGCCAGCATCATGTCCGCATCATGTTCAACCACCAGCACGGTGTTGCCCATGTCGCGCAGGCGCTTCAGGGTGCGGATCAGCCGTTCGTTGTCCCGCTGATGCAGTCCGATGGTGGGCTCATCCAGGACATAGAGAACACCCACCAGGCCGGAGCCGATCTGGGTCGCCAGCCGGATGCGCTGCCCTTCCCCTCCGGAGAGAGTCCCGGCGGAACGGGCCAGGTCCAGGTAATCCATGCCCACGTCGAGCAGAAAGGTAAGCCGGTCCCTGATCTCCTTGAGAATCCGCTCGGAGATGAGCGCCTCCTGAGTCGTCAGCGGCAGGGATTTAAAAAACTGCATGCATTCCCGGACGGACAGCAGGCACACCTCATGGATGTTCTTCCCGTTTATCCTGACGGCCAGACTTTCCTTTTTCAGGCGTGTGCCCCTGCAGGTCGGACACTCCCGGAGACTGATATAACGGTAAAGTTCCAGGCGAACGGTGCTGGAGGGGGATTCATGGTACCGCCGGTCGAGTTGAGTGAGCACGCCTTCAAAGGGCTTGTCGTAAAAGAAGCGCCGCCCTCCGCGATCGGCATAAAAACGGATTTCTTCCCTGCCGGAACCGTAAAGAAGAATGTTACGGACCTTCTCGGGGAGTTTCCGGAAAGGGGTGTTGATGTCGAAGCCGTAGCGCTCGGCCAGGGCGTCCAGCATCTGGTGATACTGCATGGAATTGCGCCCTGCCCAGGGAGCGATGGCCCCTTCCCGGATGGACAGGTCCGGATCGGGAACGACCAGGTCTTCGTCAAAGTACATCCGGGTTCCCAGGCCGCTGCACTCCGGGCAGGCGCCGTAGGGCGTGTTGAAGGAAAAGAGCCGGGGCGCCAGTTCGGGGAGGCTGACTCCGCAGACGGGACAGGCATATTTTTCACTGAAGAGTATTTCCCCGCCGTCGGCGATGTCAATCCGGACCAGACCGTCGGCCAGGGCGGAGGCCGTCTCCAGGGAATCGCGGAGGCGCTGCCGCATGCCTTCCCGAATCACGAGGCGGTCGACTACCACATCGATATCGTGTCGCCGGTTCTTGTCAAGGAGGATGTCCTCCTCCAGTTCGCGGATTTCACCGTCAACCCGGACTCGGACATATCCTTCCCTCTGCAGTTTCTTGAATTCCTTTTGAAATTCCCCTTTTTTCCCTCGGACGACCGGGGCGAGAACGGTCAGTCGGGTTTTATCCGGCAGGTTGAGAATTGTCTCCACCATCGTGTCGATCTTCTGGGAACGGATTTCCCGGCCGCAGACGGGACAATGGGGGATGCCGATCCGGGCGAAGAGCAGACGCAGATAATCGTAGATTTCCGTCACGGTACCCACGGTGGAACGGGGATTGTGCGTGGTGGAGCGCTGTTCGATGGCGATGGCGGGCGAAAGCCCCTCGATGGATTCCACGTCCGGCTTGTCCATCTGGCCGATAAACTGCCGGGCATAGGTGGACAGTGACTCCACATACCGCCGCTGACCTTCAGCATAGATCGTGTCGAAGGCCAGCGAGGATTTTCCGGAACCGCTGACCCCGGTGATAACAACCAGCAGGTTCCGGGGAATGTCGAGACTGACGTTTTTCAGGTTATGCTGTGAAGCACCCTTGATACGGATAAAACCGGACATGAACGATAAGCCCTTCAGGCGTACAGGAATCCCGGAAAGAATTACAATTTGATCTCCACGAGCGATTTTGCCCTTAATTCGCTGATCCAGGAGTCGAATTTCTTCTCTATCTTTCCGTCTTCAAGGCGGGACTTGATTTCCGCCCGCACCTCTTCGATCGGCTTGAGGCCTGGGCCCCGACGGTCGATCACCTTGATGATGTGAAATCCCACGGGGGATTCGATGAGGTCGCTGATCTTATCCCTGTCCAGACTGAAGGCCGCTTTTTCCACCTCGGGCAGCATGGCGCCCTTTTCCACAAAGCCCACATTTCCGCCGTCAGATGCCGCCGGTCCCTGGGAAAAACGGGCTGCCAGCGAGTCAAAGGATTCGCCCATCCTGAGACGCTTCAGAATTTCCATCGCATCCGCCTGCAGCTTCGCTTTGGCATTTTCATCCATGTTTCCGGGGAAGAGCAGCAGGATATGCTTTAATTTCACCGCGTCCTTCCCTTCGTATTCTTCGCGGTGGAGGCGATAGTATTCTCCGATCTCCTCGTCGTTCACCGTAACCTTGGAGCGCACTTCCCTCCGCAGGAGACGCGTCCGGACCATGGAATCCCGCATTTCTTTTTTATAGTCCTCAAAATTGGTTCCTTCGCGGGCCAGGGACTGCTGGAAGGCGTCCATTGTCGTCTTTCTCCGGGCCAGGTTATCCCGGATGGAGGCCATGACCTCTTCGTCCGAGACGGCAATGGCCGATTTCTTCGCTTCCTGTTCGATCAGCAGGTTGTCGATCATCCGGTTAAGCAGGGTGAGTCGAGTTTCCGACATGATCCGGTCCTTGTCCGTTCCCTTGTAGCTGTCATCGATCTTTTTCCGGTAGGGCTCGAAAGCGGTATTCAGTTCATGAAGGGTGATGATCTCGTCATTGACGAAAGCGACGATGCGGTCGACGATTTCCGCCCGTGCCTGAAGAGTGGCCATCAGGACGGACAGCAGTAAAAAAGTGAAAATCTGTAATTTTTTCAAGGAAAACCTCCCTTTTGTGCATTTAGGAATTTGCTTCGCCGGCTTTCGGAAAAAACCGATGTAAAGCAGGTTGGAAATTTCAGGTGGCCACTCTATCAGAATATGGCGACCGCTTCAATCGTTAGATCATCCCTGCATGCGGTAAGAACTTTCCGGCTTGAATTACGTTTTCGCTGAAATAATGCCGGCCGGAGCGGCCTGTTCTTCTCATCGCTGCCAGAGGATGTGGGCGGCTTCGAGAGGAATCATGCTCCCGGCGAGGTGCGGTATCACGCGCGCCGTATAGTCGGCGGCCGTCCTTGCTGCGCTCGCCCGGGCGAAGTAGACGTAGCCGTTTTCCGCGCCTACCAGTTTCGGGCCGCATGTCATTTCAAGACGCACGGGATCGCCGTCGACGGTTCGTTCCGCATACAGCTCGACACGCACATCATCCGGGCTGAGGCCGTTCAGATAAACCTGAACCTCAAACAGATGCTCGCTCTCGTCTGTCGTAACCGCCACTTCGCCGAAGCGAAGATTCTTCCATTTCCTTGTCACGTCGCGCAGCCCGTTCACCAGTTCAACGGCCGGCGCGCCCCTGTCGGCGGCGCGTTCCCGGAAGGCAGCGGCAGCGGGGATATAGTATTGTTCCGTGTACTGACGCACTGTCCGGTTGCTGGAAAAGTACGCCGTCAAGCGTGCCATGCTCTCGCGAATACGCGCCATCCAGGCGGTCGGTATGCCCCTGGAATCCCGGCAGTAAAACTCAGGGATCACTTCCTGTTCCAGGATCGTGTACAGCGCTTCGGCTTCGGCGGCATCCCAGGCCGGGTCGCTGTCGTGTTCGCGGCCGTCGCCCAGCGCCCATCCCGCTTCGGGCGTATAGGCTTCAGCCCACCATCCGTCCAGCTCCGACAGGTTCAGCCCTCCGTTTGAAAGCACCTTCATGCCGCTCGTCCCGCATGCCTCCCAGGGACGCCGTGGGCTGTTGATCCAGACATCCACTCCCTGGACCAGGCTTTCCGTCAGCAGCATGTCGTAATCGCTCAGAAAAACGACGTGTCCCCCGGCTTCCGGGCGTCGGATGAAATGCATCCATTCCTGGATCATGGCCTTTCCCGCCTCGTCCTCCGGATGGGCCTTGCCTGCAACGATAAGCTGCACCGGGCGTTCCGCAACGGTGAGGATGCGCAGCAGCCTTTCCGGGTCATGCAACAGCAGATTCGGCCTCTTGTAGGTTGTAAAACGGCGCGCAAACCCCAGTGTCAAGGCGTTCGCATCAAAGATGTGCCGCGCATTCCCGATTTCCCCGGCGGTTGCGCCTGAGGCGGCCAGCTGCCTGGAAAGCCGCCTGCGAACGAAATCGACAAGAGATTTGCGGTTATCGGCGCGGAGCTGCCAGAGTTTATCCTCCGGCACGGATCGTATCTTTTCCTCCAGGTGCTCCGTTATCCCCAGCCAGCGCTCCTTGCCGCAGAACTCGGTCCAGAGGCCATCGGCCTCTGCAGAATCCCAGCTCGGCATGTGAACGCCGTTGGTCACATGACCCACCGGCACTTCGACTTCCGGCCAGCGTGGGAAGAGAGACTGAAAGATGCGCCGGCTCACTTTCCCGTGCAGACGACTCACTCCATTGATCGCGCCGCTTCCGCGTATGGCCAGGTATGCCATGTTGAAATCTTCGGCGGGATCGTCCGGATCGAGACGGCCCAGGGCCAGAAGATCCCGCAGGGGGATTCCCAGATGGTTCCGTGCGTAATCCCCCAGGTAATGTTCGATGATCCGGGGATTGAAATGATCGAATCCGTCGGCTACCGGCGTGTGGGTCGTGAAGAGATTGCCCGCCCTTGTAACGGCCAGCGCCGTTTCAAAAGGTTGCCCTGTCTCTTCCATGAAGATGCGCGCCCTTTCCAGGACCGCAAAGGCTGCGTGCCCTTCGTTCAGTTGGCAGACATCGGGCTTGATACCGAGTGCTTCGAGCAGTCGCCAGCCACCCATCCCGAGGACGATTTCCTGTCTCAGGCGCTGCTCCGGCCCCCCGCCGTAAAGCTCGCCGGCAACACCCCGATAGGCGGGAAAATTCGCCGCGTCATTGGTGTCCAGCAGATAAAGGGTCACTCTTCCCACCTGAACCTGCCAGGCTCGCAGCCAGAGCGGATAACCGGGAAACATGATCTCCAGCCGCAGCCATTCGCCGTTCGGCTCACGCACCGGCATGACCGGCAGTTGCCCGGGGTCGTTGTAAGGGAAGAGGGCCTGCTGCTCGCCGTGCATGTCGATCACCTGACGGAAATACCCCTGCTGATAGAGCAGTCCCACACCGATAACCGGCACGCCCAGGTCGCTGGCCGCTTTGAGCTGGTCGCCGGCTACATTTCCCAACCCGCCGGAATAAATGGGAAGCGCTTCACTCAACATGAATTCCATGCTGAAATACGCGACGGAAGTCAGGGCGTCCAGGGGATACTGTTGCTGAAACCAGGCTGGGGCCTCCGCCTCATGGCGCCTGGCGGCAGCCAGGTCGTCGACCTTTCTGCGAAAGACCGGATCGTCCAGCGTCCGCTGGAGCTGCTCCCGTGAGACGGTTTGCAGAACGACCCAGGGATTGTGGGTGAGATCCCAGAGATCTGGATCGAGTTGGTTCCAGATTTCATCGGCGGCATGATTCCAGGACCAGCGCATGTCCAGCGCCAGCTCCGCCAGCGCATCGAACCCTTCGATCCCGGTCGGAAAGAAAGCATGTATGGGACTTCCTGCTCTTTTGATTCTGTCCATTTTTCCCTCTCTCTGTCTGTTCAGGAAACCTTTTCGGCATCAGGGGGATGCCGCTGCTTTACTTCACTGCATAACGGCGGAAGAACCACTGCTTCATCCCTTCCACCACGATCAGGTAGGCCAGAAGAATGGCCGTCAGGAAAAGGAAGAAGAACGCCGGCGGAGTTACAAACCCGAGACGCGCGCCGGCAGGGGTGAACGGCAGCAGGATGGCCGCCGCCGCCACGGTCAGGGAACAGGCGATCAGCCAGGGGTTGGGGCGGCTTTTAAATGGATTTCTGCGGGTGCGGATCACAAAGATGACCAGCAACTGCGTCGCCATGGATTCCATAAACCATCCTGTATGGAAAAGCGCCTCCCCCGCATGGAAGACCGCCAGCATGACATAGAAAGTGAGAAAATCGAAGATTGAGCTGATGGGGCCGATAATCAGCATGAAGTTGCGGATGAAGTTCATATCCCAGTTCTTTGGATGGTTCAGGTAATCGTCATCCACGCGATCCAGCGGAATCGGGAGTTCGGAGACGTCGTAAAGAAGGTTGTTGAGAAGGATCTGCACCGGGAGCATGGGAAGAAAGGGCAGAAAAAGTGATCCCCCGGCCATGCTGAACATGTTGCCGAAATTGGAACTGGTGCCCATCATGATATATTTCATGATATTGCCGAAGGTGCGCCGTCCTTCCAGAACTCCGGCATGGAGGATGCCCAGATCCTGCTTCATCAGAATCATGTCTGCTGCTGACTTAGCCACGTCCACGGCACTGTCCACGGATATGCCGACATCGGCCGAATGAAGGGGCGGGGCGTCATTGATGCCGTCGCCAAGATAGCCTACGACATGGCCCCGCCGTTTAAGGGCGAGGATCACCCTGTTTTTCTGAGCGGGAGTCATCCGGCAGAAGATGTTTACTTCATCCACTCGCGCCATGAGTGCCTGATCGTCGAGATGCTGGATTTCCGTTCCGGTAAGCGCCCCTGTCACGTGAAGGCCGAGTTGTGCGCAGACATGCCGGGTCACGGGTTCATTGTCGCCCGTGACAACCTTGACGGCAACCCTGTCGGCGGCAAGTCCTGCCAGAGCCGTTCTTGCACTTTCCTTCGGCGGGTCGAGAAATGCCGCATATCCCGCGAACAGGAGTTCCGTTTCATCGCTTACCGCGGCATGCATGTGGTCCATTCCCACCTGCCGTGAGGCGATTCCCAGCACTCGGAACCCCTCTTTGCTGAGTTCTTCATATTGCCCGTTGATCCGTTCACGAGACACTTCATCGAGGGGATGGGGACCGGCTTCTCCATCCGCTTCATAATTGACGGAAAGGCTCAGGATGTCTTCGGGAGCCCCCTTGACGACGATCAGCCTTGTCGAGCCATTATCAAGGAGCACGGAAACACGGCGCCGCTCGAAGTCGAACGGCACTTCATCGATCTTGCGCCAGCCGCTCGCGTCGATCTCCCTGTGCTCCAGGATGGCGTCATCCAGAGGGCTCTTCAATCCGGTTTCAAAGAAGCTGTTCAGGTAGGCCAGTTCCAGAACACGTGCACTCTCGCGGCCGAGGGGATCCACGTGACGCTCAAGATGGATGCGGGCCTCCGTCAGGGTGCCGGTTTTGTCGGTGCAGAAGACATCCATGCTTCCGAGATTCTGTATTGCCGCCAGCCGCTTGACGATCACTTTATTGGCCGCCATGCGCAGCGCGCCTCGCGACAGCGTCACGGAAACGACCATGGGGAGAAGTTCCGGGGTCAGTCCCACGGCCAGAGCCACGGCAAAGAGAAACGATTCGAGCCAGGGGCGGTGAAAGAAGGCATTGACCAGAAGGACAAACAGAACCAGTAAGATGGTCATCCGCATAATGAGGAGGCCGAAATGGCGGATTCCCTGCTCGAAGGCGGTGGGAGGAGCCTCGGCAAGAAGGGTGTCGGAGATTCCGCCGAGTTCCGTATCCCGTCCTGTGCGGCAAACCATGACTTTTGCCGATCCGCTGATCACCGATGTTCCGGAGAGAACGGAATTTCCGGCTGCGAGGATATCGGTCTCCCCGGGTATTTCCGATGGGGCCTTCTCCACGGGGAAGGGTTCACCCGTGAGAAGCGCCTGGTTGACAAAGAAGTCCCTTGCTTCCAGAACCCGGCCATCGCAGGGAACCAGGTCTCCGGCAGCGAGGAGAACCACGTCGCCCGGCACCATTTCCGCCGTTGGGATATCGATCGGTTTTCCTTCCCGCAGTACCTTTCCACGGACCGCCACCGACCGGCGCAGACGTTCCGCCGCCTCTCCCGCCCGGTATTCCTGAACAAAATCGAGGGTCACGCTGATGAGGACGATGGCGCCGATAATGAAGAAGCTGGCGGCGTCTCCAGTGAAAGCTGAGACAGCACTGGCGACAAGGAGAATGATGACCAGGGGATTGCGGAACTTGGCCAGAAATTGAAAAAACAGCGCACGTTTGCGCTCCCCGTGGATCAGGTTGGGGCCGAAACCGGCCAGTCGGGCAGACGCTTCCGCATGGCTCAACCCTTGATGGCTCGATCCAAGCTGGTCCAGGAGCGTCGCCATGGGGAGCTGCCAGAACCGCGACGCCGATTCAATATTGACTGTGGATAGCGGCATGGTTGACCGGTGAATCCTTTCCGGGTGATGGCCTTCCTCAGGAAAGCAGCCGCAGCACCTCGCCTGCCTTTTCGAGAATCTCGCTTCCCTTGAGGCCGGGCATGGGGATGTAAATTTTGCAGTCCGGTGTCAGACGCAGTCCCTTGAGCTTTTTGCGGGCCAGAGAAAGAATCCGTTCCGGCTCCACGGGAGTGTCGGCGCTGAAGAAGAGAAACATCTGCTTCGTGTCGTAGCCCATCTTTTTTACCCGGATCGCCTTCAGGCGGTTGCGGAGCCGGATGACCTCGAGGAGGTTGGTCACTTCCGGCGGCAGGTAGCCGAAGCAGTCTGCCAGCTCGTCGCGGATTTCTTCCAGTTCCTCATTTGAATCGGCCATGGAGATCCGCTTGTACGTGACCAGCCGCCGGTGCACGTCTGCCATGTATTCTTCGGGGATAAAGGCGGGGAGTCCCAGATTGATTTCCGGCACGATTTCCTCCTCAGGTATGGTTTCTCCCTTGATTTCCCGAATCGTCTGCTCCATCAGCTCCGTGTACAGTTCATAACCAACGGCGGACACATGGCCGGACTGCGAGGTCCCCAGCAGATTGCCGCCTCCCCGGATTTCCATATCGCTGGAGGCGATCCGGAATCCGGAACCGGGTTCCGAAAAATCCATGATGACCTGCAGCCGTTTCTGGGCGTCCCGGGAAAGGAGAACCCCTTTGGGAACGAGGAGGTAGGCGTAAGCTTCCTCGCTGGATCGTCCCACCCGTCCCCGGATCTGATAGAGCTGGGCCAGGCCGAAGCGGTCCGCCCGATTGACGAGGATCGTATTCGCCGTGGGAATATCCAGCCCGGAACCGATGATGGTCGTGCAGACCAGGACATTGCACTCCTTGCGTAGAAATCGGCCCATGACGTCCTCGATTTCCCGAGGCTTCATCTGCCCGTGAACGACGCCGATGTCCGCTTCCGGAACCAGCTTTTCCACCAGGCGGGCCATCGTGTAAATCGACCTGACCCGGTCGTGGAGAAAGAAAACCTGACCGTTGCGGGCCAGTTCCCGCCGGATGGCTTCCCGAATCGTTTCCTCGTTGAATTCCAGGACATAGGTCTTGATGGTCTGCCGGTCCTCGGGTGGGGTATTGATGATGGACAGATCGCGGATTCCAACCAGGGAAAGATGAAGGGTCCGGGGGATCGGCGTGGCCGTCAGGGTGAGGACATCGACGAGGGTCCTGAGTTTCTTCAGCTTTTCCTTGTGGGCGACCCCGAAACGCTGTTCCTCGTCAACGATCACCAGCCCCAGATTTTTAAAGGTCACATCTTTCTGAAGCAGCCGGTGCGTGCCGATCACGATATCAACCTGGCCCTTGCGGAGTCCTTCCAGCACCGACGACTGCTCCGCCTTGCTCTTGAAGCGGTTCAGAGCCTCGATGCGGATGGGATAGTCCTTCATGCGGCTGCTGAAGGTCTGGCAGTGCTGTTCCGCCAGGATGGTCGTGGGAACGAGAACGGCGGTCTGGCGGCCGTCCATGGCCGTGCGGAAGGCCGACCGCATGGCCACTTCTGTCTTGCCGAAGCCCGCGTCGCCGCATATCAGCCGGTCCATGGGCTTTGCGCTGTTCATGTCGGCATGGATATCTTCGATGGCCCGGGCCTGATCGGGCGTTTCATCGTAGGGAAAAGCGGCGCTGAATTCTTCATAAACCGCATCAGGCGGCGCGAAGGATCGCCGTTCCATGACCTCCCGGGCGGCGTAAATGGCGACCAGTTCCTCGGCGACTTCCTGGATGGATTTTTTGACCCGCTCCCGCACGGTGTCCCAGGACGTCCCGCCCAGCTTGTCGACCTTGGGGACATAGCCCTCGGGACCGATGTAGCGGGAAATCTGATCGAGGCGGTCTATGGGAAGGTAGAGCTTGTCGCCGCTCTGATAATTGATGAGAAGGAAATCGTTCTCGATGCCGCCGACACTCAGTTTCTGCAGCCCCTGATAGAGGCCGATTCCGTGTTCCTTGTGGACGACGTAGTCCCCCTCTTTCAGATCGCCGAAAGAGCGCAGGAAGTATCCTTCCCGGGCGGACCGGATACGCCTTCCCGTTATCTTTTTCCCGAAAAGCTCCTCCTCGCTGATCGCAGCCAGTTTCAGATCGGGGAAGAGAAAACTCCGGCTCAGCCGGCCTTCCCGCAGGCTCAGCACGCCGGGTCCCGAGTGAAGAAAGGCTTCGCTGATCAGGGATCCTTCCGGCGTCCGGACGGGCAGCTCATAGTTTCCCAGGAGATGACGCATCCGTTGCAGGTCTTCCTTGCCGGAACAGAGGAACGCCACCAGCATGCCTTCCTGCAGCCAGCGGCGGATGTGCTCGACCAGAGGGGCAAGCAGGGTTTCCTCGCCGCCGGGTCCGCGGTGAAGATCGCCCAGTTCCGGGTCCGTTGCCAGGGGAAGGGGAAGGGATTCATACTGGGAGGCTTGTGTTTTTTCCCCATTTCCGGAAGCATATTCCGTCAGGCGGCCGAGAGCGAGGCCTTCCAGTATCATCCGTTGAAACCGGCGCAGATCCTTTATAAAAGCATCCTTTGTTACGTAGGAGGCTTCCCGTTCCAGATAGAACTTGCCTTCCCGTTCCGCCTTCAGCAGACAGCGGTCAATCTCGTTTTCGATTCTTTCCCCTGCGTTTTCGATGGCCAGGGCGTCATCGAGCACGACAAAACAGTTTCCGGGAAGGTAATCGAAAAAGGTTCCCAGCCGGACCGCTTGTGTGGCCGTTGCATTCTCCGTTGGGGAATCCGGCGAAGTCGGGGCCAGGGACTCATAGAAAAGAGGCAGGAAGAGGGGATTGAAGGAGGTGGACAGACCGGCATCGATCGTTTCGGACAGCCGGTCGCGCACATTCCGGGGAAGTTCCAGGGCGGCAGCCCGGTAACGGATGTTCTGCAGCGCCCTCTGACGGCGTTCTTCAGAGAGGATGACCTCCCGCGCGGGGGACAGGACAAAGGCCTCCCGCCTGCCGGTGGAACGCTGGGATGCGGGGTCGAAGGCGCGCAGGGATTCCAGATCGTCGCCGTCGAACTCCAGGCGGAGCGGGGAATCCTCCAAAGGAGGAAAGATGTCCAGGACATGCCCCCGCAGACTGAACTCCCCTTTGTCCTCCACCAGGGTCATCCGCTGATAACCGCCGGCAACCAGCTTGGCAACGAGTTCATCCCGGGGAACCTCGCTGCCCGGAGCGAGAATCTCCAGGTAGGCGTCAAGGATGCTTCGCGGGACAACCTTCTGCATGAGGGCCTTGAGGGAGGCGACGATTACAGCCGGTTCGTCTGTCAGCAGGCGGGCCAGAACCTCCATCCTGACCAGCTCGACGTCCCGCTGGAGGGCGAACATGTCCGTTGTCTGGATATCCCAGGGGGGATAGAGGAGAACCTTGCCGCTACCGAGAAAGAGGGAAAGATCCTGAAAAGTTTCCCTTGCCTCTTTCTCCGTCGGGCTCAGGACGACAAGGGGCCTGCCGAGTTGTTCCGACAGCGCCGCGATCAGAAAGGCATTGGCCGATCCGTGAAGCCTGTTCACGGACAACCGCTCAACGCCGCCTTCTATTCTTTCGCGAAGCATGCGGAGGACCGGAGCGGCCGGTCCTCGTTGGAGGGATATGATTTTTCTCAATTCATTAACGTTCGGCTCAGGAGTTCCGGACAGGAATTCCTGTCAACCTGCTATCCTGCAAATTTCATCATCCTGTTCAGGATGGAGTGCCGGTGTTTAATCTCCATGACCGGCAAGGGTTTAAGAGTGCCTTACCGCACGGCCAGCATCCGGTCCAGAGCCCTCTTTGCGGGGATGCGGATCGCTTCAGGCACCTTGATCACCGGGGTCATTGTTTTCAGGGATGCGAGAATGTTCTCCAGCGTGATCAGTTTCATCGTCTGACAGACAAGACTTTCCGATGGGGAAATGAAAATCTTTTCGGGATTCTGCTTTTTCAGCGGGGTCATGATCCCGATTTCCGTTCCGACAATGATTTCCCGGACATCCGTTTTCCGGCAGAACTCGATCATCGCGGACGTGCTGCCCACAAAGTCCGCCATCGCCACGACCGCCTCGTTGCATTCCGGATGGGCGATGAACAGGGCGCCGGGATGTTCCGCTTTTGCCCGGGCGACCTCCTCGGGCAGGACGAAATGATGGAAGGGGCAGTAGCCTTCCCAGGGGATGATCTCCTTATCCGTGAATCTGGCGGTGTAACGGGCCAGGTTGCCATCGGGGATCATGAGGATCTGCCGGGCATCCGTCAGGCTGTTGACCACCTTGACGGCGTTGGCCGAGGTGCAGCAGATGTCGGAGTGCGCCTTGATCTCCGCGGAGGAATTGATGTAGGTGACGACCGCGGCGTCGGGGTATTTTTTTCTGGCCTCTGCCAGCGATACGGGTGTTATCTTGTCGGCCAGGGGGCATCCCGCACCCAGATGCGGCAGAAGAACTGTCTTGTCCGGAGAAATGATGGAGGCGCTTTCGGCCATGAAATGAACACCGGCAAAAACGATGACATCGGCATTCGTCCGAGCCGCCTCGATGCTCAGGGCCAGCGAATCTCCAAGTATATCGGCAATTTCCTGAACTTCTTCCCGCTGATAATAATGCGCCAGCAGGATGGCGTTCCGTTCATGAAGCAACGCGCGGATTTCTGACTGCAGGTCTGATAAGCTCATAAGTCGCCCCCTCGATTTCTGGAAAATTAAACTCTTATATTTTGGAAATATAATATAAAAACCAACAATACAAGATGAAAAACAAACGATGCGACTGTTGACAGATTGGGGGAATTGGGGTAGTTACCAGAGCGGTTTGCAGGGCTGCAACCCGGAGTACCCGGATCAGTCAGAGATAATGGTTGACAGGCCGACCCCGTTTGGGGTTTAATGCCGCAGCTTTCAGACAACTTACAATTTTCCGCTTTTTCTTCCCCACGGAAGTGCCAAGGTCACTGGTGGGCCTCCCGGACTTCAAATCCGGTGTGGGGCGCTAAAACCGTCCCAGGTGGGTTCGATTCCCATGCACTTCCGCCATTTTTACTCAATTTTATTATCTTTTATTACTTGCTTTGGCGCCTACGGAGTGCCTACGCATTTTGATGATTTCGGCGACATGGATAAACTTGCCTGCAACGGGCAAGTTGGGGCTGGGCTGAACATTCAGCCATTTAAGCATGGCCAAATTCCTGATGGTATGAGCGACTTTTTCACTGTCAAGTGGGGGACGAAGTTTCTGTTTCCATTCGAGTACATAGGACAGGACATCGGTTTCGGCAGGTTTATTTTTTCCGCTTCTCGTCAATTCTTTTTCTGCAAACAGGACTGTCGAGACAATCTCCGCCTGCATCGTGTTCATCCGCACGAATAAATCGACCGTTTTTTCAATGATCGGCTCCCATTTCCTGATCTCTTTTTCATATGCCTTTCTGGCATCGGCGAATGTCTGTCCGGTTTCATTAAACCACAACACTTTTTCTTATATATGGACACGTCGCACCCTCAAAGTTTAATTTTAATTACCCTTATTCGAGGATGGCCTTCATAAAGGCATCCGCTGGGTCCGCATAGAAGACGATATTTACTTTTGTCGCCATTTCGTCTGGCAATTCTAGTAGTTGTCTTCGTGCCGAAATTGGCATGAGAATCTGGGCAGCTCCTTTTTCAACCCCTAACTCGGCGACGGCGACCGGGTTGGGGATCATTTCCACTGAACCTCCCAAATTGAGCGAGCCAATAACGATAAGCCTACCCTTCGTGCTCCTCTCCATCAAACTTCCACACAGGGCTATCAATAAGGGCAACCCCAAGCCATGTCCGGAATGGTCTGTATCCATCGCCCGCAACTGCACGGAAAACTCATGGCTGCGAGGGTCGCGATCCCCAACAAGAGACTTGGCCTGCGAGTAGAGATTTTGCTCTCCAAAACGGACGCTTTCTCGAAACGCCGGTGGAACGGGTGCATTAAGTATCTTCACTCCATTGCCCGGACCGCACGTTACTTCGATGCGATATAGAGATGGCGCTGCATCTTGTCCACCGGGGCTGATCGCCCATACCTGTCCGGGCGGCAATGGGTCCGCTTCGATCGCTTCATCGCTGTGTAGTTCAGGCGTCGATACGAATTGTTCTACTCCATCCATGCCCATAAAATAGCTGAAATGCGTATTTCGGAACTCTGTTTTCAGGCAACGCTTCTGTTGTTCTTTAACCCGGCGCCGTGCCTCCAAGGCAATCCGGATTATGAACTCAAGATCATCATCGGGTATTGACATATTCGGGTCGGGAAATAAAAGCTTGAGTAAACCACTGATGGTCTTATTGACCGCCTCAATATCCCGCCCACTCAGCGCGCCGCCCCAATGCGCCCGGCCTTGCAGTGCCGATATTCGCGTGCCTTCGCGTAACTTCGTCCAGCACTCGGAAAGGTAGTCCGTCACCAGACCGAAATGATTTGTAAGGTGGTCACTTGCCTTGAGCTTTGGGAAATCCCACCCGGGTGCATAGGCGTGAATGCGGTCCATAAAGGCCGTATCGTTGCGCATTTCTGGTGGCAGCGGGCTGAGCAAATGGCCGATTCTCTGCTGCTGCTCCACGTCCACATCGAAGTTGCCCACCATCACGATGCCACCGGAAGCTCGAATGCTTTCCTTACCACGCGAAAATTCACCGGCCGCCATATAGCCTTTAAGGATGTTTACCCCATCTTTCTGGTCAAAAGAGATACCTGACACTTCATCGAAGCAAACCGCATCATATAGGCAGACAAGCCCCCGCTGACCGCTGGACATGTTTACGAACATCTTAGCAACTGTTGCTTTTCCGCCCGAAATCAAGTGCGAATAAGGTGATATTTGCTGGTACAGATGACTCTTGCCCGTGCCACGTGGGCCGAGCTCAACAAGATTGTAGTTACGCTCGACAAAGGGGATCATTCGCAGTAGCACCACCATCTGTGCCCGATCCGACATTGTCGCCGGTTCCAAACCTACAGAGCGCAGGAGGAAATCCTTCCACTCATAACTAGTAAAACTCTCGCGGCCTTTTCTCAGGGTTGCCAGGACATCCGACTTGGAAAGCTGGATTGCCCGCAGACTATCGATAGCGAATGGCCTGCCGTGTTTCTCAGCCGCAATGGCTGCATCGTAGGTCAGTGTTACTTCAGCATAGAAACCATCGGTCAGCATTCGCTCATGCTCATGCACTATCGCGTCTGCAATCCGGACGTCCCTGATTCCCAAACTTGGCAATTCAACCAGGAATGAGTCTGTCTTGGCATCGAGGCGCGCCTTGACAATGTCGATCAATTTTACTGAACCCTTCTCACGCGCCCGTGCCTTGAAAAGTTCCTGCTCGCTTGTGCGGACAGTGCGATCCTGCAGCTGACGTTCAACGATTTTCAATCCTTCGTCGATTTCCTGTGAGTCTACGGACGCGCAGTAACGTCCGAGCAGGAATTCCACAACGTAAGTCGGAACGGGGTACTGCCGGCTGTACCGTCTTACCAGGTCCTTGCGAACCAAATAACCGTCGAATGCAGATGCCGCAAGTTGGTCAAGATGGTCGAGTTCTTTCATGCTATCTGTCACCTCCGACGGTAGTAGCTTCTTTGCAAATGACGCGTCCAGAAGCATCGACAATAACCAGGCTGACCGTTGTTCCTTCAAGCGTGTCGTCAGCGACCAGCAGCGCCGCCTTTCCATGGGCATCCAGACGTTTAAGGCCAGAAATGCTTGAACTGGCAACGCTTGGTTTCGTCCGCAGATCCGCCATTATTCCTTCCGCCACTGGTTCAACCTTTACTCGGCAGCGTTGGTGAATCCACTGAATTTCACATACCTTGACGATCAACTGAGGCGATTCCATCATGGCAGTAAAGGTAAGAATCGGAACCATGCACTCTTGCAAGCTCACGCCGCCATGTGCATACTCCTGCCCGGACACAAAGCAGTAAGCCCCTGGCGCATGGGCGAATTGTTCATGCGAGTTCCATGACCAGCCGGAAACCGGTGCTTCTACATGCGATGTATCCTTAATGGCTGCACACCGCGACCATCGGCTCTCGGCAAGGTACTTTTGTAGTGGTGCTTTGGGCATTCCGCCAGGCACGAGCAGCCAGCCGTGATCGGTTACTACGACCACCCGTTTCCATCCGGCTTCCAGTAGCCCTTGCACTCGCTCGAACAGAAGTTCTAATTGGTCTTCGATCATGGTTGCCAGCTTTACCTGGAGATCGTGTCCGAGTTTGTCAAACTCTCCGTACTCGGTCCACCCTCTGGCGTCCTGCGTTAGAGGGTCTCCTGTATCAACCTGCCCTAGTATCTGGAAGCCAGCATCTGAAAGCAGCCGACGAAAACGATCCGTAGTCAACGTCTCGCCGGTTTCCTTCAATTCTGGAGAGAAGTCTTCCCTCATGTGACCGCCGCTTAACTTCCCGGCAATAGGAGACGTTGCCGGCTTGGCTGTTGCCGTTACTGTGGGAAGTGAAGCCCAGCGCCAAGTGACAGACACTTCAATGTTCCGCTCGCTGGCCATCGCTGCGAGTCGCTGTCCTATGTCAAACCGCAGCCCATCGGCAAACAAGATGCATTCATGTGTGTTAACTTTGGCAACTTCCTGTTGTTCCACTGAAGGCAACGACTTAACCGAATGGCATTGTTGGAAATGCCTGGTCGTGTCCTCCAGCCAAGGCAGATAAACGCATCTTACTGCTGTCTGGACGGCTGTGGTATCTTCCGCCGTCTTCACACAAGCCAAGGATCGAAGCATTGCATCGTCAGCGAGATATCCACCCTCGGCATAAAGTCTGGCCATGGCATCGACCGATTCGCCACCAAGCGTTACTTCGGTCCGTTTGGCCACGGCTGCCAGATGCTCCATGGCATTGGCCAGCGGACTCATGCCCAATCTAGCCCATACCCAGTTACGACGTACTCCATGCTTGACTTCCAACTGTTCCAGTTGTTGTCGAGCTTCGTCGGGACTCATCGCGCTTGTCTTTAATAGAGCACTCCGAAGTTCATTTTCCATGGATTCATTCTCATCCGGCCATGAATCTTTATCAAAGATCAATTTTCCCGATGGCTTAGAGCGTCGCAGGAGCTCCGGAACTCTCGGATAGAACGCCGGCGCCTCCACGAAACGTTCCCAAACGCCATACCATGTGCCCTCGCGTATCCCGAGCTTTTCGCCGGCTACAATGTCTCCATCTGTTTCTGGATTAAAACTATAGTCCTGTCGGCAGCGATTGCGAAATGCCGCCCAGGTTCCTTGGTCCAACTCCTTACGCACCCCATCCGGGTCATTCAGCCAGCGCAGCAGATCGCGGGTTGGGTCGCCAATCATCAACCGGTCGAAGTCCTCAGCCTCCAGTCTTTTGTTTCTCAACTGCTTTACCGGCGTTACTGACAATTTCGACAAAGCGCCCCGAATCGCCTGGAGTGTAAGCCTGTCCCCAGCCACATCCAAACCCATCCCCCCATCTTCACTAATGAGGAAAGCAAGAACTGTCCAGTCCTTGCCGTTTTTCTGCGTCCAGACCGTACCGCGATACTGAAGCTCCACCAGTGGCTTAAGCCCGTCAGGGCATTCCTCGACGGCCCGAAGTGTCTGGCGGCTCACACCCGGCATGTAAATCACAGGCGTTGCATCGTCCGGCCATTGCAGGTCTGTGAATTTCTCTTTCCGAACCACTGGCTCGATCACACACCGCAACCAGATCGCTGGTCCGGTGCGTGTCTGTGGATCGTACTCACCAAGTGTCAGCAGTCCTGGCATGAACCTTCGAAGTTGTTCAACCACCAGTCGCCACTGCCCATCCGTGTCTGTCCATAGAACGGCTGCCGGAGCAACCATGTCACCGGGATTGTACCGTGCAGCGTGTGCCAGAGAGGCCAAGACAGACTCTATCAGGGTCGTTTCATCTTTCATTTGCTTACTCCAGCGGCAGGAATGATCGTTTTTAAATAATCATCGGTTTCTTCGAATATTGGGTCCTGCCCGGTCATTTTGCGGACGAGAGGGATAACCTTATTCCTGATACCCATGCCCCGTGCATCCACATATCCATAATCACGCAGGATATCGACAAGAAGAGGATTACGTGGCGATCGCTGGCCCGCGATCATCTTTTCGATCGTCATCGTATTAGGCAATGGACCAGGGCTGGTCAGTTCAAGCCGATCAGCGTAGATAACCAGTTCAATGTCGGTAAAGCGCGTCCAGTCCCGGTGAGCGACTGCATTCAGCAGGACTTCCCGGATAACTTCCCGGGAGAAGCGCTGCGATACCTCTTTACGAAAGGCCACATTAATTTTACTGCTTTCTTCTGAAATAAAGGGCTGTATGATTGAATTAACTATTTCGAGAAGCCCATCAGCAGCTTGAACCCGTCCGTTTTCATTGGACGTAGTCCACAGGGGAAGAATAGGAGCGTCTATAACCCTGTCGTAGAGCGCATGGTAAGCCTTTTCGCTACCTTCGAAAATCATAATCCGAATGCCGGCCTGGCGTAAAAAACTTCGCGGAGCGAAACCAAAAAGCAAAAGCCCAGCAATCGTGCAGACAGGAATGCCTCCAGGTCCGCTGGTCATGAAGCCAAGCGCCATAAGACGTTGAGACCATTCAGTATCTGATTTGGGCAATATGGCGTCCTGCAAGATATGTTGTAGAAAATCGGTGATACGTTGACGGTCAAGCACGTTAAGGCCAGCGCCGGAAACTGGCAGTAATTCGGTATGAAGTATGCCGCCCATTTCGTGCAAGCGTGCCTGCTGTTCCCGGGTAGCCCGCCGTGTTGTGGACCCCACGCGGATGAAGATTTCCTCTCTACCCTCATGTCTGAGAACATAAGGTTTGCTAGGTCCTTCTGAAATGGTCACTACAGCCACACGTTTGCCATTGTCTAACACCACCTCTTCGTAAAATGGCAGAAGCATCGGGTGGATTTTGGTGGCTAAGATATTCATTACCCATTCCTCGGTCTTCGGACGTTGAATTCCGGTAATTGTTCCGTCGTCGTCAACGCCAAGTAAGAGCCGTCCCCCTTTCAGGTTGGCCATGGCAACGATTTCCCGCGCAATTTGTTCCGGGCGTACATCATCCCGCTTGAATTCAATACCTGAATTTTCACCGGCCGCGATGATCTCCAAAAGTTCAATCTTAAGCATCAGAATTCCCCTTTTCAGAAACCATATTTTTCCTTACGTTGGATGAAGGCCTCTTTCCCTCCCTCCAGAATGGCAGCAGCCTGAGAGCGGATCTCAGGTACGTCCACCGCACCCTGGAATTCATCAGGCATGTTGGCCTGGCCTTCGCTGGCTTGCAGCACCCCGATCCACTCTGCATCACCAAACACGGGGATGTTCGCGTTATGTGTTGCGAAGATAAACTGTCTCCCGAGCTTTGCAGAGCGGAGCTCAGTGACAATGCGTTCCGCAATGAATGCATTGTCGAGATTATCTTCCGGCTGATCGACGATCAGGGGATCCCGGTTTTCCAAGAGCAGCAAGTGCAACACGGCCGTGCATTGTTGCCCGGTCGAGAGTTTGGATATCGGACGATATTCTTCCTTGCCGATATGCGCGACATTTAACTCCAGCCGGATAATGTCTGGCAATACCATGGCTTCAATTTCAAGAAGTTTAGATTCCGAAAGTTTCGTCAAAGCCTCTGCCACACCGGCAGTCATCCCCCACCCGGCATTCTTAAGCGCTTCTGCGCCCTGCCTTATCGTCTGTGCGAGTCTGATGGGAGAGAACTCCTCTGCATCGTCAAGCCAGCGTAATCGCGCCTCACCCACACCTTCCAAGTTGCATTTCATGATAAAGTCTTTTAATTCTCTGCGGTTTGCTGCGTGATCGACAGATGGGCGGAGCTTTCCTTCCAACTTCTTACGCAGTATCTTTAATTCTACATCAATCTCTGCTGCGGCATTTGCAATAGCCTCTGAGAGATTGGCAAGTAGATTGTTCCGTTCCTTGCGAAGTTCGGTGACAAGCATTTGTCTGGTGTCGCGCTTTGTTTTTAAAGGTCGAATCCGTTCAATGTCTTTAAGCACTTGTTGGTATGCCGATCCGATTTCGCGGCCGGTACGGCCTTGAAAAGCAGGTATCTTGGCAAATTCCTGTTCCAGGGTGGCTTCTTCACCGGTAATCTTTGCTGACAAAGCGGTTATTTTTGCTTTGATTTCGGTATCGGAGACCTCCACTTTCTGCTTGGCATTGGCTATTAAAGTTTCAAGTTCAGAGTGCAGTGTTGTCAGATTACTTCTGAGTTTTCTGATTTCTTGTACATGGGGGAGACCTTTAACGACTTCTTCACCAAGGAAAGTTGCGTCGGGCAGCGCATCCTCCAAACTGACCAGTGCTTCCTGAACATTACGCTGCTCTTCCTCGATGCGCGCCGCCAATTGTCTCTCCTTCTCCAACTTTGGAACAATAGCGAGTTTTTCACCAAGGCCGATCGTTTGAAACTGTCTAGCCTGTTCCTCCAGTTTGGGGAGGCGTGCCACCTGGTCTTCGATCTCTGCAAGTTTACTCCGCGCATCGACCAGGCGCTTTGCATTTCCCCTGAGCTTGTCCTGGATTTCTATCCTACGCCGGTCGGTCGCGTCTTTGCTGGAGAGAAACCGCCGCAACAGGCTTGTCAATCCACCTTCGTCCTGCGCAATGTCAAAGATCTCGTTTTGACCAAAGATTTCGAGCCTGGGAAGCAGGTCGGCAGGCCGGAACGTCGAGGTGTTGCCCGATTCGTCGCGAACAATTGCGGCTTCACCATAGCGGCGGGAGATCGTGAATCTCCGTCCCTGCATGGTGAATGAACGGATGTCGATCTCAACACGTCCAGCCCCAAGATTCTGTTTTACAATCTCTCTATGGGTCCGTTTCGCCCGTTCGCTGATAGGTTCTTGCTCCATCGCATAGCGAATGCATTCCAAGAGAGTCGTCTTGCCGGTGCCGCGTCCGCCGATGATAGCGTTCAAGTGCCCAGACAACTGGATATCCACGCCCGGGAGATAGCCGCCGGTGAAGCGCACACGCTCCAGTTGAGAGAAGAAACGTTCCTGGCGGTCACTTAACAGCCGAACCCGAGATTCAGGGTCCAGAAAGGCCTGCCTGAAAGCATCAAAACAAGGCTCGGTCATACGTACCAGGCAACATGCTTGAGGTAACTGCAAATCCTTCGGTTCCGCGACATCCTTTGCGTTGATAATCCCTATCGGACGCTCTCGCTGGTAGTCCCGGTTCTTGTTGCGTAGTATGATTCGGTATGCGTTGCCTTCGTCATTTTTTAGGTCATCAAGCGAGCCGGGAACCTGTGCCGCAAGGAGAAGAGAATTTTTCCACACATGGTCGAGCTTCCGCTGGAGTACGCCACTCTTTTCTGTGCAATGCGCCGCATAGGCTATGCCGCCGAGCTGTTCGATTTCCCATAGGAGCTGTTCGGCGCTTAAGGACGAGGGATGAACGCCGTCGTCCGGGTCCGTCAGCTTAAGGCTGCCCAGGTATCGCTCAAGTTGCTGAATTGTGGTGTTTTCTGAAAACAGGCAGACGAAGTGAGCCTTTTCCGCTGATGCAATCTCAAATCCCGGAAAGACCACAATCCCGCCATTAACTAAAACCTGGCGAAGTCCATCCAGCGTGTCAACGCTCCCGTGGTCCGCAATACCCACAACGTGTATGTCTTCAGACTGGCATGTCTGGAGAATCTGATTGTTGTACTCTGATTCATCCAGTCCGTGGTCCCGGCCTCGATATTTCCTGGCGTAGTCCCATGGATTCACCTGTAGAGCGCATTTCCAGAATCGTGCATATCTGGCTTTACTCATATTGATTCTCCTATCCGATCCTCCGCAGTTTTTGCGTTAATTCTTCCTGCACTCAGATTAACTTTTCTTTCAGTTCCAAGCATTGGCTAATTCGGTAGCCTTAAACAAAGCCTTCATTTTTATGTCAGCGCCACTACCAAACCATATTCGGTCCAATCTCTGATCAGGCAGCTCTTCCTGCTGTGGTTCCTTGTAGTCTTCAAATCCTGTGATGGCGTTGTATGCTCCCCAGAGAGTGCCACAAACGCCTGGCAATTGAAGATCGTCACTATTCTCGAAGACTTCGTGCACATGCTTCCACCGAGCCGGTGTTTCGCCTTTCTTTTTTTGATTATCCGTACGTGGATAAACTGCTTCGAGATAGTCATTCAGTCGAGTTCCTGTCATCTGGATCTTGACCATCTTTCTGAATTGCTCTTCGGCTTTGAGGAAAATCTCCTGGGTGATTGACAGGAAATCCGCGAGTTCGTTAAGCTTGAATTGCATTTGCCTGCTATGCCGCACGCGATAAGCTTTTTGTCCATCGTCCATCGCCAACATCAGAGTGTTCTGGCAAACTACGCGAACCATTGTGAACTTTACAATCACCGAGCCTTCACCCGAGTGCGTGTTTGACAACAGCAGGTACTTGAAGCATTCATCTCCGCTGACGATTTTCATTGCGTCAGGCATCCTGGCCATTACCCATATCCGTTCCCCTTCACCCAGTGCACCTGCTGTCTCAAAATATGCCTTACGTTCTCCAACTATGAGATCAAAGAACCCGAAGGCCTCTATGTTCTGAAGAGGCTGATACCGCCGACTGACGACACCAAACAGCACCTCGGTTTCTTTTGTTCCTGGGCGGGGCACGCGCACGATTTCATAGCGAGAGAATTCTCCCTTACGATTGATTTTCCGTGCACCTCTGGCAGGTCGGAGTTCCACTTCCCAGTTCAACCCGGCAGCCCTGATCATCTCTTCAGCGGTCACTCCCTTCGGCACTTCCTTTCCAAGGCCATGCCAAGGCTTCTCACCATAATAGGCCATTGTCTGAACATTTGCTGGCATTACTTTTCTCCTTTTTCGCAGTCTCACGAGCGATTTGCTTAACCTTGTTGGTGTAGTGGCAGGCGTTCCAACGGTTTCCGTCGAAGGTTTCACCTCCTGAAAAGTCGACAGTCTTTTCATCCCATCCCCAAAACCATGGGTATTCGTCTTTTGGGCGCTGCGGCTCCTTGCCGCGATCCTTTGTCCATTTAATATTGGGCTTGTACCGGAGGATTCCCGCACCAGTCCGGCAACCGGGCAGGTCAGACGCCAGGAACGGGCGGATATTCAGTCTGACGCCGTCGTTGATATCCGGTTCCCACCCGATGGGTTGCTTTTGCAGCGGTTTCCAGCGAACAAAGATGTCAAGGGGCGGCTCGCCAGCCAGAATCGCCTCCAACCGCTTCTGAAGTTCCAGTGCCGCGGCCAGGCGGTCTTCTGCACCTTCTTCACCGCGCTTCACGCCGTCCTTCTGCCGGGTGATCCATTCACCGAGGTATGCGTACGTGAGGCTCTCCAGCAGCCGCCGGCCCTTACCGTCGCCTTCACATAGCTTGTGATAGTTGACCAGGGCATGAAAACCATCGCGCTTCCGCCCGTCCCAGATGTGCCACACGAACGGCCGATCGTGGAACAGTTTGCAGTGCTGCTCGAAAAAGCTGTTGCGGAGCCAGTCGTCGAGGTCAATCCCACCGGTCAGTTCGCGCATCTTTGCTTGCTCAATATTCGTCTCAGCCAGCAGCGCATTCAACCGTATGGCTGCAGGTTCCTCGCTATGAACAGATGGAATACAGACAATACCGTCTTCGTCCACAAATTTGGAGAGTTCCCTGCACCGCTTGACTAGCGCCCGAGTCTGTTCACTGAGACGCATCATGCAATCCAGTTCAGCTGGCCAGTGGTAACCCATTAGCCGTGCCACAGCAACTTGGAGTGTAGCGGTCGATTCTTCCGGCCAGCCGTGGAAAAGCCATTGGGTCGGGTCGTCGCTTTCGGGTTCCGGCAAGCCGTTGGGGAACTTATCAGCTGCAATCTTCTGCCAGTGGGCAAGGTCGAATGGCACGCGAAGAAGTGCACCGCGAACTTTCGACGACTGATCAATTTTCCGAACGAGCCTGTCGTATAATGCGTCGCTACAGAACGCCCATAGCGCGTCAAAATGATCAACTGATTTTGGGATTATAACGACAGTGTTGTCGTCAAATATCTCACCCGAATATAGTGTTGCCTTGAGTTCACCCATAGCACTGATAGCAACGCCACGTCGATCGCGGCAGTTTAATCCTCGCACCCATGACTTAACTCGGCTTGGCCCGACTTTTTCTCGAATAAATTGGTGCAACGATCCGCAACCACTTTCCCAAAGAAGGCATTGTTCTCGGCCACCATACGTAACTGACTCCTGCACGGTAGATAATTGCAAAGACCACTGGGTTAAAAAAGCGGGTACTTCCCAAAAGCACTTGCCGAATCTTGGGTAGTCGCCAGTTTGAATGCCATTGGAATACCATGCATATTCTTCGAGCAGCCTTTCCTTCGCCTTCTGCTCGCCTCGTAAGATGTACTTCGCGCTTACCAGGGCATCCTCCTGAGCGACAAGCACCTCTGCAATTACCTGTAGATTTTGCTGCTTCTCATCGGCATCCCCAGACGTGACGAGGTATTGACTGATGACGATCTTTTTCGTTGAATTCAGTTTATCCGCAATAACCAAACAGACTTTCACTTCCTCTCCGTTGATCCCGCGGAAGGCCCTCGCACCTAGTCGTGCAATCACGTAAAAGTTGTGCTCGCGGAAGAGCCGCTTTCGAAGGCGTGCATAGTAATCCTTGTAAAGGAAGCCTTGCGGCAGAACGACTGCAGATGATCCAGTCAATGAAAGCATGTCGTTCAACCTGCAGTAGAATACTGTTGCAAGGTCGGTTTTCGCATCAGGGTAGTTTTTTTCCGCATATTCCAGTAATGTCCGATCGAGATCATCTGCTTGCCGATATGGAACGTTCGTTATGACAAGGGTGTATTTACCGGTCAACAGGTTGGCTGCTTTGGCCATGCCGGCGGCAGCGACGGCTTGTTCATGGGTTTCGTCGTCGACTTCCTCTGCTTTGAGAACGGCTGCCAGATAAGGCTGGATCATCTCGTAGTCGGCAGTAAAAACGTCTGCCTTGAGCTGCTTGGGATTAATGAGCGACCCCAATATCGGTGCCTGCGAGAAGAGGCGATGCAGATTCAGTAAGCCATTCTTGATGCGATCGTCTTCAGTGGCTTGAGTGGGCATGCCCGATTGCTCGGCCAGTTTCACCCATTGTTCTTCCGTTGCTTGCTGTCTGATTCCAGTACAGGCAATGTGGAGTGGTGGCAGTAGTCGGTAGCCGCCGCCGCCAGGATATGTCCAGGCGGCCAGAGCTAGGGCGAAAGCGGCGATCTGACAGCAGCGCTCATCGATCTCCAGCCCGTGGAGGTTGTCACGGAGCACCGCCTCGACGGCATTATTTGCAGACAAACCCTCTTCGTCCATGCGGATCGGTACGAGGTGGCGAAGCAACGCAACCAGGAAATGTCCGGATCCGCAGCAGGGATCAAGGGCTTTGATATCCTTGGCGGCCTTCGGCCAGCCTTCAAAGGTTCCGGCGGCAGGTCGCCATGGACCTCCGTTTTCGTCCTGTCCACGGACAAAACGCAGATAGTCCCATGTCAACCCGGGCAAGGCAAGCTTGGCGCGGAGTTCGTCTTCTGTCCCTGCGCTGGCGGCGCCTTCGGCTTTGAGCCTCTTGCCGGCCCACCAGGCTCCCAGGGTGTTGTGGATTAGAAATTCCACCATATATGGTTCGGTAAAGAGCTGCGTTACCGCGGAGATTTCGTCTGCCCCGATCTTCACTTCGGAACGATTAATCTCCCCTTTCTTCTTGCTCTGCCAGAACTGGTAGACCCACCCCAACCCGTCGGAGGCGGTGAAAACTTCCCAAGGCAACGACGCCAGGAGTTTCTCCAGCTTGAGGATGTGCTCAGTGGCGAACGACACTTGAAGGAGCGGATCATCTGGCCGGAAGATTTGCGGTAGCATCTTCTGTGCACACCGGGAGGCGAAGACCCACATGTCCACACCTTCATCCCTAGCCAGTTCCCCTGCCTCGTCCAAACTGATGGCCATGTTCTCTTCCGGTTCGATCAAGAGGTTGTTCTCAGCCAGGAAGCGGGCAAAGAGCATGCGATGCCAGTGCTCATAGGCGCAATCGCCGGTTAGATGGTAGATAGCATGGTCTTTCCCACTTCTATCAGGTTTGTGAAGCTTGCGATCCCCGAGTTGTCGCGCCCGGGCACGGAGATGATTGCGTAACTCACGCTGTACCGGATTCATGTGCGGATACGGCTCGTGGTGATGAACGGCCAGGGTTTCGAGGGCCGCGCGAGCAGCAGTCTCAGCAGCGTCCCGCGCCTCAATAACAACGCGCTCCAATTTGTTCCGTAGTTCACTGGATAGAGTTGCCATTATTTTCCATCCTTCACAATCTTCTCTAGTGAGTCGGCGAACCTGACGAACTCATCACTGACCTTGCGAAGGTCTGCAACCAACTCATTGTATAGAGGATAGAGCTGCTGAATTTCCTGAGGTGACTTGGCCTTGTTGTCATCACTTGCAACTGCAGAGTCATACCATCGCCTGAACTTCGCCTGCCACTTTGTGAGGTGTGGCCGAAGCCCTTCATTGAGTGCCCTCATCAACAGGGCAACGAGATTGCGCGTGTCCTCGCAGTCTTGAAGCCTGTCGGCTGGGATGCTCTTGGCGAGGTCGCGCAGAACACCAAATAGCTGATACCAAGAGTTGTAGACCTCTACAATAACATCAAGTCCTTCCTCAAAGGGCAGGCCGACCTTGCGACTCTTAATCTCGACCCATGCTTGATGGGCAACACGCCTAGTTTCGGTGTCGAGGCAGATGTCCCACTCAACGCCCTTGAAGGTAAGTTTGACAGCCTTTGTTCGGTAACCTTTGAGCCAGTTGTTTCGAATCCACGGTAGAAGCCACCAGACGACAATCCCGACGATGACCGCGACCAAGAGCCACAACACTCCGACCCGCATCTCGATACCCCATCCATTCCAGTCCAAAAGACTTAAGTCGGTAGGACCTACGGCCTGTCCTATCGGTGACGCAGAAACGGTCGGCAATAACATTGTGGCTTGGAAAATCAAATAAGTCATGGGCGACTCCTCTCCATTCGTGGTGCAGAATTGGAGATGTTGCGAGTCTGCCGAGCTTTATCTTTTGACGCGTCAATCGCTGTCCGTAACGTTAGAGGGTCTTCCGTCCACTCAATCCAGTGAGCGAACCCGCTTATAATATTGGCATGAAGGCGATCGGGCACAATGATCTGCCCGGCTGAATTTCTTGTCGCCGTGGGCAGAGCAATCCCAAGGAGAGCATGCTCCTTGTTAAGTGTCATGTGAATTTCCCAATCGATCCATCGACGTTTCCAAGTTTCAGCCCCACACAAGACAATAGTGATTGAACTGCCGGTGATGTGCTGCTCACGTATAACCTGCTGTTGATAGGTAACGCTATCGCTGCCGATTTGACGCTCAATTGACGTATCAGTAATTATTTCATAGCCATTTGCGAAAAGCTTCGTGAACTTGTCATAATACGCTTGGTCGCCATTATGGTGGTAGCTTACAAATACTCTGTGTTTCACCGCCATTAGGGGGCGAATGCCAAGAGGGTGTTGACCGAATCCGTAGTCACCAAAACTATTCATCGCATCTCTCCTTATCGCTGACCAAGAGCGTTCTTCAGGCTTGCTTGGAACCGGTCAACGTAGCTCGCCTGCATTGGGGCCGATGCTCGCTTCTCCAATACCTGTTCAGTCAAAACTCTATTCTGTTCCTTGTAGAGTCGAGCAAAGGTATCTACTGCCGCCTCTCCCCGGAGCCGTGGCCATTCAAGCAGGTACTCCGGGAGGGACGCATCAACTAGATTAGTCATTGTGGTAATTGCCCGCGGAGACTGCCTGGCAACGCCAATCTCAAACGGCACCCACCACGAGCCTTGTGTATTCTGAGAGACGATAGCAAGCAAGTTGGTACATGTATTAATCCGTTGCACAAGCAGAGCCGTTATTGCCGCTGTTCCTTGCGCTTGCCGAACTTCCTGGTCGATGTCGTCAATGAACACTGTGATGCCGTGACGATAGCGCAAGCGATAAGCGACTTCCTTAGCTATCGTATCGTCTGCGGTTCTATGCGAAATGAATACGGGCATAATTTTCTCCTTTCGAACAGTTCAGGAAATAACTACGGGACCGCTTGTTAACTTTGCCAGCAGGTCCTTCTCTGTACCAGCCAACCAAGCCTTTACTTCCTGTTCCGTTGTGAGTGTGCTGCTAGTCAAGTGGACGCGTTGAGTCTTTGGCTCCAACAGTTTTGCCGCCGCCATGGCGGCGCGGGCGAACTGTTGGGGCAATGCATCAGTCTTGGTCTTCCATGATGGAAGCGCTGTCTGCTCCAGTGACCGGATCAGGTCTCCTTCATTGCCTACGGAAAGCAGTGGCAGTCCATCAATACCTTCATCGGCAAGGATTTGTTTCTGCTGTTCGGCCTTTAGTTTTTTCCAGTTGTCGCTGCCAGTCAAAGCGGCCATCTGTTCGTTGTAAATTTTCTCATACTCGGCATAGGCTCCGGTGACAGTGGTACGGAGCGCATCAACGGCCGCCTTGCGGATCTCCGGCACGGGATCGCTGGTGTCGAGCAGCCGGCGTTCGGACTTCACCGCGTCGGCCTGCCTGCGGATTTCTTCGGTTCCAGGGATGGCCTCGGCATGCTTGAGGAGCGTGCAGAGAGTAACCCAGGCGGGTTTGCGCTTGTTGGCAAGGTCAGCCAGCTTACTCCAGTCCCCAGCCTGTTGCCCGAGCGTATCGTGCTGCTTGAGGATTCCGGCCAATTGTTCGATACCGCCGAAGCCGCGGAGGGTATCCAGATGGACCGTCGCCGGCCGGACTGGCATGGGTGGATCGCCGCCGGCACACTCGGCCAGTTCTGACAGGCGAGCCAGAAATACCGGGGCCTTGGCGGTTTCTTCGTTGGGTTTGCAGTCAACGCCCGCCGTCTGGAACAGCTTGCGAAGTTTGATCTTTTCTTTGGCGTTGATCGTGGCTGTCTCCGCCCGGAAGTCGGTCACGGGAATCTTTGCCTGATCAAGCTGACCCTGTGAGAGGGTCATGCCCTTGTGGGTGGCGCGGATGTGACCGGTGGCGTGCAGGACGATGAGCGCGGCATCCACAGCATCACGAGGCCAGCCATAGGGACTGGCCCCGAAGGCATCACGGACTTCCTTTCCACGTTTACCCGAACCGACCTCAGCGAGCACTGCCGCACAGACCAGATGCTTTTCAGGAGCGTCGGTCCAGTCCACGGCCGACAGGGCCGCCTCGTCACCGTTCTTGGCGCGGCTGATGACGTTGGTCCAGCGGTCGTCATCGGCATCCTTGAAGCTGGGGAAAAGTCGGTCGAGCGATGCCTGTGCAGCGGCTTCGACCTTGGCCACGAGATTTAATTCGAACCGTTCGCCACCCCCACCCTGGAAGACTTTCGCACGGTCAATCAAGTCGTGTAAAATCTGGTTGCGGGAAGTTTCAGCCGCAGCCATGCGAGTAGCCATGGCGTCACGGGCCTCGCAGCCTTCAGGAGAGGTGGGCGTACCTTTGAACTCCAGCGTGGACTTGGCTGCATCGTATTCGACGATGGCCTTTTGCAGATCATCAGCGCTGGCTTTGGGAATGTAAACGTAGACGATCGCGCTGTCACTGCCGGCGGCGCGAGCATCGTTGACGACAGTGCTTTCCTTCTCTCCCCAGCCATCGCGGACCCATATGGGAATTTCGGTCCTGCCGGTCAGCGGCGTTTCGCTGCCGAAGTGGACCAGCAGCTTCCGATGTTCTTTGTACTTGCCCTGTACGAGCTTGATGCCCTTGAGAGCCTCACCGCAAGCGGCGCTGATGAGCGTGCCGCGCTTGATCGGCAGGGAAGTCGGGTCGCTGTTCAGCCTTGTCTGGCGGTTGCGGAACTCCCGATCCCATTCACTGCTCTCGCGGGTCTGGAGGCTGTATTCGCCATCAATCTCAATAAGCAGCGCTCCCTTGTCCTGCATGGCTTTCCTTAGCCAGGTCGGCCGCTCGGACTCCGGCGGCGGGTCGGTCAGGAGTTTCAGTATGCGCGGAATGTTCTTGCGGAGTTCCGTCCCGTCGTTGGCCAGATTGGACACCATGAGGTCTGCCAGCATCTCTGGTGTCGCGCGGACGCCTATATCGGCCACCGCTTCGAGCGGAAGCTTGCGGATCAAAAAGATCAGGCCACAAAGCCGCTGGGCGAGCCGGCCATCATCAGAGCCGTGGTCAAGGTTGCGGATCGTCTCGTCGATTTCACGGAGCAGGATGCCAGTCTTGCGTAGGTCGGGACTGATCTGCTCATAGATGAAGTCCGCGGGAACCACGGTACCCAGGTTTTCCTCTGCTGACTGCCGAACGGCCTCGTGAACAATTTTAAGTTGCGTGCGAAGCTGACTGGCCGTACCAGGTACGTCCACCGCGCGAAGCACATGTTCCCAGAAGCGTCGACGGACTGGCAGTAGTGGGTAATCATCGACAATGATGTCTCGGTCTTCAGCACAGGCGGCGATGCGCGTGCCGGCGAGCTGGCGGTTGATTTCACCGGCATGGGCGTTGACCATTTCTTCAATGGCCTTCTTTTTGTCCACTTTCTTCGCCAACACGACACGACGGGTAACTGTTTCCACATCGGCGTCGGAGAGTTCCACCGGCATGGTAAACCGACCGTTGAGTCGTTGAAGCAACGGGACAGACCCTGCCAGGGCGGTTTGGCCCGCGCCAATCAGTAACACTCGACTGTATAGTTGCTTGCAAAGGGCTTCGGCAACTTCCTGTACATCTGTTGATCGGCCCGGATCGTTGCCAATGAAAAGCTGGATTTCATCCAGCACGATCACGGTGCAGGGGATTTGTCCATCGACGGAAAGTACCTCGCGGACCAGCCGTATGAATTCGTTAGTCGAGATGTCTTCGACCACGGGAAACTGCGCCCGCAGGGCCGCGCGCGCCTGCTTCAGGTCAGCGGCGAAATCGGGGTCGATATCGAGAACGGCCTTGGCCAGGATAGGGCTGACATAAAGATCATGGAGTTCGCTGTAAAATTCCTTGCCGGCAGATTCAACTGCGGCCTTAACCTGGTCTATGATGCCATTCTTCTGGAGCCACATGCAGAATTGCGCCTGGGGAAGCACCTCAGGCAATCCCCTGGATACCAGCACGATGCTCAGGACCGCCAGTCGGACGCTCTCGCCACCGCCGGAAGGGAGCGTTCCTGACGCGGCATGCAAGCCGCCATTCCGCTTGCCCAACGTGTCGAGTTCACGAAGAAGATCCTGCACCTCCTGCGGGAGGCTCACCAGTCCGCGGGCGGTTGCGCCATCAGTGAAGAGCGTATCCACCCACAAATGGCGGAACATCTTCAAGAGGTGGGATTTCCCGCTGCCATAGAAGCCGCTCACCCAGGCCGCCGGTTGTGTCGTCGAACTGACGTTGCCGAGGTAGGACTCAAGTATGCGGATCAAACCGTCCTCGTACTGGCCCTCGCACACAAAATGTGTGAGTTCATAACGGAGCGTCTCGATTTCCTTGGCGCTTGCTGTCTCGCGCACGGCAGCAACGCCATCATTCAGGAGCTTAGCTAAGGCAGGATCGCGTTGAAAGAGTTCTCTGTTTTTCATCAGTCGTTTACCCCATTATGAAGCGTGATAGGTACGGCCAGGTAGTTCCAGCCATCCCTTGCGTCCAGTAATCTGTATTTGTTTTCTTCGTATTCACCGGGGAAGAACACCAACAGTCTGCCCCGGATGTCCTTGACCACTTCCTTGAGAACCAGCGAAACACGGGTGAAGCCGAAGAGGCACCCGACGCCTTGGACAGCAACCACGGTATCTTCGTCAGTCCCTTCGGCCGTAAGTATTTCACGGATTCTGCCAGCGGCGTCCTGAACGAAGTCGCTCCGTAGCTTCATCGCCAAAGCTTCCGGGTCTTCGAAGTATGCCTCGCGATAGTCAGTGTTCGCCATCCACCCTGCGAACGTGTCGCCTATGTCCAGCAGGCGCCAGCCGTGACCAGTCGAGGTAGTCGCCATCTCGAATAGTTCCAGCCGCGCCCGTAACTTCCGTTCATCTGTTTTCGGATACACAACGAAAATTGCCTTCTGGTCACCGGCGAGGTTGCGCTGCCATGGTGCACCGATATGGCCACGGTATCGCGTTGCCAGTTCTTCGATTCTTCCCATTTTTCTTTATCGCCTTTCGTCGAGGGGCAGAAGCCGTGAGAATCCTAACTCGACAATGCCGCCCGATTGACTCATGTCCAGGAAGCCCAATCTCCGGGCATCCATGGCAAGGTGCATGAGTGTACTTGGCGGCGTGTCGAGCGCTTGTGCCCAAGGCGTCTCAAAGAGTTTCGCTCCGCGTGTTCCCGTAAGATAGCCGAGCAGAAGGGCATATGCAGTGGTGATTGCCGTTGGAGCAATGCTCTGGCGAACCTTATGGCTTCTCCCCTTCAGATGTCCGGTTTGCGTCCACGAGGAAGCGGCATTACGTACAATTTTATTGAGCGTCCCCTCATTAAAACGGCCGCCCGCTGCCTGGTTCAGTGCGTCCGTCATCGGCTGCCGCGCGAACTCTTCGCCAGGATGCATACATAATACACTGGCAGCAGTTGCCCGGAGCAATGGGTCTCGAGCAAGGGCAAGCAACAAAGGAAGGATCGCCTGTCCAGAACGATCTGCATACCAAAAGTAACGCATAAGCTGGAACAACAGTACCTTTGGATCAAGTGCATACAACTCAGAGAGACGTTGTAAGGACAATTTCCGGGTTGAGGCTGTGCGTTTGCCGAGGCAATTATCCTCAATAATGACTGATACATAATCATCACGCGTTGCATCTGGCCGCGAATAGTTCAATAACGCTCGAAGCTCATCGAGCATGATTGTGCGGCTTGTATGAGTGCCCTTATTGCCCCATCGAAAACCCGTAGAGCGAAATCGTATTTCTTCTGCTTCTGTTTTTGGCTGTAGCCAATCTATGGGTTGAATTGTTTTCATGTAATCTTAATTATCATATTGCCGGCAAATTTGCCGGCGTAATTTTTAAATTTTCATTTGGTAATGAATCTGAAGAATTGGACGGCGGAGATAAGAAAGTTGCCGCTATTGAGAATTTGATATTCCCTGAAGGCGCGCTCCTGAATGGCCAGGGGCAGCTCACCGTATTTCCCTTTCAGGATGGTGATAATGTTCGGATCCAAACCGAAGGCTTCAAAGAGATCGATGCGCATGGGACGTAATGCTTTCTTTTTATTATGATCGATCCGTCGATCTTAAGGGCGGAAAATCACAAGTTCAAGGCCCAGGCGACAAAGGGGAGTCGTATGATGTTTCGAATACCAGCTTCCCAGTCGCAGTGTCAGTAGGCGAAAACGATAACGTGATGATATTCGCGCCGCTAAATACCATTATTTTCAGTCAACTATCAAGAATTCATCTGTGGGCAAAAAGTTGTCCGTCGTGTCAGCATGGCATAGGCGATACGAATCAATTTATGTGCAGTGGCCAATACCGCCATTTTATAGGGCAAGCCTTCAGTCCTTCGTTTAAGGTAATAAGCCTTAAAAATATCGTTATATTGAATCACTTTGGTTGTCATCATCCATATGATTCTCCTCAGATGACGATTTCCACGTTTCGTGATCCTGCCTTTACCTTCATGTTGACCTGACTGGTAAACAGCCGGGTCCAATCCTGCCATGGCAATGATTTTCCCAGAATATTCGTAATGATTAACATCGCCACCCATCTCAATGAGAAAATTTACAGCGCTTTTGTCCCCGATACCTTTTATGGAAGTAAGAATGTTGATATCGTCTTCCATCTGCTTTCGACTCATCTCAATCAATATGCCGGTTATCTCCTCCAGTGCCTCTTCAAGGTGAAGGAGCAGAGTCACGTTTTGCTTGAGAATGATTTCCTTGGCTGAACTTTTGGTACCGACCGACGAATGTGCGGCCTTGATCAGCTTCACAGCAAACGCCTCTCTTTTATGCCCATAGGAATCTGCGATCAGCATCTGAGATAATTGACCAAGGTTTGCATTTCCAAGAGCAATGGCAGAAGGGTATTTCTGTACAAGCTTCAGTATGGACTTCGTAAAGACGGAAGTCATATGCTCCAGCTCCGGAAAAGTGATATTCAGGAGCCTCTTGATATTGATCTTCAATGCGGTCATCTCGTCAATCAAACCTTCCCGCTGACGCGAGAGATCACGAAGATCGGAAATCAAAGATGAATCGACCCGTTGGATCAGAGTGTTCCCATTCGCAAGAAGAAACTGGGCAATGACCACAGCATCCTTCTTGTCGGTTTTGGTCTTCCTGAGCTGCATCTTGACATAATTGGAAATCAGCAAAGGATTGATGATAACGACCTGGTATCCCTCAGAAACCAGATAAGAGAAAAGATTGACATGATAGGAAGCCGTGGACTCCATCCCGATTAAAACGGATGAGACCGAAACAACCACCAGATGTTCCTTCAGCTTCTCAAAACCATTCCGGTCCATGGCCGCTGAAAACTGAAATAGCTTTTTCTCGTCCCTTCCAATCCCGTAGACATCAAATTTATCTTTTGAAATATCGATACCGAAAAAAGCATCAACGCTACCCTTTAATCCGGGCATCACATCACCTCCCGACAAAAGAAAGATAAAGCAGGAAATTTAGCCTCTAAACCAATCCTCCAGCGTGACAAGGATTCTATGATCCAACCAACCTATTATGATTCATAGAGGCTTGGGACATACTGAAATGAGGGCTCTGTCGCCCAGGAAGTAATGAGTCCTCCTGCCTTCCCATGAATATTATTGCCATCCCTGTAGTCAATTAAATAATATTCTATAAGAATTCATGGTAGGAGGATATTACAAAGGTTAAATATAGTAAATATGGCATAACCGGTCATAAACAGGGCATCGCAGGCGATTCCGCGATGCCCTGTTCTACGCGACTCTAATTTCTTCTATGACTGTAATTCGAGATTTCTATCCGACAGTTCAGAAAGAGATATTATCGAGGCAGGATTGCTGTTCCTGCTTCTCCACCCACCCCTTTATATCGTTCAGCATCGACACCCGAAAATCCTCCGGCTCCAGAATCACGAAATGGGGAATCCAGGACTTGAGGATATCGCGGATGGCCTCATAGTTACCCACACGGAACGTCACAACCAGGGACCCGTCCGGCCTTTCTTCTTTGATTTCCTGTGTCGGATACATTTTGCGGCGTTTGAAATAATCGCTGACCCGGGCATCGATGTGCACGGTAATCTCGATATTCGCGTCCTCCGTAAACCAGATATTCGCACTCTGTCGGAGGACATCATCAAGGTCGCTCGGGATCGCCGTGAAGCACTGTCTGGACGATTTGAAATTCTCTATCTTGTCGAGGGCATATCGCTTGAGAATGCCGGTGGAGGGTTCGTTGCCGATGAGATACCAGAAGCCGCTGAAGTAGACCACCCGGTAAGGCTCGAGGTTCACGGCATGAGAGCCATGGGGAGCGGCATACTGAAAGCTGACGGTTCTTTTCTTCAGGATGGCCTGGAGTATCCGGTTCAGAAGGGCGCTGTCCAGGGGGACGGCATCGTCGATCTTGACAAAAACCGGCATGGACTTCACGCAATCATACAGATGATCCAGGATGTTGCCCGCCGCTGTCTGAAAAGGCCTGCCTAACTGCCCCACGATGTTCTTCAGGGCCACGACCAGGGCCAGCTCCGTGTCGTCGAAGACCTCCAGGTTCCTGACCAGATCCTTGTGAAGTTGATAGATTCCTTTCCGGATTTCATGGAGGGGGAAGCCGGACTTTTTCAGAAGCAGCAGGTCCCGCTGGATCGTGCGTGGGGTGGTCTGAAATTGTCGGCTAAGCCAGGTGCTGGAGACCTTCTCTTTTTCCATGAAGATTCGGAGGATCTGACCCAGCCGAACAATGCGCGCTTTTCCATCAGCCTTTTCCGTCATTTTTTCACCTTCAATAGGAAAAATCGTGCGACTCACCCTTGTCGTATGACCATAGAATCATGCGGTAACGGGGATTATAATGTCAATCAAAAAGAGGGAAGGAGAGAGAGAATGAACACAATTATGAAAGAGTACATGGAAAAGATATCCTTCGGCGACATGCAGGTCCACGATCATGTAGCCGTCATTCCTTTGATGATGACCAATGGCATCGGGCCGGAGTATTTCACACTGAAGGAGGCGCTGGCGAGCGATCTCCTCACCATTTCGGAACTTACCGAAGGCGGGCACGTTCCGGAATTGAAAGTCCAAAACCGTGCAGAAAAACCTGTCCTGATCATTGATGGGGAAGAGTTGAGCGGGGCCAAACAGAACCGGGTCCTGAACACAACCATCCTGCTCAAGGAGCAGTCCGAAACCGTCATTCCCGTGAGCTGCACCGAGCAGGGACGATGGTCTTACCGGTCTGCCCATTTCGAAGAGTCGGGCCATATCATGTCGGCCAAACTGCGGCGGGTGAAAAACAGGTCGGTTATGGAATCACTGAAATTTTGCCGCGGGTTTCAATCGGATCAGGGTGCTGTCTGGGAAGAAATACAGGCACAGTCGGAAAAAGCCAGGGTTTCATCGCCGACCCATGCCATGAAGGATATTCATGAGGCCCGAGAGAACGATCTGGATGCCTATCTTGAATACTTCACAATGGTTCCGGACCAGAAGGGGCTCATCGTCATCGTCAATGGGGATGTGGCGGGTCTCGATATGGTTTCTCAGGCTGATACCTTCAAGGTCCTCTATTCCAAGCTCATCAAGAGCTATATCATGGATGCCATTCTGGAAAGGCCGGCGAAAGGCAAGGCGCCCGGCTTGGACAAGGCAAAGGCATTCCTGGATGAGATAATAACGGCTGGCGAGCAGACTTACGATTCCGTGGGATATGGCCGTGACTTCCGTTACGAGGGGAAGAAACTGGTCGGCTCTGCTCTGGTCCACGAAGATGCAGTCATCCACATGGCCTTCTTCAGGACGACGCAGGCGGAAAAGTCGGGCTTTATGGCAGGGACATCCCGACGCAGGAATTTCCGGCAGTGAGCCTATGGGCGTGAATGAAATAGTGTGGTGTCGGCATGAAAAAGATTTGTGACCAGTGCTATCGGGAATATTTTGAGGAAGATGATCCGATCAGTCCAGCGGACGAACTTGGGCGCATTTTTCTCGAAAGCATAGAAGATACCCGAAACGCCAAAAACATTTGCCCCGAATGCCGGGAGAGACTCGGAATTCTGTTTCTCCTGGGATTCGGGGAATAGGCGTCATGCGCTATGTGCACAATACGGAACTGCAAAAAGTTTGGCAGACCGTCATGTCTCTTTAAGGGAAGACAAATAAGGAGGCGTTATTATGAAAAAAAAGGATATTAAAGAAGCCTTCAGGAGGGCGGCATCCAATATGATCGTGGATCTTTACGATTTCAGTGGATGTAAATGCTTTGATCATTGCAAGCATCTCCAGGAGAACATAGGACCCGATGGATGGTGTGCGGCGTTTCCTGATGGACCTGTACCGGATGACATATTCATGGGTGAATTTGATCATTCGAAAAGACATCCCGATCAGAAGAATGACATTGTTTATGAGAGAGAAACAAATGATGACATCAAATGAAATGCAGGAAAAATTAATGATGGAAAATTGGAATTACTGGATCGTTATGGGTCATTGCTGCGATCCCAAAGCACACTGGCTATTTCCGGAGATGGCCTCTCAAATTGCCATGGTTCTTTCATGGGAGAAAGGGGAATAAAGCAGAATGGATATGCCTTTGGATAAACTGACCCGTTATCGTGGCTGCCTTCTCGGACTGGCCGTGGGTGACGCCCTGGGAACAACCCTGGAATTTAAACCGCCGGGAAGTTTCAAACCCATCACCGACATGGTCGGCGGCGGTCCTTTCGATTTGCAGCCTGGTCAATGGACGGACGATACCTCCATGGCCCTCTGTCTGGCTGAAAGCCTGATAAAATGTCGGGGATTCGACCCGAAAGATCAAATGGAGCGGTACGTCCGCTGGTGGAAGAAGGGTTGTCTGAGCAGCACCGGGTCATGCTTTGATATCGGAAACACGACGAGAACGGCACTCTCCAACTTTTTGAGAACGGGGAATCCCATCAGTGGTCCGACCGATTCCCACAGCGCAGGGAACGGCTCCCTTATGCGCCTGGCCCCTGTGCCGATGTTCTATGCCGGCAATCCCGGGGAAGCCATCGAGAAGTCGGGTGAAAGTTCCAGGACAACACATGGCGCAACGGCTGCCGTAGATGCCTGCCGGTATTTTGGGGCATTGATTGTCGGGGCACTGAACGGCGAGGACAAAGAAACCATCCTGTCCGATCATTATTGCCCAAGCCCCGGCTATTGGCAGGAAAAAGTTCTTGCTTCTGAGATTGCAGAAATCGCAGCCGGCTCATTCAAACACAAGAACCCTCCGGAAATCAAAGGAACAGGTTATGTCGTCCAATCCCTGGAAGCGGCCCTCTGGGCCTTTTACAACAGCAGTTCCTTTGAAGAAGGTTGCCTTCTTGCCGTCAATCTCGGTGATGACGCGGATACCACAGGGGCGATTTATGGGCAGTTGGCGGGAGCTTTTTATGGTGCCAATAGGATCAAAGGCGCCTGGAAAAATCAACTCGCTTGTAGGGCGAAGATCGTATTCATGGCTGAACACCTTATTTGAAAAAATATAGATTTTTATGAAAGTCCTACATTGCACAGGGCAGATGGACGTTACGAAAATTTTAGTCAAACTATTTTTTTCAGCTCAACGACAACTAAAATTACCATTGCGTAGATTATCATCTGGAGATAACTATTATGGCCATGAAGGAAAAATGTTATTCCACGGAAGATGAAACCCTTGCCACCATGCTGAATCTGGATGCGAGATCTTTCCCATGGACAACGGCTAATGGACAAAGTTCGAGGCGTACCGGGTGAATCCGGAGCAGCAAATTCCTCATGGCGTCCGGTACTCCCTGACGTTGCACGACCGTTATAATCGTCGGATTCTGGGTTTCGACAACGCCCATGCCATACGACCGACAAGGAAAGGCTACGGAGGCAGGAAGATCACGTGGGATCACAAGCACAAATGCGACAAGATATCGCCTTATGAGTACGAATCGTCGAGCCAGTTGCTGCAGGATTTCTGGGAGGAGGTCGAGCGGATCATGGGCAAGGAATGAGAGGAAAAGAAATGGATCAGAAAGTTCTTCACATCGGCATCATATCCCGTGAGGACTATAAAAAGCGAACCCTGGCGATCGCCCGGGGAGAATACCGGCCGCAGCCCGATGAACCCAAGATCTGGTTTGAATCGCTGCAATCGATGGCTCAGGTCCTCAGCAACGAGAACCTGTTGCTGCTCAGAACCATTCTGGAGCGGAAACCGGAATCGCTGAAGGAACTGGAAGCGGCGACGGGACGGAGCAGCAGCAATCTTTCCCGTACTCTCAGAACGATGGCCCGGTACGGCATCGTGAAAATGGAGAGGGTGCGCCGGAAGATCAGACCCGTTGTCGAAGCAACCGATTTCACTGTGCAATTCAGCATGTATGCAGACGCCCACAGGGAAGACGGTAGGGATGCTGCACGGATCTAAACGAGAGGAAAGATAGAAAGGCAACCCTGATATTGTCGGGTTGCCTTTCTATTGCATCAGAAGGAGATATTGTCGTTATCTTTCAGAAGGGCTGTTATTTCCCTCCTTGGCCACGATATCTTTAAATTGATTGATCTGAACGGATCCATCCGGGAATTTCGCGATGATTTCCAGATCTCCTCCCATCGCATGAATGAAATTTCTCAAGGTACTGATATACATATCAGTCCTTTGTTCCATCTTGGAAACGGCCGCCTGCTTAACGGACAACATCTTCGCCAGCTGCTCCTGGCTTAAATTTCTTGCCCGGCGCAGCTCCTGCAAGGGCATTGCCGCAAGCAGAGCCTTTGTCTTTCCCGCCGCTTTTTTACGGGCCTCGGGTTTCATCTTTTCCCTCAGCGTAGAGTAAGGTTCGCTCATGATATGCTCCCTTGTTCATCTTTTAATGTCTGTAAATGGTTCTCATAGATCTTTTCGGCGATAGGGACATGTCGTACCAGCGACGTTCTTCTGTCTTCTTGCCTCCAATGAGAAGAATGGCGGTTCTGCGCGGATCAAAGATGTAAAGGATTCGATGTGGTTTTCCTTCGTGTTGAATTCGCAGTTCCCTCATTGAACCATATTTGGCGCCTTTAACATCCGCAGAATAGGGATAAGGTAGATGCGGTCCTTTTTCTTCCAACAAACCGACTCTACAGCGTCGATTTCGATCTGTTCGTCTTCATTCAGACAGACCCTCCATGCCTCAAATTCGTCCGTATATTCAACGTCCCATGCCATGGAAGGAATATAAAACCTCTACGGAATATTTGGTCAATGAAATTTATAGAGCTTCTGAGCGAATACCGGGACAATATCGTGCTCATTGGCGGCTGGGTGCCGGAACTCCTGATACCCTATGAACCAGGGTCCCATGTGGGAAGCATGGATATCAATCTCGCCCTGAATCATGAGAAAATCCAGAAAGAACGTTACAAATTGATCATGGAATTGCTGGCTTTCGGCGCAGCCCTGACCATCGAAGAATATCTTAAGCATCCTTTATTAGCGTCTCACGGACGTTATGCGTTTCAGGAACTTTCTTAATCTGAGCAAGAAGGCTTGTTTTTTCGATTCCCGTTCGGTAATATATGGAGGCATGAAAACATGCATTTCTTTAATTATTCCCAACCGGGAATATATTTCTTGACGATTCCTCTATAAACGATTATTATTCCCGAAAGGGAATGACGGAGAAAAGAATATTGAAAAACAAAGCAGCGACGGCGGCGGATATTGGCGTCGCTATCAGAAAAAAGCGCAAGGAAGACGGTTTGACCCTGGCTGATGCAGCAGCCTTATGCGGTGTCGGGTACAGATTCATGTCCGATCTGGAAAACGGCAAAGCGACGGCGCAGGTTGGGAAGGTTCTGCAGGTTCTGACGGCGCTGGGGCTCGATGTTTACATCGAATCAAGGAGCTGGCCGAATGAATAAAGAGGTCGGCATGGATAATCCTGGTCTGGATGTCTATCTCCGGGATCAAAAAATCGGACGGCTCTGGCTGGATGATAAAAGACGCTTTGTGTTTCAATATGACAGCGAATGGACACATCAGAAGGGTGCCGTTCCCTTGTCGCTGCACCTCCCTTTGAGAGAGGAGATATACCCTGATGATCTTGCCCGCCCTTTTTTTTCCAATCTCCTGCCGGAGGCTGAAGTCAAACGGGCTATTGCCCAACGCCTGAGAATTTCTGAAAGTAATGACTTTGCCCTGTTGAACAGTATCGGCGGGGAGTGCGCGGGGGCGGTATCCGTACTGCCCGCGGGCGTCGCTCCCGCCATGAAACCGGGCTATCGGGAACTCAGCGAGGAAGAACTGCACCGGATTATCATCGAGCTTCCCCGAAGGCCGCTGCTTGCCGGTGTAGAAGGAATGAGACTTTCGCTGGCCGGGGCGCAGAACAAGTTGCCTGTTTACATGGAAGACCACCGCATCTTCATCGCCACGGGAAATGCACCGAGCAGCCATATCCTGAAACCGCCGATCAGGGATCTGGAGGATACGGTGGGGAATGAAGCATTCTGCATGATACTCGCGCAGAGACTGGGGTTGCAGGTTCCGGTGGTTACGATCCGCCGGGGTCTTGATCGGATTTTCATCATTGCGCGTTATGACCGCAGCCGAGACACGGATGGCCACATCGTGCGTCTGCACCAGGAAGACTTCTGCCAGGCCCTGGGGTTTCTCCCCGAACAGAAATACGAAAATGAAGGCGGCCCGTCTTTAAAACAGTGTTTTACCCTGCTGCAGGAAAAAAGCATTCGTCCCGCCGCCGATCGCATGGCCCTTTTGCGATGGACGATCTTTAATTTACTGATCGGCAATGACGACGCTCATGCTAAGAATCTGGCCATGATTTTTACGGACCGGGGGCCGCGACTCGCGCCTTTTTACGATCTGATCTGCACTCAGGTCTATCCGGATTTGACGGAAAAACAAGCCATGAGGATAGGCGGTGAGAACCGGCCGTCCTGGATTCTGCAGAAACACTGGGACAGATTCAGCGAATCAACCGCGATCAAGCCAAATCTTGTTTTGAAGACGTTAAAAGAAATGTCTGCCGCCATTGCCCTAGCGGCGCAAACACTATCGAGCGAGTTCATAAAAAAATACGGAACGTGCACGATTATTGAGGAGATACTGGCTGTCATTGAGAAAAGGGCAGAGTCCGTCTGAAAAGATCACTTTGCATGCACGCACCGAAGCGATTTTTTGTCATCCTTGACCTTAAGCGTCACCTGATTGATCATATTCCCGTATACAATCAGTATGACGAGTAACAGCCTGAGCCGATTGTCTTCTAAAAAATCCCCGTTTTAAGGGTCTTAACGGATCGAAGGACAGAGTTCTGCGCGGCGCCCGACAGCAGCCGCATCCTTACGAGCTGTTCCTGCAACTCAATGACACCGATCATTCCAATAAGAAAGTCAGGAGTCCTCAAAATAATGGGATCTGCGAGAGAGTGCATCAGACCATTCCGCATGAATTTTAAAAGGTTGCCTTTAGAAAGAGGCTCTATACGGATCTGGAATCCTTGTAAGCCGATCTGGATGCGTATATGGATGAGTACAATGAAAAAAGAACCCGCCAAGGAAAATGCTGCCAGGAAAGAACCACCATGGATACGTTTCGAGATGGAATTAAGCTCTTTAGAGAGAAAAATTTGAGCGAAATGGCAGCAGCCTAAACGCCGTCAACAATCCGGAAGCATCGGGCCACTGTCAACTCAAGTCTTGTTCAGGACAAATAATATGAATTGATTTCTCTGTGAAGGACCATGGTAATTCCGCAACTGCGGGGCCACGGTAATTCCCAATGTTTGCCGCAAGAGGACACACTATCTGGTTTATCCTGAAAACGTCACCAGGGTTTGAATCGCCTTTGCGACGTTTGTGGCGAACACTGCTGAAAATGACAACTTTAACCTCCGACCTGAACAGATTCTCTTCAAACCCTCCTTTGGGGGGATTCAATTTTTCTGTAAGAATCTCCTTCTTCACTGATAAAGCAGGGTATGGAAATTCAGGGGATTTTGAAAACTCCGGCCGCGGATGCCTGGAAAAGATAAACTCAGGTTGAAAAATGTAAAAAGTACTTATAATTGATGAACATCAGCTATTTTTCCACATAATGACAATTATCGGAATTGGAATTCAGTTTACTCTGGATTTTGTGTGAAATTCTTTTTGTTGGAAGATCAGCCGCTGTTGCCGTGCAACCGAAGAAGCTTTCCTGATTATTCTTACACATAGCACTGAAAAGCTAAGGGCCCGCCATATTGACAGGCCCTTCTTCAATAAATCCGCTGCTCCGCCCGCATGCCCCTGCCTGATGATTGCGATTTCTCATCAGGAATTGAGTCGGGCCATGGAATTACTTCAATTTTTCTCTTGATTCAACCTTGAAAGCACCCCCGACAAAGACTCTGCGCCAGGCTACCGTCTATCCTGATTGTCGTACCTGCCTCTTTCACGGTTCCCCTGTTGCTGAACATTCTGCGAACGTTGCTGGTGAGATTGCAGCTTCATCTCTCGTTGTAGCTGGACATTCCCTGGATGCGACTGAGGATGCTGAGCCTGTCTCTGTTGTTGGGGTTGCTGCTGGGGCTTCTGAGGTCTCACCATTTCCCGTTGTTGCGGCTGAGTGCGCTGTGTCCGTATCTGTCGAGGCTGCTGTTCTTGCCCCTGTTGTGGGGATTGCTGCCGAGTCTGCTGTGGCGGCCTGAACACCTCACGGGATTGAGGCAGTGTGTGTTGAGGCTGCAACTGACGAGGTTGCTGCCGAGGCTGACCCTGTTGAGGTTGCACCTGGGGTGGGCGCTGCTGAGGCTGAGGTATCTGTTGATGTTCACGTCTCTGTCCTTGATGTTGTGGCTGCTGCGGTCTCATAACCTCTCGTGATTTCGGCTGACTAAGCTGCGGCTGCACCTGTCGAGGCTGTTGCTGACCCCAGGGCGTCTGCCGCTGCTCCTGTACCTGGCCCCATTGCTGGGCTGGCGCCTGTCGAGGTAGCTGCTGTGGATTCTGCCGTCTCATCACCTCTCGTGATTGTGGTTGAGTTTGCCGTGGCTGAATCTGACGAGGCTGCTGACTCCAAGGTGTCTGCTGATGCTGCTCTCGCTCCGGCTGCCGAGGTTGATAGCCCTGGATACCCCAGCTTCTTTCCCTTTCCCAATATCGATTACTCTTCCAGCCCTTCCAGTTCTGCTGAAGTCGTTGGTAAGGAATCCGTTCATAGTTCCAGCGATACCCTTGCCAATTATGGTTTCTGTAGTATCCCCTCCAATCCGGGTCTACTTTAGAATAGAAACTTGGCACACCGCTATAATAAACCCAGTTCTGGTTATAATAGGGTGAGCGATACCAGCGACCTTCCCAGGGACGCCACCACCAGCCATCGTAGAAGAACAAGTCAATATTTATGTCTGGAACAACGTAAACATCGCTCGTATAAGGCATCACTATCAAATCCGGAGGTGCCTCAAGTCCGATAGGCGGTGGTTCGTAGCCTGCGTCTCCATCATAGCCATAATAACCCGGCCCGACATAGCAGCCCTGGAGAGATAGTAACATCACCAATGCGGCTACTGTTGTTACGAACATCATTTTTTTCATGGTCATCCTCTTGCTCTCAGCAGAGTGTTATTGATCTTATAACTTTTACCCTGTTTCCAAAGGGCTTTGGTCTGAATTTTTTTCTCAGTTTCCCATTCTCTTTATAGTCTTAAATGGCAAAGAGCGTACCAATTGCACATTAAGCAATGATTATCAATTAAAACAGTAAGTTACTATATTGCGCTATAAACTGAGATATCCTCTTCGAAGGGGATGCGGATAATAAGTATGCAGCGTGGATATTAAGTATGCACTCTGAAGTCATCCTGCGGGGTAAGTTCTGTTAATGCGTGTGGCTCAGCCTTGCTGGGCTATGATATTGTTCCTTCGAATACCATCTCCAGCAAGTGCATCGTGGAGTTATAGATCGCCGGATCTTTACTTGCTCCTGGTCCAGCAATATTCAGCACTCGAATGTCATGTTGGTTCGTCCACCGGAAATAGTTTTAGTAACCGATACCTTCCTCTTCTTCATTTTATCGATCTGCATTTGTCCTGGTTCAGCGTGAATAGGCCTTTTGACCCGGCGGGGTGTCACTTTCCCTTGACGATTCCCACGGAATGGTCCAAAAGTACATCACGCACTACTACATCGCGCATTACAATGAGACCAGGCTGCACAGTGTCTCGGATATTTTGCCCTGCGGATAAACTCGAAGGTAGAGATGTAAAAATCTTCAAAGAACGAGACCGAAAACTGTAAGCAGCCAGAGAGCCGCGAAAACAAAAACGACAGAGGAACTATTCTGAAGTCATTCCTTCAAGAGCAGCCTTTGTATGCTAAAAAAACGAGGCGAAAGTCCATTTCCGACTGAGGCGTGACAGTTATCTATGCTGATAAAAAGCCTGTTTATGAATTTTTCTGCTACCCTGTGAAACTTAATAAGAATTAAAACGTAGCGTGTGATTTGGATAATCTGTAACTGCATTTTTAATGAGGGAAAAAATGAAGCGTTGCTTATTCTTTCTGTGTGTTTTGGGTTTTATATTTTCACCGTGCGTTTCTATTGCGGGTTCGGAAAGTAAGGTTATTAAAAGTCATGAGAATAAAATTTTGCATGATTTGAACGATCAGCGATCTGAAAATAAAATACAGAACAAATTTCATCTCTTATATTCCAATCCATTTGCTCTGTCTTATATTCTAAAGTATCAATCTTTTCATTTAAATCAGAACCTGCTTATCATAGGTTCTCGGCCTGCTTACGATAAACCCGAGAACGCTTCAACAGTTTTTGGAAAGCAGGAAAACGACAATGATTGGTTGTTGGAGGAAGGGTCATCGGCAATATGGGTCAAAAGCATCCCGGGTCCCGTAAGTCATGAACAGATTATCGTTCTTGGCAGTCTTGAAGAAAAAGGCGGAAACATTTATTTAAATGGCCAATATTTGATTAATATCGGCAATGAAAAGGAGAAAAAAATAGTTCTGCATAAGGGTGAATATATTTTTTATGCCTTGCCAGGCTCAAGGAGCAATACCTGCCCGGTTGAATTATACGGTGTTTCCGTTGCAATAGCCTACTATGATCCATTTGATGCCATTATCTTGGAGGCAGTTAAAGCCGGACCGGCAAAGCTGAAGGTTTTCAGCCTTTGGTGGCGTGATTCTCAACCTGAATTCATAGGCGAATATGAAATTTTGGTAAACTGACTGAATATTGGAAATTGAAAGGATTAAACGATGAGTGAAATCAAATTGAAGCCCAGCAAACCCATTTCCGCGGGAACGTTGATTATACTGATTTTCATGCTTTTGTTTGGGATTGCCTTTGCAGTGCTCATCGGAGAAGAAATTTATGAGTATGGCGACGAGCCTGTATTGAAAATTCTATTTTCTCTTTTTATGTTCATATGGATAGGAGGCATCCTGTTCATGGTGATTTATCATGTTCTGAATATCAAACGTTCAAAAGGATTGTCTTTGATAGATATCGATGCAGAAACAGGGTTTTCCTCGGGACGGACAGATAAAGACCCGATGCAAAGGCTGCGTGATTTGGAAGCGTTAAGAAAAGATAAATTAATAGCCAAGGATGAATTTGACCGGAAACGTAAAGAGATAATGGCCGAAAAATGGTGAACTGTCAGCTTAACCATTGGAAAAGATTAAAGTTCAATCCAGGCTTTTGAACCGATTTTGGCATGAAGGGAACGGTATTTGCTCATCCTTCCATTGCTAACGTGGTGGCCGGCGAGCCTCGCGGAACCAGAGGCGGTACTCTTCCATGCGCGCGCGTTGTTCCGCCGGCGCCTGGCGGTTGCAGGTGGTGAACTCCGGCGTGCCGGGTGTGGCAGCCCAGCGGCGTTCCATACAGTCATTGGGATTATAGGCCATCTCGAGTCCGGAACGGCGCTTGTAGATTTCTGCCAGACTCAGGCGCCAGGAACTCCCGTTACTGCGGGTATAGGTGATGAAACACTCCCTGATACGCTTGGTATGGAGGTCTTCGATGCGTGCTGCTGCCGCCGCCGGGCGCTCTCTGCCCAGTAGAAAGAGCTCAGGATGGCGACGGATACGCTCAGGCAGGTCGGCAAGCACTTTAAGGGCGATCAAAATACGCATATCCCTCGAGGGAGTGGCGTAGTCCTCCCAAAGGCCGGTTGTTTCGAAAATGGCAGAGCCTCGCGGCATCGGGGCAATGATTCCGGGATGGGTGCGCATGAAGTTCTCGCCGATATCGACGGAGCGAACGCGCGTTTCGAGTTGCTCCATCAGTGCATCCAGAGTGGCTGCGTAAGCTGCTTCCGGATCGAGCCCATGGGGGTTGATAAGCTTCTCCATACGGGCATAAAACGCTTCCGGGGCGAGATCAGCCTGCGACGCCGAATAAGGTGGAAGTCCGGAGTGCCGGGCAATTGCGCTGTTGGTTACAGGACGCCAATCCCTCTTTCCGGGGTCAGCTACCGGCACACGGTAGACTTTGAAACCAGGGCCTGCGCTCGGTGTCTGGGCAAAGAGGAAATTTCCTTCCCAGAAGCGCTTGCGGCTGACCGAGTTGTCAGGCTGGGCATCGACAGTGAGCAGAAGACCGCCGCTCTGGCCGGTTTGTGGCAACCATTTAACAATGATCAGTGTATGGCCATAAGGGTCGGCATAGACAGTTCCCGGCCAAAGGCTGGCGCGGTCCAGTACGGTCGGGTAGAAGTCGCTCGCCTCATCGCTCAGCGCTGTGCGGCCATTGCCAGAGCTCACCTGGTCCATAAGACGGCGGCTGACCTGTTGAAAGGTGGCAGGTGTGGCAACAGTTCCCACGAAGCCGCGGACAATTTTCGCAGAACCGCAGCGCGGCGCGCTGTGGCTGTTGCCGCGGTCACAGGAGCGATAGCTTATAGGAAGACCGAGTTTCCATGCAAAGTAGCCGCGCAGGAAATAGGGGAGGTCTGCGCAGTCCGGCCTGGCAGAAAACTGGGTGTCTTCCCCCTTGCGCAGAAAATCATGAAGGAAGTTGCGGTTCGGATCGCGAAGCACCGGCTCGAGGGACGGGTAACTTAACGACATCTCGGGTGCGGCGTCAAAGAGGTGTTCGACCCAGGCAGCATAGAGCGCCTGGGTTGACAGATTCCACTCGCCTGTGCCGCGCTGGCCTGCTTTACCACCCACTTCGACCTCACTGCAGGCTGCCACCTTTCCTGCGCGTTGCGCCTCAATGCGATAGCGACCGGCTGCCGGTGCGGTAAGCGCGCCGCGCAGACTCCACGGAGGTCCTCCAGCCTTTACTGTCGGCAGAGTGCTGCGGCGACCCGCGGGATCAGTGATCAACATCTCGGACAGCTCTCCATTGGTGGCCACTGCCACGATCTCCAGCTTCTCTCCAGGCCGCGCTACCAGAGGCGCGGTCCAGATCCGGACCGAGTTACCCTGAATGCAGGCGGGCAAAGTCCATGGGTTGTCGGCGAAAACCGCACTTCCTGGAAAAAACAGGAAGTTACACACCACAAGAATCGTAAGGATTGTTATTTTCTTGTTCATCTAGTTGTTATTATTCCCTTGTTTTTTAGGGTTCATATAAAAACAGTCACTTTGCCCATAACTCAATAAACTTTAATCAGACAGGATCATCAGTTCATGAGGATCTGCATTGGCATTGAACAGAATGAGGTCACTTGCACTTTAATATTTGAAGATAAATTTCGTTTCGCGGTTCATCGGCTAAGTCAAGAAAAGGCCATAATTGTTCAAAATTAATTTCTATCTGTTACAGAGGGCTTAAGGGAAGGATCTTGCGATCTCTCAACCGGACATATCCTTCATGGGTAATCCGCAGATGGGGAATTGAAGCAGTCGTGAGAGTATCCAAAGTCAACACAGGCTTTTCCCACCGCACACCATTATTTTTCAAGGCTTCTTCCAGCTTTTTCATCTGTCCGTACAAAGTTCTCATGGGTGCAAGGGAAACAACTCCGCATAACGGCGCAGGAAATTCCGCAATTACAGTTTCCCCGATCGCAAACACTGCGCCCCCACCGATTTCCCGCAGCCGCTCGATCACGGTGCGGATGGAAATCATGTCAGCGCCAACGCAAATCATGTCAACCGTATCCCAGCACATTGTGGTTCCGCAAGCCCCCTGCTGCAACCCGAAGCCCTTCAGAAATCCTGTAAAAGATTGCATTCCACCGGTCCGATCCAATGCTACCGTCAGAACGACGTCGGCCGCATCTTCTGAGCTGTCAAAATCGAGAATCTTTTCCCGGGTCACCAGCCGGGACACAAGCTCAATGGCACGCATCTGCCCTTTCCTCTGAGGTTCATGCAGCTGACAGCCCTGAATCTTGATTGTGGAGAACAGAGCTTCCGGATAGGCTGTCTGCCTCGGCTCGACGAGCGTCTTTCCCTCTTGAAAAACCGTCTGGCCTTGAATCAGGATTCTCCGGGGCTCATACTCCGTCGGGGATGGAATAAAGACGACATCTGCCGCTTTTCCCGGAGAAAGTGAGCCGATGTGATGGTCCAGCCGGAAATGCTCCGCTACATTGATTGTTACCATCTGATAGGCTAATGCGGGAGGAATCCCGAGTTTCAGTGCCGAGCGAAGCGATCCATCCAGGTAACCCCGTTCCAGAAGCCCTTCCGGATCCACAGAATCGGTGCAAAGAGCCATGCGCCGGAAGTCTATATTTTCCCGGAATATCCTGGCAATTTCCGGCAATTCTTCCCGGATGGAGCCTTGCCGGATCATAACCCAGTATCCCAGTCTCAGTCGTTCCAGTGCCTCATCTGCAGTAATGGGTTCATGATCGGATGAGATGCCGAAGGCTGTATAGGCCTGCAGGCTTCTTGCGGGCGCCCCTGCTGTATGGCCCTCGACACGCTTTCCCAGGCGGAGGGCCATGGTTGCCAATTCCTGCACCCTTTTCCCCTGCACTCCTTCCAGAAACAGGTTGCTCCAGTATATCTCTCCAACTCCCATACATTCCGGCTCCTGCAGGTAAGGAAGATATGCCTTGTTATCCGGGGCTTGAATCTCCTGTGCCGGTGTCAGACCGCAGAGGGGCGGGAGGGTGTAGTAAAAGCGGACAGGCTGATTTTTCATCCCCTCGATAACCGGTTTGATCCCCATCATACCGGCAACGGATGCAAACTCGATAAGTTCAGTAATGACTGTGGTCGTTCCGCCGGGAAGAACATGGCGGATGAATTCCTCCATGCCGGAGCGGATCATGACGTGGGTGTGACCGTCAATCAGTCCGGGCAGAAGAGTCATCCCTTCAGCATTGATTACCTCCGTCTTGCCGTCCTCTGTATAGTAATCTGTATCTGGACCCACATAGGCAATCCTCCCGTCGGCAATCCAGATAGACTGTTCCGGGAGAAATTCACCGGTAAAGACATTAAAAACTTTTCCTCGTTGGATAACGGTATCAGGAGGTGACTTCAACGCGGCGACGTCGCTCGGTCTCTTGGAGCGTACAATTTCTTCTGACAGGCTGCTCATTCTGTGTCCTCCTTTTTTTTAGAATGAATTGTAAATCCTTGCACTGAGTTTTGATTCGAAATATTGCCGCACCTTACTTTCGTTATATGAAACGTTGAACTCATTATAAATGCCATATTTTTCAAACAGTCCGTTGAAATATCCATGGCGTGAAGAGAATTTATACAATAGATCTCGCTGGATTTCCATGCCGCGAATTGGATCGACTTCTGCTGCAAACCGCACTCAATTCCAAATGGATGTGCGTTTATCAAAGAAAATAACATCTTATTTTTTTCCATGTCTTTTTATCTCAGATCTTCACATGAATGTGAAATGTCGAAATCGGCATACAAGTCGGTTCAGGTTCTCTGTGGCGCATAATTAAACGAAAACCACTGGAACAACGGACACCCCAAACGAATTGCATTCAAGAACGCCATCATGTTGCTGACAGTGAACCGTCAAGTCAGTCGGAATTATGTCGGAGAGGTTTGTCATGCAAGGCGGAGCGTCAGCTATCAATCAGAAGCAGCTCGGTTAATCTTTATGTGAGGTAAATCACATTTTTTCTTTCGAATCTTTGTGAAACATATCACTTTCGCTTTATTGATTGTTATCGGTACTGAGAATAAAGTGTCTCCTGAAAGATAGGTCTTTATATAGGCGTAGAAGTTGCCCCCAAAGAAATGCATCGGTATAACTTTTCATTCCATGAGAACTGGGAACGGGTAAAAAAGAGCGGGATAATGGAAACATGCCTGAATGAAGGTCAAAAATGGAATTTGGATACTGATTATCTGAACCTCCAACAGAAGGATCTCGAAGAAAAGTTAAAAGGTGTTCCGCCGGAAGATGTACTGCTTGTTTTACTGGACGCCGGCAACGAAACACTTCGGGAAATTGCCCGGAGCATCAGGTCCGTGTTCCGATAAATCAAAGTATGCAGTTTGTCTGCAAAAGCCGAAATCAAGATCGGCAAAAGCTGATTGATCAATAGGTGATCGGCTGTGCGGAATGCCATTTTGTTGAAGAGAGATGATTTTGTGGTTATTTGCCGCGACCTGTGGGGTGTTTAAAATAAATTTACACAAATAGCTGTTTCACTGAAACATTTCCTCTTTTCTCACGTCAAGTATGTCCTGTCAGCAATTCTGACGATCCCCCATTAAATCCCAGCACAGCAAAAAGTATCTATAAGTGAAACATATCACTGTTTAACTATTCAATATCAGTGATTTTTATCACTTTGCCCCTATTGAACATGATAACTGACTGGAATAGAATGATTGTTAAGAAGATTAATTTTTCTGTAAACGAAACAGAATTTATTCCTGAGGCCATGAAGGAAGAATGATCGATCCTGTTATGCTTTTCACTGCGACCAGCCGGATGCTGCCCCCATGAAAGGCGTATCTTATTGATGTTCGGGGCGATTTTGACAGACATTACGGAGCACCAATAGATGGAAAAAGAATCACGGGATATGCTGACTTTCTTGAAGACCCTTATAGATGCCATTCCAAGTCCAATATTTTATCAGGATATCAGTGGCCTCTATCTGGGCTGCAACAGGGCGTTCGAGGAATTCCTCGGCCTCAAAAAGGAAAAGTTGGTTGGAAAGTCCGTCTATGACGTCTTTCCGAAAGATTTGGCTGAAAAATATTACACAATGGATTCGTTATTGGCTCATCAAGGGGGGCAACAGACATATGAAGATCAGATCATTGATGCCAACGGAAAAACGCACGATGTCATCTTCATCAAAGTTACCTACCTGAATACTGACGGCGTCCCCGCAGGGTTGGTTGGCGTCATGGTAGACATTACAGAACGAAAGCGGATGGAGGCGGAATTATTGTCAATGTCGCTCCGTGATCAGCTCACGGGAATATATAACCGTCGGGGGTTCATCAATCTTGCGGAGCAGTGGATCAAGACGGCAAACAGAGCGAAACGTCAGATGCTGCTTTCCTTTATTGATGTTGATGATTTGAAAAAAATCAACGATACGCTGGGACATGAGGGAGGGGATAAGGCTCTGGTCGAGACGGCAAACATTCTCAGGCAGACGTTTCGGGAATCTGATATCGTTGCCCGCATAGGAGGTGATGAATTTGCTGTTCTGGTTCTCGATATGACAGACTTGAATCCTGAGATCCTGTCAAGACGCCTCCAGCATAACATTGATGAATGGAACGCAAAAGTGTCGCGACAATACAAGCTCGCGATGAGTTGGGGCATGACCCTGTATGATCCTGAGTCTCCCATATCCCTGAACCAGCTGATGTCGCTATCGGACAAATTAATGTACGCCCGGAAAAAAGCCAAAATGAACAAAAGCATCTGAACCTGTAAGTGAGCAGCCGTTGACTGTCGACTGAACAAAAGCAACACTGAATGAATTATTATTCCTTTTAGGAATTAAAATCTGCGTTATAGAATGGTTCAAAGCCAAATTATAATAATAGTTCATTATTTCATTGACACACAAACCTGCTTATCCTAATATTTTCCACATCTGGAAGCAAGGCTCTGTCAATTTCAACATATATCTCTGAAATACCTTGCTCAATGTCTTCCATACCTCCGGGTGGTTTATCCGTAAATAATAGAAATCATGCATCTACATTTTAAATCCGTTTTCCTTCATTCGATGATGCCTTTCCTTCGACGGTCCGGTAGATTAATACATGCCGCACTCAACCAGGCAAAAGGAAGATTCCGTTCGGCAAGCCTGCGGTTTAAGATCGCCTTATTTGTTGTCCTCCTTTTGACCGCCACCTCCTTTATCCTGTGCATCACTACCGTAACCATCATGAACAATTACATATTGAACGAGATCACCAAACGGGGGGAATCGATAAGCAAGAGTATCGCTGCCTCCGCGGGCTACAACTTTCTCTCGAAAGACATTTTAGGCATGGATAACCTCGTCTTCAAGGCCCAGTCTTCAAACAACGATGTGGAGTACGCCGCCATCGTTGCTCCCGACGGCAAGGTGGTTGTTCACAGCGATCTGGCGATGCGTGGACAAACTTTACGAGATGATGAAGGTCGGTGGATCAGGTCGGGTGAGGAGGGGACAACCGTGAGAGACTTGACGAATTCTGCTGGCTCCATTTTCGAAATATCATGTCCAATCATTTTTATGAATAAAGTATTGGGGACAGTGCTGATCGGCATAAACAAATCAGTATTCCAGGAAGCACAGGCACAGGTTTATCGCAGAATAGTAACTGTTTTCGGCATTGTTCTCGTATTCGGCGTTGTAGCCAGTACTTTTCTTGTATCTTTCTTGATCAAACCGATCCGGGAACTTTCAGCCGGGGTGGATGAGCTCAAACAGGGTATATCAAAAAAGCCTCTCAAAATTTACTCTCATGATGAGCTCGGAAAACTGACGGCAAATTTCAATGAGATGTCAAAGGTGATAGCGGACCAACAGGGTCAGATGAACCGATACACACGGGATCTTGAGAAGGCATACATATCAATAGTCAAGGTAGCATCTGCAGCTATTGACGCCAGAGACTCGTATACCCGTGGACATTCGGACAGGGTCTCTGATTTTTCTCTTCTTATCGGAAGGAAAATCGGGCTGCCCGGGGAAGAACTTGAAAATCTGAGAGTAGCCTGCTTGTTTCATGATATAGGAAAAATCAAGACGCCCGACTCGATATTGCTCAAACCAGGCAAGCTAACCGCGTCAGAACACAAGGAGATGATGCGCCATCCCGATTATGGCGTAGCCATTCTGGATAAGGCCCCGACTCTTAGAAAGTACATTCCCGCCATCCGACATCACCATGAAAGGCATGATGGAAAAGGGTATCCCGATCGACTCCCGGGAGAGCATATTCCTCTCCTCGCGTCTATTATTGCAGTTGCTGACACATTTGACGCGATGACCACAGACAGGCCATATCGGAAAGCGTTATCACACAAAGAGGCTTTACAGGAGATTATGCGGGTAGCCGGAACACAATTGCACCCGGACCTGGTCGAAATATTTGTCGGAATCATGGAGAAAAGGGTGCGTGATACAGTGTGGTTTATCGGGAGGACCGGATGATGCCTTGCCTTCGCGCCGTCCTCAATTTTGTTGCTCTTGCTTTCCTTTTCGCCTCGATAGCTTCCTGTTCTCACTTTATGTATCCCCCGACTCCATCCGAACAGAAGACCACGACTTCGCCCGCGGATAAAACCCCAACTCCACCGGCCCAAAAGACAACGGCTTCGCCCGCAGATAAGATCTCAACTTTACCCGCCCAGAAGACTGCGACTTCGTCAGCAGATAAGACCAAAAGGCATATCGTGATATCAGCCCAGAACCCTCAGAAAGGCATTGAAAGCTTCAGGATTCAATGTGCCAGGAACCCTCAGGATCAGGCTCTCATCAAGGAATACATAAAAGGTCTGGAGGATCTGAGATCGTCGGCAGACAGTGCGTCAGCCAAAGGAGACTTTACGTCGGCAGGAAGACTTTATAAAGTGCTCTTTGTTAATTACCAGGAGTTCCGGCCTTTCACAACAATGCTTTCTTTCGACCGGGACTACCTGCATGCAAAACTTTCTTACTGCAAAACGATCCTTTCAGGAAAGGGGTTCGAGGAGTACAGAAAAGGCCGCCTCAGCGAGGCGATTAGTTATTGGCAGGATTACCTTTCCATTGATCCATCTGATGAAGGTATTAGAAAGGCAGTGAATACAGCATCCGACCAGCGGAAGAATCTCAAGCAGACTAATTAATTCATATGATTTTCTGCTTCTTCATCTGTCATGCCTGGGCAACCTCCTGATCGTTTATGTAATAATGGATCAAGTCAGCTCCCCCTGATATCCGGAAAAGTAAATACGATCTTATATTAACAGGTTATAAGTCGAGAGATATTATGTCCGCAGCGGGTGAGTGTCAGCCTGTTAAAAACCGCGCGGCTCAGGGATGCAGGGAGTTCAGGAATTTTGAACCTGAACTCCCTGCATCCACAGATGGAAAAAGGGTGTAACTAATTAAATTTTCTGTTGACAAGGGCAGTCTCTTTTTTGAGGGTAATATTTCTGTCCATGCATTTTATGCCAGTTGCTTGCCAGCGTCAGGTCCCGGCGCAACGTCATAAATCTTTTCAATTTTGAGAATAATTGTTCCCTTGGATTTAAGGGGGGCTCCTATCTTGGTACTTAGTTCATCAATCCATCGAACCGTTTCTTCAAAACGTGGCCCGCTGGTTTCGATCGACGCAGAGCCTTTCAACTGGTAACCTTCCCGCCCTTCCCAATAGGTCACGGACGCCTGCGGATTTGTCTTCATGTTTTCCAATGTTTTCTTAAAGAACTGATCAGATATGAGAATAGTTTCCGCATCGATAATTTTTTTTGCACCAACCGGTACCGCGTTAGGTGTGCCATCGCTAGTTGCCGTGGAAAGAACTACGATATGCACTTTGTTGAACAGTTCCTGCATTCTTTCTGTCATTTTAGCCATCTTCATTACCTCCTTTATTTTAGGTTTGGTGAAAAATGATATCTTAATCACTGTGTCTGAAGATACCCCTATGATCCGGACGATGTCGACGTGTCAATTTGACAATCAACTTCTGAATATACACCTCACTGATGAACTGGCATCCTCTCATGTCTGATATCGCAATAAAACGCTGTGCTTCTGGAGAGAGTTGAACGCCTGTCCATCCGATCAAAGCAGATACCAAAATGATTGATGTCATTTTTTCATCTTTTCCTTCCTTTGTTTCGGATTACAGGTATGAGTACTATTCCATTGATAATCCAGACCGGCATTGAGGCAATGCGACATTCCATCATTATCGACTGAATGCTCATCCTTATGTCATTTGCGCGTGGCTTGGCTGTCTGTTCCGCGGTTAAATTCGCTTCAATGCTCTCAATGATAACTCCATCAATGAGCACAGCTTCCAAAACTCTTTGAACGGCTCACTACCGAGTTCAGACAATCTCGGCATATTGAGAATAATCCGCCATCCTTTAATTCAGAGCTTTGCTTTGAGAAAAGATATAAGTTTGCAATAAACTTGTTCAATTTCTTCTGTTCCCGGCAGTGTATCCCTGATTTTCCTGAGATAATTCCGTTCATAGATCATCCGGAAAGTTGGCAGATAATTGATGTCATAGACCCACGCCATCTGAAGAAGCTTAAAGTCATTCAGAGACTTTAGCTGGTGCAGGCTGATCATTTTTTCTTCAATGAGGCTGATCAAAATTTCACCGGATACTTCCGGTGTATCCGGCAGATCAAGTTCAACAGCTGCTTTCCTTTCTGTCCCGTTACTGTTGTAACAGGTTGTAACAACGTAGTAGATGTCCAGTTTATCGGCATCCCGCAGCAGTCTGCTGAAATAGGTGCAGATGGGGGACTCATTTTCAGGGATGGTCAAGCGATTATGATAGGAGATGGCTTTCAGTATCAGTTCCCGGGCATCCCTATCCAATGCTGCCAGCGCCTTTTCCTGTTTAAGGATCCTGACGCCCAACTCTCCATGGTTTTCTGATTTCTGATCCACGAAGGTCTGGTAGCGGACGAATTGCTGAAAACGGCCAATATCATGAAACAGGGCCATGACTTCCGCAAGTCTAAGGGCATTATGACTCAGATCCAGCTTTTTTCCGATATTCAGGATTTCATTACAAACCCTTAATGAGTGCTTCTCCTTCAGCAATATGGCCTGCTGGATAATCGAGTCAGAGGAATAGAAAGATCGGACATACCTGTAGAACCAGTCTTTCAGATTTTTCAAATCGGATTCGTTTATTTGACAGGAATTCTGGGATATCATGATGGGTCTTTTAACAGTTCATTATTCAGAAAAAAGAAAAGAGGCCTATACTGCATTCAATTCGCAATTTGTTGCTTGTGGTAATCAGCGGTGACCATCATGGCTGCTGAAGTGAAGCGACACACCTTTTGCCTCTGGGATTGACATCCTCATTTATCTTTAAATATAAACACACATTATTCTGTTTTTACAGGAGAAAATTCCATTTCAAGGAATTTTCTCAGCAACGACGGTTCATTAAGGTCTGTAAGAACAATCCTGAAATCGTTCGGATATTCCGTGCGTTGACTCAGTCAATGGGGGGGGCGTGATTCTTCCGGAACACTACGCTTCCTGTCAACAAGGATGAAATCATCCGGAAAGTAGAGTGCAAGTTCATATTCGATTTCATTTCTGTCAGGAATACAGATATTGAACATCGACATGGCATCATGGATCTTATGAACGACGATGGGTATCCTTGTTTAGGCAGTGATGTTGTTAAGAGAAAGGTAGAGGGGCACTCCACGCCACGTCTTGTGGCAACTCGAATTGGAAGGCAATGAAGGCTTTTCAGCAGTTTCTTCATTGGAAAGAAGGTTTTTACCAGGCGGTAGATTCAAGCTGATGACATAAACATTTTTAGTTTCAGGATAATGTTATTTAAATTAATCGTTAAAAAATATTTGGGAAAGATTGTAACTGAACGGAGGCGGCCACTTCCTAATTTCATGGTCAGGGTTGCATGAACAGCCGGCCGATATGGGCCGGTATTTTTTCCGGGAACGGTAAAGGTCAAATGATGGTAGTGAAAGAACCAAGGAATCATTTTCCGCCTTTGCGTAATGGTCTGAGGACCTATGATGAAAAGGCTCTTTAAGAGATCTGCCGGACAATTTATTCCGCAAGATTGTAGTCTGCCAGGATTTCAGCTGTGAGACCTTCTGCTTCCCGCTTAAACACCTGATGATGTACAAGGCTGATGCCAATAAGTTCTTCAAGGAACTGTCGAAAATCGGGGGCTGAAACCAATGGCACAGAAGACTTGTATCTGGCAGCATACAATCTCAGAATATTGGCTTTGGTAACTTCTTCCAGCCTTTCACGCTCCGCGGTATAAATTGCCTGCCACAAACGTCCGGTTGCTTCCTCCATCCCCCTGTCTCCCTGAGCCCGCTGTGTCCTCTCCACACTGGAAAGTTCCGCCCGGGCCGCTTCCACTTCGCCGTGAGCAATCCCGAACTTGTCCCGTGCTGACATGGCCTCGGATTTCGCAGTTTCGAACGCTTCTCTTTGTGCGGGGCCTTCTTCATAAAATTTGCGGCGAACGCTTTCGTAAACATTCATTGCAGAGTAAAGCAGGCGTTGAGCTTCTTTTTCTTGTGCAATCAGCAGGTTGATTCTGTCTCTCCGAGCTTGAAGAGAAGAATCCCGAGCCTTTTCCTTCTCTTTCAATCGTTCCAGGTCAAGCTTTGCCTTCTCGATTGCGGACAAAGTCTCTGTTGAAATTTGTTTTTTCTGCATGTTCAATGATTTCTCCTTTTTTGATTTATCCCACAGTCACTCGCTTCCTGAGAAAAACGAACGTATCATGATCCACTGTATCCGGCTGAAGAAAAAATGCGTGATAATCATTTCTCTATTTTGAGGGTTTCCCGATTGGTTTTTTGTATCTGCTGCATATATTATTTAATTTAAGTCCGAAATCAAAGGCTTTGCTGAAAACTTTATATCAAGACTCATAAATGCCATTCTTGTCAAACCAAAATTTACTTAAAACATCGACCAGTTTGCGCCTGATTGTGCAGATAATAACTTTTTCATTCCTGCCTTTACCATATACAAATCGGTCATGACCGGATTACATCAAATGAACAAATGCATATCCTGACAATCAGGGCATGAACCCAAAAGAAGTGTGGGCATCTATGCTTATTTAATGAAAACAGAGAGTCAAATGGCCGTTTGTATATTCGGAAACACGATTTTTGAGGGAATTGGGCACAATTCAGGCACCATAAAATCAAGGGATTAGCCGTGCATGGCTAATCCCTTGATTTTATGGTGCCCCTGCGGCGATTCGAACGCCGGGCACACGGATTAGGAATCCGTTGCTCTATCCTGCTGAGCTACAGGGGCCTGATAGGGAATTGAAAGATGCAGCCGTGTAACACTCTTTTTCCCGGGTGTCAATATGCTTTGCTGATCGCGATTCATATAGATGCTATTGATGAAGTAGATAATTCATGTTGCCTGATCCTTGCATACAAGTCAACGAAAATGGGGTTGCACCGGCGTTCTAATCCTGTTAGAAGCTTACTGAAATATTTTTTTGTGATGTAAAATTCCATTCTGAGAGGAATGGGATCTCACGTGCTGGACCTGTTCAGGTTTTCAGGCGAAGAAGATTCAATGCAAAGTGAAGTAACAATTCATGAAAAACAAGATTTTAGTTTTATTAATTATTACAATTGTTCTGCTGCTTTTCCCACTTTTTTATAATCATTATGCGATTGATTACAGTGAAATAAAAATCAGGGATGTTCTGGTGACGAATGACAACACGAACGTCCTTGTTTATGCGCGGGTATCTCACTTCACTCCGGATCTCGAAAAGGCCATTCTTGCCGGAGTTCCCACGACATTCTCTTTCAAAATAGAGTTCTATCAGGATGAGGAATTCTGGTTCGATAAAAGACTGGCGCAAGTCGAAGTAAAAAAGAACATCAAGTATGACCAGATCAAGAAAACTTTTTATCTGACGTCGGATTTCGAGAGAGCGCCCGCTGTATTTCAGGGATTTGATGTGGCCTGGCCGGCCATAGCCGAGATCAACGGAATCCCCATCATAAATACGAAGCATCTTAATCAGGATCAGAAATATTATGCCCGAATTAAAATGGAATGGGAGAATTACCGTTTACCTTTTTATGCGAAGTTGATTCGGATTTTTTTATCATTCCGGGATTTTGAAACAGACTGGCAAAGTCAGCCTTTTCATTTTCAGCAATGAACAGGAACAGCCAAATCAAGAATAATATCGACGAAGTGCAGAGGAGGCGCCGTGATCTGATCCTGATTGTCGTGACGGTGTTGTGCATCCTTGCTTTTTCATTCATCGAACATCACCTTTTTCAAGAGGAATATCTTCTTCCCGAGTCGAATAACATCCTTATTTTCGGTCTGATCAATATCAATATCATCTTGATCATCCTGCTGATTTTCTTGATTGTCAGGAATGTGGTCAAGCTGGTCTTTGAAAGACGCCAGGGTGTTATCGGGTCAAAAATGAGAACGAAACTGGTGGCCGCCTTCGTTTCTCTTTCCCTCATTCCAACCATCCTGCTCTTTCTGGTATCGATTAACTTTTTATCCTACAGCATCGACAACTGGTTTAATGTCCGGGTGGGTGACGCATTGAATAAAACGATGGAAGTCACCCAGATTTATTACAAGCAATATGAAAAGAATGCGAAGTATCATGCAGGCCAGTTGAGTGCCGATATCATGGAAAATCAGCTTTATGAAAAAGAAAGAGTCGATTATCTGAAGACGCTGGTTGAACAAAGGCAGAAACAGATTAAAACTACAGTCATCGAAATATACGTGGATAACCGGAAGAAAGGGATGGTGTTTCCCGGTCCGGAGCACGCTGATATCAAAACCATATCTCCTACCCCCCAGGTTATGGAGGAGGTTTTTGCCGGGAATGAGATTTCAATCATCCAGCCTTCGGAGGATGGGGAATTCATCAGCGGATTGTCCCCCATTTATTCCAGTGCAGAGCCTTCTGAAGCTATCGGCGCCGTTGTAGTCAGTTATTATATCCCGAAAGAAATCGTCGACAAAGTTTCGGTGATATCCAGGGCTTCAGAACAATACAGCCAACTTCATCTCATGAAGAATCCCATCAAAATCAGTTACATCATCACTTTGTCCATTGTGACGCTCCTGATTATTTTTTCCGCTACCTGGTTTGGCTTGTACATGGCCAAAGGGATTACGGTGCCGATCCTGAATCTTGCCGATGCGACAAGGCGTATTGCCCGGGGGGATCTGAATCACCAGATTGACATTGTCGCTGATGATGAAATCGGAGTTCTTGTTGAAGCCTTCAATTCAATGACCAGAGATTTGAAGCAGAGCAACGAAAATCTCGAACAGGCCAACATGGATCTTGAGCAGAGACGGAAATATATGGCGACGGTTCTTCATAACGTTTCTGCCGGTGTGATTTCCGTTGATGAAGAAGGGTTTATTACGACGATCAACAGAGCAGCGGAAAGAATGCTCGACATTCGACTGGAAAAGGTAATCAATCGACGATATGAAGACATTCTGTCGACTGAGCATATGAATCTTGCCGAAGATCTTTTACAAGAACTGGCGAAAAGCGGAAAGAACCAGATCGAAAAACAGATTGAACTGATGCTCAAGGACCGAGTCTTGACCATTCTCATGACCATGACGCTTGTGAGGGATGGCGAGGGTCATGAGAGAGGGATGGTTGTCGTCTTTGAGGATCTTACTCAGCTGCAGCAAGCCGAGCGGGCTGCGGCGTGGCGTGAAGTGGCTCGACGGATGGCTCATGAAATCAAGAACCCATTGACGCCGATTCAGTTGTCTGCCCAGAGGCTCCAGCGCAAGTATGGCGAGCGGTTGGCTGAGGATGGGGCTGTTTTTTATGAATGCACCCGGACCATTATTGATCAGGTCGAGATTCTGAAAAATCTGGTGAATGAATTTTTCCGTTATGCCCGGATGCCGGTGACGCGTCCCATGCCCAGCAACCTGAATGAAACTGTAACCGATGCCGTTGCTCTTTTCCAGGATGCCCATAAGGACATCAGGTTCGAGTTTAATTTGAGCGAAGAAATGCCGAAGGTGATTCTGGATACAGAGCAGATTAAAAGGGTCATCGTCAACCTGCTGGATAATGCCGTGGCTGCTGTCAGTAAAAATGACGGATGTATAAAAATCAGGACCTTTTACGACAGGATCAACAACCGGGCGATCACGGAGGTTGCCGATAACGGCTGCGGCGTTCCTGCGGGGAATAAGGTAAAGGTGTTTGAACCGTATTTTTCCACGAAAAAAACCGGAACAGGTCTTGGATTAGCGATTGTCAGCTCCATCATTTCCGATCACAATGGACATATAAAGATCTCCAATAATGCTCCCCGTGGCACGGTTGTCAGGTTTGATCTGCCCGTCCTGGAAAACCTGACATAATGAGGTAACGGGAGAAATATCATTTTGGCTGGTGTTAATGACACCCATAATCTGAGAGAATGTGTTAGAATATAAAAAATGTTCTACTCATCAAATATTTAAAAAGTTGGTTTATGCAAAAATCAATACTGATTGTCGATGATGAAGAGAGTATCTGCAAGTCCCTGGGAGATATTCTTGTTGATGAAGGGTATGAGGTCCAGACTGTGCAGAGCGGCGAAGAGGCCATAAGACTCCTTGACGAGGATCTTCCCGGCATTGTGCTTCTGGATATTTGGCTGCCCGGGATAGACGGGATGGAAGTCCTGAAAACGATTAAAAGCCTGCATCCCAAACTGCCGGTGGTCATGATGTCCGGCCACGGAACGATAGAAACCGCTGTGAAGGCGACTAAACTGGGCGCCTTCGACTTCATTGAGAAGCCTCTTTCTCTGGAGAAGATCATCCTGACGCTGAAACATGCTCTGGATTTGTCCCGCCTTGAAGAAGAAAATGTTTTACTGAAACAGAAAATTAACCGGGATTATGAGCTGACCGGTAAAAGTCCCCCGATTATCGAGCTGATGGAAATGATCAGCATTGTGGCTCCCACTAATGCCTGGATTCTCATCATGGGGGAAAATGGAACGGGTAAGGAACTGGTAGCCCGTGCGATTCACCGTCAGAGCAAGCGGGCGGACAAGCCAATGGTTGAAGTGAATTGCGCGGCCATTCCCGAAGAACTTATCGAGAGCGAACTTTTTGGTCATGAGAAGGGCGCTTTTACCGGGGCCACGGAGAAGAAAAGGGGAAAATTCGATATCGCCCATGAAGGAACCATATTCCTTGACGAAGTGGCGGACATGAGTTTGAAGGCCCAAGCCAAGATTCTGAGAATCCTGCAGGAAAAAAAGTTTGAACGGGTTGGAGGGAACAAGGTGATCCAGCTCGACGTACGCGTCCTTGCCGCTACGAACAAAGATCTTGAAAAAGAAATGGAAGAAGGCCGATTCAGGCAGGACCTGTTTTATCGGCTTAATGTCATTCCGCTGAAAGTTCCTCCCCTGAGAAGCAGAAAAGAAGATATCCCTCTGCTGGCGGAACGGTTTCTGAGCGATTTTGCCCTGAAAGAGGGAGAGCCCGGAAAAACAATTCAGGATGATGCCTTGGCTCTTTTAATGGAGCATTCATGGCCGGGTAATGTGCGGGAACTCAAGAATTTCATTGAACGACTGGCGATCATGACGACCTCGAATGTGATCACCGTTCATGACATTCCACCTCTTCCAAGGGATGGCCATAAAGTCGAGCCATTCAGAGAACCCGGATTTGAGCTCTTGGCCGGCTCGTTCCGGGAGGCCAAGATGGATTTTGAAAAACAGTATATTTCCAGAAAACTCCGTGAATTTGACGGAAACATCTCAAAAACAGCCGAGTCCATTGGCCTGGAGCGAAGCAATCTGCACAAGAAAATCAAGGCCTATGGTCTGGAGAGCAAAAACGATTAAGAGTGCCGGCTTGGATTTAAAGGAATTTCAGAAAGCATGAAAGGAAAATCCACGGAGGGAGAGGAAAATAGTTCAGGAACGACGGCAATTCAACCTGCAGTTTAAATTGAACATCGGAAATATCCGGTTGCATCCGCTTCTGCCTGCATCCATGCTGAGATGAGATTTCCGAAAATCCTACCACCGGGAAATGTTATCTTTGATCTTGCCATGGAGGAGCTTTGAAGCCTTCTCATCGCCTATGATACCCACGCGAATCCCCACAGTGGTCAAATTTTTATCTTTAAATGTGACGGTGAATTTAACCATTTCGTTGTTGATTTTGGTGGAAATCGTTCCCTGACTGATTTCCTTTACAGGCTCGACAGCGGTGCCGCGCATGTCCGCGACAGTCCTTTCGCATGCAGTCCAGACTTTTTCGAAAGGGTAGGGATAGTCCGTTTTCAGTTCGCCGTTGACAAACAAATAGGTTCCCGTTCCCGCGCCGACGGCCGCGCCGCCTACCAGGAGCGCCTGACAGCCTAAAGTAAGAGAAATAAATAAAATCGGTATGATCCCGAACAGGCTTCTTTTTATGTTCGAACTTTTCATGAGTCTACCTCCCCTGTCCACCGCAAAGTCTTGCGAATTCAAGCAGAAGCTCTTCCTGTTTCCGCGTTAAATCAGTCGGGACGGAAACCGTGATTTCGATGATCTGGTCTCCACTTCCAAATCCCCTGATGTGAGGGATGCCTTTACCTTTCAGACGGAATTGTGTTGCGTTTTGCGTTCCCCTGGGAATTTTCAACTTTTCTGTTCCCATCAGGGTCGGCACCTCGATTTTATCTCCCAGTGCAGCCTGCACAAAAGAAATCGGGATCCTGCAGTGGACGTCGTTTCCTCTTCTCTCAAAGAATTCATGAGGGTCGACAGTCAGGAAAACATACAGATCGCCATTCGGTCCTCCGAATTCTCCATCTTCGCCTTCTCCGCGAAGCCGCAGCCGGGAACTCGTTTCGACGCCGGCCGGTATCTTGACATGAACGGTTTTCTCAATGGTTGTTCTGCCCGTTCCATGGCAGGTCTTGCAGCGCTTAACAATAATTTTGCCATAACCGTGGCACTCGGGACACGTGGTTCGAATGCTGAAGAATCCGCTGGATTGAACAACCTGTCCACGTCCGCCGCAATAACTGCAGGTCTTGACATCCGATCCGGGATCAGCTCCTGAACCGTGACATTCGAAGCATTGAGCCGATTTGCTTATATTGAGATCCTTGGCGGTTCCAAAGACTGCTTCCAGAAATGGCAAAGTCAAATCATAACGAAGGTCAGCTCCGGCCCGTCCCGCTGTTCGGGAACGGGATGTGCTGAACCCGAAGATGTCTTCAAAAATATCGCCAAAACTTGAAAAAATATCATCAAATCCGGAAAATCCCTGAAATCCGGTGTTGCTGAGACCATCGTGTCCATATCGATCGTATATTTCCCGCTTTTTTCTGTCGCTCAGCACTTCATAGGCTTCGGCTGCCTGTTTGAATTTTTCTTCAGCCTCTTTGTCCCCCGGATTGCGGTCCGGGTGGTATCTCATGGCCATTTTGCGATAGCTTTTTTTAATTTCTTCTTCTGTGGCATCCCGAGTTGTTCCCAGGACATCATAATAACAACTTTTTACCATTGTGCTCAAGAGTACCCTCCGTTTTTAATTCTGCATTGACGCGTATAGTCTCTGTATTTGTTCTGAAAAAACCGAAAGGCGTCAGGTTGATGCTTCTTGAACTTCCCTCCATGATCACCCTGTTGCGTTGAAACGACATTTCTTGATGACGGGTTGAATTTTTGGTCTAAAATTTATTAATCGGTTGTCCCGTTGTCAAGGCGTGAAAATGCGTCTTACGTAACAAGGCGCTTCAGGGCTTCCTCATATTTTTCCCGGGTCTTCATGATGATTGCATCCGGAAGCTGGGGCGCCGGTGGTTTTTGATTCCAACTCAGGGACAGGAGGTAGTCGCGGAGAAACTGTTTGTCAAAGCTTTTCTGCGGGCGGCCTTCGACATAATCCGCCTTGGGCCAGAATCGTGAGGAATCGGGCGTAAGCAGTTCATCGATCAGAATCAGTTCGCCGTCCACAAGGCCGAACTCCATTTTCGTATCGGCTATGATGATTCCCGCCTGATCCGCGATCTTTGATGCCCGTTTGTAAATGGCGAGACTGATCTCGATAATTTTTCCCGTGTTTTCGACGCCCAGGATGTCTTCTGTTTCTTTTCGGGTAATGGGAGAATCATGTTCGCCTTCAGGGGCTTTTGTCGTTGGAGTAAAGATCGGCTCCGCAAGTTTCGATGATTCCTTCAGCCCGTCGGGCAGTCGAATACCCGAGACCGCCTTCTTCATCCGATAATCCTGCCATCCTGACCCGCTCAGATATCCGCGAACGATGCATTCCACCGGAAGGGGGGAAGCCTTTCTGACAAGCATGCTTCTTCCTTCCAGATCCTTCCGGTAGGGTTCACACTGTGAAGGATAGTCAGCCGGGTCGGTCGAGACAAGATGATTACCGACAATATCTTCCATTTTCTTAAACCAGAAGGCGGACATCTGAGTCAGGATTTTACCCTTATCCGGAATGGGTTCGCGCATGACCACATCGAAAGCCGAAATCCGGTCCGTGGCAACAATGAGAAGATGGGTGTCAAGGTCGTAAATGTCGCGAACCTTGCCTACACTGAACAGCTTCAGTCCTTCAAAACGGGTTTTTATCAGGCCCATCTTTTCCATTCATGCCTCCTGATCTTTTGCTCACTGCAAAAAAGGATTATAGATTTTCTCGTGACCTATGGTCGATGTGGAGGTTCTGCCATAGTTGTGTCCCGGCAACACCTGGGTGTCGTCGGGCAGCGTCAGTAACTTTTCCCTGATTGAGCGGAACATCTGGGAAGCCGAGGAACCGTTCAAATCCGTTCGGCCGACGCTTTCAACGAATAAGGTATCGCCGGTAAAGACAAACCCTTTAATATAAAGGCACATTCCTCCTGGAGAGTGTCCCGGGGTATGGATGACCTTCAGGGAAATTTTGCCCACGGTAATCGTATCGCCATCTTTCACTGTCATGTCGGCTGGTGGGGAGTCTTCCGCCCCGAACATGTGCAGCAGCATGGGAGAAGTATTGCCCAGCATGCGGGCATCCCCTTCGTGGATAATGATGGGTGCGTCCGTTCTGGATTTCATTTCCCGGTTTCCACTGATGTGATCAATATGCCCATGTGTATTGACGATGTATTTGATGCGCAGATTGTTTTTCTCGGCCGTGGCAAGGATGCCGTCAATGTTGTCTGCCGGATCGATGACCAGGGCATCTCCCGTTTCAGAATCGCCGACAAGATAGGCGAAGACAGCCATTGAACCGACCTGCATCTGCCGAATGACGAGCATGGGGACCTCCTTTTTCAGGTGCGCGATTGCACAAAAGAATCGCTGATCGCGAAAAGCGATTTTCGAAACCCCTATCATTTTTTTATTTTTGAAGTCAATGGAATTTAAGCTCTTTGATACCGCTGCATGCAGGAATATCACTCTTTAGTCAGAAGAGCTGCGAAAAACCCATCCATGCCCGAAGTGTCGGGGGCCGTTCTGAAAAAACCGTTTTCGTCGACCAGCGTCGGGTAAGCAAATGAAGCATCAGAGAGCCTGATTTGCCTGAATTCATCATGGCGGGAGAGAAATTTTCCGATGAGAAGCTCGTTTTCCTCCGGCAGGATTGTGCAGGTGCTGTAGACAAGGCATCCGCCGCGATGAAGAAAAGCTGCGGCACGGTTCAGAATCTGTTCCTGGAGGCGGCTGTAGGACGGCAGAGCCCGGGGTTGCAGACGCCATTTGATTTCCGGGTTTCTTCGCAGGGTTCCCAGTCCTGAGCAGGGGGCGTCAACGAGGATGCGGTCGAACATATTCCGGAATGCTGTTTCATCCTCCATTGTCGAGGCGTCCGCCTGACGGATTTCAATATTGGAAATCCCCATCCTTGAACTCAGGCGATTCAGGGCTTCAAGCTTTGCCGGATAAAGGTCCACAGCCAGAATGCGTCCCTGATTGCTCATCAGGGACGCCAGATGCGTTGTTTTAACCCCCGTGCCGCAGCACACGTCAAGGATGGCTTCTCCGGCCGCCGGGGCTACAAGACGGCCAATCAACTGAGACGCCTCATCCTGAAGAATAAAGAGTCCTTCCCTGCTTGTGGAAGTTAAGCGGAGATGTCGGGGCGGATCGGTAATCAGCAATGCGTCGGGTGAGAAAGAGGATTCGGAAACGGTGAATCCCTCATGTTCGAGGATTTCCTTCAGCGTGGACCGGTCTGCTTTAAGCGAATTGACACGAATCGCCACTGGCGGTACCTGATTGTTGGCCATGCAGAGCGAGCGGCACCGTTCCGTACCGTAAACTGACAACCAACGGCGAACCAGCCAGGGAGGATGGGAGTGCATGACGGCGATGTGTTCGACGGGAGTCTTCTGAAAGTCTGGATAGGAGAGTTCATTGGCTGACACTTTTCGCACGGCGTTTCTCAGGAGGGCATTGACCAGTTTTTCCCTGCCGGGATAACGCAGTTTGGCCAGCTCAACAGCTTCGTCGACCAGGGCGAAAGCGGGGATCCTTTCCATGAAAAGGAATTGATACAGGGCGGTTCTCAATATGTTTCGAATCCCTCCCTGCATGGACGAAAAACGTCCCTGATAAAGCTGCTGAATGATCCAGTCCAGGCGGCCTCTCATTCTCAGGGTGCCATAAACCAGGGAAGTCAGGAGATGGCGGTCCGGGGCGCTGTCAAGGAGGTGGTCGCGGAGGAAGGCATCAAGAAGGGGTTCTGCGAAAGCCCCTGTTGTATCGATACGATCCAGAATTTCGACAGCCAGACTGCGCGGCGAGATTTTCACTTCAGCCCAGCACCGTCCCGGTTGAGAGCTTGTGCCCGCGGAGAAAATCGGAAACATTCATTCTTTTCCGGTTTTCCATCTGAACATCCTGCAAAACGACATAACCGTTTCCCGCGGTCACCTGCAATCCCTGATCCGTCAATTTTCCGACCTCGCCGGGTTGTCCGGGTACGGACTGTTCGATTCCTGCGGCCGCGAAGATCTTCAGGGTTTTGCCGTTTAGAAAGGTATAGGCTCCAGGGGCAGGGGACAATCCCCGTATGCGGTTGGCGATGGTTGAAACCTCTTCGCTCCAGCGGATCAGGCCGTCCTCCTTTTTCAGCATCGGCGCGTAGGAACTGAGAGAATCTTCCTGAGGGTTGCGGGGCGCCTGATGTGCTTCAAGCAGCCGCACCGCTCGAAGGAGCAGATCCGCTCCCAGATTGGAAAGGCGATCGTGCAGGATGCCGAAGTTTTCCTCAGGGGGAATAGGAGTCTCTTCCTGGAGCAGGATATCGCCTGTATCCAGCCCTTCATCCATGTACATGATGGTGACGCCGGTTCTGGTTTCACCATGAATAAGCGTCCAGTTGATCGGCGCGGCGCCGCGATACCTGGGGAGCAGTGAAGGATGGACGTTGATGCATCCCAGGGGAGGAAAATCCAGGACAGTTTTGGGCAGGATCTGTCCGAAGGCGGCAACGACGATCAGGTCCGGGGAAATCTTTTCCAGGATTTCCAGAAAAGCCGGGTCTTTGATCCCTGGAGGCTGCAGAACCGGGATCTGGTAACTCGTCGCCGCGATTTTAACAGGAGGAGCCACCAATTGCTTTCCCCGTCCTTTCGGGCGGTCCGGCTGAGTGACCACGGCAGCGATGGGATACCCGTTCCTGACCAGGATTTCCAGTGAAGGCAACGCGAATTCGGGGGTTCCCATGAACAATATACTGATTTTCGCCATCTCGACTAAGACATGCTGAAACGGCCTTCCGCATCAGCAAGAGCAATGTTGACCTCAAGAACCTCATAATTGCCGTTCTTTTCCAGATTTACCTTAATCTGGCTGTCGGACACCTCGACGTATTTTCTGACGACATCCAGCAGTTCTTTCTGCAGAAGGGGAAGAAAATCAAGAGTACGGCGGCTGAGACCGTTGCGTTCGTGGGCCACGATTATCTGCAAGCGCTCTTTAGCGATAGAAGCGCTTCTTCTTTTTTGCAGGGAACGTAAGTAGTCAAGGATACTCATGCTATTTCCCAAATAAACGAGCAAATAAGCTTTTTTTGTTCATGTACCGTAGTGGACGATCCTCGCCGAGAAACCGCGCGACCACATCCAGATAGGCCTGTCCCGCATCGCTTTTATCATCCAGGGTCACCGGAATGCCGGCATTGGATGCCTGAAGCACCGATGGCGATTCCGGGATAATGCCCAGCAGGGGGATCGCTAAAATTTCCTGAATATCCTTGGCGCTGAGCATGTCGCCGGTGTTAACCCTTTTGGGGAAGTACCGGGTAACAAGCAGGTGCGTTTGAATGGGATCATCCCCGTTCTTGGCCCTGTGGGTCTTGCTCGACAGAATGCCGATGATTCGATCGGAATCGCGCACGGAAGACACTTCCGGGTTGGTTACGATAATGGCTTCGTCGGCAAAATACATGGCCATGATTGCGCCGTGTTCAATTCCGGCAGGCGAGTCGCAGACTATATAATCAAAGCGTTCTTGCAGTTCCGCAAAAACAGCTTCAATGCCCTTTACGGTAAGCGCTTCCTTGTCTCGGGTCTGCGATGCGGGCAGGATAAAGAGATTTTCAACCCGTTTGTCTTTGATCAATGCCTGATTGAGGTTTCCCTCCCCATTGATGACATTGATGAAGTCATAAACAACACGCCGCTCGCACCCCATGATCAGGTCCAGATTACGCAATCCGATGTCAAAATCGATGACAACCGTCCGGTGCCCGCGCAACGCGAGTCCTGTAGACAACGCGGCGCTGGTCGTGGTTTTACCCACGCCACCTTTCCCAGAGGTAACAACAATTATTTTAGCCAAGCAAATATCTCCTTAAAACAGAATGCATTTTCCCCAAATTTCAGAATTTATAAAACAAGAACATTCTTGAATGCCCGGTCGGGATTTCCGGGATGTCTCCCTTACAGTCAGTTAGATTTCAAAAGGTTGAATCTTCAAACGATCGTTTTCAAGAAAAATATGAACAGGCTTTCCTCTCACAGAATCTTCAAAGTCTTCATTGAGCATATACTGACCTGCCACGGCCACCAGTTCTGCGTCAAAGTATCGGCAAAAAATCCGGGCTTCTGAGTATCCGTGAACTCCGGCAATGGCGCGTCCGCGCAACGGACCATAAACATGGATATTTTTCCCTGCAAGAATTTCCGCCCCGGGATTGACCGCGGCCAGCACCACCAGATCGCCCTGAAGCGCTGCAACCTGTTGACCTGAGCGGACAGGCTGGGTAAAAACCTTGTCCCGGGTCGCCTGGACAGCGACCTCTGTCTGAGGTTCTCCCCTTGAAGACGCGGGTTTTGCATCGGGAAGAATTCCCAGGGAAAGATTCAATGCCGCCTGCTGCTGTTGGACGTTGCCCCCCCTTACTCCGACAGGAACCAGACCGTGTTTCCGGAATAAATCCGAAAGGTGTGATAAATCTACTGGAACGCTGGTATTCTGCAGGGCATGAAGATCGATCACAATGGGAGCGTTTTTGAAAAAATTTTTTGCCCCGGAGATTTTTTCGGTGAACTGTTGTTCAATGAGGTTCCTGTCACTGTCAAACAAATACAAAACCATCAACGACAGAAGATTGCCTTTTAATTCAAGAACAGGCTTATGTGCAACGGATGGGGACATGGCATCTCGCTGGAACATCCCGCCAGCCGATGGTTCCGGAACATCCTGCCCGACTTTTGGTTTTTGCATCAACTCTGCAGGTGAACCAGATCCATAAATGCGGTTTGTTACTTTATAATAGATAATTTAATTGGGTTGGCTGACTATAATGGGAAGGTTATTTTGTGTCAAGGAAATTAGAACTGCCGGAGGAAATTTTATTATGCTGGATGACCGATCCTGAAACGGTCTGAAACATATATAGAATTCAGAAGGTTTCAACCGCGCGGCGTGCGCGTTTTCTTGATGGCTTTACAGACATGGCCGGATGCAGGATTGGAAAGAGGAGACGGAAAACAATTATTTTTCATTGGCTCTCCCTCCGGTGGATTATTTTTTCATTTTCTTATAAGAACCGGAACGCCGTGCTGAGGCTGAGTGAGTATCATGTTGATTTTGCTGAATGTTGAGCTGAGGAGGAGATTCATGAAGAACGATTGGAAGCGAAAATGGTGTGGATTATACGGCTTGCTGATGATTTTTTCCTGTGCCGGCGCCCCGGCGGTAAACGTACCCCCGGCGAAAATGGCATCGCGTCAGGCCATTGTGGTCAAGACAGCCGGCTGGAATGCTTCGGAGGCCGTACTTCAGGCCTATGAACGGGAGTCGGAATACTCATCCTGGGTTGCCGTCGGCCGGAAAATCCCGGTTGTTGCAGGGCGAAATGGAATGGGATGGGGCGACGGTCTTCACCAGGCAGGCGATGCGAAATCAGGGCCGGTAAAGAGGGAGGGGGATGGACGCGCTCCGGCGGGGATCTTCCGTCTCGGTTCCGCGTTCGGTTATGACCGGGCGGAAATGACGTCGTGGATCAGAATTCCTTATAAACAGATGACCGCCGCCCACCGGTGCGTCAATGATGTGCATTCGATTTATTATAACCGGATTGTCGATGCCGGCCAGGTCAGGCCGGACTGGTCCAGCAGCGAGGAGATGCTGCGGAGGGACAATTTATATCATTTGGGGATTGTTGTTGATCATAATGTCGATCCGGTGGCCTCCGGGAGGGGCTCCTGCATTTTTCTTCATGTCTGGGAGGGACCTGCACGAGGTACATCGGGATGTACGGCCATGGATAAAGAGGATCTGGAACTGCTGCTTCTCTGGCTGCTTCCGGAAGCCGGGCCTGTCCTTGTCCAGCTTCCGGAAGCAGAGTATGCAAAGATTCGGGACGTTTGGGGTCTTCCATGAGAATTTGAGAATCGGGGTGTCAATGGGGAGCAGGGGGGGGGAGAACGAGACCATGCAGGGCAGATTTTTTTGAGACCCAGGTCGTGCCGGTTCGAACTGTGAGAAAAAATAAAAATGCTTTGACAGGGTCAGCTTCATATGTTAGGTGACAGAACCACTTCAGACGAAGCGAAGATTTGTCTGTCCAAGATGCTGTATTTGCAAACTTTATGCTTCATGGCGATACCCAGCCGGTTAAACCGTCCGGACAGGAATGTCGGGGCGGCACAGGATGAAAGCTCATTTCATGAGAACTCAGAAGACAAAACAGTTTGAAGCGTGCACAAGCAGGTATTCCCGCTATTATTACTTTTATTATTACTATTATAACATGATGCGCTTGTGAGCCTGTCTCGCTGATAAGACAAGAGCGCCGAGCCATGGCCTTTCTTGTTTTCAGGCCATGGGGATTTTCTCTATGGCTTTTTTGGAATTTTTCATGATCCTGCTTCAGCCCTGCGGCGGCAATAGAAATTCAATAGCTAACCCTTATTAAGGAGGATTTTATGAACATCAGACTGTCCAACGGGAAGCTGCTCCCTGTGGAAATGCACAAGATCAAGATCGTCCAGCAAACGAGACTGCCCTCGGCCGATGAGCGCCTGAGGGCTATGGAGGAGGCCGGCTACAATACCTTCCTGCTTCGAACCCGCGATGTCTTTCTGGATATGTTGACGGATAGCGGCACCAATGCCATGAGCGATAATCAGTTGGGCGCCATGATGGTGGCCGATGATGCCTACGCCGGCAGTGAAAGCTTCTACAAGTTGCAGGATGCCGTCAATGAGGTCTTCGGCCTTCCTTATTTGCTTCCGGCGCATCAAGGCCGTGCAGCGGAACACCTGTTGGCCAAGGTTTTAGTCAAACCTGGCGATGTTGTTCCCATGAACTATCATTTTACGACTACCAAGGCCCACTTCACACTGGCCGGAGGGACGGTGCTGGAAATCTTTACGGATGAAGCCTTGAATACGGACAGCAAAGAGTTCTTCAAAGGCAATATTGATACAGATAAATTTCTCGATGTGATCAAAACCTACGGATCAGAACGTATCTCCTTTGTTCGGATGGAGGCCACGACCAATCTTCTGGGTGGCCAGCCTTTTTCCATGGCCAATTACAAGAAAGTGAAGGAAATCGCCGCGGCGAACAACATCAAACTCGTTCTCGACGCCAGTCTGATTTCCGAACAGGCCTATTTCATCAAGCAGCGGGAAGACGGCTATAAGGATCGATCCATCGCTGAGATTATCTGGGAACTTGCAGACATCGCGGATATCGTTTACCTGTCGGGACGGAAGAGCTGTGCTGTCCGTGGCGGGTTTATCGCCACGAAGCGTAAGGATATTTTTGATACCATTCTTCCCTGGCTTCCCGTTTATGAAGGATTTGCAACCTACGGCGGCATGTCCACAAAAGAGATCGAGGCCATGGCTGTAGGCATCCGGGAAATGACTCAATACAGTGTGGCGAGCAGTTCGGCGGATATGATCCAGTATTTTGCTGAACAATTAAAGACACGGGGCATTCCCGTGGTGACGCCTCCGGGGGGGCTGGCCTGTCACATTGATGCCCGCCGCTTTCTTCCGGACATCCCTCCCTCCAAGTATATTGCCGCCTCCCTGACTTCGGCCGTCTACCTCATATCCGGGGCAAGGGGGATGGAACGGGGCACCATGTCCGAGCAACGTGACCCGGATGGCAATGAGGTCTTTTCAGATCTGGAACTCCTGAGGCTTGCTGTGCCGCGCCGAACCTACACCCTTGCGCAAATCGATTACGTCGTTGATCGGGTGGCCTGGCTCGCAAATCACCGGGATCTGATCAAGGGGTTGATCTTTTATGAAGAACCGCCTATCCTGCGCTTCTTCTTCGGCAAGATGAGGGCCATTGACAACTGGGGCGCCAAGCTCGTGGAAGCCTTCAAAAATGATTTTGGGCCGGAGCTGTAAGATATCAGACGATACCAAGAATTCAGTGCGTTCAGGAAATGGATTTCTGAACGCACTGAATTCTTTAAAAAACCATTTTCAAATTTAAAAAGGTTCCATGGTTTCCCGACTTTCGGAACCGGATATCAGTCAAGCCGCTTCCGGAAGCGGGCGACGGCGCCGATGAACACAACCAGTCCCAGGACCGCCATGGCGGCGAACTGGGGCCACAACACCTCCATTCCCACCCCCTTGAGAAAAATTCCCCGGATGATGACGAGAAAATAACGGAGCGGGTTCAGCAGAGTCAGCACTTGAACGGCCTGGGGCATGTTGTCGATGGGAAAGACAAAGCCGCTGAGCATGAAAAAAGGCAGGATGATAAAAAAAGTCGTCATCATGGCCTGCTGCTGCGTTCCGGAAACGGTGGAGATAAAAAGCCCGATTCCCAGGGTGCTGAGCAGGAAAAGGCAGGCGGCAAAAAAGAGAAGCATGACATTTCCTGACAGCGGGACCTCAAACCAGGTGATTGCAATGGCCGTAACGACGATCATCTGCGAGATGGCAATAATGATGTACGGGATCGTTTTGCCGAGAATCAGCTCGACCGGTCGAATCGGGGTGACCATCAGCTGTTCCATCGTTCCCGCCTCTTTTTCCTTGATGACGGCCATGGAAGTGAAGAGCAGAGAGATCAGCATGACGACGAAGGCGACGATGCCGGGGACGTAGAAATGCTGACTGTCCAGGTTGGGGTTGTACCAGGTTCGAATTCGGCCGTCAATTCGGCCGTAATCCATCCGCTGAGGGTGAAGTTCCCCGATCAGCTTCCGATTCAGCCCGTCCAGAATGAGCATTGTATAGGCGATCCGAATGGAAGCCATGTTGCTCATACTGCCGTCCGCAAGGATCTGAAGGTGGGCCGTTCGTCCCGACCGCACCTGTGAACTCAGATCGGGGGGGATTTTTACGGCCAGATCGATCGCTCCCTGAAGAAGCAGTTGCTCCAAGACCTTATCATTTTCCGGATGATGGGTGATTCGAAAGATCCGGTTGGCGCTGAAGGCATCCGCCACAAGTCGGCTTTCCCTTGTGCGCGCCTGGTCCATCAGGGCGATCCGGATGTCCCGGATATCGTAATTGACCACATATCCGAAGACCAGCAGTTGAATGATCGGAGCGATGATCAGGATGGGACGGTTCCGTTTGTCCCGGAAAAGCTGGAGAAACTCCTTTCGGACCAGTTCCCGTATGCGCAGCAGGCTCATCTCAGATTCCCTCCCGCTTCAATACGAAGAAATTCAACAGGGCCAATCCGGTGAACATGATCAGCAGAATGAAGAAGGCAGACCAGAGCTGCGCGAATCCGAGGTTCTTGAGATAAATTCCACTCAGAATCTGAATATAGTACGTTGCCGGGACCGCCTTGGCAAGAAGCTGAAGAGGCGCTGGCATGTTGATGATGGGAAAGACGAAGTTGGACAGCAGCAGGGAAGGCAGATAGGTCAACAGGACGGCTACCTGGTTAGCGACAAGTTGCGATTTGACGACGCTGGAAATCAGCAGACCGAGGGAAAGAGCCACAGCAAGATAAAGGGAGGAAGACAGAACCATCAGCCAGAATCCGGCTTTCATGACTACGCCGAAAAGGACTTGTCCCACAAGAACGGCAACAAGGACATCGACCATCCCGATCAGGAAGTAGGGGATAGCTTTACCAACGAGAAATTCCCCCGTGTTCAGTGGAAGCGATTTGATTGTTTCCATGGTGCCGTTTTCGTATTCCCTGGCGACGACGAGAGAGGTCAGCATGGCTCCGACGATCATGATGATCACGGCGATATTACCGGGTATGATGAAATTCTGGCTTTCCAGATCCTCGTTGAACCAGACGCGAATCCGCCCTTCGAGAGGCGGATTGATCGGTTCTCTTCCCTGCCGGTTCAGAAATAGATTCAGGCGGATACGGTTCTGATTTTCCAGGAAGGCGTTGATGTACCCTCGGGCGATTCCAGCGAAATTCGGATCACTGCCGTCCAGGATGACCTGCAGAGGGGCTTCCCGATCCTTGCGGATATTCTCCGTAAAGTCCGGCGGGATCACAATGGCCAGGGTGGCCAGTCCCTTATCCAGCCAGAGGTTGATTTCCCTTGTATCCTGGAGATGGGCGACGACGTTGAAATAGGAGGAGGAATCAAGTTTTCGGATCAGATCACGGCTGACTCCTGTTGCGTCGTAATCGACGACGATCGTTCTGACATGATTGACGTCAAGACTGAGGGCGTAGCCGAACAGAAGGATCAAAAGCAGGGGAAGGGCAAAGGCCAGGTAGAGGCTGCGGACATCCCGGAGAAGATGATAGAATTCCTTGCGGGTGACCGCTTCAATCTTTGCAGGATCCAACCCTGTCCTCCTATCCGGCGATTTCGAGATCGAGGATGATGAAGAGCCCCCGGCGAATGATCATCACGGCGATGGCCGCCAGCAGGAGGCTTGTGATCTTGGAAATTGTCTTGGCACCGGTTTTACCGAGAAATCGATAAATTATCCGGGAAGAGAAAAAAACGCCGCCGGCCAGCAGGATGTTCAGAATCAGGGCCGTGGCCGTCGGAACAAACCCGTAGGAATTACTCAGCAACAACGTGGTAGTCAGCACCGCGGGCCCGGAGATGAGGGGAACCCCCAGCGGCACCGCTCCCAGGCTGTCGGGATCAACTGTGTGCTGCTGGGCTTTTTCCGTGGCCAGAACATCGTTCAGGGAAATGACGAACAGGAGAATGCCGCCCGCCACCATGAAATCCGCGATGGTGATTCCCAGCAGATCCATCAGGGCCTTACCCAGAACGAGAAATACCAGTGCCACGGCAATGGCGGTTATGACGGATTGAGAGATGATCCTCCGCAGTTTCCGGGTTTCCAGCCCCTCAGTGAGACTCATAAACAGAGGTAGAATCCCGACGGCGTCAACGGCGACAAAAAGGGGGACAAAACACAGCCAGAAAGATTTCATGACGGGCTCCTGTTCAAAAAAGTTTCAGGAATTTTTTCCGGACTTGCGGGTCATCAGGGCGACAAAAGCATCGTCCAGCGTCGCTCCCGGCCTGCCGGGACAGGCCGTCTGGATGATGTTTTCGGGACTGTCCGCCGCGACGATCCGGCCTTCATTGAGCATGACGATGTTTTCGCAGTAACGGGCCTCATCCATGTAGTGCGTCGTGACAAAGATGGTGATGCCTTCCATGGCGAGCCGGCGGATGAAATCCCAGAAATGCCGTCTTGTAATCGGATCCACGCCGGCGGTTGGTTCGTCGAGGAAAAGAACCTCCGGAGAATGGAGCAAGGCGCAGCCCAAGGCAAGACGCTGGCGCCAGCCGGGGGGCAGTGATCGCGTCAGCGCATTTCGAACCTCCCGCAGGCGGGTTAAATCAAGAACCCAGTCGATCCGGTCCTTCCAGCTTCCTGCCGGAACATTGTAGATGCCGAGGTAAAACCGGATATTTTCCCGGGGGGTCAGGTCTTCATAGAGGGAAAACCGCTGCGACATATATCCAATGGTCTGCTTCACCGCTTCAGGCTGGGTGATGATGTCATAGCCCGCGACCTGTCCTTCTCCATCTGTGGGTTTGAGGATGCCGCACAGCATGCGGATGGTGGTGGATTTTCCAGAACCGTTCGGGCCGAGAAAGCCGAAGATCTCTCCCCTTTGAACGGCGAAGGAAATCCGGTCCACTGCGACAAAAGAACCGAATCGTTTTTCCAGATTTCTGACAGCGATCGCCTTATCTGTTGAACGATTCATGCTGGAGTCCCCTGTCCACTTCCTGAATACGGTCAATCACGGCCTCTTCCAGACTGGAAAAGCGGGAGCGCATGGCTTCCGGCGCGGCGATGTCCAGAATCCGTGCCCGGTGCATGATGGCCACCTGGTCACATTTCTCTCCCTCGTCCAGATAAGCAGTTGAGGTGAGGATCGTCATTCCCTGATTCTGCATGATCTTCAGCATATCCCAGAATTCCCGGCGGGAAGCCGGATCCACCCCGTTAGTTGGTTCATCGAGAACCAGGACTTGAGGTTCATGCACGAGGACGCAGGCCAGGCCGAGTTTCTGCTTCATCCCCCCCGAAAGCTGCCCTGCTGGACGGCGGATAAAGGGCAGGAGGTGAGAAAACCCCAGATAACGCTCTTTCCTTCTCTCCCCTTCACTTCCCTTGATCCCGTAAATATTCATGAAAAAATGGAAATTTTCCTCAACCGTCAGATCCTGATAGAGACCGAATCGCTGTGGCATGTAACCGATCAGATCCCGAATCTGTTTCCTGTGGGTAAAAACATCCAGACCGCTGATGGTGATCGTCCCGGCGGAAGGCTGAATCATGGTGGCGATCATGCGGAGCAGAGAGGTCTTTCCGGCGCCGTCCGATCCTACAAGTCCGAACATGGAGCCTGCAGCAACGGAGAAAGAGACTCCCTGGACGGCTTCAACGTCACCGTAGCGCAGAGAGGCCTTTTCGACCCGGATCATAGCGTCAGCGGAGCCAGGCATCGGCAGGCATTCCCGGTTTGAGTGCGATATCAGGATTGGGAACGGCAACCTTCACGAGATAAACGAGTTTGACACGTTCCTTGAAAGTCTGGATGATCTTTGGAGTGAACTCTCCTTCAGGGGAGATGTAGGATACTCTGCCCTTGAAGATTCTGCCTGGAAAGGTATCCACTTTGACATCGACCGGTTGACCAGGCCGGACTTTTCCGATTTCGGTTTCCCCGACAAAGATCTTCAGATCCACTGTTGCCAGATTCGACAGGGTGAATACCTCTCGTCCCGGAGTGACAACTTCGCCCGGTTCGACATTCCTGGACGTGATGATCCCGTCAGACGGAGCGGACAGGGTTGTATAGGCAAGCTGAATACTGACTTCCTTAAGGGCTGACCGGGCAGCCTCGGTCTGGGCTCTGGCGGCTTCCAGTTCCATCCTTGTGGCCTCGATCTTGTTCAGTCCGCTTTCTGCCTGCCGGAACGCTGCCTTCCCTTCAGTCAGACTTGCGATGGCATTATCATAGTGCAGTTTTACTGCGTCCCGCTCTTTTTCCGTCACCACGCCCCGCTCAAAGAGCTGGGTGTACCGGGTGTTGTTTCTCCTGGCCTCGGTGAGGATGTTCGTTCGACTTTCCACATTGGCCCGTGCGCGCGTCACCTCGGCAGGTAGAGATTTCTGGTAGAAATTGAGCAGGATTTCCATCTCTCGTGTATTTTTCCCCGCCCTGTCCAGTGCCGCCCTGGCCTGCTCATAACGGGCGGTCCACTCGTCGGTATCGAGCTCGGCAAGCCGTTGTCCGGCTTTGATCGAATCTCCTTCACGGACATGCACCACAGCAACACGGCCTCCGGTCTGAAACGAAAGTTGGGACTGGGTTGCTTCGATGGTTCCGGAATAGTAGGACTCCCGTTGACGGTTTTGCCTCTGCCCGAAATAAACCAGGAGGCCAACCGCTACAACGATTGCCATCATGGAAATGAGAACAAGACGTTTCTTCACCGTGGATCCTTTCTGGAGTTTTCTTTCGAACGAAAATAAGATTTCGAATATACAAATTCTTTTGAATAATGATGTTTTATATCATGATTCCGGGAGAACTTCCATTGATCATCATGGGCAAGTCCCTATAGCGGAAGTGGTAAAGGCAGCAAAGAAAGACTCTTTCGTTCACACCATGGAAGAGGCGGCTTGTTGACGCGATCATCCGGTTGGTATGGGGTGAACAAAACAAATGTGTCAGCAGATTGACGCCTTTTCTGTCCCGTTGTCTGATTTCGTAACTTCATACCCGAATACTTAACCTGGGCATTTCCCACCTGTGGAAGGCAAATCGTTTCCCAGGAATTCTATCGATCAACGAGTGCTTATAGGGCTGTGCGTGCATCGGAGCAATGAGTGGTTCCATTCTGAAATGCAGCATTATCAAATCTTTGCCACATTAAGATGTCTATCCCCGTCTAAAGAGATTTCAGCCATCTTCAAGGTGCAGGGACGAAGCGAAACAGGCAATCCGGTATATACATTGCTTAAATAGAGACAGTATTTCAGAAAATCAAGGCAGTGTGAAAGACGGAAATTTAAGATACCATTGTTGGATCATTTTTCATAGAAAAATTTTTCCCATGCAGACAGTTTCTGCACTTTTTCATTTGTGATGAAATTACCGTTTGGTTTTTCAAATAAAAACAGGCGATTTTTAATCGTAGCCATCCTTTGTAGCATGGGGTGGGTCCTGTGGCCGCACCTCACCTGTCACGGGGAAACAAACCGGCAGGATATTCACGCGAGACGCGTATCCTCCTATCAGAATGTCGATGGTGCGAAACAAGAGGTTAATTTATTAAAATCGAGAGGTTACAATGCATACCTTGAAAAGGTCCTGATTCCTGACAAGGGAGTCTGGTACCGGGTTTTTATCATGAAAGGTCCGCCGGCGTCACGGAGTCGGGTTTCTGTCGAAAGGAAAAAAAAGAAACCTGTAAAGGTCCGGCCGTCGACAAATGACCCTGATTCCAGGGTAAAAATGATTCATCGTCCCGCCCGTAAGCAGGTCCCGGATTTTTCGGATCAAGGCATTCGAGATTCTTCCCTTCAACGGCAAACAATCCTGCAAAAAAATGTCATTCCCGATACTGACAATGAAAATGAGGCGCACTTGCCCAAACGGAAGACGGGCAGAGAATCGGATGTGAAAAACAGTCTGGATAGTCCGTCCCCTCGTGTATTTGAAACGGCAAACATTCACTTCGATGCGTGTCGTTACGAAAGGGCTGCCGCGATTCTGTCTTCGATCGTTTCAAAGAAGCATAATGACGATGCATTGCTGGAAAACAGTCTGAGGCTTCTTGCGGACTGTTACTTTTTTCTGGGAAAAGGGAAGGATGGAAGTTTCAATCTGAAAGCCGTTGACGCATATAAACATATACTCCGTCGCTATCCGGACTTGCGAAGCAGAAACGATCTGGTGAATTTCCGCCTGGCAGAATGCCTGGAACAGGCTGGAAACTATGAGGAGGCTTATGCGGCCTATGAGGATGTCATTCGGAAATATCCGACTTCAAGGTACAAGCAGGATGTGTTGTACAAAATGGGAGAAATTCTCTATCGGACCGGACGTTTTACCCATGCGATCGAGAAGCTGAGGAATTACCTGGCCGGATATCCCGATGGTCCTTACGCTTCCAGGTCTTCTTTCCTGCTGGGCTACTGTTTTCAACAAACCGGCAGACAGACCGATGGCGCGCTCTGGTATCGGAACGCACTCAACAAGTGGGATAACTTCGAAGAATTGCCTGCAGATGTCCTTTATGATCTGGGGCTTACCCTCTTTTCCTGGCAGGATTACTCAAGGGCGGCTTCCCTGTTTGCCACTTATCTCAACCTCTACCCGGAAGGGGGCTCGAAAAAAAGTGCCATGTTTTATCTGGGCCGTTCTTTTTATACCCTGAACCGCTTCGCTTCGGCCTTGAAAGTCTTCAGCCTCCTGCTGGAAAACTATCCAGAAAGCGGGGAAGCTTATGAAAGCATTCTTTTTATGGCAAATATCGGCGTTATGGAGCCGACGATGAACTTCAATGTCTGCATGACGGGATGGGATTATTACAGAAATCCAGTTGGGACATATGATTGGATGAGGAGGAAATTCCCCGGCGGCAGATTGGAGGAATGGCTGCTTTATCAAAAGGGATATGCCCTGTGGAAAGCGGGTCGCTGCAAAGAGGCCTTCGACCTCTATTGCCATCTTCTCGATTCTTACACCCATGGAGATTTTAAGGATAAAAGCCGGGGGTATCTGTTTTTGAATGCAAGGCGATTGATTGAGGAGGCTTATGGAAGGGGTGATGACCTCGCTGTAGCCGATATTTATTATAAGATTCACAACAAAATTTCTCTTTCTGCTGAAACACGGGATCTGTTCTCCAGAGCAGGTGTCAGTCTCCGGAAATTGGGATTTCTCTCAGACGCATCTTCTGTATGGAACAGTCTCAGGCAGCATGGGCTGAATGCTTCAGGCGCGGCTGTTCTGGAACTCATGGTGGTGGAGGATCCTGGAATCCGGAAGGGGAATGATGTTCCAGAGGAAAAATGGAATGCCCTGATGAAGCAATTTACAGAAAATGACGGCATTCTGAAAGAGACGGCAATAAAAAACCTGGCTGATTATTTTTACCTAAAAGGGCGATATGATAGGGCTGTTTCCTTATATAAAATATTGCTCGAAGGAAAAGACAATCCCGATCTTCTGACGATTAAGGGAAATTATGCCCACGCGTTGAAAAGTAACAACGACTGTGCTTCAGCTATAAAAATTTATCAGAAGATTATTCATGAATATCGGGACAGCCCGCAGAATTATGAGGAAGAGCTCATCACTGAAGCCTATGCGGGGTTGGTGGACTGTTATTTCGAAAACACCGACTATCAGCGTGGCATAGCTGCCTCTCAACAGGCTGTTCCACGGATGAAAAATCAACAAAAGCAGATGTGGACCCTTTTCAGAACGGGGCAGAGTTACAGAAAAATGGACGACATGACCATGATGGAAAAAACATTTTCCGAGTTAAAGGAAAAAGGCGATGAGACATTCTGGCCGAAGGTCGTGGATTACTGGGTTGCCGATCAGGCGTGGTCTGAAAACAACATAACGTACATGAGTAGTAATTAAAATTACTGGATCAAGCATGAATGACATTGCATCGTTACAGAAATCTTTCGAAGGGTTCAATCAGGCGACTTTGCATATTCAGCAGGCTTTTGCGAGTCTGGAGAAGAAATTTGACAGCCTGAATCTTGAACTGGAAGAAAAGAACCGGGAGTTGTTGAGAACGCTTTCCGAGAAGGAGGAAATGAAGAGTTACCTTCAGAATATTCTCGAAAGTTTGACGAACGGAGTCATTGTGACCAATCCGGAGGATGAAATTCAGGTGTTCAATTCCGCCTCGGAATTATTTTCAGGCAAGCCACAGGATGAAGCTGTCGGGAGGCACATCCGGATTTTATTTGAAGATATGCCTTCAAATGACTGGATGGACATTTTTTTGAACAAAAATTTCCGGAAGGGGAGGGTTTCCCGCCTGATTTATAAGAATCGGGTTCTTGAAATTACGTCATCGTTTATTTCGTCGGGAGGTAAAATTCTCGGAACGGTTTTCGTTCTCCGGGACGTCACCCGCATTGAAAAACTGGAAAGCATGGCAAAAAGATCCGAAAAATTTACCGCTTTGGGGGAAATGGCGGCGAATATCGCTCATGAAATTAGAAATCCCCTGGGAAGCATTGAACTGTACGCATCCCTTTTGATGAAGGAATCGAAGAACGATAGAGATCAGAACAGAATTTCCCGGATTATCTCATCCGTCAAGAAAATGGATAATAAAATATCCAACCTTCTTCTCTTCACGAAAAACCGAAAACTGATCTTAAAACGGATTTCATTACACCATTTTTTGAACGAGATCCTCGGGTCATGCGAACCGCTGATTGACCAGGAGAAGATATTCATTAATACAACTTACGCAGATTATGAACCGTGGATCGAGGGTGATGCGGAAATGCTGAAGCAAGTCTTTTTCAACCTGATCCTCAACGCGTTGCAGTCTCTGGATCCTGAGGGAGGGACTATCGATTTTGAGACAATCTGTCCTCACTCAGGGCAGGATATGGAAACGGATGAATCTTATATTGAGGTTAAAATCAGAGATTCGGGAATCGGAATTCCCAGGGAATATTTAAACCGGATCTTTGATCCCTTTTTTACGACTAAGGAAGAGGAATCGGGATTGGGACTGACGATTGTTCACAATATTATCGAAATGCACCGCGGGGTAATCCATGTGGAAAGCGTCGAACAGGAGGGAACTGTTTTTCACGTTCTCCTCCCGTTGATCAGCGAACAAGGCACAATGAAGACGAAGGTAGGATGGAAATGAAAGAAGCGCGCATACTGGTCGTGGATGATGACACGTCAATGAGAATGGCACTCTGCGAAACTCTGGAAAGCTGTGGCTACTGCATTGAAACAGCTTCCAATGGGCTTGAGGCGTTGAAGAAGTTCAGAAAAGGCGCCTTCGAAGCCGTAATCACCGATATGCGGATGCCCGGGATGGGTGGTATGGAGGTCTTGAAAACCATCAAAAAGATCTCGCCGGAAAGTCCCGTGATTCTGATAACCGCTTATGGAACCGTAAACACTGCTGTCGAAGCCATGAAGGAGGGGGCTTCTGACTTCATCATGAAGCCCTTTTCCCTGGAAGACATCGAATTCGTCGTCAAAAACGTTATGGCGACATACGAAGAGAAAGAATTCAGGGAAAGCAAACCTGTCGAAAAGATGACTTTTACGGATAGAGAGATCATAACGGAAGACGAAAAAATTCTGGGCATTCTCGAATTTCTGAAAACGGTGGCACAGAGCAAATCCAGCGTCCTGATTCAGGGCGAAAGTGGAACAGGCAAGGAACTTTTTGCCCGTTATCTCTATCTCCACAGCAGCAGGAGGCATATGCCTTTCGTGGCGATCAACTGCGCCGCGATTCCCGACAATCTTCTCGAGAGTGAAATGTTCGGGTTTGAAAAAGGGGCTTTTACCGGAGCAATTCAGAGGAAAGTAGGGAAATTCGAACTCGCGAACGGCGGAACGCTGCTTCTTGATGAAGTGACAGAAATGACTCCACATTTGCAGGCAAAACTTTTACGGGTAATTCAGGAAAAAGAAATCGATCGGCTGGGTGGAAAAATGCCATTGCCTGTGGATGTGAGAATTATCGCCACGACAAATGCCGATGTTCGGAAATGTATTGAAGAGAAGACTTTTCGCGAAGATCTTTATTATCGGCTCAATGTCATTCCCCTTAAAATTCCACCCCTGCGGGAACGAAAAGGCGATGTTGAGCTTCTGGGTTCTTACTTTTTGAAAAAGTACAGTAATCTTAATGAAAAACCGCTGCCGGTTTTTGCAAATGGAACCCTGAAACGGTTGAATGCCTATGACTGGCCCGGCAATGTAAGAGAACTTGAAAACGTGATTGAAAGGGCGGTCCTTGTCTGCGGCGGGAATGTGGTCTTGCCGGAGCATCTTTATCTGGAAGACCAGGGTTCCGTCAGCCCGGCAGCAGAGGAAAAAACATCCTGTTCCCTTGAAGAAGTTTCCACAGATATTTCCGGGATTGATCTGTCCCGGGGCATGACGATCTGGGAAATGGAAAAGGAACTGATCTTCAGTACTCTGGACAAAGTCAAGGGAAACAAAACCAGAGCATCGGAAATACTGGGGATCAGTGTCAGAACCATGCGCAACAAACTGCAGGAATATCAGATGAAGGCCTCTCTGACATCGGAATAGGTTATCTCCCGATACTGCTTCTTAAGTGGTATGTGCTTTGCTTGAATTCCTTCGGAGGGAGCTGGGATGGACTTTCTGTTCAGTAAAACAATTGGTATACTATCAGGCATGCTGGGATTCCGGTCTCAAAGAAACAAAATCATTCTGTCCAATATTGCCAACATGGATTCACCTGATTACAAGCCGAAAGATTATGTCTTCAAAAGGGATTTGAGCAGAGCCGTCGCTGACAGGGGGCAGCTCACGCTCTTAAAAACAGACGGAAAACATCTGCCCGCCGACCTGAATGAAATTTCGGATGATGATTTCGAGGTGGTTGAGACTGGCAAAAATGTCAATATGGATACGGAAATGACTCATCTTGCCGAAAATCATCTCAGGTACAACCTGACGGTTGAAATGCTTGCTCGCAAATTCAAGGGATTGAACACCGTATTGAAGGAGACGAAATAATATGGATTTTCTCACGTCTTTTCGCATATGCAGCTCAGGGTTTGCTGCTCAAAGGGCAAAAATGGATGTTATTGCCAGCAATCTGGCCAATGTCAGTACCACCAGCACTCCTGAAGGAGGACCGTATAAGCGTAAGGTGGCGATTTTTTCATCGGAAAACGTGAAGCAAAAATTCCGTTTCGGCGACAGACTTCGAGATGCGATCAGGGAAGTGGCCCTTAAGGAAGTAGTCGAAGACGGGGAGACCGTCAGGAAAGTCTACGATCCTTCCCATCCGGATGCGGATCAACAGGGCAACGTGGCGATGCCGAATGTAAACGTCATGATGGAAATGACCGACATGATTACTGCCAGCAGGGCCTACGAGGCTTGCGTCACTGCTTTTGATGCTACAAAAAACATGGCGTTGAAGACGCTGGATATCGGGAAATAGTTCCATCACAGGGAAAGAATCCGATTCGTCAATCAGATCGGAGATTATTGAAGAGGTGAGATAATGAAAGACTTATCAATTCAGGACAGATTCCATCTTCCATCCGCCTTTCCGGAACAGAAGGTTGAAATAGAGCCGGCTGAAGGAAAGGTGTCTTTCAGTGACGTTCTTCGCAATACCATCCAGGATATCAATAAGCTTCAGAGCGATGCCGATGAGGCGATATCCGGAGTGCAGGTGCATGATACAGGCAGCATTCATGAGGCCATGATCGCCCTGGAGAAAGCGAGCATTTCCTTCCAGACCATGATGCAGGTCAGAAATAAAATCATTGATGCTTATCAGGAAGTCATGAGAATGCAGGTATAATAAAAATGAGAGATTCGGTATTCTTTCAGCGTAAGCGTTTTTCCCCATGAATTCCTTCCTGCGGTTTTATGAAAACCTCCGGCAAAGCTTTGTGGAATTGCCGCCGGCAAGAAAGTGGTCTCTTCTGTTTGTGGCAGGCATGACTTTGTCCGTTTTAGCGGCAATGGTGTATTTCGCAAACCGTCCTGAATACAAAGTCCTTTTTTCCCATCTGTCCAGTGAAGACGCCTCCTCGATTCTGGCGAAGCTTCAGGAGAAAAAAATTTCCTATGAAATCAACTCTGCGGGAGACACAATTTTCGTGCCTGCTGAAAAAGTTTCGGAACTTCGGCTGGAGCTTGCCGGATCGGGTCTCCCTCAGGGTGGCGGGGTGGGTTTTGAGATCTTCGATCAGAAAACCCTGGGGGCAACCGAATTCGAACAGCAACTGAACTACAGGCGTGCGCTTCAGGGTGAACTGGGCCGAACGATCAAGGGATTGGAGGAAATAGAATCCAGTCGGGTCCATATTGCCTTGCCAAGGGAATCCCTGTTTGTCAGTGAAGAGAAAAAACCGACGGCTTCTGTCACGCTGAAGTTGAAGCCGGGCCGGTCGCTGAGTTCATCGCAGATCGAAGGGATCGCTCACCTGGTTGCCAGCAGTGTGGAAGGACTGAATGCCGGGGATGTCATTATTGTCGATAATAAAGGCAATATTTTATCCAAACTGAAAGGCGAATCAGGCCTTTCAGGGTTATCCGGTTCGCAGATTGAATTCCAGCGGAACCTTGAAAAAGATACGGCTGCCAGGATCCAATCTCTTCTGGAAAATGTCGTCGGTCAGGGCAAGGCCGTGGTACGGGTGGCTGCTGACCTGGATTTTCGAATGACTGAAAAAACGGAAGAATCCTATGATCCGGAATCCCCGGTCGTCAGGAGTACCCAGAAACAGTCTGAAAAATCCGCAACCCCGGGAAAAGCCGATCAGAGCACGGGCCAGGAAAAACTGGATGAAATCATCAATTACGAGATCAACAAAACGGTCAGTAAAACGGTCATGCCCGTCGGCGAGATCAGGAAGCTTTCCATCGCTGTTCTCGTTGATGGTACATATGTCAAGGATAAGCAGGGAAAAGAAATTTATCAGCCCCGATCCAAGAAGGAAATTGAATCCATCGAAGAGCTTGTACGAACCTCCGCTGGTTTCAGCACCGCCCGGGGTGATCAAGTAACGGTTACGAACATGCCCTTCAAAAAACTTGATACGGAAGACATGACAGGTGGGAATGGCTGGTTCGGGGAAAATATATCGACCTATTTCCCTCTGATTAAATATTTGCTCCTTCTGGTCGTCGTTGTCCTTGTCTTCTTTTTTGTTATCCGTCCTCTGATCAGGGGAATAACCGGGCAGGTCACTGAAAAGGTCATGGAAAAAGAGGCTCTTCCAGAGGATATTATTGAATTGACGGGAGAAACTCAATCCCTGGACCTGCTGTCTGTAAAGGAACGGGAATTGACGGAAATTGAAGTTGTGAAGAAAATGGCCGTTGAAGATTCCAAATCTTTTGCCGAGCTGCTGCGTAACTGGTTAAAGTAACATCTATGGTTATTGCAGATTAACTGCTGTACGATGGGGCAATGAACTGATCTGTTTCTTTAAGGTGCTTTATGGCAAGTCTTACAAACGAAGAAAAGGCCGCGATTCTCCTTTTGTCGCTGGAGGAGGAAACAGCCTCTGAAGTGATGAAACATCTTAAGCCTTCGGAAATCAGACGGCTGGGGAAATACATGAGCCGCGTCAGTACGATTTCATCAGAAACGATCAATTCCATTTCCAGAGAATTCTGTTTTCTCGCCAGAGAGCGGGGAAGACTCATTTCCATAAGTGAAGATGTGACCAAGAACATTGTCATAAAAGCTGTCGGAGAAACAGAAGCGGAAAGTATTCTGAGTGAAGTTGAAAGTATCCGTACCGATGACAATCCAATCACCGATAAACTTCGGGATGTGGACCCGAAGATTCTTATGGATTTTACAAAATCAGAGCATCCTCAGACGATTGCCTTGATCCTTGCCCATTTGAAACCTGAAAAATCCGCTCAAATTCTGGAAAGCTTCACCCCGGAAATGCAATTCGAGATTACCAGGCGAATGGCCACTTTGAAAAGCGTCCCTCAGGAATACATTGATGAAGTGGCACGGACACTGGAAAAAGAGATCGTTGCAGGCGCGACGACCGGAGCCGATATCGGCGGCATTCGCATGATGGCAGATATCCTGAACAGAATGAACAGGGCCAGTGAAAACGCGATTCTCACCGCTCTGGAAGACATGGATCCGGAACTGGCCGCGGGTATCCGCAATCTGATGTTTACCTTCGATGATGTCCTTCAGCTTGATGATCGGGGACTGCAGGAGGTGCTTCGGGAAATCAGCAGTGAAGACATTGGCAAAGCCCTGAAACTGGTTGATGAGGGAATGAGAGAGAAGGTTTATCGCAACATGTCCAAGAGAGGGGCGGAGATGCTGAAGGAGGAACTCGATTTGATGCCTCCGATAAGGATATCCGAAGCGGAAGAAAGCCAGAGAAAGATTGTAGAAATCGCCAAGAAGATGGAAGCCGAAGGCCGGGTTGTTCTCAAGAGGGGAGATGAACAGGATGAATATATATAAACAGAGCAGAATCATCAAGTCACAGGATGTTTTTTTTGTTTCCAGTGTAGCGAACAATCGCTCGGATTTCATACCATTCACATTGAATGAGAAGCAGGAGCATCAGCATCCTGATGAAACAGAAAAAAGTCTTGAAATGGAAAAGAAACTTCAGGAAATGGAGATGAAGATAAAGGCAGCGGGAAAAGAAGGCTATGAGGAGGGATTCGCAGAGGGGTTCAAACAAGGTTCAGAAGCATCAAAACACAAAAAAGTTGCAGTCATGAATACCCTGCACGCGTTGGTGGAAGAGGTCGGTTCCTTCAAGCAAAAAACGCTCCAGTCTTCGGAGAAACAAATGCTTGAGCTCTGTATCTCCATTGCAGAAAAAATTATTCATCAGGAAGTTTCGACGGACAGAGGCGTGATCATCAGTGTGTTGAAGGCCGCATTTCAAAAAATTACGGAAAGAGAAAATATCAAAATCAGGCTGCACCCCAATGATTATCAATATTTGGTTGAAATAAAGAGTGATTTTATTAATGGCATGAACGGTGTCCGGAATGTTTTCTTTGAAGAGGACAGAAGTATTCCCCAGGGCGGCGCGATTCTGGAAACGTCTTCAGGTAAAGTGGATGCCCGCATCAGTGAACAACTCCAGGAAGTCAAAGCCGGTCTACTGAGCCTCCATGCCTCATAGGCATACTTCCGCCGAGAAAGAATCTCTCAGAAAATGCAGACGGACATACATCAATCAGCTCCCCGGAATTCTTCTATCGATCTTTCACGATATCAACGGATTCTGAAAAAGATTCAGCCGATCAAAGTTTACGGCAGGGTGAGTGAAATTGTCGGACTCGTGGTCGAAGGTCAGGGACCGGCTGCTTCCATCGGGGAAATGTGTTCTCTCCTGCCTCATGATAGCAAACCCGTTTTTGCCGAAGTGGTGGGGTTTAAGAAGGGCAAGGTGATTCTGATGCCTCTTGAAGAGGTTCAGGGGCTGGGACCAGGCTGCCCGATCAAATCACTGGGAAAAAAAGCGGCAGTGAAAGTGGGCGCGGGACTTCTGGGGCGTGTGATCGACGGCGTGGGGAATCCCATAGACAACAGGGGACCGATCGATACGGAAGAGGAGTATCCCCTGTATGCCGAGCCCATTAACCCCCTTGCGCGGGGACGCATTTCCGATCCTATTGATTTCGGAGTCAAGGTCCTCAACGGTCTGTTCAGTTGTGGCAAGGGGCAGCGGATGGGAATTTTCGCGGGATCAGGCGTCGGTAAAAGCGTCCTTATGGGAATGATTGCGCGGAACACGAGTGCCGATATCAATGTCATCGGCCTGATCGGCGAACGTGGGCGGGAAGTCCGGGAATTTCTGGAGAAAAACCTGGGAAAAGAGGGACTTGCCCGATCCGTGGTCGTGGTGGCGGCGTCGGATATGCACCCTTTGATAAGAATGAGGGCGGCTCATGTGGCGACGACCGTATCGGAATATTTCCGGGATCAGGGGCGGGACGTCCTGCTTATGGTTGATTCGCTGACCCGCTTTGCCATGGCCCAGAGGGAAATTGGACTTTCCGTGGGAGAGCCTCCGACAACGAAAGGCTATACACCTTCTGTTTTCAGTCTTCTGCCGAAACTTCTGGAAAGGGCAGGCAAGGTTGAAGGCAGAGGGAGCATCACCGGTTTATATACCATCCTGGTCGAAGGCGATGATTTCAACGAACCCATTTCTGATGCCGCAAGATCGATCCTGGACGGTCACCTTTACCTGTCGCGGGAACTGGCCGCCAAAAACCATTATCCTGCCGTGGATGTTCTCAACAGCATCAGCAGGGTCATGATCGACATCGTCAGTGAGAAGCACAGAAATATGGCGAATCGAATTCTGAGTATCATTGCAGCCCATAAAAAAGCTGAGGAATTGATCAATATCGGTGCCTATGTTCATGGAAGCAATGCGGAGATCGATTATGCTATTCGAATGATCGACAAGGTCAATGATTTTCTGAGGCAGGATATTCATGAACGATTCGATGCCGAACAGACGGCGGGGATGATGGCAGCGTTCTTTTCAGAGGAGATGATGGATCATGTTTAAGTTTCGCCTGCAGACGGTTTTGGAATATCGAAAGATTCTGGAGGAGAAGATGCTGATCCGTTTCTCCGAATCGGCAAGGCGTCTTGACGAGGAAAAAAGGAAGCTTGAGTTGCTCGAGCAGGAAAAATTAAACCTGATCGGCATTTTGAAGGGCCTGCAGGAAAATGTCACACCGGTAAGGAACATTACGGTGATGGTCAACTATATCGGAGAATTGCAGGTTAGAGCGTGTCGTCAGCGGGAGATTATCCACGAAGTATCGGTGGAACTGGAAACGAAACGAAAGGATCTCCTGCAATCCGTCCAGAAGAGAAAGATTGTGGAAATATTGAGAGAAAAAAACCTGGAGGCTTATCATTCTCATCTTGCTGAGCAGGATCGTAAACTCATGGATGAAATGGGAATCACTCGATTCGATGGAGCGAAGTCATGAAAAAAGTATTTTATGTTTTTCAAGTCTTTATCCTGATGATCTTTATCGTAAAAATAATGTCTCTTTGCGGTTTGATCCAATTCCTGGAAACTCCCCGGCACTCTTTTTTTTCCGAAAACCGCGCCATGGCGGAGTCACCGCGTCAGGCCCCGGCGGTTAAAGACGTCTTGGACGATGAGCTGGCTCAGCCGAGAAGCTTGTTGAATGCGCTACAGAACCGGCAAAAGGAACTGGATGAGAGAGAAAATTCTCTTCGGGTGGAAGAACAGAAATTGTTGTCATTAAAGAAGGAGATTACCGAGAAAATAGATCTTCTCCTCCGTCTTGAACAGAAGCTCGACACAGCCATTGGTGCGGATAAGGAGGCCGATGCAAAGCGATACAGGGACCTGGCCAAGGTTTATGAAGCAACACCCCCGGCAAAGGCGGGAGCCATGATGGAAAGGCTGGATTTAAAAACAGCGGCAGGAATCAGCATGCATATGAAGCGTGAAAAGGCAGGGGCAATATGGGGATACTTATCTCCGCAAAAAGTCGTGGACATCACGAAAGAGATCACAATGAACTCTCAGAAAGCTTCGGAATAATTCACTTCATGAGTAAAGAAATCTGCTGCTCAAGCGTTTCTGTTGGAAATCTCAATGTCAAACACATGGGGGTGGGCTGGATGTGTCCTGTGCCGGGAGCGATTGCAGGTAAGTCGTCAAATTAATTTGCTGATTTGCAATTTTCAGTTTCCGGCGAATGTGTTCACGGTGACGACTTATCGTTGCCGCGGAGACACCGCGCAACCTGGCTATTTCTTTGGTCCGTAATCCATTCCGGATCATATTGCAGATATCAACCTCCGTTGGGGTCAAGGCACGATAATGATTAAATATCCGGCTTGTAAAGGGAGATGTGATTTCTTCAAGGTTAGTCATCAACATATCCAGGTATTTTTGCTTGCTTTTCTCTATGCCGGGTGTCAACGCGTGGATGACCGGCATGACGACCTTCTCTATATTCAAATGAAAGTTTTCATAAATACGCTTTTTTTCACTTTCGATGTTGGAAAGAACCGCTCGTAATGCCGCATTTGCTTCCTCCAGCGCTTTTCTTTCCAGCAAGAGCTGCCTGTTGTTTTCCTGTAATTCCTTCTCGGCCATAATTCGGAGGGCAATTTCACCTATACGCTGGGCTATTCCCTCCAATAGCGCGCTTTCTTCCTTAAGGAACGGACCCTCATCCGTTTTCGGGGGGTCTTCCATATAAATAATCGTCACTTCACCTACTGCTTCACCATTTATTCGGATTCGCGCTGATTGTCGCCATTCCGTCCATCCGAATTTCCTGCTGTCAAATATCTCACCCTTAAAGATGATCTGTGCGCATGCAAATTCTGTATATTTCCAGGAAAGTGGAAGAAAATCTACAAGATGCATCAGAAAATCTTCCATGGAATCATGGTGCCGCTCCGCCAGACGCGCCATCCCATACAAACAATTCAATTCTTTGATGCGTTCTTGCAAGGCGATTTCGATGTCTTCTTTTTTCCCTGTCATGATCACCATTTTTGTTTAATTTTCGAATCAATCCATTTATTACCTATTATCTATAGGCAAATATAGTGCATTATATTCGTATTTACAATACGAATTTCGTCAATTAGACTTCTTTTTGGGAAAAAACGTAATGCACCTCATGTCGGATCCAGTCAGTGGCATGAAATTGTGGGAAGCCGAGCTTCTTAAAGCACGTAAGATGCCGATAGATGGGGACGATATTGAGAAAGAATTTAATGGAAGGAGAAGACGGGTGACACGGGAAACCGGTTACACCAGACGCTCCTTCCATTTTGCCGCTTTGGTTGGTTAGGGACCGTTGTTTCGTTACGAATGATACGAGATGATAGTTGGGCCCTAAGCTTCCAGACAAAGTCATGATGCAGGCAGGTTGATACAAGTGAATGTAGACATAAAACCCAAAAAGATACACGCATTGTTTCCCACGGACATTTTTTTTCAAACTACCTACTGGGGGCGGGTCAAGTCCCATCTCGGCTGGAAACCCGTTGCATTTGATTTCAACTCGTCGACGGGGCTGCAGGGCGACGTGATGGTCCTGATCAAAACCCTCAAACATGATTTTGCCGCAGCCTATGTTCCCCAAGGACCTGAATTGGGACCTGATCCGGAGAAGTATGGCCTTTTTCTCGAATCATTGTCACAGGAACTGACCAAATACATGGATTCGACTGTGGCCTTCATCCGTTATGACCTTCCCTGGGTATCACCGTATGCCATTGACGCTACGGATGGACGAACCTGGCCAGGTCACCCCGCTCCGGAATTACGGGAATTACGCATGAATATCGGCACCCGTACCTGGCCTCTTCGGAAAGCGCCGATCGATCTGACCGTTGCCGATGCATTGGTTATTGATCTCGTTCGCGCCGAAGAGGCCATCTTTAAAGATATTAAGCCAAAGACCAGATACAATATCCGCCTTGCACAGAGTAAGGGAATCTCCGTGTTTAACGCTTCTGTGGAAATGCTGCCGTTGTTCTACAAACTTTATCTGCAGACGGCCAAACGTAATGGTTTTCTGCCGGGTTCTTACCGTCATTTTTCGGCACTCTTTTCCCCTGTTGATCACAATCCCGGATCATCTGAGGTCCTTTTTCTCCTCGCCGCCAGGGGGCAGGACGTCTTGGCCGGGGCAATTATTGCCATTTCCGGACGACAGGCGATCTATCTGTACGGAGCATCTTCCAATGAACAACGCAACCAGATGGGATCTTACGCTCTGCACTGGGAGGCCATCAAGTTGGCCCGGCAAAAGGGATGCCTGACTTATGATATGGGTTCAGTATCTCCTGTTTCAGATCCAGGTCACCCGTTTTACGGTATGTATCGCTTCAAAACCGGTTTTGGCGGAAAAATAGTCCATCGCAACGGCACTTGGGATTATCCTGTCAACAGGCGCGGATATAGAGCCTTCCGCAATTATGAGACGTCGTTCAATATGACAATTCCCAAATGACACACACGACAAGAATTAGGCACACCAGAAAAAGATATTGAATATGAGCCGCTTATCCATAATGAAGTCAGTCTGTCAGTCCGCGCGATGCAGGCACCTGCATATATATTCCACTTTACCCGCTAAAAAGCGGGGTTCGTCAACTGATACTTCATATGTCACAAAAGTGGAGATGAAACGTGGATCAGTTTTTCAGATAAGAACCAGCAGGAGCAGGGCAAAGCCGGTTTAACGAAAAGCTGAACATCAGATGTCACAAAACATATTGAAGATTCCTCCAGTTCTTGCGCGTTTCCTGAAATCTGGAGTCTATCGAGCAAAGAAAGGTGGATTGCTGTTTGATCGAGGCTATGAAGAAGAAATACGATTTGAACCCGCATTATAAATATAAATGCAGGAAAAAGGGAGTATTGTTCACCGAAATCTGTCATGATAACACCTGCGCGTGGTTTTTGATGAACGAATCATTTTTGAATTGTACTTGGGTCGCATGTAATTTTGGTCCTTTCACTCTTGAAGAAATAGGTTCCATGATGGGCATAACCCGTGAAAGAGTAAGACAAATTGAAGCCAAAGCGCTGAAAAGGCTTCAACATGTCAAAAGGAGGGAAAAACTGCGTGACTTTTCGGACGAAGGTGATAGGAATTTTAAATATGCATCATCCCCTTTAGGAGGAGAAAAGAGTTATGGCCATCCAAAAAAGCAGGGAAGGATTTGCGTGTGCGAGCCTGGCTTTTCCCGACAGCACGTTGGGGAACCATTCCTGCGGTGGGCTATCGGGAGACGGGGATGAAAAAAGATGAAGGTCCGTGCCGGATGGAGAGGGTGGCCGGTACTTAAAAATATCAGTTGGAACCTGGGGCTGCTGCTTACAGGGAGTCTTCTATGCGCTGCAGCGGTCAACGGAATACTGATCCGGCAGCATTTCTTCAGCGGCGGCGTGGCGGGACTGGCAATCATGATCCATTATCTTATCCCGTTTCTCTCCGTAGCCTTTCTCTATGCTCTGGCGAATGTGCCGCTTTTTTTGACCGGCTGGTTCGTTATCGGCCGCCGGTTTTTTCTGTACAGCGTTGTGGGGACGCTGTTATTGATAGCAGCCATTGCCCTGGTTGATGTCGACATACCTGTCCATGACAAGCTCCTTGCCGCGCTCCTGGCCGGATTGATCCAGGGCGTGGGCTCCGGGATCATATTGAAATCGCTGGGGTCATCGGGCGGGACCGACATCCTGGCCGTGATCTTTTTCCAGCGCTTTTCCGTCCAGCTGGGGACAACCAAACTGATCTTCAATCTGATGATTCTGGTTGCCGCGGCGCTTCTGTTTTCTCTGGAGGATGCCCTCTATACATTGATATACCTCTATATCGCCACACGGATTATCGATCTGGTCGTGACGGGGCTGAATCAACGTAAGGCATTCTTTATCATATCCCCCCTTGGTGAAACCATTTCCTGCCGGATCCTCAATGAGATCAACAGGGGCGTGACCATCCTGCACGGCAAAGGAGCCTATTCTGAGCAGGAGCAGCAGATTCTCTACACAGTCATCAATCTTCGGGAAATGGCGCCCCTCAAAGAGATCGTTCGCAACGTGGATCCGGACGCCGTCGTCGTTGTCTCCGACACCACCGAGGTGATGGGGCGCCGTATCGGCAACCAGATCCGCTGGTGAGGGCATCATATCCAGCCCGGAGCCGGCCCGGCGTTTTATAGCAGCACATCAGCCTCTCCTCCTTATTCCCCTTTCTTCATTGTCGAACGCAGACCGGCACAAGGCGGTCCGCTGGAATTAATCGGCAGCCGGCCTTGACATTATGGGGATGTTTGATATTATCCTGCCACTTTTATCCAGATGAGGGATGGCGTGGATGAGTGACCGCTGGAAGGCGCTGTTTACAGTATCGCCGATAAAAATCTCGCTCTTTGTAATCCTGCTTTCATTGACCCTTTTTTTTATGGATGTCAGATTCCTGCGCTTCATGGAATTGAAGGCTCTGGATCTGAGGATGCTTTCACGGGGGGCGGTTCCCTCCTGCGGCAAGGTGGTCATTGCCGTCATCGACGAGAAGAGCTTGAGCGAACTGGGCCGCTGGCCATGGCCGAGAACGACGATTGCCCGGCTTGTGGATGCCCTGAGGGGCTATGGAGCCAAAGCAATCGGTTTCGATATTGTGTTTGCGGAATCTGAAAATAACGCCGGCCTCAAAGATCTGGAACGGATCAAAAGGGAATTGGACCAAGCCGGCGTGAATGCCCTGAAACTGAACGAAATTTTTTCCGGGAAAAAGAATCCTGATGATCCGGACGCCCAACTGGCTGCATCCATCCGGCGGGCGCAGAATGTCACCCTAGGGTACTTTTTCCATACGTCCTCGAAGGATGTCAGTCACCTGAGTGAAAGGGAAATTGCTGCGAAAGCCGAAAACATCAGTAGCTCCCGCTACTCGATGGTCAAGTCCCAGGGGATGCCTGATGAGGCGGCGTTTGTGCATGCCTACGGCGTCGCCTCCAACCTGCCGGAACTGTCGGAGGCAGCGGAAAACAGTGGCTATTTCAATGCCTTTCCTGACATTGACGGTTCAATCCGCTGGTCACCTCTCCTTATCAAATTCCAGGATAACTATTATTCTTCTCTTGCCCTGTCTCTGTTACTCCAATACCTGGACTGGCCGATGCTCAGCGTCAACATGGCCGAGTTCGGCGTGGAAAGCATCCGGATCGATGATCTGCGTATTCCCACGGATGAATCGGGGAGGCTCCTGATCAATTATCTGGGGCCGGCGAAGACATTTCCCCACTATTCGATTGGAGACATTATTTCCGGACGCCTTGCTCCTGAACTGTTCAAAGACAAAATCGTGATTGTCGGGGCGACTGCCACGGGGATCTACGACCTGCGGGTGACGCCCTTCGGCGCCGTCTACCCCGGGGTTGAAATCCATGCAACGGTTATTGACAACATCCTGCGCCGGAACTTTCTTGTCCAGTCCGGATGGACTTCTTTCCTGGACGCGTGCTTCATCATCCTGCTTGGACTGCTCATGGGAACAGTTATCCCCCGTCTGAAGGCTTTGCAGGGGGTTCTCGTCGGCCTGATCATCCTGGAGACATTCATCGGGGCAAATGTTGTGATCTTCACCCGATACAAGATCTGGTTCAATCTGGTCTATCCCGTCATGACCATTCTCCTCGTTTACCTTGGCATTACGGTGTACCGCTATGTCACCGAGGAAAGGGAAAAGAAGAAGGTGCGGGGTGCTTTTCAGCGTTACCTGAATGAATCCGTTGTTAACGAGATCCTTAAGGATCCCGCCAAATTAAAGCTCGGCGGCGATAAAAAGAATCTGACGGTCCTCTTTTCCGACATCCGGGGATTTACGACCATTTCCGAAGTTCTGCCGCCGGAAGCTCTGGTCCGTCTGCTCAACGAATACCTGACGGCGATGACGGAAATCGTCTTCAAATATGATGGACTGCTTGACAAATACATCGGCGACGCCGTCATGGCTGTTTTCGGGGCGCCCCTTGAACAACCGGACCATGCGTTGCGAGCCTGCAATACAGCCCTGGATATGATGAACCGGTTGAAGGAGTTGCAGAAAAAATGGGAAGCCGATGGATGGCCTCTGGTCGATATCGGCATCGGAGTGAACTCGGGCGATATGGTAGCGGGCAATATGGGGTCGGAAATGCGTTTTGACTATACGGTCATGGGCGACAGTGTCAATCTGGGGTCGCGGCTGGAAGGGATCAACAAGGAATACGGGACCAATATCGTGATCAGTCAGTTTACCCATGAGGCTGTCCGGGATGTACTGTGCTGCCGTGAACTGGATTCGGTCCGCGTCAAGGGAAAGAAGCAGCCGATCAAGATTTATGAGCTCCTGGGCCGCAGGGAAGACGAAAATTCCTGGGGGGAACTGATCCGCCGGTTTCACATGGCGTTGGAGCATTACAAAGCGGCCCGCTGGGATGAAGCCGTTGCCGCCTTCCAGAGCGTTCTGGCCATTCGGCCCGATGATTTCCCCTCTCTGCTTTATATTCAACGGTGTGAGACCCTCCGCGTTTGTCCGCCGGAAGCGGTCTGGGACGGCGTCTTCACGATGACGTCAAAATAAAATTTGAGCGGGGTTATGACACAATTGAAAGAACAAGCATACCGAAGCTGGGTTGAAGTCGATCTGGACAGTTTTACCTGGAACTGGGCGGAACTGAGACGGCTTGTCGGTCCGGCGGTCCGGGTGCTTCAGGTGGTCAAGGCGGATGCCTACGGCCACGGCGCCATCGAGATCTCCCATACGGCACTGAAAAACGGCGCCGCCTGCCTCGGGGTAGCCAATGCCGACGAAGGCGTACAGCTTCGGGTCAGCGGGATCACCGCGCCGATCATTATCCTCAGTCCTTCCACAGGCGGGGAGATTCGGGAGATCATTAAGTATGGATTGACCCCGTCTCTGTCCGATCTTCTTTTTGCTTCGGAATTTCAGCGGCATCTGGCAAGGGCGGGCGTTACGTCTCCCGTTCATATCGAAATCGATACAGGTATGGGGCGGGGCGGCATGCTTTGTGAGGAAGCCCCTGCGATCATTCGGAATATATTTGGCCTTCCGAACATCGCAGTCGAGGGGATTTTTACTCACCTGGCCTCCAGCGAGGTTTGTGTCGATTACAATGAACAGCAATGGAGCCTGTTTCGGGAACTGACCGACAGGCTGAACGCAATGGGAATCTCCATTCCGATCAAGCACATGGCCAACAGCGGGGCGATTCTCAATTATCCCCGGTTTCATCTGGACATGGTGCGTCCCGGCCTGATGTCTTACGGGATCCACCCGGCTCCTTCCACGGAGGACAGAGCGGATCTGCGGCCGGTCATGAGTTTCAAGACCCGGGTCGTTCTCCTCAAGGAGTTTCCTGCGGGAGCAAGCATCGGGTACAACCGGACCTACGTTACGGAACGGCCTTCGCGGATTGCGACGCTTCCTGTCGGCTATGGAGACGGTTATGGCGTGATTCTGTCCAATCAGGGGGAGGTGCTGATCCGGGGAAGGCGGGCGCCTGTTGTCGGCCGGATTTCCATGGACATGACCACGGTGGATGTAAGCGCGATTCCTGACTGCCATATTGGCGATGAAGTGGTCCTTATGGGGCGGCAGGGAGAAGAAGTCATTTCTGCCAATGATATCGCCGTCCGGGTCCGGACCATCAGCTATGATATTCTCTGCGCCCTGGGAAAGCGGGCTCCCCGGATTTTTCTGCAGAAAGGGAAGACTGATGCTGTCGAGCCGCGTCTGAGAAGGATTTTTATTCCCCATGAGGAGCGGTCACGGGCAAGGATCGACGGGATGATCCGCCAGTGTTTTCAGGTTCGGGCGCGCAGCGAGGAATTGGGGGACGCCATTTTCTACGAAATGTTCGAGGCGCTCTTCGGCAAGGATGACCGGCAACTGGAATTGCGCTCGAATTTCCGGTATGAAATTGCCGTTTCAGAACCTGCCGGAGAAGAGGCACCGGAGAGGGAAGGGGATTCCGATGATTTCCGGGTGACAACCCGGATTGAATATACCAAGGTTTTCCGAAATCCTGTCTTCCTGATCGGCTGTGCGGGTAACAGCGAGCAACTGTCCTCGTTTTTTGAAGATCCGCTTTGTGAATACCGATGGCTTCTTCAGGATGGCCATTTCCCCGTGCGTGACCGGGACTTCCGGGTGCAGCGGGTACGGATCGATTCGGAGGACGTTCCGGTGATCCGCACGGAAAATACGGGGCGCGGCTATGAAGTCTGGTGCGGCGGCGAGTATCTGCGGGAAAAGCTGAGCCGGCAGGTCCGGGTGGAACTGGAGATCGTCACCCGCACGGCGCGAAGCAGGCGCTTTTTTTCCGTTTACCTTGTTTATCCTACGAGAGGACTGGACATCACATTCTGCTATGAAGGAACGCCGATTGCCTCCGTCCGGGAGGTCAGTTTTTTTGCCGGCAGGCAACCTTATCCGGAAATTACCAGGGAAACCGGGCGCTCCATTCATCTCCGGATAAGGGATGATGAATGGGTCTTCCCCAACAGCGGTGTGACCTTTCTGTGGGACGATGCGGGATCTGAACGCGTCAAAGGGCAATGAACAAAATGATGGTCCGTGCGAAACGCGGAGAAATAACAGGAAAAAATAATTTTTTAATGAGCGGGATTGGCAGTCTGATTCCCGGGAGATGAAAAGAGGGCGGTATTGATGGGCAGATTGAAAGTAGGAATTATTCTGGGAGGCATGTCTTCCGAACGGGAGGTTTCCCTGAACAGCGGGCGGAACGTTTACGATAACCTCGATGCGGAATTTTACGAGGGAGTGCCGGTGTTTATGGATGCCCAGGGGGGGCTGTGGATTCTGCCCTGGCATCTCATTTCGCAGAATACAACCAGGGATATCACGGAGCGGCTGAAAGGGGAGGCGCGGCGGATCGCATATGAAGATTTAAAGAAGGAAATTGATTTCGCCTTTATTTCCCTGCATGGCAAATACGGGGATGACGGGTGCATTCAGGGCCTGCTGGAGCTTCTGCGGATTCCCTATACCGGACCGGGGGTGATGGCTTCGGCCTTGGGAATGGATAAGCATCTGCAGCAGAAAATCCTGCGGGCGGCCGGTGTCGCCGTACCCGAAAGTCTTCTCGTCAGGGAAGAAGAATGGCGGCAGGACAGCCAGATCGTCAAGGACAGGGTGAAAGAATTTCCTGGCTATCCCTGTTTTACCAAACCGATCCGTGAAGGATCGAGTGTCGGGGTGACCGTGGTGCGCGATGAAGCTGATCTGGAAAGAGGGATGGAGGATGCCTTGAAGTGGGACCGGGCCGTGCTTGTCGAGGAATACTTGGAGGGCAGGGAGTTCTCCTGCATTGTCCTCGAGGAAGAGGGTCAATTCCATCCCCTGGAGTTGACGGAAATTCATCCTCAAAGTGAATTTTTTACTTATGATGACAAATATATGCCCGGGCGTTGCCGGAAATTCACCCCTCCGAAAACGATTCCGCCCGACGTAACGGAACAGATCAAAGCGGAGGTGATCCGGGCCTTCAAAGCCCTGGGGTTCCGCTCCTACGGCCGCATCGACGGGTTCATCCTGAATGACGGACGGATACTCATTACCGATCCCAATTCTTCTTCAGGAATGGCGCCTTCTTCATTCTTCTTTGAGCAGGCTGCCTGCGCCGGGATGCTGCCTTCCATGATCATCACGACACTCATCGAAAACGCGATTCGAATCCATGAGGCCAAGCAGGGACCGCTGTGATTCATTTCGGATACGGGATGACATTCAAGCGGCAGGAACAGGCGATCGGGCATCTACGGGGCGGACGTCAGAAATCAATAACGGAGTTGGTGTGACGCACTTTTACAGGGAAGAAGGACAGGTTTGTTCTCTCCCGCAGAACTTGGAGTTCAGCCTGGCGTCGGGTAATGCCCTGAAACATCTTTACAAAATGGGGAAATCTCATTATAGGACAGGCCCGCCAAATAAACAGGCAGGAAGGTTGCCGGAATCGCAGAAACACGCTTTGCAGGACTGCCGAACTTGTCGAAATGACGGATTGCTGCCAGTGCCGGGAGTTATATATAAAGTTTCCCGACGGCGGATGGACGGGTATCATGGGTGCAGTTAAAAAACTTCGGTGAATGTGGAGGCTGGTATGGGGAAGGCTTTGAATGCGGGTTTGGGGTTTTTACTGGGGTTGATTTTAATTTTTTCGGCGACGGGATCGGGCCATGCTCTTGAACTGGGGGCGAGGGCCTATTACTGGTTTCCTTCCATTAATGCCGATATGAGAGCGGATGAAGACGGCAGCAGGGGGACGGAATTAGACCTGGAGGATGATCTCGGGATGGGGGACGAGAATTATCCCTCCGTGGAAATCTACGGTGGCGTCGGGAGGCATCACCTCAGTTTGATGTACACCCCAATCGACTATTCCGGATCGGCGATTCTGAATCAGGATATCCGGTTCGAAGGTAAAGCATATTCCCGGGGAACAGCCGTGGATGCCGACCTGGAAGCCTGGATGCTGGATCTGGAATACCAGGTTGATCTCATCAATCTGGAAAACTTTCTGGCCGGATTTTCCCTTGGGGCCATTGGAAAAGTGAAATATCTCGATGGCGAAGCCAGACTGAATTCCGACGCCGTGGGAGAAACGAAGGAAACCTTTTCCCTGCCCATTCCCATGGTCGGCGCGGGCGCCCATATCGGACTTCTGGCCAATATCCTCGAAGCGCGGGCTAAAGTGACCGGCATCGGCTATTCCGGAAATGTTTTCTATGAGGCCATGGCCGATATTTCATGGACTCCTTTTCCGTTTCTTGATCTCCATTGCGGGTACAGGCATCTCAAGATCGATGTCGATGAAGATGATTTTTATCTGAATTCGTCTTTCTCCGGACCCTTCCTGGCGTTGAGTGTCGGTTTTTAGACAGCGGTCAACAATTCTCAGGAGGTGCTCCTGAATGCTTATGCCGATGACGCGAGAATGCGGGCAGGACGGATCAGTTTTTTGGATTGTTCCAGAAATTAAAGGGAATGTTTTTAACCTTTTTGTCAGAAATTTAAATAAGGAGCAGGCTATCCTTGGAAAGTCAAAATGAGACAAAATTGCGCGTAGGCATCATCATGGCCGGGTTGTCCTCTGAAAAAGAGGTGTCCCTGGAGAGTGGGCGGAATATCTTCAGCAAGATTGACCGCCGGAAGTACAGCCCCATCCCCATCTTCATGGACAGCGATGCCGCCCTGTGGGAAATACCCCTCAAGCTGCTGATGAGAAACTGCACCCGTGATGTCGAAGAGGATCTCGCCGAAGAGGCCGTGCGGGTTCCTTATGAAGAGCTCAAAACCCGGGTTGATCTCGTTTTTCTTGCTCTGCACGGCAAGTATGGCGAGGATGGCTGCATGCAGGGGTTGCTGGAGCTTTTGAAAATCCCCTATACAGGCTCCGGCGTTCTTGCCTCTGCGCTGGGAATGGATAAGCTTGCCAGCCGGCGGGTCCTGGAGATCAACGGAATCGATGTTCCCCGGACGGTCCCGGTTTTCCGCGGCGCATGGAAACCGGAGGAGGAGAATGCCCTTTTTGAGCGGATCGAACAGGAAATCGGTTTTCCCTGCGTCGTCAAACCCTCTCGGGAAGGATGCAGCACGGGCGTGAAGAAGGTAATGTCCCGGGCAGGGCTTTCCGATGCCCTCAACGGTGCTTTTCTCTGGGATTGCACGGCCCTGGTGGAGGAATTCATCGACGGCATGGAAGTGACCTGCGGCATTCTGGGCGGCAATCCGCCAACGGCTTTGACCCCGTCGGAAACCATCGCCACATCTGATGTGCTTTCGCTGGAGGATAAATTTCTCTATGGTCAGGGGGAAAACAAGACCCCGGCCCGCCTTCCCGGGGAAACCCTGATGAAGATTCAGGAGGTGGCCGTAAAGGCCTTTGAAGCCCTTGATCTGAAGGGTTACGCCCGGATCGATATGTTTGTCACATCCGCCGGCCGGGTTCTAGTGCTCGAACCCAACACCCAGCCGGGAATGACGCCGTCCACCGTTCTCTTCCATCAGGCCGCCGCATCGGGAATAACCCAGACCGGACTGGTTGACCGAATTCTGGAGGCGGCTCTTTCCGTTCACGCCGGCAAAAAAGGACCGCTGTAAAAGTTTATGGGAATCCTCACGGCTTTCGCCGATTCTCTGGGAAGGAGAATCCTGCACGGGGTTGAGGAAATGGGCAGGATTATCCTTCTTTTTCTTTCTGTTGTCGCTTGGACGTTTCGCCCCCCCCTTCGCCTCCGACTCATATTCAAACAGATGGAATTTGTCGGCGTGAAGTCGATTTTTGTTGTCGTACTTACAGGGGCCTTTACCGGCATGGTCATGGCCCTTCAGGGATATCACGGCTTCAAGATGTTCAGCGCGGAGAGTCTGGTCGGGGCCACCGTTGCCCTGGGGATGACCCGGGAGCTCGGACCGGTGCTTACGTCCCTGATGGTCACCGCCCGGGCGGGTTCCGCCATGGCGGCCGAACTGGGAACCATGCGAGTGACGGAACAGATCGATGCTCTTTACGTCATGGCGGCGAATCCGATTCAGCACCTCATCGTGCCAAGAATGATCGCCTCGATCCTGATGCTGCCTCTGCTAACTGTTGTTTCTGATTTTGTAGGGATTTTAGGCGGCTATTTTGTAGGGGTCAGCGTACTTAACATCAATGAAGGGGTTTTTGTAAAGAACATCACCAGAATCGTCGAACTGGGAGACATCTACAACGGCTTGATCAAGGCAGCCTGCTTCGGTCTGATCCTCTCGCTCATAGGCTGTTACAAAGGGTTTCATGCCCGGGGAGGGGCTGAAGGCGTCGGCCGGGCGACCACGGAAGCCGTTGTGCTTTCGTCGATCAGCATCCTGGTCGGCGACTATTTCCTGACCGCCATCATGTTTTAGCCGGTTCTCGGAAATACATGAATATTCTAAATTTCTATGATTAAATTGATTGATGTATGCAAATCCTTCGGGACGCAGCGGGTCCTTGACGAGCTCAATCTGAAGATCAAAGCCGGAAGGACGACGGTGATCATAGGACGCAGCGGGGGAGGCAAAAGCGTGCTTCTCAAACACATTATCGGTCTTCTGAAGCCGGACAGCGGTCGGATTCTGGTAGATGGAGACGATATCGCCGGGATGAGCGACAGGGACCTCAATGAGATTCGTAAGAGATTCGGCATGCTTTTTCAGGAGGCGGCTCTCTTTGATTCCATGACAGTTGGGGAAAACGTGGCCTTTCCCCTTCGGGAACATACCCGTCTTAAGGAAGAAGAAATCCACGAGATCGTAGCAGACCGGCTGGGGGCCGTAGGCCTTTCGGGAATCGAGGGGAAAATGCCGTCGGAACTGAGCGGCGGTATGAGAAAACGGGTTGGGCTGGCCAGGGCGATAGCGCTTCGGCCGGAGATCGTCCTTTTCGATGAGCCGACCACCGGCCTCGATCCTGTGATGGCGGAGGCGGTCAATCAGCTCATTGTGGAAACCCAGAAGAAATTCAATCTCACCTGCGTGGTGATCAGCCACGACGTGGAATCTATTTTCAGGATCGCCCACCGGATTGCCATGCTTTACGAAGGGCGCATTATCGAAGAGGGAACGCCGGAAGAAATCCGGGCGTCCCGCAATCCGGTGCTGAAGCAATTTCTTGCAGGCCGCATCGAAGGACCAATCCAGATTCTCTGATTCCAGCCGGCAGGGCGGGCCGCGAAATCATATGGATCGGAGTGAAGTGTTATTATTTTTAATACACCTGCGCGCAGGCTGGAGGTTGGAATGACCGCCATAAGTTCGGAGGCAAAAGTCGGGTTGTTTGTTCTCGTGGGGCTGATTATCCTGGGATACATGTCTTTTCGGGTTGGGCAGCAGGGGTTTGGTCTGAAAAAGGGTTATCGGGTGGAGGTCGCCTTTGACAACGTCTCCGGTCTCGAAAAAGATGCCTCCGTTCAGATTGCCGGGGTTGAAATGGGCAGGGTCGAGTCCATCCGCCTGAAGGACGGTAAGGCTATGGTGACCCTGCGCATCAATCCCGATGTAAAACTGGAGCGGGACGTGATGGCGTCGATCAAAACGCACGGCGTTCTGGGGGATAAATATATCGAGCTTTCTCCGGGGACGAAAGGCGAGGGGTATATCGCGCCGGGGGGACAGATAGCCGTTGCCGAACGGGCGGCGGATATTGACCGCCTCCTTCAGCAGTTCGCCCTTATCGCCGATGACGTCAAAGCCGTGAGCGGAGCGCTGAGCAAGGTGCTAGGCGGCCAGGCAGGGGAAGAATCCATCGGGGCCATCATCGAGAATACCCGGCAGTTGACTTGCAATTTGAACAAGGTCGTCCTGAACAACGAGGAAAACCTGCGCACCATGCTGGAAAATACCCGTGAACTGACGGGAAATCTCAACTCGATGGTGACTCGAAACGATGAAAACGTGACGCAGATGATCGAGAGTCTCAAATCGGCTTCCCGGGAAATGGAAAAGACCTTCGCCGCCCTGAGCGATATTTCCGAGGGCATGAAAAGAGGCGAAGGGACGATGGGTCAACTCCTGACAGATAAGACCATGGCCGAGAAACTCAATCGAACCATGACCTCGCTGGAAAGTGTGGCCGAAAAGATCGACCAGGGCAAAGGGACCATCGGAAAACTGGTTAACGAACAGGAAACCGTCGACAATCTGAATGAGAGCCTGGGCGGAATCAACCGCTATGTCAATAAAGCGGAGCAGTTCCGCACATTCCTCAGCTATCGGGGGGAATATCTATTTGACAAGAGCGATGCGAAGAGCTATCTGGATGTCCGCATCCAGCCCAGACACGACCGTTTTTACGTCCTTGGCCTTGTCAATGATCCCCGGGGGAGGCGCACCGTCAAGGATACCACTGTCAACGGCGTTACGACCCGCACGGAGGAATGGGACAAGAGCGAACTGCTCTTTAATGCCCAGCTCGGCAAGCGGTTCCGCAACGTGGTGCTGCGTGGGGGTCTTTTCGAGTCGACGGGTGGTGTCGGGATCGATTATCTGACCCTGAACGACAACCTCAAACTCACTTTCGAAGCCTTCGATTTTTCCGATGACCGGGATGCCCATCTCAAGGGTTATGCGGAATACCGGTTGTTCAAGCATCTCTATCTGACTGCGGGGTGGGATGACTTCATCAGCGATGAGGGGAATCGTTCTCCCTTCGCAGGATTGGCCATCCGATTTGAAGATGATGATCTCAAATATCTGCTGACCTCGACCCCTATTCCCCGCTAGCCCCAAAATGGGTTTTCTGTTTCGTTGAAGACAACGTTGCTGACGGGCAGAGGATTCCAGTGAATACAACCAGCGGAAAGTGCGCCATACGGATATCCGGTTGCAATCAGAAGACTGATAAGGCGGGAAAGTGACTGAATGTCGGGAACCGCGGACTGAGCCTGAAAACGGCAATCTGGCATGAAAATCTCATACACGATTTGCTCAAGTTGGTCACAGATCTTAAGAGAGATTATTCTCAGACGGAGGTTTTCATGAAAAAGAAAGTGATGTCCGGAATGCAGATTTTCATCCTCTTCCTGCTGTTCTCTATAACTCTCCCATTAAACGCCGGTGCCGCGGATCGCACTGTCATTGACATTTCCGACGAGGTACGCCGCTCTCTCATCGTCTGCGCGGAGGGCTCTGCCCCTTCAGCGACGGATAAATCGTCTCTGGAAAAATGGCGGACGCAGGCCCTGAAGGAAGCGAAGACGGCTGTTCTGGCCAAAGCCAGGACGTTCCTGAATGAAAAAAAGAAACAGAATCGAGATTTTGATTATCGTCTGACGGGTACTGCGATCCGGATCTTGAACAAAAAAGAAATGGCGCAATGGAGTAAGGGGAACCGCGGGATTTGGATTGAAGCGGAAGTTCCTTACACCCCGAAGACTTTTCCGGCCGATGATTGTTCCCAGCCGACCCTTGAGCGGCATTCCGGGGAAATGCTGGACGTGCGACTCTGGACTGATCCGGGGCTGCTTCGGGACGGCAAGGCAGTCACCGTGTATTTCAGGAGCAATCGTGATTTTTATGGCCGCATTATTCGTATCGGCAGCCGGGGGGAAGTGGAACAACTGCTTCCCAACATCTACCGGCAGACTTCTTTATTCAAAGCAGGGGTTGTCTATCGGATCCCTGATGAGGGCGACCGCTTTAAACTCAACAGAACCCAGTCTTCGGGAAGTGAACGCTGGGTGATCTATGCCACCCCGGTTTCCATGGGGCAGATCAACATGAAGATCATTGCCGGCGGCCGATACCAGTACCGGGGAAAACTGAAGTCCTTCGAACGCAGTGTCCGTTGCGGCCTCTGTCAGCCGGATGGCGGGGTGGTTGAGTTTTATGAAGCAGTCTGGAACATGCAGGCTCGGGAGGTAGATGCGCCGAAAACAAAATAAACAGGATATGAACATAGTCATATTGACAAGACGAAAATCATGTTTATAATTCCATTAAATTTTCAGGACGCCTGAAGGAGTGGAAGGGATATCATGAGGGGAAGGTATTTCAATCCGTCGCAGATGTCTCTGGCTAAAGCAGTGTTTGGCCACGCGGAAAAGCTCGTGGGCAGCTACTACCGGTTAGGGCAAGACGCATTCCGGGCGTACCGGTACGATATCCGAACCCTGATTCAGTTGGAATCTCATGAAATTAAAGAATGCGCCTTTGCTCATCTCTGCCGTTACCGGTATGAGAAACACGATCATCAGGGTGTCTCGAAAAGCTTTTTCTTTTACCGGGTCTGCCTGCAGGACAACCGGATTCTGGATGCCGTGGAACGGGCAAACTCCTTTATCAAGCTTTCTCCCCTGATGCTTTATATCGCGGCGCACGAACTGGTCCATGTCATCCGTTTCGACGATGGACATTTCAACTTTGAGGCCCCGGAGGAAGAAAAAAGCCGGGAAGAGGATATCGTTCATGCCATCACCCGACAGATTATGCAGCCAGTGATGCATCACGACCTTAATCTTGTGCTGGACTGCTTCAGCAATCAATACAAAATTGGAGATATATTCCATTAAAAGATAAATGATGGAGGTTTAAGGTATGCCGATTTATGAATACAAGTGCCGGAAATGTGGCAGGGAATTCGAGGTTTTTCAGAAAATCACGGAAGCGCCGGTTCAGCAGTGTCAATTCTGCCAGGGAAGTGTTGAGAAAATGATCTCTCTATCTTCCTTTCACCTGTCGGGTTCAGGATGGTATGTAACCGATTACGGCGGAAAGAAATCCTGCGCGCTGGAGTCCAGACAGAAAGAGGCGGCCGGTTCTTCCAGCGAGACCCCTTCGTGCGGTGGTGGCGATTCATCCTGTTGCGCCGGATGCAAGGCAGCCGAATAAAAATCTCATCAGAATCAGCAGTGAGTCACAAATCCCTTTTCAATCCGGGGGAAATCGCCGATGGGTTGAAAAGGGATTTTTCTCGTGCCGCATTGATTATACAAGGCCGTTATTCCTATACTTCCTTCCACAAAAAACAGCTTTTCATCCGTGTTGTTTTTGAGAAATTTGTTGACATACAAAATCAATCACATTATATTGCAACCCGCCTGCAGGAATTACACTGAAGCAGGGTTGGAGAACCGATCTTTTTAACAGACCGCACTGGGGAATCGTTCAATGGTAGGACAACGGACTCTGACTCCGTGAATATAGGTTCGAATCCTGTTTCCCCAGCCAAATAAAATCAAGAGCTTAGCTATTTATGGTTAAGCTCTTTTTTGTTTCTTAAGCATTTTGTTCCCACATTTATTTTTAATGGCTGTCCAGTCATTAGAAATGGTCGGGATAAATTGGACGGGTAACAGGGATTTATAAGTGTGAAGCTGTTCTTGGTTTAGTTTCATGCCGCAACTTCATGGGACACCATATTTCGGCAGCCTTTTTCATTCTTGAAGTAATCAATATACCACTTATACCACTCAGCGACTTCATTCTCGATCGCCGTCTGCAGCATCCGACAAGTGCCTTCTCGGATAATCAACTCCAAGACGCTTTTTGAATCTTCTTTGACTTGCTTTTCCAAAACATCACGTTCATTATTCTCCATGGGTGTATCCTTTCCTCTCCCTCTACCTAAGGGGGCTCGTTTCTGAATTAAACGTTGGGAGGATACGCCTTCTTTCTATTCTGTCCACAACGTTGGCTTATCTCTCGTTGGGAAAAAGCAAAGGCCGCTGTGAAATGTAGTTATTACCATCTGAAAGGATCATCATGATTCAGAAGGAAAGAGTTAAATCGCTGAATAAGGCAGAGTTGAAAAAAGGAAAGTATGTCCTGTATTGGATGCAGGCCTCTCAGAGAGAGACATGTAATCACGCTCTGGAATACGCAATCCGAAAAGCCAATGCGCTTTGCCAACCTGTAGTTGTTTTTTTCGGTATTGTCGACGATTTCCCAGAAGCTAATGAACGGCACTACTTTTTTATGCTGGAGGGCCTTTGTGATGCGAAGCGCACCCTTGAGAAAAGAGGTATTCAACTTGTAATTCAACACTGCTCACCGGAACTTGGAGTTGTAATGATGAGCCGGGATGCTTCTCTGGTAGTTGTGGACAGAGGGTATCTTCGAATACAAAAAGCTTGGAGAAACGTCGCGGCTGCTTCCATGGATTGTCCTCTAATTCAGGTTGAAAGTGATGTGGTAGTTCCTATTGAAGAAACTTCGTCCAAGGAGGAATATTCTGCAGCAACAATCCGAAAAAAAATCCACCAAAAATTGAATCAGTACCTGATTTCTCTGGAAGAAACCAAACCAATGGCCGATTCTCTTTCTCTCGATTTTGAATCTTTTCCCATCGATGATGTGGAAAGAGCCATCTTGCGCCTCGATATTGACCGGAGCGTTAAATGTGTCAGCTTTTTTCGAGGAGGCTTTGAGGAGGGCAGGAAGCATCTTGATGTGTTCATTGATCAGAAACTGGAGCATTATGCTGAACACAGAAATGACCCAACTCTGGACTGTCTCTCCCTCATGAGCCCCTATCTTCATTTCGGACAGATATCACCTCTGTACATCGCGCTGAGGATCTTGAACTCTGGCAGAACCAGCAGTGAGGCCTATCTTGAGGAACTCATTGTCAGACGAGAGTTGGGCATCAACTTCGTATTCTACAATACACATTATGATACATTTGAATGCCTCCCAGGCTGGGCGAAAAAAAGTCTGAGGACTCATGAGAAGGACCAACGGCCCTATCATTACTCTCGCAAGGAATTAGAGGATGGGAAAACACATGATCCGTATTGGAACGCCGCGCAGAAAGAGATGGTGTTGAAGGGAAAGATGCACGGTTATATGAGAATGTATTGGGGAAAAAAAATTATCGAGTGGTGTGAGACTCCTGAAGAAGCTTTCCATACCGCGATATATCTCAACAACAAGTACGAGTTGGATGGAAGGGAGCCCAATGGTTTTATGGGCGTTGCATGGTGTTTCGGGAAGCATGACCGCCCCTGGAGGGAACGAAACATTTTCGGTAACGTCAGATACATGAATGACAGGGGGCTAAAGAGAAAATTTGATGCCGACGGGTACGTGAAACTAAGCGCGCAATGGGAAGACCAAGGTGCTTTAATTCCCAATCAGTTAGAATAATTTACGTTGAGATGAACCACAGGAGGCAATAATATTGAACTAAGCGAATACTTTGAGCAGACAAAAGTTGCTTCCATCATCCACGGAGGCAATCCGGATGGATTTGCGTGAAACGCCCAATCCAATCTCCGGTTCCGGACAAACTGGGTAGAACAACACATCAGCTTTCAGCCTGTCCACAGAAGGCGCATCGATCATCCCACCATCATAACGGCAATATTAAAAAACAAGGCATTTACTGATCACGACGGGTTTGGGAAAATTTTTCCATCATGATCACTCAAATGGTTTAATGTGCCGGAATCAGGAAAAACAAATTTTTTATTTTCATGATTAAACGCCTTCGTAAGCTCGCGATTGATGATAGGATTCGGCGCCCATATGTTATTGGTCCGGACAGCGACTTGTTGCATAATGTCTCATTGATTGCGGTGTTTAAATCCCCTATGGCGATCCAGCTCATGCATTGATACCCCGAATCCAGCGCCACACCAAGACCAACTTTGAACCAAGGCAGCAATCTGCACAGTATGTCCCTCTCACCGCTGAGCACAAGGCTGATGCGAAGATGGGCAACGCGTATCCCTACACCTCGAGCAACCAATGCGGCAGCCTCCCAATTCCGGGCCTGTATCAACCAGAAAGCCTTTTCCGGCTGGGCTGGTCTCGCCAAAAATAACGCTCCCGCAATCCCCATAGATACCGATACCGGAAGATGTCAGAAACACCTCCGGATGCGGGTTTAAGCTGGCGACCGTCCTGGCCGACAGCAAGGTGCAGTCGATGCGGCCGGAGCGGAACTTCTCTTTATTTGCTTTGTTGTCTATCGCCTATAGGTGATGTTGTCCCGGGAAAGATTGATTACGGCATCGATTTTCTCGCATCGGCAGGCAGGTTAATGATGCACTGTCTCAGGTTCCAGAATACACCTTGTTTCGATTGATCGCGCACCAGGCTGATGATCGACCTCGTGCCTCGTTATACGGCGCCAGTTCCGAGCCTATGAACTCTGAAAAACCTGAGATAAAATCTTCATTGCCATTTCCCCATATTTCTTATCTGGTCCCTATGGAGCGCATACACCCCCTGATTCCATCCGAGTTATTGAGACGGTGATTAAAGCTCTAAACAATCGACACCATTGCGGTCAGTACAATGTTAAAGAAATCTCTTGTACAAATTTATGTATTTATTTTCCTGAGCAATAAATGAAGGTAGGAAACGGAAAGGCAGATCAACAAAGCGCACGGAGGAACTCATCAGGGATATCGAAGTGCTGGCTCGGATAGGACCTCTTCGGAAGGGAATAGTCGATAATGTAATGATTTCAAAAAGTATGATCATCGAATAGAAAAGAAAAATACTTGTCTTTTACGAGAGGTTTAAAAAAGACAGATAATTAGTTGTTTCCAGACAGGAAAGGAGGGCAGGTCGTTATGAAAATATGGTTAGCGGTGGGATGTGCAGTACTGTTTATCGTTGCATCGGTATCTCCTGTTTTTGCCGCATCGGCTGTGGAATACGTAGTCATCGGCAGCAAAGGTGCGACCGGCAACGGTGGTTCAGGAAAGGCTCTGAATAGAAAGTTCAGCAAGGTGAGTGAAAAGATGAGCCAGCACAAACCATCATCAAGGGCATTGAGACCAAATACCTCGCCAAGTGGTGCTGGAAAAATGAGGGATGAAGAGAGTAAGACGATAACCTTGGTTCCAGCTATTGGAGGAGCTTTAGATCCAGAAACAGGGCTATAGCGTCGTTTATTTTCATGGGTTCTGCCTCCTTCGATCCTGTCTGGCCGTATTTCGGGCGGAGCATATGATAATGCCGGAGAGGCTGATAAAGAGTCCTTAAAGGAAGGAAATGATTGATATCAAGATCATTTTGCAAGAATGCATCTGCGACGCCACACTCCCATGGTATAAAGACAATTAAACATTACGGGTTAAAATTGATTATAGAAATATAATATGGCAAGGCCAGGTAAGGAAAGGGGGTGAGTAATTGTCACCAACCCTGATAAGTATAATTAAATGCTACCGACTGATATCCAAGAACTAACGCCAGTCCAATCCCCATTTTTTTGCTGAATATTGATTCATCAGGAAAATCGATCATAATGACTGGTGTTATGATATTTATAAATCTGTATTCGCAGACAGATGTACTGTCCATCCTAATCTGATACATTATAGCTCCTGATGGGTCCTCTATCCGTTTCAGTATTGCGACTTGCCGCCCGTATTCATCGAGGACTGCCCATCCGGCAGGGCCATTTCTGAAAGTTCCGATTTTTTCCCTTGTCGCTATGCTTGTCATCTCGAAATTATTTGGCCAACGGATAAAATGTTTTCCGCTGATTAAAAGTATCTCAGATCGTGCTTTGTTCACTTCATAAACTACTATATCTCTCGTAACAGGATTCAATGCATTCATTCGTGCGGTAAAAACCACGTTATTGCTGGAATCGTAAACATCAAAATCTTTATAGAACGGGTTTGAAAAGAACTTATATTTAACCAAATACCATTTATCCTTGAACCTTTCATCCATCTCCACAAGTCTGCCAATGAGATATTGTCAAATGTTGTGGATGATATCTTTTCTCAGCGTATCCTTCTCAGCCAAAATTAAGCCGCTTCTTGCATGATGAGGCCGTCAACAAACCGGATTCCTTCAATGACCTTTCCGATAAGTTGATGCCCTTTGATTCTCTGCCAGGTTTTTTCCGCTTCCATTGCCAGCTTGAAAACCATGGTCAGCGTTGCTAACCGTGATCCACAGCCTTTTGTCCGATTTGTGCGCAGCCTGACCGTGGCAAAAGTGGATTCAATAGGATTGGTAGACCGGATATGACGCCAGTGCTCTGCGGGGAAATCATAAAACGCGAAAAGACTGTTCGTATCCTTCTCTAAGCAGTTGCAAGCCCTTTCATATTTCGCCTGATACTGTGACAGAAAATGATGAAAGGCCTTGAGGGCTTCCTCTTTTGTTGGCGCCATGTACATGTCCCGGATATGCACCTTGGCTCTCGGCTGAATACTCTTGGGCATCTTATCCAGAATATTAGCAGTCTTATGAACCCAGCAACGTTGCTCTATTGTTTCCGGAAATTCCTCCCGCAGGGCTGCCCAGAATCCCAGACCTCCATCGCCCACTGCCAACTTGGGACCTTCTTTAAGACCCCTGTGCTTGAGATCGCCCAGCATCTCCTGCCAGGCTTGTTTGCTTTCCCGATAGCCATCGAGAATGGAGACGAGTTCTTTCTTCCCGTTTTCCAATGTTCCCATAATGATCAGGATGCATTGCCGCTTATTCTCGGCATCTTCCAAACGAACATTGAAGTAAATGCCGTCTGCCCAGAAATAAACATATCGTTTGGAGGAAAGATCTCGTCTGGCCCAGTCTTTATAATCCTGCTCCCAGAGCCTCTTCAGCCGGACGATATTGGTCGCGGAAAGCCCCGATGCATTCTTCCCCAATATGGATTCCAGCACCTTGCTGAAATCTCCCGTGGAGATTCCTTTAAGATACAGTGCTGGGATTAAGGCATCAACCGAGGGAATCCGGCGCATATATCTCGGCAGAATATTGCTCGTAAAAAGCTGATCTTCTCTTTTGTCATGAATCCTGGGCTGTTTTAGCTTTAAGGGGCCGATACCTGTTACGATCTCTCTTTCAGGCAAGGAACCGTTTCTCACAACTAACCGCCTGTTCCTGGAGTCTTTTTCATTCTTAAAGCGGTCAATGTACTCGCTTACTTCGTTCTCAATCGCCGCCTGCAACATCCGGCAGGCTCCTTCTCGGATAATCAGTTCCAGGACGTTCTTTGCTTCTTCTTTAACTTGCTTTTCCCAATAATCGCGGTCATTATTCTCCACGGGCGTATCCTTTCCTCCCCTTCTTGCTAAAGGGGCTTCGTTTTTTGGATTAAACGTTTGGAGGATACGCCTTCTTTCTATCCTGTCCACAACTTTGGGTTATATCTCTCTGCCAATATGCTTTCCCTGAGTCGGTTCCGATGTGAGCGTCTCTTGGTGAACATGCATAGGCAGTCTTTCCGGCATATGCATTGGGACTTGTTCCGTAAAGGGCCTTACTGTTTCGTTTTCATCCGGCAATGACCTTTGCTGAGCTTGTCGGATCAATATCGCCGCACAGATAAAAAAGCCAGGCAGAAGCCAGACAAAATGCCAGACAAGCGGGGAAAAGTCTTCGATCTGACCAGTCAGCCAAGTAAGAATTTGCGTATTTTCGGTAGCAAATTGCTCGGTTAACCCTCCTGCGACAGATTGTATGCCTGCATCAAAAAGATTCAGAGTAAAAAAAAGGCCTGACAGAAAGGCAATTTGGAGACTAATGGAGCGAAGAAGCACACGTGAAATGTTTTCTATGCCCAGCAGGAGATACCCCAATGTGACAAAGGCTCCCACACAGAAGGAGAAGGCCACCAGAAGTGCCATGCATGGAGCCATTAGTATGCCGAGAGCAGGGATAAGGTGAAGTCCTGAAAGTTCCCCCCCCTTTCTGAGTCCTTCCCAAACACCCAATCGTTCCAAGAGTTGGATAGTCTCTTGAAACAAACGGGGAAGAGGGTATGCAAAAACGACAGCAAGGGCTCCATGAACGAGCAGAATAATGATTACCAAGAAAAGCCATGGCTGGAAATTTCCTCCCTTCGCACCTAAGGGAGAGGTCAGAATCCTGTTCCTCATCCAACGAAGAGACCATGCCAGACCTCCGAAAATGAGGAAGATGATCGTCAACCGGCGAAAGAAGGTAAAAAAAGCAAGCAGGATAAAATTCCGTGGATCAGACGATCCTGGTTCCAGTTCGCCAATAAGCCACGTCATCGTCCCAGCAATACCGATTGAGAGGACGATCCAGTTCTCAATTGCGATAGGAAACAGAAGAAGCTTACCGGCAAGAGTCTTTAGAGTCATTTTCCGCTCAACGCCAACTAAATCATTTTTAGGATTATTTTTATTTTATCCCCCCCCGACTTTTGAGAATCTCGACGATTTCGAGATCCACTTTCGAACCACCCCAGGTATCATATAATGGTGTATTACCTTCCAGATTTCGGGCATTGACATCTGCCCCCAGAGAAACAAGCGCTTCGACCATTTTTTTATCCTTGTTCGTTACGGCCCAGTGCAGGGGCGTGTAGCCGTATTTGTCTTTGGCATTGATGTCCATTCCCTTGCTTAAGAACAAATCCAACATTTCCAGATCTCCTTCACGCATCGCATAATGCAACAGAGTCCACCCCTTTGCATCCCGACAGCTTAAATCTGCACCGTATTTCAATAGTATCCTGACCGTTTCCGTTCTTTCTTTCGCGTCGATGTTATACCCTTGCATCGACAGAGAAAGCATGAGAGGGGTTTGACCCTTGGAATCCAGTGCGTTGACGGGAGCGCCCTTAGAGCAAAACCATTCCACCATGTCGTTGCGGTTCCTCATAGCGGCTTGGTGCAGAGGGGTTCTTCCCGCATATCCCTTCGCGTCAAGCTTTGCGCCATGAGCGATAAGTATTTGCGCAATTTCTTTATCTTCAGCCAAGTGCAAAGGGGTGAATCCATCCCTGTTTTTCGCGCGCGCATCAGCCTTGTTCTCCAACAGAAGCACGAGCATATCACGGCCAGCCGTCATATTGACCGGTGCTCCGAAAGCATCTTGTGCATTTATGTCAGCTCCATTTTCGATCAGGAGCCTAGCCAGGGATGTGTGTCCGTTCAGAGCAGCCAGATGAAGAGGCCTGCTGGAATAAGATCTGTTCTCGGCATTGACATCAGCCCTGTGGGCTACGAGTATCTTTGCCACCTCCGTGTTTCCCGTGGTCGCGGCATAATGAAGCGGGGTCTGGTAAAAAACGTCTTTTGCGTTCACATCAGCACCATGGGAAAGCAGTATTTCAGCCATCACCTTGCTTTTTACCTGCCAGTTATCATGATTCTGTCCATGGCTTTCAGATTTACGGTCTATCCACAATCGGCCGAGGATTAACGGCCTGTCTGCACAGTAATGTAAAAGGGTTCTTTCATCATTATCAAGTGCTTTGACGACCGCTTGGGAACGCTTCAGGATAGACTCAAATAAGTTGATATCTCCTGTCGCTATGGCCCGTGCAGCATGCTTCATATTTGCAAATGCTTGCACTTGTGCTGCTTCTATTAAGAGCCCAACAAGCAACAACATAACCATGGCTGCGGTTTTCTTCACTGTTCGTACCATTGACATAGATTCCTTATCTAATTTCCAGCAGTTCTTCATTCACAGGCAAGTTACGTTTGAAATGTAGCATAAGGGAAAGTATTTGATAACTGGAGAGTTCGGGAAATTATTCATGGATTTTGTCTGATAAATTTTCAAAAATCTTATGTTTGCAGAATTTCGTCTGTTTCATCTACGAGTATTCATCGCCTATAATCGAACTATTTGAAGATTTTGAAAAGAAAGCAACAACAGCGAAAAAAATTAAATTAATGATTAATTTGTTATTTCGTTAAATTTCCGATATACTTCAATTCTTTCAACACCGACATAGCCTCTTCTTCTGAAAGAAGCGTCAGAATCGGCTTTAGCTCGCCAAATCCATGGGTTATTCTTAACTTTATATAATATATACGCCCTGCGGAAACATCTATGGTCAGTGTCGTTATATGCTCTCCTTGTACAGAAAAATACTTCCTTGGACTACCTGGAAGGGAATCAACGGTAATCGAATGTATCCCTGTTGGTACAATTGCCGTTACATAAGTGGATTTGCGTAATTCAGCTAACAAATTATCGGTATCATCCAGAAAAACAGCTGGTGCATGTAGCAACGGAGCGTCAGTAAATCCACCAGGACGATAGACACAGATCATAGCTTTGTCCCTTGGGATCAAAAGGGCAGAATATTCTTCAGGTCTTTTATGACTGCTTGTTTCTGGATGTTTTTCCACCCATCTAATAGCACTCTCCCTAATAGTTTCCAACGGCGATTGCGTTATAATTTCGAATTGGATTACATGTTCATTTTCATCAAATTGAACAAAAAAGACTTTAGGACTTGGAACAGAAAGAACACCACCAGAAGCACTATAACCACCTCCGATAATCCAGGGCACATAAGCTGATAGCATTTCCCACTTATAGGAAATAACTCGAATGTCTTCTATTATCGAATATGGTTTCCCGAGTTTTTCAATCACTTCCTCTCGTGTAGTAGCGCCAGTTTTAATGAAGGCAACATTTTCCCCTTTAATTTCTTTTCCTGATATAACTTCCTTCTCGGGTACAGGGATAGGAATAGCTATGCATCCTTGAATTACTACCATCAATATTATGATACTGAAAATGAGAGTTTTTTTCATCATGGAAACCAGAACTATTGACAAATCTCTCCGTTTCTAAAACGGAATCATCATGCTGATGAAATTGTAACTTACTATGTGATTATTCCCAATTGAAATGTTGTGCAGATGGAGGAAATTTGAAAAACAACTTTCAGGCAGCAATACTCAAAGTTAATCAATACCATCCTTAAAAACATCTCAGAAGCAGTAATTTTCTCACCTCTAAATTGATACCGTTTCCCCCTCAATCTTAACCATTGCCGATGACTTTTCTGTTGTCTGATCAACTTGATTACCGCAAAGCCCTGCCAACAAAAGCCAGAGCGTCTTCTCAATGTCGGAAGCGGCCGGCCTATAGCCGGATAACAATGACAAAGGATAGCAAATATCATAACGACATGCCGACAGGATTGATGACTGGCCGGGTAGAGGCTGGGTGATTGCCGCCATGAAGACCGTATTTAAGCGATCTGTGAGAAGAACTGATCGTTTGGTCAAAACGGCATCATTTTGAGGGGGTGTGGATAAGGCAGCATGAAAGACATCGTGAGAATGAAAGGTTTGATGCGCTGGCGCGTGCTATTGGCGAGTTGGATAGACTTGATTTTTTCGGCTGTGAAGCTGTGAAGAAAAAGTCCGGGATGTTATGGTGTGGTTGAAGGCGGAGAGGATGCATTAAGATTGGTTATAAAAAACCAACCCAAATTATTTTTGCACTTCGTTTTCCGCGCCAACCTCCCGGCATGACTGAATATTGGCTGGGGTTTTTCGCCTTTGCATTAAAAGGTGCAGCCGTGAGGTACGCAGAGAAAGTTAATCTGTCACGAAGGGCAAATTAGGGTTCTCACCCACGGCTGCATCACAGCTATACCGTGTCGGACAGTATTTTTCAACAAATAAGTTACATATACAGGAAAAGATGTGATGTTCTGGCGCGGGCAGCTATATGGCGAAAAAAGTATGCTTGAGAGCGCTGTACAGGGGGTAAAGTCGGGGTTACTGTCAATTCGGGTCTTGTTCACGATAATTTGTTGAGCAACGCTGATTTGATTACAATTTCGTAAATGCGCTGCGCTCCTTTCACCGGGGAAAGGGTTCACTGGGTGTATGTTCTCAAGTTCCTGCGCATACCCCCGGATATAAACCAACACGTACTTTTTCTTCTTCGAGTTTAACCATTGGCCTACAATCGACCGGATCGGCAGTTGCCACAGCATATCCAGTCGGTTCAATAAGCGGTTTCTTAGAAGATACGATAAGAATCGGGCCGAGAAAAGATGTTTTCCACGTCCTGTTCAGATAAACAGCTCAATTCCGCTTAATCCCATATCTGCCTATGCCAGTTTGCAGATGGAATATTTCCCGTAACTAATCAGGGTTGCTTTACTCTTTAAATGCGGCATTATATAGGATTGAGATTGCCTGTTATATAGGCAATCAGGTAAATCTCTATTAATTTTTCCTGTTTCGTCATTCCTCTCCACAGAAATCAATGAAGTTATAAACAAGACCTGTTGATATAGTTCCCTAATATATTGAATTCTTATAATGTTCTTTATCAACACTCTCTTCGTGGCAGTTATCAAAATGTTTTTTCCTAAGCTCAGAATCCGACTTGAAAAATATGTACGGATAACTCATGTTGACTAAGAAAGTTTGGCAGATGTGCGTTGTAGTTCAATCTGTGGAAGTTTTCAAATTTAGTCTTGGTCGGTAAACTGGCACGCTATACCATTGTCAGCCTGTTTACTTTGGGAATTTAAGCTGACAATAATTTATTTATTTAAAAACTATCTCGTGCCCCTCATGTGCCGCATCAGTCGGAAATGGAGTCAACCAGTATTTCAGTATCAGTGAATGTGCCGATGATGTATATCGGGCCAATGCACATGAGAGTGGGTTATCGGCTCATGCACATGGTAGTGGTCATGTTTGCTTTTGTATTCTTCTTCATTGTGCTCATGACGGTGATGTTCATCATGTTCGTGAGGATGAGCATGAGCAAGTCGTTCATGCTGGTGAATATGCCGGTGTACCTCGAAATAGAGAAAGAACATTCCCGAAAGCATAAGCAGCGCCGCCATCCAATATTCCACGGGTGGACGCTCTCCAAGAACGATAACGGAAAGGATGGTGCCGATAAATGGTCCTGAAGCGAACCATGTGCTGGTTCTCGCCGATCCGATTTCTCTCAAGGCATGAATGAAAAGGACCAGGCTCACTCCATAACTGAGTGCACCAATGATTAGAGAGATGGTCGGGATAAATTGGACAGGTAACAGGGGTTCATAAGTGTGAAACTGCTCCTAGTTGAGTTTCATGCCGCAGCCTGTTTCTGCGGTAGAGAATCAAAGTAAACCATAGCTGGAGTTTTCCTGTCAAAGTTCTGGTGCCATCTCTTTTCATTATAGAACGTAAAATAGGCAGCCAGTCCCTTCTTGGTTTCTGCCATCGAATTATAGGCCTTCAGGTAAATATCCTCATACTTGACGCATCTCCCCGTGTCCATCCAGCGGCCTTTACCGTCCATGCTGATCGCAATGCTCCTGGATTTAAGGGCATCTGTAAATGTTTCGGCAGTAAACTGGCTGCCCTGATCCGTATTGAAGATTTCAGGACAGCCGTATCTGGCGACGGCTTCTTCCAAAGCGTCCACACAGAAAGCACTATCTAGGGTATTGGAAAGACGCCAGGAAAGAACCATCCGGCTGGCTCAGTCCATAATTGCCACAAGATAACAGAATCCCTTTGCCATGGGAATATACGTAATATCAGTTATCCACACCTGGTTGGCCCGGTTGATCTCAAGCCTTCGGAGTAGATAGGGATATTTTACATGCTCAGGGTAAGACAGCGAAAGTCTGGGCTTGACATACAGAGCCTCGATGCCCATCCGACGCATCAGCCGGCGAACCTTGTCAAGACCCACGTTATGCTTTCTTGCCCAAAGTTCGTCGCGAATTTTACGACTCCCATAAAAAGGAAATGCCAGATGAATCTCGTCGATTTGGCGCATCAGCTCAAGGTCTTTTGCACTCACAGGCCTTGGAGTGTAGTAAAATCCGGATCTGCTCAAATCAAGCAGACGACATTGCCGTGTTATTGGGAGAGCATCTTTCCTGTTGATCATCGCTTTGCGCTCGTGTCTCCTATTCGAACGAGCGCGCCGGATAAAAAATCGTTTTCCATCGATAGCTGACCAATCTTGGCATGAAGTTCTTTTATGACAGATGATGGATCGGTCTTCTTATCCTTACCGAAAATGTCCGCGGCGTGTTCAAGGAGCTGTTTCTTCCACTCTGTAATCTGGTTCGGATGAACCTGGTATCGCTGAGAGAGTTCAACGATTGTCTGGTCGCCTCTCAGGGCTTCTAACGCCACCTTTGCCTTGAAAGCTGGTGCATGATTTCTTCTCGGTCTCTTGCTCATATGTTGCTCCTCCTTCGGGGGCATTATAGAGCAGCTTTATCACTTATGCACCTGTCCGGTTAATCCCGACCAGCTCTGCTGACAATGGCATGGTACTTTGTCTTTTACGCATTTGGCCCATTCGCTATCGAAGCTGTCGCAGTCATACAGTTAGTAACAGTATTAGGAACGAGCTTTATTTGTTCTCAGCGATTTAACGCAAAGTTTTTTCCAACAATTTTATCTTAATTGTCTTTTTATCGACTTTGTTTATTGTTGGTACCGATATTTTCCCACCTGTTACTCGCTTTGATTGGGGCGAACCTATAAATGGTTTTTATGGGAAAGTGCCAGCGGCAACTTTATATAATGATTCAAGGCTGAGCTCCAGTAAAGACGTTCCCCAGTTGACGATTGATCGTAAAGTTCTAATGTTAATATGGTTAGCTGTGATATCGGTAAATGGGATCACATGGATGATCACAAAGCCGAAAAAATGAAGAGTGTGGATTGTGTTTATAACTGGTTTGTGAGCCTATCTCCTTTGTGCAAATATTTAAAACCGTCAGATTGAATTACGGAATAATGGGCATAAGCATCCTTGCCCCCGTCTTGTTCAATATTGCCAAAAGAACCGCTAAACCATTTTACCGTTCCTTCTGGCATCTCTCAATCCTCTGCATCTATTTCTTCCTTCAAGGCGCATTTTTATGATTCATCCAATTATTACGTCGCGGCATACATTGCAGCTTCTTGAATTTTGAAATCGCTGCTTCTTTCCGCATAAGGAAGCAAAAATACCGTTTTATTGCTCAAAATAGAATCATTCAATCCGTAGAGTCTCTTCCTGCGGTTTCTTGCAATGACTTTCTTTTTGATGGATTCCGGCAAATATGATCACCCCTGCCATCCCTTTTCATTCAGTTCAGGACTCTTTTTTCAGCCTTTCCGGCATTATTCATATGCTCTGCCCAAAGACGACCAGACAGGATCGAAAGGAGGATGATGTCATGAAGATAAACGACGCCCTAACCCTTTTTCAATATCATCAACAAACATACTGACCACAACCGGATTCTAAGGCTCTTTGCTGCCGGATGAATCGCGAATTACAAAAGTGGTTGTTTCAGGATTGTAATACCCTCCGCCTTCGTCTTTGTAAAACATTCCTGTTTCTCTATCTACAGCTCCTCCAGCAGTTGGAACCAGGTCTATCGGTTTATTCTCTTCCACCCTTATTTTACCAGCAACACTTGAAGAGGTGCTTGGTCTTGATGACATCGATGATGGTGTGTCCTGGCTCATCTTTTCCCTCAACTTTTTGAACTTTTTGTTCAGAGCGTTTCCTAAGCCACTGGTGCCGGGTGCGCCTTTGCTGCCGATCATTCCATATTCCACAGCCGCTGCCGAAAAAGCAGGAGATACCGGCCCTAACATTAACAATGCCGCACAAACCACGGCTAACAATATTTTCATAACAACCTGCCCCCCTTTCTGTATAGAAACAACCGTTTCTATATAAATCTCCGACAAATCTATTGAAAGTCTTTTTTAAATCACTGGAAATGTGATGGGAGAAAATAGGTGAAGATAGAGAAAGCGCCCATATATTTAGAACTTTTACGAAACTTTCACTCAAAAAGATGACAGTACCTAAATCTCATCTTGACACAAAATCGTCATTCATATAATTATATAAAAATTAATCAAGTTCTTATCATTATCAAGGCATTGTCAATGAACGTTGTGTTTGACACTGCCCGATCCATCACGGAACAAAAATTCCTCCTGCAACATTTCATCAAAAAAGCGGATGGTAAGATGTTTATTCCTGCGCATTCGAGACGCGGAAATTTGAAGGAACCTTGTGGCTTGCCATCTGTCTGTGAGAAAGGAAATAATATATGCAACCCGGTACGCCTTTTGTCATCGAGGTCAACCCCCGCATCCCTCGCCGCCTGTCCCGGATGACCGAGTTGGCCAATAACCTCTGGTACAGTTGGGATCGGCCTACCCGTACCCTGTTCGCACTTCTGCACCCAGGCCTTTGGGATAAGGTAAATCACAATCCCAAGGCCTTCCTCAAAAGAGTGGACGAGGAGCGCCTGACAGAGGCGGCGGAAGACCACATCTTCCTGGGCAGCTACAACCGCGTGCTTTCAGCCTTTGACACGTACATGAGTGAACCCCTGCGCCGGGATATGCCCCTGGATCTTAATCCAGGTGATCTGATCGCCTATTTCTGCGCCGAGTTCGGTTTCCACGAGAGTTTTCCTGTTTATTCCGGGGGGCTGGGCATTCTGGCCGGTGATCATTGCAAGTCTGCTTCCGATCTGCGTCTGCCCTTCGTAGCAGTAGGTTTGCTGTATCGTCAGGGATACTTCTTACAGCGCATCGACAACGATGGAAATCAAATTGTCACGTATACCGATTCAGAGTTCGAGGATTTGCCGATTAAGCCTGCTCTGATTGAGGAAGAAACAGAAATCCATGTATATGTCGAGTTGCCGGGCCGTAATGTGGAGGTAAAGGTATGGGTGGCGCGTATCGGCCATGTGCGGCTGTATCTGCTGGATACCTATTTGCCCGCCAACATGGAGGAGGACCGTTACATTACCCATCAGCTCTATGGCGGAGACAAGCATACCCGCATCAAGCAGGAGATCGTTTTGGGCATCGGAGGCGTACGCGCCCTGGAGGCACTGGGATTGAATCCAACAGTTTATCATATCAATGAAGGCCATGCCGCTTTTATGATGCTGGAACGCATACGCCGTAAAGTAAAAAAAGGGCTTTCTTTCCATGCAGCCTTGGAGGCGACGGCAGCCAACACGGTGTTTACAACCCATACACCGGTGCCGGCAGGACATGACCTCTTCGAGCAGGAAATGATCTGGAGCTACTTCAGGGATTGCTTTAACGATCTGGGTGTGCAGCGCGACGAATTCATGAAGCTGGGCGGCGCGAGTCACGGCCGGGATTTTAACATGACGAAACTGGCACTCAGCGGGACACGCCACCATAATGGCGTGTCCCGAATCCACGGAAGGGTTTCCTCTAGAATTCTGTCCGATATGTGGCCTCAGGTACGTCCATGTGAGTCCCCTATGGACTTCATCACCAATGGAGTCCATGTTTCCACATTCCTTGCCAAGGAATGGCAGGACCTGTTCGACAGCATGCTGGGCTATGAATGGCGTCGACGCCAGACAGACGTCAAATTCTGGGAAAAGGTGGCGTCCATCCCGGACCATCATTTCTGGGCCGTGCACCAGGCGTTGAAGTCCCAAATGCTGTATTCGGTGCATCACCATGTCACCCAGCAGCACCTGCGCAATCACGGGTCCGACGCTCATCTTGTGCGTATGCTCAAGTTCGCCAATCCCCTTGATCCCAACGTATTGACCATTGGTTTCGCCCGCCGTTTCGCCACTTACAAGCGAGCTGCATTGATATTTGAGAACATGGACTGGCTGCGTTCCGTCGTCAAGGATGCAGACCGGCCCGTACTTTTCATTTTTGCGGGCAAGGCCCATCCGGCTGACAAGCCCGGACAGGAACTCATCCGCCGCATATTTGATATTTCGCGCTGGCCGGAATTTGAAGGAAAAATACTCATGGTTGAAGGATACGACATGGGCTTCGCCCGCCGGTTGGTTGCCGGCTGCGATGTGTGGTTGAACACCCCCATATATCCTCTTGAAGCATCCGGTACCTCGGGAATGAAGGCAGCCATGAACGGCGTGATCAACCTGTCGGTTGCAGATGGCTGGTGGGAGGAGGGTTACGACGGCAGCAACGGCTGGGCCATCAAGCCTGCCCCTGAATATTTCGACGAAACCCGCCGCGACCAGGAGGACAGCCGCGACCTTTACGAGCTGCTGCAGGATCAGGTCATTCCAACATATTACCGTCGCCACGAACTGGGTTTTTCCGATGAGTGGGTCAGCATGGCCAAGCGTTCCATCATTACCCTTTTGCCGCGTTTCAGTTCGGCCCGTATGGTCATGGAATACGTGAACAAGTTTTATGGACGCGCTTCACGCCAGTGGAGGCATTATTCCGAAAACGGATTTGCTGCCGCTCAACATCTTGCCAGCTGGAAAGCCAGAGTGCGGCAGGCATGGAGTGGCGTCAATTTGCGCCGCCTTGATGATCCCCGGAACCGCATCTGTTTCGGCGAAAGCACAGCTCTTAAGGTGGCAGTCGATCTGAACGGACTGATGCATGAAGACGTGAGGGTGGAGGTGCTTATTGGCCGTGCTTCCAAACAGGGCGAGGACAGCAATGTGCAGGCGGCATTGATGAAACCGGATGGCTGTGCTGGCAAGGAATGTCTGTTCAGTCTGGAGTTTACACCGGGGATTTGCGGCAAACTGCTCTATAGAATAAGGGTGTATCCCTATCATGAATCTCTGACCCACCCGTTCGAAATGGGCTTGATGATGTGGCTGTGATCCACACGAAAATTCTAAGCGATAAGCTTGCTCTGATTGATATCACTTAGATGATTTCCGGATTGAGGGATTTCCACTTCTTAATATTTCACCGGTTTTCGACTCGGTTGCGCAGGCTGTGCAACTGCCAGGGCGGTACGTTTTTTTCAGCCTTTCCCTAAAAGGATTTTGAGGGGCCCTGAATCGGCAGTGATTCAGTGGTGAACAATGCTGCAATATCCGTTTTTTCATCCTTCTCCTATGTCTGTTGTGACGATCCGAAGATCGTTGTTGTTTCCTCGAAAATCCTCACACCAGCAATTTCCCTCATACCCATCCGAATCGCCATATTCATTTTCTTGATGTCAGGAAGACAGTATCCCTTTGGCGCAAGGGTGAGGTTTCTGATTTCCACCTTCCAAGTCTTTTTCCGATGTGCCGATGTTCCGGGTTCGGTTCGGGTCACGGAAGATTGCTTTGGGAGAATCGGTATGTGAACAACCGGGGTTGTGAGGACCTTTGTGTTCCTGCCTGCTTTTGGGATCTTACTGTCAATGGGAAAGTAAAAGTATACCAGTTTTGGGAAAATAAAAATGTACCAACCCTTTATTCTGGATAAATGGTTCATGATGACAGATTGTTTACGGAATCATCTCCTCGCTGGTTGTAAATCTGTTTGCTGAAGGCATGTTCTTTTAACCGATAGCTGTGTCCCTTGATGTTGATCACCTTGCTGTGATGGTGCAGCCTGTCCTGAATGGCCGAGACAATTACGGGATCTCCAAAGAGTTCCTGCCAGTCGATGAAGCTCTTGTTTGAGGTGATAATGGCATAGCTCTTCTCATAACAGAAAGAGATGATCGAAGAGGTTTCGATCCGCCTCTTTTCCCTGGCCGCCACTTCCTCTTCCAGGAGGCGATCCAGGAAAGAGAGATGCGAAACCCGATCTTCCTTGGAATGAGTTACGATGGTATCCAGAACCTTTGCAGCCCTGGTCAGCTTGATACGTTTGAGATTGTCCTGGAGGCAATCGTGGTTTAATTGTTCGAATCCGCTTGTCGTTACATTTAAAACCCGACACAAAAGCACAACAGGATAGGCGAGTTGAAATTCCCTGATCATCGCGAACCGTGCAGCGGCTCCCTGGCAAAGTACCCGGCTGCTTTCCTAAGAAACTTCTACATACAGAATTTCGGGGACAGGAATGGCAACAAGCTTGTATCCCAGCCGTTTAACCCTTTTTTAAGGTTCAACAATACACGATTACGGTATTGAGTTTCATAGTATTCGGCTCCGGGCTCGACATAATACCTGCCACACTTCATCATTGAATAGAATAGAACTGCCAATTTTCTTTCATTGGCTGTAAAAGCTTTCACTTTACCGACCCGCCCAGCCAACCTTCTGTAAAAAGAACCTGATGCTGTTTCAGTTTTTTCATGGCATTTTCTATACGGATATCACATTCCCTGATACGCCCCTCGTAAAAGTCTCAGAGTTCAGCTGATTGCTTCAATGTAAAAAAAATGCTCCTTACGATAATTTCCGGTAGGAACTGCTGTTATTGTTTTCTCGGACTCCTTGCAGCGAATGTCTCTGTGTGGGTTGCCAATTTGGCAGCGCGCCGTTCTCCCTCTTGATAATATCTCGGATAATTTTCACCCGGTTGCCCCTGTTATATCGGATACTACATGATGAAGCTGTAAGTTCATCTGCATGAGGGCTTTCTGCATATGCTGGATATGAGCCGCCGAATATTCGATGAGTCGCTCCCCGTGGCGGAGATAGGCTCGAAGGCTGGCAATATGCTCGCTTGTACGAAAACTGGCCCTCAACGACCCGAATCGATGCAACCTCTGGAGCCATTGATTATGTCTTTCTCTCCGGATTGCCGCGACAATTCCCTGTCCCACAGAATATCTTGAATAATCCCTATTGATCCCATACACCCTTATCCCAGTTTGCATGTGGGATTATTCCCGTAACCAATCCGTATTGCTATATTCTCAAAGTATGACATTATATTTAATTAAATATTGCCTGCTTGACAGGCAATCGTGCAAGATGATTTTATTTATTCTGGAATTGCGAGAAGGGTAGTGTAAAACATTTTGTGTGAAATTTCAGGTGCCGGTGAAGGGTAGGAGATATTGTCAAATGTTGTGGATGATATCTTTTCTCAGCGTATCCTTCTCAGCCAAAATTAAGCCGCTTCTTGCATGATGAGGCCGTCAACAAACCGGATTCCTTCAATGACCTTTCCGATAAGTTGATGCCCTTTGATTCTCTGCCAGGTTTTTTCCGCTTCCATTGCCAGCTTGAAAACCATGGTCAGCGTTGCTAACCGTGATCCACAGCCTTTTGTCCGATTTGTGCGCAGCCTGACCGTGGCAAAAGTGGATTCAATAGGATTGGTAGACCGGATATGACGCCAGTGCTCTGCGGGGAAATCATAAAACGCGAAAAGACTGTTCGTATCCTTCTCTAAGCAGTTGCAAGCCCTTTCATATTTCGCCTGATACTGTGACAGAAAATGATGAAAGGCCTTGAGGGCTTCCTCTTTTGTTGGCGCCATGTACATGTCCCGGATATGCACCTTGGCTCTCGGCTGAATACTCTTGGGCATCTTATCCAGAATATTAGCAGTCTTATGAACCCAGCAACGTTGCTCTATTGTTTCCGGAAATTCCTCCCGCAGGGCTGCCCAGAATCCCAGACCTCCATCGCCCACTGCCAACTTGGGACCTTCTTTAAGACCCCTGTGCTTGAGATCGCCCAGCATCTCCTGCCAGGCTTGTTTGCTTTCCCGATAGCCATCGAGAATGGAGACGAGTTCTTTCTTCCCGTTTTCCAATGTTCCCATAATGATCAGGATGCATTGCCGCTTATTCTCGGCATCTTCCAAACGAACATTGAAGTAAATGCCGTCTGCCCAGAAATAAACATATCGTTTGGAGGAAAGATCTCGTCTGGCCCAGTCTTTATAATCCTGCTCCCAGAGCCTCTTCAGCCGGACGATATTGGTCGCGGAAAGCCCCGATGCATTCTTCCCCAATATGGATTCCAGCACCTTGCTGAAATCTCCCGTGGAGATTCCTTTAAGATACAGTGCTGGGATTAAGGCATCAACCGAGGGAATCCGGCGCATATATCTCGGCAGAATATTGCTCGTAAAAAGCTGATCTTCTCTTTTGTCATGAATCCTGGGCTGTTTTAGCTTTAAGGGGCCGATACCTGTTACGATCTCTCTTTCAGGCAAGGAACCGTTTCTCACAACTAACCGCCTGTTCCTGGAGTCTTTTTCATTCTTAAAGCGGTCAATGTACTCGCTTACTTCGTTCTCAATCGCCGCCTGCAACATCCGGCAGGCTCCTTCTCGGATAATCAGTTCCAGGACGTTCTTTGCTTCTTCTTTAACTTGCTTTTCCCAATAATCGCGGTCATTATTCTCCACGGGCGTATCCTTTCCTCCCCTTCTTGCTAAAGGGGCTTCGTTTTTTGGATTAAACGTTTGGAGGATACGCCTTCTTTCTATCCTGTCCACAACTTTGGGTTATATCTCGAAGGGTAGTAAAAAAGGCGCTTTTCCTTTACAAGGGTTTGTCCCCACAAACCTGAATGAAAGGAGAAAGCGCCATGAAACTGGAAGTAACGGTATCTGAGATTACGGATATATTCAAGGAGATTCAAGAGCAGCCGGGGAAATTGTTTGAGATGATTCGCTTGGATATCAGAGAGGTTGTTGGCAACTATCTTACAGAGATGATGAATGCGGAGTTGACCCATTATCTGGGAAGAGAGCCGTATGTCCGGGTGGAGGGAAAGAGAGCAAATCATCGCAATGGTTCCTATGGCCGTGGTTTTACCCTCAAAGGGATTGGTGAAGTCCATGTGGATATTCCCAGGGATCGTAACGGTGAGTTCAAGACAACCGTTATTCCTCGGAGCAAACAGTATGAAGAGGAGGTGGCCAGGGACTTCAGCATTTTATTTCTAGCCGGCGTCAGCACCAGGACCCTGTCCATGCTATCCGAGAGGCTTATAGGACGGAAGATTTCTCCGGCGGAAATCAGCAGCGCAAGCAGCGATCTCAATGAGGCCGTCGAAACGTGGCGTCGGCGGGATTTATCAGAGGAACCGGTCAAGTACCTGTTTATTGATGGCGTCCACTTCCATATGCGTATGGGAAGAACCATCGAGAGTATTCCAGTCTTGGTGGCCATCGGTGTGACGGAGACCGGGCAGAAACTGGTACTGAGTCTCCAGGCCGGGGACAAAGAATCTGCAACCTCCTGGCGGGAGTTTTTCAAAGACTTGAAATCCCGTGGAATGAAAGGAGGAAACGTCACCTTGGGGATAATGGATGGATTGCCGGGTTTGGAGACCGTTTTCAGAGAAGAGTTTCCGCAGGCGAAAACACAGCGTTGCCAAGTCCATGTAGCCCGGAATGTCCTGGCCAAGGTATCGAAAAAGTTCAAAAAGGATGTGGCGAATGATCTGCGTTCCATCTTCTATGCACCTTCACGGGAGACGGCATGGGCATGTTTTGAAGCCTTTATAAAAAGATGGGAAAAGACGCTTCCGTCAGCAGTTGAATGCCTGAAGCGCAGCATCGACGCCTGTTTAACCTTTTTCAATTTTCCTTCCGAGGAATGGATTTCGTTAAGAACAACAAACATCATCGAACGGTTAAACAAAGAGTTTCGACGTCGGACCAAGGTCATGGAAATTGTGGCTGGAGAAACAGCATGCTATCGCATCCTGGCCTACATATCTTTAAAAATGGAATTGCATTGGAGGTCGAATCCCGTAGGAAAAGTGCGCAAGAACCTGCCTTTCTTCAAAGAGCTGGCCTATGAAAATTTCACACAAAAAAATTGACAGTACCTGCGAGAAGCTTCTTCAAAAGCAATCAATGGTCAGGTTCTGCAAACACAGCATGTAATCCAAAGTGAAGGTTTTTATGGCAAAAGATCGCGACACAATGACAACCGTTGAGCGGGAGGAACTCCGAGGAATCTCTCGATCAGTGGCGGAAATCGAATGGCTGCAGCTTATCATTGTCCTGCTTTATTATGCCTTTGGCGGTATTGCAGACGAAGATAAGCCGATCGTCGTCCTTTCTCTTGTTTTCTATGCCGCTTTCATCATGGGTTTCCGCTACGCAAATTTTTTTAAACAGGAATCCCGCTGGAAACTGGCAGTGGAAACCTGGATTATGACAGGCTTTGTCACCTTTGCGCTGTGGCATACAGGAAAACTGGAAAGCCCGCTGTTGAACTCCTACCTGCTGGTGATCATCACCAGTGCGCTGGCCCTGGGCAAGCTGACCACCCTCCTGGAACTGGCCCTGATCGGCACCTGCTTTATTTTCCTCGGAAGCCACTCATCTATAAATGAACTTCTGTCGCTGAAATACGCCGGTGGAATGTTCGCCCAGTTCGCTCCCTTTGTGCTGGTGGCGTACATCGCCACCATGTTTGCCTCCGATATCCGCTATGGTCTCAACAAAGTCAAGATGATGTCGGAAACCGACGAGTTGACTGGAATTTACAACCGCAGAGGTTTTGCCATCGTTGCCGGACGCCTTTTGGGACAGTCGGCACGGTACAGCCGTCCTTTGAGTCTGCTTTTGATCGACAGTGATAATCTGAAGAAAATTAATGATGAATATGGCCACCATGCCGGTGATCAGCTTCTTATTACCCTGGTTAATACAATCCAGGCTCAACTGCGTCATACCGACATTCTGGCGCGCCATGGCGGCGACGAGTTCATCATTCTGCTTCCGGAGACTCCACCATCAGGGGCCTTGGACGTTGCTGAACGAATCCGAAATGCCATTGAGACTACCCCCATCGTTCTGGAAGGCAAAATTGTCCACACCACGGCCAGCATCGGCGTTGCCTCATATCCGTCTGAGGGTTACAACATCGATGTCCTTCTTGCCCAAGCCGACCACAAGATGTATGCGGCAAAACTCGGTGGCCGTAACCGGGTTGTCATGGAGGTTGCCGTATAGACATTCCTGTCGCCTTTGTCATGAAAAAATTTTTTGATGAAAAATCTTCATGATTTGCGCAAGAGAAGCAGTTTGTAACTGTGCGATAAATCTACAGCGACGGACCAGCTTTTTCCCACCTGCGTCACCCGAACGACTTTACCAATCAAGTCGATTTTTCCTTGAATTTCCAAGTTTACAAAAATGTTTACAACATCTCCGACCGAATAAAGTTTATCAGAAAGAAAGCATAAACCTCCAAGTGAGAAATCCACAAGACAGACTGGCTTCCCGTCGACTTTGATTTCAGCCTGTACCGCATCCCCTTTTTCATCAACAATATTATAACGTTGATAATATCGATTTTCTTTCACAAATCCTCCATTAGACTTGATTGTTTGGAATTAACCCACGGGGAACATGAATCACACCGCTCCTCTAAACACAGCCTCCAGTAATTCCAAGGTCGTTTGATAGATCGCCGGATCTTTTCTGGCTCGCGGTCCGGCTATATTTAGTACTTGCAGATTATGAGAGCCTGTCCGTGATTTGACAAGAAAGGCGGGATCATCAATGGACCATTTATCAAGATCAACGTGCAGGCAGGGCTTTTTGTGCATCGCAGCAGGAAATTCCATCACCGCAGAACCACCCGTCAGAATCCAGAACGTTTTATTCTGTTCATTTTGAATAATCACTGGTGGGCATTTCCTGAAGCAGATACGTCTCTGGAATCGGACCATCTTCAGCTTTTCTTCCTTTGGGAACCCAGCCGCCATATGGAATGTTGTGTTTGATGGCGAAATCCAAGGCTGCCATGTCCGCACCGGTTATCCACAAGAGATGATTTTTGCGATTGTATTTTTTATGTTATCAATTGGAATGCATTGCCTTCTCAATCCTTCTCCAATACACCTTTCAGCACCGGATCATCTTTGGCGAAAATATGACAGGTTTGATCTTCTGTGTCGAATAAGATGAGAGCCCTTCCGGATTTCAATTCCTTGTATACCTGCTCCACTTTCCGTTCAAGCGGCACCTCTATTTCTCCATAGTCCGTTCCATCGCGGGTGACAAACTCTTCGATCAGAGTTCTTAACGTGTCCGGATCGAGTCGATCATAGGGGATGTTCAAGACTTGTTTCTTCATGGTCCTCCGGTGCAATGTTGAGTTCTACAGGGATGGAGGCGAAAATATCAAAGTATCTCGATCATAAACAAGGGTAACTCCCATGCTGGAAGTAAAGATCCACAGAATAGAGCTGAGTAGCCATTTATCTGCCACAACAAGAAATAATTCCAGAGACGTACGGAAATCGTCTCCTAAAATTTTAAAAGGCTGCTCAGCGACACCGGCAGTCGAACCCAGAATAGGGGAAATTATTATTTTTATCTGGTCGCAGCCGAAGGGTATGGGTGGGTACTTGAGAGTCCGCCCCACGCTTCTGTGTCAATCTGCATTTAGCTGGTAGAGGATTGACGATGCACTCAGCCTTCCTTTTGGTTGTCGTATTCTTACCCAACAACGTTCTCCGCCGTTCCTCTTTAGCCCAGGCATTGGCCTCCGCGTCCGAAATGAGCTTTTCATCGAAGATGTCAGCCCGGCTTTTCAAGAGTCTTCCTCCATCGCTACCAGTCGATGATGATTTTCTTGGCGGATAGTTGAGCCTGACATTGCATAAACACCTTATAACTGACATTAATTCCGTACACTATCAGATTCATTGAGTTTCTATGTTAATTTTTTATAGGTTTATATTTGAACATTTCACTTCTGGAGTATCATTATTTGACTGTGACGAGAAAACCAGCCGACTTGGAACAAAGAACTAGTACCACGTAACTTCTATAAATTCGGATAAAGACGTTTCAGCTTGATCCGAGCGTCTGAGGTAGTAAATTGCCAATCAATTATTTTGGAGCTGTTGTTTCGGTCTCTTTCCCATGCATCCACTTCGGCCTGCATGGTTTCCATGTCGGCGATCCGTCGATCAAGGCATTGACCATTCAGAACGCTGAGTTCAATTTCTGCCATGTTGAGCCAGCTTCCATGCTTCGGCGTATAATGGATGTCAAGCCGTTCCGCCAGGCGTCTGGCCTCCTTGGGCTCAAATGTTTCATAGAGTGAGGCGATATTGTGCGTATTCAAATTGTCCATAACCAGTCGCACTTTGATTGCGTCAGGATAGCGTTCATCAAGCATCTGTTTGATCTGCAACGCCCAATCCTTCCTGGTGCGGCGTTCCGTCACCGCCACATGTCTTTTGCCCGCCAACGGTTCCACTTCCATGAATATTTCTGCGACGCCGTTTCTGACGTATTCGTCGTCAACGCGCACCGGTTGTCCCGGTTTGCACGGTATCGGCTCACGGACTTCTCCGATCATTTGCTTGCAAGACTCGTCCATGCATACCACCGGATAATCAGCATCATATGGCAGATGGTAGACTTCCAAAAGATCCTCCATCGCGGCTACAAATGCTGCGCTTCCTTTCGGCGGGATTTTCCAGTACTTGCTGAGGTGAGGTCTAAGTTCGTTTTTTTTAAAATCCGCTGCACAGTCATATGCGATATGGATGGAGCGATGTTCAGCTCGACAACCTTATCGGCAAGAAGTCTGACTGTCCATCGTTGGTGTCCCTCGGGAGCCTCTGAGCAAGCCAAGGCGATCAGCCTTGCTTCAAATGCACCGTCAAACAAGATTTCTCTTGGCGGTTTTTCCCGTGGTTTGCGCTCCATCGCAGATTCAAGGCCATCCGTTACAAACCGCTTTTTTAAATGTTCAATCGTGCGGCTTGTTATTCCAAGCGCCTTTGCAATGTCGGCAACATTCCATGCCGGCCCATCAATTCCGGCGTCACAAAGCAATAAAGCCCGGGCATGTATAACTCTTCTCGCGTGTGTTTTTCCACGTCGTGTTAATGCCTCCAATTCTTTACGATCATCCTGGGTCAATGTTACTCGATATCTTGGTGACATGGCGACCTCCTTTATCATGGTGTCACCAGTGTATCACACTTTATACAAAAGCGAACTATAATATGTTACGTGGTACTAGAGAACTGGAAGAAGACAATTGTTACCTTTCTTAATGCATGAAGGTGTTTTTTTAATTAAACATTTGGAGGATATGCATTCTTTCTAACTTGTCTACAACTTTGGGTTATATCTTCTTCCCCATATTTGTTTTATGGATGATATCAGACCGATCTTTAACCTGGTACCATCATGCCATCAAACCCAACCGCTTTCCACGTTCGTGACGCTCATCAATTTAATGATCAGCACTTGGAAATGCATCAAGTTTCAATCAGAAAGGCCAGACCACCTTCAGCACTAGCGGGTTGAACACCGTCGTGCTCATGCAGTACGCCCCGAAAGGCATGTACGGGTTGATGAGGCAGCCTTTCGAGAAATTGAGCATCACGTGGGAACACCCACGCCATCTTGCTTGCCCCTCCACGGAGACGACCACCCAGTGTGGTTGACTGACATAGTTTGGGTTCGGTGAAAGCGGGCCCAGATCGTTGTCCCAACATCCTCCTGCAACAGCTATATCGATATTCTGCCCAGAATAATCGAACACCGTCTTCTCCGTTTCTTGGTACCCCACCCCCCAGCCGAACATGGGCCGTACCGAGAGCCTGCTATACAAGAAAATCCGCGCATAGAGGCTCTCGTACCATGCGTCATTGGCCCAGCAGTGGATACTTCCCTCGAAATGCATCTGTGAGGAACAACTCCAGAGAGATGAGGAGGGAGGGTCGTATTGAAAGACCCAGTAGACCTCAACCCAATCGGAATTATCGTATGCGGGGAAAAAGCCGACTAGGCCGTTGCCTTCCCCCCAATGATCGATAAAAAAGCTCTTACACTGGCTCCAATTGTTTTGAAGTTCATACCAAAAAAGTGAATGGTGCAGTTCAACACCATCCGGAATTTCGCCTAACAGGGTCTCGTCGCTCGCTATAAACAGCATCGCATAGGGGATCGGGTGATCGATGCGGGGGTCGGATGACCCCAGGTCATCCCTGAAGGGAAGATGTTTATGGCTCTGCGTCTCTGTAAGTCTGGGCTCCACGACTTCGGCGTAATGCTTCCGGTAGGCTTCGCCCTTCTCCTTAGACCAGAAGTCTATCTGTTCGCGGTCGAGCGCCAGCGTGCGCAACAAATACTCCTGTCCTGTCGAAGGGCAATTCTTGCGCCACTCGTTAGCTTGCTCAGACTCTTGAATTGCAGCATGGCGCTTCTCGGCTTCCACGATCAGACTATTGCGCAAGCTGATGTAAGACTCCGCGTAGCCTTCGGCACCGAGCGGGCGAATATCCTTTGCTTTCATTTTGAACCTCCTTTTTAAGGAACGCGAAGCTATTCCTGTTTACCTCTATCGGTGGTTGTTTCGATATGGACCCAATGAAGGGTAAACGATACGATTAACATGACAGCATCCTTTGCTCCGGTTCTTTACCACCAATTCTGTTAACGGATGTTCTGGGACGCCCTAAACGCTTGACCGCGTTTCTCATGCGTTAGTGTATATTGTCCAATTGTCGAGATGTTCCCAGCCTCTAGTGGGACTGGAGCTAACAAACAGTTTACTTGATCCTCCCTCTAAATCGGACGAGAATATCGGGTTTTTCTAAGTTCACCCCCCCCCCCCTGGACATGCCTGATGGCTGTATGATCCACACTGTGTTGTATTGAAGTGGTGTGGCAGTAGAAAAGTGAGAACGAGAAAATGAGAACAGCAAATATGTTATTACAAATACAGCATAGTGCATACTCACACAATCAGCCCCAGTATGAATTGTTACGAGCAAAACCCTGATTATAAGATAAGAATATAGCTTGTGAATAAGGGTAAGGATAGGTCTTTATTCACTTTAGGATCATTAATTTCCGATTAAAATATTGCATGTGAAAGAGAAGGCCTGGTTGATCCCTTACAGGAAGAAATTTTCGCAAATGACAAAGACAATCTTGCTAAACAGTTTAGAAACATCAATTTTCTTGCCTCTAAGTTGACACCTTTCTTTCCGTAATTTTCTGCTTGCCAATGTCGTTTCCACGGTCTAATCAGCTTTGATTAAAGTATTGACATGATGATTTCATATACATCCGAATCATTGGGCCTTTCTCATCCATTTCTCTTTATTTCGTTGACATGACAGCCTATATTTCTTAGTATTTAGCTATATTTTGTTAAACTCTTTAAAGGAAAGGAGGCCATTAAATGGCATTGGAATCGTTTGCTATCGATAATTATGAGGTTCACTTGGTTGCGCCTAATAATCCAGAATTTCCCGATGTCTATGGGTTTATCCATCTTTACTGGCAGGAGAAGCGACGGGCAACGCTTTGGTTTTATCGAGATGGCGTCGCCACAATTCCTGCCAACACCTTGTCCAGTTCCAGCGGTGATTTGATCTATAATGCTTATTTTGGACAAGCAGCTCTTCACGACAGCATCGATCTTTTAAGGAACGAGTCTGTATTTTTCCAATGGGATGAAGCTTCAAGGGCCGTACTTATTACCACAGGACAAGAACCAGTCGGCGAAGCGGAGTTGTCTTATAAATAAAAGGAGTTAAACACGTAAGTTCCTGCAGAGGATTTTTGAGAATTCTAATGGCTGCAGCGGAATAAAAAGGCTCCGGTTTTATGTTAGATGTTAATTCTTCTGCCTTCCTTCCACATGTCCTGATTGGATTGACAGGCATAAGGAAAAGGTTCATGAAGTATGATTATTTATGAAAGGAAATTAGGGTAGGATCAGGAATGGTTCTACCCTTTTTGTTTTGTAGACGTTCACCATTACCACTTCAAATATTGGATGGAAAAGGCAAGGCGAATTCACTCTCTTTCAGGAAGCAATAAACAGAGGCCTATGCGCAATCCAGTAATATCGCAGAATGCTTCGTCAATGGAATACTCTTCCACATCCGGTGTAAAACGCCTCATGATGTTGAACATCCGTCTGGAAAAGAGGCTGTAGGTCTCGTAATCTGAAGGCAGGATAATGAGATCAGGACAGATGATTTTTGCCTGATTCAGAGGAAAGCCTCGGGAAATTCCCATTTTCTTGGCGGAATAACTGGCGCAGGCCACAATGCCCCTTTCTCTGCCTGTTATCACGGCTTTCCCTTTCAACTCGGGATGAATCAACTCTTCGCAGGAGGTAAAGAAGGCGTCACCGTGTCAATATGCACAATGGCTCTTGGCCAGGAAGAAAGGCTGAAAATGATGTCGCTCACGACTCCTGTTTATAGAACATTTGTTCTTCTGCCAAGATGACAAAAAACTTATTGCCAGTGATTCAGTTAGATTATCTTGACATTTTTATCATAAAGTGTATTATTTAATTAAAAGAGATGAGCTGCAGTGATCGCATGAGTTACGTATCTGGAGCCGAACAGAAAAATAATCACAGGGTCTTCGTGGCGATGATCGCCCTAAATAGACCAAGATTTTGAAAGCGTGACTCCCAGAACAAGACAATACGGCACAGGCAGCTCTCTCCAACTGCCTTTTTAAAGATATTCCTCAAAATAGAAGAAAGGCCATCAATTCTGGTGAAACTGCTCGCTGAAATTGATCCTGCCATGGAGGTGCAAGCAACTCCAGCCTCCGACCATTTAAACCTCCACGGCGGCCTTTCTTCTTTTTTTGTTTAACCCCCCACCTATTAACCTAGACATCTCTATAGGTGATCGTATGAAAAAAACAGGATTGACGATACCGGAAATTGCTATGATTGCCGGAACCCGAGTAATCGCTGGCGCTGGAGTTGCACTTTTACTCGCTGATAAGCTGGATATGAAAAGACGTAAGAAGCTGGGATGGGCGATGTTTTTGGTGGGGGCTATCAGTACAATTCCCTTAGCAATCGATGTATTCAGCAAGAGGAAGTAAAGTGAAGAAATGTGCGGTCGTTTTGTCCTCCTAACGGATTTGTCCGTAATCACAGAGCACTTCGATATTCAGGAGATTGCCTGCGAGTATAAAACAGGCAAGAATATCTCACCCGGTCAGTTGGTTTCTGCTGTTATTCGTGACGAGAAAAACCGCCTTGTCAATTTCCGGTGGGGGCTGATTCCATCATGGGCTAAAGATCCATCCATCGGAAGCAAGATGTTCAATGCCCGAGCGAAAACCGTATCAGAGAAGCCAAGTTTCCGAAGCGCCTTCAAAAGACGTCGCTGTTTGATTATTGCCGATGGATTCTATGAATGGCAAAAACTGGAGAAGTGGAATGTGCCGTTCTGCTTCAGCCTTAAATCAGGAAATCCTTTCGGATTTGCCGGTCTCTATGAAAGCTGGACATCACCCGAACAAAAGCAGATTCAAACCTGTACGATAATAACGACGGATTCGAATGAACTGATCATGCCGGTTCATGACCGGATGCCGGTGATTTTCTCAAAAGAGAGCGCATCGCTCTGGATTAACCCAGAAAATCAAAATAAAGAGGAACTGCTATCCCTGTTGAAGCCCTATCCGGCAGAAGAAATGAAGATGGAGGAAGTGATCACAAAGTTGGGATGATAAGGATCAACAATGAAAGAATACAGCTTTGAAGAAATGATAGAATATGACACGAAGATGGAAGGAAAACCGATAGCGATAGGTCAAAGAGTATTCGTGATGACTAACGAAGGCTACAAATTCGGGATTATCTTCCGAATAAAAGGCGAACAAAAGCCGGAAACAGTTAAAAGGATGGACTTTTCAGCCGATGGCAAATTTGAAGTTATTTTGACGGGAGGAAATGCTCTTTTTGACATTGTGTGGGACGACGGAACCATATCGCCCAGGATACCGGAAAGGCACATACGTGGGGAGGAGAAAAATGTTTGTTGTCTTGTGCCTGAAGTAGCAACTGCAGATGAGATAAGACGTCGTCTGGGGATTTTCTGGGAATGATCGAGCCAAAGATTTCCCGAGATTCAGGGCATCCTCTGCCGAAATAATTGCCCTTGAAGCCATTGGCGACGGCACAGAAGCAAAGAACCCATCAACGTGAAAGGCCCTTGCTGTAAACTCGATGCGCTGTCCGCTTGTCCTCCCCTGTAAATGCGATAATGCCGGTTATTTTCTACGCAAAACGATTTATTTTTCAGTCGCGAAGTCTTAAGCGCCCTACAGTGCTCTCTTGAATTCCATGCTCTTCTATATTGCGGCTTCCAACGTCTCTCTGAAGGTTTCCATATCTATATCCAATACATTGCATACGCCTACAACGAAAGGGTTGTCATCGAATAGGAAGGACCTTGCCAGTTTTTACCGACCTCCACAGCATTCAGAGTGATGGTTACCCCCTGGCTTGTAAGCCCCAGACTCATGCACATGATCAAGGTACGTTAATGTTTGCATTTTTATTCTCCTTTCCTTTGCATGCCGCACGTGTGGGTGAGTTGTAATTCTGTATGTTTCCTGGATCGCTTCTCTTGATTAAATCCTATTCTCGTAACCCATCAAATTCAATTGGAGTGACGTGATTAATTTCACTGATATTCGATAGCTATGCCGTAATATTTTTCATTTAGGGGCTGTTCTGGGGAATCAAAAATAAAATTTAATGGAATCAGCACTCCCGGGAAGTAGATCCCTTTTTTTCTCTTGATCGGACAGCTCCCGACCATCTCTCAACACAATTATGAAAAGTTAGTTTTTAATGAATTGGAATCATTGAGAAATAATCGCTGAATTTCATGGTTCCGGGTATTTATTAGGAATGAGAAGGGTGATAGTTAAGAAATTAGAATCATCGGTTTATTTGTCTGGATCGTTCTAAGTGTCGCAAGGCATTATTGAAAAAGAAATTTGCTTCAATTTTTCTTGCACAGTTACTTCCGTCCCGGGATCTGCAGCCTGCATTACCTCAAATTTGAGTTCTGTTGATAATCGGCTTCATCTACAAAGCTTTGAGTAACGATTTCCGTAGATCCATTGATTTCGGATCGAAATAAAATAAGATTAACAAGGTTCTTGTACGCGGCTTCAGCAAATAAAACTTAACAGTTTAACCGTCTCCTCCCAGGCAATGCAAGGAAATCAACGGAATGGACGGTCTTTCGAATACAGCAGTCGGCATCGTCTGTAATCGCCTCTTTCCCCGGTTGAGTATGTGTGAACAAATGGCCGCCAGCCATTTCATAAAGCTGGTTCGCTTATAGTGAAGCTTCAACGATGCTTATCACTGGATCACGGGTACGGTCTTTGTTGTCACCACCGTATCGGTGGCAAGATTTCTAATATCGCACTTGATAAAATTCGTTCCGGTTTTCCAGCCTGCGGACGGATGACCATTCGAGACGATTGTTGAACTGCCCGGCAGCTTTATCGGTACACCGTCCAGCCCTCCGGTCGTCGGCCCGGTCTGCTCTGCCATCTTATAACATTGTCTGCCCAGGAAGCACTGCGCTGCCGTACCCTTGTTTGTGATATGTACTCTATACCCTGTATCGGTGATAGCGATTTCTGTGATCTCGACATTCGGCGAGGGCAAAGCGGGAAGGGTTATCTCACGCTCCTTGTAGACCGTATAAGCGCGCTTTACGGACAATTTTAACTTCTGGGCGTGCATCCTCCTCTCCCATTGGCCTCTAAGGGGCTTCTGCTCGTTCTGCGTCAACTGCACTGATTGTGCCGGCCCTACTGTATGCCACTGTCCCGACTTCGTGTCGAATTGGTAAACCTCAACAGCGAATGTTAGGTCGGCATTGTTCGGGTTGACTATGACTGCATTCCACTCCCCAATACAGTTCAGTTGAGGATCCTGTACCGAGAGGTTCGTGATCTTGATATTCTCAAGCATCTTCCCCGTTAATACGGAACGGGTTGCGGCCGGAGCCGTCTTGGTCTGCGGAATATCTTTTTTCAAGATCTTCCCAGCCGGCTGCTGTGCGAGTAACGTCTGTGTCAAACCAAACAGAAGAAACATAATTAAAACTGTAACTGCCATTACTTTTGTAAAAGAGCGAATATACACCACCCTGATTCCTCCGTCTTCTTTCAATATGTATTTACTATCGCATTCACAAAATTTTATTTTATTTCCAAAACACAATGCAACAAATTCCTGTATAACAACTTCTTTTTTACGGAATGAAATATAGAAAGGACGGTCTTGCGTGTCAAGGGAATCTTGGATACAAAAATTGAATTATAGATTGTATTGATTACGGATTGATAATGACACTTACGGTTAATACGCTCGAGTAGCATGTTTCGTTTGGTAATGATGAAAATACGTTTCTTTTCTCCGACTTTATTTTTTTCCTACCTACTTTCAGGTCCACGTCATTAAAAATTTAACAAAAAATTCATCATTCTGTCATCAAATTGAAACAATTATCCTGTAAGCACTGTGCTATTTTCATTCATTTCATTGGAAACAGTTTTGATGACACTTTATTATTTTCAAAGTTGCGGTCATAAGGAGGAAGCACCAGATGGGATTTTTCCCCAAAGAGGAACAATTTTTCGATCTATTCGAAGAGCTGGCTGTCAAAATCGGAGAGGGAGGCCTTCTGTTCCTGGACATTGTGGAACACTACGAACAGGCTGAGCCCAAGATTGCCCGGCTCAAGGAAATCGAACACGAGGCTGATGTAATCACCCACAGGACTTATGAGAGGATGCACAGAACCTTTTTGACCCCTCTGGACAGGGAGGACATCTACGCTCTCGTCAACAGGATGGACAGTATTCTGGATATAACCGAAGCCTGTGCTGTCCGAATGTTCCTCTATAGGATCAAGGAGCCTGCACCGGAGTTGATAGAGCAGGCGTTTATTCTCAATAAGGCAATCTCCAGGATAAAAGAAGTCATCCATGCCTTGAGGAATATGAAAGATGCCCGGACAATCATCGATGCCTGCGTTGATATCAACACAGCTGAAAATGAAGGTGACAAAGTTTTAAGAAGAGCGATGACTCGCCTGTTCGAACATGAAAAGGACATGGTCGAACTCATCAAGTGGAAGGAAATTTTTGAGCGGATCGAAGAGGCTATTGATGTCTGCGAAGATGTATCCAATATTGTCGAGGGGATCGTTCTGAAAAATGCTTGATTCTCTTTTCTTTGTTATCTTTTTGGTCGGAGTGGCTCTGATTTTTGACTTCATCAACGGCTTTCACGATTCTGCAAACTCCATTGCCACCGTGGTCTCCACCCGAGTACTCTCACCGAAATATGCAGTCCTCTGGGCGGCATTTTTCAATTTTATAGCCTTTCTTTTTATCGGTGTCCCGGTTGCCAAAACAATCGGAACCGGCATCATCGACCCGCGCATTATTGATAATCTGCTCATCTTCGCCACACTGAGTGCGGCAATTATCTGGAATCTCATCACCTGGTATTTTGGATTGCCGAGTAGTTCATCCCACGCACTGATCGGAGGGCTGATTGGCGCCGGGATCGTAAAAGGGGGAACAGAAGTCCTTGTCTGGAAGGGCATCACCAAAACAACCATCTTCATTGTTGTTTCGCCGGTCATCGGCATGATGATTGGATTCGTGCTTATGCTACTTGTTCTGCACCTGTTCCGCAGGGCTCATCCTACTAAAATGGATCATGTATTCCGAAAAATGCAGCTTTTTTCGGCCGCTGTTTACAGTTTGGGGCACGGCATGAATGACGCACAAAAAACCATGGGTATTATTGCCATGGTCCTTTTCAGCAGTGGACTATTGGGGCCGACTTTCCACATCCCCTTCTGGATCATCATTACGTGCCATGCAGCCATTGCACTGGGAACGGTTTCGGGAGGGTGGAGAATTGTAAAAACGATGGGTACCCGCATCACAAAGCTTCGACCGATAGGCGGGTTTTGTGCGGAGACAGCAGCTGCCATGTCTATCATTGGAGCCTCTCTGGCGGGCATTCCGGTCAGCACAACCCACACCATCACGGGAGCGATATTGGGAGTCGGTTCCACAATTCGATTTAGTGCCGTCCGTTGGGGGATCGCCGGAACGATAATCTGGGCCTGGGTTCTCACCATTCCGATTTCGGCACTCATTTCCGCCCTGATTTACTGTGTCGCGCGGTCCTTGTCCCAGTAGAATCCCTCTCTGATTTAAAAGATGCCGCCGATTTAAAAGAGCTCTGTTGGAGCTTGTCACTTCATTCGCTGCTTTCCCAAAACCCCGCCGGAAACAATAAAAGCCATCGCTTTAGAGCTTTCTATATTCAGAGGGCTAACCCTGTCCGACGGAAATATCAATACCTGACCGGCAAAATTATACGACTGCGGCAGGTAAACCGCGACGTGTTCTGACAGGGACAACATACTCAGGTCTTCCCTTGTAATAAATCCCACTACTTTAGGTCCACCTGATATAATTTCTACGATGGCCGGCTTATCAAAACTTTTCTTCTCGCCGGCTAATGCATGTGCAAAGTCTTTAATGGCTGCGTACAACAATTTGACCACGGGCAATCTGATAAAAATCCGGTCTATGAGGGCAAACAATTTATTCCCAAAATAATTTGAAGCCAAAAAACCGATCAGTGTAATAAATGCAACTGTCATAGCAGAACCCAGGCCGGGAATTGGAAGATTCAATAGACCATCGAACGTTCTGACAGCCCAAACAATTATCGTAACGGTCAAAGCTGCCGGCACAAAAACCAATAGACCTTTTATAAAATAACCTAATAAATTCTTCACTTACCGCTCTCCGTTTAATATGACGAAAATACGACTTTCTTCCGCTTTGTCCTTATCAGTTACGATGCCAACTGGCACAAGCTCTTTTTCAAACAAAAAATTCGTTGAGCTTCTAACAAAATGATAGGGCTCCGCTTCTTTCGAATCTGTCGTGAAGATTTGCAGTTCCAGCCTGTCATCGTACTTTTCCTTCATCTCCTCAGCTACGCCTATAGCCTTTCTGCAGGTCGGTCAAGGATTCCCACCATGAAATACAAGTAACTCTGCCATGTTAACCTCCTTACGGTTTCATATTCATTATTGTTTCAATAGAAAACACTCATTTTTTCATATAATAATTACTTTGAAAGCACAATAATGATAACGCATAGTAATTCTGACTCTTTATGATAATGAGAATTTGTGAACTACAGGCAGCAATACTCAAAGTTAATCAATACCATCCTTAAAAACATCTCAGAAGCAGTAATTTTCTCACCTCTAAATTGATACCGTTTCCCCCTCAATCTTAACCATTGCCGATGACTTTTCTGTTGTCTGATCAACTTGATTACCGCAAAGTCCTGCCAACAAAAGCCAGAGCGTCTTCTCAATGTCGGAAGCGGCCGGCCTATAGCCGGATAACAATGACAAAGGATAGCAAATATCATAACGACATGCCGACAGGATTGATGACTGGCCGGGTAGAGGCTGGGTGATTGCCGCCATGAAGACCGTATTTAAGCGATCTGTGAGAAGAACTGATCGTTTGGTCAAAACGGCATCATTTTGAGGGGGTGTGGATAAGGCAGCATGAAAGACATCGTGAGAATGAAAGGTTTGATGCGCTGGCGCGTGCTATTGGCGAGTTGGATAGACTTGATTTTTTCGGCTGTGAAGCTGTGAAGAAAAAGTCCGGGATGTTATGGTGTGGTTGAAGGCGGAGAGGATGCATTAAGATTGGTTATAAAAAACCAACCCAAATTATTTTTGCACTTCGTTTTCCGCGCCAACCTCCCGGCATGACTGAATATTGGCTGGGGTTTTTCGCCTTTGCATTAAAAGGTGCAGCCGTGAGGTACGCAGAGAAAGTTAATCTGTCACGAAGGGCAAATTAGGGTTCTCACCCACGGCTGCATCACAGCTATACCGTGTCGGACAGTATTTTTCAACAAATAAGTTACATATACAGGAAAAGATGTGATGTTCTGGCGCGGGCAGCTATATGGCGAAAAAAGTATGCTTGAGAGCGCTGTACAGGGGGTAAAGTCGGGGTTACTGTCAATTCGGGTCTTGTTCACGATAATTTGTTGAGCAACGCTGATTTGATTACAATTTCGTAAATGCGCTGCGCTCCTTTCACCGGGGAAAGGGTTCACTGGGTGTATGTTCTCAAGTTCCTGCGCATACCCCCGGATATAAACCAACACGTACTTTTTCTTCTTCGAGTTTAACCATTGGCCTACAATCGACCGGATCGGCAGTTGCCACAGCATATCCAGTCGGTTCAATAAGCGGTTTCTTAGAAGATACGATAAGAATCGGGCCGAGAAAAGATGTTTTCCACGTCCTGTTCAGATAAACAGCTCAATTCCGCTTAATCCCATATCTGCCTATGCCAGTTTGCAGATGGAATATTTCCCGTAACTAATCAGGGTTGCTTTACTCTTTAAATGCGGCATTATATAGGATTGAGATTGCCTGTTATATAGGCAATCAGGTAAATCTCTATTAATTTTTCCTGTTTCGTCATTCCTCTCCACAGAAATCAGTGAAGTTATAAACAAGACCTGTTGATATAGTTCCCTAATATATTGAATTCTTATAATGTTCTTTATCAACACTCTCTTCGTGGCAGTTATCAAAATGTTTTTTCCTAAGCTCAGAATCCGACTTGAGAAATATGTACGGATAATTCATGTTGACTCAGAAAGTTTGGCAGAGAGGAAATTTGCCGCATGAGAGGCGAGTTCGTGTATGAACTATTTCATCTTGTGTTCTTATGGGTCAATGAATGTTATGAATTACTCCCCAGTGTGCTGGGGTAAAATGGGAGGAGGGAATCTGTGTTTCATCTAATGCCCATGAGCATGGTTTGTAGAGTAGATCCTCCTCCCACCTGCTTTGTTCTGTAACTCGAACGGTACCAGAAACCTTCTCAAATGGGAATGAGTTTGCACTTACAAGATTGATTCGAACGAAGCGCTTTTACTGAAGATCATATTCATTGTTTAAGAGATGTGGCTTATTATGTCTTTATCCGCTGTTCTTGGGATAGTGCTGGCGAAGCAGAAATTTGATGCTGCCCTTCTTGTCGATGGGAAGACCAAGCATAAGACCTGCAAAAATTCAGTGGAAGGATTTGAGGCATTGACCCTTTGGCTTACGAAGCAGGAGGTTGAGAAGGTACATGCCTATCTGGAAGCAACTGGTAGTTACGGGGAGGATTTAGCGGTCTATCTTCATGATGCGGGTCACATCGTCAGTATCATCAATCCTGCCAGGATCAAAGGTTTTGCTCAGAGTGAGATGATTCGTACCAAGACGGACAAGATGGATGCTGCCCTGATTGCCCGGTTCTGTCTGGCCATGAAGCCCAAGGAATGGACTCCACCTTTACCAGAGATGAGATCCTTGGAAGCTCTGGTCAGACGGGTTGATAGCCTGATCGACATGCGCAGTCAGGAGAAAAACCGGCTCAGCACATCGCACGAATCTGTTACTTCGATGATCAAAGAGCATATTGCTTATCTGGATCGGGAAATTGAAAAACTCAGGAAACAAATTGACGAATTAATAAGGAAAAATCCACAGCTCAAAGAGAAAGAGGAATTGCTGGAATCTATTCCCGTTTTGGGCAAAGCCACCATTCCACGACTCATGGCAGAGCTGGACGATCTGGATAAATTCAATCACGTTCGTGAAATGGTGGCTTTCATAGGACTTGCACCGCGAGAAAAGTTGTCAGGATCGTCGATTAAGGGAAAGCCCAGATTATCAAAAATCGGACATGCCAAGCTCAGAAAAGCGTTGTATACGCCGGCCCTGGTGTCCATTCAATGTAATCCCGTGATGATTGATTTTTATAAACGCCTGAAAAATAAGGGCAAAAATGAGAAGGTTATTGTTTGCGCAATTATGCGCAAATTGGTTCATGTGATTTTTGGTGTTCTGAAATCCGGGAAAAAATATGACCCTAACTTCAAGCCAATTTTGGCTTGACAAGAACGGTATCTACAAATCGTTTTGATCAGTTGAAGACCAAAGTTAAAGATTTACAATTGAAAGTACGCAAATTCGCCAATTTATCAAATGCCTGGCTGATGTATAAAAGGAAAAAATTTGCATGCAAACAGCTTTGCTCATTTTTGCTATATAGAAAATTCTCCTACCAGTTCACTCCATTTAAGGTTTCAATCATATCTCATGAGCTTATGGCAAAAACAGACCCATCTTTATTCTTATGCATCTAAGCATATTTTTATCCTAAAGTAATGGTTTTACAGGAAATAATTCATAATAGGACCGATTGTTTGTGTCTTTATAATCCTGTATTGTTAATCTGAGAACTTGGAAGATCGGCAATAAAAGAAGGGGTTCAAGTCCGAATAAATTACACACAGCTCAAATGGAAGGAGAGAAGATCATGAAAAGGCTTTTGAATTTATTGTCTGTCTTTATCCTCTTATTTGGACTATATGGACTGGTTAACGCTGACGATATTAAAAGAAAGGAGATAACCAGATCAATGACTCTCAAAAAGGACCTACGCTTTGTAATAATCCCTAAAGTAGTTCACCCTTGGTTTGATGAAGTAAATAAGGGTGCTCTATATCAAGCTGAATTACTTGAAAAACAACTGGGTATCAAAGTTACTGTCGATTATATGGCGCCGAAATCGGCTGACGTAGCTGAGCAGAACTCAATTCTTGAAAAGGCCGCATCAACTGGTCCCGATGGCATTGCCATCGATCCTCTTGTTGCCATCGGCAATATGCCAGTTATAGACAAAATCAGAAAACAAGGTATTACGGTTATTGTATTCGACTCTCCGTCTCCGAAAGCCGGGATTTTAAGTGTCGGGAACGACTTTACTCAGCAGGGAGTTATTGCTGCTGAACGTCTGGTTGGGTTGATCGGAGGAACTGGAAAGGTTGCTGTAATGCAAGGTTTTCCGACGGCACCAAACCATAAAGAACGTTATGAGGCACAAATCGCCGTATTGAAAAAATATCCCAGCATAACAATTGTTGATGGAGGCATTGACAATGACGATATTCAAACTGCAAAGCAACAGGCAAAATCTGTTCTTGCATCGAATCCTGACCTGAAAGGTTACTTGTGCTGTGACGCATCAGGTCCGATAGGCATTGCCGCAGCGATAAAGGAAGCCGGCAGGGTTGGTAAAGTAAAAGCTGTCGGTATGGATGGAATTAAACCGATACTTGAAGCAATAAAGCAAGGGGCACTAGAATCATCATCGTCAACCATTCCGAGAATGCAGGGCTCAATGTCGATTTTGATGTTATGGCAAGCTTCAATCGGTGTTCCAATTCCACAAAGAATTGATACGGGCATTGATGTGATAACCAGTGATAATGTTGATTATTATTTAGGTTTGAACTGATGCTCTTTTCTGTTCAATATTTCATTTAAATTTCCTTTGGATAAAAAAGTTGAATAATATATCACTGCAATGAAAAAAACATCATCATTACGGGATTATCAGGAATAGGAAAGACGACCTTGATCAAGGGTCATCTAACTGAGATACGAGATCTTAACTCTATCGGGTTTTATACGGAAGAAATCCGGGAGAATGGTATTCGAGATTTTCCCTGATCAGCGTTAGTGTCGAGAAAAGCATTCTATCTCAGGAGGATACCCGAAGCCGATCCAAGGTGGGAAAATATGACGTTGATCTTTCCAGCTTTGAGAATTTTATCGGCGACATTCCGTTTCGTCATCCAGCTAAAAGACTTGTTATTATTGATGAGATCGGTGAGATGGAGTACTTTTCAACGGTGTTCACTGACTTGAGCAGTGAACTGCTCTCTTCAGACAAATTGGTTGTTGCCACGGCAGCATCTAAGGGACGGGTTTGATTGCCCATGTCAAAAGCCGGCCGGATATTGAATTGATTGAAATAACCCAGGACAACCGAAACTATCTCCTGCCAGATATTCTGAACCATGTCACCACGAATCGACAATCATGAACAATGATTACACGTATACTCCATGAATTCTGAAGATCGGGAAGTTCATTCTGATAAGAACGTCCTCTTGGAATTGGCGAAAATAAAAATACCGTTCGGGAAGTATGATGGCTTTCATCTTGTGAATCTCCCGGGCACTATATCCTCTTGTTCTCCCCCGAAGGTTTCCCCAGGGGTGAACTCGGAGACCTTCTTAAAATGGTTCATGAGATCAAAGTCAATGGACTGGAATACCTATTTAAGCCGTTTAAGGATAAATAGAGGCAATTTCTTACATCCTTTCAGGGTTTTGTTTTATTAACTGCAACTTCTCCGCACGAGACATCTTTTTGATCTGTGCCTCTCGCTTCAAGACCCCCGACAAACTATCGACCATTTCAAGATGGACCAATTTAACGGGTCGCCGTGATTTGGTATACTTTGCCCCGTATTTGCCGCTGTTATGTTCCTGAAGCCGTTTTTCTATGTTAACGGTCCATCCTGTGTACAGGGTTTTATCGGAACATTCCAGGATGTAGACGTAGTTTTTGCTCATTTTTTATCGTTACAATCTTTATAAAAGAGGCACCACAATTCGTTTTTTTATTGATGATTACTTTCCACCCTTGCCGGTCAAACTCGGAGGCTGTTTCTGTGCATCGATCAAATGTCTTACTGCAAGAATCGGATGGGAGTAGATCATCTTTGGTCCGGAAAATCGCATGACTGTTTTGATCTTTTCCCTCATATCCGGTTTATAGCAATGGATCGGACATTTGGCGCACACCGGTTTGCCCTTCCTGAAGGGGCACCGGAGAACCCTCTGCATGGCATATTCAAGTAATCCCCGGCAGGATTCGCAAGGTTTATCGGTACCATGATGATGCCGGCAGTATAGATCAATCATAATTCTGACTGTTTTGAGTTCCCGTTCTATTCTCTTCACCATTCTTGAAAAACTATGCTTTCCCATCCACAAACAGCAGTTTCAGGAACTCATCTTTCGGACTCTTGTAGCTCAGATAAGACATCGAGGATTCATTCAGTCGAAATGGGGCCTCAAGTGACGATTTCCGGTCGTGAAGGAGATGGAATTTTGTCTGAAATATCAGATTATTAATTGAACCCGTTACTCGCCGGTCAGTCATTTTGGACAACAGGACGTTTTTATCTTCTAACTCATTAATCATATTAAAGAACATCTCATTCCCATCCAAGGTTATAAACTCTTTCATAGTGGACAAGGTTTCTTGAACAAACTGTTTCTCGTTGGTAATTCCTCGTCCATACATAACCATGGAGTATAGAGATGCTGTGTTTCGCAGGATCATATATTGGGTGTGCTTGGCTTTGAATAGATTAGCACTCCAGTATATCAAGGCATTTTTCTCCTTGTCGGATGGAAGAGCAAGTGAAGGTGTGACTCCAATTTTCCTGGCCAATTTAAAGTAATCCGAAAGATCATTATGGTGTCCTCATCATTATTATTATGCTTTGATAATTTCCTGCCAGTATCGAATCAGGCCAAGATCATGACGGAATGCGATTTCATACCGTTTCAGTTCTGAAGGTCCGATACAGGCATAATCACACGATTCCTCATTTAATAGAATCTCTCCCTTCACGGCGCATTCCAAATACAGATTGAGACAATGCATTTTTCCTTCTGCGAACGGCAGGCTATCCTGGTAAAAAAGGAATTTCATTGACGTGCAAGTCAAGGCAGTTTCTTCGTGAAGTTCTTTTACAGCTGTTTCTTCTACGGTGCTGCCATAATCCACTTTTCCACCCGGAAGACACCATTGTCCAGCCGCATATTCACTTTGGTATCGTTTCAGGATCAATACCTTTCCTTCTGAATCCGGTATGATCAATCGAACGATAGGTATAGGGTATTTCATGGCTTTCTCTTCAATCAACGAATTTTGCTGAGGTTATGTCACAGAAACGATCATGACACCGGTCACGACTTTTTATCAATTGGAGCACGATATTTACAAGCTTTTGTTGATTGATCTTTTTTCCGTTTAATAATAATCCTCTGAACAACACCTTATCAATACTAAAAAGGAGACAGCCACATGATTACGGTTATTGCCAAACTGCCAATTATGGAAGGAAAAAGGGAGGAAGCCTTGGGAGAATTTAAAACATTGATGGCGAAGGTGGCCAAGGAAGAGGGAACCGTTCTGTATTGCCTGAACCGAGAGAAGAACAATCCGAACATTTTAGTTATGGTGGAACAATACAGAGATGAGGATGCTTTTAATTTTCATTCATCCACTCCGTATTTTAAAGAATTTTTCCCAAGACTTGAATCGTGGGTCTCAGGAGAGCCGGAAGTCCTCATATTGGAAGAGATAAGCAGGACCTGAGATTTTAACGTGTAATCGATTTTGACAGAAAGTTCTGTCCAAGTTTTTTTCTTTCCGGCTGAGCTCTCTGGTTTTTTAAAGTGCAGCCGGTTCATCTCCTTTGACTCGACCGGACATTATCTGCTCAACAAAACAAACGGGATAAGAAAACGAGCGATAATATGAAATACATAAAGGCTGCGCAATCCGATTTTTCTGGACAGTCATTCCGGTTTTGACTGAAAAGTGATTCCGATTTGAACTGGACAGCATTTTTTCTCAGATCTTCCTGCTGTTGTTTCAGTTTGAGGGTGTCCAGTTCATTTGTTCTTTGATAGCAGTTTTCTCATCGATTATCCTTTCATGGTGATGATGTGTGCATTGTGGATCAGCCTGTCCAGTACTGCGTCGGCAATGGTCGGGTCTCCAATGATGTTATGCCATTTCTCCGTTGGAATCTGACTGGAGACGAGGGTGGACGTGAAGCCGTGGCGATCTTCAAGAACCTCCAGGAGATCTCTTCGTTCCTTGTCATTGAGTTTTGCCAACCCCCAGTCATCGATGATCAGCAGGGCATATCGAGCGAGACGGGCAAGGAGTTTTCCGTAACTGCCGTCACCGCGGGCAATATTAAGTTCCTGAAGCAACCTGGGCAACCGGATGTAATGGGCGCTGTGACCGTTTCGGCAGGCACTGTTGGCAAGGGTACAGGCAATGAAGGTCTTGCCGCTGCCGGTAGGACCCGTGATGATCACGTTCTGTTTTTCCGTTATCCAGTCGTTTTGTATCAGGGAAAGGATGACTTCTCTGGAAAGCCCCCGCGGCGTCCGGAAGTTGATTTCTTCGGGGCAGGCATGGGAATAACGCAGCCTTGCGCTCTTCAGGAGTTTTGTAAGACGACGGTTGTCCCGGACTGTCATCTCCCGGTCGACGAGGAGCCCGATTCGCTCCTCGAAGGAAAGTCCGGAGTACTGTGTGCTCTTACTCTGCTCGGTGAGTGCCTCGGCCATGCCGGAGAGTTTCATCCGGTGAAGTTTCGTCAACGTGGGCTCCATCATCATTGGGCGCCTCCCGCATAGTAGTCGCTCCCTCGGATATTCTGGTGAATCGGCAGAGCTCATCGCTGTGCTCCGTGATGTCGGCTGCCTCGATATATTTATCCAGGATGTTTCTGAGACTGCGATATCCGATGGCCTTCAGCTTGAGCGCTCTGTCACAGGCCAGTTCCAGGCGGTCATTGCCGCAACTCCTGTCCAGCCGGAGCAATCCAAGGCATTTCGTCGTGAAGAGCGACAAAGTCGGGAAGCGGCTTCCGGAAAATTTCGCTAAAGAAAATCCCGAAAAATGGTCTTTTTTCTTCCCAATAGTTCATAAATTCTCTTAGGTGAATATTCAGTGATATTAAACTATTGGAATGATATTGCTTGGTTGCGGAAAATGTCAGGGGCATAATCTGACTCCGTGAATATAGGTTCAAATCCTGTTTCCCCAGCCAATTGAAATTAAAAAGGAAATCCATATTTAGTAGTTCCCTTTTGTTTTTTTGGGCAAAGAAAAAGCCATCAAGAAAAAATCAGTAGCTTCGATGTATATCATTCACCTTCCCCCAAAGTCTATTTCTATGATTGACAATACATAACAGATTAGAATTACATCTATTATTTCTTTAATTTAGTTTTATGCCAGTTTATTTTCAAGAAGTAAGATGATCATTTTTTCATCTATAGGATTATTTGACTTGCATTTAATTAAATAGTTAGTTAATTTGCCTTAAAGTTAATTAATTAGTTAATTAGTTGATGATGAGGTGCTTCAACCGTGTATTTCAATGCTTAATGTATCTTTTGAGCTTTATTATGTACAGAGTACGATAAAGTTGCTTAACAGGATCGTTTGAGCGCACAAGGCCGTGTTAAGAAAGAAGGGGAAACCATGAAACAATTGCTGTTCTTAGCCATGGTGTTGTTCTTGTTTCTCTACATCGCTATAGACGTAGCATGAAGGCTGTGGTGGCGATGAGTACCATTGGATGGGCTGGTGTCATAAAGCTTTCTAAAATTACGATTGGAGAAACCATGAACATCGTACGAATCAGGATGAAAGACGCAATCACGCCAGTTGCTATGGCATTTGAAGTGGTATGGTAACTAAAATAATTCCTATAAAAGAGAAGCATTTAGGGGGTCATTTCAAATGAGCTTAGATCAAGATTATCTTGAGTATATGCGTGATTCCGGACCTTACAGGCTGTGGTTAGCCGTCATTTTCTCAGCCATGGAGGCATTGAGGAAAAGCAGCGGAAAAGACGAACGGGCACGGGAGTGAGATATAACCCAAAGTTGTGGACAGGATAGAAAGAAGGCGTATCCTCCAAACGTTTAATCCAAAAAACGAAGCCCCTTTAGCAAGAAGGGGAGGAAAGGATACGCCCGTGGAGAATAATGACCGCGATTATTGGGAAAAGCAAGTTAAAGAAGAAGCAAAGAACGTCCTGGAACTGATTATCCGAGAAGGAGCCTGCCGGATGTTGCAGGCGGCGATTGAGAACGAAGTAAGCGAGTACATTGACCGCTTTAAGAATGAAAAAGACTCCAGGAACAGGCGGTTAGTTGTGAGAAACGGTTCCTTGCCTGAAAGAGAGATCGTAACAGGTATCGGCCCCTTAAAGCTAAAACAGCCCAGGATTCATGACAAAAGAGAAGATCAGCTTTTTACGAGCAATATTCTGCCGAGATATATGCGCCGGATTCCCTCGGTTGATGCCTTAATCCCAGCACTGTATCTTAAAGGAATCTCCACGGGAGATTTCAGCAAGGTGCTGGAATCCATATTGGGGAAGAATGCATCGGGGCTTTCCGCGACCAATATCGTCCGGCTGAAGAGGCTCTGGGAGCAGGATTATAAAGACTGGGCCAGACGAGATCTTTCCTCCAAACGATATGTTTATTTCTGGGCAGACGGCATTTACTTCAATGTTCGTTTGGAAGATGCCGAGAATAAGCGGCAATGCATCCTGATCATTATGGGAACATTGGAAAACGGGAAGAAAGAACTCGTCTCCATTCTCGATGGCTATCGGGAAAGCAAACAAGCCTGGCAGGAGATGCTGGGCGATCTCAAGCACAGGGGTCTTAAAGAAGGTCCCAAGTTGGCAGTGGGCGATGGAGGTCTGGGATTCTGGGCAGCCCTGCGGGAGGAATTTCCGGAAACAATAGAGCAACGTTGCTGGGTTCATAAGACTGCTAATATTCTGGATAAGATGCCCAAGAGTATTCAGCCGAGAGCCAAGGTGCATATCCGGGACATGTACATGGCGCCAACAAAAGAGGAAGCCCTCAAGGCCTTTCATCATTTTCTGTCACAGTATCAGGCGAAATATGAAAGGGCTTGCAACTGCTTAGAGAAGGATACGAACAGTCTTTTCGCGTTTTATGATTTCCCCGCAGAGCACTGGCGTCATATCCGGTCTACCAATCCTATTGAATCCACTTTTGCCACGGTCAGGCTGCGCACAAATCGGACAAAAGGCTGTGGATCACGGTTAGCAACGCTGACCATGGTTTTCAAGCTGGCAATGGAAGCGGAAAAAACCTGGCAGAGAATCAAAGGGCATCAACTTATCGGAAAGGTCATTGAAGGAATCCGGTTTGTTGACGGCCTCATCATGCAAGAAGCGGCTTAATTTTGGCTGAGAAGGATACGCTGAGAAAAGATATCATCCACAACATTTGACAATATCTCCACGGGAGTTCTTATTTGATAAGAACAATCCGTTCGTGGAAGTTGTCTTTCATCAACTTGATATCGATCCTGATGTTATGAGAAAAAAGGTCAGAGACAAAATCACGTCCTAATATTAAGGAGTGCAAGCTACAATGACTGATAAGAATACACGAGAGCTACTTCTTGATGCAGCTACTACCCTCTTTGCAGAGCAGGGTATCGCAGCGACGACAATGGCAGAAATTGCAGCAAGTGTCGGTGTCAACCCGGCAATGATCCATTATTACTTTAAAACTCGTGATTCTCTGCTGGATACGATCATCGAAGAAAGAATAGGTCGTATCATTGACATGATCTGGGAGCCGGTTACCGGAGAAGAAGATGATCCTCTTATTATGGTAAGGGATCTGGTAAACAGAATCGTCAACACCTGCGAAACGATGCTTTGGCTTCCTTCTTTATGGATTAGAGAAATTGTCAACGAAGGAGGAGCTCTTCGAGAAAAGATGCTAAATAACATTCCCATAGATAAGATGAATAAATTTAGTGCGAAAATAGCTGAAGGTCAGAAGCAGGGAGTCATAAATTCCGGTATCGATTCGCGACTGCTTATCGGGTCAATCATCGGATTGACTATGCTTCCGTTGGCAACAGCAAAACTTCGGGATCAGATTCCCACAATGAAGGGACTTAGCAGTGAGGACATCGTTTGCCATGTTACCGCATTGCTTTTTACTGGACTCACAAATCCTTCAAACAGTGATGATATAAAAAAGCAGAGGACATGAAAACTGGATATTTTATCTCCATGTGGAACTGCATTTGGGTACTTTATAACCAGAAACGCCACGCTGATTTAGAGGCATGGATTCCATATCCTGATAAATATAAACATGTTTTTTAGAAGAATGTTCGAGTGGTATGAGGTTGGCTATAATGTGCAGTAAAAGTATGGATGAATATTTAAACAATAAAGAAACAATGAACAAGGAGGCAGATTTATGAAATTCGTCAAATTGATGATTATTGTAGCGATGTTTGGGTTAGCGACAGGTTTTTTACCAAAGACCAGTTCGGCTGCTGACGTATCAGTTGGATTATCTTTTGGCATACCTTTTCCCGCTGTAGTGGTATATCCGGCAGCGCCTCCCCCTCCACCAGTGGTAGTCTATTCTCCCCCGCCTCCTCCTGCGGCAGCATACTATCCGGCTTATTATCAGCGTCGCCCATATCATCGCCACGCATATGCTAATGGGCCTTATAGTAAACACTATAGAGGCCATGGATACAGAGTTAAAGGACATGGATACTAAAAACGACACCATCATGACGATGATGATTGAATAGCCCAGCGACATAATCTCTGTGACGGGATGGTTTTATAATAAAGATGATCAAACGCTTAAGGGCTGTCACTTTTTGAGAGGGAAAATTCAAATTCGCCCATCTTGAGAATTGATCATTTTAGGAAGATCAAGATGAAACAGTTAGCAACGATGGTCGTATTGATTTTACTGTCTCTCCAAGGTTGCTACGTCGAGCCAGGTTATGACGTCTATGACGGTGGAGGCGTTGGCTGCGAACCACCGCCCATAGTACTTGAGGCGGCTCCAGAACAGGTGGTGTTGCAGCAGGAGCGTTGCTCGGACAGGTTATCGGTCACAGTACGAAGAGCACACTGATCGGTACGGCCATCGGCGCGGCAGTGGGTGGACTTGGAGGCGCTGGAGTCGGCAGAATGATGGACAATCAGGAAAAGGACATGCGTAACGCTTTGGGCGCCTCAGATGCCGCAGCCGTTACCAGGGAAGGCAACCTTCTGGCAGTTACCTTCAAAGGCGATGTCACCTTTGATACGAACTCGGCAGAGATCAGGCCTGATCTTTACTTTGAAATAGACCGCGTTGCAGGCGTTCTTAAGCAATACCCCGACACTTTCATCAGGGTGGAGGGTTATACCGACAGCAAAGGTTCCGATACATATAACATGGACCTTTCAAAACGACGTGCCAACGCAGTAAAGAATTTACTGGTTCAGCGTGGCGTAGCAGAAAACCGCATTGAGGTGGTTGGTTTTGGAGAAACTATGCCTGTTGCAACCAATGATACAGAGGCAGGACGCCAGAAGAACAGAAGAGTAGAAATTAAGATTGCACAGCAAACACAGGCTAAGCCTCAATAGACTACTATAGATATTGTAACATGATAAGAAGATCGAGGTTAAAAATAGAAAAGAGAAGGAGGAAAAAGACTAATGAAGTTGTGTAGGATTATGCTCGTGGCCGCTGTTTTATTTTTTCTATCTTCATCAATCTCTGTGGCAGGAGATTTTGACTGGATGCATGATTTCAACATCCAGGCCCAAGCTGATCCCTCGGGATTCAAGGCCAGGCTTGCCACGCGCTTTCAGATCGGTTCTGCTCAGATTGATGCCATTATTGGCAACGTTTCCAACCCAGTCGATGCTTATATGGTTATGCGCCTCGGGGAAATGTCAAATCATCAGCCGGAATATGTCATGAAGAAATATAAGGCGGGGAAGAAAAAAGGGTGGGGAGCCTTGGCGAAGAGCTTGGGTATTAAACCAGGATCGCCTGAGTTTCATGCACTGAAAAGAGGCGAGGATCTATATGGCTGTGGCGGAGGAAAGTATTCGGGAGAAAAAGGCCGCGGGAATGGTCGGGGAAAAAGTAAGAACAAGGGTTAAGAAGGATAGAAAAGCGTGACGCCGATCTCCGGTAGATGGCCGCATGTATGCCCCTATCGAATGACGGTCTGCTTGGGGGAAGGATGGCGGAGGTTAAAATCCTGCCGCCATTTTTTGATTTAATATAAAGAAGGGGCTACAGAGTAAAGCCTTGGAACCCCTTCAGCTTTGAATTTCACTTAAAAATTTTTCGACCGGGTTTGTGACCGAAACTTCAAAAACCAGTGCCGAAAATGGTCAAACAGCACAAAAAAGCTATGGTGAAATCCTTCATATTTCTTTCAGTGGTATCTAGAATCTATATTTCCCTCCAATAATTGAAAATCATTGACATTATTTTTTGAGGGTTGTATGCATAATTTCTCTCAGCTATAAAAGTACTCATCAACTGTATTAATCATTTAAAAGGCAGCAGGGTAATCGTTTCACATGATCTGCACCCCAGACGTTAGACAGAACAGGCTGGGGTAGTTGGCAGGACCTCACACACCGCAATTCAAATAAATCAAGAAAACAGCAGAAAAGTACAAGCAACAAAAAAGTGAGTCAGTCAAGGGGCAGGGATCTCGGAGAATCTCAAAGAGGTTAAAAACGGATCTTGAACTTATGTGAAAGGAGGAGGAATCTGAAATGAAATATTTTTTGGAGCCGGAATCTGTAGCCATGATCGGAACACCCAGACAAACGGGCCCGGACACGTACAATGGAGTAGAAATGATGCTCCGCTACGGCTACCAGGGACGCATCTATCCGATCAACCCGAAAGCCGATGAAATCTGTGGTCTCAGGGCATTTCCCTCCATAACCGAAGTGCCGGAGACGGTAAACCTGGTGATTATCTCCATGGGTCGGGACCAGGTGGTTGCTGCTTTTAAAGAGTGCATTCAATCCGGTGTGAAGCGGGTGATGATCGTCAGCCAGGGTTTTGCCGATGCCGATCCGCATGGGGAGAAGCTCCAGAACGAGATCGTTCGGCTGGCTCGCGAGAGCGGCATACGGGTTGTCGGCCCCAACACACTGGGAATTCTGAACAATTTCCGTAATTTCTCGACCAGCTTTGTCGATCTCATCAAACCGAAGAAGATTCCGCCGGTGTCGTTGATCGCCCAGACGGGTATGATCCAGGTGGCCTCGCACAACCTCGCCTATCATGACTGGGGAAAGGCACTCGATATTGGGAATGCCTGTGATGTGGATTTTGTCGACGCGTTGGAATATTTCGGAGCCGATCCGGAAACCCGGGTTATCGTGGTGCACATGGAAGGCATCATCCGGGGAAGGGAATTCCTGAAAGCAGCCTCCCGGATATCCCCTGACAAACCGATCATCATTTTCAAAACCGGAAGGACTACGGCCGGTGCCAAGGCCGCCCTCTCCCATACGGCTTCTCTTACCGGGGAGGACGAAATCGCTGAGGCTGCCTTCAACCGCGCCGGCCTCATTCGCGTGAAAAATGGTTCCGAACTGAAAGATGCCATCCGTTCTTTTATACAGTTTGAAGATATGGAGGGGCCACGACTGGGAGTCCTGACCCCCACCGGAGCGGGAGGGATCATGGCAACGGATGCCTGTGAAGATTTCGGATTGAAGATTGCGGAATTGCCTGAGGGCCTTCCCGATAAGCTGAAAAAGGGGATACCGGACTGGGTTCACATCGGCAATCCTATCGACATCTGGCCTGTGGGCATGCTCGGGGGCGGTTACTCTCAGGCTTACAGAACCGCCCTGATGGAATTGCTGAAATCGCCGAAGGTCGATGGTGTTTTGGGGGTGACGGTAAGCGTGGATTCCCCCCTTCACAAAAATATTGACATTGTCGAGGCGGTTGCAGCCGCCCGGCGGGAAAGCGGCAGTCGGAAACCAATTGCCATGTGGGTCTATGGTTCGGGAACCGACGACACTGTGGAGCGCCTTGAACCCGCCACCGACAATGTCGCCTGCTTCGAATCCGTCGAGCGGGCTGCGCAGGGCCTGTCGTTTTGTTACCGCTACCATCAGCTCAGAAAACGGGAAATCTCCTCCCAGCGGAGTTTCCCTTATGACCACGAGCAGGCCGAATCGCTGTTGCAGAAGGGAAGAGGGCGTAAGATCCTGCTTGGAGAGGATGCCCTTGCCCTGCTGGCCGCTTTCGGGATTCACGTATCGCGGGGAAAGATCGCACGAAACTGGAAAGAAATCAAAGAAGCGGCCGACGAACTGTCTTATCCACTTGTCCTGAAGTTGTCAGGCGAAGCCTTTCTTCACAAAAGCGACTGGGGGGGGGTAATGACCGGGATTCGCAATAAAAAGGAGCTTCGTGAGGCCTTTCAGGGGATGAAAGAAAAGGTAAATGATCGCAATCCAGCGGTGAAAATCGGTTTCCATGTGCAGGAACAGGTCGGGGGAAAGGAACTCCTCGTTGGTCTCAAACTTGACGCACAGTTCGGCCATATCCTTGCCTGCGGATACGGAGGCATATACACGGAGGTCTTCAAGGACGTCAGCCGCGAACTCGTACCTGTTGGAAGGCCGGAGGCCGAAAAAATGATTTCGTCTCTGAAGATCTATCCTTTGCTGAAGGGCGTGCGTGGTGAAGCCTGTGTGGATTGGGAAGGGCTTCTGGAAACCCTGGAAAGGGTTTCTTTCCTGGCCACGGAGGTCCCGGACATCAAGGAACTGGACATCAATCCTCTGATGGCCGATGCCTCAGGCTGCGTGGCTGTCGATGCGCGGATTGTCTGGTAATTCAAATCTCAGTCATGGATGAATTGAGAAGATGTTGCTTTTCGTAATGCGAGTATATGCGGAGGGGTTTTTGTGTCATGAGGGTTGAAACACTGCAACAGAATGAATAAAACAAGAACGTGTCGGCTTTGGCGATGACTGGCCCCTCCGCGTACTTTATCCCTTTTTTTAAAGGAACTGCGACAATCTATCGCTGGTTGCTGGATTAATATCCCATCTGGTAAGAAGTTCCAAGGCGACTTCATTGTACGGTTATGTTGTAATGATAAATTTTCATTACGCTGATATAATTTAGCCTGTTAAGATAAAATCTTTTTTGTTTATTTACTAAAATGAACTTCTCGAGGAGATTTGTCCATGATTGCTGCTTTGAAACATGACAGTTTGTCCGAGGTTGCGGCAACAGATTGTGACAGGCCATTTATGGTCACCCTCTCTTTTTTCAACGGTAAAGTTCTGCCGGGATTATTCAGTAAAGAAAATTATTAAGGGCGGCAGCAAAGGAAACAGTTACAGTCACCCGCATCTCTTTCTCGAAACAACTCACTGTCTCCGCTATGGCATTACCGTAACGCACCGGATTTTTTCCTTTAATGACAGCCGCCCATATCTTCAGTCGATGCCGACAACTTCCTCTCTTGACAATAATATTGCCGCCACAATAAGAATTTACACTGCCGATCATGTGATCCACGACGCCATGGTGATGACCGGAGTCCGTCTTCCTGGCAAACAGGAAGTCAAGAACGAACTGGCGCGGCACTTTCCAGAAAGCTTCAGCCCTGTTGCCCGAATGTTTAACGTCATGTGTAACATTCAGCGTGACGTGGATCGACGAATGAAAGGTAATGATGTCAATCTGTGAAGACCATGCCGAGGCATTCAGAATTAACTGACAACTGTTTGACTTTCGAGCGATTCAATGCAATATAGGGTGCAACATGAAAAGAGTTTTCTCTTCCGCAAAATGGATGTTGAACTCGTGAAAATCTTTGGAACGAACCTGTGTCAAATCACTTATTATGGCTTAAGAAATAAAGGAGGTAGACTATGGAAGGGTTGATCGGCGGACAAATGGGACTGCTATCCATGCAGGAACTGGTGGACAACATCAGGAAGGAATACGCGCCACTCCTCGTAGATGGCGAGGACGTCACTAAGGTCTTCAGGCTGCATAACGAAATGATCGTCTTCACGAACAAGCGGCTTATCCTTGTAGACCAGGCAGTAACGGGGAAAAAGGCCGCATACATAACAGTTCCCTATTCCCAGATTTCTGCCTTTGCTAAGGTGAGTACCGGTCTTCTCGACCTCGAAGCGAAACTGAAGATCTGGATCCACGGAAATCCAAAACCCATCGTCAAGGAATTCAAGAAAGACAGCAATGTCAATGAGGTTTATCAACTGCTGAGTCAGGTCACCTTAGGTTGACCAGATCCATCTGTTGAGAATTGGTCGGTAAAAAACAGGACAGATGATGCATACGTGGCAAAGCTGCTCGATGATGTTTCCAATCATGAGCAGCTTCCACTTATGAATTGAAAAAAATGAACTTGCGTTAACAGCGGCTTTCGGCTCGTTGATCTGGATATAAATCGGGCTGCCGCTCTTCGGGTGCGCATCCTTTGTCAAAGATCTGCTAATCCTTCTTTACACCGGCTGTCTTGGTCCATGAATCCCTCAGCGGAACGATGCGGTTAAAAACAGGCTTGCCGGCTGAGGCCTCCGGATCAACACAAAAATACCCCAGTCTTTCAAACTGATATTTGTTCCCCGCTTCCGCATTTTTCAGGCTCGATTCTGCATAGCAGGTTGTCAGGATCTCCAGAGAGCCGGGATTCAGGAATTTCATAAAATCTTCTTCGTTTCCCGGATCCTCGATGCTAAACAGCCGGTCGTACAATCTTACCTGGGCAGGTACAGCGTGCCGTGCCGAAACCCAGTGAATGACTCCTTGAACCTTGTGTCCGTCCGCTGGCGGCGCGTTGCGGGTCTCTGGATCATAGGTGCAGTGGAGCTCGCTGACTTCGCCGGTTTTCTCGTCTTTCACCATGCTTTCATATTTGATGATGTAAGCATTTCTGAGACGGACTTCCCGTCCCGGTCCAAGACGGTGATATTTTTTCGGTGGATCTTCCATAAAGTCGTCTCGTTCGATATAAAGCTCCCTGGAAAAGGGAAGCATCCGCGTTCCCATCCCGGGATTTTGCGGATGGTTGGCGCACTCAATCTCTTCGACCTGATCTTCAGGATAATTATCGATCACAACCCGCAGAGGCCGCAGGACGCATAATGCCCTTGGCGCATGGGCATTGAGATCCTCGCGGACGCAGTGTTCCAGCAGGGATATATCAATCAGATTATCGTTTTTGGCCACGCCGATATCGGCACAGAATGTCCGGATGGCTTCAGGTGTGTAGCCCCTGCGACGCATGCCTGCAACCGTCGGCATGCGGGGATCATCCCAGCCCTGAACATGCTTTTGGGTTACCAGTTCAATGAGCCGCCGCTTGCTGAGCACAGTATAGCTCAGATTAAGGCGGGCGAATTCGATCTGCCGCGGGCGCGAGCCTTCGATCAGTCTCTCTACGAACCAGTCGTACAGGGGACGGTTGTTTTCGAATTCAAGGGTGCAAATTGAATAGGTGATTCCTTCCAAAGCGTCGGAGAGGCAGTGGGCGAAGTCGTACATGGGATAAATGACCCAGTTTGATCCAGTCCTGTAGTGAGGCTCCCGTTTAATGCGATAGATGATCGGATCCCGCATGACTATATTCGAAGAAGCCATATCGATTTTTGCCCGCAGGACATGGGCGCCGTCGGCGAACTCGCCGGCCCGCATCCGTGAAAAGAGGTCCAGATTCTCTTCTACGGAACGGTTTCGATAGGGGCTTTCCTTGCCCGGTTCCGTGAATGTTCCTCGATGTTCCCGAATCTCGTCAGGACTCAGACTGCAGACATAGGCGCTGCCGCTTTTGATGAGCTCAACAGCGAAGGAATAAAGCTGCTCGAAATAATCGGAGGCATAAAAGAGACGGTCCTGCCAGTGAAATCCCAGCCAGTGCACATCGTGGATGATCGATTCCACGAATTCCATGGATTCGCCCATCGGGTCTGTATCGTCCATCCGGAGATTGCAGGTTCCCTGGTATTGCGAGGCAATCCCGAAGTTGAGGCATACCGACTTGGCGTGACCGATATGGATGTAGCCGTTCGGCTCCGGCGGGAAACGGGTGGCAACACGGCCGCCGTGTTTGTTTGTCCGCAGGTCTTCATCGATGATGTCCCGGATAAAATCACTGGGGTTTGAGGTCGTCGGTTGCATCATATTGTAACTCCTTCACTTTTCCTTTCGTTCAGATGTCAGGGATTCCGGGCGGAAGCCCTCCCTTTTTTGAAAATCCTTCCTGTTGAATGTCAGTTTGGGATAACCGCACGCTATCGGCTTGGAGGCAGTAATCAGACAGCAGCGACCATCCTTTTCCGCCGTGCAGCTCCTGAATTCCGCTTATTTTCTCTTCTGCTGTATCGCAGTTAAAAACAATGTCTCTTTCAGGCAGGTTTTCAACAAACACAAGCCTGCCTGTCCGGCCCCTCCGTATGGGTGAATGAGGGCCGCCGCCTTTATGAAACCCGCTGCTTATCAGGCAGATGCCGGTTGGATATCTATTATATTCATGGAAATATATCAAGGGTATAAACTTTGAGATGATGGTTATCTTTTGACTCGGGGAACGCTTTATTGCGGGATATCGGTAAACATTTTTTTAGCCGGAGCAATGACTTGAGGAAGGAGCGGCACAGGAAAATGACCATGCTTAAACCGATCCTGCCCCGGGATGACCAGATCCGGCACGATAAAACAAACCTCAGAATTTCCCTTTTTGTTCCTATTCCACGATAATCCGGCCGGCCGGAGAGGAAAGGACTTCGCCGACAATGGACGCTTCCCGCACGCCGGCTGCGTGCAGTCTGCCCAGGCAGGGTTCCGCCTGGTCGGCGGCCAGCGCAAAGAGCAGTCCTCCGGAAGTCTGAGGATCGAAAAGAATATCAAAACGCCATTCGGGACAGTCGGGATGGACATCGATCAAAGGCATGCGGAAGTCCCGATTCCGATAAAGTCCCGCGGGCAGAATTCCCATTTCCGCCAGTTCCCGGATTCCCGGGAAGCAGGGGACCCGGTCGGAGAAGAACCGGATGCCGATTTCCTGTCCTTCGATCATTTCCGCGGCGTGTCCGAGCAGCCCGAAGCCGGTGATATCCGTGCAGGCATGAACGTCCGGGGTCGTCTGAACAATGTCTCCTGCAATCTTGTTCAGGGTGTTCATGGAACTTATCGAACAGGCGATCAGGGCTTCATCGGCGATCCCGGCCTTGATGGCCGTGCCGGCAATGCCTGTTCCCAGGGCTTTCGTCAGGATAAGCCGGTCTCCCGGGCGGGCGCCGGAATTGAGCAGGACCTTTTCGGGATGGACGGTTCCGGTTACGGAAAGCCCATACTTCAGTTCCGGATCTTCCACACTATGGCCGCCGATCAGCAGTACGCCCGCCTCACGCATCTTGTTCAGCCCGCCGAGAAGAATCTGCCGAAGAATGGAGATGTTCATTTTCTTGATGGGAAAGCAGACGATGTTCATGGCCGTCAGCGGCGTACCGCCCATGGCGTAGACGTCGCTCAGGGCATTGACCACGGCAATCTGGCCGAAGGTATAGGGATCATCCACAATGGGCGTGAAAAAATCCACCGTCTGGATGATGGCGAGATCTTCCCGGAGTTTGTAAACTCCCGCGTCTTCCCCATGCTCCATCCCAACGATCAGATTGGGGTCAGAGATCAGGGGGAAATCGCATAAGGCTTCTTTCAGGTCTCCCGGACCGATCTTGCAGGCTCACCCGGCTCCGGAAACGGTTTCAGTCAGGCGTGGTTTCGGGGAATCTTCCATTGGAAAAGCTCCTGTACTGCTTTTATTTTCATGTGTCTCTTTCATCCCGGCTGCCTGCAGCCGCAGAGGGAAAAAGAGGATAGCGGCATGATCATGAGAATGCAAGACTATAAGAGAAAGAAGAAAGGATGTCAAATTCATCTGAGTGCTTCAAACGGATTGATTATTCCTTTCGGTTATGATAGCAGTCGCAGTCATGGCATACGACGGTTTTCGGAACATTACCATTCAGCAGCTTGAAACCCTGGTCGCTCTCGTCGAAGAACGGAGCTTCAGCCGGGCTTCCCGGCGGGTTTGTCTCACCCAGCCTTCCCTGACCAAACATGTAAAAAACATGGAAGAGGTCCTGAATGTCCGACTGGTCAATCGGGAGCGCATGGGTATTTCCCTGACTCCGGAGGGAAAGGTTCTTTACGATTATGCACGGAAACTGCTTCATCTGAGGGAAGAGGCCGGGGAACGGCTGGTCCGGACTCAGGATCATACGGGTGGTGTTATCGACATGCACGCCAGTACGATCCCCGCAACCTATATTCTCCCTTATGTCCTCAGTGATTTCCGTAAGATCCATCCGGATATCCGGGTGAATGTCCAGATGGCGGACAGCGAGGAGTCCATGGACGCGATCCTGAACCAGCAGTCGGAGATCGGCATCATCGGGAAGAAGCCGTTGAATCAGAAACTGAACGTAGAGCCTCTCTGGGAAGACCGACTGATTCTTGCAGTTCCCCGAGGGCATCGTATGGCTGGCAGGGGAATGGTCACCTGGGCGGAGCTGGCGGGGGAACCCTTTGTCGTTCGGGAAAAAGGGTCTGCCACGCGTGAGGTCTTCGAGCGATATCTCCGGGATGCGTTAAACTGGACACTTTCGAGATTGCATATCGCTGTTGAACTCGGGAGTTCCGAGGCAGTAAAGGAAGCGGTGATTGCGGGACTTGGAATTTCCATGATTTCCATCCATGCAGTTGAGCGGGAGCTTCTTTCCGGTCTTCTGTACGAAGTGCCCGTTGAGGACTGCCGCATCGAACGCTCTTTTTATCTGATTTATCGTCGGCAGCTCGCTTTGATGCGTCACCACCAGATTTTTCTGGATTTTGTCCGAAGTCATAAAATTCATCGGGAACAGCTCCCTGCTTAGAAGGTTCAACGTTCCAAATTCTATGTCTCTCATCGGGAAATGCTATCCTGGAACTTCGAACTTTGAAGGTGGAATTCAGCGTTCCACGCCGTCGGGAAAAGTTGCACCGTATGGGGGAATTCATGAGAGAGAGAATCCTGTATTACAGCACGAATTGTTACCTCGATAATGTTGAAGGAATGGAGCCGTTCAAGGATCGAGTTTCCTTCCGGGAAGCCCTGCTTCTGGGGCAGGCTCCGGATGAAGGACTGTTCATGCCCGAGAGCATTCCCCAACTGTCCCTCGACGAGATCCTGAATCTGAAAGGCAGGCCCTATACGGCGGCCGCTCTGCTGGTGGCGGAGGCTTATCTCGGGGCGGATCTGCCTCTGGAAACTCTGAAGGCGGTGATTGAATCTTCCTATAATTATGAAGTTCCCCTGGAACGCGTTGTGGACCGTCGGTATGTTCTCCGACTCGACCGGGGACCGACGGCTTCCTTCAAGGATTTCGCGGCCCGGATGATGGCCCGCCTGATGAGTCATTTTCGCGATCCGGGAAAGCGCCTCAATGTCCTGGTGGCCACTTCGGGGGATACAGGCAGTGCCGTGGGGGAAGCCTTTAAGGGCGTTGCCGGAATTGACGTCTATATCCTGTATCCCCGGGAAGAGGTGAGTGGCCGGCAGAAAAAGCAGTTGGACACCATCGGCGGCAATGTCCGGACCCTGTCCGTGGAAGGAAAGTTCGATGACTGCCAGGATCTCGTCAAACAGGCCTTTGCCGATCCCGCCCTGGCGGGATTGAATCTGACCTCCGCCAATTCCATCAATTTCGGCCGGATTCTACCCCAGATGATTTATTATGTTTATGCCTATGCCCAGCTTGCCGAAAGGGGGGAAGAGATCGTCTTTTCCGTGCCGTCTGGAAACTTCGGAGACGCCCTGGGATGTGAATACGCACGGCGCATGGGCCTGCCCGTCGCCCAACTGGTGATGCCCACCAACGAGAACGACGAGTTTCCCCGTTTTCTGAAAACCGGCCGTTACGAAAAGATATCGCCTTCTCTTGCCTGTCTGTCGAATGCCATGAACGTCGGCCATCCGAGCAATCTGGCCCGGTTTTTTGACTTATACGGGGGGACAGTGGACCGGACAGGTCGTGTGCACAAGATGCCGGATCTGGAAGAGATGAGGAACAATATCTTCTCCGTTTCTGTCTCCGATGAGGAAACCCGGCGGACGATCCGAAGGGCTTACGATTCGTACGGACTGATTCTGGAACCACATGGAGCTGTGGGCTGGCGGGGTCTTGAACTCTATCTGGAACAGACCGGGAGGAAAGTGCTCTGTGTATCCCTGGAAACGGCTCATCCGGCAAAATTCCCCGAAGAAATCGTTTCGCTGCTGGGCATCAGTCCCGAGTTGCCGGCAAGCATGCGGGATATCGACTCGCGAACCGGCGAACCCCTGCCGATGACAGGCGATTACAATGTATTTCGTAAATTTTTGGAAAAAACGTTAAAGGCCATGGATTGAAATGGCCATTCCCTGGGCTGAAATCAAGCCTGTCCAAGGCGATGAACAGGCTTGCTGAAAATCCCGTTTTGCCCTATCCGCCCTTTTCAAACTGGGATTTGTCCGCGCCGCAGATCGGGCAGGTCCAGTCATCGGGGAGATCTTCAAACGCTGTTCCGGGAGCGATGCCCGATTCGGGATCACCTTGCTCCGGGTCATAAACATACCCGCAGATTGTGCAAGTGTATTTCTCCATTTTCCCTCCTGTTTGCGGGGCCGCTGTCGGCTCCTTTTTTTCTTCCCTGTATGTCGGAGCGTTTTTGGGAGACTTTCCGCCTTTGACTTCATGATAGTAGGCGTAGGTCATGGGTTCTTCGTCGCTGACGATTTCGCAGTCGACAATTTTTCCGATAAAAAGGGTGTGGGTGCCGCAGTCCTTTTCGTCGATCACTTCCGCCTCCATGTAAGCCACCGTATGATCCAGAACAATCGGGACCTCCAGAACGCCCATTTTGAAGGAAACATCCGCGAACTTGTTGACTGTGCGGCCTGACTTGAATCCGAACAGGCCGATCAGGTTCATCGGGGCTGCTTTTGCGAGAACAGAGACGGTAAACTTCCTGCTGGCTTGAATGAACTCATGGGTGAGATTGTTTTTATTGATGCTTGCCACAACCGTGGGCGGGTCAGATGTTGCCTGAAAAACCGAATTTGCGACCTGACCGTTGAATTGACCGTCCTTACGGGAAGAAACGATATAGACGCCGTAACTCATCTTGAAAAATGCGGCGCTGTTCATGGGCAACTCCTTATACCGAAAATTTGGTGAAGCCGTTAAAGAATTTCCCGGGCTGTTTGCGTCCGGTTGTCCAGATGCCGGGTTCTTGAAGGAAATGCGTGGATTGACTCAAAAACAGATTATTTGTATTGGTGTCAATATAACGTAAACCCTCTATTTAATCCAATAATTCTTTGCCTGTCTTCAAAGGGTCGTCAAAATCGCTCTTGAGAAGATCATTAAGGTTCACACTTCCAGAAAACTTCCCAGAACCTGATTTTCAAACAGCCATTTCCCAAAAAGCCGGATTCCTTGATTAGGTTGCAGTAAGATATTTGTGTTCCGCTCGTATCTTCTCCAAATGATATCTTGCAATCCCCCGAAAGATTATGGCAAAAAGACGGGAAACATTGCGTAAAAAAGAAAAATTTTCAGACGCCTTTTGACGGCGTTGCATCATCTCTGGAGAGGGGGAAGCTGCATGTGGGAATATACGGATAAGGTCAAGGAACATTTTTTGAAGCCCCGGAATGTTGGGGAAGTGGAGAATCCGGACGGGGTGGCGGAGGTCGGCTCAATGGCCTGTGGCGATGCGCTCCGGCTGACTTTCAAACTGGATGAAAACAAGCGGATCAAGGAGGCGAAATTCAAGACCTTCGGCTGTGCCAGTGCCATTGCCGCGGCCTCGGCGATGACGGAGATGATCAAGGGCCTCACCGTGGAAGAGGCTGAAAAGATAACCAATCAGGACATTGCCGCTTTCCTTGGAGGGCTTCCTCAGGAAAAGATGCACTGTTCGGTTCTCGGGCAGCAGGCTCTGGAAAAGGCGATTGCCTATTACCGGGGAGCGCCGATGGAAAAGAAAGAGGGGCAGATCGTCTGCGAATGCTTCGGTGTGACGGACCTGGAAATCGAAAAAGCCGTGAGGGAAAACAACCTGACTACCGTGGAGGATGTGACCAACTATACCAAGGCGGGAGGCGGCTGTGGGAGCTGCCACGAAAAGATTCAGGAGATCATTGACCGGGTTCGGGCAGAAGTTCGCGAACCCGTCCGTCCGAAACTGACGAACATCCAGAAAATCCGCATGATAGAGGATGTCCTTGAAAAGGAAATCCGACCATCCCTGAAAAACGACGGCGGTGATGTGGAACTCATCGATGTGGTGGGAAACCGGGTGCTGGTGGCGACCCGGGGGGCCTGTGCCGTTTGCCGGGCCTCCCAGCAGACCCTGAAGGGTTTTGTGGAGTTCAAACTCCGTGAACTGGTAACACCAGAGCTCATCGTTGAGGAGGTGAAGGCATGACGACGGTTTATCTGGATAACAATGCAACAACCCGTGTTGTGCCGGAGGTGCTGGAGGTGATGCTCCCCTATTTCAGCGAGCTCTACGGCAATCCGTCAAGCATGCATACCTTTGGCGGGCAGGTGGGCATCAAAATCCGGGAGGCCCGGGAACAGGTTGCCGCCTTGCTTGGCGCGTCTCCCGACGAGATCATTTTTACCAGCTGTGGTACGGAAAGCGACAATACGGCCATTCGATCGGCACTGGCCGCCCATCCGGATCGCAAGCATATCGTGACCAGTCGGGTGGAGCATCCAGCCATCAAAGCGCTCTGCGCCCATCTGGCCGAATCGGGCTATCGTGTGACGGAACTGCCGGTCGACAGTGAGGGCCGTCTCAATATGGAAGCCTTTGAACAATGCCTGACGCCGGACACGGCCATCGTAAGCCTCATGTGGGCCAACAATGAAACAGGCGTTGTCTTTCCTGTGGAGAGGGTCGCGGAGATCGCTCACAGCCACGGTATCCTGTTTCACACCGATGCCGTCCAGGCCGTCGGGAAAATTCCGATCGACATGCGGCAAAATACGATAGACATGCTGTCCCTTTCCGGTCACAAGCTCCATGCCCCCAAGGGGATCGGCGTCTTCTATCTCCGGCGGGGAACGCGTTTTTCTCCCTTCATGATCGGCGGTCACCAGGAAAGGGAACGCCGAGGAGGGACGGAGAACACACCAAGCATCATCGGTCTTGGAAAGGCCTGTGAACTGGCAGCCCGGCATATGGAAGAGGAGGACAGCAGGGTAAGGCAATTGCGGGACAAACTGGAAAACGAACTTCTGGCGAGAATTCCCCGGGCCCGTGTTAACGGCGACCGGGTCAATCGTCTTCCCAACACCACCAACATCAGTTTTGAATTTGTGGAAGGGGAGGCCATCCTGCTTATGCTGGATCGATATGGCATTTGTGCCTCATCCGGCTCGGCATGCACATCGGGATCTCTGCAACCGTCACACGTGCTGCGGGCCATGGGCGTTCCCTTCACTATGGCCCACGGATCGATTCGATTCAGTCTCAGCATCGAAAACACGGAAGCGGACGTCGATCTGGTCATTGAGACCCTGCCGGGAATCATCGCGCAGCTGAGGGAAATGTCGCCGTTCTGGCAGACGGAAGGCCAATCGTGTGCCGCCAGTTCATGACCATCTCGAAGTTCGCGGAGTAAAAATTATGGATAAGGATAAACGCCGTACAGCCCTGGTCACGGGCGCGAGCCGGGGGATCGGGCGCGCTGTGGCCCTTGAACTGTCCCGAGCCGGATATCATGTGGCGGTTAATTACCGCTCTGATGACGCGAGAGCCGAGGAAACCGTTTTCCTGATCGAGGCTGAGGGCGGCACCGCGGAGAAACTGCGCTTTGACGTCGTTGATCCCATTGAGAGTCGGCGTTGTCTCGATGAGCTGCTGGCCAGCCGTCCATCGCTGGATGTTCTGGTGAACAATGCGGGAATCACGGCAGATAATCTTTTCCTGATGATGCCGGAAGCTGACTGGAACTCGGTCATCCAGACGACCCTCAACGGGTTTTACAATGTCACGCAACCCGTGATCAAGGCGATGATGAAAGCCCGCCGGGGTTCAGTGGTTTCCATGTCTTCGATCTCAGCTCTGGTGGGAAATCGGGGACAGACCAATTACGCCGCGGCCAAGGCGGGGCTGATCGCGGCGAGCCGCTCGCTCGCCGCCGAGGTGGCCAGACTGGGGATACGGGTCAATGTGGTTGCACCGGGGTTGATCCGGACGGACATGACACAGGATCTTTCCCAGGAGCGGATTAGGGAGATGATCCCCATGAGGCGGGCGGGAGAGCCGGAAGAAGTAGCCAAGGTTGTCCGTTTTCTCTGCTCACCCGATGCGTCCTACATCACCGGTCAGGTGATCTGTGTGAACGGCGGCATGGTCTGAAATCACAGGAGAAGGCTGCGTTTGAAAGGAAATGGCAATCGCCGGACAATCCGTAAGGGATGGATGACGTCCCAATAGTCTCACGAGCCTTTCTGAGATCATTCACTTTTTACAATCACTTGCCTTGCCTGTTTTCTGTGCCCGACCATCCCTGCTTTGCCGTCTGGAAATTCCATGGATAATGTATTGCTTTATGTTGTAATCCCTGTTCGGACAAAACCCGGGCAACCATCCTGCCTGGGAACGTGAAAGGGGTGCAAGGCACAGGAAACATGACTTAAATTCTACACTTGAACTGATTCCCCCGGTCTGCGGGGTTATTTCATGGAATTCTTCTTCAGGAGTGTGCTTATGGAAATTCTCCAGTATATGCAGGAACATCGTATCTTCCGGGAAACATTCAAGAAGTTTTTAGCCAAAGAGATCGTTCCCCACATCGAGGAGTGGGAAGAGGCAGGAATTGTCCCAAGGTGGGCCTGGAAAAAGATGGGGGAGCAGGGCTTCCTCGGAATGAGCGTCCCGGAAGCCTATGGAGGACCCGCCGTCGATTTTCTCTATGAGGTGGTCGTCATCGAGGAACTGGCCAGGACCAATTTTACGGGGCTCGCGGCCCGCCTGCACAATACCGTCGTGCTGCCCTATCTGATCGAGTACGGTTCGGAAGAGCAGAAAAAACGTTATCTCCCTGGCTGTGTCTCCGGGGATATCATCACGGCCATCGGCATGACGGAGCCCAATACCGGCAGTGACCTGGCGGCGATCCGCACCACCGCCGTAGCAGACAGGGACGAAATCGTCCTCAACGGCCAGAAGACCTTCATCAGCAACGGAATCAACTGCGACCTCATCGTCCTGGTGGCGAGAGATCCGGCGGTGGAGGACCCGCACAAGGCGATCGATCTCTACCTTGTGGAGGCGGGAACGCCGGGCTTCGAAAAAGGCCGCAATCTTAAGAAAATCGGCTGGCACAGCCAGGACACGGCGGAACTTTTCTTCGCGGAATGCCGGATTCCCGTGACGAACCGTCTGGGCGGTAAAGGGACGGGATTCCGGAAAATGATGGAAATGCTTCAGCAGGAGCGGCTGGTGGTGGCCATCGGGGCGCAGGTGATGGCGGAGTTCATGCTGGAGAACACCATCGCCTACTGCCGGGAACGGAAGGTCTTCGGACGGCCCATTTCCCGTTTTCAGAATTCCCAGTTCGAGTTCGCGGAAATGGCTACAGAGATCGAGATCGGGCGGACCTTTTTAGATAAGATGATTGTCGAGCATATGGAAGGCCGGGATCTCACCCGGGAGATGTCCATGGCGAAATACTGGATCACCGACATGGCGGGGCGGGTTGCGGATCGCTGCCTGCAGCTTCACGGCGGGTACGGGTACTGTGAGGAATACCCCATCGCCCGGGCCTGGCGGGACATCCGGATCATGCGGATCTACGCCGGGTCGAACGAAATCATGAAGGTCATCATCGCCCGGACGCTGGGGTTGTAACTGAGATCGTACCTATTGCGGCAATCGGTCGGAGAAATGTGGATTCGCTCACAGTCTTGATTGAAAATATGGAAGTAGGCATGAACATAATTCAAAACCGCAACTTGACATGTCAATTTTTTGTGACATCAGTGACTCCGGTGTTGTTGAGCGTATATTGCGCGCATGGGTCACTTTGTATTAATGAAGAGGATCGGAAATGAAAGAGGTTGACTGGTTGGAATTATGGCGTGAGCTGGTGACAAGAAACAAACGGCCCAAAACGGACAAAAGACTGGTCGAGCGATATAGGGCGCATTCACGAAAGCGGACAGAAAGACCAGACCCTCTTCTGGAAGTCGTCCTTAAAGAGATGGATGAGCTGGATGCCGTGATTGAGATCGGCCCCGGCACAGGACGTTGGACGATTCCGGTGGCGAAAAGGGTCAGGAGTGTGACGGCGATTGAACCTTCTGCCGGCATGGTCGATATTCTGAGAGAAAATCTTAATCATGCCGGTTTTCATAACGTCGAAATTCTTTCGCAAACCTGGGAAGATGCTTCTCCTTCAATTCACGACGCCGTTATGTGTTCCCACGGCATGTATGGCAGTCCGGATCTGGCGGCCTTTGTGCGTAAAATGGAACGCTTTGCACGCAAAAGCTGCTGGCTGGCTCTGAGGCTGCCGCCGGGAAACGGCATCATGGCGGAACTGTCCTTGAAGATTCATGGTTGTCGTCATGACAGCCCCGACGCGGTGATTGCGTGGAACGCCCTCTATGCGCTGGGCATTCATGCGAATGTACTGGTTGAAGAAGGCATGGAAAACTGGGTCAATGATACTTTGGATGACGCCTTCAGCAGGGCGAAGAGACATTTACGTCTTGAAACAGACGAGACGAAATATGATGATCTGATCTATTCCACATTGAGACGCCGGCTGAGCTTCAGCAATGGTGTTTATATCTGGCCGGACGGTATGCGCTCGGCACTTCTCCGGTGGAGTTCCCATCGCAAAGACTGAAGCAGATTATCCTGTCTGTCCCGTGCATGTCGCCGCTTGTTTCAACCATTAATCCACATGGAGATGCCGTATGCAGGAAGTATGGATCGCCTTTGGACTGACCGTGTTTGCGGGTATGGCCACCGGCATCGGGAGTGTGATCGCCTTTACTGCGAAGAGGACCGACTACCGTTTTCTTTCGATTGCTACCGGCTTTTCCGCGGGTGTCATGCTTTACGTCTCTTTCGTTGAAATCTTTGCGAAGGGACTGGACGCTCTGACCGCCGCGTATGGTGATTACTGGGGACACTGGGCGAATGCCGCCGCGTTTTTCTGCGGGGTGTTCCTGATTGGTCTGATCGACAGCCTGATCCCGGCGGAGGAGAATCCTCACGAGACGCACTCCGAAGAGGAAACGGCGCCCCTTCATGATCCGACTGCCCCGATTTCCGATTGCCATGCAATCGCGGGTGAGGACAGGGCCAATTCATCGTCAAATTTGCAAGATAATCGCATCCGGCACCAGAAACTCATGAGGATGGGGCTGTTTACGGCGCTGGCAATTACAATCCACAATTTTCCAGAAGGCTTTGCGACGTTTCTTGCCGCCCTTCATGATCCTGCCGTCGGCCTGGCCATCGCCGCAGCCCTTGCACTGCACAACATCCCTGAAGGAATAAGCGTTTCTGTACCGATATTTTACGCTACCGGAAACCGGAAGAAGGCATTTGTGTATTCGTCGCTCAGCGGTCTGGCCGAGCCTGTTGGCGCCGGGATCGCCTATCTTGCGATTCGTTTTTTTCTTGGCGATAACGTTGGAGGAATCCCTTCCCAAATCATGGGATTGCTCTTTGGTGGCGTGGCCGGCATCATGGTTTACATCAGCCTTGACGAGCTGCTGCCGACAAGCCGGGCTTATGGCAAGGGGCACGACAGCCTGATCGGCCTCGTGGCCGGGATGCTTGTGATGGCCCTGAGCCTGTTGCTGATGAAGTGATGGTAATGCGGGCGGCCAAATGCTTTTTCAGAAATGCGGTAAATTGCGGCAAAATCCGCTTGACAGGCCGGATCGCCCTCCGTATCCTCAACGTGCGCATGCGCTTGGCCATAAGCTTTCACACCCCCGGGCGGCGCGTCCTGTAACCTTGCTGCGAATAGCGCAACCGTCTCTAAAAGTTTTGTCGATGTGAAGCAATGGAAACAGGGATGGGACCTGCTGAAAATTGTCGTCTTCGGTGAGAACAACACGGTTCTCGCCGAAAAGGTATTTCCGATTGAATAAAGTATTTCAGCCGATTCGGTTGAAGCCGGAAGTATTCTTCCGACGATATGTTCGTGAACATTATCCCATCACCCGCGCAGGGCGAATAAAAAGCATCACGGTCGCCGGAAGTGGCATTTCTGCGAACAAATAAAAGAAGGAGGCAGGACGATGAAAGTATTGGGTATCAATGCCAGCCCCAGGGGATCGGAAAGCTCGACGCTCAGGCTGGTCAAATCCGCTCTTGATGGTGCGCAATCCAGCGGGGCGGATGTGGAATTTGTGGATCTCTGCCGGTTTAACATCGAATACTGCAACGCGTGCGGGGTGTGCTACAAAACCGGAAGGTGCCCGAAAAAGGATGACTTTCAGAGCATCTATGAGAAGATGCTGGCCGCCGATGGTCTCGTAATGGGGTCCCCCAACTACATCCGCTCGGTTACCGCCCAGATGAAGACTCTGCTCGACCGCATGGCCGACGCGATACACTGTCAACTCTTTGCTGGAAAGTACAGCGTTACGGTCGCAACCTCCGGGAGTCTCGGTCATGATCAGCATGTTCTTGAATACATGAACGAAGTCATGCTCACGCTCGGTTCCTACGTTACAGGGAACGCGGGGGCATCCATGGCGGCGGGACCGGAAGCACTGGCCGATGCCGGCAAGCGGGCCTTCCAGCTTGGAGAAAGCCTGACGGAAGATATAAGAACGAAGAAAAATTATTATAAACAGGAACCTATCCTGATTGAGAACAGAAAATACTTCCAGAATCTGGTCGAGATGTACAAGGATGAATGGGTCCACCAGTATGAATACTGGAAAACGTGGAGTGAATGTCCCGATAAAAAGTGTTGACATAATTGATCGGCTGAAGGATAAACGTTCCGCTTTCAGTGAACTTTAAACAGGTTTTAATACATTTTTTGACTTTGAATCCTGACAGGGAGGAAGAAAATTCTGACTTGGAGGGGAGTTGAATGTCTTCGGGGGGGAAGGATCTGAAACCTTTCGATTCCGGGCGGATGGATTTTCCGGGAGAGGGAAGGAGAGGACGAATTCCTAAAATGCTTATCTGGAGAGGTTTGATTCCCATTGGGAGTCAAACCTCTTTTTTTTGAGGGAAAATCATATGAACAGAAGAATCGGCACCGTCAGCATCATCATAACCAGTCGTTCGGAACAGGCTGCGCGGGTCAACAGCATTCTGTCGGAGCATGGCGATATTGTCATCGGCCGGATGGGCCTTCCCTATCCTCCGGCAGCTCTGCATATCCTGTCCCTGATTGTTCACGGCACGACGGATGAAATCGGCGCCATGACGGGGAAGCTTGGCTCCCTGGATGGTGTCAAAGTCAAATCGGCACTTCAGAAAGTTGCGTAATTTCAGGAAAGGGCGAATTCATGAAGGATTTTATCAGAGACACGGAGATTGAAGAACTGCTTCGAAAGGCAGGCTCTCCCGACAGAAAACAGGTTCTGGAGATCATTGCGAAGTCCCGGGAATTAAAAGGTCTGGCGCCGGAAGAAACGGCCGTCCTTCTGCAGACGGACGATCCGGAGCTGATTCTGGCGATTTACGAAACGGCCAGAGAAATCAAACAGAGCATCTACGGCAACCGGCTTGTCCTTTTCGCTCCCCTGTATATCGCCAATTACTGTTCGAATAACTGCCTTTACTGTGGTTTCCGGAGAGACAACAAGGAGCTCAACCGGGTTGCCCTTTCCATGGAGCAGGTCGCAGAGGAAGTTCGGGCCATCGAAAGAGAGGGGCATAAACGACTGCTGATGCTCTGCGGCGAACATCCCAGTCGCTCCAGCCTGGATTATTTCATCGAGGCGATCGAAACGGCCTATGCCACCCATACCGAAGAAGGCGGCGAAATCCGGCGGATCAACGTTGAAATCGCTCCGATGAACGTTCCCGACTTTAAACGCCTCAAGGCGGCCAATATCGGAACCTATGTTCTTTTCCAGGAAACCTACCATCATGAAACCTACAGGGCCATGCATCCCCACGGTCCCAAGGCCGATTTCGCCTGGCGGCTCACGGCCATGCATCGGGCGCAGGAAGCCGGGATTGACGATGTCGGGCTGGGCGCCCTTTTCGGGCTGTACGATTACCGTTATGAAGTTCTCGGCCTTCTGATCCATGCCCGGACTCTGGAGGCCGACTGCGGTGTAGGGCCCCACACCATTTCCATTCCCCGGCTGGAACCGGCATTCAATGCCCCAGCGGCCTCATCACCGCCCCGTCCGGTGAGCGATGAGGAATTCAAGAAGCTGGTGGCCATCATCCGGATGGCGGTTCCCTATACGGGCATGATCTTAAGCACCCGTGAATCGCCGGAAATCCGCACCGCCGTCTTTGAACTGGGTATCTCGCAGATCAGCGCGGGGTCGAGAACGAATCCCGGGGGGTACGCGAAAGATTCAAGCGAAGGATTCCGCGCCGCTCAGTTCAACCTCGGGGATACGAGAACTGCTGATGAGGTTATCCACGATATTACAACCAGGGGGCACATCCCCAGTTTCTGTACCGCCTGCTACCGCCTCGGAAGGACGGGCAGGGATTTCATGGATCTGGCGAAACCCGGTCTGATCCAGCATTTTTGCCGAAGCAACGCCATGATGACCTTCAAGGAATATCTCATGGATTACGCTTCTCCCAGGACTAAGGAAGTGGGAGAGCAACTTCTGGCCGGGCTTGTCGAGAGAACGGAAAAACTGGAAACCCGACAGATTCTGATAGAGCGCCTCGGGCGAATCGAAAGAGGCGAACGGGATCTCTTTATCTGATGAGATTTACCCTCTTTGAGGCATTTCAATGGATGATCAGGGACGGCGGAAAGGTCGAAGCGACGCGGGCATGCGAACCTCGACTGCCGAAAAACCGTCAATAAAGCCGGTAAAGGGGCAACAGTGATATGGAATTGGAAGAATGCCGCGACAGGCGGCGCCGATGACGGCACCGGGGAAGATTACAGATTGTCTGGAGCGGCTTAAGGGATCGGGTCTACCTCAGCGGGATGACCTGATCGCCCTTCTTTCATGCGCTGATGAGAAAGAACTGAAGCCGTTGTTTCTGGCGGCCGACGCCCGGAGAAAAGCAGCTGTCGGAGATGTCGTTCATCTTCGCGGCATCGTTGAATTTTCAAATTATTGTGAGCGGAACTGCCTCTACTGTGGACTTCGGCGGGTAAACCGACAGTTGAAACGCTACCGGATGTCGAACCGGGAGATCCTGGAGGCGGCCTTTGCCGTCAAAGCGGCTAAGATCCCCACGCTGGTCCTTCAATCCGGCGAAGATTCATTTTACACGACAGAGAAGCTCTGCAGTCTGATTCAATCCATCAAAGCGGAAACCGGTCTGGTCGTTACCCTGTCCCTGGGGGAGCGCCCCCGGAATGATTATCATGCGTTCCGGGAAGCCGGCGCAGACCGTTATCTGCTGAAACATGAAACAGCCAGTCCCTCTCTTTACGGACGACTCCACCCGGATTCCCGACAGGAAAACCGTCTGCAGTGCCTGAAATGGCTGAAGGAATTGCGCTATGAGACGGGCGCGGGTATCATGGTGGGACTGCCCGGCCAGGATGCCGCCGTTCTGGCTGATGACATTCTCCTGATTTCTTCTCTGAAAGCCGATATGGCCGGTATCGGGCCATTCCTGCCTCATCCGCAGACGCCTCTGGCGGCCTGTCCTTCAGGCATGGTTCTGCCCGTTCTCACCGTTCTGGCCCTCGTCCGTCTTGCATGTCCCACCATCAATCTTCCCGCCACCACCGCCCTGTCCGTCCTCCATCCGGAGGGAAGGAAAAAGGCGCTCGCTGTCGGAGCCAATGTTGTCATGCCGGATTTTACCCCGCCGGCTTACCGGCGACTTTATGATCTTTATCCCGGCCGAACGGCAGGTTCCGAAGATACTGAATTAATCATGGAAACCCTGAAGAAGGAAATAATCTGTTGCGGAAGGACCCTCCAGGTGACAACTTGATTCAACTCAGTCTCTACATCGTCTGTAATGATTTCCACGAAGAAAAAAGTACAAAAAAGATCCGGGAACGCTCATCACTTATCAAATACACGGCCGCCTCGACATGGAGACCGATCAACTTGAAATGATTGGAATTCCAATTAAAAAGAATGTTCCCTTTCTGGTCTGCGTCATTTCTGCAAATCTTTTATCATGTAACTGAATCAGAGAGTTTTTTTGTTCAATCATCGAAATGAAATCAATAGATGCTCCAACTTTAATCTATATAATTATCATATAGTTATAATGTATTTACGTATTATTTTTTTATTGACTTTTAAATCCCTTATGAATAAGAGTGTCTCACTCAATAATATAATTAAAATTTTTGCACTGTATTGATGAACATAGTTAAATTACAGGGAATGGTCCTTATAATATCTTTCCATCTCGGACAATATCTCAAATTCACCTAAATCTCCGGTTGGCAGAAGTTCCCGGAGATTTCATGCCCGGGGTTGCATTCAATTCACGAAATAAAAAAGCAGCGGAAAGGAGGCGATACTGTCCTGCAGGTTACAGGTAAAATGCTGGTTGCAAGGAGACGAAGTTGCCGAAGAAAGACGATTCATCACAGAGTAAAACAGCCCTGATTCATGATCAGGCGACCGGTTGCTCAATGATCGACTGAATTCAGAACTTCCGGAAAAATGAGGGATGTGTCCAATTGCAAACGGATAACCATCCGGTACACTTATAACAGGCGCTTAAAGGAAACGCCATAATTCACGAAGGAGTTACCTTATGCAACAGATCAAGCTCAGTATCGACGGGAAGGAGGTTACCGGGACAGCGGGCCAGACCATACTGGAAATTGCGCTTGCCAGCGGCATTGACATTCCCACCCTGTGTTATCATCCCAAGATCAGCAAGACCGGTGCGTGCCGTCTCTGTCTGGTTCGGGTCAACAACGGCATGCTGAAGACATCCTGCACCGAACCGGCTATGGAAGGCATGTCGATTATTACGGAAGATGAGGAAATCCGGGGAATCCGCAAGGGAATCCTGGAACTGCTCCTCTCCGAAGGCGATCACAACTGCCTTTACTGCGACGCCAACGGCGCCTGTGAACTGCAAACCCTGGTAAACCGCTACGGCATTGAGCCGGTGAGCAGCGATTTTCCCCGTAATGTTCGGGTCATCGATTACGAGTCCAGCGAAGGGCTGAAGCGGAACGAAAACCGCTGTGTCCTCTGTGGGCGGTGCGTCAAGGCCTGCGGCGAGATTCAGATGTCCAATGTCTGGCAGTTCACGGATCGGGGGAGCCATGCCCATCTGACCTCCGGGATGTTCCAGACCATCGGCGATTCCAGTTGCGTGAAATGCGGGACCTGCGTGCAGCTTTGTCCCACCGGCGCCCTGACCTTTCAGACGGTGCTCGGCAGGGGGCAGAACTGGGAGCTGGAAAAGGAATCAAGCATCTGCATTTACTGCGGCGTGGGTTGCAAGATCGATTTCTGCAAGAACAAGGCCGGTCAGCTTGTCAAGGCCCTCGGCCATGACGACGGTCCCAACAACGGCCATCTCTGCGTCAAGGGACGGTTCGGGTTCGATTTCGTCCAGAGCCCCAAGAGACTGTCCAAACCCCTCATCCGGAAGAACGGGCAGCTCGAGGAAGCGAGCTGGGATGAAGCCCTGGACCTGGTTGCCTCCAGATTCAAGGAAATCAAGGAGAAAAGCGGGCCGGACGCCCTGGCGGCCCTTTCTTCCGCTAAATGCACCAACGAAGATAATTACCTCATGCAGAAATTCATGCGCGCGGCGATCGGCACCAACAATGTGGATCACTGCGCCCGGCTCTGACACAGCTCCACCGTCGCCGGTCTGGCGGCAGTGTTCGGCTCCGGAGCCATGACGAATTCCATTCGGGAAGTTCCCGTCAGTGAAGGCTATCTCCTGATCGGAACCAATACGACGGACAATCATCCCGTGATCGGGTCCATGATCAAGGCCCAGGTCGTCAACAAAGGAAAGAAACTGATCGTGGCGGATCCCCGCAGGATCGAACTGGCCAAATACGCGGACTATTTCTTCCAGATCAAGCCGGGGACAAACATCGCCATTCTCAACGGATTCATGCATGTCCTTGTTAAGGAAGGTCTTTACGACAGGAAATACGTTGCTGAGCGGTGCGAAGGATTCGATGAACTCGCAAAGACCCTGGAAAAATACACGCCTGAATATGTCGCGGAAATCTGCGGTCTGGAAAACGGGGAAGACATTCCCAAAGCCGCCCGCCTGATGGCCGCCTGCAAGCCCTTCGCGCTCTACTATGCCATGGGGATCACCCAGTTCATTTCCGGCGTGAACGGCGTCAAATCCACAGCCAACCTGCAGATGCTCATGGGCAACCTGGGGATACCCGGCGGCGGCGTCAATCCGCTGCGCGGTCAGAACAATGTCCAGGGCGCCTGCGACATGGGGGCGCTCAATGCCGTTTATCCCGCTTACCAGACTGTTGCCAGCGAAGAGAACAAGGCGAAGTTCGAGAAGGCCTGGGGCGCCTCCGGCCTCTCGATGAAACCGGGACTGACCGTGGTGGAAATGTTCAACGCGGCCATCGCCGGCCAGTTGAAGGCCGCTTATGTGATGGGGGAAAATCCTGTTGTTTCCGATCCCAATCAGCATCATATCATTGAAGGCCTGAATGCCTTGGAGTTTCTGGTCGTTCAGGACATCGTTCTCACGGAAACGGCTCAGTATGCCGATGTGGTCCTCCCTGCCTATGCCTTCCTGGAAAAAGAAGGAACGGCAACGAATACCGAACGACGCGTCCAGCCCATGCACAAGGTGGTTGCCCCGTGGGGCGAAGCCAGGGACGACTGGTGGATTATCATGCAGATTGCCAATCGGATGGGCATGAACTGGAATTACGGGAAAGCAGAGGATATCTTCGAAGAAATTCGAACGGTCACACCCTCTTATGCGGGAATCACTTACGACCGCATCGAGAAGGAACTGATTCAGTGGCCCTGCCCCACGGAAGACCATCCGGGCACGCAGGTCCTCCACAAGGATAAATTCAGCCGGGGACTCGGCCTGCTAACGGCCATAGACTATACCCCCCCGGCGGAGGAAACGGATTCGGAATATCCGCTCATTCTGACAACCGGCCGTCTGCTGGAGCATTTCCATACGGGAACCATGTCCCGGAACTCCCGGATTCTCGATGAGATCGTTCCGGAAGGGTACGTTGAACTGAATCCGAACGAGGCTTCAAACTACAATATCGCCGATGGCGAGGTCATCTCCGTATCCACGAGGCGCGGCAGCATCCGCATCAAGGCGAAAATATCGGAAAAGCCGAAAGCCGGCGTGGTCTTTATGCCCTTCCATTTCTTTGAGACCTGCGCGAATGTCCTGACGATTGACGCGCTGGATCCGGTCTGCAAGATCCCCGAATATAAGGTCTGTTCTTGCAAAATCGAAAAAATTTACCTGTAAGGAGGGGATAGCGATGATTACGACGGAAAATATCCAAGAGGTGATTAATAACCGGGGAAAGGCCAGGGAACACCTGATGGCCATTCTGCGGGATCTGGAAAATCTGTCCGGCAACCAGCAGTTGAGCCCGGAAACCCTGAACGCCGTCGCGGAGGCCATGAACCTCCCGCAGAGTACGGTGGCGGGCTTTGTCGGCTTTTATACGATGTTCAGCACCAGGCCCCGGGCGAAATTCCTGATCCGGGTCTGCAAGTCCGGCCCCTGCCATGTCATGGGGGCGAGGACGATCTTCGATTATGTAGAAAAGCACCTGGGGATCTCGCCCGGCCAGACAACGGCGGACGGACTGTTCCACCTGGAGGCTTGTGAATGCCTGGGCATCTGTTCCGTGGCTCCGGCGATGATGATCAACTACGATCTCCACGGCAACCTGACGGAAGAGCGGATTGCGACGATTCTGGACGGGTACCGGAGCAGGGAGCCCTTCTTCGGCGAGGCCTGTGGCCCCGAGGTGGAAGGAAGAGTCTGCATGCTGGATGAACCCGGACAGACCCAGAGACTGACGGAGAAAATCGGCTCGATCGATCCCCTGAGCGTGGACAGCTATCTGGAAAAGGGTGGTTATGCAGCAATAAAGAAAGCCCTGGCGGAATATCAGCCCGATGACGTGATCGCCATCGTCAAGGATTCCGGATTGCGTGGCCGCGGCGGTGCAGGATTCCCCGCAGGCGTGAAATGGTCCTTCCTGCCCAAGGGGGACATGCAGAAGTACGTCATCTGCAATGCCGACGAAGGGGAGCCGGGCACTTACAAGGACCGGATTCTCATGGAGGAAAATCCCCATGGACTCCTCGAAGGCATGATGCTCTGCGGCTATGCCACGGGCGCCACGGTCGGGTATATCTACATCCGGGGTGAATACCGCCGCTCCATCGAGCGGCTCCAGCGGGCCATCGATCAGGCCCGGGAAAAGGGCATCCTGGGGGATAACATTTTCGGGTCTTCCTTCCGCTTCGACATCTTCATCAAAGAAGGGGGCGGGGCTTATGTCTGCGGCGAGGAATCATCGCTCATGAATTCCATGGAAGGAAAACGGGGCTACCCTCGCTTCCGGCCGCCTTTCCCGGCAGGGGCCGGCTTCCTGGCGAAGCCCTCGAACGTCAACAACGTGGAAACCTATGCCTCCGTGCCGATGATTATCGAGAAGGGTGCGGCCTGGTACAAATCCGTCGGCCTGGAAACATGTACGGGAACCAAACTGTACTGTCTCTCCGGCAAGCTGAACCGGACGGGGCTGGTGGAAATGCCCATGGGAACAACCCTGCGGGAAATCATCGAAACGTTCGGGAAGGGCATCAAGAACGGAAAGACCTTCAAGTTCGCCCAGGTGGGCGGTTCCGCCGGCGGTATCCTGGGGCCGGAACTGATGGATCTGCCGCTGGACATCGATTCAACGATCAAGGCGGGGGTGACGCTGGGTTCCGGCGTGGTACTGGTCTGTGACGAAGACACCTGTCCGGTGGATTTTCTCCTCGATGTCCTCAACTTCTTCGAACATGAATCCTGCGGTCAGTGCGTCCCCTGCCGCGTGGGAACCCGCCAGCTTCATCATCTGGCCCGGAAGTTCGCCACTGGAACCGCGGTTCCGGGCGATCTGGACCTCATGGTGGAGAAGGCGAAACTGATGAAAAACTCCCTTTGTGCACTCGGGCAGTCACCCATTCTTCCCATCACGACGATGCTGAAATATTTCCGGGAAGATTTCCTCCGACACTGCGATCCCTCCTTATGCTGTCCGGAATGTGCCAACTCGCTGGCCCACTACTATCGGGGTCACTGAGATCAGGTCATAGGCAAAGGGAAAGAATTTTTTTCTTGAATTAATTTCCCTTTGCCTATAAATGGGGAAAACCTATTTTACGATGGGAATTTTATATTTTAAAGGGAGGAATAAAATTTGAGTAATGAGAATTTAGAAAGCAAGCGATGGATTATCGCTGGCGCTGCCATTGTCATGCAGCTCTGCCTGGGTACCGTCTATGCCTGGTCGGTATTCAAGAAACCCCTGATGACCGTCCATGGCTGGAGTGAGCCCAGCACCCAGGCAACCATGATGATCCTCATGGCGGTCATCGGCATTTCGGCCGCCTTCGGCGGCATGCTGGTCGACAAGAAGGGACCGAAATTCGTCGCTTCGATCGGCGGCATCCTTTTCGGCGTTGGAACCCTGATAGCAGGCTTTGCCGATCAGGTGGGGAGTCTCCCCCTGCTCTGGCTCGGCTTCGGCGTTATCGCCGGTCTGGGTAACGGGTTCGGCTACGTCACCCCCATCGCCACCCTCATCCGCTGGTTCCCTGACAAGAGAGGTCTGGTGACAGGTCTGGCCGTCATGGGATTCGGTGCCGGCGCGTTTTTCATGGGAAAAATCGCCCCCGGTATGATCCTTTCCATGGGGATGGCCAAAACCTTTTATATATGGGGAGTCATCTTCCTGATTGCGGTCACCGGTGCGGCCCAGTTCTACAAGAACCCGCCGGCGGGCTGGCTGCCCAAAGGTTATTCCCCCGCTGCTTCCGGTGGTGTTTCCGCCGCGGATTCCTTCACCTTTAATCAGGCGCTTAAAAGCCCCCAGTGGTATATGCTCTGGGCCATGCTGTTCCTGAATGTTTCCGCCGGACTGGGACTGATTTCTCAATTGTCTCCCATGGCGCAGGATGTGATTAAAAAAGCGACACCCGGAATTACTCCCGAAGCCCTGGCGGTTGCCGGTGGTTCCATTGTGGCCATTTCCGCCATCTTCAATGGATTGGGGCGCCTCTTCTGGGCCAGTATTTCCGACCTGATCGGAAGGAAAGGCGTCTTCATGATCATGTTTGCCACCCAGGCAGCCCTTTATGTCTATCTGCCGCAGGTTGCCAATGTGACGCTGTATACTGTGGCCGCCTGCTATCTTCTTGCGTGCTACGGCGGCGGTTTCGCCACTATGCCTGCTTTTGCCGCGGATTCCTTCGGACCGGCCAATATCGGCAGGATCTATGGGATGATGCTGACGGCCTGGGGTTGTGCCGGCGTGGCCGGGCCTCTCGTTTTCTCCAGCCCCGCGATTAAGCCGATCGCCCTGTATGTGGCTGCGGGACTTCTGATTGCCGGCTTTGTGATCGCCCTCAGCTACAAGAAGCCTTCGAAGGCATAATTGTAATTTTATTTTATTTTAAGGAATGTTTTGATGGAGCGCCGTTGATTACAACGGCGCTCTTTTTGATCCTGAAGGAATTTACCGGATCAGCCCATCACATCGGAAACGCCCCCTGTTTCTTTGGCAGGCTGACGCACAGGATATTTTATTTCCGGTGTCGATGGCGATTTCGGATGTTACTCCCCTTCACCGATGAGAGGCAGTTCCTTATCCAGCTTGAAGTAAACGAGAAATTTCCTGATCTCCTTATACTTTTCTACATCCGAAGGTTTTCTTCTTCTCATCAGGGACTGAATCTTTTCCAAATCCGTTTCCTCTTTCGTTCTGCTCAGGTAAAGGCGCTTTCCCTTCCATCGTTTATCTTCTTCCATAAAAAGATAAACGGCATTGGGGTTGGATTGGAGATTTGCATGGGTCAAGCGATCCGTCATGATAAAGGCAAGTTGCCCGTCCTCCATGACATGGGGCCTGCTGTATACGGCTGCATCGATTTTCCCGGCTGAGTCCGCTGTAGCCAGGATGCCGGCTCCCTTTGTTTCATCGAAATAAGTTTTTAAGTCCATAGCGTTCCATCCTTTCTTTCCTTATGAATCATTTGAATGGTTATGGATTTTGAAAGAATTCTTTCGCATGCATTCCTTTCCTAAATTTCATGAACGTTCATCCTGTTTCGTCACCATACTGCCGGATCAGACGCCACAAGCTGAAAGCGCTTCTCGATTTCAAAAAAATTCTTAACTCACTTTAAGCTGTTTCATCAAAAAGTAAAACCGTAAAATCTCTTATTTTGAATGGAGTGTTTACTTATGCATTTTCGCGGTATCCTTACCCGCCGTCATGGTATGATCAATAAGAGAACCGGTTAATCCGTTCGGATACTTTGGAGAAGACGGAGAAATAACAGGATATCCAAACCCTGCGAAGCGATTTTCGAAATGGAAGCAAGCCCTGGCCAGAACAAAGAAGCTCTGGGGCCGAACTGAAGAGATAAAATTCTTGACAGTCGCAGGCGGATGCCGTAGCAGAAAAAAAGAACAGGGAAGGGGAATGAAAATGGCCGAGATTAAAAGCACGCTGGATTTAATCATGGAAAAGACCCGGAATTTGACCATGACGGATGAAGAAAAAAAGGCCCTTCATTCACAGGAGCTCAGAGGCAGGGTCAAAGGATGGGTGCAGAAGTGCGTCGATGGGGCTATGGATATTTCGCGACTTCAGGCCGATATTGAGAGGGAAAAGGCAAAAGAGCCGGAGTTGATGTCCGATCTTATCCAGGAACTCCTTGGAAGAATCGACCCGGATGGAGAAAACGAAATCCATTTTCAGATTCTTGAAAAGGTTCTGCATCGCGATACTGCTTCGCTTCGGGACATGATAAACCGGTTCCAGGCTGAGCTTAAGGAAAAGTCCACGGAAAAGACAGCAGAGGCGAAACGCAATCTGAAACAACGGCAGATTTCCGGTTCCGCGGTGACCCCGAATCTGGAGCGTGATCCGCAGTGGAACGAGGAGCGCGGGCAGTTGAAAAACTTCTATCTCAAGCAGATACATTCCGCGTCATTTCTTAAAGATAGTTAAACCAGCAGGATTCAATCATCCGGAAATTGGCCTGGACCGCCTCCCTGCCTGCGATTACGTTGCCATGACCCGGCAGAAGATATTCCACGTCCAGTTGAGCGATTCTTCTCAGACTTTCCTTCAGCAGTTTACCGTTGCCGCCGGGAAGATCGGAACGGCCGATGCCTTGATCAAAAGCCACATCACCGGAAAAGAGCACCTTTCGTTCCGGCCAGTACAGGCAGAGCGAACCTGGAGAATGCCCCGGCGTTGAAATGACCTGAAATCTCACAGTGCCGATATCCAATTCTCCCTCCTGCAGCAGGATGTCCGGCTCAGGGATCGGGAAAGAAGGACTGGCCAGTCTGCTGAAATACCGGTATTCTTCCTGCCCCATCATGAACAAGGTTTGCCGACTGAAATCCACCGCGGCATCCAGATGATCGGAATGACCATGGGTTGCAATGACTGCGTCGATCTGTTCCGGTGAAAGATTCAGAGTCGCAAGTCCCCGTTCCACATGATTAAACAGGTGGCGATATCCCGGATCAACGAGGATTGTCTTTTCTTCATGAATCAGAAACGTGTTGCAGTTATTTTCTCTGTTGCTTTGCCAGAGAAAGGCGTACAAACCATCCTGAATCTTTATCATCATAAGCGCTGATGCTTATCCTTTCAGAACTCAATCCCCAGTTTCAGTTCGGGTTCAAAAATTTCACCGATAGATTGAAATCTTTCCCGTGAAGACAGATCGGAAAAGTCCGAAGTTAATGAGCGCATTACCTCAAAGCGGCTTTTCTCACTCATCATGGGGCCACTGATATCGTGTTCCATTATCCGATTGCGCAGAGTGGACAGGTAAAGAGCAAAAATACCCAAGTCATAAGTGGCCCAGTAATCCTCTTTTTCCTGCTTATCATGTTTTCCTTCCGGCAGGACTCGTGGCTCAAAATCTGTAGTCATTCTATCCGGGGCGAGTAGATCGGTCGGCTTGCGGAAATTGTTTTTCGGAACAGGAGCCGCAGCCGCAGGGGCCGGCGGTGTCAGTTTCGTTTGTGTTTTAAAAGGTTCTCCGTTATAAAAAATGTCCTGAGCAGAAACGGTGAAGGCCGGCAGATGCAGGCCGACTGAAATAACGACTATCGGTAGAATTCGCCGGTTCCATGCCGATATTCTCATCATGTCCCTCTTGTTTCTTCACCTCTTAGAAAAAGGATGAATCCCCGGGAAGCTTCAAGGGCTGATTGGCATACAAAGGATCGGTCAGCTTCATGTTATTCAGTGAGAGCAGGACATCGATCCGCGTTTTATACTTGCGGGCGATCGTATCCAGGGTATCGCCCCGTTTCACTTTGTAGGTAATCAGTTCGCCTTTCTTCTTTCCGGCGACGGGTCTTGCCACGGACGATAGAGTTTTCGTCTCTTTTAATTCTTTGCTCGACGCTGATTCGGGAAGCCTGATTTTCGTTCCCGCGAGCAACTTGTCGGTTCTCTTCATGGAATTGAGCTCCATAAGAGCGGACAGAGTCGTATTATGCTCCCGGGCGATGGAATCGAGGCTGTCGCCTTTTTTGACTTCATAAGAGGACACAGAGGCAACCCGTGACGATGACCTGACAGCCTGAGAATTTTTTGCGATTCTCCTTGTGATGTTGCCGGCTCCATCCTCCCCGCCACGATTGACGGTCTCGTCACCCTTCACTTTTATCGCAGCGCCTGCGAAGAGAGGATCTTTCATCGTCATTCCATTTATTTTGAGAAGATTTGCAAGCGAAGTCCCATATTGACGCGCTATGGCATCCAGGGTTTCTCCCCGCCGCACTTTATGGAAGGAAGGCCGGTCCTTTTCCTTTTCCGGTATCCGGGGTGAGACAGGATTTCTATTCGCTGCCGTCCTTTCATTCTCAGAAGTTTCGGCGTTGGCTAATTTTGCGATCTTCAGCTTCTTTCCCGCCAGAAGAGGGTCCTGAATCCGGATGGTGTTTAATCGGGCCAGATCGGCAAGGGGGATATCATATCGGAGGGCTATTTTCTGCAGGGTTTCTCCTCTTTTTACCTTATGAAAAAGGATGGTGGGGGGATTTTCATCCTTTGATTCATGGAGGGATACTTTTTTGCTCACCGGTGCTAGCGGACTTTGAAAGGGTTCAGCCTTTTTTGTATCGCGTTCATTGCGGACCAGAACGGCTGGTGTTATGGATGGCGTCAGCGGGATGGAGGGTTCGAAATTGCAGATGGCTTTTCCCATGGCCTCTGCAATTCTCAACTGAAAAGCATAATCTTTTAACAATTCCTCTTCTTCCGAATTGGATATGTATGCTGTTTCTACAAGAACGGATGGAATTTCAGGAAGTTTCAAAACCCGGAAATCAGCTTCCTGGACTGCCCTGAATTTCACATGGCCCACCCCTCCCAGACTATCCAACAGGACCGTTCCAAAATTCCTGGATAAATTCAATGTGTTCGTCTGGCACATGTTGAGAATGATAGGGTCGGATGCTTCACTGGATTCCCCATTGGGAGAACCGCCGATGAGGTCGGCGAGGTTTTCCTTGCTCGCTATAATCCTTGCAGCCACACTGCTGGCCCCGCCCAGGGAGAGACAATAAACCGAACTGCCCCTTGCCTCCCGGTTCGGTGCGGCATCGGCGTGCACACTGATAAACATGGCCGCGCCGTATTCTCTTGCAATCTGCATCCTTTTCTTGAATGGGACGTAATAGTCTCCTTCCCGCGTCAGAAAAGCACGATATCCCTGTTGCTGATTCAAGAAAGCCTTGAGCTTCCTGCTGATTTCCAGAACAACGTCTTTTTCGTAAGTTCCCCCATTGCCAACAGCCCCAGGATCGTCACCGCCATGTCCGGGATCGATAACGATTATTCTATGCCTCTGCTGCACCCTGGCCTGAGCTCTCTCCTCGACTTCCTTTTTTTCGACATCTGGAAATTTAATATCGATAACGATACGATAAGGCTTGTCTTCCACCTTTTTTAAATTGAAAACCGTGGTTTCCACTTTCTCATCAAGGAAAAAATCCACTTTGTATCTGCGGCTGCCGACGGGCTCATGCAGAATTTTCTCAATACCTCTTTTTTTCAGGAGCATCGCATTGGGAATGGATTCCTGCATGTCGCAGTTTCTGAAATAAAGGGACAGCACCTGGCCTTCCTTTACAACCTGATAGCGGGCTGCCTCACGAGTATCGATGACTATTCGGGTATGATCCGGCGCGACCCAATGACGGATATTCAGGATTCTGTTGGCGGCCAGGGAATTGGACGGCAGACAGAAAATACATATCAGCCCCAGCCAGACCATTAAAACCATTAACTTATGTGTAGTGAAAATTTTTACTGGACTCGTCATCACACCCCCAATCAATTCAGCAAACTGTTCAAATACCGAAACAGGATTCAGGATTCCTGAATGAAAATAGTTTGTTATTAAATAGATACGCTTCCGGGCACTTCTTGTACATATAATGGATAAGTCACCAATAATCGGTGAATCTAACAGAATTGATCCTTGACTTCAACCATTACCTAAAAGAGTCTTCATATTTACTTCTTTTACCTGTGATCTTACCGCGTGTTACCCGATGAGGAACCCGTCCCTGATAAAATATGACCTTGACAGATTACAGGAAAAATGCCAAAAAGTGCCCTTCCAAATTGCCCATCTTTATCAGATGGCAGATTTTCTGTTTCAAATAACCAACCCACAGGGGCGATTAGCTCAGTAGGATAGAGCGTTGGTCTCCGGAACCAAAGGCCGCGCGTTCGAATCGCGCATCGCCCACCAATAAAAACAAGGGGTTAGGCAAATTGCTTAGCCCATCGTTTTTTGTCTAGTACCACGTAACTTCTATAAATTCGGATAAAGACGTTTCAGCTTGATCCGAGCGTCTGAGGTAGTAAATTGCCAATCAATTATTTTGGAGCTGTTGTTTCGGTCTCTTTCCCATGCATCCACTTCGGCCTGCATGGTTTCCATGTCGGCGATCCGTCGATCAAGGCATTGACCATTCAGAACGCTGAGTTCAATTTCTGCCATGTTGAGCCAGCTTCCATGCTTCGGCGTATAATGGATGTCAAGCCGTTCCGCCAGGCGTCTGGCCTCCTTGGGCTCAAATGTTTCATAGAGTGAGGCGATATTGTGCGTATTCAAATTGTCCATAACCAGTCGCACTTTGATTGCGTCAGGATAGCGTTCATCAAGCATCTGTTTGATCTGCAACGCCCAATCCTTCCTGGTGCGGCGTTCCGTCACCGCCACATGTCTTTTGCCCGCCAACGGTTCCACTTCCATGAATATTTCTGCGACGCCGTTTCTGACGTATTCGTCGTCAACGCGCACCGGTTGTCCCGGTTTGCACGGTATCGGCTCACGGACTTCTCCGATCATTTGCTTGCAAGACTCGTCCATGCATACCACCGGATAATCAGCATCATATGGCAGATGGTAGACTTCCAAAAGATCCTCCATCGCGGCTACAAATGCTGCGCTTCCTTTCGGCGGGATTTTCCAGTACTTGCTGAGGTGAGGTCTAAGTTCGTTTTTTTTAAAATCCGCTGCACAGTCATATGCGATATGGATGGAGCGATGTTCAGCTCGACAACCTTATCGGCAAGAAGTCTGACTGTCCATCGTTGGTGTCCCTCGGGAGCCTCTGAGCAAGCCAAGGCGATCAGCCTTGCTTCAAATGCACCGTCAAACAAGATTTCTCTTGGCGGTTTTTCCCGTGGTTTGCGCTCCATCGCAGATTCAAGGCCATCCGTTACAAACCGCTTTTTTAAATGTTCAATCGTGCGGCTTGTTATTCCAAGCGCCTTTGCAATGTCGGCAACATTCCATGCCGGCCCATCAATTCCGGCGTCACAAAGCAATAAAGCCCGGGCATGTATAACTCTTCTCGCGTGTGTTTTTCCACGTCGTGTTAATGCCTCCAATTCTTTACGCTCATCCTGGGTCAATGTTACTCGATATCTTAGTGACATGGCGACCTCCTTTATCATGGTGTCACCAGTGTATCACACTTTATACAAAAGCGAACTATAATATGTTACGTGGTACTAGGTTTGTCCCCGCTTTGATTAAGAATTCCAGCGTCCTTGGATTGACTTATAGAGGTTATTAAGGCAAAATCAGTGAACTGCCTTGACACTATCCTATCGTGATTAATTTTGTTGAATTATGAAAATATTTATCAAACGCGTTTATGATCAGCCAAATCCGAAAGATGGTTTGAGGATATTGGTAGATAGGCTTTGGCCGAGAGGGATCTCGAAAGAGGAAGCAAAGATCGATGTCTGGCTCAAATCTACAGCGCCTTCCAATGAGCTTCGTAAATGGTTTCAGCATGATGTTAAAAAGTGGCCGGAGTTCAAGAAAAGGTATTTCGCTGAACTTGAGGCTGACACGGAAGCCGTAAATGAGCTGCTGAGTTATGTCAAAAAGAGCGAAGTAACTCTTCTATTTGCGGCCAAAGAATCAGATCATAATAATGCAGTGGCTTTGAAAGAATATATAAACTCAATTTTGTCGAAGTAGGTTGGACAGCCCATATAACAAGTCGTTCAAGCGGCTGGCGTTATACGCCGAAGCTTATTGTCACGGCACTGAAATATGGCAGTTTGAGATTCAGGACGCAAGTTATTCGTCTTCGCAGACAGAGGATAAGGAACAAGGTCTTGGCGGAAGGACTGGCATAAGCATCGGCCGAGCCGGTAAAATTCGGTAAAGCGACTTCAGGGGGAGAGGGGCAGCAAAGCTATCATGCTTGGAGGCGAGGCCGATGACCGGGAGATAAACGAACACGTGCGACAGAGGAGGAGAATCAGCTTAAGCGGTCTTTGATCGATAAAATCCCGGCTTGGATGAAGCTTCCTTTTGCCCTGGGGATGCGAGATGCGTTTAAAATGTTGATCAAACAAAGTCTTGCCATGGATATGTTCATCCGGACAGTTGAGGAATAGCTGAACAGGTGGGGTTTTACCCCGGAGGGTTTTAATCAGGGAGCGACGGGAGAAGGGGATTGAAAGGCAGGCAAAGCAGAATTGTCCCTGAACATCAAAGCGCTGATTCTGCAGAAAAATCAGCATATGTGGTACCGCCGGAGTCATGCGTTTGAAATTAATATCCTTCCAGGGGGAGGCGAATATGGAACGTGGTTCCCTTTCCGACCTGTGATTCAAAATAGATCCGGCCGCCGTGTTTGCGCACGATGATATTACGGGCGATGGCCAGCCCCTGTCCCGTACCCTTTCCCACCTCCTTGGTCGTAAAAAACGGGTCGAAGATTTTCGACTGGATCTCAGGGGGAATCCCTGTCCCCGTGTCGCGGATGCAGACCTCCACTTTATCGCCGGTTCTGTGCGTTGACACTTCGATTTCACCTTTTACGTCCGGCTCATTCTGCAATCTGGCCTGGATGGCGTGAGCCGCATTGATGAGCAGGTTCAGGATTACCTGATTCAAGTCTGCGGGATATCCTCTTACCGGGGGCAGATCCTGGGCGAGCGAAGTCGTCAGTTCCGTGGTATATTTCCATTCGTTTCGAGTTAAAATGATCGTGGATTCGATAGCCTTGTTGAGGTCAAAATTCGTCTTTTCCGCTCCTCCGGGATGGGAGAACTCTCGCATAGCCTGGACGATATGGCTCATCCGCTGAATCCCGTCGAGTGCCTGTTCAATGGCATGGGGGATTTCCTCCCGGAGATAATCCAGATCCATGGCATCCGCTTTTTCAAGAATCCGGTTTCGCAGGGCGGCACACTCGGCAGGATTCGCCGTATCCAGGCTTTTAAAATCATCATGCAGTGCAAGGAGGGGGAAAATATCCTGGAAGGCGTCGTTCATAAAATGAATGTTGTCGCCGACAAACTGAATGGGGGTATTGATCTCGTGGGCGATTCCCGCCGCCAGCAGACCCACCGATTCCAGCTTCTGGGATTGAAAATCATGCATCTCCCTCTGTCGCTTTTCCGTGATATCCATGGAATTTCCCAGGATTGCCGGCTTTCCTTCATATGTGATAGAGGTGACGGTTTCCATAATCCACCGTATCTCACCATCCTTGGTCACGATCCTGAACTCGTAAGGGGTCGTTCTCTTGCCTTTCAGCATGTCCCCGGCATTTTTATTTTCCTCTTCCTTGTCCCGGGGATGAACCAGTATGTCCGTGCTCCGGCCCAGCAGCTCTGTCCGGGTGTAGCCCCCATAGGATGCGGCGTTGCTGTTGATGAAACGAAATCTGCCGTCCTGAACCACATAAACCCCGGCGTAGGAATGTTCGGCAAGGATACGATAGATCGATTCCCGTTCCCTGACCATCTCTTCCGCTCTTTTCCTCTCGGTGATATCCATCATAACGTGGACCATTCCCTGGGGGAGCAAGCCTCCGCCGATGGGATTGCTGGTGATGAGAAAATCTCCAGAAATTCCAGGGATGTGGACTTCACGGACACCTTCGGCAAAAGGATCGACTTCAGGGAGTTCGCTGCCGAAGAAAAGGACATTAATGGGTTGCCCGATAATCTTCCGATAGGACATGCCCAGCCGGACGATGACGGCACGGTTGCAGCGAACCACTCTTTTTCCGGCATCCGTGACTAAAGTCAGCTCCGAGAGGGTGTCAAATATCGTTTCCCATCCCCTGGAATTCTGCATGAAGAGTTCCGCTTCCAGTTCAAAGGAAGGCTTGTTCGGAATATCAGACATTTATTGACTCTCTTCTTCTGCGTAAACGGGCATCAGGACACGGACGGTTTCCGCTCCCGTCTGGCGGATAAGAAAATTCTTGAGACGCTGGCATGTAGATTCGTTGACTTCATATCCTTTAGGGACAACCAATATCCCATGTGTATTCCGAATGTCCGCATCGATGATCATGCCCTCGCGGAGGTCATCGATCCGGATGTTGCGGACTCCCTGATCTCTCCGGGGTAAATCCAGAATGGCAAGCATATTCAGCAGGGTGCGATCATAAAGGCCGATCCGTTCTGACATGATCCTGATGGCTTCTTCCGGCTCATAATTTCGGATCAGGAGGATGTCAAAGTCCGTAAGCACCTTGAGAAGATTTGCCCCGATGCGAACAGCTTCGTGGAAATCGCCGTTTTTGAAAGCCGTGGGCTCGGAACAGGGGGTGTTCTGCCGGTTGATCATCAATGCGACCGCAGACAGGCGGGGGATGTTGGCCAGCAGCATTCCCGCCGTTTCAGGTACGGCGTCGATCATTTCCTGTTCACGACCCGTCAGCTTCTCCCCGATAAGATGTTTCGTGATTGTTTCGGGCGGGATATTGACAAATCCGATGGAAGACAGCAACGCGGCGATTTCGTACTGCCACGAGTCGGGAAACTCCAGCCTGGCGACGATCTGGGCTGCGTATTTCCTCAGGCGCGTGGCTTGGCTGAAAGCGGCGGGGGCGGACAGGGACAGAATGTCTACAAGGACCTTGATGCTGCCTTTGAGTGTTTTTTCAAGCAGTTCCTTTTCTGCCGTAATCAGACGATACTGATCCAGTGCCGCGTCGAGAGCAACCGTTAAATTTTCCAGGGAGCAGGGTTTAGTGAGGAAGCGGAAAATTGCCCCCTCGTTGATGGCATTGATGGCGGTCTTCTGGTCCGCGTACCCGGTAAGCATGATGCGGATGCTATCCGGAGCGACACGGCGGACCTGGGTCAGAAATTCAATTCCATTCATTTCCGGCATGCGCATGTCTGATACAACCACAGCAAAGGGACCGTCCGACTGAATCAGCTGCAGACCCTTTTCCCCACCGTCCGCCGTGTGGATAGCATACTTCCTGCGAAGCTGGCGCTTCAATCCATCCAGTACAAATTGTTCATCATCCACCAACAGAATTTTTTCCATAATCCTCGCCCTTCCTCATTCCATTATCCTGGGATGTCTGATGTGTTCAAGCAATAGAGGTGCCATGGGATATCGCGCAGCACAGCCTGGTTAAAGGGATAGGGGTGAACGGTCGTCCCAACACGAGGATATAAGGCAGACTGGAACGGCTGCCTTCTGAACAAGCTCGATAAATTTGCTTTATCGCAAATCGTACCAAAAAGGCCTTGGTCGCTGAATGAGGAGAACGTCTTGAAGGTTTATGTTGACGTGATTTGGGGGATGTTTATGGAAAGGGATTTCGATCAGCAAGTCGCCGTGTTACTGCAACTGATGCTCTTTCATCTTCCGGTCGAAGGCGAGAAGAGCGGAAGGAAAGGGGGAGAGGGTCCGGCGAACAATGCCTTGGGTGAAGGAAATCGCCAGACCATAGTTGGTGATCGGGACACCGGCTTCCCGGGCCTGCTGCATCCGGCTGAGCATTTCCCGCCGAGTCAGCATGCAGGCGCCGCAGTGGATGATCAGTTTGTAATCCTGGAGGTTATCCGGATAATTCCTTCCTGCGGAAACGTCCGTTTGAATGTCTCCTCCCACATACTGCTTCAGCCAGCGGGGGATCTTTACCCGACCGATGTCATCCTGCAGAGGGTGATGGGAACAGGCCTCGGCAATGAGCACCCGATCCCCGGATTGCAGGGCTTCAATGTGCGCAGCCCCCTCGGCTGCCGTGACGAGATCCCCTTTCTGGCGTGCGAAAAGGATGGAAAAGGTGGTCAGGGGGATTTCCGGGGACACATCGGCGGAAACCTTGAGAACAGCCTGAGAATCGCAGACAACGACATCCGGCGTCCGTTTCAGCAGGGACAGGGTGGCCGGCAGTTCTCTATCCTTGACGATAACGACGGCTGCGTCGTTGTCCAGCGCATCGCGGATCGTCTGAACCTGGGGAAGGATCAGACGGCCTTTCGGTGCCTGCAAATCAATGGGAACAACCAGAACGGCAAGCCCTCCGGGAGGCATAAGATCTCCCACCAGGGGCGGAGGCTGCACGAAATCGTTGGGGACGATTTCCAGAAGCTGCCGCTTCAGGATGTCCAGAAAGGAATCGCGCTTTTGGGCATCGATAGTGGATACGGGTATGATGTGAAGCGTTTTTGCCTGCACGTCGCGAAGGAATTGTCCTGATGGACGATGGAGATCGATTTTGTTGATAGCCACGATGACGGGGGTCTTCCGTCTGTTCATTTCAGCCAGGACTTCTTCTTCATAAGTTCCCCAGAAGTCTGGCTCCGTGACCAGAATGGCGACATCCGCACGGTCAAAAATCTTCTCCGTTTTTTTCAGTCGCAGTGAGGAAAGTTTCGAGACGTCATCCAGTCCCGCCGTATCGAGAAAGAGAACGGGTCCCAGGGGCAGAAGTTCCATGGCCTTTTCCACGACATCCGTCGTGGTTCCCGCCACAGGAGAAGTAATGGCGATATCCTGACCGGTAATCATGTTCAAGATGCTGGATTTACCGACGTTGGTGCGCCCCAGGAGGGCTATGTGCAGGCGGTTTCCCTTAGGTGTGGCATCCATATTCATTGATCCTTGATACCAAGATTGCCTGCATCCAAGATCACAGGGAAGCAGGAAGAAGGCGATGCAGCCGTACCGATAATCCGTCGAGGTGTCGACGACGAAGCCGGCACAGTCAGCAGAATGAAGACGACTTGGTATAAAATAACCTGACCTGTATCAAAAGAAAGGGGATACAGCAATGGCGGAAAAAGAGAAAAGCATTTCTTCACCATAAAAATCGTATTGCTGCTGCATCCAAAAGCAGGGGGCAGGCCGATAAGGTCTGCCCCCTATGTTATTGGTTAAATGACTGTTTCAGTAACGAGGGATAGGATCAAAGCGCCTCGCGGACTGCTCTCCCGGCATGAAAATCATAGCCGGTTCTCAGTCCTTTTCACACATCGCCTCAACGGTTTCCTTTTCACCGGCCGGCGATGCGTCCAGATGCGGCAACGACTGACCCCGCTGGACATAATGGGTGTGCAGGAGCTCATGGGATTTGTGTCCCAGCGGTTCCTTGAGGAATTTCTCGTAAACCGCCTTGACGGGAGGGCTCTGATGGGACTGACGGTATTGCTGCACTTCACCGTCATCCCGATAGAGGGCTCCCGCCCGCAACATGCGGATTTCATCCGTCGTCGGGATGGGCTCACCGCCGCCGGCAACGCAGCCGCCAGGACAGCACATGACTTCGATGAAGGCATATTCCGACTTGCCGGCCCTTATTTCATCGAGGAGCTTGCGGGCATTTCCCAGTCCGTGAGCGACGGCGACCTTGACGTCACCCAGGGCGCCGACGGGAACGGCTGCCGCCTTGACTCCTTCAAGACCGCGGACAGGCATAATATTCAGATCGCTGAGCTCTTCTCCGGTAACGACGGCGTAAACGGTGCGCAGTGCGGCTTCCATCACGCCGCCTGTCGCGCCGAATATCGTGGCCGCGCCGGTGTATTCGCCCATGGGATCGTCATATTTTTCATCGGGCAGATTGACGAAATCGATGCCGGCCTCCTTGATCATCCGGGCCAGCTCGCGAGTCGTCAGCACGACGTCCACATCCTGATATCCGCTGCTCTTCATCTCCGGCCTCTGTGCCTCGTATTTCTTGGCCGTGCAGGGCATGATGGACACGGAGAAAATGTTTGCGGGATCGATTCCGGAAACCTGGGCATAATAGGTTTTTGCCAGGGCGCCGAACATCTGCTGGGGTGATTTGCAGGTGGACAGATGTCCCAGAAGATCCGGATAGAAGTGTTCGCAGAACTTGATCCAGCCGGGGCTGCAGGAAGTGATCATGGGAAGGGTGCCTCCTTCCTTGACCCGCTTCAGGAGCTCGTTCCCCTCCTCGATGATGGTGAGGTCGGCGGTAAAGTTAGTATCAAAAACCTTGTCGAATCCCAGGCGACGGAGTGCGGCGATCATTTTCCCGGTGACCAGGGAGCCGGGAGGCATTCCAAATTCCTCACCCAGGGCGGCGCGGATGGCCGGCGCTTCCTGGACGACGACATGCCTGGTCGGATCCTGAAGGGCTTTCCATACTTCGTCCACCTGATCCTTCTCATAAAGCGCGCCCACCGGGCAGGCCATGACACACTGACCGCAATTGACGCAGTTGGTTTCGTTCAGAGGCAGATTGAAAGCAGGAGAAACCGTGGATTCATAACCACGGTTCATGGGGCTCAGAGCGGCCACGGTCTGAATGGATTCGCAGACGGTGACGCACCGGCGGCAGTTGATGCATTTGCTGCTGTCGCGCACGATCGCCGGGCTGGAAGTGTCCAGTTCGCGGTCTCTGTCGAATTCTTCCGAATCGTAACGGATATTCTTGACGCCGACCATTTCAGCGACTTTCTGCAGCTCACAGTTTCCGTTACGGACACAGAAATTGCACTCCTGAGGATGGCTGGCCAGGATCAGTTCGACAATCATTTTTCGTGCCTGTCGAACTTTGTCCGAATTGGTAAAAACCTTCATGCCGTTCTGCGCGGGATAGGCACAGGACGCGGCCAGGCTCGGCATGCCTTCCACTTCGACCACGCAGACCCTGCAGGCTCCCGGGGTGTGATCCTTGTCGAACCAGGCGCAAAGCGTGGGAATGTTGACGCCTGCCTTCTGTGCCGCCTGATACAGGGTGGCGCCGGCTTCTACTTCTACATCGATATTGTTTACCGTCAGGTTTATTGAAGACATATGTTCCTCCATTGGTTATTTCTGTTTCAACGAAACGAGCACAGCTCGGAAAATTATTGTTCAGTTGATATCCAGTTTGGCCTTCTGCTTTCGGATGCCGTTATTTTTTATAAATAATAGGCTTGCAGAGACGCATCGCACTGGGGACATTCGTAATCAGGATCACAGTGTTTGACGAATTCTTCCCGGAAATTACGGATCATCGTTTCAATAGGCAGAATCGGAGACTGACCGAGGGCGCACAATGAAGCCAGTTTCATCATCTTTGCGGTGTCGATCATCAATTGGATGTCTTTTTCTTCGGCCTCTCTCATAGCGAATTTCTGGGCCACATAGTGGAGCTGGGAAGTGCCCAGTTTGCAGGGAATGCACTGGCCGCAGGATTCATGTTCAAAGAAGTTCAGTACATTGAGCAGGAAGTCGACGGCGCAGGTTTCCTGATCACAGACCAGAACGACGCCGGAGCCGAGGGTGACCCCTGCCTTGATGGTGGAATCGATATCCAGAGGGAGATCCATCAGATCCGCACCCAGGATGCCGCCGGCTGCCCCGCCAACCTGGGCGAATTTGAAGGACGAACCACTCTTCATGCCGCCGCCGAAGGTATCGATCATCTGCCGCAGAGTCGCGCCCATGGGGAGTTCCACAAGGCCCGTCTGGTTGACCTTGCCGGAGAGGCAATACAATTTTGTTCCGGCACAGGTTGCCGTCCCTACAGATTTAAACCAGTCGGCGCCTCTGGCGACGATCATTGGAATGGAGGAGAGGGTTTCGACGTTGTTCACGTTGGAGGGCATTCCCATGAATCCGGCGGCCGCTGGGAATGGGGGACGCACGCGCGGATAGCCCCTTTTCCCTTCCATGGAGTTGATCAGGGAGGTTTCCTCGCCGCACACATAAGCTCCGCCGCCTTCCTTGACAAAGATGTCGAAATCGAAGTTCGAACCGAAGATCTTTTTCCCGAGGAACCCTTTTGCCCGGGCCTGGTCGATGGCTGACTGCAGACGTTCGATGGAGCGCCGGTATTCACCTCTTACGTAAATGTAGCCCAGCGTCGCGCCGATGGCATACCCGCACAGAAGCATGCCCTCGATTAACTGCTGGGGATTTTCTTCCATCAGAACGCGGTCCTTGAATGTTCCCGGTTCGCCTTCGTCGGCGTTGCAGATCACGTATTTCTGCATCTCTCCTTTCGGGACAAAGGACCATTTCACTCCTACGGGGAACCCGGCGCCGCCGCGGCCTCTGAGGCCGGAATCCTTGACGATGCCGATGACCTGCTCGGGTGAGTATTCGGCAAAAGCCTTGCGGGCCGCTTCGTAACCGCCGTTCTGGAGATAGCTTTCGATGCTGGCGGGATCCACCTTGCCGACGTTTTCCAGAAGGCGTCTGGTCTGCTGGCTGTTGTTGATGATAACCGCCCGACCTTCAATCCCGGGGCCGTATTCCGCCTTAAAGGCGGGTTCCCTGGCCGAGTAACTGTCCAGGATTTCCTTGATATTGCTTTCCGACAGGTTTCCATGCATATCATAATTGACCATCATGGCCGGAGCTGCAGAACAGAGCCCGAGACATTCACACTCTTCAAGATGGAAAAGGCCGTCCGCGGTGGTTTCTCCCGCCCTGATGCCCAGATGATTTTCAATGACATCAAAGATTGTACGGGCTCCCATGACATGACAGGGTCCCGATTTGCAGACCCGGATAATAAATTTGGCGCGGGGTTCAGTGCTGAACATCGTGTAGAAACTGGTGAATCCCGAAATGGCGCTTTGCGGCAGATCCATCTTCATGGCCAGTGTGTTCAGAACGGAAACATCCAGCACATTCCGGCCGGAAAGGTTTTCCAGATCTCGGAGTATTGCCATGAGATGCTCGCGGGCATTGCCTCTTGCCGCAATTACATTTTCGATATCCTGTACTGTAATCATCTTCCACTGTCTCCTTTACGTTATGTAACTTCCAAAATCAAAACATCAGACAACTCGTGCTGATGAAACAACCTGATTTAAAAAGCATAGCAGACGATATGCTTCAATTGTGCGAGGGTAAACAGGAAATCATTGCCGCAAAAAGAAGAAATTATTATTTTGTTTTGATAAGGATTAACGGGATAAAACATAAACATTTCACTGCGACGGGGTATGAGGCATCAATTGATTTTTAAATGTGTGCCTTTTTTCATAAGTTCTTAAAAAAGTCAATAAAATATAACATATAGATACATTGTAACTGTATATTGATTACATGCAGATTAAAGATTGGCGTATTGATTGAGCCAGGTTCTGATGATTTTGAAAGAAAATGGAGGGGGTATTCTAAGAGATAAAAAAGTACGCCCACAAAACGGCGTAGAACAGGGCGGGAATAAAGTTGCCGATGCGGATTCTGGTCATCTCCAGGATGTTGGTACCGATGGCCATGATGATCACCCCCCCGGTGGCTGTAATGGCAGTCAGAATTGCGGGTTTCTGCAGAAAGAGAAGCGATGAGGCGAGCAGGGTTATGCTTCCCTGGAAAACGAAGACGGAAAGAGCGGAAAAGAGGACTCCGATACCCAGGGTGGCTGAGAAGGCGATGGCGGAAATGCCATCGAGAAGGGATTTGAAGTACAGCGTTCTCGCATCTCCGATCGTACCATCCTGTATAGAGCCGACAATAGCCATGGCGCCGGTTACATAGAGAAGGGAAGCGGATACAAAGCCCTGAACAAAAGTTGAGGATGTGGAACGGAAACGGGTTTTCAGCCATTCCCCCAGAGCTTCGACCCTCTGCTCGATCTTGAGAAGTTCTCCCGTGATCCCTCCTGCAAGCAGGCAGGCGGTGACAATCAGAACATCCTTTGCCGTGAAGGCCATTTGCAGGCCGAGGAGAATCACGGCGAGGCCGATCGCCTGCATGACGATCGTCTTGAATCGTTCGTGAAGCCGTTTACCGAGAACTAACCCCACCAGACTACCGGCAATTATGGCCCCCGTGTTTGCAAAGGTTCCTGTCACGTTCAGTTCCTCCGATCTTATAACTGTTCCAAGCTTTCCGGGGCTATCTGTAACGAAAGATTTCCATCCGTGTCAAGATGAATCTCCTGAAGCGAACATCATAGGAAGCGCAATCGCCGGCCGGAGGAGTGGATTTCTGAAAATTCATCTTTTTCGGAAGAGTCCTTTATGCTAATGAAGAACGCCTTCTTGAGATAAACGATTGAACAGAAAGAAAAAACAGACGGAAGGAACATCCTGGATTTCATGAAAGCGGTATTTATCGCCGATGCGCATCTGAAGAACAGCTGTGATCTGAATTATCGGAAAATGCTGAATTTTCTTTCGCTGCTCATTCATCCTTCCGATGTCAATTCGCCCTTGAAGAGGGAATCTGCGGCTCGCCGGCGGATTCCCGTGGATGATCTTTATATCGGGGGAGATTTTTTCGATTTCTGGTTTTGCCGGGGCGAAATGGTTTATCCGGAATTTCTGCCGGTTATCCTGGCATTGATCGCTGTCAGGGATAGGGGGGTCCGCGTTCATTTTGCGGAAGGCAATCATGATTTCTTCCTTTCCGATTACTTCACCCGGATACTGGGGATGGAGGTTTTTACCGACTGGACGACGCTCATGCTGGATGACTGTAAAGTCCTTTTTTCCCACGGCGATACGGTGGACAGGAGTAATGTTCAATATCTGAGGCTTCGAAAACTTTTGAGGAGCCGCTTGATCTATCAGCTCCAGCGCCGCCTTCCTCTTTCCTGGTTGTGGAAGATTGCCGCTGCCTGTTCAGCCACGAGCAAGGGCCAATCCCGGCCTTCCGAAGAAAAACTTTCCGGAATACTGCATGCTTTTTCTGCAGCGAAGATACAGGGAGAGATTGACGCTGTGATCCTGGGGCATTGCCACCAACCGATTCTGAAAGAATTTCAAATCAGGGGGCGGAGAAAATATACCATCACTCTGGGGGACTGGATCCGGCATTTTTCCTATCTCTATTATGAAGATGGAATTTTCAGGTTTCATTGTTTCAAAGGTGAAAAAAGCGCGCGTTGCGGAACCTAACTTTTCTTTTTTCGTAATGAATTTTCTTGTCACCTGAAGTGAACATAATGCTGGACTTATCTTGATTGATGTGTTAGCACGCCCACAAATTTGATCGGGAGGTTTGTGCCCGGGATCAAAAGAACATCGATATATTAAGGAGCGAAAGCAGTTGAACAGCCTTGTCCCGAAAAAAATATTTTTTACCAAAGGTGTGGGGACCCACAAGGAAGAACTGCACTCATTTGAACTGGCTCTTCGGGATGCCGGAATTGAAAAGTGCAATCTGGTTCAGGTGTCCAGCATATTGCCGCCCGGCTGTAAGGTCATTTCCCAGGGGATGGGGCTGAAGGAACTGAAGGCCGGGTCCATTACCTATTGCGTCTTGAGTCGATGCAGCAGCAATGAGCCGAGGCGTTTGCTGGCGGCTTCCATTGGCTGTGCAATTCCGACCGACAGGAATGCCTATGGATATATCAGTGAATATCACGCTTTCGGTCAAACGGAACGCCAGGCAGGCGATCATGCGGAGGACCTTGCCGCGGCCATGCTGGCTTCCACCCTCGGGATTGATTTCAATATTGACGAAAGCTGGGATGAAAAAAAGGAGATTTTCAAAATCAGCGGAAAGATCGTCAGTACGAGAAACATTACCCAGTCCAGTATTGTAAAGAATGGAGGACACACGACCGTCATCGCCGTAGCCGTCTTTCTGTTTTAATTTTACCCCACCGGGGAATAATACAGGAACGGATGGCTTGTATCCTGCAAAGCTTGTTCTGCGTCATCAAAATCAAAGAGAAAAAAATCAGGATTCAAATTTAAAAATAAATTTTCCAGATCTTATTAGGCTGCATATTCCGATTCCAGATCTGAGAGAAACTCAAGGCGGCAAAATTAAGGCCGGCGCGGCCCACGAGTCGGCCTTTGTCGAGGAACTGACGTCAAGCCGACACCGGGAGTGCTGTGATATGGAGTTGGACTTACCCTGTTCCCGCTGGAGTTGCGCACTTGAATACCTTGTTGATTTCTTACGGCGCGATTGTGCCGCCGGTCCTCGGTTTTTTCGTCTTAACGTTTATTTTCCTGATTGCCGTTCTCAGAGCTGAGAAAAATCAGACGAATATCCTCTTCGCAGGAATCTGCTTTCTGGGAGCCATCATGAATGCCGATGTGGCCCTTGTGAATCTCATTTCCGACAAAATCCTTGCTCTGCAGATCGACCGCTGGACCTACCACCTTTTTGTTTTCAGCCTTCCTCTCTATATCCGGTTTGTTCATTCCTTCCTCGGAATCGGGCATCGCAAATGGATCGAAGGAATCGCTTACCTGTTCAGCCTTTCGCTGCTTTTCTTCATTTCTTCGGATCTGTTCATCGCAGGCTTTCACCATTACTCTTTTGGCACAATCGCCAAGGCCGGTCCTGTTTTTCACGTCTTTTCGGCGGGAGTGGGATTCACGGTTTTTTACTGTCTGGTGGTCCTGTTGAAGGGGCTGAAGTCTGCCGACGACAACCATCAGAAAAACAGAATCAAATACCTGATCGGTGGGATGGGCATAACGGCGCTGGTTCTTGCCCTGAATATTCTGCCTGTCAGCGGGATCGACATGTACCCAATGGGAAATTTCAGTTTTCTGCCTGCCATATTTCTGGCTTTCGGAGTCCTGAAATACGATCTTTTTGACATGGGAGCCATGATTCGTCAGGGAACCAGCTATTTCATCCTGACCGGCGTTCTGACGCTTGTTTACATTTTTTTTATTTATCTCTTCAATGCCCTTTTCCTGGCCTCAGGAGGAGGGCATTCCCTTCTGCCGCCCTTCCTCATGGCCCTGCTGATCGTCCTTTTTTTCAATCCTCTCCGCGACCGGGTACAGAAGACCATCGATAATCTTTTCTATCGGGGTAAATACGATTACCAGAAACTCCTGGAGGAGATCAGCAGGGACATGGCTTCATTGCTTAAATTTGATCAGATTCGCGATCTGCTCCTGGAAAGAACTTCTTCCGTCCTGCAGTTATCCCGCGTCGATCTCCTCATGCTGAATGCGGCGGGTAATGGTTATTTTTATCAACATGCAGGCAATCTATGTGAAGAAATTTCGGAGGATGGGTTTGACAGAAATCACCCCATCGTCCATTTTCTCGAAATATGTCGGGAGCCCCTGGATAAAGCCGTAGTCCATCGGCAACTGCATTCCCTGCCTGAGCGCCAGACCGAGGTCATCACGCTGTTCGATCGTCTTCATGCCGTTCTGATAATTCCTCTTCTGTCCCGTAATCGGTTGTTGGGGGTTATGGCGCTTGGTCAGAGAAAATCGGGGGAGCTTTTTGTTGAGGAGGACCGGCAGCTTTTAATGACCATTGCCAATCAGAGTGTTACGGCCATGGAACATGCCTGGGCTTATGAAAAAATATCCATGATGAATCTCGAGCTGGAAAGAAAGGTTGAAGAAAGAACCGCTGATTTGAGGCGCGTCCTGGAAGAGAAAGAGAGGACACAGGTGCAACTCATCCGGTCGGAAAGTCTGGCAGCCATCGGGCAACTCGTTGCCGGGGCGGCCCATGAACTGAACAACCCGTTGAGCAGCGCCTACAGTTTGACGCAGACGACAGTGGAAACAATCGGATCGTGGGAGAACGTGAAGATCGAATTGCGCAATGAGGTGCTGGATGATCTTGATTTTTCACTCCGGGAGATGCGTCGTGCGCGCGACATCGTGCGGAGTCTTCTTGATTTGTCACGCCAGACCCAGAACTATATGGAATCAGTCAATCTTTCCGCTGTTATCGATAACGCCTTACGGGTCCTCCATAATCAATACAAAAAAGATCCGATTGTCATCGAAAGAAATTATGAAGAGGATCTGCCGAACGTGCAGGGAAATTTTGCCAACCTGGGGCAGGTTTTCATCAACATGATCAAGAATGCCATCGAGGCGCTTCCGGACCGGCGCGGAACCATTTCTCTGACCACCCGATATGACCGACTGGCGGACAAGGTCATTGTTCAGTGTCGCGACACGGGAGCGGGCATTTCTTCGGATCAGTTAAAGGAAATTTTCAACCCCTTTTTTACTACGAAACCCGTAGGAAAAGGGACCGGCTTGGGATTGTATATTTCTCATGAAATCATCAAAAAACACGAGGGCTCCATTCGGGTCGAGAGCGAGAAAGGGAAGGGGACCATATTTAATATCGAAATACCGCGAAACAGGGAGTGAAAATGAACTATCTGATGGTTGTGGATGATGAGGAGGGTGTCAGGCGATCTCTGCGCAAGGTGCTTGCAAAGGATGGTTATGAGGTGATCACGGCAGAAACCGGAGAAGAGGCCCTGAAAATCGTGGCAGACAGGAAGCATGATCTTGAAACGGTCATTTCTGATTTCAAGATGCCGGGCATGGACGGATTGCAGACCCTTGTCGAAATCGGCAGGATGAATTCGGAAATTACCCGGATTATGCTGACCGGTTACGCGACCATGGAAAGTGCCATTGCTGCCGTCAATGCAGGGATCGACGGTTTTTTGACAAAGCCTTTTGAGAATATTGAAATCCGGGCCAAGGTTCGTGAATACAACATAAAGAAACGGTTGAAATCCTTTGTTTCTGTGCAGATATTGAATGAACTTCAGAAGGGAAATCGTACGATCGCGCCACGAAGACAGAAGGTCAGCGTCCTCTTCAGTGATATTCGAGGGTTTTCTGAAATTGCGGAGAAAATGTCAGCGCAGGAACTTGCAGACATGATGAACGACAATTATTTCGAACCCTTGGACAACATCGTTTATGAATGCGACGGGACTCTGGATAAGCATATCGGCGACAGCATCATGGGGGTTTTTGGATCGCCGCTTTCCCATGATGATGATTCGTACCGTGCGGTGTCATGCGCTATCCGCATGAAAGAGACCATGAAAGCCGTGAATGAAAATCTGCCTGGAAATCGATATTTCAACATCGGCATCGGGATCAGCACCGGCGAGGCCATGGCGGGCATCTTCGGTTCTTCTCACAAAAAGGAATACACGGTTTTCGGTCCGACTGTCAACCTGGCTTCAAGGTTGGAGAAATTGGCTCAAGAGAATCAGATTTTGATCTGTGAAGAAACCTATCAGCAGGTGCGAGATCTCGTTTCTGCTGAACCTGTTTATTCATCAACTGAAATCAAAGGGATAGAACGAAAAATAAATATATACAGTGTCATTGATCATATAAAATAGAAATTTGTCTTGACAGCCGACAGGTTTCTGAGCTAAGTAGACCCTTCAATTTCATTTAATGCTGACGCGGGGTGGAGCAGTCCGGTAGCTCGTTGGGCTCATAACCCAAAGGTCAGAGGTTCGAATCCTCTCCCCGCTACCAAGAAAATCAAGGGGTTAACGAAAAGTCGTTAACCCTTTTTTTAAAGCTGAGCTTCTGTCGCAACCCCTTTTAAAAAAGCATCTCCCGCATCCGGAAAGGCCGATTTAACCCCTCCATAAAAGCAAAATTTTTAAATGTTTCTTGCCTGCGAAAATCAGGAATACCTGCTGTTTTATTCCCGAAGGAAATCAGGAAAACAAAAAGGCCTGTCCGAATGACAGGCCTTCTGTAACAGTGTGTTTAAATAAATGTGCTCTTTATCGCCGGGGAATGCGCTGGCTCGGCTCTATCGCTGCGAATGTGGAGAAGCCGTTTTCGCCTTGAACTAATCCCAAGTATTTGCCCAGATGATATGATCCTTGTTGACGATGGTCACCTGTTTGGATTTGTCCCCCGCTTCTTCGGAGAAAACCGTTATGAATTTATCCGTTCCTTGTTTCAGATATTCAGTCAACCTGCCGAAGGCATCGATGTTTGTTTTTCCCGTGATGACTGAACCGTCTGAAGTTTTAACGATGATGTTTTTGTAATTTACGACATAATTTCCGACCTGAGGCATAATCACTCCTTCTTTTAATGTATTTTTAAATTGGTCGTCGAGCTCAACCTTTCCCAAGGGCTCCTTCTTTAGCTCTTCCGGGGGTTCGTCCTGTCGTATTTCGGATTCTGTGTCTGAGATATCCGGGGGTGCTGTTTGAAGTCCTTCCTGATCGCTTTCTTCAGTTGGCAGGGACATATTCCGGGTTGCCTCTTCCCGGCTTTCCTGATTTATTTCTTCCGTGGGGGCGCTTTGCTGGATTTCGGAACTGCTTATGGAAATATCCTGAACTTCTTCTCCCCGGTTTTCCTGCTTGATTTCTCCGGATGGTGAGGACGGTTCCGGAGTCGTTTCTTCCCGGCTTTCCTGATTTATTTCTTCCGTGGGGGTGCTTTGCTGGATTTCGGGATCACCTGTTGAAATACCCTGAACTTCTTCTTCCCGGCTTTCCTGATTTAACTTCTCAGGGGAAGATAGGATATCGTGAAGGGCCTCTTCCAGGGACGCCTGATTTGTCTGATTTTTCTCTTCCGGAGGAATGCTTTGACGTTTGTCGCTCTCAGCCAGAAGAAGCTTCAATCTTTGAAGAAGATCCGAATTTTCTTTGCTGTTATCCTTTGCCATGTCAGGTTTCTATCACAGGATTGACATATAAATCAATTTATAAAATTTCCCCTTCTCCGGCGGTTCGATATCGGCGCTCGGAAACCGGGTCCTCATTATGAATCGTTGTGACTCAGGGCATGCCCGTTACTTTTTTAATTGGTTTAAATCATCAATCTGTTTGTCTGTTAAAATATCTTCCCAGAAAATTTCTCTTTTACAGCCATCGCAAAACGGCATGAATATTTCTTCAAAATTGTCCACGTTAACCTGTCCGCAAAAGAGGCAGGTCCATGAAACGTCGAATCTGCTGTCTGACATGTTGGTTATTCCTTTTCTAACTGTAAATTTTCGGATTCCATCACATATTTTTACGATCGATATCTGATCATGTTATCTTTTTGCTTTATAGAGGATACTTTACCTTTGCTCAAGAACTTTCTTCCGGTTATCTTAAAATTGATCAGTCATTCTGACGAATTGCTGGAAGTATGAGTCCGGTTGAGGTATAAATGCCGGTATATCAGGGTGCCAGGAAGTAAGATGTTGTCGGTTTAGTGAAAAGCGTCCCGTGCGGACTGCAGAGTGCAGGATTACATCAGGGGTTATGAAATGATTATCCAACAGAGCGGCCTTGAGGATCACAGGCCCTGGGGCTTTTTTGAAATTCTTTCCAATGCTCCAGACCATAAAGTCAAGCGGATCACCGTCTATCCCGGCCAGCGATTGAGTTATCAGCGCCATTTCAAGCGTTGCGAACACTGGTACATGATCAGCGGCCAGGCGGTTGTGACTCTGAACGACCAGGACATGGCGTTGACCTCGGGCCAGGCGGTCGATCTGCCGGTTCAGGCATGGCACCGCATCTGGAATCCTGGTTTGGAAAACACCGTATTTATTGAAGTTCAGACTGGCGAGTACTTTGGCGAGGATGATATCGAAAGGTTGGAAGACGACTACGGCCGGGTCTGAAACGCCTTCGTCATAACTTCATTTGACATGGGGTCCGGCCGCTTCATCCGGGAGTCGGCGGTCCTGGCCGGGACAATGTGTGTCGGGTCGCCTTTGAAAAAACCGATTATATCAAAGGGGGGTCAGGATTCCGGACGAACTCCATTGGCGCTGATGCCGTGAATGAAATAATCGGGGTCATTGAGGAAGTTCAGAAAGATGATTACAAAGGAGATGGCCACCTGAATCATAAACGCCTTGTCCCTGTATAAGGCCACGAGCTGCTTCTTGCGGGCTTCGCGCTTCGGTTGATCGAATACGGTCATGAGCAGTCCATTCAGACGGGACGCTTCATTGGGAAGCGTTACCGTATCAAATCCCCCCGATTGAGAATAAACCATCGTTTCCATGAGAAGTTTCCGGAACTTTGCAACATCCGGTTCATGGTATCCAAAGACATGCAGGGCAATTCTCTGCGCTTCCTTCATGCTGGCCTTTGCGAGGGCTTCAAAGAGCTCCTGCGTCACGGGATCTCCGGCTCCCGCTTTTTTCTGCCGGATGAGTGACATCAACACGATATTTTTAAAGAGCTGGTAGAGGCGATCCGCGCCGTTCATGATCACCGTGGGCTGATGAGGCCTGTCCGGTCGATACCCCCTGCAAGTGTTGGTGAAAGCCATCTGAAAGATGATTTCGAAAAAGTCCACGCCCAGCAGAGGATCCTGCAACTCAATGCGCATGTCGAACGTGTTGTCCAGGCGGTCGGCAAGCTTGACCCTTACCACCTCAGACGTCTCTCCGGCTTGATCAAGCAAACGACCGATATAGTGATAGTAGGTTTCCGAAGGCTCTTTGGTCAACCATTGCAGCTGTTGTTTCAGACGCTTCTGGTGGTCTTCAGGCAATTCCGACAAAAAAGCCTGAAATGTATTGTCCAGTTTGATCCAGTCCGAATCCTTGAACTGGGAGGGTTTAAAATCCTCAAAAGTATCGTGAAGGAGGCAGGTGATCACATCCAGCAAGGCGACTTCTTTCGATGCATGGCTCAGCAGCGCAGTGGCCCTGAGAGGGTGCAGAACGGACAAAGGCCCCAGAGCCCTTTTCATTTTCCCATAGACTTTGCTCAGATAGTCGAACACATTAAGCAATATCTCCTGGTCGTGATCAGCGATCTGTTTTCCCTCCAGGACAACCGTCATAATACTGCCCCAGTTCAACTGTTTGGCGCTCAACTGGTAGTTCAGCAGTGCGGAGGTTGTGAGAAAGTCCGTTAAATCATAGGATCGCATGGCAGCCCCCTTCCTTTTCCAGTCAAAACGGATCTTGATCTTTCAACCGATCCCGTTTGGCGGTCCCGCACGAATTTTTTCCGAAAAAACCCATGTTTCACGCTGCGGAGTTTACATTTTTAAATAATTATACAAGACCCTGCATATCTGGGGCAAACGGTTTTATGCGCCGCGCTATCTCGATTCCGGGGGGCATGATTGATCGCCGTCCCTGAGAGCATAAAAAATTTTTCCTTGACAACGAAAGCGATATTTTCCCTAATGCGTGAAATCTGGCATGGCGCAAATAAAGATGTTGCGTTAAAACGACCGAGCCAATGCCGTCAGAGAGTTCAAACCGGGTCGCACTTAACCAGGATAAACAGGTGGCCTGGTATCAACCCCAATACGAAGGAGACTCAAATGAAGCATTTTCTTTCCATCCTGTTTGCCGCGATCACCCTGCTGGTCGCGGCCTCAGCGCACGCCAATGATGTTGGCGTCGGCCTGTCGGTCAGTGTCGGTCAGCCCGGTTTTTACGGCCATATCGACATCGGAAATTTTCCCCAGCCGGAGATCATCTATCCCCAACCCGTTGTGATCCAGCCTCCCGCCGGCATTGTCGCGCAGCCTGTCTACATGCACGTTCCTCCCGGCCAAGTGAAAAAGTGGCACAAGTACTGCGGCAGATACAACGCCTGCGGCAGGCCGGTCTATTTCGTACGCGACAGCTGGTACAACGATGTTTATGTGCCTCAGTACCGTAAGCATCAAAGGCATCAGGAAGGGATCAAAGGCGGAAAGCACGGCGGGAAAGGGCACGGCAGGGGCCATGAAGGCCATGGCAGGAGCCACGATAGAGGACACGACAGAGGCTGAACCTTTTTCCTCTTTTCCCTCTATACCTTCAGATGCAGAAGGGGAAGATTGATGTGTCTGCGTCCGGTTTCTCCCAGGAAACGCGTCCTTTCCCTGGCAGTGGGTTCGCCCCGCTTTCCTCTTCCCAGCAGCTCGATGAAATGAGACGCCCCCAGGTGAAGGCTGTGCTTGCCGTATTTTGCACCGACTTCATCCGTGACCCTGTAGATATCGCGCACCCTATCCGCTCTTACGACATCGTCAAAAAGGGTGTATTGGGTGCCTGAATCTCCTGAAAGTTCCAGGAGAACGATTCCCGTGGACCTATAGAGTGTGCCCGGGCGGTACACATCGATAAAGAGGTTCCGCAGGGCGATCGACAGTTCCAGAGGATAAACGGAAGGGCGATTCAGACGGATCTCCCGACCTGCATAGCTGAAATCGTTTCTTTTCAGGAAGGCCGCAATCCGGCTTGCCGCCAGATGATACCTCCGGGCCTTGATGCAGGCGGACTCAAGATTCCGCATCAGATGGGCGAACAGGTAGTCCGCATCGCCGCTTGCCGGGGAAAAGGTTTTTGTTTTGCTGATGGAAGCGTAGAGACTCTTTTCTTCCGCGCATACCGGATAAACGGAGTCGCCCCGAAGCTCCCGCCAGATTTCAACGCCGGGTTTTGTAAAGCGCTTTTTGACGAGAACTTCCGGCAGCCGGGCAAATTCCAGGGCGGTTCGGACCCCCATTTTATGGAGATAACTGGCGGTGGCATGGCCGATCCCCCATATCTTTTCCACGGGGAGGTGTTCAAGGTATATCGCAATGCTTTTGCCGGGAATGCATGTAAATCCGTTGGGTTTCCTGTGTTTCGAGGCCACCTTGGCCAGCACCTTGGTGATGCTCAGGCCAACGGAGACGGTGATGCCCAGCTCTCTCGCAATCTCGTTTTTGATGTTGACTGCGATCGTTTCATAGGAAGCCCGCAAGGGTCGACGCATCCCGGTGATATCGGCAAAGGCTTCGTCAATGGAGTACTCTTCCACCTGCGGAGTAAAGCGCCGCATCACGTTGAACATCCGTCGGGAGAACAGGCTGTACGTTTCATAGTCCGAGGGAAGAATCACCAGTCCGGGGCACATCTTCCGGGCCTGATGGAGGGGGACGCCACGCATGACGCCTTGTTTTTTCGCGGCATAACTGGCACAGGCGACAATTCCGCGCTCTCCGCCGGCGATAATCGGCTTCCCCCGAAGTTCGGGGTGAATGGCCTCTTCGCAGGATGTAAAGAAGGCATCGCCGTCGATGTGAAGAATCGCCTGCGGCCATGAATGCAGACTGAACAGGAAGTCGCTCACGGTAAGTCCTCATGACTCGAAAACGCCATAATTTCTGAAGAGATCGGCTCCCAGGCCGCGGAAGAAAATGGCAGGGACTTTGCCGACTCTGGCAAGAGTGCAGTTTTCGTTTATGGAAGGATTTTAATAGAACGTATGTTCTATTGTCAAGACGCAAAATGAAGACGTCGCGGAGCGATAACGAAGCCGGGGAAAATGAGTTCTGCTCTGGAATCCGGACTACCTTTTCAGTCCGGAATCACGTCATCAAGCTTTATGCGCAGATTGATGAATGCAGAGCGGCCGAATCCCGCGGCTATGAAAAAAGACAGCATATCCACCGCATCCCATTTGACTGCGGTGTGAATATCCTTCACGCCCTTTTCTCTGAAGTATTGAAAGATGCTTTCCACAAGGGCTCTGCCTACGCCGCTCCCCATGAATTGGGGATGAGCCTCGACAACAGTGACCCACCCACTCTTTTCCAATCCGAAGCTCGGCCCCTGGATCTGGCCAATGATAATTCCTGCCACCTTGCCGTCCTTCAGTGCCACATAGCCGCCAACATCCTTTTCCCGGAGATGGCGTTTAATACTCTTCATCCAGGACGGGGAGACCTTGCCCTTCATGATCGCCCGATGAATCTCCACAATTTCAGGATAATATTCGAGGGAAAGTTCTTTGATCTCGATTTCATCTGCCATGATGTCACTCAGTCGATCCGTATAATTTTTAAATTTTTCCCGATCCAGTCCGGAGGCAAGTAAACCCGGCCGCTGTTACCGCTCTGTTTTACCTCCTTGGAAATCATTTCTTCTCCGTAGACTTCGAATTTAACTTTGCTGAAGAGCTCTCTTTCCGAAGGATAGCCGACATCGCGATCTGCAGACCGCTCTCTTTTGCGAGCCGACAGTGATTCGGAAAATTGTTCAGTTGACTTGTCAGATGCATTTTTCGACGATAAAGGTTCCGCTTTATAATTCTTTCTTTCTGGTTCCTGTGTTCCCATAATCTCCAATCCTGATGTTCAAGCTATCCCCCAGGCAGCTGTCACATTTTGCCGCTATAATGTAAAAATTTATTTGTCAAGAAATATTTTCCCGCAACCGGGTTCGTCCATCTATTTCAGCCTGCGCCCGGGACACGTCCCCTTATACCGTGTCTGTTGCGGTTATTATTTGATTGACACATCATAATGCTTTCCTTATATCTTTCCGGTGTATAAAAGTTGATGAAGACCTTGTCTCCGGATTATCAAAATCGGAAAACGCGGTCAGCGTGGTGTTGCATGATAAAAAGAATACTGGTTACCGGCGCCACGGGTCAGATCGGGTCTGAATTGGCCCTCGCTCTGAGACAGGCCTACGGTGAAGCCAAAGTCGTCGCTGCAGGACACAGGCGCCGGCCTGATGCGGAGCTCCTGGAAAGCGGTCCTTACTGCAGTTTCGATGTCCGGGACGGTGAAACACTGCAGCGTATTGTGCAGGAGTACCGGATCGACACGATTTTTCATCTGGCATCGCTCCTGTCAGCTGCTGCGGAGAAGAACCCGCAATCTGCCTGGGAGATCAACATGAAGGGGCTGACCAATGTTCTGGAGACGGCCCGCATTTCCGGCTGCGCCGTTTTCTTCCCCAGCTCCATCGGCGCCTTCGGTCCCGGCACTCCACTGGAAAACACACCCCAGCTGACCATTCAACGTCCTGCTACGCTCTACGGTATTACCAAACTGGCCGGCGAGCTGCTGTGCGACTATTATTTCCACCACTTCGGCGTCGACGCCCGCGGTCTGCGCTTTCCGGGCCTTATTTCCTACAAGACGCCGCCCGGCGGCGGCACCACCGACTATGCCGTGGAGATCTTCACCGCAGCCCTGACGGAAGGCCGCTACACCTGTTTTCTCAGGCCCGATACCCGGCTTGACATGATGTACATGCCGGACGCCATCGGCGCGGCGATGATCCTGATGGAGGCGGACGGTCAAAGGCTCATTCACCGAAATGCCTATAACGTGACGGCCATGAACTTCACGCCGGAGGAACTGGCGGTTCAGATTCTCCGGTTTGTGCCCGGTTTCGATATCCGCTATGATGTGGACCCGATCCGCCAGGCCATTGCCGATTCCTGGCCCCGGCACATGGATGACAGCGCGGCGCGTACGGAATGGGGCTGGCAGCCCCGTTACGACCTTGCCGCCACGACATCGGAAATGATTGAACATCTTGCATTCAAACTGGGAAAAGCGGGGGAGGATCGACATGGCGCAGGATAAACTGAAACGCCTGCTGGTGGAGAAGCTGGATGCGATGGAACGAAACGGCGTCCGCAAGGGGAAAGAAAGAATCATCACCGGCCGCCGGCCGCCCCGCGACGGCTTCGGTCCGAGATATTTTCTCAAGAGCTGTGGGGGGCGGGCTTTTCTACGTATGAATGCCAATGCCTACCTCGGCCTCAACACCCACCCTCGCGTGGTGGAAGCGGAAGAAACTGCCGTCCGGCGCTACGGCGCGGGACCCGGTGCGGTACGCTTCATCAGCGGCACCTTCGAACCCCACATCAAGCTGGAAGAGCGCCTGGCCTCTTTCCACGGGCGGGAAGCGGGAATGCTGTTCAGTGCCGCCTACGCAGCAGTCATGGGCGTGCTGCCGCAGCTTGTCACCGGGGAGACCCTGGTGGTGAGCGACGCCCTCAACCATAACTGCATCATCAACGCCGTCCGTCTGGCCCAGCCCGCCGCCAGAGCGGTTTATGAACACCTGGACACCGCCCGGCTGGAAGGCCTCCTGGAGCAGTATCTGGGAAAGGCCAAGAGGGTCGTTGTCGTCACCGACGGTGTCTTCAGCATGCGCGGCGACTACGCCCCCCTGGACGTAATCTGTGCGATCTGCAGGCGTTATTCCGAGCTTTTTGAGGAAGGGGTGATTTCCGTTGTTGATGACTCTCACGGCGTCGGCGCCTTCGGAGAGACCGGCAGGGGAAGCGAGGAAAAAACGGCGGCGCGGGCCGACATCCTCATTGCCACGCTGGGCAAGGCGCTCGGCGTCAACGGTGGCTATGTGGTGTCTGACAGGACGGTCATCGACTACCTGCGGGAAACCGCTCCCTTCTACATTTACTCCAATCCGATTACTCCTTCGGAAGCGGCCGCCGCCCTTGCGGCGCTGGAAATACTCGACAGCGGCGAGGGAATCGGTCTGCTGAAAAAAATCCGGGACCTTGCCGCCTCCCTGCGCCGGGGTTTTCGGGATTGCGGCCGCGAAACCCTGGACGGCGAACACCCCATCGTTCCCCTCCTGATTCGGGATACCGCAAAAACCAGGGAACTGGTTCAGCGGCTTTATGATCGCGACGTTCTGGCGACAGGTCTCGGTTATCCCGTCGTGCCCAGAGGGGATGAGGAACTCCGGTTCCAGATCTCCGCGGAGCATACCGAAAGAGACATCGGTTATCTGCTGGATGTTTTGTGAAAGAGAAAACTCGATGAGCGAGGAGTTCGAAAACCGGGAACAATTGCTGGACGAGATTTCATCGCTGCGTCAGCGCGTTAAGGAACTTGAAGTATCCGTTGCATCGCATAAACAGAGCGAGGAACGCTATCGTCGGCTTTATGATCGCATGCTTCATGATGAGGGCATGGATGGATATGCCGCGATCAATATGGATGGTTATTTCCGAGTGTCCAATGCGGCCTTCATGAAGATGGTCGGATATACGGCTGAGGAACTGCGGGGAATGATCTACCTGGATCTGACACCTGAGAAGTGGCGCGAGACGGAAAGAGTCATCATTCAGGAACAGGTCCTTTCCGAAAATTTTTCCCAGGTTTATGAAAAGGAGTTACGACGGAAGGATGGGTCCGTCTTCCCTGTCGAACTCCGCACTTATCTGATCAGAAGCCGGAACGGCCAGCCATCCGGAATGTGGGCATTCGTTCGGGACATTACAGTGCGCAAGCAATCGGAAAATATTCTGGTCGCTCAACGGGATTTGTCCCTCGCACTGGCCGGTACAAAGTCGCTCCAGGATACCCTTCAGCTCTGTCTCGATACCGCCATTCAAGCGTCGGGTTTTGATTCCGGCGGGATCTATATTTTGGATTCCAGGAAGAAGAGTCTTGATCTTGCCTGTGTCCGGAATCTTTCGGATGAGTTTGTCGACTCCATCAACCATGTTCCCGCCGATTCAGAGAGGGCTCGGGTTGTGATGGCGGGCAGCCCCTGCTATCTTGAAGGAGCGGATTGCGACGGGGTCCTGAAGCAGGAGCACTTCGTCAGAGAAGGAATAAAATCGTGTTCCATCATCCCGATCAGCAGTCAGGAACGGATTATCGCCTGCCTGAATGTTGCGTCTCATGTGCTCGAAAAAATTCCACCTTACGCGCGCAACGCGCTGGAATCGATAGCGGGTCAGATTGGTCTTTGCATTCAGAAGGCTCAGGCCGAAGAAGAGTTGAGGGACAGCGAAAAAAAGTACAGACAACTGGTTGATTTTCTTCCAATAATTGTCTTCGAGTGTGATAAGCGGGGAAATATTACCTCCACAAATCGAGCTGCATTTAAAGCCTTTGGGTATACTCAGGAGGATCTTGGCCCAGGGTTTAATGCCCTGCAGGTCATTGTCCCCGAGGAGAAGGAACGAGCACTGCACAATATTCAGAGGCGCATTAATGACGAAGATGTCGACACAATTGAATACACAGCCGTGAGGAAGGACGGTACCACCTTCCCAGTCCGGATTTTATCGGCGCCGATTATCAGGAATAACAAGGCAGTTGGTTTGAGAGGGGCCATCATCGATATGACCGAAATCAAACTGGCCCGGAAGGCACTGCAGGAAAGCGAAGAACGCTGGCAGTTTGCCTTGGAAGGATCAGGTGACGGTGTCTGGGACTGGAACAAACAAACCGGAGAGGTTTTTTATGGTTCATCCGACTAAAGCGTACTTGGCTTCATGAATGGCCATGATTTTAAGTTTGAAGAATTCGATATCCCGGAACCCATAAGCCATCCGTTTCATGGTTTTGATTTTGTTGTTTGTGCCTTCTAAGGGAGCCGACGAGATGCGGTAATCATAATAAGAGAGGATACCGGATTGAAATGCAGCAAGTGACTTCGCAAACTTTTTCAACATTTTTATCCCGGAAGTTTCCGCCCTCTTGATCCAATCAACCAATACCAGGCGTGCTTTTTCCTTTGTTGGCTGAAACCAGACCTGTCGGAGATCTTCTTTCAGGTAATAGGCGCATGCAAGTGGCTGATTTAGCTGGAGGGCATCGTTCAAGCGGGCCTTTTCACCTTTGGATGAGTCAAGATTTTCCGGATTTTTCAGGAGAAGCCAGCGGGTGCCCTTCAGGACTTTCTTCTGAAGGAGATCTTTTGCCTCTCGATAAAGGTCTCTTCTTAGCCCGGACAATTTGTCGTTGAAGAGCTTGATGACATGAAAATGGTCAAAAACAATCGTCGCTTTCGGAAGATGAGTCGATACAGCGCTGATGTAAGCGGGAGACATATCCATGGCAACGGCTTCAATCTTGGCTTCGGCACGTTTGACCTTTTTCCAGAAAGAGTCAAGCGCATCGGCTCCCTTGCCATCACCGACATAGACGATCGTCCCTTTGGTCATATCCAAAACAACAGTCAGATACCGATGCCCCTTGCGAATCGAGATCTCATCGATGGCAATTCTCCGAAGATCCTTCAGAAAAGGTCTGGAAAACCTCTTCGTCAAATCCCGTTTCTGAATTTCCTTGATCACGTCCCAGGATACCGACAGATGTGCAGCTACATCCTGGATTGTCATGTGTTTCGACAATTCCAAGGCATATCGCTCAAAAGCACGGGTGTAAGAAAACCGGGGATCAGCAAATCCCAGCGACACTTGACGAATACTGCCGCAACGAAGGCAGCCCACCCGCTGAACGCTGAGATCGAAGAACACATTCTTGAAACCGATGGGAATGCTTCGAAACCGTCTCCGGGTCGTTCCTCGCATGATGATCTCCCGGCTTCTACAGACTGGACAGCAAAGCTTGCTCCTTTTGTGGCGTATGGTGAACGTGATACTTCTTCCTTCGTATCGCGTCCTAACATAATCGTAGCCGACGAGGCTGAATCCGTGGTAAAGAAAACTCGTGGACATGCTTCCCCTCCGTTAATTGGAAATCTTCGAACAATTTCCTCTTGGGGTGTATGTCCATTTTTTTCAACATAAAGTACGCATAAACCGGATGAACCTTTTTTATTCTCTCCGCTGGAAGAGAATGCTCGGTTATACAGAAAGTGAAGTTGGAAACACCCCTGACGAGTGGGACAAACGTGTCCATCCCGAGGACAGGAAACGTTGCCAGGAAGTGCTGGAAGCGCATTTAAGCGGAAAAACGCCGGTTTATGAAAGTGAATATCGCCTTCTATGCAAGAACGGCACTTATAAATGGATTATGGATCGCGGGACAGTCATTAATCGGACGGCAGACGGGAAACCGCTACGCGTTATTGGAACGCATGCAGACATCACCAGGCGCAGACTGATGGAGGATGAATTGCGGGAATCGAGGCAGAGGCTTGCCGACATCATCAACTTTCTTCCCGACGCAACCCTGGTCATCGACAGGGAAAGCCGGGTCATTTCCTGGAATCAGGCGATAGAAAAAATGACGGGGATCAGCGCGGAAGAAATGCTCGGCAAGGGCAACTACGAGTATGCCCTTCCTTTTTACGGGGAAAGAAGGCCGATTCTCATCGATCACGCTCTTCGTCCGGATATGCAGGCGAAAAAACAATACACGGCCTTTTACAGAGCGGGAGAGATTCTTTTCGGGCAATCCTGTGTGTCCGCACTTCCTTCCGGCGAACTCCATCTCTCCGCATCGGCATCTGTTCTGCGGGATTCCCGGGGAGAGATCATTGCCGCCATTGAATGCATCCGGGATAATACCGAACTGAAAAAACTGCAGGACCGTCTGAACCGCGCCGAAAAGATGGAAGGGCTGGGAAGGCTGGCCGGAGGCGTAGCGCATGATCTCAATAATGTCCTGGGGGTCCTGGTGGGATATTCGGAACTGCTTGCGGAAACCGTTCCCGGTGACAGCCCCTTGAAAAGGTATGCGAAAAACATCCTGCAATCCGGGATGAGGGGGGCGGCGATCGTTCAGGATCTTTTGACGCTGGCCAGGAGAGGGGTGGTCGTATCAGAAGTGATCAATCTGAACCAGGTGATTGCCGATTCCATCAAAACGCCGGAATATGAAATGCTGAAATTCGATCATCCGGATGTGCGGATTCGCACCCATCTGGCGGAGGGACTCCTGAATATCAAGGGTTCCCCCATCCATTTAAGCAAAACGGTGATGAATCTGATTGTCAACGCCGCGGAGGCTGTCTCCGGTTGCGGCGACGTGACAATACGGACGGAGAATCGTTACCTGGACATGCCTGTCCGGGGGTACGGCTCGATCCAGGAGGGGGATTACGCCGTCCTGTCCATATCGGACACGGGCAGCGGCATTTCTGCGGACGATCTGGACAAGATATTTGAACCCTTCTACACCAAAAAAGTCATGGGGAAAAGCGGGACGGGGCTGGGGCTGGCCGTTGTCTGGGGGACCGTTAAGGATCATAACGGCTACATCGACGTACATAGTGAAGAGGGAAAAGGGACGACCTTCGCAATTTATTTTCCCGTGACCAGCGAGGGAAGAACGGAAGCGGGCAAGGTGATACCCCCTGAATCCTATGCCGGCGGGGGTGAGTCGATTCTGGTGGTGGATGATATTCCCGAACAGAGGGAAATGGCGCTCAGCATGCTCAAAAGGCTCGGGTATCGGGTTGATGCGGTTCCCGGCGGTGAAGCGGCGGTTGATTATCTCCGCTCCCAGGCGATGGATCTTGTGGTGCTGGACATGATCATGCCCCCAGGTATGGATGGTCTGGAAACTTATGAGCGGATTCTGGAAATCAACCCGGCGCAGAAGGCGATCATCGTCAGCGGGTTTTCCCGGACGGAACGGGTGGAAAAAGCGCAGAAACTCGGGGCCGGAGCTTACGTCCGGAAACCCTATATCCTGGAAAACCTCGGGCTGGCGGTTCGGAAGGAACTCGACCGGTGAAGATCAAATCAAAAGGAAAGTCATTAAGGTCATCTCTCAAAACTATGCCGGAAGTCATTTATCATGTATAATGACGCGGTCAATGTATCCTGCTCATTGATTATTACGGATCGAGGAAATTACTCCGTCCGGATGGTTTAACCGGTTAGGAACTGGTAAAAATTGCACTCCCAGGGGCATGACATCATGGTCAGACCGCGGATTATAAACAGGATCAGGGAATTCGACACTTTTCTCATCTGCAGGCACATGAATCGTCAAATCTTTGCGACGTGAAAAAAAGAAAGGATCAGATGATCAGATGGCTGACGAAAACGAAGAATACCTCATGGAAACGAGATTTTCCGCGGAACATATCGGTTTGAAGCTTCTGGAGAAAAAAATCATTACGGAACAGCAGTTCGAAGATGCTCTGCGGAGACAGAAAAGCAGGGGGGGCGGCCTAGGCGATGTCCTCATCGAGTTGGGATATCTGACGGAAGAACGTCTGAACCAGCTTTTAAATGCCTTCCCTTCTGTGCCGAAGACTATTGAGGATACCGGTCTTGATGCCTCTTTCCTGGCCGACCTGGTTCTGAAGCACAGTTTATCTCTGAGGGAATTCAGGCTGGCCGATATGGTGAGAAGAGTAAAACTCCCCCTGTCGATCGTGGATTCTATAGTGGAAACCCTGCAGAGGGAAAAAATGCTTGAAGTAAAAGGTGGAGACGGGCTGGCCCGGGCGACTTATCGTTTCTCCATTACGGGGATCGGTGAAAACCGGGCCGCGGGGCTTCTGGAAATCTGCCGCTATGTCGGACCCGCTCCGGTTTCCCTGAGTGATTACCGGGAAAAAGTCCTGACTCAGTCGATCCAGAGGGTTGTTGTGAATCCCCTTACCCTCAAAAACGCCTTATCCCATCTGGTCATCAACCCGGATCTCCTGAAAGCCCTGGGGCCGGCCTTGACTTCAGGGCAGACGATCTTCCTTTACGGTCCCACGGGAAACGGCAAAAGCTCCATCGCCGAGGCCATAGGCAATGTCCTTCCCGGAACCATCTTTGTTCCCTATGCAGTCTATGTTGAAGGGGAATTGATTACGGTTTTCGACCCAGTCAACCATGTCCCCGCACCATCTGAAACAGAAGACGGCAAGATGGACCACCGGTGGCTGCAGATCAGACGGCCGGTGATCATGACAGGCGGCGAACTGACTCTGAGAACCCTGGATCTGGAGTTCAACCCCATTTCGAAATTCTACATCGCCCCTCTCCAGATGAAGGCCAACAATGGTCTCTTTATCATCGACGATTTCGGGAGGCAACAGATCGAGCCTAAAATGCTGCTGAACCGATGGATCGTTCCCTTGGAGAAGAGAGTCGATTTCCTTACCCTCCATACCGGGATGAAGTTCTCGATTCCCTTTGATCAACTGGTCATCTTCGCGACCAATCTCAAACCCATGGAGCTTGCGGACGAGGCTTTTCTGAGAAGAATCCGGTACAAGATCTTTATCGACTATCCCTCAAAGGAGGATTTCGAAGTCATTTTCAGGAAAGCATGTGAGATGAAAAACGTGGCATTCGATCCCAAGGCTTTTCAATTTCTTCAGGACATTTACGAGAAACTCGGCATTCAGAGGAGCGCAAACCACCCGCGGGATCTCCTTGAACACATCATCGATCAGTCCCGCTATTACGGGCAGGAACCGGAATTGACCGTAGAAGGGGTCAGCGCGGCGTGGGAGCAGAATTTCATTAAAAATTTCTGATAATTGACCGAGGTGACCTTCGACACCATTCGCCGCGAGTTCATCGACTGGCACGTCCTCACCTGCGTGGGCATCTACCGGGAAGACGCAAACGGCCGTTTTCGAGACCTGGAACGGCGCCCTGGGCTGATCAGCTTGCCGTTACGGCGTTTCCTATTGCTTTTTCCAGGATAGCGAGTCCTCCTTCCATTTCTTCCCGCCGAATGTTCAGGGCCGGGAAAATCCTGATGATACTACCCAGGGTCTGCCGGATCAGAAGACCACGGCTGAAACAGTCCCCGTTGATACGAGAGGCTATACCCTCATCGCGGAACTCCACAGCCAGCAACAGACCACGGCCACGGACATCCACGACGGCATCAGGCCAGGTTTGTCTCCATTTCTCCATCTGCTTCAGGGCCAGGACGCCCATCTCCTTGACGTTGGCGGAGATGTTGGAGCCGATCAGACAGGCAATGACGGCGTGTGCGACTGCGCAGCCGACGGGATTGCCGCAGTAGGTGCCGCCGTGATCCCCGTGTTCGAGCCTGGCGGCCACCTCTTCCGACAGGGCGAAGGCGCCGAAGGGAAATCCTCCGGCAATGCCCTTGGCCATCGTCAGAAAATCGACGTCGATCTTCAGCGGGTCAATGGCAAACATCGGGCCGGTGCGGCAGAATCCTGTCGTGACTTCATCGATGATGAGGAGGCTGCCATTGGCCCGGCACAGCCTGCTCACTTCTCCCAGATAGGAATCTGGAGGAATCCGGACCCCGCCTTCACTTTGAATAGGCTCCAGAAGGACAGCCGCCACCTGATCGTCGAGGGCCGCATCAAGAGCGGCGATATCGCCATAGGGGACGAACCGGTTGCCCGGGGTGAGTGCCGTCGGTTGTTCAGGTCGGGTGGCTCGAACCAGAGTCGCGGCCGTGCTGGTCATCCGTCCGTGGAAACCTTGAAGGGCGGAGGCGATGTCAGGCCTGCCCGTAACCTTGCGCGCCAGTTTGATGGCCGCATCGTTGGATTCCGCGCCGCTGTTGGAAAAGAAGATCCGCGTCAGATTCGGAGGCAGGATTGAAACCAGGAGAGACAACAGACGGGCCCGCTCCGGGGAGTAGGTGGCCCCTGCCATGGGACCCTGCAGAATTTTCCCGCTCTGTTCCAGGAGGGCCCGGGTGATGACCGGATGGGCGTGACCCAGGCAGGTGACCCCCCATCCCGCCGTGAAATCGAGAAAGCGGTTGCCTTCTTCATCCCATACGGTGACTCCTTCCCCCCGCTCGATGGATACGGGTATCTTTTTGAAGAAGGCCGGCATGTGACGATCTTCCATCTCGATGGTTCTTTTCGTTGTCATGAATAGCTCCCTTTATGGTTTTCTTTCCCCGAAGATTCCCCGCCCGATGCGCACGATCGTGGCCCCCTCCTCGATGGCGACTTCGTAATCATCCGTCATGCCCATGGAGAGTTCCCGGAGGGAAACCCGGTCGATCCGTTCCGCCGCAATCCGATCCCGCAGCGTCCGCAGAGCGGCGAAGTAAGGGCGGGCTGTTTCCGGATTTTCAAACCAGGGCGGCATGGTCATCAATCCCTCAATGGCGATGTTCTCCAGAAGGGCGATGCTGCGGATCAGCGATTCGGCTTCCTCCGGGGCGACGCCGCTCTTTGTCAGTTCTCCTCCGCTGTTCACCTCGATCAGGACAGGAAGAACCCGGCCTGCCGCCCTGGCGCGGCGCTCCAGCTCAATGGCCAGTTCGAGACGGTCCACGGACTGGACCATATCGAAGAGCCGGACGGCGTACTTGGCCTTGTTGGTCTGAAGATGGCCGATCATGTGCCACTGCGGAGGATGGCCGATCGCTTCGATCTTTGTTTTGCCTTCCTGGATGTAATTTTCTCCGCAGAGATCGATGCCGGCCTCCAGGGCCTGACCGATCCGACTTTCCTGCACTTTTTTTGTGACAGCCATCAGCCGGATCTCCGAGACCTGTCGCCCTGCTCGGGTTGCGGCTCCGGCGATGCGTTCGCGGATTTCCGCGATATTATTCCTGATTGCTTCCTCGATCATGTTGATCTCCTGAAAAGGTGAGGCTTCCCATGTCTTTGAGGGTTTCAACGACTTCACTGAGGGGAAGGCCCATCACGTTGGTATAGGATCCTCGGATTTCCCGGATGAAGAACGCCCCCATGCCCTGGACGGCATACCCCCCGGCCTTGTCATAGGGCTCTTCGGAGCTGACATACCATGAGATTTCATCCTCGGGGATTTCTTTAAAGAGCACCGCGGACCGCACAACCTGGGTTCTCCGGCGTCCCTTCTTCTTCTGAATCAGCGAGAAGCCTGTATAAACGATGTGTTCCCGGCCGCTGAGCCTTTTGAGCATGTCCCGCGCCTCTCCGGGGTTACCGGGCTTGCCCAGCATCCGGCCGGCAATCACCACGACGGTATCGGCGCCGAGAACCAGAGCATCGGGGAAGAGGGCGGCGATCATCTCCGCCTTTTCGCTGGAAAGGCGCTGGACGTGTTCCGGCGGGGTTTCATCGTTTCTGGAGGTTTCATCCATGTGGCTGGGGATGACTTCAAAGTCGACGCCCAGAAGCTGGAGAAGCTCGGCCCGCCGCGGCGAAGCGGAGGCCAGAATCAGTTTTTCCGTCAGCATGATGCCCATAAAGGTGCATTCCTTTTTTTCCGATGTTGGCATGTCCGAAGGACCTGTGCTTGACCTGAAAGCTTATAGAGAATTGGCTGAAGGATGTCAAGGCGGCCATAAGATTTCAAGCCTCTTCTTTCGTCAATGGTTCCGTTGTGCTCTTAATTTTTTCCGACCTTGACAGGGAACGTGTATTCTCTGATTGCACCGTTGATGGATTGTGGTAAACTTCCGCTTTCCGGATAAACTTTTTCTTTCAAGGAGACAAGGCTCACGCACAAAACGGGGCGAAACAGATAATCAGATTCTGGGAGGTCAGAGAAAAGTGAAAGGATGGTTGACAGGGCGACGGCTCTTAAAGGGAAGCATCGGTTTGATGATGATCGGGTTGGTTCTCCTTGCTCCATTGGCTCCTGCGGATGCCGCGCAATGCCTGGTCCGTTTTAATATCCCTGCCTGCATGTCCTGAGGCGGTTTCGAGAGGGTAAGTTCTATCCTCAAAAACATCAACGGCGTCATTCTCGTCGAGCGTTACGGAGATCAGGGGGTTACTGTGACCTATGACGACGACCGGACAAGCGTAAAAAAGATGATGGAACTGCTGAAACGCAGGGGGTATCCCGTTAAAGGCATGCCGGTTTTCGTTCAGTAGCTTGGCGTCGCTGTGGGGCGCCTATTCCAGATAATTCTTGAGATTTTTTTCCTCCAGGATGTCCACGATCGATTTGACCTTCTGGGAGTCGCCCCTGCGACAGATCAGCAGGGCGTCATCCGTTTCCACGACGATCAGATCTCTGACCCCCACGAGGGCGACCAGCTTTTTGGGGCTGTAGACCAGGGAATCGGCCGATTCCACAGCGATCACCTCGCCGCGGCAGGCATTGCCCGCGAAATCTTTTTCCAGGAACTCCCAGAGGGCGTCCCAGCTTCCGACATCCGACCAGGCGAAGTTTCCGGGGATGACCAGGACCTTGTCCGCTTTTTCCATCACGCCGTAGTCGATAGATATGGAACGGGTTTCCTCATAGGTGTCTCTCAGAACGACTTCATACTGTTCTGTGCCCAGTGCAGCTTCGAGCCTGAGCAGACCCGCGTGCAGATCGGGAAGGTGCGTTTCGATGGCCTGGAGAATGGTGGAGGTCTTCCAGATGAACATGCCGCTGTTCCAGTAAAAGGTTCCCGCTTCCACAAACGACATGGCCTGCTCCAGCGGCGGCTTTTCACGGATCGACCATACGCCGTATATGAGTTTCCCTCCGATCTGACCGACGGGGTTTCCTCTTTCGATATAACCGTAACCGGTTTCCGGGCCGGTTGGCTTGATGCCGATGGTCACCAGAGCGTCCTCACGCTCGGCTGCTTCGGCTGCGGCTGCCAGCGTGTCCAGGAATACCCGGTCATCGGCAATCACATGGTCAGAAGGCAGCACCGCCATGACGGCGTCGCCCGCGCGACGGCGGATATGGATTGCGGCGAGGCCGATGCAGGGGGCGGTATTGCGGCCAACGGGTTCCACCAGGATATTTTCCGCGGGAATTTCCGGGAGCTGCCGTCTCAGTTCATCGGCATGAGCGGCGCCCGTGATGATCAGGGTTCGATCCGGAGGGATCAGGGAGGAGATCCGGCTCACCGTTTCCTGAATGATGGTCCGGGTTCCCGTAATGTCCAGAAGGTGCTTCGGCTTGTGCTCGCGGCTCCGAGGCCAGAATCTGGCCCCCTTGCCGCCGGCCATGATCACGGCATACATGAAGGGTTTGCTCCTTGAGAAATAAGAAATTTATATTTCAGATAGAGTAAAGTATCGGAAAACGTCCCTGCGTGTCAATGGATAATGATTCCAACACAGTGATAACGTTGAAAGGTGAAATAGCGGCGTTGCCTCCCGACAGATGGAAATGATGTGGATAAACCCTTCGCTTCTTCTTGTTTCTGCCCTTGTTTGTGCCGTCGATTTGCGTTTCTGCAGCAACCCTGCGGACGGTTGTTGCGCCGGGAATAATCCGGCTTGTCTTTTTCCCGGCAAGTCGATATGTTCCGTCGAATTCTGAATGATAATCTGAATGATATAAAAAGATAAGGATTCTGTGCTTTTCATGAAAATGAACTATCCCCGTCTGTATCTCAAGCCCGGCCGGGAAAAGGCTCTGTTGCATGGTCATCCCTGGCTCTTTTCCGGGGCTGTGGCATCTGTTGAAGGAAAACGGGCTCCGGGAGATATCGTTGCCGTGACGGATGCCGGAGGCCGGTCCCTGGGGTTGGGTTTCTTCAATTCCCGTTCGGATATCATCTTCCGATTTCTCACCGCCGATGTTGACACACGATGCGACGCGCATTTCTGGCGGGAGCGGGTCCGGTTCGCCGAAGCATTACGACGGCGGATCCTTCCGCCGGATACGACGGCCTGCCGGCTGATCAATGCCGAAGGTGATGGCCTGCCCGGCTTGATTGTGGACCGCTATGACGATGTCCTCGTCTGTTCCATCGCTACGGCGGGCATGGAGAAAAACCGAACGGCTGTTCTGGATGCACTGACGGGTGTCTGTTCCCCCCGGGGAATCTATGAGCGCAGTGAAGGACGGGCCAGGCGGCTTGAGGGGCTGGAAGAACGCAGCGGCTGGATTTACGGGAGTTGCGAGGAAGGGAAGCGGATTCCCGTTCGGGAAAATGGTCTTTACTTCGAAGTCGATATTGTCGGGGGGCAGAAGACTGGGTTTTTTCTCGACCAGCGCTCTAACCGGAAAGGGGTGGCCGGACTCAGCCGGGGGATGACCCTGCTGAACTGTTTCTCCTATAGCGGGGCTTTTTCGGTTTACGCCGCCCGGGGCGGTGCTGAACGGGTCGTTTCCGTGGACGTGTCGGAAGGGGCGAACGACATGGCGCGGTTCCATCTGAAAAAGAACGGATTTTCCACTGAACGGCACCCGGTGATCCGCGCCGACGTCTTTTCCTGGCTGCGGGAAACGGAGGAGGTCTTTGACGGAATTATCCTCGATCCGCCGGCATTTGCCAAATCCCGCAAGGATATCGCCCGTTCCGCCAGAGGATACAAGGACATCAATCTCCAGGCTATGAAACATCTTCAAAACGGCGGGCTGCTGTGGACGTTTTCCTGCTCCAGCTTTATGGACGAGGCGCTTTTTCAGAAGGTGGTGCTGGGTGCTGCCTGCGACACGGGGAAAAGCGTCCAGCTGCTGAAGATCCTGGGTCCGGGACCGGACCATCCCACCAGCCTGGCCCACATGGAAGGCCGGTATCTCAAGGGGCTGCTGCTGAGGGTTTCCGATCGTTGAGGCGGAAGGCAGCCGAATTTCAATGATCGGAATCAAAAAAGAACATAAGAGACTAAAAAAACGATCCGGCAAGCAGTAAATTAAGCTCCAGGCTTTGCAGGGAAAGGCGGGCGGATATTCAACCCGAACAGTAAAATGGACTCAGACTGTATGATCACGATGGTGCAGGGCCGGACCTGGCGGCGGTGTTCCGCAGAGAGCGTCTTGCCGCCGCCAACCCGGGAAGAAAAAAATCAGGAAAGAGACATCAGATAAGAGCGGAGATTTGTTTTTTTGTTGATCAGTCCCAGCTTGTTGCGGATGCTGTTCCGGTGAAGATCGATGGCGCTTTTTGAAATGCCCAGGATCTGAGCGATTTCCTTGGTACGTTTGCCTTCCTTGATCAGGCTGGCGACCTGAATTTCTTTCGGAGTGAAGTTGCGGTAGCGGGAAGTGATTTTCTGAAGGAAGGGAGACATGATATCGTTCAGGTTGGATTCCGCGATTTCCACAAAGGTTTCCTGCAGTCCGGCGAGTTCCGTTTCCTTCAATTTCTGGATGTAGGGAAGCACGAGTTCCTTGACGTTGGAGAGAAACCGTTCTTCCATTTCCCGCTTGTCCTGATCCCGGTGCTTCAGCAGGGATTTCAGTGCAGCGTTCATTTCTTCCAGGCGCCGGATGCTGGTTTCCAGTTCAGTCTCCCGATTCTTGAGCGCGGTTGCGGTTCGGTTGCGTTCCGTCATGTCATGGAAAAGAAGAAGGGCAAAGCTGTCATCCTGGGCTCGAACCGTCTCCGTGGATACGAGGGTTTCCAGGACCTCGCCGGAGCGGGTCTGGATCAGGATCGGATATTCCCGAAAGGAACCTTCCCGGGATATCTTTTCATCAAAGGATGCCCGTTCGGAATCACTGGGATAGATTCTGGAGAGAACGGACTGGACATCGGCAACATCCGTCCGCTGATAGCCAATCATCCTTAAAAAGCTTTCATTGACCTGCATATCAGACGGTACGGATAAACTTTTCAGCATCATCGGGACAGGGTTCAATTCAAATGTCATGAAAAAACGTTCGTCGGATAACCTGGTTGCCCCTCCAATAGTCCCGTCCAGATCAAATTGATCTTTTACGGCCTGATCTTCTATTTGCGTTACAACTCCCTGACTATCTTTTGACATGTTCTGCATTCCCTCTTTATTTAAATTATTGGCTTAAATTGGCTGTTCCTTCAACGGGTTCAAATCCCGCTCTTCATTTTTATCGATGATCGGCGGATCGTCCAAAGGAACCACTTCCTTCTCTTCATTCCTGTCCACAACAGGTTTGGTTTCGGATGAAATCAGATCCTCCTGTTTAGATTCGCCAGCTATTGAAGGCACGGAAAGTTGCGCGGCGTTTGCAGCCCCTGACGATGACAGGGCCTGCCCGATCTTCTCATGGATGAGCCGCGCCGCAAGTTGATTGCCGCCTATGCCTGCCAGTACGGATACGGCTGTCCTGTTATTATCCACATATTCCACTTTTAAGATGATCTTGTCTTCGTAAATATTGGCCGTCAGTTTGCCGGAGGCGATTTTGCGGTCTCTCACAATGGTTGTAGCATGGAGTTCCTGAAGGGTCTGTTCACAGGCCTGCCAGACTTTATCGATGGGATGGGGATAAACGGCCTGCAGGTAACCGCTTTCGTAAAGAAACTGACCGGACTGAATGCCCAGGATGTTGCCGTTTGTAATAACGGCGGTATCACAGCCGGAAACGAAAAACACACCAAGCAGCAGAGCTGCGGAACACAAGCTGCTGATACGTTGCATGAGGCGCCTTCTCCTTTAAATATTATTCTTAATATATTCGATGGTTACTTACCCTTAACAGGGTTTTTTCATATAGACAACCTGCAATTATGTCAATAAGAATTAATAATTCCTGATATTATAAAAAAGGTGTAGAGGGTCTGCATGACCGCCCAGAGCAGTACCGAGACCGTCACAAGAACACAGGCCATCCCGAGAATTCGATGAAGAGAGTTTTCCGCGGATTTATCCTCATACCCAAGAAGAAATCCCGTCAGAATGCCGGCGGCGAGTCCTCCGCCGTGCGCCCAGTTGTTAATGCCCGGCACCAGAAGACCGAAAAGCACAAGACCGACAACCCAGCCGGTGGCCTGGCGGTAGATGGTCTCGCCGTAAAAACCCCCCCGGCTCTTGCCATAGAACAGAATGGCGCCGATCAGGCCGCAGAGGCTGGCGGAAGCACCGATGGTAAAGGGAATGCCCACTGCGTAGGAAAGAAGGAAACCGGCAATGCCCGTAATGGTATAAATAATCAGAAAACGGAAAAAACCGTATTCATGGAAGACAAACGTACCAAGCTGGGAAAGGGCGGCCATGTTGAAGAAAATGTGGAGAATTCCCCCATGCAGAAACGAAGCGGAAATAAGGGTCCACCAGCGTCCGTACTGGTCGATGGGAATGGTTCCTGTCGCACCCAGAAAAAAAAGACTGTGATTGGAAGGGGAAAGAAGTGTCAGGGGATTGAAAGACGTTCTTATAGCCGATGGGTCAAAGAGGATTGACAGGATGTAGAAGGCCACGTTGATATAAATAAGAAGGCGGACCGGCTGCAGGTTTCCACTTTGCAGGCGCCCGAAAAAACCGGCAACCCATCGCGATCCCGGATTTTTCAGGCCGCAATGGGGGCATACGGGTTCATCCGCGCTGACGAGTCTGCGGCATCGGGGGCAAAGGAGAGAATTTTTTCCATGGGAAGTCATCATCGCTCAAGTCAAACATCGGCTAAAAATATTTCATCATGACCGGAATCGCGGCGAAGGTCCCGATGGAGGTCGTCAGGTTCACGATGGCGATCAAAAGAAGAATGCGCGTGATCTTGTTGCGGACGAAGCCTCTGATGGACATGACATCCTCTTTCAGGCTCAGAAAATCCTTGACCCTGGGCTTGCGCAGCGTTGCTTCTGCAAGACCGGCAACCCAGCCTGTGGCGATCAGGGGATGAAGCGTGGCGACAGGCGCGCTGCAGGCGGCTGCGGCAATCGTCAGGGGGTGTGCCAAAAGAAGAAGCGCCCCGGCCGCGGCACAGACCGCCGTGATGGATGACCAGGAAAGGATCATGTTGAGGCTTGCCTGAAAGCCGGAGTTGAAAAATCCGCCAAGAAAGAGTCCGACAATACCCAGGGAAAATCCCCAGCCGAACACGCGGCCCCACAGACCAGGTGGCGGAATGATCGAGATCTCCTCGATGTTCACGTTTTTCTTCTGTTCAATTGCATTCACAATGCCCGGGATATGGCCGGCGCCGACCACGGCAACGACTTTGTCTCCGTCGGCATGGCGAATGGAATGGGCCAGGTATTGATCCCGTTCATCGATCAGGGTGCTTTTCAAATCGGGCATCTTTGTTCCCAACTGGCGCAGGGTCATGTCCAGGACGTCATGTTCCTTGAGCTTTTCAATGTCCTCTTCCGTGATTTCTTCCGTCATGAAAAGGGACAGAATCATTTCCGTCATCAGCTTTGCCTTGTTGAAAAAGCGCATTTTCCGCCAGGTTCGCAACAGGGTCGTCCGAATTTCTCTGTCTGCCAGAACGATGCGTTTGCCCTTTTTTTCCGCCAGGGCAATGGCTCGAAGCATTTCTTCTCCCGGGTTGATATGGAACTTTTCCGCGATTTTTTTCTGAAAGGACAACATCAGAAGCTGGGAGAGCAAAAGGGAGGTCCGCTTATCCCGGATGACCTTCATGATATCCATCTCCTGCCACTGGTCCTTCTTTTCCAAGGCGTCAAAGCGGGCCTGACAGAGTTCGACGCATACCGTGTCCGGATTTTCCTCTTCAATTACACGTTCCACCAGATCAGCGCTTTCACGGGACACGTGGGCCGTACCCACCAGGATGATTTCCTTCCCTCCTGACAACAAATGATGTACATTCCGGTTTTGCGTAGTATTTAGAATGTTTTCTTCAATCATGGACAAATTCCTATCAGTATTTTATTGGCTTGTAAAGGGAAATACTATACCAAAAAATTCTGAAAAGTCCGTCCCAGCCTTAACTGCATTGAAAAAAGGGGAAAATATGGGAGGGCTTTCAAATTACCGGCGGATCTGCCTCCTCAACTATTTTGAGGTAATCATATTTGTTCGCTGTGAGGATTTCGGGTTGATTGCCATCCCGGATGACTGTCGATAGTAACGGAGAAAAGATGAACAAAAAGAATGCATGGAAGTTGCCGCGAATTGGTCAAAAAGTTGAAATAACAATAGAAAGTGTGGCATTCGGCGGTTCAGGGATCGGCCGTTTTGCCGGATTGGTGATCTTCGTTCCTTTCACGGTTGATGGGGATAGAGTTGAGATTGAAATTACCGAGGTGCGACAGTCCTATGCCAAGGGACGGATGTGCCGGATATTAAAGCCTTCGCCGTTCCGGACCGTGCCGGAATGTTCCCTGTACGAACGCTGCGGCGGGTGCCAGTATCAGCATATCGCGTACACCCACCAGCTGGAGATCAAAAAAAATCAGGTTATTGATGCCTTTGAACGGATCGGAAAGCATCCTGCACCTCCTGTCAGGGATGTCATCGCCTCCCCGATGCCTTATGCCTATCGGGGGAAAGCGGAATTCCACATCAGTTTTAAATCGGGGCGGCTCCCTGTAATCGGTTACAAGGAGGCTGCCGACAGCCGGATCGTTCCGGTGTCGCGATGTGCAATAGTGGACGAGTCCGTCAACCGGTCCCTGACGGCTCTCCGGGGGAAGCTGAACGCCATTTCTGCCGCGGGTCGAAGAGGCGGAAAAAAGGAGGAACGGGTTATCCTCTGGTCCGATACCGGGAAAGCCGCTGTTGACCCCGGCGTTTCCGGGGGCCGGGGCGGGCTTGTGATGCGTCCGGTAAAGGAAAAAATGCTGCGCGCTCCTTTTCAGGGGTTTTTCCAGGCCAACAGTGCTCTCGTCGGTTCCATGGTCGATTCGGTGATCCGGGCCTGCGCGCTTACCGGGAAAGAAACCGTTCTGGATGCATACTGCGGTTCCGGTCTTTTTTCCCTCTTTCTGGCTTCTTCTGCACGGCAGCTGTTTGGGGTGGATGCGGACGGGGAGGCTGTCCACTGTGCTGCTGAGAATCTTTCGAAGGAGGGGATATCGAACGCGGAATTTTTTGCCGGTGATGTAGGTGAAATTTTACGGCACACTTTTCTGAAAACGCAGCAGTCCGTGGATATCGTGGTTCTGGATCCCCCGAGGATCGGTTGCAGTTCCGACGTACTGGAGGCTCTCAAGAGCCTTGGCCCTGCCCGGATCATTTATATTTCCTGCAATCCGGCCACCCAGGCCCGGGATGTCCGCCGTTTGCGGGATAGCGGATATATTTTGAGAGATCTGCAGCCCATCGATATGTTTCCCCAGACGAAGCACATCGAAATCGTCGGTCTGCTGGAAAGGGAAAACAGGATATAAGACCAGTCTCATATCAAAGCGCGCCATGCGTCGGTTTCGTTATCGGCTTCCCGACGGCGCCGGTCTGCGCCTGGATGACAGCAGTACCGCCGCAGGCCCGCCGCCCTGCTGTCATCTTTGATCCACAATTGGAGTGATATTGGAAATTACAGGTCGATTTCCAGATCGTCTCTGGCGGCTGAGGTTTGGGGAAAGATTTTCCGGGCGACAGCTTCGGACTCATCCCTGAATGCGGAAACCGTATAGAGGCGGGCATCGAAGTGCGTCAGGACCAGCCGTTTCACTCCGGCTTCCGCGGCGATCCGGGCGGCCCCTTCCGGATTGAGGTGAGGCCAGGCGTCACTGGATTGACCTGCTCGATAAGCGCATTCGGAAATGAGAAGATCGGCCGATCGGGAAAGAATCACGGCATTCTCGCAATAGCCTGTGTCCGAGCAGTAACTGATGACCCGGCCATCGAGGGATATCCGATAGCCCAGAGTGGGAACGGGATGATTCAAGGTCAGGGCCTCTACGGGGAAGGGGAGTTTTGAGAGACAATCCGGAAGCTCCAGAATCTCCACAGGGTAGGGCAGGGCGGAAATTGCAGCAGTGAAGGGACGGTTGACAAATTGGGCTAAAAGTTCTTTACTTCCTTCCGGTCCACAGATGACAAGCCCCTGCGGGAAAGAAAATTTATTGAGGGTATGCAGACCGATGATGTGATCCAGATGAAAATGGGTCAGGAACAGGTAAAGGGGCCTGGTGTTGGTATCGTTGATGAAACGGTCCAGTTTGTAAAAGCCGTTGCCGGCGTCGAGAACAAGGTCAAAGGCTTCAGACCGGACGAGGGTGCAGATGGTGTTTCCCATGCCCGTGTCATACCAGCCGTTGGTGCCCAGAAAAATGATTTTCATATTTTTCCCCCTCTCCTGGAATGCCGATCCCGGCCATGCATGCAGAAAGGCGGAATGATCATTCTGTCCCACCACGAAAAGGTCAACGCCTGTCGCTGCTGTTTGCCTGTTTAAAACAGGGGTCTGATTTATACAGGCAAATGGCTGTAATGACAAGGTCGAAATGAAGGGAAATGAAAAGGATGAGATGAAAAGGGAAGATCCTGGCAAACAGCGTGCGAAACGACCAGCCGGTCTGTCCGGTCCCAGCCGACGGTTTTTTCTCTCCGGATTGCTGATTGTTTTACTGACCCTGTGCGCGACAGTGGATGCAGGCAGGCGATCCCATGCGGGAATGCTTCAGGGGCAGCGCACCGTGGGAATTGACAGACGCCACGCAATTGAAATCAGCGTCAGCCGGAAAGTTTTGATTCTTTATGAAAAGACTGCGGGTAATAAACTGCTTCCCCGACGGGAATACAAGGTTGGGACCGCTGTTCTGGGGCTCGATGTCTATCCCCTCGGCAAAGGTCAGGTGACGGCCATTGACTTTTATCCCTCGTGGTATCCAACGCCGTACTCCCGGGAGGTTTTTCGAAAGAGGGGAATTGAGCTCCCGCCAGCGGTGCCTCCCGGCCACCCTCTGAACTACATGGGCGCCGCAAAGATTTCTCTTTCCCACAGGACCAGGAAAGGGGCCATCTACCGAATTCACGGCAACAACAATCCCGGACGCGTGGGCCGGCGGGTAACGGGTGGGTGCTTCGTCATGTATAACGATGATGTGCTTGAACTGGCCAGGACCATTTCCGTGGGAACGGAGGTGAATATTCTTCCATGATGGCTCTTCAGATACTCAGATAATTTGTTTTAATTTTGCCTGACTGTGTTATGTATTCCGGGATACGCGGCTGGAGAACCTATTGAAAATCTGCAAAATGAGGACTTTTTTGTAATTACATAATAATGAGAGATTTCAGCATGAGTGACAGGGAATTTATGGAGAAAATCGACGCCGTTGCAGACATGATCTGGATGGCCGGCCGCGTTGTGGTTTTTACCGGGGCGGGGGTTAGTACGGAATCGGGAATTCCTGACTTTCGCAGTCCGGGGGGATTATGGGATCGTTTTGATCCTGACGATTTTACAATTGGGAAATTTCTGCGCAGTGCTCAGACGAGGAGGAAACAGTGGCGTATCCTGATCGCTGGAGGCGCGCTGGCTGAAGCACAGCCTAACCGGGCACATCTGGCTGTGGCCGAACTGGAAAAAATCGGGAAGCTCAATTGCGTAATCACTCAGAACATTGACAATCTGCACCAGAAGGCAGGAAACGCGCCGGAAAAGGTATATGAGCTCCATGGCAATATGCGGTGGCTTAAATGCCTGAGCTGTGGCGACCGGGTCTCCGTTCCTGAAATGTTCCGGGAGACCGCGTTGCAGGAAATGGATGGTTTTCCCTTTTGTGCGAAATGTCAGGGCCTGATGAAACCGGATGTGATCTTCTTCGGAGAGGCTCTTCCGGAAAAGACGTTGCGGGATGCGACCTGGCAGGCTCGCAACTGTGATCTGCTGCTGGTCATCGGATCTTCCCTCGTGGTTTATCCGGCAGCTTATATGCCCATGTACGCGAAAGATGCCGGCGCGCGGCTGGTGATCATCAACAGGGATGAAACACCCTATGACTCAGAGGCCGATGTCCTTCTGCAGGGATCAGCGGGAGAGATCATGAGCCGTATTCTTGACGCAGTAAAGCATCGAACCGGCTTCAAACCCGGGTAGAAGCCGACAAAGCGCTGAGTGGATCGAATGTATTCTTGAAGCGCTCTTTCTGAGATAATTGTTGCCGATGTTTTCAGATATTCCCGCCGTCGATTCCATTTTCAAGTGCCGACGGTTGTCAACCCCTCACGGATTGCATATTTGATCAATTCAGCCACACTGCCCACTCCCAGTTTCTGGGTGATATTCCGCCGGTGAGTCTCCACGGTTTTAACACTCACGTGCAGATTCGCGGCAATCTGTTTCGCCGACAGTCCTTCAGCGAGAAGCTGCAGCAATTCTCTTTCCCGCGGTGTCAGTTCTGAAGATACGACAACGGAAGTTCCCGCTGCCTTGTGGACGTAATTTTTGACCACGATGTCGGCAATTGTGGGACTCAGGTAGGTGTGATTGGACAGGACGGTCTGAATGGCATTGACGAGTTCTTCAAAAGCGCAGTCTTTTAAAAGATAACCCGACGCCCCCGCTTCCAGCATGCCGATTACGAAATGACGATCGGCATGCATGGAAAGGGCGATGACTTTAATTCCAGGGAGATCTGAAGTAATTTTTCGTGTGGCATCGATGCCGTTCATATCCGGCATGGAGATGTCCATGATGATGATTTCAGGATGCAGTTCTCTGGCAAGAGTAATGGTCTTTTGTCCGTTCTCTGCTTCCGCGACTACATTCATGCTGCCATGGGTTTCAAGAAGTGTACGCAACCCGTCACGTACTATTTTGTGATCGTCGGCAAGAAGAACATTGACACACATCTCCTCTTCTCCTTTTATTAGAGGTTACATGTTTTCATTCCTTTATCGCGGTTTCCGTTATGGACTTGGGTTTCTCGTGGCCCCTGAATACTTTATTTTATAAGATTAACCCCGCTGATTGAAAATCATAGACCTCGTTTTCGAGAATCGGAGCCAACTGTCAAGGAAAAAAATACGTTTTCGATATCAGCAATCAGCCTTGGTTATTCAAGGTAATTTTTGAAGGTGAACTATGTCACATTTCATGAATTCATTCATATTACACCCAAAACGGGATGCCAATAGGGGAAACCCTTATTTAGACGGGGTTATTGGCTGAAAAGTGATTCAGGATAAGGATGAAATGGCGCTCTTTCCTCACGCTTCTGGCGTAAACAAAGAACTCATTGAAACGATTGAGGAAATATGATATTTTTTCCCTCAAACAACAGCATGTCTTTGTTGTGTTCCTTGAAAATACAACTGCTATTTCAAGGAATTGCGTGATAACGTTAAGATTGTGTCGGAATAACGTAAATTTAAAGCCGAAGAAATTCGCTGAAAAGGTGATGGGAGTCATGTCTAAACGTGAGTATCCGGATTGTCCCCGCGTGGGTGTGGGAGCCATTGTTGTCAAGGATGGCCATGTGCTCCTGGTGAAACGCGCCGCAGCGCCTAATAAAGGACTGTGGGCCATACCGGGAGGTTCTCTGAAGCTGGGTGAAACCTTGAAGGACGGAGCAGAACGGGAAATCCTTGAAGAAACTGGGATTGTGGTTGATGCCGGACGCCCTGTCTACGCTTTCGACTACTTCGAGAGAGATCCGGAAGGAAAAATCCGTTTTCATTTCGTTATTGTGGATATGCTGGCCGATTACATTCGAGGCGAGGTGAAAGCTGCCGATGATGCCTTGGATGCTCGCTGGCTGTCACCGGAAGATTTGAAAGATTTCGAATTATCCGTCAGCACCATGAAGATTCTCAAATATCTAAAATTCATCGGTTAATTTTTAATCGTTCGGTTTAAGAGGGATAATCCGGGAAGTCAGATTGGGCATCTCTTCGATGTCCGAGGTTTTATAAATTGATGCCATTGTCAGCCAGCCGTAACAGAAGGATCTTTTACGGGAGGTGTCGAAATCATGAAAGTCATTTATCATGACGACTTCTGTCAATCGTACACCAGTGATCCGGCCGCCGCTCATGGCCGGATGGAAGCCATTGTAAATGCGATTCAGGATCGGGTCGAGTTTGTCAAAGCCAGACCCGCCGAGGAATCGGATATTTCCGCGGTACACACGCCTTCGCACATCGCTCTGGTTGAAAGGGAAGGCCTTTATGAAATTGCCTCGCTTGCCGCGGGAGGGGCAATTCAGGCCGCTCAGATCGGGATGAACGAGCCCGCCTTCGCATTGATCCGACCTCCGGGCCATCATGCATCCGCAGGCAGCGCCTGGGGATTCTGCTATTTCAACAATATGGCCATCGCTCTGGAAAAATTGAAAAGGGAAGGGTGGATTGTCAAGGCATTTATCCTGGATTTTGATCTCCATTTCGGTGATGGCACGGTAAATATTCTGGAACGGAAAGGGTATGTGACGATTTATAATCCATCGGCGCACGATCGAAATGAATATCTTCGAAATATCGAAAAACACCTGTCTTCGGAGTCATTTGATATTCTTGGTGTTTCCGCTGGGTTCGATAATCATGAAGAGGACTGGGGCGGACTGTTGACGACGGAGGATTACAGAGTCATTGGGAAAATGGTCTGTGAGGCCTGCCAGAAATATCGATGCGGAACTTTCGCCGTTCTTGAAGGAGGGTATAATCATCGGGTGCTGGGCCGGAACGTACTGGCTTTTCTGGAGGGACTCGAGGGACGGTAAGAAAAACGTTTCAGTGAAACGTGTCCGGATTTTCACTTTCCAATGCAGAATGACGAAAAGATGCGATCCAGGATATCTTCCGTCACGGTTTCTCCCGCAATTTCACCCAGAGCCTCCAGGGCTTCCCGGATGTCGAGCGCGGCAAACTCCTGAGACAAGCCTTCCTGCAGACTGGCCAGGGCCTGGGAAACCTGTTGCCGGGTTTTTTCCAGCGCCATTTTATGACGCAGGCTGTTGATCAATACGTCCCCGTCCTGCTCCCCGGCTTTTTCAAGAACCAGATCGTATATTTTTTCTTTCAGGACTGCAATGCCTTCGCCGAACTTTGCGGATACCCATAAAGGATCTGTTCCGGGAAAGCAGGCGATAATGTCTTCCTCTTTCAGAGAATGGTCCAGATCTGCTTTATTGATGACCGGCAACAGGTTGTATCCCTGAAGCCGCTTCAGGATTTTTCTGTCTTCATCCGTCAGATCTTTGCTGCCGTCGAGAAGAAGAATCACACCGTCGGCAGTGGCCAGCTTTTCCCAGACCATCCGGATGCCTTCGCATTCGATGAGATCATCCGTCGGATGGATGCCTGCGGTGTCAATCATTCTTACTGAAACGCCCTGGATGCTGATAGCTTCTTCAATGAAATCACGGGTTGTTCCCGGCACCGGGGTAACAATGGCTCTCTTTTCCTGTAGAAGGCAGTTCAGAAGACTGGATTTTCCCGTGTTTGGTTTTCCGGCAATAACAACTGTCGCGCCGTGACGGTAAACTTTACCTTGGTCATAAGTCGAAAGCAGGGCTTCGAGATCACTGGAAAGGCGTTCAAGTTTGCTCAGGACTTCGGAAGGAGAGGGGAATTCCACATCCTCGGTGAAATCGATAGCGGATTCCAGCAGGACCTGCACATCGATCAGCTCATCCCGCAATGAGTCGATTTTCTGTTTCAACTGTCCTTTCAGGTGGGATACGGCGGCTTCAAGCCCCTTTGAGGTTCGGGCCATGATGACGTCACCGACGGCCTCAGCCTGTGTCAGATCGATCCGGTCGTTGAGAAAAGCCCGCCGTGTGAATTCTCCCGGGTCGGCAAGACGGGCACCGCTCCTGAGGACCGCCAGAAGAACGGATTCCAGGACGAGGATTCCTCCGTGACAGTAAATCTCCAGGGTATCTTCACCTGTGTAGGAACGGGGGGCTTTCATCAGACTGACGAGGACTTCATCGATCACCTGACCCGTTTGAGGGTCTGAAAGGTCCCCATGATAGAGATAGCGGGGTTTAAAAAGGGTAACGGAATGTGAAGATTTGAAAAGAAGGTTCAGAATACTCGCCGCTTCGGACCCGCTGATCCGGACGATTCCTATGCCGCCGGTGCCGGCGGGTGTGGCAATAGCGGCTATTGTGTCTTTCAGCATTACATTATTGGAGGCTTAAAAAAGCCGGCTCCTTTTTACGACCGGGATTCTCTGGTCGCGATTCGTGCCGGTAGAATGACAATCTTGCGGTATTCACCCTCACCCCGGCTTCTGGTGACAATTGCGTCATCATTCTGGAGCGCAAGATGGATAATCCGGCGGTCGTGAGCGTTCATGTGACCAACCGTGACCGGTTTCCTTGTTTTCTTGACCTTTTCGGCAAGCTCCCTGGCCAGAGCGTTCAAGGACTCCGCCCGTCGCTTTCGATAGGATTCCGTGTCAATGATAATTACTTTCCGTTCATCGGGTGTCTTCATGGCGGCCTTGTTTACGATATACTGGATTGCGTCCAGGTTCTGGCCCCGTTTGCCGATGAGCAGGCCTCCGCCATCGCCGTTTATTGTAAGAAGAATTGTATCGGAGGTTTCTTCTATGCTGATAGGGAAATCAAGATGCATGCGAGTCAGAATGCCCTCGAGAATGGTTTTCGCCCGCTGGGCGAGAGGTACAGCCGAAGGTTCTTCCAGTTTATCGGAGATTGCCGGACGTGTCGGGGACGGTTCGGCGACCGGGATTTCTTTTTTGATTGTCAGTGGCTGGGATAGTTCGACCTCTTTTTTCTCTTCTTTGGGAAGGTCAAAGGCACTCTCCAGGTCAATGCCCAGAGATAAAATACTGGCTTTGATCTTTGCTTTTTTTGATCCCAGGCCCAGAAAACCTGTTGAACCTTCCGATATGATTTCGATATTCAGTTTTTCTCTGGGTACGTTGAATTCCTGACAGGCCTTTCCTATCGCTTCATCTATGTTTTTGGCTTCAATTTCTATGGCATCCATTTCCGCACCTAAAATCCTGTTATGCTTGTTTGTTGATATAGTACTGTTGTCCAATGCTGAGAATGTTGTTAAATAACCAGTAGATGACAAGCCCGGATGGGAAATTCAGAAACATGAATGTGAAGATGACCGGCATCCAGAGCATGATTTTGGCCTGGGTGGGGTCGCCTGAGACAGGTGTCATCTTCTGCTGAAGAAACATCGTCGCTCCCATGATGATAGGCGTAATATAATACGGATCTTTCGCGGAAAGATCCTGGATCCATAAGAAAAAGGGTGAGTGGCGCAGTTCGATGGCATAGAGGAGCGCTTTGTAGAGGCCGAAAAATACGGGAATCTGAATAATCATCGGCAGGCACCCGCCCATGGGATTGACTTTATAGGCCTTGTAAAGCGCCATGGTTTCCTGGCTGAGCCTTGCTTTATCGTTTTTGTATTTCTCCCGAAGTTCAAGCATCTTCGGCTGAAGTTTCTGCATTTCCTTCATGGACTTGTAACTCTTGTTGCCCAGAGGCCAGAAAAGAATCTTGATCAGAATCGTCAGGATGATTATGGCGATTCCGTAATTATGGACATAATTATAGAGAAATTTCAGACTCAGCAGGAGCGGCATGGCCAGCCATTTCAGCCATGAGCCGAAATCGATGGCATTCTCAAGACCGACGCCCTGGGCTTTGAGAATATTGTAATCCTTGGGGCCCAGAAAGAGCTTATAAGTGAAAAATCCGGCCTGTCCGGGGGGAATGATGTTCTTGGGTCCTTTCAGACTGGTGGACACCATGTTGCTGCTGTCCTTGGAAAGGGACAGGCTGGTCAGTGAGGGATTTTGAGGAATCATCGCGGCAATGAAATATTTGCTTTCAAACCCTCCCCAGGATACATCGGGTCCCAGGGATTTAGGCGTCTCCATTTTCGTGACTTTTTCCCGTTCAACATCTTTAGCCACATAAGATACCGGGCCGGTATGGCCGTAGCTGTCTTCCTTGGCTGACGGATCCACATACTGGTTCCAGAAGAGCGCGATCTCCTGACTCAGGGGAACTTCAGAGAGGTTATAGGTCCTGATTTCCAGGTCAATGGCATATTTCCCCGGATTAAAGGTGTAAATCTTTTCAATTTTAATTTTGCCGGGCCAGGTCTGAACAAAAGTCAGCCGGCGGGATTCGGAGGTCGACTTCAGATCGATGGCTGGAACATCGGCTTTGAAAAAAGACGCGGGGGAAACGTCGACACTGGAAGCCGGGAAAGAAATGCCTAAAGGATAGGGCATGGCCTCTTTGACATCGACCAGTTCGATCGGTTTGGAATTGACGGCCAGTGTTTCACGATAATTCTTTAAGGCAAACGATTTCAGCGCTCCTCCCTTTGTGGTGAATACAGCTTGATACAGGGGAGTGTCGACGGTGATTTCCTGTTCCTTCTCAGTACCGTCCACCGGCAGGGCAGCTGCTGTCTCCGGATTTGCCGCAGAGCCGGAAGACGGCTCGTCAGCTGGTGTCTGCGGGGAAACGGGTGCAGCAGGATTCACAACGACCGTATTGCTCTTATTTTCATTTACCGGTTTTGGGGGCGGGGTGGTTTTATAGATGAATATCTGGTAGATTAAAAGTACTGCCGCCGAAAGGACGAGGGCCAGTAGCGCCTTTTTGTCCATTAATTACCTCCGTTGAATTCGTAATTGCACTTTGCGGTCATAAGCCCGTCAGCCTGTCGCGTCTTCGCAGATCTCTACCGAACCGGATCATAGCCGCCGGGGTGGAAAGGATGGCATTTGAACAGGCGGATCAGTGCGAGCCGGGAACCTTTCGAAAGGCCGTGTTTCCTGACTGCAATTATTGCGTACTCGGAACAGGAAGGATAAAAACGGCAACAGGGGGCAAAAAGGGGGGATATCAATATCTGGTAAAGACGGATAAGGATGATAAGGATCTTCGCAAAAAATTCACTGGTCATTCTTGAGTGATATTCTGTGGTTCTTTTGTAAGCAATACACCCAGCTCTCTGCAGACGTCAGCATATTTCATCGATGATGTATTACCCTTAGCAATGATAACGATATCCTGGGATGCTTTAAACCTGTCTTTGTTCAGTCTGAAGAATTCTCGAATCAGACGTTTGATCCTGTTCCTCTTTACGGCATTGCCGATCTTTTTTGTAACGGTCATTCCGAGTCTTGGAAAATCCAGATCATTTTCGGAAACGACGATTGTGAAGTGTTTTGTAAAACTTCGTTTCCCATGCTGATAGATCTGCAGATAGCTTCTTCTCTTCCTGATCCGTTCACTCTTTTTGAGGGTCAGTTTTTTCATCTGCCGCAGAACGGGCCATGCTCAGGACGCCCGCAGGCTTTTTTATCCTGCAAGGATCAAACCGTGAGACATTTCCTGCCCTTGGCTCTTCTCCGACTCAGGACCAGTCTCCCACCTCTGGTGGACATCCGGGTACGGAACCCATGCGTCCTTTTTCTTTTCAGATTGCTCGTATTTCTTAAAATCTTTTTCATAATTCAGCCCCGTTATTAAATATGTAAGCATTGCCATTAATCATAGTGCCGGAATATTGTCAAGATTAAAATCCCTGAGGGGGGCATGCTGATTTTCTGTTGACAAGCTCAAGCATTGCATTCATTTATGAACCATCGTTCATCATCATTATCAGATCCCCTATCGGGAGGGCAGGCTATGAAAAGGAGGAGACCGCTAAAAAAGATTCTGGGGAGCCTGTTTCTCGGACTGTTGCTGGCCTGGGCGGCATGCCCCACCATGGTTTCCGGAGAAAATCCGTCGACCATCACTTTGAAGGAAAGCATCGAAGAGGCCTTGAAGAAAAGTGCAACCCTACATTCCACAAAAGAAGGAGTTCTGATCGCAGAAGCGCAGCGCAGAGAGGCTTTTTCCGCTTTTCTTCCTTCATTCAGCACATCTTACAGCTACAAACACTTGAATGAAGCCCCGGAATTTACTTTGCCGATTGTTGTTGAACTGGGTCTGACGCCCTTGGCGACACAAGCGGGTACAAAGGACAACTATAACTGGACTGTTGAAGTCCGGCAGCCTCTCTTTGCCGGAGGGGGCATCCTGTCTAATTATCAGGCCAATAGAATCGGTCTGGATGCGGCACGCCAGGAAGAGCAGACCGTCGTTCAGGAACTGGTCCTGGAAGTTCAGACGGCATATCTGAATATCATCAAGGCGGAAAAACTTCGAGAAGTGGCCCTGCAGTCATTGGAGCGCCTGACCGCCCATCGGGACATGACCCGTCACTTTTACGAAGTGGGAATGGTTCCACGGAACGACCTCCTTTTTGCTGAGGTTGAGCTGGCTAATGGCCGGCAGGAACTGCTCCGGGCGGAAAACGGGATTGCCATGGCGAAAGCGAAGTTCAACACGCTTCTCAGAAGATCGATGGATAAACCAGTGGTCGTGGAGGATATCCTGGCCTACAAGCCCTACGATAAGGACTTTAATGACTGTCTGAAAACGGCGCTGGAGAGGAGAACGGAGATCAAGACATATTCTCTGAAGTTGGAACAGGCCGGCAAGGCTGTTCAGGTGGCCCGAAGCGAGTATTATCCTTCCGTCAATTTCGTGGGCAATTATTCCCGATATGGCGACAAACCCCGGTTGGGTGGTACTTCTTATCAGGACTCGGAAAGCTGGTATGTGATGACTGTGGCAACCTGGAATTTCTGGGAATGGGGAAGGACGAAAAACAGAGTGGAAGCCAGTCTCAGCAGGGAACGCCAGGTGAATGACGCTCTGGAGAATATTCGGGATCAGATCGCCCTGGAATTGAAAAATGCCTGGTTGCTTCTGAAGGAAGCGGAGGAACAGATTTCGGTTACCCGGCAGGCTGTGGTTCAGGCTGAAGAAAATTATCGGATCAGTTCGGAGAGATACCGGGAACAGGTTGCCACCGCCACGGATGTGATTGATGCCCAGACGCTGCTCACAAGAGCCAACTCTGATGCTACCCTGGCCTTGAGCAATTATCAGACTCAACTGGCCCGTTTGAAACGGGCCATGGGGTTGAACTACGATGAGGAGTAAGGAAAAATAATGCAATGGCATCATAAGGATGTAGACCGTATCTTTTCGGAGCTAAAGACTTCACCCCGAGGGCTCTCTTCTGATGAAGCCGCTGCACGTTTGAAACAGTTCGGTCCGAACATATTAATCGAGAAGAAAAAGAAATCCCCATTCATCATGTTTCTATATCAGTTCAGGGACTTCATGATCCTGGTCCTTATCGTCGCAGCCGTAATTTCCGGATTCATAGGGGAACTTTCCGATACCATCGCCATCGTGGTCATTGTTGTGATCAATGCCGTGATCGGCTTCGTTCAGGAATATCGGGCGGAAAAGGCCATGGAGGCTCTGAAGAAAATGGCTGCGCCCACTGCCACCGTTCTCCGGGACGGACAGCCGGGTACGGCGCCCGCGTCGGAACTGGTTCCCGGCGATCTGGTCGTTCTGGAGGCAGGGAGAATCGTGCCGGCTGACATGAGGCTCGTTGAAACGGCTCATATGAAAGTTGAAGAAGCCGCTCTTACCGGGGAATCGGTTCCCGTAGAAAAGCATACAGAAGTCCTGCCCGATGAAGACGTTCCCTTGGGAGACAGGGGAAATATGGCCTATAAGGGAACCTTTGTAACAAGTGGCCGCGGTATGGGGGTCGTCGCGGAAACGGCGATGAAAACGGAGTTCGGCAAGATCGCCGCCATGTTGCAGGAGGAGGAAGAGGTTAAAACCCCCCTTCAGAAAAGAATGACGATCTTCGGCCGGAAGCTCGCCCTGGCTGTACTCGTCATCTGCGCTGTTGTTCTGGGGATCGGCCTCCTCCGAGGCGAGCCTCCCATGCTGATGCTGCTGACAGCCATTTCTCTGGCTGTTGCCGCCATTCCCGAAGCGCTGCCCGCCGTCATCACGATATCCCTGGCCATCGGGGCGAAGAAACTTATTAGACAGAACGCCCTTATCAGAAAGCTTCCTGCCGTGGAAACCCTCGGTTCGGTGACCTATATCTGTTCCGACAAGACGGGCACCCTGACTTTGAACCGGATGACTGTGGAGGAATTGTATATCAACGGCAGGATAGTTCATGCGGGAGACTTCGCTCCCGGTGAAGGGGAGGAAAACGCGGGCCGTTTGCTTATGATGGCCCTGGCCTTGAGCAACGATGCTCAGGCGGGAAACGGCGGCGAAATTCTGGGCGATCCGACGGAAACGGCCTTGTTCGACATTGCCGGGCGATATGGGTTTAATAAAGCGGAACTGGAGAAAAGGCACAGGCGGGTGGCGGAAATTCCCTTCGACTCCGACAGAAAATGTATGACGACCTTTCATGAGTGGAATTCCGGTTTTGTTTCATTCACTAAAGGAGCAATGGATATTCTGCTGGAAAAATCGGCGGACATGATGCTTCCTGAAGGACGAAGCGCCGTGGATTGTTGCGAAATTCAGCGCGTCAATGAGACGATGGCAGTCGACGGGCTGAGGGTCCTCTATATTGCCATGAGAAGATGGGACCATCTTCCCGAAGACATGTCGCACGGTAATATCGAGAAGGAACTAACCCTGATCGGTCTGGTCGGCATGATCGATCCTCCCCGGAAGGAAGCCGGAGAGGCAGTGGCGATGTGCCGGACCGCCGGTATCAGGACGGTAATGATCACCGGTGATCATCCTGTTACGGCCCGGGCAATTGCCGAAAAGCTTGGAATTCTTGATGGAGATGGGATGGCCGTCGTTACGGGCCGGGAACTGGATCAACTCTCCATTGAGGAATTCGAGGAGAGGGTCGAGGATATCCGGGTCTATGCCCGGGTGGCCCCGGAACAGAAACTGAAGATTGTCAAGGCGCTGCAGGAGAAGGGACAGTACATCGCCGTGACGGGTGATGGGGTTAACGATGCCCCGGCGCTGAAACGGGCGGACATCGGCATTGCCATGGGAATTACTGGAACGGATGTTTCGAAGGAAGCAGCACACATGATCCTCCTGGATGACAATTTCGCTTCCATCGTCAAAGCTGTGAAAGAAGGCCGAATGATTTACGACAACATCCGGAAATTCATCAGATATCTCCTGACGACCAACTCCGGCGAGATCTTGACCCTGTTTCTTGCACCCGTTCTGGGTCTGCCAATCCCGCTCTTGCCCATTCAGATCCTCTGGATCAATCTTATAACCGACGGCCTTCCCGCTCTGGCCCTTTCTGCAGAACCGGCAGAGGGAGACATCATGACGAGGCCACCCCGGCATCCTCAGGAGAGCATCTTTTCCGGCGGGATCGGTGCACACGCCATCTGGGTCGGCCTCCTGATGGCCGGCATCGTCATTTTCGTTCAGTTCTGGTCGATCCGGTCCGAAATCTCAAACTGGCAGACCATTGTGTTCACAATACTCTGCCTGACCCAACTGGGTCATGTTCTCGCCATTCGATCGGAAAGACAGTCTCTGTTTAGAATCGGTTTATTCTCCAATCGATACCTGCTCGGCGCCGTGCTTTTTACCTTTCTCTTTCAGATGGCAACAGTTTATGTTCCCATTCTGAACCCGATCTTCAAGACGGAGCCCTTGACCCTTGTGGAATTGCTTTTTACTCTTGCATTGTCGTCCATCGTCTTCTTTGCCGTAGAGCTGGAAAAATTTTTCAAACGGCGAAAGACGGCAGTTTCGCAGGCATATTGAGGAGACGAAGAGCGTTTCCGCCCAGGATCAGATTTTTCTGATCCGGTTTCAGGGGGAGGCTGCGAATGGCCTTCAGGTTTTCCGCCAGATCGGCCACGCCCGGCCAGTCCGATCCATAAATGACCTTATGGGCGATTCGTTCCAGCTCCGGAAAGTATTTCAAGAGATTGTGTGGCGGAAGACCGGCGATTTCCATGTACACGTTCTCATGCATTTTTGCGAGAAAATACGCCCGGTCGTACCAGAATCCCCGTCCGCTATGGACCAGCAGCAGTTTCAGACGGGGGAAATCCACGGCGACGTCGTCGAGGTAGAGGGGGTCGCCGTATTTGAGCCGGGCTCCTTGAAAAACGGAACTTCCTGTATGGAGCATGACGGGAATGTCCCTGGCCTGAGCAACGGAATACAGGGGATAAAGCTTCCGGTCGTTGGGGTAGAAATGCTGATAGGTGGGATAGAGCTTCAGTCCCCGGAAGCCGAAGCGGATGATAAGGTCTTCCAGCCTTTCCGCCGGGGCGAACTCCATTGCCGGATTGACGCTGGCAAAGGGGATCAGTTCCGGCCTTCCCTGACAGAATTCCGCAACGTATTCATTGGGACAGATTCCTGTGGTGATGGGGCAAAGTTCCGCCATGACCACGGCATAGTCAATGCCGCACTCTTTGAGCAGTTGGACAAAGGCGTCAGGATCACTGTATTTCCTGCTGAACTGTTCATAATCACATTTTTGACTGACAATCTTCTGGATCCAGCCCAGGGCCGAGGGCTGGAAGGTTTCATAGTTGATGAGATGCATGTGAAAATCGACTACGATCGATTCTTCCGGCATGTTGCGGTCCTCCTTTCTGGATTATCACCCGGCTTGCAGCTTTTTGACGATATATCCCCTTTTTTTCAGGGCTTGGATTATACCGTCTGGCCCCACCAGATGGCCTGCGCCGACAAGGATGAATTCGACTCGGGGAGTCTTCGAATAGGCATCGATTATGGGCAGCCAGTTTCTGTTGCGGTCCGTCACCAGTTTTTTATAGAGCCCCGGTGTTTTTTTGAGGTCGGCAATCATCAGGTCATTCATCTTGCTGGTATCGCCTCTTTTCCATGCATCGACCAGGCTTGTATACATCGGCTTGATGGACTTCAATTCTTTCAATGTATGCGCAACAAACACATCTTCATATCCTTCCGACATTCCTGCAATGAAGTCGATCTGCTCCTCCACCGTTTCAAATCCTTCGATGCTTTTTCCGTCCCGTTTTGCCGATGAATAAAAGAACAGATCAACACCATCCTGAGTTGCATCGAGCTTCGTCAGTTCAATAACCTCCAGCATGACGGCGATAATCGACGGTTTGAAACTTTTGAGAAGTTCCAGGGGGATGCCGTTGGCGGCACAGTATTCAGTCAGCAACTGATAGGTTTGGGGGGAAAGGTGCTGATCAATTGTGGAGCCATCTGCATACATCGCCTTGGACATCAACTTCTGTTGCGTCGACACGTCATTGAACTCGCCGGGGTCCACTTCAAAAACAAGGAGTTCGGATGCTTTGTAAGCCTTGTCAAATTCCGGCGGCAGGGGAAAATCAGACTGACGCAACAGGTGACAGGTTCCGCCCAAGTAAAACAGGGAATTACTCTTTTCGACCTTCCATACGGACGATTCGGCCAACGCCTGCGTACAAAACAGCAGAATCAGAGTGATGTTCAACAAGATTTTCTTCATATCCTGTCTCCCTTCGAAACAAATCAGCCGCCTCGCTTTTTTTAAATGTTGCTGCAACCCGGGAAACAATATCCTGAAAAGAATCAAGATGCAATACCGGATACTGTTACCTTCCGAATCACTTTTTTTCGATACTCGCCGACCGGAAAGAGTACAGAAAAAAGTTATATCCGGAAAGAAAACGAAAAAGTGAGGTACTTTCTGTTCTTTCGATCCTGGCTCTTCTTCCAGAATCAGAATTGCCTGTCCAACCTATACCGACCGTCTCTGCACATGCCGCTACGCCTTAGGCCTGCGCAGTTAGCAACGTGGCAGGTGAAATGATTTAAATGATTTATAGGGAAGACATCAGGAGAATCCGGGTTTAAAAATAAGAAAGGGAAATTTCAGATTTAACTGCGCTCCTTTTATACAATGAGCGCTTCGATGAAGAAAGCGGCAAGCGGATTGCTTTTTACAGGTTGGCGGAAAACCAAGGGTCTGCGGGAGGGGGGTGACTTCATCGCAACCGATCCTCAGACCGCTTCTGCCATCATCATCCCAGGCAGGAAAATTCCCTTATTCGGCAGCCGGGGATAATATCAGATAAGGACACCAGACCTGTTGAGGAGTCCTGTGCAGATAGGTGTAAAAAAGTCTTTTAACGGAAAATTTTAGCCTTCCCTTTTAAAACGTCTTCTTTCTATAAACAAACGTTTCTGAGGGGTTTCCTGTGCATTGACCGGTATCGGATTATCCGTTGGTTCAATGTATGCACCGATGACTTTTTCTCCCAGAACACAGCCGGAGTCGCCGCCGCTGGTCCTGATTTTTAACGTGCCGACATCGGTCTGAATACGATCCGTCATTTCATGAATTTTTTCGTTGCCGAAGTTTAATAAAGCCAAGAGAGCATCCTTGCGGGGATCATCACTCAACATTTCCTTGATGGCCTTTTCAAGAGGATTCATAGCAAATTTAATGTATGACTCTGTATCCCAGGTCCAATCCTGAACTTCATCGAGGTGCTTTGCCAACTCTGCAAGTTTCACAATACTTTACTCCCTTTCCTGTTTTATTTTCAGTGAGTAAAAAATCATCAAGTCACATGCAAGCAAAAAAAGAGCCACTGTAAATGCGCCGCCCTGGAAGGCGCGTTCCTCGCTTTGAGCTGAAGGCTTTGGAATCTCTGATTATTTGCCTGCTCTAATCTCAAGTGTTCTATATCATTGACATATTTCAGTAAAGCAGTGTAGTGGGGAATGGAAAAAGTTGAAAGACAGGCCGTTTTCCTGGAAGCTTGCGCTTAATCAATTGCAGTATTGAACCATCACTCGAGGAAACCGCTGTGGCATTTTTCCCACACATGGATCCACAGAGTTTCACCGAATATTGGTTGAACGTAATGTCGATAAAAAACATGTTTAAATTTTCAAAAGGATCTGTAATTTTGCAAGCAACGATCTAAAGAAATCCATGGCTGTTGGATCCGACAATTCCTGACTCCACACATGTCTGCCAAATCCCATCTGGGCCAGGACATAGTTTCCGATGGCAAACTGGCCAATGCTGACATATCCGGTTGTAATCTGCCCCAGACCAAAAAGTACGCCAAGGGCTATCTGTCCCAGAGACAGAACGCCGCAGGCTGCCTGTCCCAGACCGAACAGCAGGCCAACGGCCAGTTGTCCGACGGCGATAACACCGAAAGAGGCATGTCCTACTGCCAGAACGCCTGCAGCCAGGCGGCCGATGGCGATTACGCCACAGGCAAAGACGCGCTTACCCGTTTCAGGGCAGATGCCTCTTGTGTAGTGGATCAGGGGCAGACCGAACCAGATCCTGTCAGACTTATATTCCTCGAAGCAGCCTCCGTTGGGATACATGAATCGACGCCAGGTTCCCTTGCCGGTTTTCTCAATCCGATATTCTACGTTCTGCATCAATAAATTTTTCATCAAAAGGTCCATTCCGCTGTTGTCCAGCTCGATCAATATTGATATCTTACACTAACGACGAAGAAACACTATTTCGAATTTTGTGATGACGGCTATGACAGTGAAGATCATACCAGAGTGATGCGCTTGTAAGAAGAGTAAAATCTCGTATAGAAAACTCACATAAACGACATGAAAAACAAAAATACCCGACCAGCGCGGACTGGAAAAGCAGTTTTGCTGTATGAAGGAAAAACAAAAAATGTCTATATTCTTGAAAACGGCAATTATTTGCTGAAGTTCAAGGATGACGTTACAGGGCAAAACGGAGTTTTCGATCCGGGCGCGAATGTTGTAGGGCTGAGCATCGAGGGGATCGGTAATCTGAATCTCAGGATGTCGATTTTTTTCTTTGAAAAGCTGAGGGTAGCAGGTATTCAAACTCATTTTGTGAGTGCAAATCTTGAAAATTCAACAATGGAAGTGCTTCCCGCAAAGGTTTTCGGGAAAGGTATCGAAGTCATCTGCCGCCGAAGGGCCGTTGGCAGTTTCTTACGCCGTTACGGGGACTTCATCGAAGAGGGAGCTCCCCTTCCTTCTTACGTCGAGATGACCTTAAAGGACGACGATAGAAGCGATCCGCTTGTTACTAGGGATGGACTTATAGATCTTGGTATTATGAGCGGTAAGCAGTATGATGATATCAAGAAAAAGACACAGGAAATTGCAAAAATTGTTGCCGACTGCCTTCTTGAAAAGGGCATGGAGCTTTACGATATAAAATTGGAATTCGGTTGCAACGGGGATGAGATTATTCTCATTGATGAAATTTCTTCAGGAAATATGCGAGTTTACAGGGATGGAAAATACATAGAGCCTATATCACTATCGGAACTGTTTCTTAAATAAAATCGTTGCCGTGCTTTTCAGCGAACCGTTGCCGTTTTTCCCCTCCGTGTTAAAAAAGCTGCCGTTTTTTCACCTATATATCCGCAGGGAAGATATAGCAGTCATAAACATCTGCACATCGGCTGTCCCTGAAATCTTCAGGAAAGGCTATCAATTCTATCTGGTTGCTTTCCGGATCAAAGTTTCTCAGTTGTGGACGGTTATGTTATGAAACATAACCTTTCCATTTAATTCTTATCATAAACTTCCCCTTTGTCGCCGTTAGAAGTCGGCAGATGCGGTTCGTGATTTTCAGGGCTTTGGGTCGATGCTTACTGAATGCCGGCCGGGAAGAGACTCGGGGATGTGGTAGATGTAAATCGGATCATTGTGAAGTTTCGATTCAACGCGGAGGACAGACTGTGGTTTCCAGCCCGGGATAGGAAAGTTGAAGGAAATCACTCTTGCGCCCGGGACCAGTTCCCAAGCCAGTTTCATCCCGAGGCGCCACATGACATCTGGAAAAAGGTAGCAGGCAACAACATCGGCCCTTCTGAGATCGACTCGCCAGAAATTTCGATAAAAAACTTTAATGTTTTTGTCCCCGATTGTAAAGATTAATGCCTTGAGAAAGGCTATCGGGTTGACCTCGAACCCATGGCAGATCACACCGTAATGTTTCCTGGCCTCACGCAGAACCCTCCCGTCTCCGCAACCAATGTCGACAAAAAGTTTACCAGGCTTCATGACCACGGCATCGAGTGCCTTGTGGATTTTTACCCTGGCCGTGGATGTATACATGGCCCCCTGTGTGACCGGATAGGCCACGATGATGGCAAATGCGTGCAGAAGCTTCAGAACGGCTGCTGTGCCGACAATCGTAAAGATGATGATCAGCCACGTTTGCATCCCATCTCTCCAGAGTTTTTCCTGCCGCATGAGGGGAAGCTGTCAGAAGCAGGCCTCCCTCGGAAAACTCATCACCCTTTGTCAACCCAGTGTGTCTGATAAGTTGATTCCGATCGGCTGTTTCTTCTTGATGATTGAAAATATAAAGACAGTGGTATTTCCGGTCAATTGACAATCTGTCACAGAAAATTAAATGCCGCATTGAAAGAGAGTGCTTATAATTTACAGCCTCTGTTTATCCTTCGCTGTTTGTCCCTGTATGATGCAGGTCTTCTTACTCACCGGGAAAGCTCCTTATCCTGGCCTCAAGAAAGACCTGATCCTGACGATGAGATCTTTTGCTTTCTGTATCAGGATGCTCCTTATAAAGACCGTCACATAGAGGTCTCCTGCATCTCCTCCGGCGCGGCCGTGTTCTCCCATCCCCTTAAGACGAAGTTTCTGTCCTGATCTCATGTTCGGAGGAATAGATACGAACAGCTCTTTGCCTGTCTTGCTGCACGAATATTGTATTTTTCCGCCAAACCTGGCCAGATCGGGAGAAAGCACGATGGAATCATGTAAATCCCTGCCCTTTTCAGGCAGTTCTATACCCCATTTCTTTTTCAGGCCGTATCGAATCAGCCTTTCCAGATACCCGCCAGAAATTCCCCCTCTTCCAGCAACTTGTCCATTTCCAATGCCACCCACAAAAATCCGGCCGCATATTCCCGGCCTCCTGAATTCAAAAGTCCGATATCCTTCGCCGTATGATTCCCGAAAAACATCGTCAAAGCCCCGAAATCCAAATGCACGACTCAACTCCTCAAAGATCTGCTGGATGTCCGATCCCTTGAAGATGTCCTGATCGGAGTGTGTCTGCCTGAACCGGCCGTAAGCTGATGATCCATAGGTCTGCCGCAATGCATCATATTCACTTCTTTTCTGAGGATCTGACAGTACGGCGTAGGCTTCGTTTATCTCTTTCATCCGGTCCGCCGCCTCCGGATTGTCTTTGTTTCTGTCGGGGTGGTGCAAAAGGGCCAGCCGACGGTATGCGTCCCGGACCTGCTTCTGGCTGGTATTCTTTTCTAAGCCCAAGATGTCGTAATAATCTTTTGGTCCCATAGTATTCTGTTTCTTGGAGGATTTTTGTTTACATTCCTTATTCTAATCAGACATCCCTCGAAATTTCTCAGCCTTTGGAAGTCGAGGTCGGCTGCGATACTGATCTGTGAGAGTATCAGGCACCGCACCTTAACTTTTATTGAAAGTCCTGCATATCCGCCTGACTCCACAATATCAGTAAGAAGCTGATAATAATATTTTAGCTATTTTTGTGCCGTTTCACTGATACACACTAATAATCGGAATTCTGAAAATACGATTCCTTATCCCCAAACGGCAGGTCAACAGGGCCTGAGCTTTTATTGCCTAAGCCCTTGTTTATGCTGACAGGCCGCATGAGGGACTTGAACCCACGGCCAACGGCTTAAAATTCATTTGGCGTACTCAATAATATTAAATATTTACAAAACAATTGGTGCATAGTGAGTGCATTTTACTTATCAAACAGCTTCCTCGCTTCCGCAAAGTCAGAAGTCCGCCAGCAGGCCCTTCGGATCAACATTAAATATTTAAACCAAAAAATCAATTATCTTTGAATGATCATAACCCCCCCTGTCGATCAAAAAAAAATTTGTAGCGGTAAGAGCAGATTTTTTCTGTTTAATATCAGTTATTGGTTGGTATAATTTCCGTAGTAAATCCGTGTTGCAATAATTATTGATTATGTAATTTTGTAAGAACTCAGGCGAGGAAAATATCTATTACCTTGCTGTGACCGCTTTCCTGGAATTGCCGAATTCTGATTATCTTTTCTGTAGTGACTATCTGCTGACAGCCCTGCTGTGATAACATTCCTGTAATTACTTTTTCCTGATTACCTTGTTGTGACTGCCTTCTTGCTGAGAATATCAAAAAAGGAGGAGAACATGGCTGATCGGTCAAAATTGATCGTAAACGGAATGAAAAAAGCGAAAGGAAGATATGGGAGAGTTAAATTTGAACAAATCAACTCTAACCAATACGATGGCTTATTTGAATGCTTGTGCAGAAGGTATGCAAAAGGAAAGAATCTTTTCACAGAAGCAGAGACTTCTATATATGCCGAGATAACCAGGGAATTCAACGAGTGATTTACATTGTGATGCAGTTTCCAGAAAGTTAAGCGATCTGCTTGTGATCAGGCTTTGCCTTTTTATATCTTCAATCGAAATCCGTATGAGCCATTTATTCAAATTTCCAGAAGATTGACTTTGGGGGGGAGCCTATTTGCAGGACGCATTTCTTCCTCCCTCTGGTTTCGATGTAAAATGAACAGCCTCTTTTGAACACTCTCATGTGTTTGTTCATAAACGAAATCTGCCCATAATTGCGATAGACTTCCTGCGGTGATTAAACTGAATGGCTTGACTTGCTCTGAATGAATCGATCAGCGGGTGATCGAGAATTCATTTATGTCGACCATCTCTTATTTTCCCTGAATGAGGTGTGAGAGAAGGAGGAATATTGTCTGTAAAACTGTTCCGAAAAGTTATGTAAAAGTTATGCTGCATTTCTCGTCTTGGAAGAGAATTGAAAAGGTTCACAAAATAAGGGGCTCCACTTGACTTAGCGGAGCCCCTTATTTATCGGGTGGGCCGTATGGGACTTGACTCCACGGCTATAGGGTTCAGAAATGTTAAGCTCTATAAATAACAGCAGCTACTTACAAAGCCATGTCTTGGTGGCGTAAGTTATTTAATTATTTTTTATTACATCGCATCCATGATTCACTTGTCCACGTTTTTCAATCAAAAAGATGCTGAAAATTACTTATGACAATAGAAAGTTAATGAGCATGGGCGGCTTCGGCATCCTCGAACGTTTTGTGTAATGTTCCGGCAGGATGTTCTGGTGGTGCGTAAATCACGTAAACCTTCAGAGGTTTGTTCCCTTCATTGATGATGTTATGCCAAAAACCGGACGGGATGAAAATTGCCCAATCGTCTGAGACTTTCTTGTTAAAAGTCATCAATTCCTTTGATTGTCCCATCACTATACGGGCCTCACCCTGTTCCACACGGATAAACTGATCGCCTTCATCGTGCTTTTCAAGACCTATCTCTCCCCCCGGTTTAATTGTCATAACGGTCATCTGAAGATGATTCCCTGTCCAGTGCGTTGCCCGGAAATTATCATTTTTTGTTGTCAGATCCTCAATGTCAACTACCCAGGGCTGTCTGCCATAATCCTTGATTTTTTTTGTCCCGTCGTTTTCTCCCGCTGCTAAAACGCCCACGGAAAACATCATGCACATAAAAACTAAAACGGCTTTTATCAACATAATCTGCCTCCTCAAATGAATCTTCCATTAATGTAACTGACCAGAAAACCCCTCTTTTTTAATGTATAAGGAAAGACAATATTGTTGTCAAATAAAACTAACAATGGTTGCTCATACGCATTGTTTATAGAGATAAATCTTACATTTTATGTGAAGAAAAATGTTAATAAACAGAATTGTCTGGACTATTTCCGAATAATTCATATTATTTTTTCAAATAGTGATTTTGCAGCTATACCAGAGTATCAATCCGATTAGCTGATTTCCTGATTTAGGGTTATAAGGATATAGGGTTAATGAAAAACAAGAATAAGACTAAAGTTCAACTCGCCAATGAGTTTGAAGAGATGAGAATGAGGATGATGAAATTGGAATCCGGTGAAGCACATCACATGCAGGCAGAATTTTGTAAAGAAACCCTGCGGCAGAGCATTTTGTCCCTTGAAGTCGACACGGGGGCTCCAGGGATTGCCGACATTCTCGATGCCCCGATGATTGAGTCGCTTATGAATAGTTTTCATGAGTTTACCCACATCCCCCTTGCAATTGTTGATCTCAGGGGAAAGGTGCTGGCTGGTCCGGGATGGGGGGATATATGTAAAAGATTCCATCGAGTTCACCCTGATACCTGCAGAAACTGCATCGAAAGCGACATCCTGCTATCCGCCGGCATTCCGGCCGGCGAGTATAAACTTTACAAATGCAAAAACAACATGTGGGACATAGCGACTCCGATTATCGTAGATGGTAAGCATTTGGGAAACGTAATTTCCGGTCAATTCTTTTTTGATGACGAGTCTGTTGATTATGAACTGTTTCGATTGCAGGCCAAAAAATACGGATTTCCCGAGAAAGAGTATATTGCCGCACTGGAAGCTGTTCCGCGGTTCAGCAGAAAATCAATGGATGCAGGGATGACTTTTCTCATGAAGCTTGCCAGGATGATTTCCCAGATGAGTTACAGCAATATCAAGCTGGTTCAGTCGCTGGAAGAACGGGAAACCTTGATGAAATCGGTGCTGGCGGCAGAGGATAAGTACCGGGGCATTTTCGAAAATGCTTTGGAGGGAATTTATCGTATAACCACTTCGGGGCGCTTTCTTGATGCCAATCCGGCGTTGGCCCATATTTTCGGCTATGACACGCCAGAGGCGTTGATCAATGCGGTAACCCCCGTAGGGGAACTGCTTCATGTCGATCCCCAAAGCCGCGAGCAGTTCATAGCTATTATGGATCAGCAGGACTATGCCACTTATGAAGGGAAGATGCTCAAGAAGGACGGCAGCCCATTCTGGATACATTTAAGAGGGCGAGCTGTTCGCGACGCTGAAGGTAAAACGATCCATTACGAAGGGTTTGCCGAGGATATTACCGAAAAGAAAAAGATTGACGAAGAATTGAAACATTATCGCGACGATCTGGAGGCAATGGTCACGGAGCGGACGTTTCAGCTTCAAGAAAAAAACAGACAATTGATTTCCGAAATTGCTGAACGGAAACGAGTTGAGGAAGCACTTTCAAAAAACGAAGCTTTATATAGAAACCTGTTCGAAAACATTCCGATTGGAATGTTTCAGACCAACTTTGAAGAGGGCGGTTTCATATCTGTAAACCCCGCCTATGCAAAGATTTTGGGTTATGAATCGCCGGAAGATCTTAAATCATCCGTGGCAAATGTCGCAAAAATCCATGTCGACCCCAAAGACCGTGACACAATCCTTGCTGCCCTCAGAGATCGGGATTGGTATCATGCCGAGTACCCGCGTCTACGCAAGGACGGCAGCGTTATGATAGGAAAGGTGGCAATTCGAAGTGTACTCAAGGCCGATGGCAGTGTTGACTATATAGAAGGGATTGTGGAGGATGTCACGGAAAGGAGATTGGCGGAAGAGAAGTTGAAAAAGTATGCAGAGGAAGTAACTGACCTGTACGAGAATGCACCCTGTGGTTACCATTCACTGGCGAAGGACGGGACGATTATCCGCATTAATAACACGGAACTGACTTGGCTGGGCTATTCTCGTGAAGAAGTGGTCGGTAAGATGAAGTTTACTGATTTGATCCCGCCGGATGAATCAGCGTCGTTCTGGCAAACCTTTCCCCTTCTGCAGAAGCAGGGACGTGTGAGTAATATAGAAGGCAAGCTGACTCGAAGGGATGGAAGTATATTGCCTGTGCTTATTAACGCAACTACAATTTTCGACGAGAACGGAAATTTTCTGATGAGCCGATCATCTGTTTTTGACAATACGGAACGGAAAAAGATCGAAGATGCCCTTGTTGAAAACGAAGTTTTGTATAGAAACTTGTTTGAGAATGCGTCAATCGGTATGTTTCAGTCTACTCTCGAGGGGCAATTTATCCGCATTAATAAGGCTTATGCGACAATGCTCGGATATGACTCTCCCGAAGAAGTCATTTCAACCATTACAGATACCTCGACCCAGATTCACACTGATCCGGAAAACCGCACCAAACTTCTTGCAGCCCTGAAACAGGAGGGCTGGTGTTATGCCGAACAGCCATATCTTCGCAAGGATGGCACTATTATGATCGCAGAACTCGCTGTCCGGAAAGTCACCGGGCAGGATGGAGCCATATCCTATCTGGAAGGTATTGTAGAAGACATCACGAAATGGAAAAAGGCGGAGGAGGCTTTAATGAAAAGCGAAAGAGAATTGCGAATAAAGGCTCATAATCTGCTGGAAGTCAATACAACCATGAAGGTCCTTCTGGATACCATGGAAAGGGACCAGGAAGAATTAAAAGAAAGAATTTTAACCAACATCAAAGAGCAGGTTCTGCCCTGGCTGGAGAAACTGAAAAAGAGACCGTTGCAGGATGTCGAAAAGGACTATATCCAAATGGCGGAATCACAACTTGCTGAAATTGCCTCCCCATTTATACATAAATTAACCTCCAGCTTTCTGAATCTTACAAAAAAAGAGATCCAGGTTGCATCCCTGGTGAGGGAAGGCAAGACATCAAAGGAAATAGCAGAACTCTTAAATTCTAAAAAGCGAGTCATCGACTTTCACAGAGAAAACATCAGAAAAAAGTTGGGCTTAAACAATAAAAAAGGAAGCCTTGCAATTTTGCTCCGTTCCTTTTCATAAAAGATGGCAGGAACACGATTCCAATCTGAAACGGTGAATTCCTATCGAGAATGTCGGATACTCGATTTCAGTAAAAAAGAATTTTTAAAAAAGTTTCAGTTAAACGGCTATAAGGATGCGCGTTATCGTTTCGGAATAAAAAATTGCAGAATTATCGTCCGTGAAGTGAAAATAATTGTGGCGCTCAGACGTTTTGGCAATGGGTGCATATGTTTGCAGTCAGTCTTAAAAATTGGCACGCAGTGATCTCGTTTTGCTGCATTTTGACGAGGTTCATAAAATAAGGGGTTCCGCTTAACATCACGGAACCCCTTATTTATTTGGTGGGTCGTATGGGACTTGAACCTGCGGCCAACGGATTAAAATCGGTTGGCGCGATGAATAATATCAAATACTTGTAAAGCTGTGTCCGGGAAGTGTACGGATTCTGTTCATTTTTTGCTCTAGTACATCTTGTGTTCTTAGGGGTCAATGAAATGTTATGAATCATCCCCACCAGTAAGCTGGGGTATAATGGGAGGAGGGAATCTGTGTTGCATCTAATGCCCATGAGCATGTTTTGTAGAGTAGATCCTCCTCCCACCTGCTTTGTTCTGTAACTCGAACAGTATCAGAGACCTTCCCCAATGGGAATGAGTTTGTACTTACAAGATGGATTCGAACGAAGCGCTTTTACTGAAGGTCATATTCATTGTTTAAGAAATGTGCTTTATTATGTCTTTATCGGCTGTTCTTGGGATAGATCTGGCGAAGCAGAAATTTGATGCTGCCCTTCTTGTCGATGGGAAGACCAAGCATAAGACCTGCAAAAATTCAGGGGAAGGATTTGAGGCATTGACCCTTTGGCTTACGAAGCAGGAGGTTGAGAAGGTCCATGTCTGTCTGGAAGCGACTGGCAGCTGTGGAGATGATTTGGCCATCTATCTTCATGAGGCCGGTCATATCGTCAGTATTGTAAATCCGGCCAGAATCAAGGGGTTTGCCCAGAGTGAACTGATTCGTACAAAAACGGATAAGATGGATGCCGCTCTGATTGCCCGGTTCTGCCTGGCTATGAAGCCCAAGGAATGGATTCCTCCTTTACCGGAGATTAGAACCTTGAAAGCGCTGGTCAGAAGGGTTGATAGTCTGGTCGACATGCGCAGTCAGGAGAAAAACCGGCTCAGCACATCGCATGAGTCTGTTTCTTCTTTAATCAAAGATCATATCGCTTATCTGGATCAGGAAATTGAAAAAACTCGGAAACAAATTGCAGGGCTCAGTCAAGATGGTGGAACCGGGCGGTGACGCCACATGATTTTGCCATGTCGTGAAACCACTTATAAACGGTGTCCGGGTGCCATTGCGGGAAAATACGGCCAATATCCTTTTTGACAGGTTCCAGTGCATCAATGACAGGTTGCAGCAGGGGCACCCGGCGATTGCGCTTGCCTTTTGTTTTGGTCAAAGGGGCGCTTTTATTGTCAAGGGCGCAATCCTGCCAGTTTAGTTCGTGGGCCTCGCGTCTCCTGGCTCCGGTCCAGAGCAGCAGAGTCAGATATCTCCCGAAATCCGGATCATCTGCATAAGCGGCTGCAAGAATTGTCTTCAGGTCTTTCGGAGATATGATTCTCTCCGCAATGCTTTGCCTGTCTTCAGGGACCATCTTGATCTTCGGTTTTTTGTCGATGAGGCCGTCATCCAGGGCATAGGTGAGGGCAGACTTGATATGGCGAAGATATCCGTTGACGGTTTGCGGCTTCCGCTCCACGGGTAAACAAATCCGGAGCGGCACGGGTCTATTTCGAGATGCTTGATTACGTGTACTCTCTGGATGACAGCATCACTATCAAAGGGCATATCGATACGGCGAGAAAGTTTGTTAAAAAATGGTTAAAGTACGGGGTGGTGCTGGTTGCGCCGGGGTATTTTCACAAACATATCGTCAATGCGACATATGAAGAAATGGCAGAAATGACAATAGATTAATGATTCCATCTGTGTATCGATACTATCGCTTGTCCCCGGATGTGGTAACGGTCGAAAACAATATCCACATAGGGAAGAGGTCCCGCACAGCCGAGAAGTAGGCGATGCTCATGTTGCACAAAAAAGAACTGTTAAGGGTCAATCACCATGTCAGGTTCAGTTCCGGTATATTTTCCGCATTAAGCAGTTGACAACACTTCTAAACCATTTTCCATGCTCTTGTCACTTGAGATCAAAAGATAAAAACAAATAGAAGCCCAATCAGAGAGATAAGGTCTGGCCATTACCAAAATTAAAGAATTCTCATATTGCCCTGGCACCCCTTGTATCCCTATATTTCTATTTATTCCAATACATTATATATAATATATAAGGATTTATATATATGATCATTACACTTTTTTTGTGTATATTTTTCTTATCTATTGTTTGTATACATCCGGAACTTAATAATGGGTAAAGGATAAAATTATTAGAAAACTTAAGGAAGGAGGCAGAGATGACTGTAATCGAAGCAGTGCAAACGGCAGGCATTGTATACGTAATCTTAGCGATTATCGGATTTGGAGTTGCAGGCATGATAAAGGCGATGTCGATATTCTTTAAATCAGAAAAGAAATAATCTTCAGCATCGTGAAGAGCAATCACCGGTAAAATGTATCTTTTTAAATTTTAACATCTGGAATGGAGATTATAACATGAATATCGATGTATTATCATTGTTTCAGGGTATTGCCACGCTGGTCGGGCAGGACCCGACATTTGCAGTAGCCCGCATCGTATTGATGCTTCTGGGAATATCCTTCGTTTATCTTGGCTACAAGGGAATCCTGGAAGCCCTCATCATGATCCCCATGGGCCTGGGGATGGCAACGGTCAATGCGTCCGTTTTATTTTTTCCCGACGGAAAAACGGGAACCATTTTTCTTGATCCCCTGGTTACAGATCCCTCGGCCCTGGTCAATATTTTACAGATCAACTGGCTCCAGCCCATCTACACGATGAGCTTCACCAACGGATTGATCGCCTGCCTCGTTTTCATCGGCATTGGGGTATTGTGCGACATCGGCTTTGTGCTGGCACGCCCCTTCAGCAGCATGTTCCTCGCGCTCTGGGGCGAGTTGGGTTCCGTTGCCGTCTTCCCGCTGGCCGTGGCCTTCGGCATGACCCCCCAGGAAGCGGCGGCGACAGCCATCGTCGGCGGCGCCGACGGCCCCATGGTGCTGTTCACCTCCCTGATGCTGTCCCCGCACCTTTTCGTTCCCATCGGCATTGTGGCCTATCTTTATCTCAGCCTCTGCTACGGTTTGTATCCCTATCTGATCAAGGCTTTGATTCCCAAGAAAATGCGGGCCATTCAAATGGATCTCAAAGGCATGCCGCAGATTACACCTCTGCAAAAAATCATGTTTTCTACGATTACCGTCACCATCCTCTGCCTGCTTTTTCCTGTTGCCGGACCGCTCTTCGTGTCCTTTTTCCTTGGCATTGTAATCCGGGAAGCGGGCGTCAAGCCTTATATTGAATTTATTGAGACTACGTTGCTCTACAGCTCAACCTTCTTCCTGGGCCTGCTTCTCGGTGTTCTCTGCGAGGCCGGCACCATTCTCAATCCAGTTGTCCTGAAGATCCTGATCCTCGGTTCCACGGCACTGATGGTATCAGGAGTTGGCGGTCTTATCGGCGGGATTCTCCTGTATTACTTCAGCGGGAAAAAATATAACCCGGTCATCGGAATTGCCGGGGTTTCCTGTACACCGACCACGGCCAAAGTGGCGCAGAAGGTGGTTTTCAAGGCTAATCCCCGCGCGATGGTCATGCCGCTTGCCCTCGGCGCCAACGTCAGCGGCGTTATCACGACGGCGATTCTGGCCGGTATTTACTGCACCCTGCTGAAGTAATGTTCAAGCAGAAACGCCAGTGGTGGTGGGTTATTGGAACATGCATCGCGTTGTCGGGGGTCGCTCTGGTGCGGCTCCTCGCCCCGGAATATCCCCCCGGCACCCTCCGCCTTGCAATTAAATTCGGCGGCTATACCCTGGTCATTATCGGTCTGTTTTCTCTGCCGCTGGCAATGCGGAAAGATGATGAATGAGATCGGGAAATACTGAACCACATTTACATATTAGTGACTTAGAAGTCCTTTGAAATTCTGAATATTGACACACATTCTGCCTTTGTCTGCAAAAGACAAAGGCAGAATGCGGCACCTCAAATCCAATCCAGCTCTTGGAAAAAACATTAAATATGTTGGCACTTTTTTATGTTACCCGCTAAACTATTTTAAACTAACCACCTTAAAGTAAAGGATAATAAAGTAATTCTTTAAAAAATATGCAATGTGCTAGAGCTGTGTCATCTTTGTTTTTGGAGGTAATTTGGCGGCTTAGTGTCCGGGAACTTTAGGGTTTGAATTGGGGTTCATCCGGTTAATGAGTACCTTGGTATTGCATAAAATCACATGGACATGGCAAGAGCCCTGTTGTTTGAGACCAATCGAACAACAAAAGGAGGCTCCAGACCATGTCCACATCGGTTCTTTATCATGCTTTCAATCTGAAGGGTATTACTTATAGAGCAACACGCTTCACGGGTGACGTCATCGAATATTTTGCAGATGTGAAAGAAGAATACATTCGCTGTCCAAAGTGCGGGCAGCGTAAATTTATCTTTAAAGGACAGAAAACACGGAGTTTTCATCTGGGACCTATGGGGCGTAAGAGGTGTTTCCTTGTACTTTCCCTTCATCGAATAAAATGCAACACTTGCGACACCCTTTGGTGGCCCGATCTGCCTTTTATGGTGGGGAAGCATAGATTTGCCCGATCCTTTGCTCTGATTGTTCTGGATCTGCTTCGATTCGGCACGATTCGCTGGGTTGCCGATTACCTCGGCGTGGGTTGGGATATGATCAAAGAGATTCATAAGTTGAAATTGCAGCGCCTCTATCGGAACATTCCTCTTCATAAAGTTCGGTATATCGGCATTGATGAATTCAGCATCCGGAAAGGCCATGAGTACATGACCACGGTGATGGATCTCTCCGAAGGACGAATCCTTTACGCCACTGAGGGAAAGGGCAAGGAGGGGATTTTACCCTTCCTGAAAAAACTTGCACGCAAGGGGAAAAAACTGCGAGCGGTTGCAATGGACATGGGAATTTCCTTCTTCTCCGCCGTCCGGGAAGCCCTTCCCAATATCGATGTCGTCTTCGACCGTTACCATATTATGGCTCTGATGAATCAAGGCATCGAAAACTTGCGCAGAAATCATCAGAAAGAACTTGATGATATCGGGAAGCAAACCCTCAAGGGAAACCGCTTCCTCCTTTTGCGAAATTATGATTCCCTGAAGCCGGACCATAAGGAACGTCTCGATGCCCTGATGCAGGCCAATCAGCCTCTATTCGTCATGCATTCCATGAAAGAGCAACTCAGACTCTTCTGGGAAATACCGGAGTACGCCCAGGCTGTTACCTTCCTTGACACCTGGTGTAAGGACGCCATGCTGTCCGGAATCAAAGAACTCGTCAAAGTAGCCAAAACGCTCTCCGGATACAGGACTGCGATACTCAATTATTTCAAACATCACATTACAAATGCCGCCCTTGAGGGCACAAACAACAAAATTAAAACTTTAAAAAGGCAGGCCTATGGATTCCGGGATATGGAATACTTCAAACTCCGCCTCTATCACCTGCATACTCAGAGGTACTCATTAACCGGATGAACCTTAATTTTATTTTACGGCCATCTCTGAAGTTTATAGCTTTCAAATTGCAAAAGAGCCACCATACTTGGAGATGCCCATTCTTTCCCATTAATCCAGTCTAATGGTGTTTTTCCTTGATCATCCGTAGCCTCAACTCTCGCACCAAACTTGATTAATAATTTCGCAATTACTATGTTTCCCCCTTGGGCCGCATAATGTAGCGGAGTTACTTTGTATTTTGTTCTTGAATTAGGGTTAGCGCCATGAGTAAGCAATAGAATAACAATTTCTGTTGGTCCATGTTCTGCCGCATAATGGAGTGGCTTTAAATCTCGGCCGGCGTTAGCATCCGCACCTTCTTCTAATAATTTTTCAATTTTTGATAGATTTTGACTTTTGACTGCTTTCATTAATGGAGCTTCAAAAACTTGGCCAATGTAATGAAAAGACAAATACACAGCACCAAAAATTGCAAAAACGAAAATTAATCCCAATGCACTGGTAGCGATGTCTTTTATAAATTTTGGAATCAAAATTAGTCCCTTTCAAACTTCCCGGCCCGTACTGTGCCCTTTTTATAGGTTCACTAATTCCCAAGCCATCCTGTCCGCTTTTTCAACCAAGCGATTATACCCGACATTTCTGATCCTGTCTTCATAATCTTTTGAGCAGTATCGGTTAATTTTCCGGATCGCATTATCGAGTTTAATACTGAGCACGTTTCTTTTGTAAGATTTGTATAAGCTCATAGGAAAAAGTTAAATAAATTAGGTTGCTCTTGCGATAGGACTATAAACTTGTCGCTATCATACTTCACGGATTCGACATTCTCATTGAAACGGTACTCCTTGCCGGTAGAGATGTGTTTTAACCTTAAGCCATTAGGATGATTAACTATTTTTTCCGGCATATTACATATTTAAAAATTCAAGTGCCGGATTATCAAAAGTTTTTTTGTCCGAGCTGTCAGTTTCTTCTAATGCGTTGTTCATTCTCTCCAATATCTCTTCTTGCGATTTTTTCATCTCACGCCCGGAGAAATGTTCAGTAAAGCCTTTAATCATACTTTTAATGGCGTTTATTCTTTCTTCCTTGGTAAGGGGACGACGTTTGACGGGGATATAACCGTTAAAGGTGTAATGAGTATGCTCTCCGCTATATTTTATCGGATTCTGTAAATTATAATCCTCTATCCTCATAACCTCTGTTATCGCGCTCCCTCTTAAGCGGTTACCGTCTATCTCGATAAAATCATTACTTCCTACACGTCTCAAGGCCTTTTCTTGATCAGCGGTAATATAATGCTTTGTTTTATTCATCGTTAAGATGACATACTCTTTTACGTTCGTTGATAATTTCATAGTTTTACATTTTTAGGGATATTGCTGTTTTCCCGGTCGTGAAAAACTAGCAATTCTCCTATTTTATTTTGTAATTGAAGCGGGGTAGTTATAGTTGGGGCGTATCTCTGCCCCTGGACGGAGACGGCGTAACGGATCGTTGCCAACAGTTTGTTATAACCGAACCTCTTGATCATCGAGGAGAGTGCGCTGCGCTGCGTCCGATTACCATAGTTGATTAACGGATTAATGGGTCCAAATTCCTTTAAAAGAGAATTAATCTCATTACCCGGTCCCGCGACGTCAGTCGCAATATATTTAGAGTCAGAGTCTAAATCAGAGTCAGAGTCAGAGTCAGAGTCAGAGTCAGAGTCTAATGCGGATATCCCTTGAAGGGGTATGGATAGGGTATCTGTTTTTTGCTTATGTAACGGTTTATCTGTCATTTTCTTAATTTTTTCCACAATTTGACAAGGTATTTCTTTTGTGGCGTTTTCAATTCCGATTTTTACTTTGCTGCTTCCTCTTGCGTTCTGATGCTTTTGAAAATTCACGATACACACCCATCCATCGACATAGAAAACCTTATTGTCTTTTTCAAACCTCTTTATGAGCTTCGGCAGCATTTCTTTGTCAATGCCGGTTTCTTGCGCCATCCGTACTAACGGCAATTCGTATATTCCGCAAATGTTGGTGTGTTCGTTTGTTAGGAAGTAAAGGAACAAATATCTTTCCAGCGGATCGAGGTTGACAATCCACGAGTCAGACCAAAGCTTGGTATTGATATACCTTTGTTTAGCCATATTGTTGTGACAAACTAAAGGCGTGGGGCCGCCTGTGTAAATTAAAAAATCCGTTGAGGAATATTACCAGACAAAGGCTTTCGCGGGCCTTGCCAAGGAGGCGGTAATATTCCTTAACGGACATTTAATTTTGCGAAATTTTTTGTCGTTATATTCAGTTGTAAATAGCCGTTGCCGAGGAATCGAACCCCGGTTAAACCAATCAACGGTCACCGGAAAAATTATGAAGAAAACCGGTGAAGCAATTACGGCACCGCACGTGCCTTAAAAGCTTAAAGAACAATCTGCACTCCCATGCTTGTATTTACATGATACACCTTTAGAGGAAACTGGTCAAATGCTTGTATTTATTAATGATTATTGTATAATTTCTTTAGAGGGAATTATAAGCAATAAAGTTATCAACAATGCGGGAAAGCGCCATCCTAACCGCCATCTGCCAATATCTTCAATACCAGGAGAACCTGGGGCAGTTGGTTTTTATCAGAAATAATTCGGGCGCGTTCATCAATCCGAAAGGTCAATTCTACAAAATGGGCAGGCCGGGCAGTCCGGATCTGCTTATTTTTTTAAAAAATGGCCGCTGCGCGCACATCGAGGTCAAGAATGAAAAAGGCAAGCAGAACGAGGCGCAGAAAGAATACGAGCAGGCCGTGACCGATCTCGGGCATGATTATCATGTAGTTAGAAGCGTCGAGCAAGTCGAACAGCTGTTAAATTCCTAAATCTTCCCATATCTTCCGTAGCAAATTCAACAACATCCAAATATCCTACCTCTTAAATAAACTTTAGGAGGTAAAGGAAATGAGCAGCTGGGGTGAAATTTTTTTAGAGCAGGCGTTTGGAATTACTAACGGAAAGAAGAAAAAAAAGAAGTATCACCATCCTAAACCGAACAAGTACGGCGCAAAGGAGGGCGACACGGTTATCTTTGACGAAAGAGGCAGGCTTTACATGGTGATCGACAAACGCGGAAAGATAACGAGATAAAAAAGCCCCGGAGCATTCGTCCGGGGCAAAAGGTTGATTAGTCAAGTCCGTGGCGGCTCATTCGGTCGCCCGGCTTGCTAATCGGCTTGGGTCTTTGGGCTTTGGCTTTCAGGCCGTCCATCAGAATATCCCTGTCAATCATCCATATTCCGCCGAGCTTAAAACTCCCAGGCAATTCGCCCTTATTCAGAAGTTTGTAAACTTGTTTCAGGCAGATTCTCAATAATGACGACACTTCTGACGGACTAAGGAATTGGCTTGTCATTCGACGCTCCTTTTCCTCACTCCTCCTAAACTCCAAAATTTTTTCTCAAAGATCCTTACCTAATTGAGATTTAATTTAAATAACCGCTCTTTTTAAAAATATCAAGGAGGTGATTAAGTGGGCCAGTATTCAAGAAAACTAAAGCGCGGCGTCCGTTGGTATTATTCAGGCCAATATCTTGGGCAGAAATATTTTAGCAGAGCAATATATCTGACAAAACAGGAAGCGAAGAGGGCGGAAAGGGAAACGATTGCAGAGATGGACCAAAAAGCCCGCCAGCCCGGCGAAGTGCTGCTAAAAGACCTGATTGAAGAACGGCTTGACATTATTCTGCACAAGAAATCAAAAGTTTATTACCGCGAGAACCGGCTTTACATGAAAAAACTTCTCGATGCCGTTGGTAATATCCCGATTCAGGACATTACCAGGCAGCAGATACACAAGGTCTTGATTGATTATTCGAAAGATTTGCGAAAGAGGGGAAAGACAGACCATAAGGCTAATGCCATGATCAGATGTTTTAAAGCCCTTTTCAATTACGGCATCAGTCTTTACGAGCTAAATATGAAGAATCCGGTCAAGGGAATCCAGTTTTTCAGCGTTGACATCAATCTGAAATACATTCCGACCGATGAGGATATTTTAGCCGTTAAAGAGGGACTGACCGAGGAGCAGAAATTTTTGATCGATTTCTGCCAGCAGACCGGCTGTAGGATCAATGAAGCTTTGAGGCTCAAGGGAAGCGATATCGGGGACAATTACATTGTCCTCTATACCCGGAAAGCCAGGAATTCGAATCTCACGCCTAGGAAGATCCCGAAGCCGCCTTGCCTTGCCGGCTATAAACCGAAAAAAGAAAGGGTTTTCTCAGAGTGGTCCAACGTCCCAAGGTTTTTGGAAAAGCGGGTAAAAAAACTCGATATGAAATACTGGACATGGCACAACCTGCGTCACAAATATGCCAGCGAGCTCTCGAAGCGGAATGTGCCGCTGTTCGAGATCATGAACCTGCTTGGCCACTCCAATATGAAAACCACCCAAATTTATCTCCAGCTAATTGGATTTTAGCCATTCTTTAGCCGGAAAAACAAAACGGACATTCAAGAATGATCTTAAATGTCCGTTTTTATTATGGTGGGCCGTATGGGACTTGAACCCACGGCCAACGGATTAAAAATCCGCTGCTCTACCGACTGAGCTAACGGCCCTTGTAATTTAATGAAGGTTTGCCCTATTAACAGCAAGAATCTTTTGTTGTCAAGCAGAAACTGCTAACTCGAAAAGGGATTCTTCAAGACGATAGTTTCTTCCCGCCCTGCACCGACGGAAACCAGAATAACCGGTACACCAGTCAGGGATTCCAGCCTTTCAAGATATCGCCTCGCGTTTGAAGGCAGGTCGTCCATCTGGCGGGCTCCCCGAATGTCTTCCGTCCATCCTGCCATTTCCTCATAAACCGGCTGACACTGTTGCAGAATGCGCGGATTGGGAGGGACAGATTCCGGATAAAGATCATTTCCCGACTGATATCCCACGCAAAGCTTCAAGGTTTTCAAACCGGTCAGTACATCCAGTTTCGTAATGGCAAGGCCTGTAATTCCGGAGACCCGTACAGCATGTCTGACCAGAACCATGTCCAGCCACCCGCATCGCCGCCTTCTTCCCGTCGTTGCCCCGAATTCCTGTCCCACCCGCTGCAGGCGATCGCCGATTTCATCGTTCAATTCAGTGAGGAAGGGGCCTTCACCCACCCGGGTCGTGTAGGCTTTACAGATACCGATGACCTCGTTCAGGGAAGAGGGACCAATACCCGTTCCGCATGAAGCGTTGCCTGCCACCGTACTGGATGACGTAACAAACGGATATGTGCCATGTTCGATATCGAGATGACATCCCTGGGCTCCTTCAAAGAGGATCGGCTTTCCTAACTTCATTTCCCGTTCGAGGATCAGGGAAGTGTCTGCTGCATAGGAACGTATCTTTTCGGCATAATTCTGATATTCATCAAAGATTTCCTGTTCCTGAACAGGCGGTTCGCCGAAAAGACTGGTTAGAGTGAAATTCTTTTCTTCAACATTTAACGCCAGTTTTTCCCGAAACAGGGTCTCATCCAGAAGATCACAAATACGGATGCCTACCCGCGAAATCTTGTCCTCATAAGCTGGACCGATGCCGCGGCCCGTTGTTCCTATTTTCACTCCCGAACGACGGGTTTCGCGGGCGAGATCCAACTGCCGGTGATAGGGCATGATGACATGGGCCTTTTCACTGACAAACAATCGGGTGTCGGGAGGAAAGAGTCCTCTGCCCTTCAGGCTTTCTATTTCCTGGATAAGAACCAGGGGGTCAACTACGACCCCGTTGCCGATGATGCAAACCTTGTGATTGTGGAGTATTCCGGAGGGAATCAGATGAAGAATCGTCTGCTCGCCTTTGACGACTAGCGTGTGCCCGGCATTGTTTCCACCTTGAAATCTCGCAATGACCTTAGCGTCTTCTGCATAGCGGTCAACAATTTTTCCCTTCCCCTCGTCACCCCACTGGGTTCCCACAACGACAACATTGGCCATAAGGAAAATTCTCCTAAACAATCTGTTTTGCTGCTTGTAATGACTTATCTACCTTACATATCCAGTTCCTGGACGGAAATAACGTTCGGCGTCTCTTTCAGCTTTTTCAGCAGTTGTGCGTCAACCGGCGTATCGGTGCTGAAAACGACCATGGCCTTCTGTTCGGCCTGCAGCCGACTCCAGTGCATTCTGGCGATGTTGATATTCGCCGATCCGATCGCTGTGCCGATATTGCCGATCACTCCCGGTTTGTCATGGTTGTACAGCATCAGCAGATGTCCTTCGGGGATGACATCGACGGTAAACTGATTGATCCGGACGATCCTCGGATCCCGGCGTCCGAACAACGCGCCTGCCGTTATGGATTCTCCCTCGGACGTTTTCAGGGTCAGGGTGATCATGCTTCGGTAATCCCCTTCCGCACTGCTTCTGGATTCCTTCACATTGATGCCCCGTTCCTTTGCAATGACCGGCGCATTGATATAATTGACATTCTCATTCAGGATGGGGGTAAGAAGACCTTTAAGCAGAGCAATCGTAATCGGGGCGACATCATATTTCAGAATTTCGCCACTGTATTCGATATTGATTTCCTCGATTCCGCCGGAAACAATTTGGGCCTGAAATTTTCCCAGCTTTTCGGCCAGAGCGAGATAGGGGGTGATCGCTGCCATTAGATCCGCACTGACAGCCGGGAAGTTGACGGCATAGCGGATTTCACCCTTCAGGAGATAGTCCACCATCTGTTCTGCAATGGCGACGGCGACAGTGGTCTGAGCTTCATCCGTGGAGGCGCCAAGGTGGGGCGTGCAGATAACGTTGTCCAGTGAGATCAAATCTATATTCTTTGTCGGTTCCTCTTCGAAAACGTCAAGGGCCGCTCCGGCGACCTGGCCAGATACGAGGGCGTCGTAAAGATCTTTTTCATTGACGATTCCGCCACGGGCGCAGTTGATGACGAAAACGCCTTTCTTCATTTTGGCGAAGGCCGCGGCATTGATCATTCCCGTGGTTTCTTTGTTCTTCGGGGTATGAACGGAGATGAAATCGGCGCTCCCATAGATCTCATCCAGGGAAGCCAGCGTGATCCCCATCTTTTCCGCGGCTTCCTGTGAGATGAATGGATCATAGGCGATGACATTCATCTTCAATCCCTTCGCACGATCGGCCACAACGCTGCCGATACGGCCTATGCCGATGATTCCCAGGGTTTTGTTACAGTATTCATTGCCCATAAACCGGCTCTTTTCCCATTTGCCGGCCTTCATGGATGCCGTAGCCTGAGGAATTTTCCGTGCCAGCGACAACATCATGGCAATGGCATGCTCTCCGGTAGTTACCGTGTTTCCGCCGGGGGTGTTCATGACCACGATGCCCTTCTTGCTGGCGGCTTCGACATCAATGTTGTCAACACCGGCTCCGGCACGGCCGATGACGGTAAGCTTGTCTGCCGAATCAAGGATTTCCTTTGTGATCTTACTGGCGCTGCGAACGACAAGACCATCGTAGCTGGCGACCAGTTCCTTCAACTCTTCAGGGGTGTGTTTCGTGATGACATCCACTTCGATCCCCGGTGTCTTCCTGAATACTTCAATGCCTTCAGAGGCCATGCTGTCGCTTACGAGAACTCGTATCATTGATTGCTCCTTCGCTTTTACAGGGTTTTTATTTTTTCATTGTAGACTTTTTCCAGCTCTTCCAGGGCGTTCTTAATGCTGGCTTCCTCGATGGTCGGTCCACACCAGAAGCGGTAGCCCGGAGGGGCGTCCTTGTAAGAATTGATATCATGGGCCACGCCGCGTTTGCTTAATTCGCTGCTGATCCCCTTGAGGAACTTGGCCTGATCATCCTTGGAGAGGGCCTTGACTTTTTCGCTGACGACGGAAAGGCATACGGAGGTATTGGAGCGGATCTCCTTCGAGGTTGCAAGAAAATCGATCCACGGGGTACGGACGACCCAGTCTTCGACGACTTTCAAATTTGCCAGGCTTTTCTTGTAGAGATTTTCCAGACCGATTCCGTCGGCCCATTGAAGGGCGTCCAGATAATCCTCCACACAGAGCATGGAGGGGGTATTGATCGTATCTCCCTCAAAAATTCCCTTGTTCACCTTGCCGCTTTTCTTCATGCGGAAGATTTTCGGCATGGGCCAGGGGGGATCATAGGATTCGATGCGGGCTACCGCTCGGGGGCTCAGAATCAGCATGCCGTGAGCCGCTTCGCCGCCTAGGCATTTCTGCCAGGAGTAGGTGAGCACATCGATTTTGGACCAGTCGATTTCCATGGCGAAAACGGCGCTTGTCGCATCGCAGATGGAAAGACCTTCCCGGTTGTCCGGGACCCAGTCCCAGTTGGGTACTTTCACGCCGCTGGTCGTTCCATTGGCGACAAAGACCACGTCATTGGACCAGTCAATGGAGTTCAGGTCGGGAATAGAACCATAATCCGCCTTCAGAATCGTCGGATTCAATTTGAGCTGCTTGCTGATATCCGTAGCCCATCCATCGCTGAAACTTTCCCATACAAGGACGGTGACCGGCCTGGGACCAAGGACGGACCACATCGCGGCTTCAAAGGCTCCCGTGTCTGAAGCGGGTAATATGCCTACGAGATAGTCTTCGGGGATGTTCAGAATTCGTTTTGACTCCGAAATTGCCTTGGCGAGTCTATCCTTTCCCAGCCTGAGCGGTGGGAGCGCCGACAGGGGCATCCTTCAAGGCTTCAAGGTTCCAATCGGGTCTTTTGCTGCAGGGGCCTGAACTGAAATTTGGATTATGCATAAAAACCTTTCCTCTCTTCTTTTGTAAAATTCGCGCGCACTATATCAATATTGTTTTCAATACTCAAGAAATTTGCGACGATGATTTTTATGTTTTGATGTTGACTAAGGCGTTAATCTACCTTATGTTTCGACCATTCTTGTTGAAGACGGAGAGATGGATTTTGAAAAAGAACAGGACAGCCTTTTTCTGTCGGAACTGTGGTTATGAATCGCCGAAGTGGCTGGGTAAATGTCCCGCCTGCAACGAATGGAATGCCTTCATCGAAGAAGAGGCGACAACGATCGGCGCAGATTCCGGATACGGAACCCTGCAGATGAATGAGAACCCCTTGTCCATTGACACCATCGAAGCGAATGAAAAAGAACGCGTCAAAACGGATATCCTGGAAATGGATCGAGTTCTTGGCGGAGGAATTGTGGAAGGGTCCGCCGTACTGGTCGGTGGTGATCCTGGCATCGGAAAGTCGACCCTGCTCCTGCAGATGCTGCAGAAACTGGCGGAAAAAGGGCGGAATGTCCTTTATGTTTCCGGAGAGGAGTCCGCGAGGCAGATCAAGCTGAGGGGTATGAGAATCGGGGCTGAATCGAAAAATCTACTCGTTCTGGTGGAAACGTCGTTAGAAAATATACTCCAACACCTAAAAACTCTTAAACCGGACGTGGCCGTCATCGATTCCATCCAGACGGTGTTTTCCACCAGTATGGGGTCCGCACCGGGAAGTGTGGGACAGGTCAGGGAGACGGCGGGTCGACTGATCCATTTTGCAAAAAAAACCGGGGTGTCCATTTTTCTCGTCGGTCATGTAACCAAAGAAGGTTCCATTGCCGGTCCGAAAGTACTTGAGCATATGGTGGACACCGTTCTTTATTTCGAAGGGGATTCCGGGCATGCCTACCGGATCATCCGCGGCATGAAAAACCGATTCGGGCCGAGCAATGAAATCGGGGTCTTTGAAATGAGAGACAGCGGCCTGGTGGAAGTTCTCAATCCTTCGACGTTTTTCCTTTCCGAACGTCCGGAAGCCGCCTCAGGATCTGTCGTCGTTCCAAGCATGGAAGGCACCCGCCCGATTCTTGTGGAGATTCAGTCGCTGGTCAGTCCTTCTCCGCTGGGGACGCCGAGAAGGACCAGCATAGGCGTTGATTCCAACCGGGTATCCCTGCTGGTTGCCGTTCTTGATCGCGTCTGCGGGCTGCATCTGAGTTCAAATGATATCTTTCTGAATGTGGCCGGAGGAATCCGGGTGGATGAGCCGGCGGCAGATCTCGGGATTGTGGCGGCCATGGCCTCCAGTTTTCTGGAGAGGCCGATCGATCCGGGAACGGTTATCTTCGGAGAAGTTGGGTTGACGGGTGAAGTTCGAGGGATTTCCCAGATGATCGTACGGATTCGGGAGGCGGCGCGTATGGGATTTAATCGATGTCTTCTTCCACGCACCCTTTCTCAGGAGATTACCGAACTGTCCGGGATAGAGCTCTGCCGTGTCGGGAGCCTGGGAGAGTTGCTGGAGAATCTGTTTTAATTCCAATTCCAGGTCAGAGACGAGACCAAGGCGGCAACGCTGAGACGACTAAGTCGTCCACAGGGTGAACTGAATGGAGTCGATAACGAAGATATCGAGGAGAACGCCTCAATATGGAAGGCGGAACAAAGGAGGATTTCATGCCCACAGGACAGAAGCGCATCCTGGTTGTGGATGACGAAAAGGATATCGTGGAACTCCTGACCTTTAATCTGGAAAAGGAAGGCTTTGCCGTCACGCAGGCTTTCGATGGAGAAGAGGCGTTAAAAACAATCCGGACCAATAAGCCGGATCTTGTGATTCTCGATCTGATGCTGCCCGGCGTTTCAGGACTGGATATCTGTCGGCAGGTACGCCGCAACGAGGAGACAGAAACCCTTCCTGTTATCATGCTAACTGCGAAAGGCGAGCCGCTGGACAAGGTCGTTGGTCTGGAAATCGGGGCTGATGATTACATCACCAAACCGTTCAACGTGCGGGAACTGGTGGCGCGGGTGAGAGCCGTGCTGCGCCGGTCCAGTCAGCGGCCGAAGGAAGCTTCGGAAGGGACATTCACATTTCAGGGGCTTCATGTGGATTATCGAACCTACCAGGTTTCTGTGGACGGGAAAAAGATTGAACTGGGACCGACGGAGATCAAACTGCTGCGGTGCCTTACCCGCCAGCCCGGGAGGGTCTTCAGCCGGGATCAGTTGCTCGATGCCGTCTGGGGAGAGGAGGCCTTCGTAGAGCCCAGGACGGTTGATGTCCATATCAGCCGCCTGCGAGCGGATATTGAACAGGATAAAGAAAAACCGAAATATATACTGACCGTCCGGGGGATCGGCTACAAATTCGCCGATGGTTCCTGATCCAGGAAATACCCTTCAATTTCTTCTGGCTCCCACAAGGTCCGCGTTAAGCCGCAACCCTTGAACAGTATGGTCACCAGTTTTCCGTCCCGAGTACCGAACAGCGGCTCATCAGGGTATTGGACAATAAAGGGCTTGCCATTGACGGTGAGCGTCCGATCCACAAAGTCCAGCCTGTCCGTATTTTTCAGTCTCATGTTGAATCTCCCCAAAAAGTTAGCGGGATATTTACCTCCTTATCTATATTTTGGCAAGTGAAAGGGTGCAAAGCAGATCTCTTTATCCCTCATTATCCCTTTGACACGCCTTGAAACCTGTGGCAGTAACATACCCTGCTTGGTTTTCCTCAGGGCAGCGGCTGCCTTTTCACCGTATGAACGGAAGGGAAAACGGAATGAACGATTGAAGAGAGGCTCTATGCTGATTGGAGTTCCGAAAGAAATCAAGGATCATGAATACCGCGTTGCCTTGACGCCGGGAAGTGTCGGGACGCTTGTCCGGGCGGGTCACAAAATTCTTGTGCAGTCTGGAGCAGGGGAAGGCAGTGGATTTCCCGATGATGAGTATCGTTCATCGGGAGCCATTCTTTTTCCGGAAGCCGCCGACATATGGGAAGGGGCCGGGATGGTCATGAAAGTGAAGGAGCCTCAGCCATCAGAGTATATCTATCTGAGGAATGATCTGATCCTTTTTACTTACCTCCATCTGGCCGCTGAACCGGACCTGACCCGTGTGCTTCTGGATTCCGGAACGGCTGCCATCGGTTACGAGACAGTTCAGTTGGATAATGGAACGCTGCCCCTGCTCATGCCCATGTCGGAAGTTGCCGGCCGGATGTCTGCTCAGATTGTTGCTCACTATCTGGAGAAAGAAAACGGGGGGCGTGGAAAGCTTCTCGGTGGGGTGCCCGGCGTTCGTCCTGCGGATGTGGTGATCCTCGGTGGAGGAATTGTCGGGAGCAACGCGGCCAAAATCGCGTTGGGAATGGGTGCACATGTAACCATCATCGACACCAGTTCGGACCGCCTCCGGTATCTGGATGAGGTGCTTCACGGCAATCTGACGACTCTCGGTTCCAATGTGCAGAATATCGCTGATTCCGTCAATCGCGCCGACGGACTGGTTGGAAGCGTTCTCATCCCAGGGGCTAAGACTCCGAAACTCGTCAGCCGGGAAATGGTGGCCGCGATGAAGCCGGGAAGCGTCATTGTGGATGTTGCCATCGATCAGGGAGGCTGCGTGGAAACGGCCAGACCGACAAAGCACAGCGATCCCGTTTATATTGTGGATGAGGTGATCCACTATTGTGTGACCAACATGCCCGGCGCCGTCCCGCGAACATCTACCTATGCACTGAACAATGCGACTCTTCCTTATGCGTTGAAAATTGCAGGATCAGGTCTGATGGATGCTCTTAAAGCAGATATCTCCCTTGTCCGGGGCGTCAATACGCTGGGAGGCCGTCTGGCCAGCCGTCCTGTCGCAGAGGCTCATGGTCTGGAGTATATCCCCCTTTTCAGGCGGTGAGCTGAAAAGCCGGGACATTAATCGGAATGACGGGGGGATTTACAAATGCATATTTTAAGTGACGATTAAAGAATTTTTCAATTTATTTTCCGTCATGACCAATTCTTCCATTGAAGACTTGGATTCTTTTGACGCGATCGTAATATCATTCAGCGCTTTTTCAATATCAGAAAGCGTATTCTGCATGGCCTCAACGACAACTTCGAATGCTTTTCCCGTCTCTCCGGCTCGGGCAGCCTCAATACGGGCATTCATGGTCACGATGCGCATGGATCGCAGAACAGATTCAATATTGTGAATCGAAATATCAATATATTCGCCTGAAGACTGAAGCGATGATGTCAGCCGGTTGAATTCAAAAGTTAGATTTTCCAGGATTTCCATACGTTGTGTGTTTTGAATCTCTATAAAATCACACATGATTTTTGCGGCAATGGAGGACATGAAATGCTGATGCGGTTTAAGATTGTCAAAAATCTTTTTTACGACGCCTTCATTACCTGTTAATTCAATGATAATATCCGCATCCTTCTGACTGATCATGGCAACGGCATCGTTAGTCGTGGGAATTTTCAGCTCTTTTGCTTTCAGAATTCCCGGTGCGTTTTCATTAATATCGGCTATGCCGATAATATGAATATAGTCGATATTAAGAAAATACTGCATAAGAGTTAAAGAAGCATTACCTCCGCCTACGAAAATAACATTCATGTTTTCCTCCATCATCGGTGTATATGTTTCAAGTGGCGATCAGAGAAGGTATCAGGGCGGCACGGCAGAGGCTTCGCCTTCATATAAAAGACTTACATTGAGGAGCCAATAACGAATCCGACGAAGAGCACGGACTTTTTCCGGCCCTGAGAACTGTTATTTTTTAATCAGCCTAAAACCGATATAAGCTCATTGATGTGGTGCTGGATTTCTATAGCTTTCTGATTAAGTATTTTGGAAGCGTCGGCTGATTCTTCGGCATGAGCTGCCGCTTCCTGGGTCGCCTTGTCCATTGCCGCGACAGCATGATTAATCTGAGCTATTCCCTGTGCCTGTTCTTCAGAGGCGGTTGTGATTTCATCGACAATCTGTGCAATTTGAACGGAAATCTCAACATTGTCCTGAAAAGCTTCCTGTGTTGCTTTTGTTAATTCGTTGCCGTTGCTTACGGCCTGCATGGTATTGGCAATCAGCTTACTGGTATTTTTTGCGGCATCGGCGGACCGTGTGGCCAGATTTCTCACCTCTTCGGCAACAACGGCAAACCCTGCACCTGCTTCACCGGCACGAGCCGCTTCAACTGCCGCATTAAGAGCCAGAAGGTTCGTCTGAAATGCAATTTCATCAATTGTTTTGATGATTTTTCCCGTCTCCTCGCTGGATTTGTTGATTTCATTGATTGCTTGGGTCATTTCATCCATATGAGAGTTCACTTTTTCGACTATTCTCTGTGTTTTTCCCATCATAGCTCTGGCCTGTTTCGCATGATCCGAATTGTTCCGGGTCATTGACGACATTTCTTCCAGGGACGAGGAGGTTTCTTCCAGGGACGAAGCCTGGGCTGCAGTTCCATCCGCGACGTTCTGACTTGAAGAAGAAACCAGGCCGGAGGCGGTTGCAACCTCTTCGACGAAGGAATGCAGTTCTTGAGCGATTCGATTAACCGGTCGAGTCACGGATATGCTTAATAGAATCGCAATGGCAATGCCTATGGCGACCATAATCAGGGTAAAGAAAAAAAGAGTCGTGTTGAAGGCGGTCATTTTATTTTCTACATAATGTTTCTGAACACCTACAAACCACATGCCGATCGTCTTTCCATTTTTGTCTTTAATGGGAGAATATTTTGTCTCACACACCTTACCGACGACCACAGCCTTACCTATAAAATCAGTGCCTTTTTTAAGCACCTTTTCTTCCACTTCAGAAGCGACCTTTGTGCCTACCGCTCTTTTCCCGTCGGGTTTTAAAACGTTTGTTGCGATGCGAATATCTCCCAGAAAGATGGTTGCGGCTGAACCGGTTCTTTCCTTGATCATGTCAACAAGCCTGGTATCGCCATTGATTAATTGCTTTCCTTTATATAGCTTTCCCTCTGCAACGTTCCAGTCTCCCGGATAAAACTGATCAAGAAGCTCATAACCCAAGGCATGGTCAGAGGCCAGCTTTTCGTCCATCATAAGACTGGTCACCTGAGTATTTACGAAACAATAGACGGCGATTCCGAATGCAATGAGCAAAGAAACGAATGTCAAAATCAGCTTGTGCTTCATCGTCAAATTCATACTCATGAACTTCTCTTCCTCCTTCGAGAATATTATTAATGCTGAATCCGGCCATGCCGCCTGTGCCGGCGGGTATCATTTTTACATTGCAATATGAATCTCGTGAAGTTTCAGCTATTTTTTCTTCTGAAGCATCAGACCGTTATAATAATCCCGCCATCCTATCGGAAGAGCGAGCATTGTTTCTTAATAAGGAATGTAAGTATAACTGTCCTGAAGCCTGGGGAAGCATAGGCAGATATATCCTGTAAAGAGGTTAGACAGGATCATGTAAGCATAGTCGTGACTGAAGAGCATGCTTCTAACTGTTCGTTTTAAAAATTCCGGGAGATTTTTCTTTCCCATCACAATCTCTGCATGTCTTAAAATCATTCAATATGTCACTCAAAACAACAGTGCCTTGACCTTCTCTTGGCAACATATACCCTCTTTAAAACAAGGTAAAATCAGTGTCCTTTATTTGTACTTCGGAATTCTGAGCATCGTTTATGCCGACTTATCTAAATGGGAGTTCATGCAGAGGGTCAGCATGGGGAGCATGAAGCAACCAGGATATCTTTTGGTACCGGAGCTGATCGTCCGGATTGCAGTCCACTAAATTTCCCTGACCATGCAGAGCATGTTGTCATAAGCTTTTTTACTGCACCAGTGAGGCCATTTCATCCGCACTCATAACACGATCGATATCCAGCAAAATCTTAACGCCGCCACCCACCTTGGCCATGCCGAGAATATAGTCCGTATCCAGACGATTGCCGAAACTCGGGGTTTCTTCAATATCGGCGGATTTGATGTTCAGCACTTCTGAGACGGAGTCTACGACAATTCCCATGGGAATCGTTTTGACCGAGCCCGCAATTTCCACAACAATAATACAGGTTCTTTCAGTATACTCCATGGGATCCATGCCGAACTTTCGGCGCAAATCGACTACTGGAATAACTTTCCCTCGGAGATTGATAACGCCTTTGACATAGGGAGGCGTTTGAGGAACGGTTGTAATCGGCATCATGCCTATTATTTCTTTGACTTTCAGAATACTGATGCCGTATTCCTCGCCGGCCAGAGTAAAGGTCAGATACTTGCCATCACGGTCAGACATCGTGTTGACATCTTGTGTCATTGTTTCTTCGATTGCTGCGGGCACAGATGATTTCCTCCTTGTTTATGATGTCAGTGCTGCTGTCCTGCTGTTATTTTTCATGTGGCTGAGTTGACGGACTGCAGACTTTAAAAAGTTAAGCTGTGGATTACATAGCAATCATGAAGTGTGCCACTGGTATCCCCTTATGGCATTTCCGAGCTGTTTGATAAGTCAATAAAAAATCAAGCGGCGGATGCAAAAACGGTCCGCACGACAAAAGCAGGGTAATGAATATAGCCGACATGCTTTTCCTGGTATGAGCAATGGCAGAATAGGCAAATCTTAGACAATCTGGAAGAGATTCAGTGAAGGATAGGAGTCGTAAACGCTGACTTATTCAACCTAGTGTCGTTTCCATCGGTCGAGTTTCTTGAAGGACTCCTGGACCGTTAACGCAATAAGATCCATGTCCAGCGGTTTGACAAAATAATCGTCGAACCCGGCGCCCCGACATTCTTCAATATCAAAAAGGGCAGCCCACCCGGTAATGGCATGAATGATGGCCAGGGGAGTTGTCTGACGGATCTGACGACATAAGGCAATGCCGTTCATTCCGAACAACTTAAGGTCCAGGAAGATCACCTGAATGGCATTGTTTTTCAGGATTTGCAAAGCTTCAGGAGCATTCCCGGCGGTATGGACGTCATAAAGTGATTCAGAGAAAAGATTCAGGAACAGATATCGTATGGTTTCTTCATCATCGACAACCAGAATTTCCCTCTTCATGCCGTTTTTCCTCTTGGGAAGGATGTCTTGAAGTCTTGTATTACATTCATTTTGGCTGAAAATGGTTTTTATCATCGCATGAGAATATCAATCCAGCGGATCAGGATTCCGAAGAGATATTCAGCCTTTTCAACTTTTCGACAAGGGTTGTTCGATTGAGATTCAGAAGCTTTGCAGCCCTGTTCTTGACACCGTTGGTTTTTGCCAGGGCCTTGAGTAGAATATTCTTTTCAAATTGATAGACTACATCATTAAAATCAATACCTTCCTCCGGTATCTGATATTCTTTGAAGGATTGGGTTTCTTTTTTAAACTGACGGATTTTTGAAGGAAGATCTTCAAGCTTTATTTCGCCGTCTTCCTTCATGACAACAAGCATTTCAATCAGATTTTCAAGCTCCCTGACATTACCCGGCCAGGGATAGTGCAACATGCAGGCAATGGCCTCAGGAGTGAAACGCGTGACCTCTTTCTTCTTGGACTGCGCGAATTTCTGCAGAAAGTGATTGGCTAAGATGGCAATGTCGGCACCACGTTCCCGAAGAGCAGGTAGATGAATAGGAATCACATTGATTCTGTAAAAGAGATCCTCCCGAAATCTTTTTTCTGTAACAGCCAGTTCAAGATTTTGATGGGTAGCGGCAATAATCCGGACATCGGCATTGATGGTTTTTACTCCGCCGATCCGTTCAAACTGCTTTTCCTGAATGACTCTCAAAACTTTTACTTGAAGAGCCGGGCTCATATCGCCGATTTCGTCAAGAAAGATGGATCCGCCCTGGGCCAGTTCAAATCTTCCCAATCTGTTGCGAATCGCTCCGGTAAAAGCGCCCTTTTCGTGGCCGAAAAGTTCGCTTTCCAGAAGGTCCTCAGGGATGGCTCCGCAGTTAACTGGAATTAAAGGAAAATTATTTCTGTTGCTGTTGAAGTGGATAGCTCGTGCTACGAGTTCCTTGCCTGTCCCGCTCTCACCATAGATGATCACCGTGCTGTCCGATTTGGCTACCTTTTCGATTGTATCAAAGATCGTTTTCATGCATTCACTGTAGCCGAGCATCTTGCCGAAATCGTATTGTTCCCGAAGATGATCCCGCAGAGTGACATTTTCTTCCTGCAGACTGGCGTAGGACAAGGCTCTGTTGACTGTCAATGTTACCAGATCATTCCTCATGGGTTTGGATATGTAATCAAAAGCGCCAAGCTTCATCGCTTCCACGGCCGAATCCACCGTCCCGTAACCGGTCATCATAATCACGATATTGTCGGGGTTCATGTCTTTGACAAATTTCAAAAGCTCCAAGCCATCGCCGTTGGGCATCTTCAGATCGGTAATGACAAGTTCGTATTTGTCTTCCACAAAGGCATCCATCGCTTTTCTGCCATTGTCGACGGCCTTGATCTCGTAACCTTCAGCGTTCAGCAGTTCGGTTAAATTACTTCTATTGAGATCATCATCTTCCGCAATCAATATCTTCTGATTTTTCATGGTGACTGTTCCGCTTTCCAAGCAACTTTCCAATGACAGGCTCTGGATGAAAAAGAATTCATGATTATTTTAAACAGACGATAGAAATTAAACCGCATCCGTCCGAAAAATTCGTTTAAAGTACAGAGGAAACAAACTGACCTGACCGGGCTCACCTTATAGGCCATATGCATTAAAATTACAACCCCTATTAGGCTGTTTGTCAAAACCATGACAGGTTGTCATGATTTTGGGTTTAAAGATGTTATTCGTTGTATAATTAAATAGTTAAAAATTATTCTCCTTTGCGGCAATCCCGATGCTCTCTTTGATTTTGAACTCTTCTCCTTCAGCAAATCAAATTTACTGCAAGAAATCCTTCATTCAAAAAGCAATATGAAGAAATCCGATAAACAGATTCCATCTGGCATGAGCATTGCGTTTCAACAAGTTTCAGTAACCGGACAGGGCATCTTGCCTCAGGCATATTTCCCCCCGGCGTTGCAGAACACACCCATGTATGTTTTTGGGGAAAGCATTTTGAGGAAATAAAATTCAGGAGGGGAAGAGTATGAAAAAACGTACGCTGGAATTCAAATTGGTAGCCGGAGGAATTTTGCTGGTCCTTATACCGCTTCTCGTGACCGGTATTTTTTCCACCTTGAGGTCGTCAAAAGCACTGGAAAGCACAGCGATGGGGCAATCAGAACAGGTAGCAAAAAGTGTGGGCAACATGGTGCAGCTTGTTCTTCAGGAAGAGATCAAGGTGGCTACCCATCTGGCTTCCAATAACACGGTCATCGAGGCTGCAGCCGGGGTGGCCGGAAAAGGGGTGGACGGCGCGGCCGTTGAACTCACCAGGGCATGTTCAACTCTGGGTATGATTTTGAAGAAATCGGGAACTGATTATGAATACATTGTTGTTACCGATTCCAGTGGCAAGATTATTGCGGACAGCAATGGAGGGCAGCTCAGGGGGATGGATATCTCCGAGAGGGATTACATCAAGGTGCCGAAGAGCACCGGTAAGAGTCACGTAGGGGAAGTCAGTAAATCCAAGGCTACGGGAAAACCCATCGCCCCCTTTGGCGCCCCGGTCTACTCTTCCTCTGGTCAGTTTCTGGGAGTCGTGGGATGCGTTGCCAATATCGACTTCATCAGTGATAAGATCGGGGCGGTGAAAATCGGTGAAACGGGCTACGCTTATGTGCTGAATAAGGAAGGAGTCGTAATTGCCCATCCCAAGGCGGATTTTATTTTGGAAAAGAATCTGGCCAAGGAGGAAGGCATGGTTGAATTCGCCCAGCAAATGCTGGCCCGGAAGTCGGGAACCGGCAAATATGCCCTTGCGGGAGTAGAAAAAATCGGAGGATATGCGCCCGTGGAACTCACCGCCTGGAGCGTCGGCGTGGTTCAGGACTATGAAGAGCTTATGGCACCGGCCGTTTCCATCCGGAATTTCATGATGTTGATTACCGCTGCGTTTCTTGCTCTCGCTGTTGTTCTGGTGCTGTATTTTGCCCGAAGTATAAGCCGACCCATCAAGAACGCGGTAAATACTCTGAATGATTCAGCAGACCAGATTGCTTCAGCGTCCATGCAGGTCTCCTCTGCCAGTCAGTCATTGGCTGAAGGGGCTTCCGAACAGGCCTCTGCACTTGAAGAGACCTCTTCTTCTCTGGAAGAAATGTCTTCGATGACCAAACAGAATGCAGGAAACGCCAGTCAGGCCGACAGCCTGATGAGACAAGCCAATCAGGTTGTCCAGCGAGCCAATTCATCCATGATTCATCTGACGGATTCCATGCAGCAAATCTCCAAGGCCAGTGACGAGACCTCGAAAATCATTAAAACCATTGATGAAGTTGCTTTTCAAACGAATTTGCTGGCTTTGAATGCGGCTGTGGAAGCGGCCAGAGCCGGCGAGGCGGGAGCCGGATTTGCCGTTGTGGCTGAAGAAGTCAGAAACTTGGCCATGCGAGCAGCGGATGCCGCCCGGAATACGGCCAGCCTTATCGAAGGTACCGTCAAAAAGGTGAAAGAAGGTTCCGATCTGGTTGTAAAAACCAATGAAGCCTTCATGGAAGTGGCGGAAAGTTCAGAGAAAGTAGGTGGTCTGGTCAGTGAAATTGCAGCAGCTTCCAACGAACAGGCCCAGGGCATCGATCAAGTGAATAAGGCTGTGGCGGAAATGGATAAAGTGACCCAGCAAACGGCAGCCAATGCGGAAGAATCCGCTTCGGCGTCTGAGGAATTGAACGCTCAGGCCCAGCAGATGAAAAATATTTCTAATGACCTGGCTGATATTGTCGGTGCTGTCAATTCCTCGCTCGCTTCGAGTGTAAACGGGTTTCAAGCTCAGGCTGCTCATGATTCGCGGAAAGGCATTCTGAAAAAGATTTCAGCATTGCCGATGAGCCGATCAATAGTTCGGAGCCCTTCGCCAAAACAAAAAGGTAAAGAAATACGACCTGACCAGATTATTCCTCTTGAGGATGACGAGTTCAAGGATTTTTAGATCTCACAGTCATCTGTAAACCCTGAAATAAATAATTATACAGCAGTGATTTTTTTCAGGAACTGAAATGAATTCAGGACCTCCCTTTCTTCTTTAGGAAGGGGAGGATTTCCCTGTCGTTCAAGTATTGTCTTGAAACCGGGATGTCCGTTGCAAGTGTGCCTGGGTGGTCAAGCCTGTGAAAAAATATTTATTATCTGATTTACCATGATGAATGCATCCGAACTGAGCGATCACGATTTCGAAAGGATCAGTAATCTGATTTATCAGCAGTGCGGCATCAATCTGCATGATGGCAAGAAAGAGCTGGTCAGGACCAGATTGGGACGGAGATTGCGCGAAGGGAACTTCCGGTCATTTTCCGAGTATTACAAACATGTGACGACGCGGGAGGGGACTGATGAACTCATTATGATGATTGATTCCATCGCTACGAATCTCACCTATTTTTTCAGGGAAGAAAGCCATTTTCAGAGAGTGCAGATTATCGTTAAATCCCTGTTGGATGATTCTGTCGGGCAAAGGCACAGGCAACCGGGGTTGAGAATATGGAGTGCCGGATGTTCAACGGGAGAGGAGCCGTATTCACTGGGGATGACCATTAAGGAATCATTGAATGGTTTTCCGGCGGAAGTCAAGATCACGGCTACGGATATATCAACAAAGGTACTGAAAACCGCTGTTAATGGAGTTTTTTCAATCGAGAAAACAAGAAATATACCCCCGGTGATTTTAAGGAAATATTTTCAACTGGGATACGGGAAATGGGAGGGGTACGTTCGAATCAAGAAAGAAATTCGGGATCTTGTTGAATTTTCAAGATTTAATTTAATGGAGCCCCCTTTTTCAAAATTTAAATTCGACATCATTTTCTGCAGAAATGTCATGATTTATTTTGATAAGCAGACGCAGGAGAATGTTGTCCGGAAATTCTACAACTGTCTGAACAAGGGCGGATATTTTTTTATAGGACACTCTGAAAGTCTTGCCGGTTTGGATAATGCTTTTAAGTATGTCGAGCCCAGTGTTTATCGGAAGTAAGCTATGGGTGACGTGATTGTAAGCATTTCGGATTTTAGAGTGAGCAATAATGTCGGCGACATTCTTGTAACCTACGCGCTGGGTTCCTGCATTGCCGTAGCCATTTACGATCCCAAAGTAAAGGTCGGAGGGCTTTTGCACTATATGCTTCCTGACTCTTCTCTGGATGTTGACAAGGCAAAAACAACCCCCGGCATGTTTGCCGATACGGGAATCCCTCTTTTGTTCAAAGCCTGTTACAGCCTGGGGGCACAGAAGAAATCGATGATCGTCAAAGTCGCTGGCGGTGCAAGCATCCTGGATGATACGAATTTTTTCCGTATCGGTCAGAAAAATATCATGATGGCTCGCAAGATGTTCTGGAAGAACAATGTGCTGATCAACGGGGAGGATACGGGCAGCAACTGCAATCGAACCGTACGCCTGGAGATCAAAACGGGCAAGGTTTTTGTCAAGAGTTCGGGTGGACCATTAAGGGAATTGTAATGATAAATCAGTTAATGCGATCGGTCGATAATCTTCCTGCGTTTCCTGTTACCGTCATCAAGGTAATGGATCTCTTGTCACGCGACGACTATTCCATAGCTGAAGTTGCCAGAGTGATCAGTTTCGATCAATCAATTACAGCTAATATCCTTAAAGTAAGCAATTCCGCCTATTTCAGTTTCGGTCGCCCAATAAGGACCGTTCTTGAGGCCGTGGCCCGCCTCGGGAAGGAAAATGTCATTCGTGCTGTGCAGACAGCAGGAATATCAAAATTCTACAAAACAACCGCCAGGGGATACGTATCTGTCGCAGCTGACTTGTGGGAACATTCCGTCGCGGTAGCCCTGATGTCCCAGATTTTATCCCGGCGGATATATGGGCGGGAAGATTCAGTTCTCTATTCGGCTGCGCTTCTTCATGACGTGGGAAAAATCATTATCGGGGCGTATGTCTATGAATCTCTTGAAAAGATTCAACGTGTGGTCGACGGGCGGAAATGTTCCTTTATTGAAGCCGAAGAAGAAGTGATCGGTATCAATCACGCGGAATTGGGTGGAAAGATCACAGGGTACTGGAACTTACCGGAAGAAATCTGTGATGCGATTGCCTTTCATCATCGTCCGGACATCCTGGATAAAAATTCAGTCGACATGCAATGGATTGTTTATCTGGCGGATCAGCTGTGCATGATGACGGGAATCGGTAATGGAATCGACGGGCTTGCTTATCTGGGGATCAGTGAGGTTCTCAAAAAATTTAATCTTCGTGAAAAAGATCTGGAAACAAACATGATGAACTTGATGGATGATCTTCGGAATGCCCGAAGCATTTTAGACATGGTTTAGAATAGATATGCAGTGCGACGCAGTCGCCAGAGGTGCTTATGTCCTTCAATGTGATGATTGTGGATGATTCCAACGCAATGCGCGGGGTTATCAGAAAGATTATTGCCATGTCCGGTTTTAAAATGGATGCATGTCTTGAAGCGGGCAATGGGAAGGAAGCGATGACTCTGCTGGATTCCAACTGGGTCGATGTGATCCTGTCGGATATCAATATGCCGGAAATGAATGGCCTCGAATTGCTAAGCCGTCTTAAACAGGATGATCTGTTCAAAGAGATTCCCGTTATCATGATTACAACGGAAGGAAGCAGTCCGAGGATGGAAGAGGCTTTTCGATACGGGGCGAAAGGTTTTATAAAAAAGCCATTTTTACCTGGGGACTTGAAAAAAGTTCTTCATGAAGTGTTAGGGGTCAATGACGATGGAGACTATGGATCAGATGAAGAAGGTGATAGCGACCTCGATTTTTGAAGTTTTCGAAAAAATGTTTTTTATTTTTCTTGAACCCGTGGAGAAAAAAAATGACCTCACGTTTGACATGGAAACAGAAATCAAATTTACAGGCTCTGCTGAAGGGTGCATGAAAATGTTTTTTTCTGATGGATTGGCTTCATTGATGGCGAGAAACATGCTCAGTCTGGACGACGAAGAAGTGACTGATGCTCTTAAAGCGGATTGCTCCCGGGAGGCCATCAATATGGTTTGCGGAAATCTCCTGCGAACCTGTGACAGCCGTATAATTTTCAACCTTTCCATTCCGACGTTTCAAAAGAATCATCCGTCTGATCCCTTTCCCTTTCAACAGAAAGCGCAACTCAATTCATGGCAGTCTTTATTTGATGTTGATGGAGAAAGTTTGGGCGTCCTGCTGCAGATGCAACGTCCGTAAAACCGGAAGTCGATTGTTTTAATATGAACAGTAAAGCAATAAAACCCTCTTGCGAGTATTTTCTTCTGCCCGGCTATATTTTTATGAGTCCGGAGCCTTACCTGATTTCAACGGTAGTCGGTTCTTCCGTGGCTGTGGCACTTTGGGATGCCGACAGTAAATTGGGCGGGATGTTGAGTTTCCTGTATCCATTCCGGGAAAGTTCAGCAGAATCAACAGCAATATATGGGAACGTAGCGATTACTTATATGGTCAGGATGTTTCGTGAAGAAGGGGCAAAAAAGAAAAATCTTCGATCGCAGATTTTTGGAGGTGCGGAATCAGATTGCTGCGAGGCAGATCAAATCGCGCATGAAAACGTTAAGACGGCAAGGAGTGTTTTGAAAAAGCATGGGATAAAAGTGATATCAGAGGATGTGGGCGGCCGGCTGGGTCGTAAGATTGTCTACAATACCTTTCAGAATGAAGCCCTGATCTACAAGGTCAATACGCTTCGAAACAGTGACTGGTATCCATATGATGGGCAAGGCAGACAGGCATGAGCAAGATAAAGGTCTTGGTTGTTGATGATTCGGCGATTGTCAGAAAAATTTTTACCGAAGAGCTCTCGAAATATCCAGATATAGAAGTTGTCGGGTCGGCCCCGGATCCTTTTGTGGCCCGCGACAAAATTGTCCATCTGAAACCGGATGTGATTACGCTGGACATAGAAATGCCAAGGATGGATGGTTTGACCTTCCTGAAAAAGCTGATGAGACATTACCCTCTTCCCGCAATTATCGTCAGTTCCCTGACCCCCAAAGGGGGGAAACTGACCCTTGAGGCTATGGATATAGGAGCGGTCGATGCTATCGCTAAGCCAGGAAGTTCATACTCTGTAGGTGATATGAGCGGACAGTTGGTTGAAAAGATCCGAGCGGCATCAGGGGCAAGAGTTGTGAGGAAGAGCACACAGGAAATGTTTCAGCCCGGCTCACGTCTTTCCATAAGATCTCTTGCTGAAACTTCGAATAAAGTTATTGCCATTGGCGCATCGACAGGCGGGACGGAAGCTCTGAAAAACGTGCTTTCCAGGATGCCTCCCGATTCACCTGGAATTCTTGTAGTGCAGCATATGCCGGCGAACTTCACCACGGCCTTCGCGGAACGCTTGAACAGTCTTTGTCAAATTGGCGTTAAAGAAGCCGCGGATAACGATTCGGTAACTCCCGGAACAGCGCTTATCGCACCGGGAAACTATCACATGATTCTACGGCGGAGTGGCGCACGATATTATGTTCAAATAAAAATGGGTCCCATGGTGCATCATCAAAGGCCGGCTGTGGACGTTCTTTTTAAATCAACGGCTAAATATGCAGGGGCTAATGCCATCGGTGTCATTTTGACCGGGATGGGCGCCGATGGTGCTGCGGGACTTCTGGAAATGAAGCAGATGGGAGCAGGCACGATCGCGCAGAATGAAAAATCCTGTATTGTTTATGGAATGCCCAAGGAAGCCGTGAAAATAGGGGCGGTTGATAAAATCGTTCATCTTGATTCGATTGCTGATGAAATTGTGAGGATGGTGTAGCGATGAATTATGAAACCCTGTTGAAGTCAATTGATTGCATGGCGTCAGATTTTCTCTTTCTTGACAGCGGAGATATGGATGTGCCGACGACAGGAAAATTTCTCAACCATCTGGAAAATGTCGCAAGAGAGGCATTGAACTTAAATATCATGCCCATTCAGGAAGTAGGAAGGGGATTGAATTCGATTCTTGAATGCATCATCCTGGATTCAATAGAAGACAAAGAAGCGGCGATTCTGACCTTCGAACAGGGGATCGCACTGTTGCAGGAGATCGTGAACGTAGAGAAAAACCAGGGAAAGTATCAAGGGGATATTCGTGGTTATCTGGAGCGAATTGCTTTTGTTACAGGGACTTCCATATCCTCATCCGATAAGGAAATAGTTGACGAGGTTCAAGCCTCGAAGGAGAAAATAACGGCTGCGGGTGCTTCCGAAGAGTTTCTGATTCAGGACGAATCCCTGTTGCGGGATTTCATTGCGGAAGGGATGGAGTACGTTGAAGAGATTGAAGTCAATATCTTAAATCTGGAAAACAATCCGGAAAACAGGGACTATATCAACGCAATTTTTCGTCCTTTTCATTCCATCAAGGGGGTTGCCAGCTTTCTGAATCTGGAGAAGATCAGAGAACTTTCCCACAATATCGAGAGTCTTCTCGATAAAGCCAGAAACGGAGAACACAGCGTCACGCCGCCATTGATCGATGTTGTACTGGATGGCGCCGACGCTCTTAAAAGCATGATATCCCGGCTGAAAGAAGCGCTTGAAGGAAAAAAAGAAAATCCTCTCGACGTCGATCTGTCTGCCCTTGAAATGCGAATACATAATATCAACAAGGGCATTGAGCAGGAACCTTCCGTAAAAAAACTGGGGGAAATTCTGATAGATGACGGAGTGCTCTCTGAGCAGATGCTGGAAGAAGGTTTAAAGGCGAAAGAAAATAATCCGGAAAAGAGGCTGGGAGAAACACTGATTAAAGAAAGAGCTGTGACACCGAAGCAGGTTTCTCAGGCTCTCAGAAAACAGGCCGAGCAGATTACGGATATGTCCACAATAAGAGTGGATACACGAAAGCTCGATGATCTCATCGATATGGTCGGAGAGCTTGTGATTACTCAATCCATGGTGCAGCAGAATATCAGCAATCAGGAAAACGGGAACAAGGATCTGGCAAGGAATGTTTCACAACTGTTCCGTATTACGTCAAACTTACAGAAGGTATCTACCAGTCTTCGAATGATCCCGATTAAACAGACTTTTCAGCGAATGGCGCGACTTGCCAGAGATGTTTCCAAAAATGTCGGGAAAGCTGTTGTCGTTGAAATGGAGGGAGAAGACACGGAGCTGGATCGAAATATGGTCGATGAAATTTATAATCCCCTGGTTCATATGATTCGTAATTCCGTTGATCATGGGCTGGAAACACCTGAGGAGCGAGTGAGATGCGGGAAGCCGGAAAAAGGGCTGATTCAGTTGAAGGCCTATCATCGTGGCGGAAACTTCGTGATTGAAATATCCGATGATGGCCGAGGCTTAAACAGGGAGAAAATTTTGAAAAAGGCCATTCAAAACCATCTCGTCAACAGTGTTGAAGGCCTGACGGACCAGGAAATTTATCGTATGATTTTCCTGCCTGGTTTTTCCACCGCTGAAAAAGTGACTGATGTTTCGGGGCGCGGTGTCGGCATGGATGTGGTGAGGCAGACCATTGAAAAACTGCGGGGCAAGATTGAAATTGAAAGCATCCCGGGAAAAGGCACGACCTTCATTACTCGCTTTCCGTTAACAATGGCCATTATTGACGGAATGATCGTCAAAGTAGGCAAGGAGCGGTTTATTCTGCCTACTACGGCAATACGTCAGGTTCTCAGGCCGACTCGGGAATCGCATAACCATATTGTGGGACAGGGAGAAACGGTAAATGTGATGGGGCGGCTTATGCCCCTGGTTCGAGTTTATGATCTCTTCGATATTGAGCCGGAAAAGGTGGATCCCTGGGATGCCATTGTGATTGTTGTCGATGGGGCCAGCCGTTCCAAATGTCTGCTTGTGGATCAGATCATCGGCAAAGCGGAAGTTGTGATTAAAAGCCTGGGTGAAGGATTAAAGGATATAGATGGAATATCGGGCGGCGCCATCATGGGCGATGGTCAGATCGGTCTGATTATTGATCCGGAAGGGTTGTTTGAACTTAGTGAACACTGTTGAGCGGTTAAAAATTTTGGAGAAGGGGAAAGCCGCTGATTTCGGAATGCCTGAACTGAAAATTGGATAAAAGTATAAAATATTTTTAATTTATGATCACCGGAGGATAGCATGGATAAAAGTATACGAATATTGATCGTAGATGATTTTGCGACAATGAGAAAGGTTATACGTAATCTTTTGAAGCAGGTGGGATACGAAAATATTGTGGAGGCCGAGGACGGGGCGATTGCTCTGAGAACCCTGAAGGCTCAGAAAGTGGATTTTGTCATTTCCGACTGGAATATGCCCAATATGAGTGGCCTGGAGCTGTTGAAGGCTGTTCGGGCAGACGAAGAATTGAATGCAACGCCTTTTTTGATGGTCACTGCCGAGGCGCTTCAGGAAAATGTCATCGCCGCCGTGAAAGCGGGCGTAAGCAACTATATTGTCAAGCCGTTTACCGCAGAGGTCCTGAATTCAAAAATAGAAAAAATCCTGGGAAGTCTTTAGAGGGTTGATCCGGAGAGCGTGATGTCAATTATTTGTATTTAATTACTGAGTTCCTACTCTTAAGAATAAAAGGATGCCTAATGGATGTTCGATTCATCAATCCCTTTTTGGATGCTACAGAGAATGTGTTGAGAACAATGGCGTTTGTTGAGCCGAAGGTGGGTAAACCCTATTTGAAAAAAGATAATGCGGCAAAGGGGGATATTTCAGGAATCATCGGGTTGACCGGTGACCTCAGGGGATCTCTGGGGTTGAGTTTCAGCGAAGCCTGCATTGTCAGAATCGTTTCCAACATGCTTGGGGAATCCTTGACGGGGATCGATAACGACGTCAAGGATGCCGTCGGGGAGATCACCAACATGATCTCGGGTGTTGCCAGAAAAAAGCTGGAGTCGGAGGGATTCAGTATCACGGCGGCCATTCCAACCGTAGTGGCCGGTAAAAGCCACTCCATTGTCCATGTTCTGGGCGGGCCGAGCATCATTATCCCTTTTGAGATCGAGGAAGGGCCCTTTGTTGTGGATGTCTGTCTTGGAAACGGTCCTACCTGAAATACCATGAAATATAAGCAATACATGAAACGTTGTTCTGTTACTTTGGCTGGATGACAATAATGCTGATCCTCCTGTTGCGGGCATCCATGGGGTTCTGGGGAATAAACAATTCCTGATCGGCGTAACCGATGACTCTGGCAATCCGTCCCGGATCGATTGAATTGTTCTCAAGTTCCCGTCGAGCCGCGGATGCTCTGGCTGTAGAAAGTTCCCAGTTTGTTGTTTGCGCGCTTCGGAATGGGGCCGCATCGGTATGGCCTTCAACGATAATTCTATTGGGACTGTCTTTCAGGTTTTCAGAAACGATTCTCAGAATTTCTTTCGCTTTGAATGTGGGTTCCGCGCTGCCCAAGGGAAACATCAAACTGCCTTCCTTGTCAACGATCTGAATTTTCAGCCCGTTATCAACGATACTGACCATCACCTGGTCCTTCAGTGTCTGTAATTTCTCATCGATTGCGATTTTGATACGATGCTCCAGATCCTTCGAGGAAAGGCCGGGTTCCCGATTTCTGTACCCCTGCCCGGAATCGGCCACTCTTCCCGCTTTATCCAGAATACCGGATGAACCGGACATGAACGAAGATCCGGATTCCTTCAAGACAGAGAATGTTTTGAAATATTCCGCTACAGCACTTCTCTTTTCGGGAGACACCATGGTGATCAGCCAGAGTAATAGAAAAAAAGCCATCATCGCAGTGACAAAATCCGCGTAAGCGACTTTCCAGGATCCGCCGTGGTGGCCATCGTGATGACGCTTTTTTACTTTTCTTATGATGATAACGGGTTGTTGATCGTCCAATTTTTTATCCTTTGCTTTGTCTCAGAGCCTCTTCTATTTCTATGAAAGATGGCCGATCGTTTGCCGGTATGACGCGTCGCCCGAACTCCACGGCCACTTTGGGTGCGGAACCGCCGATAAAGGCCAGAAGAGCCACTTTCAAAACAGTCAGATAGAGAATGTTTTCGCCGGCCTGATGTTCGATATTCTTTCCCATGGGACCAACAAATCCATAACAGGTAAGAACACCAATGAAGGTTCCCACCAGGGCCGCGCCGATGCATTTTCCTAAAACCTCCGGCGGCTCGCTGATCTTGCCCATAGTCAGGACGACACCGAGAACGGCGGCAACGATGCCAAGCCCGGGAAGAGCATCCGCTACAAAATTAACACTTTTTGCAGGCTGCATCATTTCTTCATAATAGACATCCAGTTCATGATCAATCAGGGCATCCAGTTCATGGGGAGCGATGGTGGTCGTCATGACCGTTCGCAGCGTGTCGGTAATCAGGTCAATCGCATGTGTGTTGTTGAGGATGGACGGATATTGAGAAAACAAAGGGCTCTCCTGAGGACTGTCCACGTCCGATTCAATCGATACGAGACCCTGCTGGCGGATTTTATAAAAGATCCCGTTCAGCAGCATTAAAGCCTCGGTATAATCTTTCTTGTCAAACGTTTTACCGCGAAAAATCCGGGAAATTGACTTAATGACCGCTTTAACGACTTTGGATGGGGAACTGATCAGAAAACCACCGATTGCCGCGCCAAAGATAATTAAAAATTCCGCCGGTTGAAAAAGAACTGCAAGGTTGCCGTGCTCCAGAAGATAACCGCCGATTACCGTGGTAAAAACAATAACAATTCCTATGATGGCAAGCATTGAATATACGTCAGCTCCCCCGTTTTTCCCGAAGGAGTTCCCTTTCCCGTTCAAAAACGAATTTTACAATTTCCTCTCTAACCGAATCGTCCATTTGAACGAATGAAAGAGACAACCGGTATCCCTCAGCCCTTTCTTCACTGGCGATGATCATTCCATAAAGACAGAGCGCCCGGTTTTTATGTGGCGAAAGAAATGTTTTTATTTCGATAATGTCGCCTTCAGCGAATTTTTCAGGCGTTGTAAAGCAGAGACCGGCGCCGCTGATGTTGACGAGTCGTGACGACAGAGCATTAAATCCCTCGTTTCGCAATGTGAGAAGGTGGAGTATCTGATCCAGTTTTGCGTTCAAGATACACAGACTGCCATAAAGCGCTGAATCGGCTGTTTCGGGAAGAACCTTCGGGTTTTTGGGATAAGTCTGGTCAAGAATTCTTGATTTAAGAAAGGCTAGTTCCTGCTCGGGCACAAGCCGATAAGAGAGGGGAATGAACGCCTCAACGCGAGAAAACTGTCTTTTGTCGATGTCGCTTTTTCCTTTTTCCATAACTATTTCCCTGCCCGGTTGTCTTTATGCCGCTTCTGGACACAATCTGTTTTGCAAGGCGGATGCCATGAAAGCGCCATCAAAAGGTTCGTAGTAAGCGAAGCGATGCAGAACCGGGCTGAAGTTCAACTGGAGCGGATTGACAGTCGGATCTGTAAGGAGGATTGTTTACAGGAAATAAGGAAAAGCACTCTGTTTAAGCTTTTTTCTGTGAGAGGGAAATTCGGTCTCTGCATATCTTTGTGCATGCAGACAAATGGTTACAACAGATCCGGAAAATCTCAGTACTGATTCTTAATGATTGAAATTCTTTTGTAAAAATAAGCTGATATAAAAAATACGAGATTCAGGATCACAATAGCAGCCCCCGTAGGGACATCGAGATAAAAAGAAAAGATTATGCCAGTCAACACGGATGTCAGCGCGCTGACTGCGGCAATCAGCATTGTGGTCCTGAAACTTCTGGCGAGCTGGAGCGCTGTGACTGCTGGTAGAATTAGAAGCGAGGAGATCAGCATAATGCCGACCACTTTCATGGAAAGGACAACCGTTATGGCGGTCAAGATGGCAAAAACGTTATCAAGAGCCTTGACATTGATCCCGGCTGCCTTAGCTGATTCTCCGTCGAAAGTGATCAAAAGCCATTCATTATAGAAAAAGGATAAAAAAAGAATGACAGCTGCGGACAGGATGATGGCGATGAACACCTCGAGTCGGCTGATCGACAGGATGCTGCCGAAAAGAAAACTGAAGAGATCGACGTTGAATCCTCCGGCAAGGCTGGAAATCATGACTCCACCCGCAATCCCCAGTGAGGAGATGACTCCGATGGCTGCATCGCCGTAAAGTCGCATTTTCTGCGTAATTTTCATGATGCCGATAGAGCAGATCATCACCAGGGGAAGGGACACAACCAGAGGGGAAGATTTGAAGAGAAGGGCAAGGGCCACCGTGCCGAACGTCGCATGAGCAAGTCCGTCGCCTATCAGAGATAGGCGGCGCAGGACGAGAAAGACTCCCTGGGTGGAGCAGAGAAGGGCGATAAAAAGACCGGCAATCAGCGCCCGCTGAACAAAACCGTATTTCAGAAACTCGAACATTTCCATGAATTGAACCTTATCTCTTGAATTAAACTTTTTGGGGACAACAAAATCCCTCTTTTCGGGTCCTTATTGCCCTGGGCATGTAGCATGCAGTCATCCTGAAAAAACCCGGTCAAATTCAGCCTGTTTTCCGGTTGTTGTGATCGTGACGATGGCAGATGATGTGCTGGGCAAAACTTCCAAACAGGCGGGTGACATCCGAAGACTCACAGAAATCTAAAAAACTTCCGTAAAAAATAATAGTTTTGTCCAGGTACAGGAGCTTCGAGGAATATCGACCGATGTTGGCAATATCATGGGTAACGAGGATAATCGTGATTCGTCTCTGTTCGTTCATTTCCCGGAGCAGGTCAAAGAAGCGCTCTCTCGTATGGGGATCCAGGGCGCTGGTCGGTTCATCGAGAATCAGAAAATCAGGATTGCCAACAATGGCCTTTGCCAGCAATACCCGTTGCTGCTGGCCGCCAGAAAGTTCCCCGATCAGCCGGTTCCTGAGATCTAAAATCCCCAGTGATTTCAAAGTATCTTCGATGATTTCCCGATCCCTGTGTCGAATGTACCGGGGGAAGGTCTTGCTGGCCAGCAATCCCATGGCTGCGATTTCCATCACAGTGGCCGGAAACCGCGGATTAATGGAAGCAGCCTTCTGCGGTAAATATCCGATCCTGTTCCATTCCTTGAAAGAGACGATGTCCTGACCGAAGAGACTTATCCGGCCGTGATTGAAAGGCAGAAGTCCCAGAAGCACTTTGATCAGGGTCGTTTTTCCCGAACCGTTGGGGCCTACCAGACCGATGTAATCTCCCTGATGAATAACCAGTGAGATGCCGCTCAGGACTTCTGTCGAATTATAATAAAAATTCAGGCGTTCAACAGAAAGCACATCTATGGGCATAGCAGTCCCACTTTCAGATTATTGAGATTTTTCTCCATCAGATCAAGGAAGGTAACGCCCCGGGCGAGTTCGTCCCTGGAAACGTTGTGAGCCCCGTGGAGCATCAGCATGCTTGCCCCCGTCTCATTGGCTATCGCCCTGGCGACTTTGGGGTCGATCAGCTCTTCGTGAAAGATGGCCGATATGTGGTTTTTTTTGAGATAATCCGTCATTTCCATCAGCCTCTTCGGTGTCGGTTCCGCGTCTGGCGTGAATCCGCGGTAGGCGGACATGTATTGCAAACCATATCGCGCAGCGAGGTAGTTGAAAGTGAAATGACCGGCATGAACCAGAGTCTGATGTTTGCATCGGGATAAAGTCGTTTTATAAGTAGAATCCAGTTCGGCCAGCTTCTTTTTGTATTTTTCAGCGTTTTTTCTGTAAAACATCGAATTATCTGGATCTTTTGAGCTCAATCCTTCTGTGATGGAATCCACCATTTTCATGGCATTGGTGAAATCGAGCCAGGTATGAGGATCGTTCCCTTCCGTTCGCTTAAAGTGGGAGGGGCCTTCCTCCGGATGCTCATCAGCGGCTTTCAGAGTCAGGACACCCTTGCCGGCGTTGATGACCATGAGCTTTCTGTTGTCAATGCCTTTGAGCAGGTCATCTACCCAAGGCTCCATGAAACGCCCTGTAAAGATAAAAACATCGGCATGCTGAATGCGCTTCATGTCGGCTGGAGTGGGTTCGAAGGAATGCGCTTCTACACCGGGAGGCAGCAGAAGTGCCACTTCGACTTTCTGTTGCCCGATCTGGCGGGTGAAATCATACAAAGGAAAGAGCGAGGTGACGATTTTCATTTTTCCATCGGGTGAGGGTGGTTGCTCCTGTTTTCCGCAAGCCTGCAGAACAGCACACATCATGACGATGAGCACAATCGGGATGCTTTGTTTTAATGGTTTCATATCTCTGTTCCCTCAGAATCAACGATAAATGATGAATTCTCGTTGCCTGTCAGATGAGACAGCATGGTTTGGCTTCGTTTTTTCAAGATACGGGATCATTCACATGACGCCGACAGTCATCGCAGAGTCCGCTGATATTGACTGTTATTTGATCGATGATTAAATGTTCATAGCCGGGCAGGCCTTCCCGAAACAAAGAAAGGGTCTGAGGGGCCAGACAGATCAGAATGCCGCATCGTCGGCAGTTGAAATGAGCGTGCTCTGGATTGTGCATACAATTGATTTCATAATAATTGACTCCGTGCTGAGTCTCAATTTCTCTGACGATGCCGTGCATTTTGAATGTCTTTAATATCCGGTAAACCGTTACTCTGTTGATTTTGCAGGTATCGTTAAGCAAAGCACAGATCTCTCCCGCGTTCACAGGGGAATGATGATGAATCAGCAAATCCAGAACGGAAAGTCGCTGCGCTGTTTTATGCAAACCAGCCCTGGACAGGGTTTGCAGGGCATCGCAATGTTGTGTTGAATCTCCCATAGAGTCATATTTACATTAAATGCAACTCGAATGCAAAAACTAAATCCTTACTGTTCAAGAGTCAAACAGAAAGTATATCTCCATGAAAATGACTATCGCATTGACCTTTTGATCGGAATAGCTTAAATACTGGCTTCTATTTTTATTCCTCAAGGAAAGTCAATTTATACAGTCATGAATTTTCAGTTGATCGATGAGTATCTGAATTATCTCACTGTCGAAAAAGGGGCGTCTCATAATACGCTCGAAGCATACGGTCGAGACTTGAGTCGCTATTCGGGCCTGATCCAGGAAAGAGGAATCAAAGAAATTCACGAGATCAGTCCCGATGATGTCATCTATTACATGGCAGAGTTAAAGCGCAAGGGGTTGTCGGCCAATTCCATCAACAGAAGTCTTGCGGCGCTTCGCGGATTTTACAAATTTCTGTTAAGAGAGAAGAAAATTGAGCAGAATCCTGTCGCGGAGATTGAATTGGCCAAGGTCTGGATGCGTCTTCCAGACACCTTGAGTCACGAAGAAATGGACCAACTGCTTTCTCAGCCCGGCGTGAGGACGGACAGCGCCATTCGGGATACGGCGATGCTTGAGTTGATGTATGCCACGGGACTCCGGGTTTCGGAGCTGATCTCACTGACCACCGGCAGCATCAACTGGCAGGTCGGTTATCTCGTTGTCCAGGGAAAGGGAAACAAAGAACGGATCGTCCCCATCGGGCAGGTTGCCTATGAACACGTCAGGCGTTATTTTGACGAGGTCAGGCCGAAGTGTATCAGAGGGGCGCAGACGAATGTTCTTTTCCTGAACAAATCGGGCCAGGGGATGACCCGTCAAGGCTTCTGGAAACTGGTGCGCAAGTATGCCGTCAAGGCAGGTCTTCAAAAGAAGGTGCACCCCCATACCTTCCGGCATTCCTTCGCTTCCCATCTCCTGGAAGGAGGGGCGGATCTTCGTTCTGTTCAGATGATGCTGGGTCACGCGGATATTTCCACAACTCAGATCTATACCCATGTGACGCGGGAGCATCTCAAAGACATTCACAAGAAATATCATCCGCGGGGTTAGTGGAATATGGATTATGAACCCTTTCCCGGAATGTCGAAACCGACATCTTTAAAACTTCCTTTGAAAAAGGTGCTGAAATGGACTGCCATGGTGATGGGGACGGTCATGGCGATCGCGGCGGCGCTGGCCGCTATTCTTTATCTTTCCGGAGGCCGGCAACGCGTCACAGGGGCTGTTTCTTTTTATGTGCTGGGCCATAAACCGGCGCTGCATTACCTGGACATAGAAAAGAACGGAAAAGATTACCGGTTGAACCAGGGTGATATCCTGGAACTGGCCGTCCGGGATGAATTCGTCATCAAGCAGGTCCGCACGGATGTCCTTTCAGACCGCAACATTTCCGTTGATGTAGAGTTTATCGGAAACGAAAATGATTTTCGAAAACTGCTGAAGGGAACTGAACTGGTTCAAATGGTTGTCGCAGCGGGTTCCTCCTCCGATGCTTCCGGCAGGCCTCCTTTATCTCCACGGGTTCTCGTCAAATATGGTTCGCAGATTGTCGGAACAATCTCTATAAAAACGAAAGTTACCCCTCAAGACTGGCTGCAGCAATCCGGTGCATCTGAAAATCTGTCGTCCAGAATCGAACAGCTGCAGAAAGCCCTGGCTTTAAATCCTTCCGATGACAATGTCAGGCGAGTCCTCGCCGGTCTTTACCAACAGGCCGGCCTCGCGGACAAGGCGGTGGAGCATTATCAGATTCTCTTATCATCGAATCCGGATGATGTTTTTATCTTGACAGAACTGGTCAAGGCTTATATGGGCCGTAGAAAATATAATGAAGTGATTGATAACTGCCGGCGAATCGTTGCCTTGGAACCGAAGAATGCGGCAGCCTTTGCTCATCTGGGATATGCCTATGGAGAACTGGGCGACTGGAATAGGGCCATAGAAAGTTATGAGACCTCCCTCGGAATCGATGAGGGCAATCCCCCTGTGCGTTTACGATTGAGAGAAGCGTACGAAAAAGCTAAGCAGCACGGTGCTGCCAAAATCGATCAGTCCGTGCTCAAGCCTCGTACGCCCGATTCTGGAGGCCTGGCAGGCCTGGCAGGACTGGCAGATCTGGACTTCAAGGAAAGGCGTTACGGTGCTGCGGTAAAAAAATATGAGCAACTGGCCCGTTCCTCCCCACCCCGGCCTTCGATTTATGCCAATCTGGGTTATGCCTATACCGAACTGAAAAATTATGCCGAGTCGGCGAAGAACTATGAGAAAGCTCTGAAAGCCGGCGCGAAGGATCCTCAGATCTATTACAACCTCGGGTTTGCCTATGAAAAGCTGGGCAGAGAAAAGGATGCCATCGGCGCCTATGAGAAATATGAAAAGGATAAACCCTCCCTTCAGGTGACTCAAACCCTGGCGGAGCTTTACCTCAGCGAAAAAAGATACGACCAGGCCATTCAGGCCTACCGGAAACTTATCAGGAACAATCCTAAAAAAGCCGCCTGGTATGCAAGTCTGGGTTACGTTTATGGCCGCAAGAATGACATCAATAACGAAATAGAGAATTACAGGACTGCCCTGCGTTATGATCCTGAAGATGATGAGACCTGTTATCGCCTTGCTGAGGCCTATGAACGGAAAGGGATGTATGAAGAGGCCATTTCGGCGTACAGCAGCGCCTATGACTTGAATCCCGATTTGAGCCAGGCAGCCCGGAAGATTCCCAGGTTAAAGATCAAAATTCTGGAGAAGAAACATCAGGAATCCTGAAGCGATGAAGCCCTGTTCGGTTAACGCCGGGGCATCTGAAAAAAGTGTGCGGTGGTCCGCTGTATGTTTTTAAGAGGAAAGATGTTATGAAACCTGTTCATGTCGGCGGTCTGGTTGTCGGGGGAGGGAGCCCCCTCGTGCTTATTGCCGGACCCTGCGTTATCGAGGATGAGGAACGGACACGGGACATTGCCCTTTATCTGAAAAAACTCACGGATGAAATGGATATCCCTTTTATTTTCAAGGCCTCCTATGACAAAGCCAACCGGACATCGGGGAAAGCCTATCGCGGTCCAGGCCTCGAGCGAGGGATTGAAATTCTGAAAGCCATCAAGGGCGATCTGGGTATTCCCATCCTTTCCGATGTCCATAGTCGCGAGGAAATCGAGAAGGCGGCTGAAATCCTGGATGTGGTTCAGATTCCGGCTTTTCTTTGTCGTCAGACCGACCTTGTAAGGGAAGTCGCCCGTCTTGCCAGAGCCGTCAATATCAAAAAGGGCCAGTTTCTGGCTCCGTGGGATGTCCGGAATATCATCGAAAAAGTCCTCTCCGAAGGAAATGAGCGGATTCTGGTTACCGAACGGGGGACAAGTTTCGGTTACAACAACCTGGTCGTGGATTTCCGTTCCCTGCCCCTGCTGAGAAGGGAAGGTTATCCCGTGATTTTTGACGCAACGCACAGCGTTCAGCTTCCCGGCGGCCAGGGGACTGCCTCGGGGGGGCAGAGAGAAATGGTGCCCTGTCTGATGCGAGCCGCCGCAGCGGTTGGTATTGACGGTCTTTTTCTTGAGGTGCACCCGGATCCGGAGAAGGCCCTGTGTGACGGTCCGAATTCTCTTTATCTCGATGCCCTTCCTGAGCTCCTGAGCACGGTGAAATCCATCGACCGGCTGGTAAAAAACAGGGCGGACGGCATTTTTTAACGATATCGGCTTATGCCGGCAGCTTCGCTCAAATGAGGGTGGTGAATGTGATCAAGGATGAAGCGGTAAAAAGCAGGATCAGGAAGATCCGTCTTCTGATGCTGGACGTGGATGGCGTTCTGACAGACGGGCGCATCATCATCGATGATGCGGGACTGGAAAGCAAATTTTTTGATGTCAGGGATGGCCATGGCCTCAAACTGATCATGCGTTGCGGTCTTGATGTCGTTCTGTTGACCGGCCGCTCTTCGGCCGTGGTAACCCATCGCGCCAGGGATCTGGGAATCCGGGAAGTTTTTCAGGGGATATTAAACAAATTGGAATTCTTTCAGCAGTTTATTGAGAAAAGGGAAATTCGTCCGGAGGAGGTCGCCTATGTCGGGGATGACATGGTGGATATTCCCATTCTCAAGAGAGTCGGTTTTTCCGCTGCCGTGAAGGATGCCGTCGAAGAAGTCAGGGAAATCGTGGATCATGTCACGGAAAGACCGGGCGGACGAGGCGCCGTTCGGGAGCTATGCGAACTGATCCTCAAGGTTCAGGGGAGATGGGACGAGGTTACGCGGAAATACGAATTAGGCTGAATTCATTAATAGAATTCGATTCATGTTTGGTCTTTACTTGTCCTGAAACGGGTGATATACAACAGCAAAAACAGGAAAAGGTTGAAAAGACTTATAACAATAGGAAATAAAAGGATTGTCATTCTGGCAGTGCTATGTTTTGCTGTTCTTTCCATTGTTTCGGGAGTGATCTATAAGGTTTCGGGTAACCGCCCCCAGAAAACTCTTTTGAAAATCATGGACAGTACCGTGGATCTGCAGGTCATGAATGTCCATTATACGGAAGCGACGGATGAAGGAGTCAAGTGGGAGATCAAGGCGGACAGTGCCCAGTATCGCAAAAAGGAAAATCTGGCTGTCTTTAAAAATCCCTGTATTAAATTGATCATGCCCAATGGCCGCGTCTATGTCATGACCGGGAATGAGGGATTTGTGCATCAGGATTCAAAGGACATGGAAATATCTGGTAATATAAATCTGACTTCCAGCAACGGCGATGAGTTTAAAACGAATCATCTGAGTTATTCCGGGATCGAAAAGCGATGTTACACGCCGGCGCCGGTCACGATGAAAAACAGCAGGATTCAGGTGGATGCCAAAGGGATGTCGCTTTCCCTGAAAGACGAACAGCTCACCCTTTTGTCCGGGGTCAGGGCAGTTCTTAATTGATGAAGGATGTTCCAAGATTGAAAAAGTCGAGAGTTGTATGCCTTGTATTATTGATCGTCAGCCTGCTGGTCTGGGCGGTTATGGCTGCGCCTGTCGCGGGAGAACCCCAGTCGCAGAAAAAAAATCAAGTGACCGGCAGCGAGCCGATTCGGATTGATTCGGACCGGCTGGATGCATACAACGATCAGCGCCTTGTCGTTTTTTCAGGAAATGCGGTTGCTGTGCAGGGCGATAAAACCATCAAATCAGAAAAAATTCTGCTTTATTATAAAAAAGGGGAAAGCGGAACGCAGAAAGTTGCGTCAAAAGAGGTAGGGAAAACCGGTGATCTTGAGAGAATCGAGGCCAAAGGGAATGTTATCCTAACCCAGGGTGAAAGAGTTGTAACAGGTGACGAGGCGGTTTATTATCAGGGCAGTCAGAAGATCGTCATGAGCGGAAACGCTGTCATGCGTGAAAACAGGAACATCATCCGCGGTGATCGTATCGTTGTCTTTATCAACGAAAACAGAGGAATGGTTGAAAGCACCCAGCGCAAAAGAGTGACGGCGACCATTTATCCGTCTGAAAAAGATGAGAAAAAGAAGTAACGGCCCTGACGGATGAGTGAGTTATCGGCAAACGGGCTGGTTAAAATATACAGTGGCCGCAGAGTCGTCGATGAAATCGATCTGCGGATTCAACCCGGCGAGGTTGTGGGGTTGCTGGGACCCAATGGAGCGGGTAAAACAACCACCTTTTACATGATTGTCGGTCTCATCCGGCCTGATGGCGGAAATATTCTTCTCAACGGTGAGGATGTTACCCATGAACCGATGTATATTCGCGCCAGAAAAGGATTGAGTTATCTTCCTCAGGAACCATCCGTTTTCAGAAAACTGACCGTTGAAGATAACATCCTGGCGATTCTGGAAACTCTGAAGCTGTCGGCTGAAGAAAAAGAGAAACGACTGCAGGAATTGCTGGGGGAGCTGGTTTTAACTCATCTTGCGAAGAACAAAGCCTACTCGCTTTCCGGAGGGGAAAGGAGACGAGTGGAAATTACAAGGGCGCTGGTCACTTCCCCGCGATATATCCTTCTCGACGAGCCCTTTGCCGGTATCGATCCTCTGGCTGTGGCCGATATTCAGAAGATTATCTTGAAGCTCAGGTCGAAAGGAATCGGTGTGGTGATTTCGGATCATAATGTCCGGGAGACGCTTTCCGTTTGTGATCGGGCCTACATCGTCAATGCCGGGAAAATCCTGGTGGAGGGAAAACCGGAAGATATTGCGTCCAGTGAAATGGCAAGGAAAATTTATTTCGGCGAGGATTTTACTCTGTAATTGATCTTCGGCGACAGCGTGCATTTCATATTGGCAGAAGTTAAAAGATATGGCATTTGAACTCAAACAGAACCTCAAACTCAGTCAGCAACTGATCATGACTCCACAGCTGCAGCAGGCCATCAAGCTGCTCCAGCTCTCAAGAATGGAAATGATCGATGTCATTAACCAGGAAATGGAAGAGAATCCTTTGCTGGAAGATGCACCTGCGGATGAGTATGATGAAACGGAACGGAATCATGGCAGCGAGGAAGGCAAAACTCCTGAAAGGGAAGAGCTCAGGGGGATTGAACGAACCGAAGAGATAACGGGAGAGGGAGACGGAAAAGAAGAATTCGACTGGAACAGTTACCTCGAAGATTATGGAACGTTCGGGACAACGTATGATCGAAGTGACGGGGAGGCTCCGAACTGGGATAATGTACTGACGGAAAAGTCGACATTGACCGATCATTTGATGTGGCAATTGAAGCTTTCCCGCTTGACGGAACAGGAAATGAGGGTCGGTGAACAGATAATCGGCAATCTGGACGCGAATGGATATCTTGCCGCCTCTATTGAAGAAATTGCCGGGCTGGAAAACGTTTCGGAGAAAGACGTTGAAACGGTTCTGAAAAAGATTCAGGAATTTGATCCCCCCGGGATTGCGGCAAGGAATCTTCAGGAATGCCTGCTTATCCAGGTCAAAATGTTAGGGATACAGAATCAACTGGTTGAGGCTATCATTCAGGATCACATGAAAGACCTGGAGATTAAGAATTACAATCATATTTCCCGGAAAAACAAGGTCCCGGTCGATGATGTTTTTCAGGCGGTTATGATCATCAGCAACATGGATCCAAGACCCGGAAGTGTTTATAATGAAGAGAAAATTCAGGCCATTATTCCTGACGTTTATGTCTTCAAGTCTGGTGATGATTATAAAATTGTTCTGAATGATGACGGTTTGCCCCGCCTGAGGATCAGCAATTTCTATAAAGAAATCATGGGCAACGTCAAAGGCGATTCCAATTCGGAAAGCGGCAGAAAATATATTCGAGAAAGAGTGCAGTCGGCAACCTGGCTGATTAAAAGCATTCAGCAGAGGCAGAGAACCATATACAAAGTGGCGGAAAGCATCGTCAGGCACCAGAGGGAGTTTTTTGACAGAGGGATTAATTATCTGAAGCCGCTGGTTTTACGAGATATCGCTTATGACGTGGAAATGCACGAGTCGACGATCAGCAGAGTGGTAACAAATAAATACATGTACACCCCTCGCGGGATCTTCGAATTGAAATATTTTTTCAGCAGCAGTATTCAACGGAAAAGTGGCGAAGCTATCGCGTCAAAAAGTGTCAAAGAGGAAATCCGCAGGGTCATCGGCGCGGAAGATCCTCTACATCCCTACAGCGATCAGGAAATTGTCAGTATTCTGGAGAGTAAGGGTATTAAAATTGCCCGGAGAACCGTTGCCAAATATCGAGAAATGATGAATATTCTGCCTTCATCCAGAAGGAGAAGGTATTTTTAACCTGGAAACATAACGTTCGTTGATGTTCCCGTTTCGGGTTAAGCCGTTCGGCCGTATCATCATGTTACGGCCGTATCACGTTAAATGGATTCAAGGAGGAGCTAAAATGATGAAAATTTCTGTGACCTTCAGGAATACGGAAGAAGAAGGCTGGCAAACGCAATATGTCGAGGACAGGGTGAAAAGGTTAAATAAATATATTGACGCCCCTGCGGATGTTCACGTCGTTCTGACGGTTGAAAAGTTCAGAAATGTTGCAGAAATAAGTGTAATGACCAATGGTTTGAATCTTATCGGCAAGGAAGAGTCGAAGGACATGCACCTGGCCATCGACAATGCCGTTGAGAAGATAGAAAGACAACTTAAAAAACATAAGGAGAAAATCCGGGGCTATAAGAACAACACAATGAAAGAGGAAGAGACGATTGAGGCTGAAGCCTTTCCCGGCGAACTGGAGGATGTTGCAGGGGCGAAGATTGTAGAGACAAGAAAAATCATTTTAAAGCCCATGTCTCTGGATGATGCCGTCCTGGAAATGGATTCGACCAAAAATCGTTTTGTGGTCTATCGGAATGCGATATCCGAAAACGTCAATGTCATTTACAGAAGGGATGATGGCGGTTATCTCCTGATCGAAACCAACGGTTGATATCCTGTGCTTGAGGATCCGGCATGAAAATCACTGATTTGCTTAAAAAAGACTTTATCATCGAAGAGCTGGTCTCAACAGGCAAGCAGGAAGTGCTTGAAGAGTTGTCGCGGAGTTTTCAGAAAGGAAATGTAAAGTTTAACCTGGATGCCATGATTAAAGTCCTTCTGGAACGTGAAAAACTTGGAAGCACCGGAATCGGTGATCATATTGCTATTCCTCACGGGAAATTGAATGGTCTTGACGACCTGATCGTCGCGTTCGGACGAAGCAGCCGGGGGATCGATTTTGACGCGATGGATGGAAAACCGGTAAATTTGTTTTTTCTTCTGATGGCTCCGGAACACTCCACCGGTCAGCATCTTAAGGCGCTGGCCAAAATATCACGAATGTTGAAGGATCATCATTTTCGAAAAAGTCTTATGGAAACCAAATCCAAAGATGAATTATATCAGATTATTGCCGACAAGGATGATCAAACATAATTCCGGTTCCATATCAACGCGCATTTTCCGGCAGTTCCGTTATCGGTTTATCAGTGCACTACAGTATTGACTGAGCCTCCCCTGCCTTGTCGCCTTGATAGCATTGTTTTGACCCGGGACTGGAAAAGGCGCGGTTTTTATGGTCTTGGTGACACTGGAAAAGGCTCTCACCTTTCAGGAACTCCTGGCAAACGGGGTTGCCCGTTTGGGAATCAGACAATATGCTGGCGGCATCGGCACGGGTGAACCATTAATCAGGTTCTGCTCAACAGGGTTGAATAATCCGGCAGACCTGCCTTTCCTCACCCTTCTGAATACAATCTGCATCATTTCATTGCGATCCCCCCTTTTTTTTGAAGGAGAGCTGTCCGTTTCTCTCCAGTTAAGCCGTTACTTCTCAGGAATCCATCCTCCGGTAAACTCATGCCTTGCCCTTACCGACACAGGGCACATTCCTGAATTTCTGATCCACAGTCTGGGTAATTCGCAAATGTTCCTGTTTGCGTCGATTTATGACGAACATCTCCTTGAGAGCCGTTTGATCGGGTTGATTCGAGAGAAAACTGAACTACGGACAACCCTCTCCGGAGGACTGGTCAATATCGAAGGAATGGGTGTCGTGATAACCGGGGAAAGCGGTTCGGGGAAGACATCGTGCGCACTTGAACTCGTCAGGCGGGGACATCGCTGGGTGGCGGATGATGTGGTTGCAGTGGAGAAAAGGAACGATGGACTACTTTACGGGCGAAGTCATGGTTTCGAAACCTCTTTGCTGGAAGTCAAGGGATGGGGCATTGTGCGTGCGGAAGACGTCATGGCGCCGTCCTCCATAATGAGCGAGAGCCGAATCGACTGCATAATGGAAATGGTTGAAGAAGTGAACGCGGATAAGAATAGAGAGTCGGGCAAGCCTTCCAAGGTTCTGAAGAATATCATGGGAGTTGATCTGCCCTGTGTCTCGATAAGGGCTTCAAGGGATGCTTCATGCCCGGTGGCGGAAATGGAATCCTGTATTCGAACCTTGCAGCGGTTAAGGAGATGAAGATGAATAACCTTCGCGTAGTCATTATTACCGGTCTTTCCGGTTCAGGGAAAAGCACGGCGTTAAGAGCACTGGAGGATATCGGTTTTTATTGCGTGGACAATATGCCCGTTGTCCTGCTGCCGCAGTTTCTGGAAATCCAGTCCGACAAATCAAAGGATATCTCTCAAGTGGCCATGGTGATGGACTTGAGGGAAAAATCATTTATCGAAACTTATAAGGGCATCTTCGAACAGATCAAAGCCCGGGGTTATAAGATCGAGATCGTTTTTCTCTATGCCACCGACGACGCTCTGCTGCATCGCTTCAGCGAAACGAGAAGGGTTCACCCTTTGTCGAGTGTTTCGATCATGGAAGGGATTCGTCTGGAGCGCGAGCAGCTTCGCGCCCTGGAGGAAATGGCCGATAAGGTGATTGATACGACTTCCTGCAATGTCCATCAGTTAAAGGATATCGTCCAGCGTCATTTTCTGCCTTCCTCCACGGCCAGACGGTTGTTTATTCATCTGATCTCTTTCGGCTATCGTTACGGTCTCCCGGCCGATGCCGATTTGGTTCTGGATGTTCGTTTTCTTCCCAATCCCTATTGGGTTGAAAGCTTAAAATCCTTCAATGGTCACCATCAGGATGTTCGGCGGTATGTTCTGAGTGCTGAAGCGAGTTCCATCTTTCTTCAGAAGCTGTTCGACCTGATGGAATTTTTGATTCCTCTTTATGAAAAGGAAGGAAAACCACGAATAACCATTGCCGTGGGATGCACGGGGGGGAAGCATCGCTCCGTTGTCATGGCGAATGAATTGTGGTCCTACTTTTCCGGCCGGGATTATCCGGTAAACGTGAACCACCGCGACGTTGGTAAAAGCTGATGGCTCATCGCGACAACCTGCTTTTCAAAGAATGACGGTTTTTAAAAAACTAAAAACTCACCGCCATTTTTCGCAGGACATTGTCCTGAATCCAGTGGGGATCCCACCACTCCTGGGGATTGACAAACTGATCGCCCACAATCATTCCAAAGTGCAGATGATCGCCTCCAGCCAGGCCCGATAAGCCGCTCGTTCCAATGACACCTCCCCTGGAGACAGGTTGAGTGCTTTTTACCGAGATGGAGGAAAGATGAGAATACAGCGTAAAAAGCCCAAGCCCATGGTCAATGATGACGGCATTTCCATAAATGCCCAACGGACCGGTGTAAGCGACAATCCCGCTGTTGGCGGCCTCGATGGGAGCCTGAGAAGTCGATGCCAGGTCAACGCCCATGTGAATGCTTTCTCCAACCGGTTTCCCATCGTAAAGATAAGTTCTCCTGTCACCGAACAGCGCCATGGGCGAGGCGTTTTTCATTCTGAGAAAGGTGCCGTTCCAGAGTTGGCGGGGTGTTGTATTCCGGCAGACATTCTGGATTGTTTTGTTGTTTTCCTCTCTCATTCGGGTGTTGACATACATGAAGGTTTCCAGGAGGGTCTTGCCTCGCAGCTGGGGATTGGCTGCCTGAAATTCCGGCATCTTCTGCTGCAGGAACGATTCACTTGTTGCCATGGTGTCGCTGCGGAAGGTTTCCTTCATAAGCAGATAGGGAAGGGGCATAGACGCTTCGTTGCCTCCCTGATCCCTTGCGACGATCCGGATGTTGACCGGTCTGCTCCCGGCATCCATCGGCATTGCAAAGTAACTGACGAAGCCGGGTTTCCCGGAGAGGGTAATTGGATAGGCCTTGAAAAAAAGCTGATCTACTGTGATCCCGGTCATGATGACGGGTTCTGAGACGCGGTAAACGACAACGCAGGTCCCGCCAGGATTGATGTGATTCTGCATATTTGGGGAAAAAATCTGCGGCGGTCCGAAGTCGATCGTGACCGGCCGGTTGACGGCTATCGAATTGCTGAACAAGGCGTTATCCTTCGCGGTGATATGGAGGACGGCCGGGCCCTCGCGCAGCCCGAGCTTCGCGGCATCGACCACCACGCTGACGCTGTGGTTTCTGTATTTACCCGGCGGATAAGCCATGGTTGACAGGGGAATGGTTTTCCCGTCCTGAACAAGAGAAATCTCCGTTTTCGCAAGACCGCTTTTCGCGTCGGCAAAGGTCAGATTCAAGGAGGTCTGCGATCCGAGAGTCCGAATTTCGCCGTTGGAAGTAAAGGAAGGCTTGCCGAATTCAAGGCGCTGACCCAGGAAAAGCCAGGCGACCAGGGCAACGACGACAATGGCGATGGGTGCGATCATATAAAGTGTCAGGTTTTTCTTAGGCTTCATTGAAATCATAATTTTCCTCACAGACAGGATTCAGGTGATCAAACAGGCATTCCTATAATTTCTTCCCATGGGTTTTTCAAGTGGAAAACCGGGACCGTTAACTCACGCTTTCCAGACGTTCGGCCTTGCGCCGTTCCCATTCGCCGAGGATTTTTTTGCGCAACCGGATGGATTTGGGAGTGATCTCCACGATTTCGCCTTCAGTGATGTACTCCAATGCTTCCTCAAGAGAAAAGACAACGGGCGGCGACAGCTTGACGGCTTCGTCACTTCCGGAGGCGCGCATGTTCGTCAGTTTCTTTGCCCTCTGAACGTTAACGACCATATCTTCCTCTTTGTTGTGCTCGCCGATGATCTGTCCCTCATAGACCACTTCCCCCGGCGAGATGAAGAAACGTCCCCGGGCCTGAAGTGCGTCGAGGGCATAGGCCGTGGCTGGTCCCGCCTGCATGGAAATCAGTACGCCGTTCTGCCGGTGAGGGATGGAGCCTTTGAAGGGTTCGTATTGGTAAAACTGATGATTAATGACGGCTTCTCCAGCCGTGGCGTTGAGGAGGCGGTTGCGCAAACCGATCATGCCGCGGGACGGGATGTGGAACTCCAGTCGCGAGCGGCCGCCGATTGAATCAATTTTTTTCAGTTCGCCGCGCTTCCTGCCGACCACTTCGATGACCCTGCCCGAGAGATCCGCGGGCGCATCGACAATAAGCAGCTCGATGGGCTCCGCCTTCCGGTTGTTGATTTCCTTGTAGATCACATGAGGCTGTCCAACCTGAAATTCGTAGCCTTCCCGACGCATCGTCTCAATCAGGATCGACAGATGCAGAATGCCTCGCCCGTAAACCTTCAACGCGTCGGTACCTGAGGCTGCTTCAATCTGGAGCGCCACATCGCTCTTCAGCTCGCGGAAAAGGCGATCCCGCAGATGACGGCCTGTGACATAACGGCCTTCCTTGCCGAAAAAGGGCGAATCGTTATGCATGAACGTCATGCTCATGGTCGGTTCATCCACGGGGATGATAGGCAGGGCTTCCGGATTCTCGATGTCGGCAATGGTGTCCCCGATATCGATGTCCTCCGGACCAATAATGGCGCAGATATCCCCGCAGGGAACTTCCTCCGCCTTGCTGCGCTGCAGTCCCTCAAAAAGAAAAACATCCTTGATCGCCGATTTCTGGGTAAATCCGTCACGTTTCAGAACGGCGATCGGCATGCCGGCTCTGATCTTTCCCCGGAAGACGCGCCCGATGGCGATACGTCCCACATAATCTGAGTAATCCACCGTGGTGACCTGCATTTGTAGAGGTCCTTCCACCTCTTTGGGTGCGGGAATGGAGTCGATCACGGCATCCAGCAGTGAGGTCAGATCCTTTCCTTCCACGTCCGGAAGGAGGGAAGACCAGCCGAAACGGCTTGATGCATAGAGTACGGGAAATTCCATCTGCTCGTCATCTGCGCCCAGGTCGATGAAAAGGTCATAGACTTCGTCAAGCACCTCGGCGGGCCTGCGGTTCGGCTTGTCCATCTTGTTGATGACCAGAATGGGGGTCAGATTGAAGGACAGGGCCTTCTGGAGGACAAAGCGCGTTTGCGGCATCGCCCCTTCAAAGGAGTCCACAAGAAGAATGGCGCCGTCAGCCATCTTAAGGACGCGTTCCACTTCCCCACCGAAATCGGAATGTCCGGGGGTGTCGATGATGTTGATTTTGTGACCCTTATAGTTGATGGAGATGTTTTTGGACAGAATGGTGATTCCCCGTTCGCGTTCCAGATCGTTGGAATCAAGAAAGCAGTCCCGCACTTCCTGGTTTTCACGGAAGATCTTGCTCTGGATCAGCAGTTTGTCAACCAGCGTTGTCTTGCCGTGGTCGACATGGGCGATGATAGCTACGTTTCTTATTTTCATGATGCTTTAATTCCTGAAATCCTTTTAATATTTTGCATGGGCTGTAATTTTTCCGCAGCCGGCCGGGCAGATAAAGTGTGCCGGCTCGATAAAGAAGAATGAGGCATTTTTCTGGGGAGATACGTCAACGGGAAAATCGATTTCACTTACTATAGATCTGATGTCTCCAAGACTGCCGATGGGACGGGATGTCAGCCGTTTTCGGAAAAATTTGTATCGGCTGATAACAGGAAAGAGAGAATTTAGCAAACAATTTGTTGCAGTATTTCCCGCCGGCTTGAGACCGGCGGGAAAACGCCGGATCTCAGCAGGAACGCAATTTATGAAAAACAATCTCTTCAATGCTGGAACGGATGTCATCCAATCGGGACTTCGTGGCGGCTTCAAACCGGAGAACCAGGACCGGCTGTGTATTTGAACAGCGGATCAATCCCCATCCGTCATTGAAGGGGATACGGACTCCATCGATATCGATGATCGGGCCGATGGCTCGAAAATGTTCTTTGACCTCCTCGACGATACGGAACTTGACATCGTCCGGACAGTCAATCCGGATTTCCGGCGTAGTAAAGGTTGTCGGCACGTCAGCCATCAGTGCGCTGACGGATTTTCCTGTTTCGGAAAGAATTTCCAGGAGCCGCAGAGAGGCGTAAATGGCGTCATCATATCCGAAATATCGATCGGCGAAAAACAGATGTCCACTCATTTCCCCTGCAAGGAGGGCTTTCTCTTCCTTCATCTTGCCTTTGATCAGGGAGTGACCGGCTTTCCACATAATGGCTCTGCCGCCGCGGGCCTGAATGTCATCGTATAATTTCTGTGAACACTTGACTTCACCGATAATGGCCGCTCCGGGATTTTTTTCCAGAATGGCGCGGGCGAACAGCAGAAGAAGTTCATCGCCCCACAGGATTCGCCCATCGTCCGCAACAATGCCCAGCCGATCCGCATCGCCGTCGTAGGCAAGACCCACATCCGCACTCAACGCCTTCACCTCGGTCAATAAGGCGGATAGATTCTCGGGGATTGTCGGGTCCGGGAAGTGGTTGGGGAAATGGCCGTCCGGCTCACAGTATAAGTCTTTTACCTGGCAACCCAATCGTTTTAAGATGGGCAGAGCGAAATAACCGCCGACACCGTTTCCCCCATCGAGGACGACTTTCATCCCTTTTCGAAGTGTAAATTGATTGCACAGGAAATCCTCATAATCCATCGATACGGACTGTTTCCGGAAGCGGCCCTGTCCTTTTTCATACATCCCTGATTCCATGATTGTTCTTAAAACCTGAATTTCATCTCCATAAATGGTATCCTGACCCACGCATACTTTAAACCCGTTGAATTCCGGCGGATTATGGCTTCCGGTTACCATAATTCCGCCGCCGGCCTCAAGCGTGCGGATGGAGAAGTAAAGCATGGGGGTTGCGCACATTCCGATATCAATGACATCGATTCCCGAATCGAGAAGCCCCTCTATCAGGGCAAGATGATAACCTTCTGAACTGAGGCGGCAATCCCTGCCCGCGGTCAATATAGAGGCACCGTGACGCAAGGCGTACGTGCCGGTTGCCTGTCCCAGGCGATAGACGAAATCAGCATTCAAATCCTTGTCTACAACACCGCGAATATCGTATTCCCGAAATACTTCTGGGTTCATTTTTCTGCTCCTTTGATCATTTTCTGAACAATAGATTTCTGAATGATCGATTATCTTTGATTAAAAGAAAAGATGATGACCGAAATTCCCATGTTGAGCCCTCTTCGGTGAAAAGGGCTCGCCGGACGCCACTGAAACGCCGGCGTGGCCTGCTTTCCCGTCTGCAGGACGTAGAAAATTGATCGGTTTTTTTTCGAATCATATCTGCCATAGTTCAACTTGATCGTTTTCGCAAGTTTTTCCGTAAAAAATTGAGCTGCTTTGTCAATATTGTCCAGGCATATCGTCCCCATGAAGATCGCCGATCCAGCGGATAATTGAAGTCTTTGATTTCGGGGCGGTACGAAAGTCTTTCGGGAGGCTTTTTCTCTGGATCGACGGGAAAGCCGAACTCTGTAACTCCCGCCCGGGATTCTGAAAAAAACACGTCGACCAATCTCCCGGGGTTATTCAAAGCACCAGCATCCATTATAAAATGTGGTTCAAAAAGATATTGGAGTCCGCGCTCAATCCATTTGTTCTTTCCGGTCATTTCCTGAAGGCCAGTTTCAGGTCATAAAATCCGGACTTCAAGTTTCCTGTGATCTCGAATTCTCCCTTTTCCCTGGCGAAAGTGTTCAGCATCGCCTCGTTTTCCATCAGTACCGAGGCGGTAAATCCCAAAAGCCCCTGCCTTTTGGCCAGATAGGTCATATAGGAAAGCAGTTCTGTTCCGATGCCTTTTCTATGAAAGAGATCACGGACGGCAAAGGCGACATCGGCCCAATGAGAGCTTTCATCGATTGTGTATCGGGCAATGCCGATGATCATTTCTTTCTTCATAATGGGAACGGTGGCGCAGATGACCATTTGCTTTGTATAATCAATGGCGATCATTTCCTGTATCCGCTCGTGAGGCATGTCGAAACGCCTTGAAAAGAAACGAAGATAAAGACTGGTATCGGACAACCCATGAATAAAATCTCTGAAAAGAGTTTCATCCGTAATTTTAATGGGCCGTAAAAATATATTCAATCCCGCCGATGTCGTCCTGTGTGTTTCCAGATGTTCCGGATATTCCCCTTTTTCGCCGTGAAAAACCTGATCACGGTAAACGAGCCCCCGCTTTTTCGCTTCCTCCAGCAGCCAGGGACGGAATTTGGGATGGGCGATTGCGATGAGTTCCATCGCCCTTTCCCGAATCGTCTTGCCGTGAAGATAAGCGATGCCGTATTCCGTAACGACGTAACGCACATCGCTCCGATTCAGCGTAACTCCCGCAGATTCGGACAAACTGGGAACGATGCGGGAAACCTCGCCTCCCCTGGCGGTTGACTGCAGAGTCAGGATGCTCCTTCCATTTCGAGCCATGACCGCGCCGCGCATAAAATCCTGATGGCCGCCAATGCCGCTGTAAAACGTGCCGCCGATGGATTCCGACGTGGCCTGCCCCGTCAGGTCGATTTCCAGAGCGCTGTTGATTGCCACCATATTATCTTCCTGAGCGATGACCAGAGGATCGTTCGTGTAATCGATGGTGCGGAAGGTAATGGAAGGGTTGTCATGAATGTATTCGTAGGTTTCCTTTTTCCCCATGCAGAAGGAGGCGATCGTCTTTCCCCGATTGAGCTTTTTCCGGGAATTGTCGATCACACCGAGCTTGATCAGGTTGACCAGGCCGTCACTGAGGAGTTCCGTATGAACCCCCAGATTTTTTTTGTTGTTGAGATGGGACACGGTTTCATTGGGAAGAACGCCGAATCCTACCTGAATCGTATCTCCATCCTGAACAAGACGGGAAACATAACTGCCTATTCTTTGAGCCGTTTCGCTGGGAATTGTACCCTGTAACTCCAGCAGGGGTTCGTCATGGGGGATGATATAGTCAACGTCCTTGATATGGATGAAACCGTCTCCATGAGAACGCGGCATGTTTGAGTTGACCTGAGCGATAATCAGAGAAGCATTTTCCGTTGCCGCCTTGACCATATCGATGCTCACTCCGAGACTGAGGAATCCGTATTCATCCGGGAGGGAGGTCTGGATCAGCGCAACATCGATTTTGACGAAGCCGCTGTACAGCAGCGCCGGAACACTGGACATGGAGATGGGGGTGTAATCGGAAGATCCTTTATTCACCGATTTCCTGGTGTTATCCCCGATAAAAAAAGTATTGTGACGAAAATTGAACTGGAATTTCGGATCGGTATAGGGTGCGAATCCAAAGGAATAGATATGAATGATTTCTGTATCAAAGAAAGCCTTCGGGTTGGATTCCACGTATTTGATCAGTGCGCTGACCAGATGCTGAGGCTCTCCACAGCCGGAAGATACAAAAATGCGGTCACCTCGGCGGATATGACTGAATATTAACTCCTTTTGAGCGAATTTTTCCGAATAACTTGCTTTCCACTTTTCAAGGTGATGACTGCTGTGCTGACCTGACATCTCAAAGCTCCTGGCATTTACGAACTATCTTCGTTCCGAAACGAGCACAACGAATGATGGACATGGTGATCGTGAGCTGAAGGAACAAGTCACGGTAATCCTCTGAAAAAGAATTTTCCGTTAAAAACTTTAATCAGGAGGAAGACCATGAGTCGGCGTGTAGATAGCAGAATTATCGGGATTGTGCATCCCATTTGTTATAGGAATGATGTTGACGATGAGTGCATATCGGCAGGTGTTGCTTGAGCAGACCACTTCGGAACCGATCAGCTGAACATCAGAAAGATTGAGATTTTTACGGGTTATTTGATGAGGGTGTGATCATGGCTGTTCCGTTGTGGCGATTGAGAGAAAGGATATGCCGGTCATTTTCTGAAGGCCAGTTTTAAATCATAGAATCCGGCCTTTAATTTTCCGGTGATATCAAAACCTCCCTTGGCAAAGGTATTCAGCATCGGTTCGTTTTCCATAAGCACTGCGGCGGTAAAACCCAGGAGCCCCTGTCTTTTGGCCAGATAAGTCATATAGGACAGCAATTCCGAGCCAATTCCCTGCCTCTGGTGGGAATCGCGGACAGCAAACGCAATGTCAGCCCAATGAGAGTTCACATCGATATGATATCGGGCGACGCCTACAATCATTTCCTTATTCCCCAGGGGAACGATGGCACAGATAGCCATTTGTTTTGTATAATCAATAACTACAACATCCTGTATCCGTTCATGCGGCATGTCGAAACGCCTTGAAAAAAAACGACGATAAAGGCTGGTGTCGGACAGCGCGTGAATGAAATCCTTGTAAAGAGGTTCATCCGTAATTTTAATGGGGCGAAGAAAGACATGTAATCCCGTTTTTGTCGTCCGGTGTGCTTCAAGATGTTCCGGATATTCCCCTTTTTCGCCGTGGATATACGCCTGATCACGGTAAATGAGCCCCCGTTTTTTCGCTTCTTCCAGAAGCCAGGGGCGAAATTTGGGATGGGCGATCGAGATGAGTTCCATCGCCCTTTCCCGAATCGTCTTGCCGTGAAGATAAGCGATGCCGTATTCCGTAACGACGTAACGCACATCGCTCCGATTCAGCGTGACTCCCGCAGATTCGGACAAACTGGGAACGATGCGGGAAACCTCGCCTCCCCTGGCGGTTGACTGCAGAGTCAGGATGCTCCTTCCATTTCGAGCCATGACCGCGCCGCGCATAAAATCCTGATGGCCGCCAATGCCGCTGTAAAACGTGCCGCCGATGGATTCCGACGTGGCCTGCCCCGTCAGGTCGATTTCCAGAGCGCTGTTGATTGCCACCATATTATCTTCCTGAGCGATGACCAGAGGATCGTTCGTGTAATCGATGGTGCGAAAGGTAATGAAAGGGTTGTCATGAATGTATTTATAGGCTTCCTTTTTCCCCATGCAGAAGGAGGCAATCGTCTTTCCCCTATTGAGCTTTTTCCGGGAATTGTCGATCACGCCGATTTTCATCAGGTTAATAAGACCGTCACTGAGGAGTTCCGTATGAACACCAAGATGTTTCTTGTTGCTGAGATGGGTCATGGTTTCATTGGGAAGAATGCCGAATCCTACCTGGATCGTATCGCCATCCTGAACAAGACGGGAAACATATTGGCCTATCCTGCGTGCTGTCTCACTTGACAGAGTACCCTGGATTTCCAGCAGGGGCTCGTCATGAGGGATGATATAGTTGACGTCCTTGATATGGATGAAACCGTCTCCATGGGTGCGCGGCATATTTGAGTTGACCTGGGCAATAATCAGGGAGGCATTTTCCGTAGCCGCCTTGACCATGTCGATACTCACGCCAAGGCTCAGACAACCGTGTGCATCCGGGGGCGACGTCTGGATCAGCGCAACATCGATTTTGACAAAGCCGCTGTGCAGCAGCGCAGGTACGCTGGACATGGAGATGGGCGTGTAATCGGAATATCCTTCATTCACGGATGCCCGGGTGTTATCCCCGATAAAAAAAGAATTGTGCCGAAAATTTTCCTTGAATTTCGGATCGGTATAGGGAGAGATTCCAAAGGAATAGATATGAATGATTTCAGTGTCAAAGAAAGCCTTCGGGTTGGATTCCACGTATTTGACCAATGAGTTGACCAGATGCTGTGGTTCTCCACAGCCGGAAGATACAAAAATGCGATCACCACGGCGGATATGACTGAATATTTCCGTCTCATCAGTGAATTTTTCCGGAAAGCTTGCCTTCCAATTTTCGAGGAAACGGCTTTTGTTTTTAGCAGTCATCTCAAATCCCTCTTGCATGAATCAAGAGTGCAAGGGATGATCCTGGATTTGAATAATTATGGCTGTTAGCGCTTATCCCTTTATAATTATTAAATATGAACTCATTCGGACTGTCAAGAAAAGAAGTTGCAGATATGGAATTCTCAAGGGGGGGATCACATCGGGAGGTCGAGAATTTCAACAGCACGGTTGAGTACCAGATCGGCGCCGGAGGCGAACAGTGCCTCGGCCCTGGTATGTCCGGTCAGGACGCCGATGGTATAGGTTCCCACCTCTCGACCGAGTTGGATGTCCAGAGGGTGATCCCCGACCATGACCGTCTGTTCCGGAGAAGCACCCAGAATGCTGAGTGTTCTGATGAGGTGATCAGGGTGGGGTTTGACATGGATCGTCTGGTCTCTGCTGAGAAGGACGTCGCAATAGTCCTCGATTTGCGGAAAAACATTCTTCAGGGCCGCACGGCAGTTCCTTGTTATTATACCGATCGCGTTTCCCCGTTTTTTTAGTGTGGTCAGAAGCAGGAGGGTGCCGCTCAGCAAGGCGCCTCTGCGGGCGGCTTCCAGCTCTATTGCCCTGATCCGAAAGTGTGCCGTGTTATAAAAGTCCGATGCTTTTGTAGGATCATCTCTGAAGATTCGATTGCGAACCGTTTCGATCAGTTCCAGAATCAGCAGATCATTCAGATCCTCCCCATCAATTCCGTATTGTCGCGAAAGGACGATCAGACTTTCTTTCATGAAGGTGAAATCGAGATTCAGTTCGGCAAGGGTTCCATCAAAATCGAATACAAAGGCTTTGAATTTTCTGATCATTTCAGGAAACAGTCCGGGAGGGAAGATCCGCGCATTTGCCGACAGAAGGCAAGAATGCCCGTCTTCCTTCCGAGCAGCAAAGCGTCATGTTTCGATTTCATCTTGAATTTCCTCTGAAATAGTTGTCAGGACATATCTTGCTGACTATCCTTGTTTTATCGCTCACCATGGGAAGAGGGTTTTCGAAGACGATGCTCAGAAAATTGGTAATGATGTTGAAGGTTGCTCCCCAGAGGATTTCTTCCGTATTGTCTTCTTGTTTAATAGTCATGCAGGGGAAACAGGTTTGCAATCTCTTTTGATTCAGCCTTGAATTGTCAGAATTGATGCAGCAGCGACAATAGTTTTCCGAATCGAAGAAGGCATGGACGGGTATCTCGACGATTTTTTCCACTTCGGAATTTGGTTTATAGTGCCATGGATCTTTGATCAATCCGACAACGGGGAAAATGGTTCTTTTGAAAAGATGCAGGGAATATGTAGGAAGCGCTCCCAGGAAGGAAACATTGAAAGGATTCAGGCCGATTTCTTCCCATGATTCCCTCGCCGCGTTGGCGAGAAAAAGGCGTATGGTGCGAAATGTCGGAACATCCCTTCCTCTGGCGTAATTTAACGCGTTTCCATCATGAAAAGGAGCGAATCGGTTCATGATGATGCGACTGAGCAACGAATCGAGAAAAGGATTCAGCATGCCGCCCGGGCAACTTATATCTCCGGACTGGGCCACCTCGAGGGACCGTTTAATCAACAGGAAAACTGGTTCATCCCGACTTCCTGCTGAGGAATGCCGTCCATATTGAAGCAGGAGAAAGACACCGGCAGCCAGATGCTTTTTATGCTCCTTCCATGTATTCCTGATCGCTTGAAATCGGTCGGCAAAATCAAGCGGAGTCGCTCCGAGCTTATCTGTAATGAGAGATTGAAATGACCCCCGATCTTTCAGGAGGGTCTGATCGAATTTCTCTGCTGCGGTATTCATGATCAATTCCATGATACGGATGCTGTTTCAATACCTTTCAGGATGAAAATAAAAAACCCGGTTCAGGACCGGGTTTTTTATTTTCTGGTGGCGGTGCAGGGATTCGGACCCCGGACACTGCGGATATGAGCCGCATGCTCTGACCACCTGAGCTACACCGCCATGGGCTATTGAGGGAATTACATATCACCATGAAAATAAGTAAACATGAAATTCCAAGGATCTTTATTTACAGGTTAACTTTCATAGTCGCCAGTTATGGCAAAACTTCATATACTACCTGATTCGGGTTGTCAACCCCCTTATTGCTGGGGCGAAAGTTTATAGGCGACAAAAGCGCTGCGATTCTGAAGCGTGGCTCCCGTGGACAGAACGAGGGCGAGAACGATTTCATTCTGCCCGTCGTTGTCGATGTCCTTGAACTGATAGTCGGCTACATAACCATTGATTTTCCGTGTCTTCCAGTTTTCCAGAAGGCCCAGACCATCCCATTCCAGGTTATAGACCTCGCTGGAGGTAAACAGTTTGACATTTTTCAAAACCCGGCCGACAGCGGAAAGGTTCTTAACGAGGATCAGCTCTTTTTTCCCATCCTTGTTAATGTCATAGGTGAGAATTCTTAAATTGATGTAGGTTCGTCTCACTTCATCTCCGGGAACCGTGCTGCCTGCATGTTCAACGTACGTATTGCTTCCGCCGAAAACCTCATCGCTTTTCCATATCAGTTCATCACTTCCGCCGAAAACGTTCAATCTTGACAAAGGCTTCTCTGTTTGCTGATAGATGCGGATGTAGTCATAATCATCAAGGGAAATTACTTTTTCACTGCCACCCATGCCGAGGTCATCAAGAGTCAATCCGTAAACCGACAGACCTTCAGGGATCTTCATCCGGGTTGCGGCACGGTAGTGCTTCCCGTCCCAGATCACTTCATGAATGGGTGTATTGAAGGGGTTGTCCAGTCCGAAGCCTTGTCCAAGCAGTTGCGGGGCGGCGATGGAAGGTTCGATGACCCGCAGAAACAAACGCAGATCTTTCGCTGTCTGGATATATTTACCATCCTGCCATTCGGTGACGAAGCTGGCGAGGGTGTTTCGATTCATATTGGTCACAAAAATTTCCATGATTCCGTTCTGGTTGATATCCGCCACATCCACTGCGAGGTAATTGTCATGAGTTTTCCCGGGAATTTTCTGGAGCAGCTTGAAGTCATCCCCTTTACGCTGATAGACGTAAAGGTTGCTCCGATCAATGACCACAACTTCCTGCAATTTGTCTCCATTGACATCACCAATGGCCATCCCTCGAAATTCAGTCGGGAATTTCTGACTCATCCAGAATCCCTTCCGATCCAGAGGCCGTGCGGCGTCGATGAAATCCGGGTTGATGATGGATGTGAAGGTTCCTTTTCTGCTGGTTCTCATGCCACTGATGATCTCCGACTCGCGACTGCGCTGCGGCGGCTTGTCAGCAACTGCGGCAGCCGAAGACGGGGCGGGGAGTTCCATTGCAGGCGACGAAAAATCCGAGGGCGTCGATCCTGTGATATGCTGGACAATCCTTTGGGAGAAGTCGTTGATTTTGGGAATGACCTCATCGAGGCCCTGCGTCTGTGCGAAAATCCCGACAGTCGATCTGGCGGCCGCCAGATCCATCAATTTTCCGTCGATACTCAAGCTGTTGCCGATCTTCGTGATGCTGCCCGAGACGATGTAATCGACGTTCAATTTCTTCCCCAGGGCGTTCATCTCTTCAGGAGTCAGATCCCGGGTGGTTCTGCCCTTGATGGCTTCCTGAACCAGGTCCTTGCTGGCGACGGAGATTTTACCCTCTACCGCAATGCGGGACGTCAGCATGTCTGAAATTCCCTGTTTTACATAGTCGATGTTATCCGCACTGTGCACGGTAAAAGGCAGTACGGCCACCGTTGATTTTTCCTTCGCGTTCAGCGTACAGGCCAGGCCGGCCAGAAAAATCAGAAGCAGAAGTTGTAAAAATTTTTTCATGGAACTATCCTCCACATGTTGGTCATCGGATTTTAATTCTGTATGCTCCTAACATCTTAACCCAATGAATGCAACAGGATTCATAGGTTATCCGAAGCGTTTGCACATCCATTTCCTGGAACGGCGGATCATCACCCGGGCTTTTTGAAAGATATGGGGGTAGCGATGGCGGAACCTGTGCAACTGTCTGCCGAAAAAAGGAACCTCAGGAGCCAGGATGATCGTTCCGACGAAAAGAAAAAGGACGCCCTGGAGAATCGGAAGGAAGCAGCCGATGACCCCCAGTGCGATAAAAATCCATCCCAGGAGATGCCGGATAAACGAATTCACTCTTTTTTGCATCAAATAATAAATTAAGACACTGTGTTGGTTATGTCTTGCCTGTGAAAACTCTGAATCGCGCTGTTCATTTTAAACAAGACTAATCCCGGATAATCGTAAGCCGTCTGTTCCTCTTCGTACATGTTTTGGGGACGAGGATGAAGATCCGGCAGGGGACAGTCCGGCCTCATTGAAAAGTGTCACAGCGCGTGCCATGTATGACGCTGCTGATGTATTGCTGAATATAAACAAAAAATTACCCTTAAGCAGCCCCTTTTGTCCTTTGAATCTGAAGATCGCCTCTATAATATATTTCTTGAAGGATGGGTAGTTTTTAATTCCTTTTTACGGGTTTTTGGTTTATGAGGGAAATCCGGTTTTCATGGAAAAATTGAATGTAGAGAAGGAGAACGAGTTTGATTCCAAGATATTCAAGAGATCGAATGACTGCCATCTGGACTCCGGAAAACAGGTACCGGACATGGCTGGATATTGAAATCCTTGCCTGCGAGGCAATGTCTCAACTGGGCTTGATCCCTCCGGCTTCACTTGAACAAATCAAGAATAGAGCCGGGTTTGATGTTGAAAGGATCGATGAGATTGAAAGGACGACCAAACATGATGTCATCGCCTTTTTAACGTCCGTTACTGAAAAGGTCGGGGAGGACGGACGGTACATCCACATGGGAATGACCTCGTCCGATGTTCTGGATACTTCCTTTGCGGTATTGCTCAAGCAGGCCGCGGACATCCTCATCGAAGACCTGGATCGGCTCCTGATTGTCCTGAAGGAGAAGGCTTTTCAGTTCAAGGACACCGTCATGATGGGCCGTTCCCACGGCATCCATGCGGAACCTGTCACCTTCGGCCTGAAAATGGCTCTCTGGTATCAGGAGATGATCCGCGGTCATGAGCGTCTCGTCAGAGCCAGAGACGCCGTCAGTGTCGGGAAGATATCCGGCGCAGTAGGAACGTTCTCTTTTATTGATCCGGCGGTAGAGGCTTATGTCTGCCGCCATCTCGGATTGACGCCCGCCCCCATCTCATCTCAGATCGTCCAGCGGGACCGCCATGCGGAATTCTTTTCCGTGCTGGCGATACTGGCTTCTTCGATCGACAAATTCTCCCAGGAGATCCGCCTGCTCCAGAGAACCGAGGTGAGGGAGGCAGAAGAGTATTTTTCTCCGGGGCAGAAAGGATCGTCAGCGATGCCTCATAAACGGAACCCGGTTCTTTCCGAAAATCTTTCCGGGCTGGCCCGCCTGATGCGGTCCTACGCCCTGGCGGCTCTTGAGGATGTCCCGCTGTGGCATGAGCGGGATATCAGCCATTCCTCCGTGGAAAGAGTGATCGGACCCGATGCCACGATCCTTATGGATTTCATGCTGGGCCGCTTTACCGGCCTGATGGAAAAACTTGTCGTCTACCCGGAACGGATGCTTTCCAACCTGAACATGACCCACGGCGTCATCTTCTCTCAAATGGTCCTGCTGCGTCTGATTGACAAGGGAATGACCCGCGAACAGGGTTATGCCGTCGTCCAGAAGAATGCCATGACGGCCTGGCAGGAGGGGACTTCCTTTCAGGGATTGCTGATGCAGGACAACGAGGTGAGGGGCTGCCTTACTGAAGAGGAACTGTGCGATGTCTTCCGGATTGAAAATTTCCTGAAAAATGTGGATGTCATCTTCAAGAGGGTTTTTGGAGAACAATAGGATGTCCCAGTGCCGGATTGTCTTTCTGGTCCTGCTGGTTGCCGCTGTTGTGGGTTGCGGTTCCATAAAAGGATACGTCGACATCGCCAGAGAACAGGGCCTTTCGAAGGAGTATGCCAGGGTGTTGAATTTGTGGACACGGAGCGAGACAGTCTACTCCCAGTTCGAAACGCGGATTCATGTAACGGCGACGTATCGAAGTCAGGAATTCGCCAGGGCTTACATAAAGGAATATGAACGCATTTATCTTTCCTCCGGCGAAGGGCAGAGATATCCCTCGCTGACTGAACCGGATCCGGGAAATCGGGAGTTTATTCTTTATGCCTGCACGCCTGAAAAGGATTCCAATGACTTTGACAAGCGGGATTCCATCTGGAAAGTATATCTTCTGGATGAGCGGGGAAACAGAATTGAACCGGTCGATGTGAGGAGAATCCGGAAGAACACGCCGGTTATCGAGTCCTTCTTCCCTTACGTAAATCCTTACTACGGCGTGGCTTACACAATCAGATTTCCTGTCTCGCAGCACGTCGGCGAGGCTGGAGGCGCTTCGCCGGAGAAACCTTTGAAGCTGATGATCACAGGCGTACTGGGAAAAGTGGAACTGGCCTGGAATTAAGCAAAAGGAAGGGGCGTTCCCCTTGCTTCATTCCCCCTGCCGGCAGATCATTCGCTTGGAGATGCAGGTGTCCGTCTGCCAGTTTTTGTCGTCCCTTTCGGGGTAGTCGATGTTGTAATGCAGCCCTCTGCTTTCTTTTCTCATTTTGGCGCACTGAACGATCAGCATGGCCGCCGTCGCGATGTTGCGCAGTTCAATAAGATCCTTAGTGATTAGAAATTTCTGATAGTATTCGTCAATTTCCCGATTGATCAGGTCGATGCGGCGTGCGGCCCTGTCCAGGCGTTTGTTGGAGCGAACAATCCCGACATAATTCCACATGCACCGACGAACCTCATCCCAGTTATGGGAAACAACGACGGATTCGTCGCTTTCAATGGCCCGCCGCTGACCCCAGGACGGAATGGAAACAGGCGCTTCCCTGTACCGGCGCGGTAATTCGGAGGCCCTCATGAAGGCCCGATGGGCGTAAACCACCGCTTCAAGAAGAGAATTGCTGGCCAGCCGGTTGGCTCCGTGAAGTCCCGTGCAGGAAACCTCGCCAAGAGCGAAAAGCCGGTCGATGCTTGTCTCTCCATGATGGTTCACCTCTACGCCTCCGCAGAGATAATGTGCCGCGGGGACGACGGGAATGGCTTCCCGAGTCATGTCAATACCGAATTCCAGGCATTTGTGATAAATGTTCGGGAAGCGGTTGAGGATAAATTCTCTGTCCTTATGGGAAATATCGAGCAGAACAAAGTCATCGCCGGATTTTTTCAATTCGTTGTCAATGGCTTTGGCAACCACGTCCCGGGGTGCCAGGCTTTGCATGGAATGATACTTTTCCATGAAGGTATCACCGCTTTTCAGCTTCAGGATGCCCCCTTCGCCTCTAACCGCTTCGCTGATCAGAAATGACTTGGCATCGGGGTGATAAAGGCAGGTGGGGTGAAACTGGATGAATTCCATGTTTGCAATCCTCGCTCCGGCCCTGTAGGCCATGGCGATGCCGTCCGCAGTCGCAATATCCGGGTTGGTTGTAATCAGGTAAACCTTGCCCGCTCCACCCGTGGCCAGAACAACATACTCAGCGACAAAGGTGTGAACCTGACTGTTATTGATATCGAGCACATACGCACCGAGGCAGCGATCAGGAGAACTCTCTTCCTTTCCCATTTCCATAAGGGAAGACATTGTTATAAGATCGACGGCCAGATGATTCTCATAAACCTGGATATTCGAATTGGAGCTGGCTTTTTCATTCAATGCGCGCTCGATTTCGCTTCCTGTGAGATCCTTGGCATGCAGAACGCGACGCATGGAATGGCCTCCCTCCCGACCCAGATCATAAAGGGTGGAAGAGCCAGGCGCAGCTCGAGTGAAGTCGACTCCCCAGTCTACGAGCTCCTGGACACGCTGTGGCCCTTCCCGAACGACAAATTCGACCACATCCTTCTTGCAGAGACCCGCTCCACAAATTAATGTATCGCGGATATGATATTCAAATCGATCCTGCGAATCGTAAACCGCGGCAATTCCTCCCTGGGCGTAATTGGTATTTGACTCTGATTTTTCTTTTTTTGTAACAATGGCAACCGTTCCCAGCTCAGCCGCCCTGATGGCGAAACTGAGACCAGCGATGCCGCTGCCCAGAACCAGGAAATCCGTTTTAATTTCCATAGGAAAGTTTCTCTTTCGGCAAATAGAGTCAGCGAAAAGTTTATTTACAAACCTGTGTATTTTCTATATAACCCTCTCCAGCTTTTGTAAAAGGAAATATTCGGAAAATGATTGTTTTAGGGATTGAGTCGTCATGTGACGAAACGGCGGCGGCGGTCGTTCGGGACGGCCGTGTTCTGTTGTCCAATGTGATCGCCTCGCAGATTGGCGAACACAGCAAATATGGCGGCGTGGTGCCCGAAATCGCGTCGCGCAAGCATATTGAAGCGGTCATTCCGGTTATTCTGCAGGCGCTTCATGATGCCGGGATGGAGTTATCGGATATCGAAGGGATCGCAGTAACCAGAGGACCGGGGCTTGTCGGTTCTCTGCTGGTTGGACTTTCCGTTGCGAAAGCCCTGGCTTTTTCCCGGAAGCTTCCCCTCGTGGGAATTCATCACCTGGAAGGGCACATAGCGGCCATCTTCCTCAGTGAGAAGGTGCCCGAGTTTCCCTTCATTGCGCTTGTAGTGTCCGGGGGGCATACCAACATATACTTCGTCCGGGGGTTCGGGTTATTTACTCTTCTGGGTCAGACAAGAGATGATGCGGCAGGAGAAGCCTTTGACAAGGCAGCGAAACTGCTGAATATCGGCTATCCCGGAGGAGTGGTGATCGATCGTCTGGCGAAGGAGGGCGACCGGAATCTGCTGAATTTCCCAAGGGCGATGAAGGAAAGCCTTGATTTCAGTTTCAGCGGACTTAAGACGTCTCTTCTTGTTCATGTAAAAAAACATGGGAGCCCTTCTGCCAGGGAAGATCTTGCTCATCTGGTTGCCGCCTATCAGGAAGCCATTGTCGATGTCCTGGTGGAGAAAACCCTGAAAGCCGCCAAAATGAATTCCGTTCCCCAGGTTGTCGTCTGTGGCGGAGTGGCCTCGAACAGTCGTCTCAGGGAACATTTTATGGAGAGAAGCCGGGAAGAAAACATCGATCTGTTTATTCCTCCTCCCGTGCTGTGCACTGACAATGCCGCGATGATCGCCGTGGTGGGCGAAAACCTTCTGAACAAAGGGAAAAGCGAAGAACTCAGTATAAATGCCGTATCGCGATGGCCTCTCGATGTGGCGGGATCGTTCCGGTAGAAAATGATTTTTGAAAACCGGATCAAAAAATTCTATCAGCAGTTCATCAGTCTCAAGGGTGACCCGGAATCGCTGGCGTGGGGCATGGCGATGGGGGTCTTCATCGGAGTCACGCCGACAATTCCTTTTCACACTGTCCTGATTGTTTTTTTTGGCTTTCTACTCAAAAAGAACATGACTTCAGCGTTTCTCGGATCATCGCTGATTTCCAACCCGGTGACCATTCCCCTTCTTTATCTAAGTGAATATCAGATCGGCAGATTGATCCTGGGGCCAAGCGGAGCTGAAATCAGGATTAAGGAATATACCGTTGCATCCATCCTCCAACTCGGATGGGAGGTTGCCGTGCCTCTTCTTCTCGGAGGGTTTCTCCTGGGCCTTGTTTTTACATATCCCGCTTACTTCCTTTCTTATCGACTTTTATCTTTTATGAGAAAAAAAGAAGCCTATGACATTCGTTCGACAGATTCTCCGTAATCATGATATCAAGCCGGTAAAGAGACTCGGCCAATGTTTTCTTGCAGATTTCTCCGTCATGAAGAAGATTGTGGAGCTTGCGGAAATCAAGGAGGATGAAACCATCGTGGAGATCGGTTCGGGATTGGGCCTGATGACCTCCCTGATGGCGGAACGCGCCGCCTGGGTTCATGCCGTGGAAATCGATGGAAAACTGGTTTCCGTTTTGAAAGAGCGGCTTAAGGAATATCACAATGTCACGGTGATTCATGGAGATATTCTGAAGTATGATTTTCTGACCGCATTGGGTGAAAATTCTGTTAAAAAGATCAAGATCATAGGAAATATCCCTTACAGTATTTCCTCTCCGATTCTGTTTCATATTCTTGACCATCGAAAGCAGATCTCGACGGCCGTGCTGATGATGCAGAAGGAAGTGGCCGACCGCTTGTGTGCCGTTCCTGGGACGAAAGCTTACGGGATTCCCACCGTGCTCTTTGGTCTCTACGCTAGAATTTCCCGTGAACTGACCGTTGCGCCGGGTTGTTTCTATCCGAAGCCGGAGGTAACTTCCACGGTCGTTAAAATGCTGATCCCGGAAGAACCACTGTATTGGGTCGAAAATGACGCGTTGTTTTTCCGTCTTGTGAAAGCTGCCTTTGCTCAACGTCGAAAAACGCTTTTAAATAATATGAAAAACGCACACTGGAAAGATTGTGATGCCGGGAGAATAGAAAATTTATTAAGGGATATGGGAGCCGGTGAGAAAATCAGGGCGGAAGAGCTGTCAATTCAACAATTTGCGGCACTGTGCAATTCCCTTTCATATTCGTGAAAAAAGAAAGAATATTCTTGACAGTGAAAGGTCTGTCTGGTAGAGAAATTTTCACCGCTTGGATCCGCTGAAGGACTGAGACGGAAGGCACAGGAAGAACGAAATTTCAAGGGATTATAGCCTCCCCGTCCAGAATGGGGAGGCTTTTTTTGTGGGGACTATACGACCGATGAAGATCATTCACGCGGTTCACGAGATGCAGGACTATTCCGAAGCTCTGAGGAAGGCAGGCAGGAGGATCGCCTTTGTTCCGACGATGGGCTATTTTCACGAAGGTCATCTCGACCTGATGCGTGAAGGCAGAAAAAGATCAGACTGTCTGGTCGTCAGCATTTACGTAAACCCGACCCAGTTCGGCGCCAGTGAAGATCTGGAAAAGTATCCACGAAACTTCGACCGGGACAGCCAATTGGCGGAAGAAGTCGGCGTGGATGTCATTTTCTTTCCCTCCAATGCCGAAATGTACCCGGTAAACTACCAGACTTATGTCACTGTGGAAGAAGTGACAAAAAATCTCTGCGGTCTGTCCAGACCGGGACATTTTCGGGGCGTTGCCACTGTATGCGCCAAACTGTTCAACATGGTTAAACCTCATGCGGCGATCTTCGGTAAAAAAGATTTTCAGCAACTGGTGACGATAAAACGGATGGTTGCTGATTTGAATATGGATCTTGAAATCGTCGGCATGCCGACAACAAGAGAAAAAGACGGGCTTGCCATGAGTTCCCGTAATGTTTATCTCAGCCCGGAGGAAAGGGAATCGGCCCTCTGTCTGAGCCGATCACTGCTGATGGCACGGGAGCGATATGATCAGGGGGAACGGGATGCCGGGCGGATACTGCAATCGATCAAAGCCTATATCGAAAGCGTTCCCTCCACGCGAATCGATTATCTGAAAATCTGCAGTACGACGACCATGCAGGATGTTCAGAGCCTGGATCAGGAGTCCGTTCTGGCGCTTGCCGTATTTGTCGGTTCCACGAGACTTATAGACAATCACGTGTTCGGTGAAGAGCTGAACATCAGATAAAAAAGAAATCACGACATCGGACAGGAACGCGCTTCTGTGCCGAGGGGAAGGTGAATCCATGCAAAGGTTGATGCTTAAATCCAAAATTCACAGAGCGACCGTAACGGACGCAGATCTTCATTATGAGGGCAGTATTTCCATTGATGAAGCGTTGATGGAGGCTGCGGATCTTCTGCCCTATGAAAAGGTTGCTATCTATGATGTCAACAATGGCGAGCGATTTACAACTTACGTAATCACGGGCAAGCGGGGCTCTGGGGTTATCTGCCTTAACGGTGCTGCGGCGAGAAAGGTCGCCAAGGGGGATCTGGTTATCATCGCCAGTTACGTCATCGTGGACGGTGAGGAGGCAAAAGGCTGGAAGCCGACCTGTGTGTTTGTTGATCCGGAAAATCAAATCAAACACTGACGTTAACAGGCTTTGAACTTGAACGAATGGAATTGAACCCTCTTGTTCGATAATGTAGATTTTTTTGCTGTTGGCCTGTGAAGTCTTGATTTCTAAGGGCGACAAAGTACGGAACATCGATTCGAATGATTGAAAGGGGCAATGTGCGGCAGTGCGATGCCCCTTTTTACGTCGTTATAACTTGTTAAAAACAAACAGGATTCTGTTTTTTACCTGCAATCACTAATCAACACTCAGCGAAACCTGTTGCCGGAATGTCGAAGCATTCAGAAAGAAACATCCTATTGGGGAAAAAACTGAGAGGCATCTTTTTAACCGGACTGGCGGTGACCGTCCCATTGGGATTGACGATTTATATCCTTTCCCTGATCGTCAAGGCAATGGACAGCCTCCTGACCTTCATACCCCGGTCCTATCAGCCGGAAGCGCTTCTGGGAATGCGTATACCGGGACTGGGGATCATGATCACGCTGATTATTGTCTTTGTCTGCGGGCTCGTCACTCAAAGTTATATCGGTGGCAAGATGGTGAATATGGGAGAATCACTGCTGCATAAGATTCCAGTCGTGCGCAGTATTTACAACGCCTTCAAACAGATTTTCGACACACTCTTTATCAGTAAGAATCAAAATTTCAAGAAAGTGGTTCTTGTGGAATTTCCTCGTAAAGGGCTTTACAGCGTCGGATTTATGACTGGAACAACGGACAGCGAACATTCAAAAAAATTATGTGAAAAAAACTGCCGCGTCTTTGTCCCTACGACGCCTAATCCGACAACGGGATTTCTGATTATGGTCAATGATGATGAGCTGATCGAATTGGATATAACGGTGGAAGCCGCCTTTACGCTGATCATTTCCGGAGGAATCGTCGCGCCGCCGAATCAGTAATGGAATAAGTGGAGCGTTAAAGTTGTGCAGGAAATGAGCAACTTGGGAGTGATGGGTGCTTCCCACGTTTTCATGGTGTTGCTTTGTAGATAACTTACATGAAATTATTAAAGAAAGAGACAGGATAAAGGAGAAAGGTAAATGCAGATTACGTCAGAAAGTGTCAAAGTGGGTCATCCGGATATCGTTGCGGATTCCATCGCTGCCAACATCATCGCTGCCATTCTGGATGAAGAAAAGAAGATCGGATTGACCGTGGACAACATGCCGCATTGCGGTATCGAGGTCTTTCTGGGCAAGGGACTCTGTATTGTCGGAGGCGAAGTCGCCACCAGGATTTATGTGGACATCGAACGATGCGTCCGGGATACGGTGTTGAAACTCGGTTATTGTGATTATGAACTCGGTCTGAATGGAAATTCCATGGGAATACTCAATACGATTATTCCTCAATCACCCGACATCAACATCGGAACCCGGGCTGATCTGGGAAAGTACAAGGAGATCGGCGCGGGAGATCAAGGCATTATTTACGGATTCGCCTGTGATGAAACTCCGGAACTGCTGCCTCTGCCTTATGTATTGGCCACTAAGATGATGCGTGTTTTTGAAGAAGCCAAAAATCCGGTCTTCGCTCCTGATGGAAAAGGGCAGATCACGGTAGAGTATAATGACGAAGGGAAACCGGTTCGGGTCGCAACGGTGCTGATGTCCAATGCCATTGATTATCGCCATGTGCCGGAGGGATTCCGGAACAGCATAGAACCTCTGGCCAAGCAGATGGCCATGAATTGTTTCCGTGAATGGGTGGATGAGCAGACCGATTTTCTCTTTAATCCGACAGGCGAATGGCAGTCCGTTAATTCCTGCAGCGCGGCGGATTCCGGTGTAACAGGAAGAAAACTCGTTGTTCAGCTTTATGGCGGTTATCCCGGAGCCCAACTGGGCGGAGGGTCTATTGTCAACAAGACGCCGGAAAAGGTCGATTGTTCCGCGGCACTTGGAGCCCGTTACGTAGCAAAGAATATCGTTGCCGCGGGATTAGCCGGCAAGTGTTCCATTCAACTGTCCTATGCCATCGGTATCGCACGTCCGATCTCAATTTATGTGCATACCTTCGGGACAGGGGTCATATCCGATAACAAGATAGGAACGATCGTCAGAGAATACTTTGATCTGTCACCGCGGGGCATGATTGAGCGATTCAATCTCCTGGATGGGGAGAAGTACAGGAAACTGCCGAAGACGCTTTTCCTTGATGACTACCCCTGGGAAAAAACGGACATGGTGGATTCACTCAAAAAGGCCGCTGACATATAAGCGCGGCCAGGCCAATGCGAAGGAGAAATACATGGAATTTCTGGAGATTGACGGTTTACTGCCCTATCGGGTAGCCGACCTTTCCCTGGCGGAATGGGGATGGAAGGAGATGGCCCTGGCGGAGAATGAAATGCCGGGACTGATGGCTGTGCGCGAGAAGTATGGGGATCAGAAGCCTCTGGCGGGCTTCAAGGTCATGGGCAGCCTCCATATGACCATTCAGACGGCGATGTTGATCGAGACTCTTAAAATTCTGGGTGCGGATATCCGCTGGGCCTCTTGCAATATCTTTTCGACGCAGGATCATGCCGCTGCGGCGATCGCGAAATCAGGAACGGCGGCAGTTTTTGCCTGGAAGGGTGAAACGCTGGAAGAGTACTGGTGGTGCACCGAACAGGCCTTGACCTGGCCGGACGGCAGCGGTCCCGATCTTATCGTCGATGACGGAGGGGATGCCACCCTGTTTATTCATCAGGGCGCACGTATTGAAAAGGAGTCCGATCTTCTGGATAAAAGGCAGGACAACAAAGAGATGCAGATTATCATGGATCGACTGAAAAAATCCTTTGCCAGAGACTCAAATCGATGGACTCGGGTGGCCGCAGCGGTTCGCGGGGTATCTGAAGAAACGACAACGGGAGTGCATCGCCTTTACCAGATGGCCAAAGCCGGGGAACTTCTCTTTCCAGCCATTAATGTGAATGATTCCGTGACGAAGTCGAAATTTGACAATCTTTACGGTTGCCGGGAATCCCTGGCCGACGGGATCAAGCGGGCGACGGATATCATGGTTGCTGGCAAGGTTGTTGTCGTCTGCGGATACGGCGATGTCGGGAAGGGTTGTGTCCAGTCGATGCGGGGATTCGGCGCCCGCGTCATTGTAACCGAAGTTGACCCGATCTGCGCGTTGCAGGCCGCCATGGAGGGATATGAGGTAAAAACCCTGGAAGACGTGGTTGAAGAAGGGGATATATTCGTCACAGCCACCGGCTGTTGTGACGTTATCACCGGCGAGCACATGGAGCGCATGAAAAATGAAGCCATTGTCTGCAATATCGGTCATTTCGACAGTGAAATCGCCATGCACTACCTCGAGGGAAATCCGGCCTGCAAAAAGGAATCCATCAAACCTCAGGTCGATAAATGGACCCTGGCATCGGGACGCTCCATTATCATGCTGGCTGAGGGCCGCCTTGTCAATCTGGGCTGTGCGACGGGTCATCCCAGTTTTGTCATGAGCAACAGCTTTACCAATCAGTGTCTGGCGCAGATTGAGCTGGCCGGCAAGAATTACAAGCCGGGTGTTTACACCCTGCCGAAGAAGCTTGATGAAGAAGTGGCCAGGCTTCATCTCGGGCGTCTTGGTGTGAAATTGACACGGCTTACTCCAAAACAGGCCGAATATCTCGGCATATCCGTCGAGGGTCCTTATAAGGCTGAACATTATCGTTACTGATTTATTGATGATCGGAAAAGCCTATGCTCCCGCGCCCGTTGCATTCAAAAGCAGGCCATCATCAGTGCGGGCGGGGAGAAGGCGCATGGGAGGGTGCGGTCAGGTTCTGACATGTTTGAAAAGAACCAGGGCAGACAGGCCGAAGAGCAGATTGGCCAGCCATGCTGCAAGAAGAGGGGGGAGGGTTCCTGAGCGTCCAAGCGACATGGAAAAGGCGAACAGGATCCAGTAAGAAAATCCGATGATCAATCCGGCGAAGATGCTTCCGGCCAGTCCCCCGCTTCTTTCCGTCTTCAGGGAAAAGGATATCCCGATGACAGCCAGGAGGACGCAGACGAAGGGAAAGGCGATCTTGCCGTGCAGATCGGCCAGATACCGTGTGGCGTCGTAGCCCTCCGTGCGGATTTTCTGGACATATTTTCTCAACTCAAAGTATCCCATCTGCTCCGAATCCTTCTGGATCACCCTGAAATCAGAAGGGGTTTCCGGAAAATCAAGTATCTTTTCACCATAACGTTCCATAACAGGAAACCCCGCTGAATCAAACCGAACGATCAGAAGGTTGTAAAAAACCCATTGATTTCTGTCCCATACGGCCCGTTCCGCATCAACGCGCATGATCAGATTCATTTTACGGTCCATATAATTCAGGGTAATCCCCCGGAGGGTATTATGCTCCGGGTCAAAAAGCTTGAAATTGTATATTCCTCTGGTGCCGCGATACCAGATCTGTTCCTGCTTGAATATTCCCTGAATCTCCTTTTTTTCGATTTCGACCTTCCTTATATATTCTGCCTTTTCATTTGCATAGGGTGTGATCAGTTCACTGAAGACAAACGTGAATAAGGCAATCAGGAAAGAAATCAACAGGATAGGAATGGAAGAACGATAGAGGCTGACCCCACTGGCCCGCATGGCCACGATTTCACTGTTTTTTGAAAGAGAGCCGAAGGTCAGCAGGGAGGACAGAAGGACGGCAGCGGGAATGGTCAGTGAAAGCATCATCGGTATGCGGAAGAAGAAAAAGGCGAGAATCTGGTAAAACGTCGCACTGTAGTTGATCAGCATTTTCAGTTTTTCGAAGAAATCGACAATCAGAAATAGAGAAAGAAAGGAGAGAATGACCAGAAGGAAAAACCTCAGAAATTCCCTGGAAATATAGCGATCAAGGATTGTCATGAACGCTCCTTTTTCATTTTTTCCCGGCCATTCCTTCTTTTGAAAAGTTTGAAAAACCAGGGCATCTGGAAGGATCTTTCTGTTGCGGCCATGAAGTACAATACTGTGCCGGCGATTGTGAAAAGAATATTAGGGATCCATGAACCCAGAAAAGGAGACAATCTGCCGACGGTGACCATTCCCTCGCACCCCAGTTGCAGCAGATAGTAAAGCAGGACCGTCATCAGCCCGATGGTAAATCCCCTGGATTTTACGGAACGGTGATGGGGTTTTACACCCAGAGGAATAGCAAGAATGCTGAAGACAAGACAGGAAAGAGGTATGGAAAATTTTTCGTACAGTTCCATGGCCGTTTTCCGGTAGATTTTATCGTCCAGTCTGCCGCTTTTCAGATTTTGAATCAGTTCACGCGGGGTCATTTCTTTTAATGCCTTTGTACGCATTTTCTCCGCGTCGCTGGAAGAAGATTGAAGGTCGAGATTGATATCATAGGTTTTGAAATCCATCTTGCGGAAAATTTTCATATTTTCAGCAACGAAGTAAGTACTTCCATCCTCGAGACGCAGAGTGACCGTCATGGATTTCGGATCAGCGACAAGAAAAGCCTTTTTCGCGATAATCGTTCCCGGCTCGTCGGCGGTTCTCTGGTCGGACACAAGAACGCCTTCCATGAAACGGCCATCTGAAGGAACCTTTTCAGCATACAGAACAACGCCGTTAAAGTCCGCATTGAAGACCTTTTCTTTAATGCCGATGCTTGCTTTGTTTCTGGCAACGTTGAAAATGAGTGCTTTTGTTGCCGTGTTGCTGTAGGGAACAAGAAAAAGCGTGGTTGCTGCGGTGAGCATAAAAGACACAAGAGCGATCATCAGGATGGGGGGGGTAAGCCTGTAAAGGCTTATTCCCGACGCTTTCAGAACGGTCAGTTCATTATCGCTTGACAACCTGCCCAGGGCAATCAGAACGGAAACAAGCAGCGATATGGGAAGAGTAAAAACGAGGAATGAGGGAAGAAGAAAGAGGATAAGCCGGGCGATATGACTCAAGCCGACGCCCTTGTTGATCATCAGATCCATGAGTTGCAGAATCTTGCCCATGAGGAGGACGAAGGTCAGCACGAAAAGGACGATGCCGAAGGGTTGAAGAATTTCTTTAACCAGGTAACGATTGATAATTTTCAAATTAACCTGCTTTGCGGATTAAAAAGTTTCTTTTGACCTGCTGAGAGAATCAGGTTTCTGTCAATTAAAAAAAGACCAGGGAATTGTCAATTTAAAAAACTCTGAATCCTTGTTGACCGGGGAAACCGATGATGTTAAAAAGTGAACCTTCTTTTCCTGAAGGACAGGGCTTGATGAAAAAATATATTAAATTTTCTGGAGAGGCATTATCTTGATCGATCTTCACACACATACCATCCACAGCGATGGCGAGTTCCTGCCGTCCGAGCTTGTGAGGAGGGCGAGGGTCGTGGGATATCGTGCCATGGCCTTGACGGATCACGGCGACCATTCAAATCTGGAACTGATTCTTCCAGGAATTGTCAGGGTTTGCAAAAAGCTTTCGAAAGCTTATGATATGCCCGTGATTCCCGGGATCGAACTGACCCACGTTCCACCCGAATACATCATGGAACTTGTACAGGAAGCAAGGGGGATGGGGGCGGGAATCGTCGTTGTTCATGGAGAAACCATTGCCGAGCCGGTTTTGCCGGGAACAAACCTGGCGGCGCTCCAGGCATCCGTGGATATTCTGGCTCATCCGGGATTAATAGGCGAAGAAGAGGCTCTCATGGCTTCCCGCAATGCCGTCTGTCTGGAGATCACGACCAGAAAGGGGCACTCTCTGACGAACGGTCATGTAGCAAAAATGGCCAGGCATTATCATTTTCCTCTGGTGCTGGATACGGACAGTCATGATTCCCATGATTTGACTTCACTGGAGAAGGCGGAAAAATCGCCCGGGGGGCGGGCATGACTGAAGAAGAAATCCTGATCATGTTCAGAAATTCGGAAAATCTCGTAAAGCGGTTTATGGGTTGAGGAGAAATTTTTGATTTGTCCTCATACCTTATTCATGAATGCTTTTTTCGTGCAAATGACTTCCCCCCCCTGTTTGAGCATTCTTTCATTTTTATTTGCTTCTTGATCAATATGTAGTAGTATATCCCATAGCCGAGCCCAATATATTGTGATTTGCGATGTGCAATATGCAAAGGTTCTCGGCACAGATTGTATAGAGGTGCTCTAATGTATACGGAAATTAAAAAAAGAGATGGAAGACTGGTCAAGTTCGATGCCGAAAAAATAACCCGTGCCATTGCCAAAGCAGGTGACGCCACAGGGGAATTCGATTACAAGGTAGCTCGGAAATTGACAATCAAGGTCATGAGTCTTGCCGAAAAAATCTTTGACAGCCGCATCATATCAGTTGAAGAAATTCAGGATATTGTAGAAGAAGTTCTTCTTTCAACATACAGCCGCACAGCGAAAGCCTACATCATTTATCGTGATCAACATGCCCGGTTGAGAGAAATCACGAACCGGATGGAAGTGGATCTGGTTGACCAGTATCTCAAGAAGAAGGACTGGAAGATCAATGAGAACAGTAATATGGATTATTCCCTTCAGGGGCTGAACAATTATATTTCGTCTGAGGTCAGTAAAATATACTGGCTTAACGAGGTTTATTCTCCGGAAGTCCGCAAGGCGCATAATGAAGGTGAGTTTCATATTCATGATTTGAGCCTTCTTTCCGTATACTGTGTAGGCTGGGACCTTCTGGACCTTCTGATGACCGGTTTCAAGGGGGTTTCGGGGAAGGTGGAAAGCAAGCCGGCAAAGCATTTGAGAAGCGCTTTGGGGCAGGTCGTCAATTTTTTCTATACCCTTCAGGGGGAAGCAGCCGGAGCTCAGGCTTTTTCAAATTTTGATACGCTCCTCGCCCCGTTTATCCGTTACGATGGCTTGACCTTCGATGAAGTCAAACAGGCCCTGCAGGAATTTATCTTCAATATCAACGTGCCTACAAGAGTCGGATTTCAGACGCCTTTTACCAATGTCACCTTGGATGTTACCGTTCCCCGGTATTACGCCGGTCAGAATGTGATCATCGGAGGAGAACCCCAGGAGGAAACATATTCTGAATTTCAGGAAGAAATGAATGTGTTCAACAAGGCGTTTCTGCAGGTCATGGCTGAAGGGGATGCCAAAGGAAGGGTGTTCACTTTTCCGATTCCCACGTATAACATTACCAGAGATTTCAACTGGGATGATCCCAATCTGAAAGACCTCTGGGAAATGACCGCCAAATACGGTGTTCCATATTTTTCAAATTTCATCAACTCCGATATGAATCCTGAAGACGCGAGAAGCATGTGCTGCCGTTTGCGGATCGACAATCGCCAGTTGCAGGTCCGCGGCGGCGGCCTTTTTGGGTCCAATCCGCTGACAGGATCCATAGGGGTCATTACCATCAATATGCCCCGCATCGGTTATCTTTCTAAAACAGAGGGTGAATTTCTGGACCGTCTGAACAGGTTGATGATTTTGGCCAGGGAAAGTCTTGAAACCAAAAGAAAAGTTCTGGAAAAATTCACAGACCGCAATCTCTATCCCTATACCAAATACTATCTGAGAAACGTGAAAGAGCGCTTTGGCGAATATTGGAAAAATCACTTTTCCACCATTGGCCTGGTTGGCATGAATGAGGCCTGTCTCAATCTCTTAGGAAAGAATATCGCGTCGGAAGAGGGACAGGCTTTTACTAAGAATGTCCTTGATTTTATGCGGGACAGGCTTGTCGAATTTCAGGAGGAGACGGGAAATAATTACAATCTGGAGTCCACGCCGGCTGAAGGGACTTCTTACAGGCTGGCCCAGATTGACAGGAAAAAATACGCTGACATTCGACTGGCCACCGACGAGCAGGAATTAATCGAAGGAGTGGAATCTTTTTATACCAATTCGACCCAACTCCCGGTTAATTATACGGACGATGTCTTCGAGGCCCTTGAACTTCAGGATGAGATCCAGTCCAAGTATACCGGCGGTACGGTTTTTCACACGTATGCCGGGGAAAGAATTGAAGATCCGGAGGCTGTGAAAAAACTGGTTCGTAAAATCTGTTCAAATTATCATTTGCCGTATCTGACTTTTACTCCTACATTCAGCGTCTGTCCTTCTCATGGATACATTTCCGGTGAGCAGGCGACCTGTCCGGAGTGCAATGAGCCCTGTGAGATCTATTCACGCGTGGTAGGCTATCTTCGCCCGATCGGGCAGTGGAACAAGGGAAAACGACAGGAATTTTCGATGCGGAGGGTTTACAGATTTCAGGCATGAAAATCGGAGGCTTACAGAGGGTGTCGTTCATCGATTATCCCGGGGAGATCTGTGCCGTTGTGTTCTGTCAAGGCTGCAATTTCAGATGCTCCTATTGCCATAATCCGGAACTGGTCAATCCTGTGCTGTATACAGAATGCAATCCCGAAGCTGAAATACTTTCCTTCCTCGAAAAGCGTGTCGGCAGGCTGGACGCCGTGACGGTCACCGGCGGAGAGCCGACGATTCAAAAAGATCTTCCTTCTTTTCTGGCCTGGCTTAAATGCAGGGGGTATCTTGTCAAGCTTGATACCAATGGTTCCATGCCCGTCGTTCTAAAACAATTGATTGGCGAAAAACTGGTGGATTATATTGCCATGGACATCAAGGGGCCTCTGGAAAAATACGGCGAGATCACAAGAGTGCCTTTTTCTCCGGACGACATACAGGAAACCATTCAATTGATCATGAATTCGGGGTTGAAATATGAGTTCCGCACCACGGTTGTGGATTCTCTCCTGACCGAGGAGGACCTGCTTGCTGTGGGAAGGCTGATTTCCGGAGCCCGGCGTTATGTTCTTCAGCCCTTTGTTTCATCAAAAGTCCTTGACATTCGGTACTTGAATGCGAAACCCATTCCTATGGAAATTCTTGAGAAAATCAGGATCAAGCTTGAAAAAAATATGGACTCTGTTATTCTTCGCCATCAGGAATAAAACACTTTAACGATTATGGAACAGGTATCCTCATGAAATCATTATTGAGTCGTCTTCAGCCCGGTCTTAGAAAACTGACAGAAAAACAGTTGACACGGAATAAACGTCTCGTCGAAATCGGGATTGCTCTGACCACGGAAAAAAATCTGGACAGGCTTTTTGAAAAAATTCTGGAAGAAGCAAGGGAATTGACGAACGCAGATGCCGGTACGCTCTATCTCGTGTCTGATGAGGAACCATTGCTGAATTTTGCCCTGATTCAGAATGATACATTAGGTATTTATATGGGAGGAACTGGAGCGAAAATTTCCTGGCCGCCGGTTAGATTGAGAAATGATGATGATACTCCAAACTATGCGAATGTATCGGCGTATGCAGCCCTTTCGGGTGAAGTCGTCAATATTCCGGATGTTTATAATGCTGAGGGCTTTAACTTTGAAGGGACCCGGCATTATGACATCGAAACGGGCTACCGTTCGAAATCCATGCTGGTAATTCCCATGCGGAATCATGAAAATGATATCATCGGCGTTCTTCAGTTGTTGAATGCCAAGGATCCTCTGAAAGGAGAAGTGATTTCATTTTCCGAAGAGTGTGTGGACTTGACGAAATCGCTGGCGTCTCAAGCCGCGGTGGCGCTTTCGAACAGGCGGCTGGTTACGGGCCTGGAAAATCTCCTGGAGGCCTTTACGAGAACAATCGCCACCGCCATCGATGAGAAATCTCCCTTCACAGGGGGCCACGTCCGGAGGGTAACAGAGTTGACCATGCGTATCGCCCACAAAATAAACGAACAGACGGAAGGCCCTTTCGCACAGTTGTCTTTTTCGGAGGACGACCTGAACGAACTGAGGTTTGCTGCCTGGCTGCATGATCTTGGGAAAATCACCACACCGGAATATATCATCGACAAGTCGACCAAACTGCAGACCATCTACGATCGTATTGTTGCCTTGAAAACCCGTTTTGAACTGGCCAAGAGGGATTCAGAAAGTAATGCCCCGGACTGGGTTTCGTCGGAAGAAATAACCGGATATGGTGCATCCGAAAATTGCGGGTTGAAGATGGAAGTCCTTGATGAGGATTTTCAGTTTATTGCCGAAGTCAACGCGGGCCTTGAATATCTCACGGATGAAAATCTGGCGCGATTGAAGAACATTTCCCGGAAAAAGTGGAAGTTTGATAATGAATGGCGACCTTTGCTGGACGAAGAAGAACTGGCTTATCTCAGTGTCCGTCGGGGTAATCTGACAAATGAGGAACGGCAGATCATGAACAATCACGCGGAAGTTACATACAAGCTACTGTCTCAACTTCCCTTCCCCAAAAAAATGCGGAATGTCGCGGTTCATGCTGCGGCACACCACGAAAAGCTGGATGGAACAGGTTATCCCTTCGGCCTTAGAGGCAGTGAAATTTCCCTCCAGTCAAGAATTATTGCCATTGCGGATATTTTTGAAGCGCTGACCGCAAAAGACCGGCCATATAAAAAGGAGAAGAGCATTTCAGAAGCGCGGGAGATTATGGAGCAGATGGTGCGGGACAGCCACATCGACGGTGACATTTTCAACCTTTTTGTCAAAGAGAAAATCGATCTCGAATATGCGAAGAAAGAGCTCTGTTCCCGACCCGATCTTATCGGCCTGGAATCTTAGGAATTTTATCCTTCTCCAGTTCTCCAATTTCCTTTTCAATCTCATGCCGTCGGGGATCATTCTGAGCGAAATACTTCAGGGCCGCCTTGAAATGAAACAAAGCGCTCTCCTTCTTTTTGTTTTCCTTGAAAAACAATCCAAAATGATAATGCGACATCCCCTGATCCCCGGTCTTTCCGTAAGCCATTGCAAGATGGTAGCGGGCATCCGTTTCGATGGAAGTCTTATTTTCAAGTAACTTCAATATTTTCAGCGATTCCTGAAAATTACCCGCGCTTGCATGAGCCCTTCCCAGATAAATGATTGTATTTTCATCATTCCTGTTTATAGACAAAGACCTTGATAAATAACGAATGGCATCATCCGTTTGACCTGTTCTAAAACATGCAATTCCCAGGTCCCGGATGATATCCTCATCATTGGGGGCATGTTTCAGGGCCCGTTGAAAAGTCCTGATGGCTTCATCCGTCAACCCCAGTCTTTCCTGTGTCAGGGCGAGACCATACAGGGCGTCCACATCTGCGGGATTCCTGTCGATGGCATTCTGAAATGATGTCAGCCTGAGTTCCGGGTTGTTACCGATGAACAGGAGATAGACCTGAATTCTTTTCAATCCTCCGACAATACACTCTTTTCCTGTTTCCCGGTATCGGACCTGGAGAAGGCCGTCAAGGTAGCGGATCCTCTCATCGGTGCCGGGATGGGTCAGAAAATAGGAAGGGACGCTTTTTGAGTAAAATTCATACTTCCTCATGATCTTAAGAAAATCGAGCATGGATTTCCCATTGTAGCCGGAACCGACCAGATAGGTTATTCCCAAGCGGTCGGCTTCTTCTTCATGATCCCGGCTGTATTTGAGATTCATACTGGTGACCGCGGCCATGGAAAAGCTTGTGAGGGCGGCTGTTGCTTCTCCGCCTCCCCCGAGAAATGCGCCGGCCAGGATGGCCGCAAGGGCTGCGATATTCATCCGGGTTGATTTTTCAATGATCGCGGCGATATGGCGGGCATTGATGTGGGCGATTTCGTGGGCCAGAACACCGGCCAGTTCGCTTTCCTTTTCAACAAGGTTTATCAGTCCCTTATTGACATAGACATAGCCTCCCGGGGTTGCAAAGGCATTGACAGCGGAACTGTTGATGACGAAGAACCTGAATTCGAAAGGGGCTTTCGGTGAATGGGCAAGGACAAGATGACCCACACGATTCACGTAATCATTGATCCTTTGATTTTTAAGCAGGAGCTTGCTTTTCTCCAGTTTTTCGTAGAATTCTTTTCCCAGTTTTTTTTCGTCCTCCAGAGTGAAGGAGGCCTGTGCCATGGCGGCATTCAGAAAAAAGGAAAGAATAAAAACCACGGCAATCATTGCTTTTTCGCATTAAAAACGGAATTTGTCATCTGAAATACAAATCCTGTAATTCCTGATATTTCCGGGGTCGTTTTTTACAGAAGAAAAAAACGTCGATTCTGGATTTTCGCTCTACTTATATCATTGCCCGAAAAAGCATGCTATATAAATCGACTCCTTTGCGGCCAGAGCTCTTGTTGAATTCCGATGTTCAGGTGGCAAGAGGAAAAATTCAACAGAAAAAGTTGGTAATGATGATAAAGAAACTGCTTATCACAATCGACGGTCCTGCGGGATCGGGAAAAAGCACCGCGAGCAAAGCCCTGGCGCGGGAACTTTCCTACCTTTATCTGGATACGGGCGCCCTTTATCGGGCAATTGCCAGTAAAGTCATCAAAGAAAAAAAGAATCCCGATGACGAGCAGGCCATGCAGGACCTCACAAATTCTTTGAATCTGCGTCTTGAAGCGGAATGTGGGGTATTGAGAATTATACTGGACAATGAGGATATCACCGACCACCTCCGAACGGAGGAAGTCGGGCTTATGGCCTCGAAAGTATCGTCTCTGCCTAGAATCCGGGAAGTTCTTCTGCCGATTCAGCAGAAATTCGGGTGCTGCGGCGGTATTGTGGCTGAAGGAAGGGATATGGGGACCGTGGTCTTCCCGAATGCGGATCTGAAGTTCTTTCTTCATGCAACCGTTTCCGAACGGGCGATGAGGCGCCACCGGGAACTGATTGAGGCAGGACTTCCCTCTCAGCTGGAAATTGTTGAAAGTAAGATGGAATTAAGGGACAGACAGGATACCGAACGCTCGATTGCTCCTCTCAAGATTCCCGCTGATGCCGTTGTTATCGATTCCACTGCATTGGCTTTCGAGGAAGTCGTGGCCGCGATGCTGAATGCCGTAAAATTTCTGCTGTCCTGATACGGCATGGAAACCGGTTGCTCTCTTGTAACCGTTGAATTTTCCAAGTTCGAATTACACTTGCTATTTTTATAGCAATGTGTTAGTGTTCATTCTTTATACAAAGGTTTTATTAAATTCCAGGGGGGATGGTAAATGGTTAACGATGACAACCTAATTTCAGAACAAAAGGAAGAAAAAGGAGAAGGTGGAGGAAATCAGCAGAATCAGAACAGCGAAGACATGATGGGTTTCAAGGAACTCTATGAACAGAGTCTTCAGAGTGTTCATCTGGGGGAACTTGTAACCGGCAAAATCGTTCAGATAAACTCTGACATGGTTATGGTGGATGTTGGCTGGAAAACAGAAGGATACATACCAGCGAAGGAACTCAGGGATGAAGAAGGCAACATTGCCGTCAATGTCGGAGATGAAATCGAAGTGATGGTGGAGAGACGGGATCAGGAAGGGAATCTCGTTCTCTCGAGAGATAAAGCCGCCAAAATGAAAATCTGGGATGATGTAAAAGCGGCCTGTGACAACAATCTTCCGGTAAAAGGGATGATCGTTGAAAGGGTGAAGGGCGGTTTGTCTGTGGATATCGGAATTTCAGCGTTTCTCCCGGGTTCCCAGGTGGACATCCGTCCGGTCAGGGATCTCGATAAATATGTCGGTCAGACGTTGATGTTTGATGTGCTCAAGTACGATCGCAAGAGGAACAACGTGGTTCTGTCGAGAAGATCGATCCTTGAACAGGAACGAGAAGTTGAAAAACAGGAAACCCTTGCCAATATTTCTGAAGGTGTCGTTGTTGAAGGAATCATCAAGAATATCACCGATTATGGCTTATTTATAGATTTGGGAGGCATTGACGGTCTTCTTCATGTGACGGATATTTCCTGGGGAAGGATAACCAAGCCTTCAGAAGCTTTCAACAGGGGAGACAAGATCACGGTAAAGGTTCTTTCATTCGACCGAGAAAAAGAGCGAGTTTCCCTTGGGCTCAAGCAACTGACGGAAAATCCCTGGGAAATGATTACGGAACAGTATCCCGTGGGTGCAATTGTTGAAGGAAAAGTGGTCAATCTAACGGATTACGGTGCATTTGTGGAGCTGGCTCCCGGTGTCGAAGGGTTGATCCATGTATCGGAGATGTTCTGGACAAGAGAAATCAGACATCCCTCCAAGGTATTATCTCTGGGCCAGAACGTTAAAGTCATGATTCTTGATGTCAACAAGGAAAACAAGAGAATTTCTCTGGGACTGAAGCAGACGACGGATAACCCCTGGGAAACCTTGAAGCAGAAGTACCCGGAAGGGACCCTCATCAAGGGTGTCATAAGAAATGTGACCAATTTTGGTATATTTGTCGGCGTTGAGGATGGAATTGACGGACTTGTCCATGTATCCGACATTTCCTGGAAACAGCGAGTCAAACACCCTTCGGAAATCTACAAGAAAGGTCAGGAGATCGAGGCCGTTGTCCTGAATATCGATGTTGAAAGTGAAAAATTTTCCCTGGGTATCAAACAGATCGAAAAGAATCCCTGGGAGGAGTTCTGTGAGAAATATACCGCGGGTTCGATTGTTTCCGGGAAAGTTACCAATCTGACCGAATTCGGAATCTTTGTTGAGGTCGAGGAAGGCATTGAAGGCCTGGTTCATATTTCAGAATTGAGTCACAAAAGGGTGAAAACCGCGTCCGAAATATTTTCCATAGGAGATGCGGTTTCTGCCGTTGTGAAAAGTGTCGATGTGAAAGGTAGAAAAATAAGACTGAGCATCAAGGACACGGAAGTGAATCCTGAAGCTGGCCGTTCGGTCAGTCAATACCTTAATAATCGTGAAAACGTGGGGTCCAGTCTGGGAAAGGCCCTGGCGGATCTGGACGTAAAACTAACGGATCCGAACAACTGATTCTAGGCGCGATTCTATGAAACGACATCCGGTGATCTGGGGGATTTTCCTGCTGCTGATTCTCCTGATTGGGTTTTTTTCCCTGATTTATGGGGTTACATCCATCACCGGGATGCGGGACGGATTTACTACTGCGGACAAAATCGGCATTGCTCCGATCGACGGTGTCATCAAAGATTCCACGGATGTTGTGAAGAATCTGCAGGAATTCGGTAAAGACGATTCCGTGAAGGGTGTTGTTCTGCGCATTAATTCTCCGGGGGGGGGCGTTGCCCCTTCTCAGGAGATTTACGAAGCAGTCATGGAACTCCGCAAGAAAAAAAGAGTGCTTGTTTCCATGAGTTCTGTGGCTGCATCCGGCGGATATCTGATTGCCTGTGCCGGAGAAAAGATTATCGCCAATCCCGGCACATTGACGGGGAGCGTTTCCGCAATCATGTATTTTACGAATGCGGAAGAATTGATGAAAAAGGTGGGGGTGAAGGCTTCCACGATAAAAAGTGGAAAATATAAGGATATCGGATCTCCGATCCGGGAAATGACCGGAGAGGAAAAGGCCCTGCTCCAAGGTCTTGTGGATGATATTTACATCCAGTTCCTCGATGTAGTCGTCAGGAACCGGCGCATTTCCGAGGAGGCATTAAAGCAGATCGCCGATGGCAGAATTTTTACAGGGAAACAGGCTCAGCAATTGGGGCTTGTGGACTATCTCGGCGATATGGAATATGCGGTCCGGATGCTTGCAAAAATGGTCGGAATTTCGGGCGAGCCGGTCGTTGTTTATCCCCAGAAAAAATATGAATCCATGCTTGATTATTTCTTTGAACGGGCGGGTTCCACAATGGCCCATGTGTTTTTCAGGGATCAGACCATTCCTTATGGCATTCATTATCTCGTTGATTCTTACGGCTTGCGGATGTTGGCGCCTGCGGGCATGGAGCAGTGACATTGGATTTAGGCCGAAAAACTCACCGGATTTCTAAGCAATACCGCCGTTATAGATTCCTCTTCCATCAGGATTCTTCTCTCGAATAAAGAATCCAGAGATTATATGGAAATATTTCCAAAGGAATTAAAAAGAAGAAAGGGGAATTCTGATTTCCCCTTTCAGACGCAAACTTACACGGCATCCCATTCATTGCTGGGTAACGCAAAATCTTTCAATTGATCGCGACGTTTTTTGTGCTGAAGTTTTTTCAGCGCCTTCGCTTCAATCTGGCGAATTCTTTCACGCGTGACTCCCATCATGTCGCCGACTTCCTCAAGTGTAAACGGGCCGTAATTACAGGCGACCCAAGTGCAATTCAGGAAGGATTCATTTTTCAGATACCATTCACACGTTGTATCTTCGCAGATTGCCTGAATTATCCCGCCCTTTTTTTTGCACCGGTATTTATTAATCAATGAAATTATCTCCTTTTAAAAATTTAGACAAAAATTAATCATCCTGAACGATAATGTCAACAGTAAATGCAACCCTCCCGTACAAAAACTGATTCAGGTATGGAAAATTGTCTTGACTTTCAACCTAAAATAATTAATAGTCCGCCAAATTGAGAGGCATATTAGCCGGTTATTTGAAATTACTGTTGATCACGCATTACGCACTATATAGGATTTCGAAGCAGCAGTTACACAGGGAGGTGTTATGAACAAGTCCGAGCTCATTGAAGCTTTGAGCAAAAAAGAAGGCCTTACGGAAAAAAAAGCCATTGAGGTGATTAATCTGCTTTTTAAAGGATTCACCGAGGAACTGCAAAAGGGAGGTCGTATCGAAATACGTGGTTTCGGCAGCTTCGTCGTCAGAAATTACAATGCCTACACAGGCAGAAATCCGAAAACAGGTAAAAACATTAAAGTATCTCCTAAAAGATTGCCTTTTTTCAAGGTTGGCAAAGAGCTTAAAGAGCGCGTTGACGGCAAGGTATGATTTGAGCAAGTCCGGCGCTTCACTTCGGGAAGAGATAAAACGACGTTGATCAACGTTCATTTAAAAGTTAAACATTAAGGAGGCTGAAAAGAGTCTCCTTTTTTATTGCCCGCGTTTCTTGCGATCAGAGCGGCATAATTCCCTCTTCACGGAAACTGAAAAACCGGTTCTCGCCGATGATCAGGTGATCGTGCACCATGATGTCCAAGAGCTTAGCCGTATCTGTAATAGTACGGGTCAACCTGATGTCGGCATCGGAAGGCTTGACGAACCCTGAAGGATGGTTATGCACCAGAATCAGTGCAGAGGACTTGTGGGAGAGCGCTCTTTCGATCACCTGCCGAGGGTAGACAACAGCCTGGTTGACAATACCCTTCTGGATCGTTTCGAAGGCGATGATCCGATTCTGCGTATCCAGGTAAAGAACGCAGAAATTTTCATCCTTCAGACCGCCCAAGGCGGTTTTACAGAAATCCAGCAGTTCGCCGGTGCAGCTGATCTGTGGTTTTTCCCGAGCTTTTTCCTGAAGATACAGGGCGCTCATTTCCTTGACCATCCGAACGAGTCCCGCTGCATGAGCACTGATGCCTCTCACGGCGGTCAATTCTTCCAATTCCGCGTCCATGATTCCCTTCAGAGAGCCGAATCGCTCTAGAAGATCCTTAGACAGGCTCTTGATGTCTTTTCTCGGGATGGCATAGGAGAGAAGAAGTTCCACCGCTTCATAGTCATGAAGGGCCTGGAGTCCGCATTTAAAAAACTTCTTTTTCAGGCGCTGACGGTGCCCGATATAGTGAGGTTCAGGTATCTCAGGTGTCGGTGTCATGGATTCCGTGGTTAAGATAACAAAATGAGCTGGAGTTGATTGGGAAAACCGGAGATAGCGCGGGTGCAACCCTGCCAGGGGGGCGCGATGTCCCCGGCAGGGTTGCGTGATGCCGCTTAACCCATGCGGGAATTGACGAAATCCCAGTTGATCAGTTTGTCCACGAAGGTGTTCAGATATTCCGCCCGACGGTTCTGATAATCCAGATAATAAGCATGTTCCCATACGTCGACCGTCAGAAGAGGCTTCTGGCCGTGGGTGAGTGGATTGTCCGCATTGCCGGTTTTAACGATCTTCAACGAATCCTGCTCCAGGACAAGCCAGGCCCAGCCGCTGCCGAACTGCGTCATGCCTGCGTTTTTGAATTCCTCGGCAAACTTTTCAAAACTTCCCCAGGTGTCTTTGATTCGCACCGCTATGTTGCCTGTCGGCTGGCCACCGCCGTTCGGTTTCATGCAATTCCAGTAAAAGGTGTGATTCCAGACCTGAGCCACATTGTTGAAAATGCCTACCTTTGACGGATCGGCACTCGTCTTTTCGATGACGGATTCCATGGTTTCATTAAGCAGGACCATTTCTGGAAGCAGTTTGTTGGCATTGTCCACATAGGCCTGGTGGTGCTTGCCATGATGAAATTCAAGAGTTCTGGCACTGATGTATGGTTCCAGAGCGTTCTTTGGATAAGGTAAATCAGGTAACAAAATGGGCAGATGAATGAGCATAATCATATCTCCTTTCTGGTTGTTTTACCGTTAAGTCCCGAAAGGGATAGATCCTCATCAGGGACCGTATCCCCAAACCGCATGCATTAATGTCATCAATCCTCTGTCCGGTATTTTCCGGGATGGAAAGGATCGGGTCAAACCGCTTTAGAGACTGAAGCTGTTCCCGCAGAAAGTCTGCAAACCCGGCTATATATTTGATATATATCTTTTATACATCACGGATACAGGCGCACGTTCATAAAGACGCGAGCTCCAGAACCTTCAGGACCAGTTTTTCAATACCCGACGCAACGTCTCGAATGCCCGGCCCCAGCATGTAAGCCGGCGTGGTGACCAGCTTATTCCGTAAATCAACGCAGATGTCTTCAACGCCTGCGGTGTGGTGCTTTCCGCCCATGGCTTCAATGGCCTCTGCCGTTGCCGGATCGTTTCCGATGGTGACTTCGGGATCATAACCGCTCAGGGCTTTGGTCAGGGTTGCCGGGGCGATGCAGATGGCGCCGATGGGTTTGCCTGCCTGCACCATTTCGACAAGGAGGCGTTTCACGTCCGGCTGAACCTCGGCGTCGTCCCGCTTAAAGGCAAAATTGCTGAGATTTTTTGTCGCTCCCAGCCCTCCGGGAAGAATGAGGCCGTCAATATCGGAGGCCTTAACCTCGCGGATATCCCGAATATCCCCTCTGGCGATTCTTGCCGATTCAACGAGGACATTTCTTTTTTCCTTCATCGGTTGGCCCGTCAAGTGATTCATGACATCATTCTGCTCCATGTCGGGAGCCATGCACAGGATTTCCGCCCCGGCCCTGTCCAGATTGAGAAGAGTGAGAACCGCCTCATGAATTTCCGAACCGTCGTAAACGCCGCACCCCGAAAGCAGGACGCCGATTATTGCCATGTTTTTTACCCCTTTCCTGCCTGTTTTGCTGAAAAACAATGATGACTGAACTGCAAACTCCCGAGAAATTGTTTTAAAAAGTTTTTTCTCCGGGAGCGTAACCTGCTGACCGTTTTTCCCTTTTTCCGGCAGAGGCTGGAAGCGGGAAAGCATCCGATGATTCGTTAATTTAATCAAAAGGGAAGGGCGTGTCAATTCGAATTATTCCGATTTCGAATCAGAGAGAATGGCGAGGTGCGGGGCAGAGTCGATGCAGGCTTATATCATGCGGCCGTTGATGAAGCGATCGCCTAACCGGAGAAGCATACGCTTTCGAAGGGAATTGAAATTACATGAAGTTGACAGGGTCCACATCCACCTTGATCTCCAGTTTCCGTGAAGCAGCTGAAGTTAGCAGGCGGCGGGTCAGGAAATGCAGAGCCTGAAGGTTGTCGCTCTTAAGCATGATCTGCCAGCGGTAGCGTCCTTTGATTTTGGCGATGGGCGCTTCAGCCGGCCCGATGACCTCCACAGGCATCGTCCGACTCGATTCCTCCCGGGTGAAAGCCCTGGCCATCCGGCCTGCTTCCTCGACCTCCCGACGCCCCCGCTCTTCGTTCAGGCTGGAAAGCTGCAGGATGATCAGGCGGGAGAACGGCGGATAGCCCAGGGACTTTCGATGAAGGATTTCCTCTTCGTGAAAGCCTGTATAATCATGATTCTTTGCCCTTTGAATGGCGAAATGGTCAGGATTGATGGTCTGAATGATGACCTGTCCTTCTTTTCTGCCCCGGCCGCCTCTTCCGGAGACCTGCGTCAGAAGCTGAAATGTTTTTTCCGCGGAGCGGAAATCAGGCAGGTTCAATGCCGTATCGGCGGCGATTACGCCGACCAGCGTCACGTTGTGGAAGTCATGGCCTTTGGTGATCATCTGGGTTCCAATGAGCAGGTCGATTTCTCCCCGGTCGAAGGATTTGAGAATCCGCGTGTGCGCTCCTTTCCGTGCGGTGGTGTCGCGGTCCATCCGCGCGGTTCGGATATGGGGAAAATGAGAAAGAATTTCCTTCTCCAGCCGTTCCGTTCCCGCCCCATAAAACTGAATATCCCGGCCTCCGCACTTCGGACAGAGGGAAGGCGTCTTGACGGCGTAATCGCAGTAATGACACTGCAGCCTGTTCGCTTCGGCATGGAGAGTAAGCGAGACGGCGCAGTTGGGACAGAAAAGGACGGTACCGCAGTCCGGGCAGAAAAGAAACGTATGAAAGCCCCGTCGATTCAGGAAAAAAAGCGCCTGCGAGCCATCGTTCAGGGTTTCTTCCAGGGCTGTTATCAGGGCGCGGGACAGGACTGGAATCCTTCCCGTTTCTTCCCGCTCCGCCTTCATATCGACGATCCGGACCTGGGGAAGGGGCCTGTTTTCCACCCGGCGGGGCAGGGAAAGGCAGTCATATTTTCCCTGGCGTGCCTGATAAAAGGTGCGCATGTCCGGAGTCGCCGACCCCAGCACGATAACGGCATTCTGCAGCTTTGCGCGCAAAACGGCCAGATCCCGCGCGTGATACCGCATCCGGACATCCTGTTTGTAGGAGCTGTCATGCTCTTCGTCAATCACGATCAGCCTCAGGTTGGGAAGAGGGGCGAAAAGAGCCGAGCGGGCGCCGACGACGAGACGGATTTCCCCCCGCTGGAGTCGACGCCAGAAATCGTAACGGATTCCCCGTGCGATATCGCTGTGGATGACGGCGATTTCTTCCCCTTGAAAACGATTTCGCACGCGGGAAAGCAGTTGCGGTGTCAGACCGATTTCCGGCACGAGATAAAGTGCGCCGCCGCCGGAGTTCAAGGCCTGCTTTATTGCATGGAAATAAACCTCCGTCTTCCCGCTTCCCGTTACGCCATGAAGCAGGAAGGGTTTGAATCGCCGTGAGGAAAGTGCGCTTTCCAGTTCTCCGCAGGCGGCGGCCTGATCATCATTCAAATGGATATCGTTGAGGATGCTCATTTCCGGAGATTCTTCGGAGGAACGGTAGACCTCCCGTTCGGAAAGCGAAACCAGCCCCTTTTCCATGAGCCGGTGAACAACGGGGGACGGATTGCACGCAAAGGGGCGCAGTTCCGGGAAGCAAGCCGTTCCCTTTTCCTGCAGATAGGAAAGGACGCGCTGCTGGACGGCGGAAAGACGTGCCGGTACGGAACGACCCGCGACGAGAGTAATTACCTTTTCGGTTTTTTTCCGGATTTCCGGCTGCTCCAGGCCTTCTTCGGCGATCACCCGATTTGCGGAAAGAAGGGCGGCAAGATCCCGCCGGATTGGGCTGCCGGAAAGAAGTCTCCGCAAGCGTTTTAAGGACAGACCTTTGGGCGCGGCTCCCAGCAGATCCAGAATTTTCCGCTGTCCCTCCGGAAGTGGGTTGGATGGAGCTTTATGACCTGCGGCGACTTTAAAGAGGCGGTCGCTCTTCAAATCGATGCCGCCCGGCAGGATGTCATGAAGGGTTTTGCCCAGGGGATAGTGGTAATAGGATGAAGCCCAGGAATAGAATGCCAGGTCCTCAGAGCTGAAGAGAGGCTCGCTATCCAGAATATCCAGAATGTCCCGGATGTCGTCGAAGTCCGGTTCGCTGAGAAAACCAATAATATAACCCGTCAGTTTTCTTGCCCCGAAAGGCACCAGGGCTCGTTTCCCGACGGCTGCGTCACCAGAGAGAGCTTGTGGTACGGAATAGGTAAAATGGGACTCCGTCGGGATATTGATTGCGATTTTTACATACATGGACATGAGGGTGGTATGGGGGAAAAAGAAAAAAGGAATTGTTTGCGGGGAATTTCCAATATAAAAAGGCCTTTGTCACGGGTGCGAAAAGGCCTTCGGCATGCGGAAAAATAATAGGAAACGGAACCTTTCCGGATTATTCCCCTTTCAGTTTTTCGAGTTTTTCCTGCTTTGTCTTGCAGTCGATGCAAAGGGTTGTTACCGGTCTGGCCATAAGTCTCTTTTCAGAAATCGGTCCGCCGCAGACTTCACAGAGGCCGAACTCGCCTTCATCGATGCGTTTGATGGCTTCCTGCATCTTGGCGATCAATTTTCTCTCCCGATCGCGCATCCGCAGTTCAAAATTTCGGTCGGATTCCAGAGAAGCGCGGTCAGTCGGATCAGGATAGTTTTCCTTGCTGTCCGTCATATCCGCAACGGTCTTCCCGGCATCTTCCAGCAGTTCGTTGATCTTCTGAGTGAGAAGCATTCTGAAGAACTCAAGTTTGTCATGCGATAGAGCCATTTCACGTACCATTCCAATTACCTTGAATAAGTATTGTCGATGACGCAACCTGCAAAACTTCCAGCAAAAAGGTTTAATACACAATGAAAGAACGTTTGTAAAGGGAAAATATGCCTCTTTCTCACAAATGGTTAAAATATTTTCCCAATCGGGGTTGGCGATGCGTCAACATCAAAAGTTAAGCGTTACAGGTTCAAAGTTTGAGGCTCAACGTTAAACACAGAACATTGAATATCCACGCCCGAATATTAAAAATCAGGCCCTTGCCAGTGTCGCCACGGAAACCGAACGCGCGCCGCCCTCCAGCAGAACCCTTGCGCATTCTCCAACCGTACTCCCTGTCGTATAGACATCATCCACCAGGAGTATTCGAGAACCCTCAATTTCCGCTTTTCGGACAACTTCGAAGGCATTCCGTACATTGACCGACCGCTCTCCCTTGCCCAGGCCGATCTGCGGAGAGGTATGGACGCGGCGACGCAGGGATTGAAAATCGAGGGTAAGGGAAAATTCCCTGGCCAGGACTTCCGCCAGCAGAAGAGACTGGTTGAATCCCCGTTCCCTCAGGCGTTTCCGATGGAGGGGAACGGGAAGGATACGGTCGTATTCTTCAACGGGAAGGGAAACGCGGACACAGGAAGCCAGCAGATTGCCCAGGATGGCGCCTGCCGCGATGACTCCCCGGTATTTGAGGTCGTGAATCGCTTCGAGAAGCACGGTTTCGTATCGTCCGACGGAACGGCATCTTTCAAAGGGAGGCCGCGTTGCCGCGCACCGGAGACAGAGCGCGTCTTTTCCCGCTTCCGGGGAAAGAGGCGCACCGCAGCTCGCGCAAATCGGGGGTGAAAGAAAGGAAATCCGCTGAAGGCATTTCGGGCAGAAACCGCCGGACTCACCGGAAATGAGCAGTTCATGACAGGACAGGCAGCGGGGAGGAAAGAAAAGATCGGCAATGCCCTTGAACAGAGAATTCAAGATTATATCCCGTCGCTGAGAGCGGCCAATTCTGTGGTTTCATCAGGGATTTCCATCCGGGGAACGTCTCCCCAGAGGCGCTCCAGATCGTAAAATTCGCGAACCGGCTGGAAAAATATATGGATGATGACATCGGCGTAATCCAGAAGCACCCACTTGCCGGCGCTTTCTCCCTCCACGCCGAGGGGTAGAATTCCGCACTTCTTCATCCGCTCCTGCACAGCCGCCGCGATGGCCTGCACCTGGCGGTCGGAAGCGCCGTCGCAGATGATAAAGTAATCCGCGAAAGAAGAAATCTCCTTGACATTGAGGATCACCAGCCTTCCGGCTTTTTTCTCCAGAATGGCATTGACGCACATCAGGACCCTCTCTCTTGAATCCGGCTCGTTCGTTTCCTTAATAATGGATGCACCCTCCTGATGAAATGGGAACAGCTTAAATTTTCAGCGGTTTAACTAACAAAACCCCTCAAGCCTGTCAATCGGTAATCGCGGGGAATTGGCGGTTGTGCAACAGGAGTACTTGTGATAAAGGAAACTCGCAGTAAAATCAAGAAACAAGAAAGAGAAGGGCCTTTTCTTTCATGGAAGATATCCTGAAATACCTGCAGGTTCATGTGCCGTTTCGCATGCTGGAGGGCGGCTTCCTGGATACGGTCATCGCGAAGGGAATTTCCCCGGAAATCGGCTTTGACTGTGCCATCCTGGATGCCACCGGAAAAGACAGATTCCGGGAGGTGGCGGACCGATTTTCCGATGCCGGGCTGCGGGTCACCTTTCATGCCCCTTTCATGGATCTCCGGCCGGGCGCCATCGATCCCCGAATCCGCGAGGTTTCCCGGGAACGGATTCAACAGGTGTTCGATCTCGTTCCTCTGTTCCGTCCGCGGACCATTGTCTGTCATCCCTCCTTCGACTCCAGGTATTACGTTTCCTCGGAGAGGAAGTGGCTGGAAAACAGCACCCTGACCTGGAGCACCTTTGTGGAGCAGGCGGCGGAGTTCGATACGCTCCTGCTTTTGGAAAATGTATACGAAAAGGAACCCCGCCAGTTCGTCCATCTCTTGACAGCCCTCGATTCCCTCCGAGTTCGCTTCTGCCTCGATACCGGCCACTGCAACGCCTTTTCCGATGCCCCGCTGTCGTCGTGGCTGGAAGAACTGGGGACCTTTCTTGGGGAAGTGCATCTCCACGACAACGACGGGAGTCGGGACGCGCACCTTCCCATCGGCGAGGGGAATTTCCCTTTTATGGAACTGTTCGGCTTCCTCAAGACAAAAGTGAACAGACCGATCCTGACCCTGGAGGCCCATTCAGCGGATCATCTGAGCAGAACGCTGGAAACGCTCCGCAAAAACAGGCTTTTCGGGCTGATCTGAATTCCGGGAGAATAGGGAAACCATGCTGCGCTACATCCTGAAACGCCTGCTCTTCATGATTCCCCTGCTCATCGGGATCTCGATCATCTGTTTTGCCGTGATGCATCTGGCCCCCGGCCTGCCCACCGATCTGGAAACCCAGATGAATCCCCGGGCCTCCGCCGAGGCGCGGGAGCGGCTGAAAGCCCTTTATGACCTGGACAAGCCCCTCTATGAGCAATACCTGATCTGGGCAAAGAAGCTCCTTGTCTTTGACCTCGGTACGTCTTTCTCCGCCGATCACCGCCCCGTGGCGGACAAAATTCTGGAGCGCCTGCCGATCACGATCACTCTGAACGTCCTGTCCCTGCTTCTGATTCTCGCTGTCGCCATCCCCCTCGGGGTGCTTTCCGCCGTTCATCAGGACTCCCTTTTCGACAGGATTGCCGGCGTCATGGTCTTCATCGGCTTTGCCACGCCCACCTTCTGGCTGGCCCTCCTGCTGATGATCTTCTTCGGCCTTCATCTCGGCTGGCTTCCCATTTCGGGCATCCGTTCCCTGAACTATGAATACCTGCCGCCGGCCGCGGCCTTCGTCGATCTGGTGAAGCACCTGATTCTTCCCGTATTTCTGTCCGCTTTCGGCGGCCTTGCCGGGCTTTCCCGTTACATGCGGGCCAACATGCTGGAGGTGATCCGCCAGGATTACATCATGACGGCGCGGGCGAAGGGATTGAGCGAGCGGACCGTCATTTACAAACATGCCCTGCGTAATGCCCTGCTGCCGGTCATTACGATCCTGGGGCTTTCCGTTCCCGGGCTGATCGGCGGCAGTGTGATCTTCGAGACGATTTTTGCGATTCCGGGCATGGGCCAGCTTTTCTACATGTCAGTCATGGCTCGGGACTACCCCACGGTGATGGGGATTCTCTTCATCGGGGCCGTGCTGACGCTGATCGGCAACCTGCTGGCCGACGTTTCCTACGCGCTGGCCGATCCCAGGATCCGGGTGTCCTGAAAGGACTGGAATAGTTATGGATAAGGATTTTCGGCGTCGATTTATAAAAAACCGCCTTGCTCTGGCGGGGAGCGTCCTGGTGCTGATCCTCTTTGTCGTTTCCCTGCTTGCGCCCTGGCTGGCCCCTTACGACCCCAACGCCATCGATCTGAATAACATCCTTGCGCCGCCGTCAGCCGCGCACTGGTTCGGGACGGACCAACTGGGGCGGGATGTCTGCAGCCGGATGATCTGGGGGGCGGGGATTTCTCTCAAGGTCGGCTTCGTGGCGACGGGCATCGCCATTGTCATCGGAACGATTCTGGGAGCGGTTGCGGGCTACTACGGCGGCTGGGTGGATGCCCTGATCATGCGGTTCGTGGACATCATGCTCTGCTTCCCCACGTTTTTCCTGATCCTGGCCGTGATCGCCCTGCTGGAGCCTTCCATCTGGAACATCATGATCATCATCGGGATTACGGGCTGGATGGGGATCACGCGGCTGGTGCGCGCCGATTTCATCTCGCTGAAACAGCGGGATTTTATCCTGGCGGCCCGGGCCATCGGGGCAAGCGACCTGCGGATCATCTTTATCCACATGCTGCCCAATGCCATGGCCTCCGTGCTGGTGGCGGCGACCCTGGGCGTCGCGGGGGCGATCCTGACCGAATCGGCGCTGAGTTTTCTGGGCATCGGGGTTCAGCCACCCACACCAAGCTGGGGAAACATCCTCACCGCCGGCAAGGACAACATCGACATCGCCTGGTGGCTGTCCCTCTATCCCGGACTGGCGATCCTTCTCACCGTGCTGGGCTACAACCTCCTTGGCGAGGGGATCCGCGACTCCCTCGATCCCCGTCTGCGCCGCCGCTGAAAAAATCTTACCGGGTGCTCCGGTTTAAGCAAGGAAGAGGGGGGGAGGCGACGAAGTCGTTTACAGAATACGTTGAGGCGCCGCAGGCGAAGCCGAAGCCGCCGGTACCCTGCTGTGAGGCCGGAATCAGACGCCGGCGGCGGTAAAGGTCGCACTGACCAGCGCCTGCGCCTCTTCCCGGATCCGTTCCAGATGCTCCTTTCCTTTGAAGCTTTCCAGATAGATCTTGTAGATGTTCTCCGTTCCCGACGGCCTTGCGGCAAACCAGCCGTTTTCCGTGACGACCTTGAGGCCGTCGATGGGCGCTCCGTTGCCCGGTGCTTCCGTCAGGGTGGCCAGGATGCGCTCTCCCGCGAGCTCCGACGCGGAGACCTGCGCGGGAGACAGTTTTTTCAGGACGGCCTTCTGCTCCGGCGTGGCGGCGACGTCCATCCGGTCATAGAGGGAGTCTCCGAAGCGTTCCGTCAATGAAGCGAAAAGCTCCCCGGGATCACGACCCGTGCGGGCGATAATTTCCGCCGCCAGCAGATCCATAATGATCCCATCCTTGTCTGTCGTCCAGGCTCGGCCATCGCGGCGGAGGAAGGAGGCCCCGGCGCTTTCCTCACCGCCGAAACCAAGCTGGCCTGCAAGCAGCCCGCTGACAAACCATTTGAAGCCCACGGGAACCTCGCACAGCCGCCGCTCCAGGGAAGCGGCGATCCGGTCGATCATCCCGCTGGAAACCAGGGTCTTGCCGATGGCCACTTCCGGTCCCCATTGCGGGCGGTTCCGGAAGAGATAATCGATGGCCACGGCCAGATAGGCATTGGGATTCATCAGCCCCGCGCTCCGGGTGACGATCCCGTGGCGGTCGAAATCGGGGTCGTTTCCAAAGGCGATGTCAAAGCGGTCCTTCAAATCGATGAGGCGGGCCATGGCATAGGGGGAGGAGCAATCCATCCGGATCTTGCCGTCTCTGTCCAGGGTCATGAAGGAGAAGGTGGGATCCGCGTGAGGATTGACCACCTCGATGTTCAGGCCGTAACGACCGGCGATCCGATCCCAGAAGGCCAGACCGGAGCCGCCCATGGGATCTGCGCCGATCTTGAGCACCGCGCCCGCCACCGCTTCCATGTCGATGACGTTCTGCAGATCGTCCACATAAGGTTGAATGTAATCATACGGTTTTACACAGTCGCCGTCCAATGCCTGCTTCAGGGGCATGCGGCGCACTCCCCACAGACCCGCGGCCAGATACGCATTGGTCCGCTTTTCAATATCCGCGGTGACGGTGGTGTCTGCTGGGCCGCCATGGGGCGGGTTGTACTTGATGCCGCCGTCTTCCGGCGGATTGTGGGAAGGAGTGATGACAATCCCGTCGGCGTGATCGGGGAAATGTCCCTCGTTCCAGGTCAGGATGGCATGGGAGATGACCGGGGTTGGCGTATAGCCTCGACCCTCCTGAATAAAAACCATGACCCCGTTGGCCGCGAGAACTTCCAGTGCGGTGGCCCAGGCCGGTTCCGAAAGGGCGTGAGTATCCATCCCGAGGAAAAGCGGTCCGGAAAGACTCATTTCCTTGCGGTAGTCGCAGATGGCCTGACACACGGCCAGGACGTGATCTTCATTGAACGTTCCATTTTCGGGGGTGCCCCGATGGCCTGATGTGCCAAAGGCGACGCGCTGCGCTTCCCGGGCGGCGTCGGGATGAAGGGTATAGTAGGAAGAAACCAGTCTCGGGATATTGGCCAGCAGGGTAGGGGGGACCGGTTTTCCGGCCAGGGGATGAAGCAGCATAAGGCGCCTCCTGAAAAATAAGTGGATGAATTTCACTCGTATAATAACTCACTTCGCCTCCCGTCTCCAGACAAATTATGGGCCGGAGCCATTAGCCTGTCATTACAAAGCCCTGTTGCGGTTAACTTTTCCATGATGACACGGTTTGCATTCAGCATTTTGTATCCGCTTGTAAATACGGTATTATTTGTGTTCGTATTTATTGGTGGAATATCATATGCTGTTGCTTCTATTTTTGAGTAATAGGTTGCGAAAACAGGAAAAATATTATAGAAAACAGCCGAAAAATAAGAAGGTTGTCGATGGAGGTTTTTTAAAGATGGAGAATAAGCCTGCAGGAATCAGGGGAGAAATGGATCGGCGCATCCTGGACAAGATGCTGATACGAAATCAGATTTCCCCGGAGGAACTGAGAGCATACACGGATTCGCTTCCTGATGTTTTCGAAAACGCGGATGAAATAATTGTGGAAATAACGGACGAGACCGCGGAACAGCGACATGATGATTGATTCGCACGCTCATCTTGAGCTGCCGGAATTTGATTCCGACCGGGACGAAGTGATTGCCCGGGCAAAGGAAGCGGGTGTTGATGCCATTGTCACGATTGGAATCGATCTCGATGATTGCCTCAAAGCGGTGGAAATTGCCGACCGTTACGATATGGTCTACGCGGCGGTGGGGATTCATCCCCATGAAGTCAAAGTGATCGACAGGCAGACCTACGACCGGATGCGGGATCTGGCCGCCCGCCCCAAGGTTGTGGCCTACGGTGAGATCGGGCTGGATTTTTTTCGGAATCTTTCCCCCAGGGATGTGCAGATCCGCCGCTTCGGGGAACAACTGGAACTGGCTCAGGACCTGAATCTTCCCGTGATCATTCACGATCGCGAGGCCCACAGGGAAACGCTGGAAATCCTGAGCAGCTGGAAAGGGCAACGGCGGGGGATCATCCACTGCTTTTCCGGCGATTACGCCATGGCCCGGAAATGTCTGGACCTGGGATTCTATATTTCCATACCGGGAACGGTGACCTTTACCAAGGCGGACACCCTGCGGGACGTCGTCCGCCGCGTCCCGGCCGAATCTCTCCTTGTGGAAACGGACGCGCCTTTTCTGACGCCGGAGCCACACCGGGGGAAGCGTAACGAATCGGCTTACGTGAAGTACACCGCGATGCGGGTCGCGGAACTCAAGGAAATGAAGTTTGAGGAACTCGCGGAAATAACATCGCGAAATGCCAGTGAAATATTTTCGATTAAACTATAAGTCAGGACGGGAAAACGGAGGAAAGGGCCATATCCCGGAATGGGTATGGCCCTTTCCTGTCCGGAGGAGGGCGTCATGAAAGAAAAAGCCGTTTTAGTCTGCGGCGGAGAGATCCGGGATTATTCCTGGCTGCGGACGAGGATCGCCGCGCTGGATCCCTGCAGGATCATCTGTGCCGACGTCGGCGCCTGTCACTGCCTGAACATCGATGTCTCCCCGGAAGTGGTTATCGGCGATTTCGATTCCCTGAATCCGTCGCTGGCGGAATCCCTTGCCCGGCGCGGGACGCGAATCTCAGGCTACCCCCCGGAAAAGGATCAGACGGACACCCAGCTTGCGCTGGAGTATGCCCTTTCCCTGGAGCCGGAGGAAATACGGATCTTCGGAGCTCTGGGTGGACGGATCGATCATACCCTGGCCAACATGTCCATCCTGAAGATCGCCCTCGATCAGGGCGTGCCGGCCCGGCTTATCGATGAATGGAGCGAGATCCTGCTCACCCGCGACCGCTGCGTCCTGGAAGGCGAGGAAGGCCAGACCGTTTCCCTGTTTCCCTTCACCACATCCGTGACGGGCCTGACGCTTCAGGGATTTGCCTATCCCCTGGAAAACGACGTTATGGAAGTCGGGCGGCCTTATGGGATCAGCAATGTCCTCACGGGAAAACAGGGCGTCATCTCCCTTTCCGACGGCATTCTGCTGGTCATTCATTACTATCGCAAGGGACATTTTCCCCAGGGGGCCTGATCCCGATGAACAGAACACCGGCGCGCGTCCTGACGATTGCCGGATCGGATTCCGGAGGCGGAGCGGGGATTCAGGCCGATCTGAAAACGATCACCGTGCTGGGCGGTTTCGGGATGAGTGTGATCACCGCCCTGACGGCCCAGAATACCCTGGGGGTCCAGGGCATCTTCGAGGTGCCGATTTCCTTCATCGAACAGCAGTTCGATGCCGTAGCCACCGATATCGGTGTGGACGCTGCCAAGACGGGCATGCTGGTCAGTGCCGCCGTTGTGCGCGCCGTGGCGGCAAAAATCCGGCAGCACCGCATCGAAAAGCTGGTGGTCGATCCGGTTCTGACGGCCAAGGACGGTGTCCGGCTGATCGAAGATGAAGCGATGGAAACCCTGGTTTCGGACCTGCTCCCTCTGGCCTTCGTCGTGACGCCCAATGTGCCGGAGGCAGAAGTCATGGCGGAGATGACCATCTCATCCGTCGCCGATATGAAGGAAGCGGCGCGCAGGATCCGACGGTTCGGCGTTCCCAACGTAATCGTCAAGGGCGGTCATCTGCCTGGGGAGGCGCTGGATATTCTTTACGACGGCAGCACATATCACGAATTTGCGGCCGAGCGGATCGAGACGAAGGACACCCACGGGACGGGATGCACCTTTTCGGCTGCGCTTGCCACCGGCCTCGCCCTGGGAAAGCCTCTCCACGACTCGGTCCGGGAGGCGAAGTCCTACATTACGGAAGTCATCCGCTACGCCTGGCGAATCGGCGGGGGGCACGGCCCGACGAATCATGCGGCCCCGCTTTTCAACGCCCTTGACCGCTGCAGGCGTCATTCCGATGGCGGATCAAATAAGAACCCGGAGCGGCGGGACGAGAGCGACTCCGGCATTCGGTGACGGCCCCGGGGCCGTCAGGAAGCTGACGGCAAAGACGCTTTGATATGAAACAGCAATGATATATAAGATTCTGCGATGCAATAACCAGGGAGGATGGTAGAAACGAAATGACGCAGCTGGAGATGGCCGGACAGGGCCGTGTTACCGAGGAAATGAAATTATGCGCCGAGAAGGAAGGCGTGTCGCCGGAATTTATCCGCCGGGGGGTGGAAGAGGGCAGTATCGTGGTCGTCCGCAACAACCGCCACACAGGCATTGCACCCCTCGCCATAGGAAAGGGGCTGCGGACCAAGGTCAACGCCAATCTCGGGACATCCCGGGATCATGTGGATCTGGAAATGGAACTGGAAAAAGTGCGGATCTGCACAAAAGCGGGCGCCGATGCCCTGATGGATCTGTCCACGGGAGGCGAAATCCGGGCGATCCGGCAGGCCATTGTGAACGCTTCCACCATGGCGGTAGGCACCGTCCCCATTTATGCCGCCGCCGCCGAGGCCCTGAACAGCCGGAAATCCATCATGGAAATGACGGCGGATGAAATGTTCCAGGCCATCGAGGAAAACGGCGAGGACGGCGTGGATTTCATCACCGTCCACTGCGGAGTGACCCGCGAGAGCGTGGGCCGCATCGCCGCCCAGGGACGCCTCCTGGGGATCGTCAGCCGGGGCGGCTCCATTACGGCCCGATGGATGGATTACAATGATGCGGAAAATCCCCTCTACGCGCAGTATGACCGACTCCTGGAAATCGCCCGGCGCTACGACATGGTCCTCAGCCTCGGTGACGGCCTGCGGCCCGGGTGTCTTGCCGACGCGACGGACCGGGGCCAGGTTCAGGAACTCATTATTCTCGGTGAACTGTGCCGGCGGGCGCGCGCGCGGGATGTCCAGGTCATGATCGAAGGTCCGGGTCACGTTCCCTATCCCCAGATCGAGGCCAACATCGCCCTGCAGAAGAGCCTCTGCGAAGGCGCGCCCTTTTATGTCCTGGGGCCGCTCCCCACGGACATCGCCCCCGGCTATGACCACATCACGGCGGCAATCGGCGGCGCGCTGGCTGGAGCCGCCGGAGCGGACTTTCTCTGCTATGTGACGCCGTCGGAACATCTTTGTCTGCCCAACCTCGATGACGTGCATGAGGGGATTGTGGCCTCCCGGATCGCCGCCCACATTGCGGACATCGCCAAGGGATATCCCGGGGCGATGGAAAAGGATATCCTGATGGCGAAATACCGCAGTGAATTCAACTGGAATGGGCAGATCGACCTGTCCGTCGATCCGGACCGGAGCCGGGCACGGCTGGAGCGCAGCGAAACGGCCAAAGAGGAAGGCTGTACCATGTGCGGCGATCTGTGCGCCATCAAGCTCGGGAAAAAGAAAGCCCCCTGTTAGACGGATGGCCTGCCCCATGACGATCCGCGATCCGGGAGAACGTACCGAATTGGTCTCGCGCCGGGATATCGCCGCCGGGATCGTCCGCCGTTTGAAGGAAGCGGGGCATGAAGCCTGGTTTGTCGGCGGCTGCGTCCGGGATTATCTGCGGGGCGTGGAAGCCGGTGATTACGACATCGTCACCTCGGCCTCTCCCGAAGCGATTCAGGCGCTTTTTCCCCGAACGGTCGGAGTGGGCATCCGCTTCGGGATTCTCATCGTGATCGAGAACGGCTATTCCCATGAAGTAGCCACCTACCGCTCCCCCGGCGGTTATCTGGAAGACGTTTTGCGGCGGGATTTCACCATCAACGCCATGCTCCAGGACCCCGATACCGGCCGGATTATAGATGAAGTCGGCGGACGGGCCGATCTGGAAGGCCGCGTCATCCGCGCCGTGGGCCGCCCCGATGAACGATTCGCCGAGGACCGTCTGCGCATGCTCAGGGCCGTCCGTTTTGCCGCAAACCTGGCTTTTTCGGTCGAGCAGGAGACGCTTGAAGCCATTCAGGCCCATGCCCCGGAGATCCAGGAAGTCAGTGTCGAACGCGTGGCCGATGAACTGACCCGCCTGCTGACCCTCGGCGGGGCGGGGGAGGGGATGCGACTTTTGATGAAGACAGGCCTGCTGGAGGAACTCCTCCCCGAGGTGGCGGCCATGCGGGGCGTGAAGCAGCCCCCGAAGTTCCATCCCGAGGGAGATGTCTGGACCCACACCGTCAAGATGCTCGATCTGATGAGCATCCCCGCCGATTCCCGACTGGCCTGGGGCGTTCTCCTGCACGACGTGGGCAAGCCGGATGTGCAGAGCAGGGATCATCGGGGGATTCATTTCTACGGGCACGTTCAGCAGGGTGAGATCCTGGCGGAAGGCATCCTCCGCCGCCTGCGTTTTCCCCGTGCCGATATGGAGTGCATCCTGGGGTTGATCCGCTGTCACATGAGCTTCATCAACGTCCGGGAGATGAGGACGAGCCGTCTGAAACGCCTGCTCCGGAGTCCCGATTTCGATCTGTTACTGGAGCTGCACCGCCTCGATTGCCTGGGCAGCAACGGGGTGCTGGATTCCTATGAGTATTGCCTGCAAAAACAGCGGGAACTGACCGACGAGCAGTTGAGGCCGCCTCCTCTGCTGAGGGGAAAGGACCTGCTGGAGATGGGATATTTACCAGGCGCCCTTTTCCGGGAGATCCTGAACGCCGTGGAGGATGCCCAGCTCAACGGATCGATTGCCACACCCGAAGAGGCCCGCCAACTGGTGAAAAACCGCTGGCCGCACAGGAGAATTCAAATTTCAGATCAGAGTTGAATTCAAAGCGGCAAGGCAGAGAGGCGCAGGCCGCGCAGCAGAATGTTGAGGATTCGATAACCAGCCAGGCGAAGAGCGCGCCTTGAAGTGAAATAGAAATAACAGTTGAATGCAAAAGGAGAATCCATGCTTTCCCGCAGACTGGAGGCCCTGACCCCCTACGTTCCCGGCGAACAGCCCCGGGACCGGAAATATCTGAAACTCAACACCAATGAAAATCCCTGGCCCCCGTCGCCGCGCATCGAGGCCCTCCTGCGGGAGTATGATCCGGACCAGCTGCGCCTCTACCCCGATCCCTGGTCGCTCTCCCTCCGGCAGAAAATAGCCCGGAAGTACAGCGTCGATGTGGACAACATCTTCGTCGGCAACGGCTCCGACGAGATACTTTCCTTTGTCTGGTACGCCTTCTTCGACGGTCTGTACGGCAAGCTCGTTTTTCCGCAGTTCACCTACAGCTTTTACCCCGTTTACTGCGACTTTTATGAAATACCCTACCGGCGGATTCCGCTCCGACCGGATTTTACTCTCGATCTGGAAGCCATGATCGAAAACGGGGGGGAGCCTTCCTGCGGGATGGCCTTTCCCAATCCCAACGCCCCCACGGGGATCGCCCTGACGCTGAAACAGATCGAGGATCTCCTGAACCGCTATCCGACCGACCGGGTTGTGGTCATCGACGAGGCATACATCGATTTCGGCGGAGAAAGCGCCGTCGGTCTGATCGACCGGTATGCCAATCTTCTTGTCGCCCGGACCTTTTCGAAAAGCTTTTCCCTGGCCGGTCTGCGGCTCGGCTACGCCTTGGGCAGCCCTGAGCTGATCCGGGCCCTGTTCGTGACGAAGGATTCCTTCAATTCCTACACTGTGGGCCGGCTGACGCAGACCATCGGCGAAATCGCCATCGAGGATGAAGCGTGGTTCGCGGAAAAGATTGCCCGCATTATCGAGGCCCGTGATTTTTTTTCGGAGGAACTGAAAGGGCAGGGCTGGCAGGTTCTGCCGTCAAAGGCGAATTTTGTTTTTGTGCGGAAGCCCGGTCTGACGGGGCAGACCATTTATGAGACGCTGAAAGAGCGGGGCATTCTGGTCCGCTATTTTAACGTGGAGGGCATTCGGGATTTCGTCCGCGTCACCATAGGAAAGCGGGAGGACATGGCCCGGCTGCTGGAAGAGTTGAAACGGCTGTTCTGAAGAAAAAGGAGATGAAAAACGATGAAGCGCTGGTTTGTCTGGCTGTTGATGTCGGCTGTGCTGTGGGGTTGCGCCAGTCCGGGCATGAAGTATGAAACGATGCCCGAGGCGGAACGGAATCTGGAAATCAGATACGAACTTGCCGGGCAGAGCCGGGATGCCCTTTTTGACAAAACGCTTGCCTGGGTGAAAGCCGAGGTCGTCTCCGGTGACGGCCTGCTCGTTCGCTCCGACCGGGCACAGGGTTCGATGACCGCGAAGGTGATGACCTCCTACAACAGTATGTGGGTCGAAGTGCCTGCCCGATACACGATGCGGGTCGATTTCAAGGACAGCCGCATCCGCGTCGTCTGTTACGATTTCGAGGATTTCTGGGGTGAATTCAAGAAAACCGCCAGGCCGGTGGAAGACGCTGACGCCATGAGGCAGCTCAAGCAGAAAGCCCAGGAGAAGGCGGACGCCCTGAACTCCTTCCTGACAGGCGGAACTCCCTCAACCGATAAAGACTGGTAAGAAAAGAAAAAAACAAAAAAACAGGATAATAAAAAGGGACAGCGTACATTTTTTTAGAAAAAATGGGATGCGTCCCTTTTTTGTTGTTTATTAAAGTTTACTTTTAATATTCTCGTGCTAAAATGCATCTATGAGTACAGATAATTACTATATACGACGAAGACTCCTGAGTTCATTGACCGCGCATCTCGACCAGCCGGAAATAACCGTTCTTGTCGGGCCACGTCAGTCTGGGAAGACAACCATTCTTAAGAGACTCGAAAGCGAACTTCGCGCTGGGGGCCGAAAAACACTCTGGCTCAATCTGGATTTTGAAGACGATTTCCGCCATGTCGCGTCAGAGGGCGCGCTTCTACAGAAGATTCAACTGGAATTGGGCAGCGGGGGCGGTGTGGTTTTTATCGATGAGATTCAACGTCGGGAAAATGCCGGGTTGTTCCTGAAAGGGCTCTATGATCAAGGGCTTCCCTGGAAGTTTGTGGTCTCGGGATCGGGGAGCATCGAACTTAAGGAGAAGATCAGCGAATCACTGGTCGGCAGGAAACGGCTGTTCGAGCTTTCAACGGTCAGCTTCGGTGAGTTTGCTGATTTCAGAACCGGATATCGTTACACAGACCGCCTCAGAGATTATTTCCGCACGGAGCCGTCAAAAACAGATCAACTTTTCCGGGAATACCTCATGTACGGCGGCTATCCGCGGGTTGTCCTGGCAGACACCCATCAGGAAAAGATGGCGACAATCAACGAGATTTTCCGCAGTTATCTGGAAAAGGACATTGTTTACCTGCTGAGGGTGGAAAAGAGCGAAAGCTTCAGCAACCTGGTCCGGGTCCTGGCGACCCAGTCAGGGAAGATGGTCAGCTACTCTGAGCTTTCCGCAACCCTGGGGCTCTCTCTGGCGACGGTCAAGCTTTACCTTTGGTATCTGGAAAAAACCTATATTATCGACAAAGTGACTCCCTGGTATACCAATATCAGGAAGGAGATCACCAAAGCGCCGGTCTATTATTTCCGGGATATCGGCCTGCGGAATTTTGCCGCGGGCAGCTTCGGCGCCCTCTCCGACAGCGAGGCCGGGTTTGCCTTCCAGAACGTGATCCACGCTATGCTCAAGGAGCGTTTTCCCCTGGCGGATTCGACGATTCATTACTGGCGCACCAAGGACAAGGCAGAGGTTGACTTTGTCCTCCGAAGCGGAGACACGGTGACGCCGCTTGAAGTCAAATATCGAGACATGAAAAAGCTGGATGTCCGACGCTCCTTTCTCGGGTTTCTCACGCGATACCATCCGGAGTTCGGCTATATCGTCAACAGGAATTACAGCGACGAAGCGTTGATCTGTCAAACACGAGTACGGTGCCTGCCCTATTGGGAGTTAATGTTTGAAGAGGCGTTTCCTTAACAAACAAAGACAGCTTAAAAAAAGAGACAAAGTATAATTGATTTATCTCTAAAAAAGAGATAATGACAATGCTATGAAAAATGTAATTTCACAACTTATCGATGATTTCCATGAACGGAAATTGCCTGATCCGGCGCCCCGAGATAAGCAATTTGCTGAAGTAGAAGGAAAGGCGGATGTCGTCATCGGGATGAGGCGATCGGGTAAGACCTGGTTCTGCTACCAGAAAATAATTGAATTGATGGCCTCGGGGATAAAAAAAGAGGCGATACTCTATCTCAACTTTGAAGATGATCGTTTGCTTGCGTTTAAAGTCAGTAATTTTCAGGAAATTCTTGATGTCTATTTCGCGAAATATCCTGAACATCGAAAGGCCCGATGTTATTTTTTCTTTGATGAGATACAGCGGATCGATTCATGGGAAATGTTCATCAGGCGCTTGCTTGATACGGAAAATGTTCAAGTTTTCATCACCGGTTCATCATCGAAGTTACTGAGTTCGGAAATAGCCACCAGTTTGAGGGGGCGTTCTCTGACGACGGAAATCTTTCCCTTCAGTTTTATGGAGTATCTTAAATTTCACGAGCTTTTTCCCGACAGGCCGAAAACTTTTGGCGCGAACACGGTTTCCCAATTGCGCAAGGCTGTAAAAGATTATCTTGAACGCGGCGGTTTCCCGGAAATACAGAAACTGGATCGCGATCTTCGAATCGAAGTATTGCAGGGTTATATTGATTCCGTCCTGTTGAAAGACATTATTGAACGTCACAAGGTCAGCAACATTCAGGTTCTCAAGTATCTTGTCCGTCATATCATGAATTCTTCCGGCGGACGGTTCAGCGTCAACAAATTCTTCAATACGATGAAAAGCATTTCGATCAAGTGTACGAAGAACAGTTTGTATGAATATCTTGATCATTTAACGGATGCATTTTTGTTTTACAAAGTCCCGATTCACAGTCGTTCCGAAAGATCAAGGCTGATTAATCCACCTAAAATCTACACGATCGATACCGGAATTCTGAACGCCATGACCTTTCGAAATTCATATAATTACGGTCAGTTACTGGAGACCATGGTATTTATGCATCTGCGTCGCAGAGGGTATGACGTCGAATATGTACATACAAAAGACGGGCGTGAAGCTGATTTCCTTGCCCGGCATGGAATTTCAGGCGAGACGCAACTGATCCAGGCATGCTGGGAGATGTCGGACAAAAAGACCTTTGAAAGGGAACTTCAGGGATTGACAAGCGCAATGGATGAACATTCTTTCTCCACAGGAACGATCGTAACATGGGATGACGAAACGACCATAGAGAATAGAATAAACGTCATTCCCATCTGGAAATGGCTTCTGCAAAAATAAGCAAAAATAGGGACAGCGCCCATTTTTTCCCTGTTGCCCCGATGGACAGCTATTTTATCTCCACAACAGCAGATTGCCCTGTTCCTCTGCTCTTTTTTCCAGGTTTTGCGTGAAGCCGGAGCGGCTGAAAATCACAAAAAATTCCTTTCGCTCTCCTTTGCGCCAGTCCACAAGCTGCGCCTTTTTTTCCAGGTTATCCAGAACGTTTGTGCCTACCGGGTTGACGCTCCACTTGGCTTCTCCGAATAGAATCATGTTTTCATCCTCGGCCAGCCCTACAATATCGATTTCGCCATCCTTGCTCCACCAGCGCCCCACCCGGTTGCATTGGATTCCTTGCGGAAGTCCCTTGCGGACAAGCGAACGGCAAACCTCCTCGAAGGACCATGAAATGAATCTGTCGAGAGACGGCCTGATTTTTTTATCCAGAATATAATCGATTTGCCCCTCTTCGATAAAACTTCTGTTGGGATAGACGTAATGGAACCAGAAGCGGAAAAAATGATCTTCGAGGAGATACATGCCCTTTTTGCTCTTCTCCGAGCCCCACTCCGTGACCGGGACTTCACGTCGGATAATCTTCAGATCGATCAAAACGGAGAGGTACTTTCCGACCAGATTCTTGTCGAATCCCGTTTCGTTGATGATTTCGGCGGGACGTGTTTTTCCCATCGAAATGGCTCGCAGGATGGAAAAGTAGTTGCGTGGTTCACGAAGCTCTTCTCTCAGGATAAAGTCCGGTTCGCGGTAAAGATAGGCCTCCGGAATCAGGATGCGACGCCTTACGTTCTCCCAGAAATCGGCGGAAGGATCGAACTGAAGAAGATAAGCGGGCGTGCCGCCAAGAATTCCGTAAATCTGCATGAATACGTCGTCGGAGGTGGCCGGGAAAAGATTCTTCGCGTCGCTGAAAGACAACGGCTCAACGAGAATCTGGCCGGTGCGTCTGCCGAACAACGGCGATTTGTGGCCGAGTACCTCGGTTTCCATCATGCCCATACTGGATCCGAGCAGGATAAGAAAAACGCCGGATTGACTCAAATCTTCATCCCAGCCCTTTTGGAACAGGGACGGGACAGCCGGATTGCTTTCGATCAGATAGGGGAATTCATCGAAGATCATCACAAATTTCCCTTTTGATTTGATATACTTGAAGAAATCGTACCAATTACCGAACCCACGTGATAAAAGAAAGTCGTCCTGAAAATACAGACCGACCTTTTCGGAAAGCTGGCTGAGTTGGTCCCGGTCGGGAGCCTTGTCGGCAAGGAAGTATATGTGAGGCAGATTTTTTGAAAATTCCTTGACAAGGGCGGTCTTGCCAACGCGTCTTTTTCCATAGATCACAACCAGTTGCGATCTGTCTTCCTGGTAGGCACTACGGAGAAATGAGAGTTCGTCATGCCGGTCTACAAAATTCATGTACGTCCCCTTGATAGAGTAAGTAAATTACTTGCCAGTAACTTACTTGTGAGTAATATTTTTGTCAAGGTAGATATCCGTGAGAGCGCGCCAATATACATTACAAATGATCGATAAATGGGCAGTGTGCTTTCACAGTATCCCTTGAAGAATGACAAAACATGTGACAATTGAACTACCGGAGTGAACGGATAACTTCCCGGACATTCTGGGAATTCAGACGTCTGAACAAAGGAAACACACCCGCTGATGGGCAGCATCTTTGAGACCTTTGTTGTTGCCGAGGCGATTAATCCAACCTGGTAAGCGATGATAAATGAGGTGTATCTTAAAATAAATGGGCGCTGTCCCTATTTATTTGTTCTTAACCGGTATAGTTATAGTATAGTGACATTAAATAACCGATATGGCGGTTAATATGATCGAATCAGGAAAAATCATTGAAATATTAAATAAGTACAATTCATTCTGGTCAACGGGGACGATATCATGCGGGATTCGCCGCGATATGCTGGAGTCCTGCACGCGGCAACTGGACGCAAAGGAGATTCTGCTGCTGAAGGGCATCCGTCGCAGTGGGAAATCAACCCTTATGGCACAGATGATCGGCGCTCTTCTGGATCTCGGGAAAAAACCGGTTCAGATTCTGCGGATTAATTTGGAAGAGCCGCTTTTTTCCGCTGATGCTTCCATTGATCTCCTGGAACGGATATACAGACTTTATCGAGAACAGATCTGTCCCATACCGGGATATCGTATCGAAGTACGGGATACGGGATGCCGTGACGCTCCGAAATCTGGCTGTGTACCTGATGACAAACATCGGACGCCTGACGAGTATTTCCAATCTCAAAAAGACCTTCGACGTTTCCCAGGATAAAATTGAGAATTACGCATCGGCGCTGCTGGAAACCTATCTTGTCCATCGGGTGCCGAAATTTTCCTGGTCCCTGAAGCGAAGCCTCCGGGAACGTTTCAAGATATACGCTGTCGATACAGGACTTCGCAATCGCGTTGCCTTTTCCTTTTCGGAGGACTCCGGTTGGCTGGTGGAGAACGTCGTGCTGAATCATTTACAGAGGCAGTTTGAAGAAATATATTTTGAAAGCACCAGCGGGGAGATTGATTTTGTCGTCAAGGAAGGTGTCGGCTTAACGCAGCGCATTCAGGTCTGGTATGCCGATCCAGCCGATACGGATATCCCGGAGAGAGAGCTTCGGTGCTGGACCGGCTCGAAGACCTCGCATGAGGAAGCCCGGCCATCGCGGACAGACCGGATCCGGAATATCCTGATCACCAACGATCTCGAAAAGGAACTGGCGCTGGGTGAGACAAAAGTTGAGTGTCTGCCCGTAATCCTTTTTCTTCTGGGCAAATAGGGGCGGCGCCTGCCTATAATCAATAGGGACGGCGCCCTTTTTTGCGTGAAAATAGAATCAACTCCTGTTGCTTGCCGGGCTGGTCAGGATTGACAGTCATGATCAGCCATGATAATTGGGAGTCATGTTGAATAGCGAAGTCAAAAACCGAATTTTGCAATACAATCCCTGGTTGACGCAGCCTGACCAAGCCGACGTATGGATTCGACGTTTTCTTCCCGAAACGTATGTTCCTCGTGAAGTCGAACCGGCCAGGCTTCATAACGATCGCGCCCTCCTCATTGTCGGTCCCCGTCAATCCGGGAAATCCACCCTTGCCTGGCGCCTTCTTCAATCCTGCGCGCCCAACATCCTTTATCTCAATCTTGAAGATCCGCTATTGCACACGTCTCTGGGGTCAGCCATTGAGCTTGTCGCCCTTTTGAGGGAACGCTATTCGTTCATCCAGGCTGTTTTTCTCGATGAAGCCCAGCACCTGACCGACGCCGGCATCTTTGTGAAGGGGCTGGTCGACGCCAGGTTGAACATTCCCATTCTGGTCACTGGTTCTTCTTCCTTCCACCTGATGAGTAGAACGCGGGAATCTCTGGCGGGCAGGGCAGACCGGTTGCGACTGCTGCCTTTTAGCCTCAGTGAGTTGCTGCGGCAGGAAAATCCGCCCAATCCCTTGGCCGCCCGGAGTTTATCCGACCAGATATTTACCCGGCAAATGATCCACGGCGGTTACCCCGCAATTTATCTTGCTCAGTCAGATCCGGATCGCGTCCGACTATTGAGCGATCTGTCAGAAGCCCTTGTTCTGCGGGATGCGTCGGATCTGTTCCGCATAAAGCGGGTGGATGTTTTCCGTAAACTTCTCACTTTACTGGCGGGGCAAACAGGAAATCTCGTGAATTTTTCGGAAATCGCATCGATCTGCCACGTCGATGCGGCCACGATCCATGCCTATGTGGAAATTCTCGAGGAAAGTCATATCGTTAAAATCGTGCGTCCCTTTGCCGGCGGGAAACGTCGGGAACTTACCACCTCTCCCAAAATATATTTCATCGACAATGGGATACGGAATTCGTTGCTGAATGCCTTTTCGTCAGACATTTTCCTGAGAACCGACAAAGGCGCCCTTATGGAAAACTGGGTATTTTCAGAAATTTACAAACGTCTTCCTTTGACTTCGGTCATCCATTTCTGGAGGAGCAAGGCGGGGGCAGAGGTGGATTTCGTGGTCGAACAATCAGGAAGAATTATGGGCCTGGAAGTCAAATCCGCCGATCTCAATCGTCCCAGAATCGGTCGCTCGGAACGGAGTTTCATCGATGCCTACCAGCCGGATAGATTCATGGTACTGAATCGATCACTTGAAACAACCCTGACAATAGATAACTACCGAGTCGATTTCGTGACGCCGTATAAAATAGGGACTGAGCCCGTGCTCAGCAACAACTGATGTGAATGACATCCGAAAATAACATGAAGTGGTTATGGAGGACTTGCACCATCTGGATCGACAAACGCGAAAGAAGATCGTTGACAGGGTTAAAGATTACCTTTGACAAGATCCTGTGGGGTTGGGGAAGCTTCTGGGGGGGAATGTTCCGGGGAGTTTATCGCTATCGTTGCGGCAACTACCGGATCATCTATACCGTGGATCAGGAAGGCATGACGGTCATGATCCTGAGAACAGCAAATCGAAAAAACGTTTATGAAGATCCTGTTGACCGACAATTACCTGACTAAAAATTCTTGAAAAATACTAAATAATGGTATATTTTAAATCATCATGTGGACGGTGACCGTCGCAAGGCAGGCATTAAAGCAGATTAACCGCCTACCTTCCAAAGTTAAAGATAGCCTGATTGCTCTTATCCGGAACATTGAAAATCAAGGACCTGCAAGAGGAAACTGGCCTAATTACGGCCGTCTATCAGACGGTCGTTACCATTGCCATATCAAGAAGGGGAATCCCACTTATGTGGCAGTATGGGAAGTAAAAGATAAAAAAATCAGACTTGTTGAGGTGACTTATGCAGGCACGCATGAAAAAGCCCCTTACTGAAACCGTGGCATTGCAGTTTATCGGGCCTGTGATGAATATGATGAAGGCTATTGAAGCCCTTAAATCTCTGGGGTTTGTGGATTTGTCCGAGTCTGTCCCCTGGCGCGAGGCATTTCCTGAGTACGAGGATAAGGACTTGCCGGTGGTTTGCTTACGCGCCTTACGGGCGAAAGAGAATCTTACACAGAAGCAGCTTGCCGAACTGATTGGAATTCCGCAGCGCCATATTTCCGAAATGGAAAATGGGAAGAGACCTATCGGGAAGGAAATGGCGAAGCGTCTGGGAAAGGCACTGAATGTCGGATATAAGGTATTTTTATAAAACGCTCACCACCTGCAATGAAAATTGAAGCCGCGCATTGGGTGATCCGATCTACGGCTTTTTTATTTACATAACAGCAAATTGTCCAAATTATCCGTGCCGACCGGGTTTATGCTATACTTGGCTTCTCCGGGAAATAAAGAAAATAAAGAAGGACAGCACCCTATTAAAAAATAAATGGGCGCTGTCCCTCTTTTTGTCAGGGAGCGATGATAATCCTCATTTTGAGGATTGCAAACCGGAAAGAGGTTTACGAGAATCCTGTTTTTTGTTGATATGTCGTCTATTATGCTGTAAATGATACGATCATGAGCGAATATATTCAGCTATATCGTTATTTGAATTCCCGGCTTCCCGGTGTGGAAAGGAAACGTCTGGTTCTCCTCACCGGGGCGCGTCAGACCGGAAAGACAACCCTTGCCAAGGCGAAGTACGCCGATCTGCGATATGTTAACCTCGATGCGCCTGAAAACCGTGAAGCAGTTCGAACGATTGCCTCGGCCTTCTGGGCGCGTGACATCGGTCCTGCTGTTCTGGACGAGGCGCAGAAGGAACCGGTTGTATTCGACAAAGTAAAATACGCTTATGATGACGGCGCACTTTCCTTTTCCGTTCTCCTGGGGTCCAGCCAGATCCTGCTGTTGAAAAAGATCAGGGAGACGCTGGCCGGTCGGATTTCGATCTATGAGTTGTGGCCGCTTCTGATGAGCGAGATCTGCAATGGCTCAGCCGCGCCCCCTTCGTCACCGCCGCTCGTGGATTGTCTGTTTTCGGACATGACCTGCGATGACTTTTTCGGAGATAAGCCCGGCATTCTTCTGGATATGGAGGACGCCTGCCGGCGACGTGCAGAGGAGCATCTGCTGCAATGGGGTGGCATGCCGTCCCTGCTGCCGCTAAACACGGAGGAGCGCCGTCAGTGGCTGAAGGATTACGGATATACGTACCTCGAACGGGACATGGCGGATCTTGCCCGCCTGGAAGACCTGATGCCGTTCCGGAAATTTCAAAGACTGGCGGCGCTTCGTTCCGGCTGCCTGTTGAATTACTCGGAACTTGCACGGGATGCCGCCATCAGCGTGGATACCGCCCGGCGCTACCTTGAATACCTCCGCCTCTCCTATCAGACTGTATTTTTGCCGCCCTACCATGTCAATCTCACCAGTGCCGTTGTCAAAACGCCCAAGGTTTACTGGCTGGACGTCGGTCTTCTCCGGCAATTGTCGGGGATGCAGGGACCAACCACGGGGGAAATATACGAGACAATGGTGGTGGGAGAGTTGATGAAGTGGATGAAAACCGCCGGCAGGGAAGGGGACGTGTTTTTCTATCGCACCCGTTCCGGCTTGGAGGTGGACGTGCTTTTGGAAACGCCCTCCGGTGTCGTCGGCATGGAAATCAAATCCCGGCGGGTCCTGGCGGCCAGGGATTTGACCGGCCTAAAAGAGATCGCCCTCGCCCTTGGCCCGCGTTGGCGTGGTGGTCTTGTGATCTACCAGGGTGACGAACTCAAACGGATCGGGACGCCTCAGCTCTGGGCCGTTCCATCGCGTCGCCTCTTTACCGGCATTGAATAAAGAAGGAAAACGCCCTGTTTTCTTAATGAAAAAAATGAGCGCTGTCCCTGTTTATTTCTGTTTATTTTGTTTATTTGTTGTTAACCGGTATAGTTATTGTGTATCGACATGAAATAACCGATATGGCGGTTAATATGATCGAATCAGGAAAAATAATTGAAATATTAAATAAGTACAATTCATACTGGTCAACGGGGACGATATCATGCGGGATTCGCCGCGATATGCTGGATTCCTGCACACGGCAACTGGACGCAAAGGAGATCCTGCTGCTGAAGGGCATCCGTCGCAGCGGAAAGTCAACCCTCATGGCCCAGATGATCGGCGCTCTTCTGGAAGCGGGGATTCGACCGGTGCAGATTCTGCGGGTTAACCTCGAAGAGCCGCTTTTTTCCACGGATGCTTCTCTTGATTTTCTGGAGCGAATATACAGACTTTATCGAGACCGAATCTGTCCCGCGGGGCGCTGCTACCTGTTTCTTGACGAAATTCAGAATATCCCGGAGTGGGAGCGCTGGGTTCGGGGGCGTAACGAGACCGAGGACATAAAGATTGTCCTGACCGGCTCTTCTTCGGAACTGCTCAGCAGAGAAACAGGCACAAAGCTGACGGGTCGTCACCTGTCGTTTACGGTTTTTCCCCTGTCCTTTCAGGAATTCCTCCGTTTTAGAAATATCATGATCACTTCCCGGGAAGATTATTATGCCAACAAGCCTCTGGTGCGTCATCTTTTCTCCGAATATCTCCGTTACGGGGGATTTCCGGAAGTTGTCCTGAAGGAGGCGGTGGAAGACAAGGAGCTCCTGCTGTGGCAGTACTTCGAGGACATCGTCTATCGGGATATCGTATCGAAATACGGGATACGGGATGCCGTGACGCTCAGAAATCTGGCCGTATACCTGATGACGAACATCGGGCGCCTGACGAGTATTTCCAATCTCAAGAAGACCTTCGGCGTTTCCCAGGATAAAATCGAGAATTACGCGGCGGCTCTTCTTGAAACCTGTCTTGCCCATCGGGTGTCGAAATTTTCCTGGTCCCTGAAGCGCAGCCTCCGGGAACGTTTCAATATCTACGCTGTCGACACGGGACTTCGCAACCGGGTTGCCTTTTCTTTCTCCGAGGATTCCGGCTGGCTGGTGGAGAATGTTGTACTGAATTTTTTGAAGAGTCAATTTGAAGAAATTTATTTCGAAAGCAACGGCGGCGAGATTGATTTCGTCATCAAGGAAGGTGTGGACCTGACGCATCGCCTTCAGGTCTGGTACGCCGATCCAGCCGATACGGATATCCCGGAGAGAGAACTTCGGTGCTGGACCGGCTCGAAGACCTCGCATGAGGAAGCCCGGCCGTCGCGGACAGAACGGATCCGGAATATCCTGATCACCAACGATCTCGAAAAGGAACTGGTGCTGGGTGAGACGAAAGTTGAGTGTCTGCCCGTAATCCTTTTTCTTCTGGGCAAATAGGGGCGGCGCCTGCATAGTATGGGCGCTGTCCCTCTTTTTCTCCTGCCTGGCGGGAGACCACAATTCCGACCACGGGGAACTGTCGGAGAGATTTTTCAATGGTTTCCTGTAATATTCTATGAATCATCCTTGCAAATGAAAACATTATGTTTCAATTTGCAAGGTAACTTATTTTGGGGAATGATAAGCCTGATCATATAGGATGAAAATTACTTTCAACACAACGACCAAAGAGGGCAAAACTTTTCAACCATCGTAGAATAGGTAATGAATACAAATAGATGAGTGGTGTCGGTGCGCCGACACTAAATTATTCCGTGCGAAACCAAGGTTGGAAAAATACCGTTAAAGAATAAAGGTGATTTGACCTTCAACTTACCGGATCAGAAAGTCACCGTGGCAACCCGAAGTGCAAATAGCGCATTTTTTCACATGTCAGACTATTATTCACTGTCTGTTGGTGAACCTTTAAAAGGGATGGAACGAAAAGCGCCTCCGATCTCATGGAGGCGCTTTTCGTATGGGTTGAGATTGGCGGCTTGCGGGGTTTCCAGCGCCCCGGCAATCTTATCATCGGCCAGTTAAACCACGGCGGTCTGAGTTAACGGCCAGCAAAGCCTTTTTGTACAATCAACTGATGTTGACGTCATTGCACCAGACGCAGCTTGATATCCTTGGCGATCTTGTTGAATATAGCCTGAAGTTCACCGGAAGTGGGAGCATAGAACTCGAATGATGGGCCGCTTGCTATCTGGGACAGAAAGTCACGATCAATGTTTCCCAGGCCGATCGTATAGATCTTTACATTATTGTCCTTGAGTTCCTGTGCATGCTCAACGGCCATCCCTCTTGCAGTGGTGCAAATATAAGTGGACAGCGGCGCAGTTGTGTTTGACGAACCGACTGTCGGGATGAAGCAGGATTCCGAGTTATAGGTCGTTCCCCTGTAAGTCAGTCGATAATCGGGATCATCCAGTACGTACCATTTGGTGGTGTTGACGTAGGAACCTCCATATCGTGTTGTGCATTTTGAGGTTCCCGTTCCTGGGGGCTTTGGTTTGCCGTCGCCGGTAAATCGCGGGTTGTAGCTCAACCACTCTTCCCTCTCGGGTTTGCCGAGCTTGGTGTAAACCGTACCACAGTCGTTGCCGGTACCGCAGACCACGGCGTCGATATTGTCTGTGCCGTTGTATTTGAATTTCCCTCTGAATGCCGTAGGATTCCCGTCCGAGAAGAAAATCACGAACTGCTGGACGCGTTTGTTTCCTGGAACCCCGCTCTGGTCTGTGAGTCCTCCCTTTGCAGGGTTGCCTGCCTGCGACAGGGAATCCTCGGCATTTGTCGCGCCGACGGCGTCCATCGCGTTGATTTTGCTGGTCATGGAGGAAACATAATTATTTCCAAGGGGAACATCGACCTTCACACTTGTGGCAAAGCTGACGAGACCCATCTTGTCCTGGTCCTGAGTCTCTTCAAAGAAGCTGACAAAGCTCCGTGCGGCTTTCTTCAGGTCGTTCATAGGCGTACCGTCCATCGATCCCGAGCGGTCGAGCACCAGCATGATTTCCACTTCATTCTTTTTGGCCACGCCCATGGCGCTCGTGGCGACCCAATCCACCCCGAAGAGTCCGGCAAGATTCCCGGGAGAACTTACTGTGCCCTCCACCCGGATGCGATGATCCTCGTCCGCATAAGCGGTGAAGGTTGCCGATCTTTCCCCTGAATCCGGAGTCATCAGATAGCCGGCGGAGAAGTTCTCTCTGGCGACCTCCTCTGCCAGTCTCAAATGTCCGTCTTCTCCGAGATAGGGATTTGAGATGTTCTTTGCGCCGGCGATGGCCCCCGCATCGACGCTCTTGGAAAGTTCGGAGCGCGTCGTGTACCAGCGTCCCACATCAACTGCCAGCGCCGTGAACCCGAGAAGCACGATCAACAGAAGAGCGAAAATGATCAGGACCGCTCCTTTCTGATTCTTAATCGTTGTGTTCATGATTTTGCTCCTTTCCGCGGATGTCTTATCGTATCATTAATTTAAAAGACAGCTTTGCTGCTGATGATCATATTGCCCAACAGGGGGGTGCCCCAGAAGGTCTGGGCAATCTGGGTGATAGGAGTAATCGGAGTGTAACGATAAAAGACCTCGACAACGGTGATATCGCTGATATCCGCGGTAGCATTTGCGTCATTGAATACAAGATGATCGTAAAGCTCGCTGGACAAGCCGAGATTGGTCATATCGTCCCCGATGGAACTCGCCACCCCCAGAGATCCTGCGCTGTCACTATTGGAGGCATCGATAGTGGGGTCAGGATCATCCTCGCTGCTGCCGGCGTCGATTTTCCAGACATAGATTCTTCCCGCTGCATTAAGGTCCAGAGGCGATGACCCTGCTTGGAGCATCGTAATGATGTCCGATGCGGATTGAATGTCCCGGGAAACGAGGCTCCCGCCTTCCCTGGCTAGATTGGTAATGACGAGACGAGCCTGAAACAGTCTCCCGAAATCAATGACCGCAAAGGCAATGAGGATCAGCAGAGGAAGGATGATCGCCAGTTCCAGGGCGGCAATCCCCCGCTCGCCTGAATGATAGTAACGGCGATGCCGTTTCTCTGTAATAGCTTCCGGATCCTTCATATCGTACCTCCTGATGGCAATCTAAGCGGAAAATACTGTGTATTGAAAAACTTTCAGAACAGCTCGTTCCTGTATAGCGCCTGGGCTTGGATCACGTTGGCCCCCGACGGGAAGAAATTTCCAATAAGTGGGGTAAGAAAATGATAGGTGTAGCGAACACGCACCCGCATGTAGTCGCCGCCGCTGCCGGGGTTCTGACTCTCCTCCCAGCCTTCCGGATCAGAATAGCCCGCGGCGACGGGATAGATGCTTATCTGGAGTGCAGCCGGGTCCACCGCTAAGGCTGCGTTATCCTGGATTGTCTTTATGATCGAATCTTCCCGGCTCATTTCATTGCCGTCTTTGTCCTTGAGTTGAACTCCGACAAGGGCAAGCCTGGTTCCCTCGCGGGTGGCGAACTGGATCGTGTGCTGAGAGTAAAAGTACCAGCCGAAATCAATGATGGCAAAAAGCAGGAGGAAGAAAAACGGCATGATCAGTGCGAACTCGACGGCTGTCACGCCTCTGCTGTCGGAAAGAATCCGTTTGCTTATTTTCTTCATTCCGTCCACCTCCTTGATTGAAATCCTCGCCAAGTAAATCAGGCCCGATGTAAGAGCTTACATTTCTTGAGAAGCCGTTGTTTGTCCCCGGTGGCGTTTTTCCTGGCTGATTCGGCCTGGCCAATATTTTCATGGGCTTTGACATGGAAACCGGGTTTTAATTCAAGAGCCTTTTCAAAGGTGGCCAGTTTTCTACCCTCCATGTAAAAAGCAGGGGAGCAACTTGGCAACTGGTTCGCTGGACGACTCATCATATTATCTGGTTTGATGTTAATAAATCGGGTTAAAAAGGATTTATCGCGTTGAAAATTCTTATTTTCATCTAAGTGAAAATACTTAAATTCAGGGACGATTTTCCGCTGCTACCAATGAGTTTCGGAATCCCTGTCCCGTTTACTCCTGATTTTGCCATTGATCGGGTTTCTGAATTAAATCAGCTCTGTATCCGTTGTCATGAAAGCCGGCGCAAAAAGTAAGGTTATGGTGTTGAGGGGGTGTTTTTCATGGCTGCTTTAGCTTTTGCCATGTTTTCGCTGGCCTTGACGTAAAAAGTGGGTTTCAGTTCAATAGCTTTTTCGAAGGCTGTCAGGGCTTTTTCGTATTTTTTGTCGGCCATGTAAATCATGCCCAGGTTATTGCAGGCAGATGCTTCGTCGCCGGCCCTCTTGAAGGCATTCATGGCGTCGTCAAAGCGCCCCAGTTTTCCGAGGGCCATGCCCAGGTTGTTGTAAGTCGCCGGCACTTTTTCGTTGATTCTCAGCGCCTTCGTGTACGCTTCTACGGATTTGCCGTATTCGCCCATCATGTAATATGACATCCCCAGATTGTTGTAGAGCAGGAAAGAATCGGGCTTGACGGCAATCGCCTTCTGATAGGATTCAATTGCGTCATTGTAGCGATTCTGACGGTCATACATGAAGGCAAAAAGGCCATGGCACTGCCAGAAATCCGGCTTGATCTGAAGAGCCTTTTCCAGATTCTTTCCGGCCTTTTCATAATTTTTCAGGGCGAGGTGAACCCGGGCGATGCCTTCATAGGCCAGGGCGTTTTTCGGATCTTTCTTTTTCATCTCCTCGAAGGTCTTCATGGCTTCATTATTCAGACCACGATTGAGAAGAAGCCGGCCCATTTTGTAGCGCGCGGAACCGGAATCCGAATCGAGACTCAGGGCCTTTTCGTACTGCAGAAAGGCCATATCCATATTGCCCTGACGGATGTAGTTGTCCCCAACCTGTTCATAGCCTTCCGCCTTCATTTCGGGGACCTTGATGGCCAGCTCCTTTTCAAAGGCCATGTCGGCCTCCGCCCTCTGCTGGGCCAGTTCCTGATGGTAGGCCATCTGCTTCATCATGGCCTTCTGAGGATTGTTCGACGTGGCGCAACCCGGAATTCCCAAGGCTGCCGTGGTCACTGTGAGCAGGAGCGCGAGCTTTGTCAAAACGCCGCGGGCACTTGAACGTGAGCTGAAATCCTTCATTAACCCCGATCCTCCGTGAAGACCTTTTTATAGGGAATAAGATCCTTGCCGACCAGAACGCGGACGCGAACGTCTTTTCTGTTTCCATCATTAAGCTTTTTCATATCCACTTCGCCGGGGATGATGGCCGCGATTTCCTGTGCGGTTTGCCGACCGTCCGGGCGATAGCTGACATTGCCTTTGGAATAGTTATAGGAATCGGCGTTTGTAAGCCGCACGACATTGTATCCCTGCTTCTTCAGATACTCGCCTACATTGCGGGCCATGTGGCGCACGCCGTTGCCGTTTGCGACTTCAATGGCGATGTCGGCCTTATTTACGGAATTGGAAGGAATCGTGGCGGATGCGGAAGCCCGGGAAGCGGGCTGATCCGCCAGGGGATTCCGCTGAATCATGTGATTCCTGATGTGACCGTCCAGATCGAAGGAATTCACGGAGACAGCCGCGATTCGAGTCGACGCAGGCGCATCCTGCTGAATGGCGGCAGCCATCTGCGGCTTTTCGGAAAGGGCCAGGGCCATATTCAGGTTGTTGCCGATTTTGCCTCTCATGGCTTCATTTCCCGTCTGTTCAGCCGCTTTGCGGAAGGCCAGAACCGCCTCATTGTAGCGCTTCTGAAGGACATAGGAATAGCCGAGGTTGTTGTAAACATAACCGGCCTGGGGATTCAGCTTCAACGCTTTTTCATAGGCCAGATAGGCGCGGGGGAAATCCTTCAGCGCGTCGCAGGATATTCCGATTCCGTTATACGCCCGGACATCACCGGGATTGATGGCGATAACCTTCCTGAATTCTTCCAGCGCCTCCCGATGCCGGTTCCTGTCCTGATAATGACAGGCAAGCTGATAATGCGCCTCGGCATTGCCCCGGAAGGGCCTTACCTGAGAAAAATATTTCTCCTGAAACGCGTTTTTTTCCGACGTGCATGATGTCAGAAAAAAGGGAAGAAAAAGAACAAGGAAAATGACAAGAGGTTTACAAAGCAAGGGAATCAATTGAATGCGTGTCTTCATGTTCAGCCTCCCTGGAAAATTGAATGTGTATAATGTTATTCAAATTTTATTTTGCTAAATTATCTGCTTATCTGCTGCTCAGTGCGTGGAAAACCTGAATCATCGCGGGTCCCATGATGACGACAAACAGGGACGGGAAAATAAAGAAAATGAGCGGAAACAAAAGTTTGAGAGGAAGCTTCGCCGCCTTTTCTTCCGCCCGCTGGCGCCGCTGAACCCTCATGGAATCGGAATGAACACGGAGCGCCTGACCAATGCTCGTTCCAAACTGATCCGTCTGAATCAAAAGGGTAACAAGGCTCGTCACATCATCAAGTTCCGTCCGGTTGGCCATGTTTCTCAGGGCTTCCCTGCGGGATTTTCCCATGCGCATCTCCATGTTGAGCGTCCTGAATTCATCGGAAATCGGCGGGCAGCTCAGTTTCATTTCCTCACCGACCCGGTTGATCGCCTGATCCAGCCCCATTCCCGCTTCCACGCAGATGACCATCAAATCGAGGGCATCGGGGAAACCCTCCATGATTTTTTCTTTCCGCGCCCCGATTTTCAGACGCAGCCAGAGATTGGGCAGGTAAAAGCCGACCAGAGCGAGGGCCAGGGTAATAATCATTACAGCAAGGGGATTCACGGCGATGCCTGCAAGAAGTTTTGCCATCAGAAACAATGCCGGCAAAAGAACGGCAAGCAGAACCTTGATCCCGAAAAAAAACAAGGTGGCATGCGCTCCCCGGTAGCCGATCCGGGCCAGGGGCTTCTGAAAATTGGCGACCTCATCTTCTTTTTTAGGTTTGACCAGTTCACCTAAACGCCCTGTAATCCTGACGAATAAAGCTCGCAGTTGACGAGCGGGAGAGACATCGCTCCCCGAGTCGAGGTCCATAGAAGGAATTGAAGAGCCTTTCTCTATTTTGTCAAGCAGTTGCGCGTGTTCTCGTACGTACCTGATGTAAAGATAAAGGCCTGTTAAAAAAAGAATCGTGGCGCCAAAAATCATGACCGAGATCAGGATCAGCGTATTCATGGCATCTCTCCTCTCACACCTTGATTTGAATCGTTTTTTTCATGATATAGATGCCCACAGCCATCATGACCAACGAGGTGAAAGCAAGTGCTTTACCGATGGGATCCGTAGCAAGGACCGTGATATACTGGGGATTCATGATGCTCAATGCAAAGGCGACGAAAAAGGGAATCGCCACAAGGATAATGGCCGATAAACGGCCTTCCGCCGACAGGGTCCGGATGGTGCCCATCAGTTTAAACCGTTCACGGATGATGCGGGCGATACTTTCCAGAATTTCCGCGAGATTTCCCCCCGATTCCCGCTGAATCATAACGGCAATGGCAAAAAATTTCAGGTCAGAGGATGAGTCAAACCGGTTTGCAAGGTTCCGCAGGGCTTCCTCAACGCCCACGCCGAAGTTCGTTTCCTCCACAACCTTGGCAAACTCGATTCCGATCGGGTCATCAAATTCCTTGGCCACCATCTGAATCCCGCCGGGAAAGGCGTGCCCGGCCTTGAGGGCGCGAGCCATGAGGTCCAGGGCATCGGGAAGCTGTGCATCGAATTTTTTCATCCGGCTGTTCTTTTTCATAATAAGGAATAGGAAGGGCAGGTAGCTCATCGCCAGACCCGCAGGAACCGCCACAAGGAAGGTTTTTGTTAAGGCGTGGAATATTAATGTTCCTACAAAAAAGAGCAGAAGCGCGGCCAGAATGTAAACACTCATGGTGTAAGGCGCTCTGGCCTGTTCGATAAGGCGGTCGGTCGGCAGCAGGCGAGGGATCTTCTGCAGCAGCTCGTTAAGCCAGGGAACACTGCTCAATTCTCTGGTCTTACGCGTAATGTCGAAATCATCATAGGCAAGTTGCTCCTTCTGGCGTGACAGCATCTTCAACTGCTGGTTGATCCGTTTCTTCTCCGGATTAGTTCGCCAGGAAATGAGAAAAACAAATCCTTCCACAACGGCGACTACACTGATAAAGATGATGACAAACGGAAGAAAGTCCATATCCATCCCCCTTACAGTTCCATCACTTTATTGGAAAAAAACAGCTCGTTCGGAATGGGAATGCCCATAGACTTGAAGCGTTCAAGGAACTTGGGCAGAATCGGGCTGACCTCAAACCGTCCTTTGACCTGGCCTTTGGCATCCACGCCGGTCTGCTTGAAACTGAAGATCTCCTGCATGGTGATGACGTTGCCTTCCATACCGGTGATTTCCTGGAGGCTGACCAGCTTTCGACTGCCGTCCACCAGACGGGCCACCTGAATGATGACGTCCAAGGCCGAGCTGACATAACGGCGGATCGCGTCATTCGGGATATTCAGGCCGGACATGGCGACCAGGGTCTCCATGCGGAGCAGGGCGTCGCGCGGGGTGTTGGCGTGAATCGTCGTCAGGGAGCCGTCATGGCCGGTGTTCATGGCCTGAAGCATGTCCAGCACTTCGGCGGAGCGGACTTCGCCGACAATGATCCGGTCCGGCCGCATACGCAGACTGTTCCGAACCAGATCGCGTTGGGTGACTTCCCCCTTTCCTTCGATGTTTTCCGGCCGCGTTTCCAGACGGACAACGTGTTCCTGCTTGAGCTGAAGTTCGGCGGAATCCTCGATGGTGACGATTCGCTCGTTGGATGGAATGAACCGGGAAAGGACATTGAGCATCGTGGTTTTCCCCGTACCGGTTCCACCGGAAATCAGGACATTCAGCCGGGAGGCGACAATCCCCTTGATGAGTTCAGCTATTTCCGGGGTGAGGGTGCGCAGAGTGATAAGATCATCCATTTCAAGAGGATCGGCGGAGAACCGGCGGATTGAAAGCATGGGGCCGTCGATGGCCAGCGGAGGGATGATGGCATTGACACGGGATCCGTCGGCAAGACGGGCGTCCACCATGGGGCAGGATTCGTCGATGCGCCTCCCGACGTTGGAAACGATGCGATCGATGATCTTTTTCAGATGGGCGTTGTCTTTGAAGCGGGAGTCGGTGAGATGCAGCTTGCCGAAGCGCTCCACATAAATGTGATCATGCGCGTTGACGAGAATATCCGTTACCGTGGGATCCTGCATCAGGGGTTCGATCGGGCCGAGTCCCAGCACCTCGTCCTGGACTTCCTGACAGAACCTTGCCTTTTCCTCGGCATTCATGGGTATGGCAAATTCATCTTCCGCCAGGATCCTTTCGATGATCCGGCCGATTTCCTGCTTCAGGCGTGTGGGATCGAGCGTTTCGATCAGGGAAAGATCGAGAATTTCAATGAGCCGGTCATGGACCTTGGCTTTCAGCTCATTCAACTGCTGGGAAAAGACATCAGGTTTCCCCGTTTTGAGCAATTGCACGAATGCCATGGATAAGTCCTCCTTTAAATTCCTTTATAATTCAGCTTTTGAAAAGATTGTTTACAAAAAGTGACAGTTTCCCTTTTTTGATTGGAGCCGACAATTCCTTTGATTTGCTTTCCCTTTTTTCTCTTTCGGCGACCAGGGCTGCCAGTTCGTTGAATTTTTGACAGATTTCGGATTTGTTGTCGATCGCCGCAATGGGTTTCCCCTGATTGATGGCGCTCATGGTATTACGATAATCGTTTGGGAAGGTGAAATAGACCGTCTTCCTCAGGGACGATTCGATTTCCTTCTGGGAAATTTCCGCACTCTTAAGTGAACGGTTGGCGACGATCTCCACAGAATCGTCGGAGGGATAACCCAGTCCATGGAAGGTTTCCAGAATCCGCTTCAGATTGATGATGCAGGGAAGGCTGGCGATGAAGACCAGCAGAGTCAAGTCGGAGATCTTCATAATAGCCTTGGTGTTGTCGTCCAGGGACTGTCCACTGTCCAGAATGACATAGTCGAACATCGATTGCATAAGCCGCAGCATCGTCTCTATCACATGGGGGTTGGTTCTGTAACCCTCGGTAAGGCGAATGGGGGAGGGCAGAACATGAACTCCCGTTTCGTGCCTTGTCAATGTGCTCATCATGTAGGTGGCATCGAGGCGGTCGATGTTTTTGGCGACATCGACCCAGTCGAAGGCGGATTCGATACCGAGGAACATGGAGACTTCTCCGAATGAAGAATTCATGTCCAGCAGGGCAACCCTGGGCTTTTCTTTACGTGCGGCAAGGCTGACCGCGAGATTGACGGCCAGCGTCGTGGTTCCTACACCCCCCTTGCTGCCGAAGAAATTGACGATCTGCCCAAGTTCAACTTCTGGTTCTTCCGTTCTCGCGGTTGGACTTTCCTGCCAGCTGCCGCGATAATTGATCAGGGCTTCCCGAACATATTTCTTGTCCAGGGGCTGCGGGAAAAACCCCTTGATTCCCAGTTTGAAGGCCTCAAGAAGGATCTCCGGCTGGGTGATGGATGAAGTCAGAAAGATCGCGCGGGCCCTTCCTGTTTTCTGAGCCACATTGGCGAACTGAAAATCCTTTTCCGGCGGATCGACGACTTCCAGAATCAGGATATCGGACATTTCTGAATAATCATCATTTAAAACGGAAAACCCTTCAACAGAAGAAAGAATCTCCTTCAATTTCCTTTCCGTTTCTGTCGCCTTTGCCATGATCTTTACTGACAGCGTTCGTAATGGCATCTACTATTTCTCCTTTCCCGCACATATGAGCATCATCTCAGACTGTGGCATAGCGAAGATTCTGGCTAAGCATAATGTTTTACTTTTCATGGTTTTGTCCGTACTTAATACACAAGCACCGGTGGAACCCATGCGCCATAATAGGGACCACCCGGCCCACCGCCCAGATATGCGTTTTCTACGAAATAACCTCTGATATATTTTTCCTTGCCGCTGCTTACCTTGGTGATATGAAAACCAATAAAGGCTTCTATGGGAGGAGCGGGATTCTGTTTGACTGCATCCCTGAGAACGGCATCGACGACAGGGAGGAAAACAGTTTGACCTTCATATAGCCCCATATAGTTGTCATGATACCCTACATCCATGGTGCCTGGCTCGATATAAAGCGGATCGCCGATGGAAAGTGGGTTGGAATTGCCGTTAACGATTATATCTTTAAGATGATTTGCGTTATTGATGGGATCCGAGGTCAACGACGTCCACTGACCGGCGACGGTGTTCGTATATGGGTCCCCATCTGGATTTACAGGAGCATATGCGTCATAGTGATAGGCCGAGCCTATTGTAAGAAGATTTGAAGGGCTGTTGTAATGACTCGCTCTTTTAGCTATCCAAAGGGGTATGGCCATCGGCACGAGTGTGCCTGGTTTGGCCGTGCCGGGGCTTGAACATATGGCAATGGCGGTCGCGCTCGCATTGGAAGTCAAGTTTCCAACAAATGCACCAAACCAGTGACGGATTGACCCGCCATTCGTTCCATCAACTCTCCTCACTGTTACCTTAACTGCCGCGACATCCCTGGTGCCGGGGGTGATGCTTTTCGGCTGAAGGCCCGCCGGGTTCTGATCCAGGTTCCAGTAGCCCGTCTCCACTTCGTAGCTGGTGAGGGTAACGCCATCCGATTTATTGGCCGGATCAATCGTGCTTGCCGCAGACTCAGCAGCGGCCCAGTCCGGTGTTGGAGGGGTCGCCGAGGTAAATCCGGATGGTGTATGTGCATATAACAAATTTGCTCTCGCAAGGGCGTCGGCATCTGCGGCATTATGGAGTTCGTTCTTCACCACCATGATGTGTCCGACATCCACGGCCATGGCGGCAATACCCAGGAATACCGTCATGGCCAGAGCCACGATAACGGCTACAGCCCCTTTCCGTTCCCTCAGCTTAAAACCGAAGTGTTCAGCTGTTTTCATCACAATAACCTCATCAAACAAGAGACGAATAAAAAATCATGTTATTCATATTTCATAACCGTTCTGGCCTTTATCGGGTAGTCAGTGACGGGGAAGAGGATAAAAGAATAGCCATAAGACACCGTAACTATGAGCGGATCACCAGAGTCTTGACCTTCGGGAAATTCCACATCAGTATTCAGCGGAATGCTGCTGCCGAATGTTATAAGATAATCGTTCGCGTAATCATTCACAATGCCCTTAATGGTGTCAGAGTTAGACGCATTTCCTGCGGGAACGCGTGAAGTTCCGTCGATATAAACAATCCCCGCACGTGCCCCTTCCCGGCTGGCATTGGTAAGCACTTGCTTGTTGTATATAAGTATCCCGAACTCTATGATGCCGAAAACCAGGACCAGCAGAATCGGAAGAACAATGGCAAACTCTACAACCGCGGCGCCTTTATGTTCTCTTAACTTTCTCATGGTGCAACCCTCCAGCAAAGCTGGTTATGACCATTATCTCCCCATCGTTCCCAGATTGATGGTCACGTTCTGGGCAGGGGCGGGTTTTTCAAAATCCTTTCGGTACTTCTCCACAACCTTCTCGGAAGCCTGGGCGTCCATGCCGGTAACGGGTTTCAGATTTTTCTCCGCAGCGGGATTCAATGTCTGATTGAATTTAGCCAGTTTGTGCGATGTGCCGTAATCCATTTCCACGCGACTGGACGTACAGGCTGAAATCAGAAAAGACGCTCCTATGATAAATGATGTTACGATCCATAATGATTTTTTCATGCTTCAATTCCTCCTTTCCCGCAGTTAGGGTCGAATGTATCCGAAATCGCCTTCGAGTCCGCCGGTTTTATCACCAGGAAGGGCTGACGAAACCGGGGTCGGAGTCGCAGAGTCGTTCTCTCCCTTGCCTTCAAGACTTCCAAGCAGATAGAACTCAAAGTCGTTGGGCTCGACGTATTGATCCGTGGGCAGAGTCTGCTTGGTCATATCCAGCGGTTTGACGAGACGAGGTGTGACGATGATGACCAGTTCAGTTTCGTTCTTGCGGAATTGGCTGCTGCGGAAAAGACTGCCCAGCACGGGGATATCTCCGAGAAGAGGGACTTTCCGCACGATCTGACGGATATCGTCCTTCAGCAGACCCGCAATGGCGAAGCTCTGGCCGTCTGCCAGTTCAACGGTGGTTGCCACTCGCCGTGTCGTAATCGACGGCACCGCATACCCTCCAACGGCTACGGCGTTAGTATAATCCAGGTCAGACACTTCCGGTGATACCTGCATACTGATTTTTTTGTTGCTTAACACGGTCGGGGTGAAGTTCAAGCCCACACCGAAGGGTTTGTATTCGATGGTGATATTTTCCTCTTGCGGAACCGGGATGGGGAATTCGCCGCCAGCAAGGAAACTGGCCGTCTTACCGCTCAAAGTGAGCAGGGTGGGCTCTGCCAGGACTTTCAGCAGACCCTGGTCTTTCATGGCATCAATAAAGAGGGTCCAGGTTGCTCCTCCGCCGAAGAAACGGAATGCAAGGCCCACACTGCTGGAAACAAGCGTTCCAACAGATACCGCGCCTTCAGATGCTGAAAGGTGGGTCATCGGTTGAATGTTGGCATCACTCGGAGAGACTGTGTATGTGAGATTATCCAGCATAGACATTCCGAAAGTATTGCCGCCTTCGCTCAGGTAATTCCAATTAATCCCCAGTTTTTTGATCAGGCTGCGGGACATCTCCGAAACCCGAACTTCCAGCATGACCTGATGAACGCCGCCCACTTCCAGGAAATTGTTGACGCCGCCGGTCTTGTCCTTGCCTTTTGGAGCATAGGAATTGGCCAGAGACATTACCTGGTTCATGTTGGCCGCACTGGAGACCGTTCCGGAAAGGGTGATGGCATCAGGAGTTGCCGTCACTCGGATATCTTTCTCATCGGGCATCATCGAATGGATCTTTTCCTTGAGGCCGACGACATCGGGGAGGACTTCCACATCGATGACGGACATGACGGAGTTATCGCTCCGCCAGAGTGTCAGATTGGTATTCCCCGCCATCTTTCCCGTCAGGTAGATCTGGCGGGGGGAGAGGGTAAGGATGTCGGCGTAATCCGGGGCGGCGATGGAAACGCGTTTCAGGTTCTGCGGGCATTCGACGATTGTCGATTTTCCCACGGTTAAGGTTAACTTTTGAGGACGGGATGTGTTGACGACTACCCTATCCGGTCCGGCTGCTACGCAGGGCAGGGCAATAAGAAAACATAATGCAATTGATATCAGACAACAGGCGACGAAATGCACTTTCAAACCAGGACAAGGTCTCATCTTCGCTATTCCCCCTTTTCAAAATTCTGTTCGCTGACTTTGCTTCCTTTAATCACTTCAACTGTAAAGACCGCTGGTTTCTGCGGCGCTGCGGCGACAACGGGTCTTGCCTTCTGGACGGCTGGCCGGGAAACAGTTCGGGCCGATGCAGGAGCGGGTGGCGCATAGGTGGCGGCGCCTAAAAGATTGGGAATCTTGGCACCGCGGGTGGCTACGGCTTCATTGTCGCCGAAGTTGCGGAGAGCAAGCTGAATCTTTCCTTCTGTGGATGCCAGAGCAAGCTTTTCTCCTTCTTCCGGCGTCACCTCCAGGGTGATGACATCCACGTTGGCTGGCTTTTCTCCTTTTTTCGTTTCGTTGAATTCCGGTCCGGAAGCAAGAACAAGGATATTCTCAAGTACAATCTTAGTCACAGGTGCAGTTACTTCCCCTCTCTGCTCGTTCAATGTGACCAGAACATCGACCCGATTTCCCGGATGGATGTAACCGGAAACACCCACCACCTTGTCTACCTTGACGGACATGGCCCGTTTGCTCGGTGTGATCACGGCGGCAACCCCTCCTGTCCTTATGCTGGTCGGGGCGAGACGGGCTTCCGTAATGGGTTCGTTGGTCCGGATGGGCTGGATCACGGTTCTGCCGACAATCTGGGCGGGATCGAGATAATAGCCATTGGGAAGACTTTCCTTGAGAAACGTGGCGGTGCGGACCATGTCTTTGGTCAGCACGGTGCTCCAGGGAACGTCGAATGCGGCAACGACCACCTTCTGCATTTCCTGGGGCTTGGCCTTTGCCGTGGCTGTTTTTTGAATCCAGTTGTAGGCAAGCAGGGTTACAATCAGGGCGAGAAAAACTGCCCCTCCAAGGAAAATGAGATGCTTCTTTTTATCCATTGCTCCTCTCCTTAAAAAACAAATTCATCTCCCGAAGGAGATGCGTTAACTATGAATAACCGATTACAAAATCATCCGGTATGCCACACTGGCCAATGTTCCCAGCGAGATCGCGACGCCGTAACAGAGCAGGGGCGCCTTTTCTGGCCGTGGGGGAGGTATGTAAATAAACTTTTTTGTCATAAAAAAAGTTTTAAGCATCAACACGAAACGCTTCATGGTATCCATAAGATAACCTTTTGCAGCTAAAATAATGAGTGCGTAAATTCCACCAATCAGTGCCGTTCCGAGGAAGGCAGCGAAAACACCCTGGGGGCCAAGGAGGGAGCCTACGGCAGCCATCAGTTTGACATCCCCTGCGCCCATTCCCCCCACAAGATAAAACACAATCAGGAGGGCTAAACCTAGAAAAAGGCCGCTGAGACTCTGAAGAAATCCAAAAAAGCCAGCAGTTAAACTGTAAAAAATCAATCCAAAGAGCATTGTGGAATAAGTAAGTCGGTTTGATATCCTGTGTGCTCGGAGATCAGTGACAGACGCAGTAATAAGTATGCCCACCAATAAGGTAATTATAATGGCGTTACTACTAAAATTAGGGCATGTCATAATGTCTTGCCTTAATATCCTTATGCATTCCTAAAATAACCAAAATTTACATTGCCGAACAATTTTTCATTATTCAAATGCATCTGCAATCTTATCGTATAAAACTGTTTTAACGCTTTGACCAAGAAATGATACCGAGCTAACGATGGCTAGAAAAATCAGGCCGGCGATCAGGGCGTACTCGATTGCTGTTGCACCGTCTTCAGATTTAAGAAAAAAAATAGTTTTACTCATAAGCCCTCCGCATAACCATCACATAATAAAAGAAAAAATTGCCTTTTGATAACCCACTACATCATGATATGGGCGGGGCATTACTTTTACTCAAAAAACGTGTTTGAAAAGTAATACCCCACCCACTATTGAGGTAAAATAGTTAATATCCCAAAACTGTTTCTATATACAGAAATTGGGTTTGTTAACCTTTACTCACCCTCACCAAGTTCACCTGCTACCTCTCTGAATGTGCCATCGAGCCCCTTACCAACCAAGGTAACTGCACCAATAATAACCACCGCAATCAACGCTGCAATCAAACCATACTCAATCGCCGTCACGCCTTCTTCATCCTTCAAAAATCTCTTAATCAGTTCCATTCTCTTTTCCTCCTTCTTAAAATAGTTTTTAAATTTTATTTCTACATTTCTGAACAGCTCACACCGTTCAGTCTCCCGCTTCTTTGTTATTCACCCCTTCCGCACCCCCGATCCGCTTCAGAAGGCAATCCGAACTGACCCGGCGCTGGAACGGGTTTCCATATCCTTGTTTCTGCTCACCTTGGACTCTGAAACATCGGTCTTTCGCCTTCGGCCCATCCTCTGGATCGTTTCGTCATCAAGTTCCAGGTACCAGCCCGCGGCCCGGTAACTGGTCACCGTGGTCAGGCGCAGAATCTCTTCGGCGAAGCGTGCCGTGAAACGGCCCTTGATCCAGTCCAGGATTTCCACCCTGATTTTTCGATCCTTATCGCAGAGGAGTTTCCTTTTGGGGACCTGAAGGAAAACCCGCCTTCCGCAAATGTTCAGATCCTGAACCGTGATGCTCCCCATGCTGTGGACAGGGACGTTGTGGGGCTCACCGCACCCGGAACAGACCGGCGTTCCCGGATCGATCGGTTCCACTGCCAGGTGGAGGTTCTTCGGCGTGCTCTGGATGATCCGGGTGACTCTGTAATTGGGGATGTTCAGGAGTTTGGTGATCGTTTCCAATTCCATTTTGAGGTCATCCTTTCGTTTCTTTCCCAGGGATTCGGAAATCCATTAAATCCCGACACCCCTTATTTCCGTTTTTCCGTCAACTTTTGATCCGATCATACAGGATGTTTTTGAAGGCATCCATCGGGGGCAACCTTAATTTCTTTCTCAGTTACCCTTAAGTTTTTCTAAGGGTTATTCTTATTTGTGGGGATAACTTTTTCCGGGTATGCTCAACTCCATTTGTCGGATTTATTACAGGAGGTTGAAAAGGATAACCATCGGGATAACTCTTATTTTATGTAAGGGTATTGATGAACAACAATCATCCATTGGATTAAGAATTGAGGGAATACACTTAGATTACAGGCAATTAATCCGGTTTGAGCTGCATAATCATCTTGCGGATATTGCAGGGATTTGCTAAAAATACCGCTATTTAAACCTCGGGCGGAGACGGGATGAGGAAGGGAAGGGAAGAAAAAAGGCGGAAAGTTGAAAATCCTGTGAGAATCCTGACAGGCGCGTTCCTGCTGATCGTCTGTGCCGCGTTTCCGGCCTTTTTCGGGGGCTGTTCATCAAAAACTTACTGGCCCCAGCAGCGGCCTGAAGTGCGCGTCAAACCAACACCGGCGAAAAAGCTGGCCAACATGGGCTTCACCATTCAGGCCGGGGCCTTTTCCCGGGTCGAAAACGCCGCGCGGCTGACGGAGGCTCTCCGCCTTCAGGGGCTGGATGCCTATTATTTCGTCCATTCCTCCGGCCTTTACAAGGTCCGTTTCGGCAACTTTACAGCGAAGGCGCAGGCCCGGAAAAGGGCGGAAACCCTCAGGCAGGCCGGCGTGATTGCCGAGTATTACATCGTAACTCCTGAGGAGTACAATGTTGCGCAGCGGCCCCGGCTCGGCGACGACCACTTTCGGGAACAGCTTATCAAAACGGCGCACAGTTTTATCGGCGTGCCCTATCTCTGGGGCGGAACGTCGCGGGAAAACGGGTTTGACTGCAGCGGCCTGGTCATGGCGGTTTACCAGTTGAACGGCCTGGATCTGCCCCGCACCTCCCGGGAGCAGTTTGAAGCGGGGACGCCCGTGGATCGTGACTGCCTGCGGAAGGGGGATCTCGTTTTTTTCGCCAACGGCAACGGTGCACCCATCTCCCACGTGGGGATCTATATCGGCGACGGGCGGTTTATCCACGCGCCGGCCACGGGCAAAAACATCCGCGTCGAATCCCTGGACAGAGACTACTACGCGAGGCGTTACGCGGGCAGCCGGACGTATCTGTAAAATCTTGACTATGGAGACCCGGCAGCGTTTCTTGTCGAAATTACAATCATATACAGATTACACAAGTGAAATTCTGTCAACAGGTATGTCACGGAAATCAAATCCCGTGCATTTTGTGGAATTATGGTGTTTTGCCTGTTGACTTTGAGCATTTTTTAAATAAGATGAATCCTTCCGAAAAGACGGACATTCATTGTTAATTTCGTGGAAACATTACGGGAAAGAGAAAGGTTGCCTGCAATGCTGGAACTCAGAGATCTGCACTTTGCGGTGGACCGCGGCGAGGGCTCCGAAGGCGGAGGAAAGCGCGGGATCATCAACGGTATCAATTTTAATTTCGAAAAGGGGAAATTCTATGCCATCACCGGTCCCAACGGTAGCGGCAAAACGACCCTGGCAAAACTGATCATGGGCATCAATCCGGTCACGTCCGGATCGATTATCTTTGACGGTCAGGATATTACGGATTTTTCCATCACGGATCGGGCCAAGGCCGGCATCGCTTACAGCTTCCAGCAGCCGGCCCGTTTCAAGGGGATCACCTTCCGGGAACTGCTGAGCCTGGCCACAGGCATCGAGGAGGAGGACAAGCTGGTCGAACTGCTCATGCGCGTGGGGATCTGCCCCCTCGACTTCCTGGACAAGGCGGTGGACGCGAAACTCTCCGGCGGCGAAATCAAGAAGATCGAACTGGCCACCACCATCGCCCGCAATCCCAAGCTGGCTATCTACGACGAACCCGACACGGGGATCGACCTGTGGACCATCGGCCCCATGGTGGACCTTCTTAAAAAAGAGCAGAAAGAATACGGCACGACGACGATCGTGGTCAGCCATAACAAGGTCTTTCTGGATGCGGCCGACGAGATCCTGATCATCAATGGCGGGCAGTTTGTTTTCCGCGGCACCCTGGACGAAGCACTGCCCCTGCTCAACGATCTGAGTATCTGTAATTTCAAACCCTGCTGCGAAGGAGAGGAACACAATGTTAGATGCTTTAGATAAGGACCTGCTCAAGGCTGTCGCCGACCTGGAAGACATTCCCAAGGGGGCCTACAATATAAGAAAGAACGGGAAACTGCTGACACGGGCAACCACCGCCAATATCGATATCGAAAGCAACGCCGACGGCACGGGGATCGTGGTGACCATCGCGCCGGGGACGAAAGACGAATCGGTGCATATCCCCGTGATTCTCAGCCAGGCAGGCCTCTACGATGTGGTTTACAACAACTTCATCATCGGCGATGGGGCGGACGTGACCATCGTGGCGGGCTGCGGCATCCACTGCGGGACGGCCAGCCCGGAAGGGCACGCGGGCATCCATGAATTCCGCGTCGGCAAAGGGGCAAAGGTGAAATACGTGGAGAAGCATTACGCCACGGGTGCTGGATCGGGCAGGCGGACGCTCAATCCCACGACGAAGGTTTTTCTTGCGGAAGGGGCGCAGGCGGAAATGGAACTGACCCAGATCGGCGGCGTGGATGAGGCCAATCGCGTCAATGAAGCGACCCTGGAGGCGAACAGCCTGCTGATGATCATGGAGCGCGTCCTGACGGAGAAGGAGCAGTCGGCCGTATCGAAAAATGAAATCAGGCTGGCGGGCGACAACAGCCGGGCCAACATGATTTCCCGTTCCGTCATCAAGGGAAACTCCAATCAGAATTTCTACGCAACCATCGAGGCCCTGGCGAAATGCTTCGGTCACATCGAATGCGACGCCATCATCATGGACAACGGAACCAACGAGACCATCCCCTCTCTGAAGGCCAAACACTCTGACGCCGAACTCACCCACGAGGCTTCCATCGGCAAGATCGCCAGCGACCAGCTCATGAAGCTCATGAGCCTCGGCCTTTCCTACGACGACGCCGTCAACCGCATCATCCAGGGCTTCCTGAAGTAGAAAGCGAGGGGTGAGGAGAGATAAATCGCAATGAAAATAGAGAATCTGATGGTGACAGGGGGCTGCGGGTTTATCGGCAGCAACTTTATTCGATATCTGCTGGAAGAGGCGAATTTTGCGGGGCGGATTGTCAATGTGGACAAGTTGACGTACGCGGGCAATCCGGAAAATCTGGCGGGGCTGGCAGAAAAATTCGGGGAGCGATACTGCTTTGAAAAGGCGGATATCTGCGATGCCGACCGGATGAAGGCAATTTTTGCGGAATACGAAATCGACGCCGTCTGCCATTTTGCCGCCGAGTCTCATGTGGACCGGTCGATCCGCAGGCCGGAGAGCTTCATCCAGACCAACATCGTGGGGACATTCAATCTGCTCGAACTGGCCAGGGCGCGGGGGGATCGCTTCCAGATTTTCCATCACGTCAGCACGGACGAGGTTTATGGCAGCCTGGGGCCGGAAGGCTACTTCACGGAGGAGACTCCGTATCGGCCTAACAGTCCCTATTCCGCTTCCAAGGCGTCGTCGGATCACTTGGTACGGGCCTATCACGTGACTTATGGCCTTCCCATTACCCTTTCCAACTGCTCCAACAATTACGGACCCTATCAGTTTCCCGAGAAGCTCATCCCCCTGATCGTCATCAACGCCCTGGAAGGCAAGACCCTCCCGGTTTACGGCGACGGGAAGAACGTCCGGGACTGGCTGTATGTCCGCGATCATTGCGAGGCGATCTGGACGATCATGAATTCCGGCCGCCGGGGGGAAACCTACAACGTGGGCGGCCAGTCTGAGATGGAGAACATCGCCATTGTCCGGCTGATCTGTGATATCCTCGATGAAGTGCGTCCGGCGGGTGATGGGAAATCCCGGCAGGAGCTGATCACCTTCGTGGCGGACCGTCCCGGGCATGATCACCGCTACGCCATCGATTTTACGAAACTGAATGCGGAATTGAAGTGGAGTCCCCGGGAGTCCTTTACCACGGGGTTGAGACGGACGATCAACTGGTATCTCGACAATCCCGGATGGATCGACCGGATACGCAGCGGGGCATATGCCGCATGGATCGATGAACAATACGGGGATTCATCCGTCAGTCAGACAGCAGCCGTGGAAAAATAGAGCGGTTGAAACAGGCCGGAAAAAACAAGGAGAAATCGGAGGACAGGAAAAGAATGGATGCCTTTCTCAATGAACCGATGGCCTTCCGGGGGATTCTCTGGGGGCAGCGCCGGGATAGCCTGACCGGCCGGACCTTTCTGCCTGTCCGTGAGGACGGGGACATCACGTCTTTCCGCCTGGAGGGAGACCTGCTGGAGATCGACGACACGAAGGTTTCCGACATCGTTTACTCCTTTTACCGGAACCGGTTTTACCGCGTCAGCGTCATCGTCGATTCCCGTGAAGATTTCAAGAAAATCAGAAGACACTTTTTTGACACCCACGGCGAAGGCGTCTCCGTAAGCAACGAAGAGGAGGAGACGGAAAGCTGTTACTGGGCGGGCGCCGAACTGGATATCTGCCTCAGATACAGCGAAAAATCAGGCGGCCGCATCGAATACTCCTTCCGCCCCATTCACAAACGGGAAGAAAAAGAAGCCAAGCTGAAAGCCATCCACGACTGGGAAAAATAAGTCCGGTTTACTGCTGCAGCCAGTTCTTGATGCGGGGGGCTTCGGTGGAAAGCCAGCGGGGAGAAAGGCGCAGATCGAGAAACAGGCGGAAGAGTGAAATCATCGTTTTTGTGGCCGTCTCGATCAGATACATCCGTTCGAGGATCGCGCCGTCGCGGTCTTCCGGGTCGTCCAGCTTGTCCGTCATGACGGGGAGCTTCAGGGACTGGAAGGAGAAACGATCAGCCTTCAGAGTGAATTCCCAGTTATCTTCATCCTTGCCCAGCTTGATCCGGGCTTCTTTGATCTTCTTTCCCTGGCGCAGGGCTTCCTTCCCCTCTCGCAGATCGGCGTGCATCCCCTGACAGACCACGGTTTCCGCGTATTCCCCGTCTCCCGATTCGAGGACCAGGCGGCGGACGAAGATCAGCTCCACATCCCCCTTCCCTGGAATTTCAATCATCCCGTTTCGTTCTTCGCTTTTGAACCACAGCCAGGTCAGGAACTCGCGGCCCAGGGAGGTCCGGTCCACGGCTGCCAGTCCCGCAGTGCCGACGGCATCGGGCAGTCCGGCCTTTTCCGCCAGGGAGAGGCGGCTTGTCAGTTCTTCATCCAGCCAGAGGGGATCCCAGGGGGTGTAGGGGTAGAGGGGCAGGGAAAAGGTCTGCTTGAAGAAATCCTGAAAATCGTCGATCACTTTTTCGGACAATGTGCATAACAGCAGAGTTTTCTGCGACACGGACCAGCAGAATTCGTAAAAGGCCGGAACCGGCGGGGTCTTGCTGAACAGTTCAAGATGGACCCGCTCCCGGATATCCTCCCGCTGTTCCCGGTAAACTCTCTTCTGTCCTGTTTCGGCGAGGAAATCCTGCTCCGCTTCCATCAGGCGGATTTTGAGAAGGGAGGGGGGGACTGTTTTTTTATCGACCCGCAGGGCCAGCATGAGATAATCGCCCCAGATGTATTTCGCGCCCTCAAAGTCCGTATCCAGCACGTTTTCCAGGCTGGTCCAGCCCATGGCCTTCTCTTCCGAGGTCAGGCCGATGTTGCGGAAGGCAAAAGCCTGGAGCTGCTGGTTGATGAAATCGTCGGCCTGTTGAGGCAATGAGCCTTCCAGACGGTAAAGTGAAAAAGTCAGTGTTCCTTTAAGCAGTCCCATAAGATAAGCCTCGCCGGGCAGAAAAGCCCTGAAAATTTGAATGCGCGAACCTATCCCATCCGGTTGAATTTTGTCAAGAGGAATACCGGGACGGTACAATTATATCGTGGACACTGCGGGTTGTTTATGATACTTCAGTGCAGTTTTTTCTCCATGAAGGAGCCGGGGGATGCAGGGCGGAAAGCGGATTAAAAAAATCGGGATTATCGCCAATATTCGGAAGGAAAAGGCGCTGGGATGCGCCGCGGAACTGAAGGCCTGGCTGCTGGATCAGGGCATGGAGGTTTTCCTCGATGAGGAGATTGCCGGGGTTCTGGGGGAGCCCGGCGGGATGAACCGGCGTTCCCTGGCCGCTCAGGCCGATCTGCTGATTGTTCTCGGAGGGGACGGCACCATGCTGAGAGCGGCGCGTTCCGTCCGGGAATTCGACATTCCCATCGTGGGCATCAATCTCGGGGCCTTCGGCTACCTGACGGACATCAACCTCAACGAAATGTATCCCTCCCTGGAGCGGATACTTTGCGGGAATTACGCGACGGAAAAGCGGATGATGCTCGATATGGAGGTGATGCGAGGCGGGCGGATTCTCTGCGAGCACACCGTACTCAACGACGTGGTCATCAACCGGGGTAATCTTTCCCGGATCATCGACATGGAGACCGCCGTCGACGACCATTATCTGACGACATTCCGGGCCGACGGGCTGATCATCAGCACCCCCACCGGTTCGACGGCCTATTCGCTCTCCGCAGGAGGGCCGATCGTCTTTCCTTCCCAGGATGCCATCATCATTAATCCGATTTGTCCCCATACGCTGACCAACCGGCCTGTTATCCTGCCCTGCACAATGACCGTTTCCGTGAAGATCTGGTCGGAAGATGAAGGGGTGAACGTCGACCTTGACGGACAGGAGTCCGTTGCGTTGAAATCGGGGGACATTCTGATCATCCGCCGATCCCGCTACATGACCACCCTGGTTTCTTCTCAGAACCGGGATTATCTCGAAATCCTGCGATCCAAACTGGGATGGGGCCGACTGCCCGCCATGAACCGATAAGCTCAGGATGCTGGCGCAACTCAAGATTCGCAACTTCGCCCTGATCGACGCCCTGGATGTATCCTTCGACCGGGGGCTGAATATTCTTTCCGGTGAAACCGGCGCGGGGAAGTCCATCATCATCGGCGCCATTGGACTTCTGCTGGGAGACCGGGCCTCAACGGAGATGATCCGCTCCGGGGCCGAAGCGGCGGAGGTGGAGGCTTTCTTCGATCTGGACGAAGGCGACCCCGTGCGGGAAAAGCTGGCGGAGGCAGGCCTTGACGACGGCGAGGGGATGATTGTAAGGCGGGTGATGTCCCGTTCGGGCAGAAACCGGGTCTACATCAACGGCAGCATGGCGACCCTGAACCTCCTGGCCGACCTGGGCGAATCGCTGATGAACATCTGCGGTCAGCGGGAACATTCAGTCATGTTGAATGCGGATCGTCATCTGGACATGCTGGATGCCTTCGGCGACCTGAATCCCCTTCGATCCGGCTACGGCGCGTTGTACGAAACCCGGCAGGATCTTCTGGGACGCGTTGAAAAATTGACGGAGGCAAAAAACCGGCGCACGGAGCAGGAAGAACTGGCCCGCTTTCAACTGGACGAAATCCATAAGGCAGCCGTGATCCCCGGTGAAGATGTCCGGCTGACCGCGGAAAGGCAGGTGCTCCTTTCCGTGCAGAAGCTGATGGACGCCGCCGGGCAGGCCCATGAGCTCCTCTACGATCGCGGAGACTCCGTTCTGGCGTCCCTGAAAAGCGTAATTTCCTGTGTGCGGGACATCCGGAAACTCGATGAATCTCTGAATCTCTCTGAAGCGGAGCTGGACGCCCTGTATTATTCCCTGGAGGAAGCCGCCTTTACCCTGCGGGATTACCGGCAGCGACTCGTTCCGGACCCCGGCAGGCTCGCTGGCATTGAAGAGCGGCTTGAAATCCTGGGGCGGCTGAAAAGAAAATATGGCGGCTCCCTTGATGGAGTGCTGGAAAAGCAGGCGGAACTGGAAAATTCCCTGTCGGAGCTGTCCGGCCTGGAAGAGACTCTGGAGAAAGCCCAGGCATCGCTGCGGGAAATCGAAACCCGCATGAGAGAGAAGGCGGAAGAGCTTTCCGCGGCAAGGCGGCGGGCGGCGGCCGTGCTGGAGCAGGCGATCGAGGAGGAGCTGCGCGGCCTGCGCATGGAGGCGGCGGACTTTGACGTCGTCTTTCAGGAGAGAGGAGAAGAGGGCAATCCGCCATTCAATCCCCGGGGAATAGATCTGGTCGAGTTTTACCTTTCCGCCAACGCCGGAGAGGAGCCGAAGCCGCTCAACCGCATTGCTTCCGGCGGGGAGCTGTCGCGCATCATCCTGGCGATGAAGAAGGTCCTGGCCCGGGCCGGCGCCGTGGGCGTCATCGTTTTCGACGAAGTGGACAGCGGCATCGGCGGGGAGACGGCGGATCGCGTGGGAGACAGACTCCGCGATGTGGCGCGCCATCATCAGGTGCTCTGCATCACCCATCTGCCCCAGATTGCCTGCTACGGGGAACGGCACTATCGGGTAATCAAGGCGGCGGAAGGCGACCGGACGACAACCCGGATTGAACTTCTTTCCGATGAGGAGCGCCCGGAAGAAATCGCCCGGATGCTTGGGGGGAGGGAAATGACGGAAACGACGAAGCGCCATGCCAGGGAAATGCTGGCCCGGGCGGCCGGGAGGTAGGGAATGCTCAGAAAAGCAAGGATCAGCGATGTGAGAACGATTCATCGATTGATCAACATCTCTTCGGGAAAGGGGGAGATGCTGTCCCGTTCCCTCATGGACATTTACGGCAATCTGCGGGATTTTTTCGTATACATCGATGAAGAAAAGAACGCCATTATCGGCATCTGCGCCATGAGCATCATCTGGGAAAACCTGGCCGAGATTCGTTCTCTTTATGTCGACGAATCGCGGCGGAAGGAAGGAATCGGCCGAAAACTTGTAGAAGCCTGTGTTTCCGAGGCCATTACCCTGGATCTCTTCCGCATCTTTACCCTGACCTATCAGGTGGATTTCTTTTCGCGGCTGGGATTCAAGATTGTGGACCGGGCGACTCTTTCGGAAAAGGTCTGGTCGGACTGCTTCCGTTGCGCGAAATATCCCGACTACTGCGACGAAGTCGCCATGGACCTCGAACTTTGAGCAGGAACGACGAAAAAGGAAGATGAATTATGAAGATGACGATGAATAACTGGAAAAGGGGAACGGTTCCCATTGCCCTGGCATTTTTCCTTTCCATGGGGATGGCCGGCTGCGCGGCGCGAAAAGGAGTGGATGAAGCTTACAGGCTGCCACCGCCGGCAGCAAAAGTGGAGCCGGCTCCGAAGACCGTCCCTTCGCCGGCTCCGAAAACCGTTCCGCCTCCCTCTGTAAAACCAGCTCCGACGCCCGCACCGCCCCCCACACCGCCTCCCGCTCCGAAACTGGAACCTCCGGAGCCTTATGAACCGACTCCGCTGACCTCGTCGCTGACGCCCATCAAACCTCAGGAAGTGCCCCAGCTGCTGGATGATCTCGATACGGAATCCCTGCTGGCGGCTATCGAAAAAAGCCTGCTGTTCTACAGCCGAGTTCCGGCGGACAGCCGCTACCCTCTGGGAGAATCAACCTGCACCGCCGGGGAATTGAAGGCAACCCTGCTGGCCTTGCGGGAAATCCTTCAGACCTGCGGGTCCGATGAATGCAGAAGAACGAAAATCGCCGGGAACTTCGATTTTTATAAAGCCGCCGGTCAGGATCAGAAAGGAACCGTCCTGTTTACCGGATATTTTGAACCGGTGATGAAGGGTTCGCTGGAAAAAACGGATTTCTATTCTTTTCCTCTGTATGGCCCTCCGGAAGAAACCGTCGTGATCAATCTGGGTAAGTTCAATTCGAAATATGAAGGAGAAACCCTGACCGGGCGGGTTCTTAACGGCGAAGTCGTTCCCCATTACAGCCGTGAGGAGATCGACGGGAAAGGAATTCTTCAGGGACGGAATCTTGAAATCGCCTGGGCAGCGGACCCTGTGGAGCTGTTTTTTCTTCATATTCAGGGATCAGGCATCATGGAACTGCCTGACGGCCGTAGAATCCGCGTCGGCTACGCCAGATCCAACGGGCGCCCTTTCCGCGGTCTGGCGAAGGTGCTTCTGGATCGGGGAAAGATTACGGAACGGGAGATGTCTCATGAAGGCGTCAAAAACTGGCTTCTGGACAATCCGGAGGAACGGGACGAAATGATGTACCGGAACCCGAGTTATGTCTTTTTCCGGATCATGGATGGTGAAAATGTCGGTTCCCACAATGTGCCCCTGACTGCGGGGCGGTCCATCGCCACGGACGCAAAATTTTTCCCCAGGGGAGCGCCGGCCCTGATTCGACTGCGGAAGCCTGTTTTTCCTGAAGAGGGCGGCGGGTTGGAGTGGGTCCCCTTCTCCCGCTTAGTTCTCAATCAGGACGCGGGCGGAGCGATCAAGGGGACGGGGCGGGTTGACATTTACTGCGGCACGGGAAGAGAAGCGGAACGGGTTGCCGGAAGCCTCAAGGAACCGGGGGAACTGTATTTTCTGCTGAAGAAAAACAGTGTGACCGGCAAGGTGGCGTCCACGGTCTTTTGAACCTTACGGGAGTGTGAGATCCATGCATTGTGCGGTTTTTCATATTGCCACCCCGGCAAACCCCTATTTTTAATTGATAAGGGGCATGTTTTATGTTAAAAATCAACAACAATCAGCATTGAGCCTGTTCCCGGAAACGGAACGGTCTGCTGTAAAGGGTTCAGCGTATCCGGGTGTCGCTTGAACTTTTCTGGGCGGCAGATATTCGGCATTTCACTCTAACCATTTCATTACAAAATATCGAAGGGGGATTTGAAGGATGACGAAGGCGGAATTGATTTCGGTAATAGCAGAAGAAGCAGGCATTACAAAGGCCTCAGCGTCGAAAGCTCTGGAAAGTTATGTAAATACGGTAGCGAAGGAACTGAACAAAACTGGGAAACTGGGGCTGGTCGGCTTCGGAACTTTTTCCGTCGTCATGAGGGAAGCCCGCGAGGGTAGAAATCCTCAAACGGGCGATATCATCAAGATTCCGGCCAAGAAAGTCGTCAAATTCAAACCGGGAAAGGAATTGTCGGAAAAAATCAAATAAATTTTCTGTTGCGTTTTTCGAGTCTGGAGAAAGCCCCCGGAAGAATAATTTCGGGGGCTTTCTTGCGTTTACCGGTTATCTTTGATAAAGGACGGAAAAATTTTTCAGGGGGGCATCTTGACAGCGAAACGAATTTTAAGCGGAATGAGGCCCACGGGGAAACTCCACCTGGGCAACCTGCACGGTGCGTTGAAAAACTGGGTTGACCTTCAGAATCAAGGTACGTATGAGTGCTTCTACTTCGTAGCAGACTGGCACGCCTTGACAAGTGACTACAGCAGCACGGATTCGATCCGGGAGAACATCATCGACATGGTGATCGACTGGCTGAGCGTCGGGCTTGACCCGCGGAAAAGCACCCTGTTCGTCCAGTCGAAAATCAGGGAACACGCGGAGCTTTTCCTCCTGCTGTCCATGATCACCCCGCTGGCCTGGCTGGAACGGAACCCGACCTATAAGGAGATGAAAGAGGAGCTGACCAACCGGGATCTGTCGACTTTCGGTTTCCTGGGCTACCCCGTGCTTCAGGCGGCGGACATCATCATGTACAAGGCCCATGGCGTGCCCGTGGGGGTGGATCAGTTGCCCCATGTGGAGCTGACGCGGGAAATCACCCGGCGCTTCAATTTTCTCTACCGGGAAATCTTTCCCATTCCCGAGCCCCTGCTGACCAATGTCCCCAAACTCCTGGGCATCGACGGCAGGAAAATGAGCAAATCCTACGACAACTCCATCTTCATCAGCGATCGCGGCGATGCCCTGAACAGGAAGATCATGGCGATGTTCACCGATCCGCAGCGCATGCGAAAGACCGATCCGGGGCGGCCTGAGCTTTGCAATGTCTTCAGCTTTCACGGGCTTTACTCTGAAGAAGCCGCCGTCGGGGAAATCGAAGTGGAGTGCCGCAGGGCGGGAATCGGCTGCATTGAATGCAAGAAGCGCCTGGCGGCCCGTATCGCCGGGGAGCTGAAAACCGTTCATGAACGGCAGGACTACTATCGCAGTCATATGGATGAGGTTCGGGGAATCATCGATGACGGCAATGCCCGCGCCCTGAAAATCGCCCGCGCGACCATGGAAGAAGTCCGGGAAGCGGTAAAAATCTGATTTCAATCCCGGCTCTGCGATGAGTGAAAGGCAGCGGAATCGATGCAGGCGGACGCAAGGCGATCTTGTGGAACCGGCGTCGGGCAGAAAGCGAAGAACGCGCTTGAATCTGGAATCGGAATGAAAGGAAGGGCAGGACATCATCATGGAAGAGCGGCTGCAGAAAATTCTCGCCCGATCGGGGGTGGCGTCCCGGCGTAAAGCGGAAGAGATGATCCGCGAAGGGCGGGTTAGCGTCAATTCGGAAATCGTCCGGGAGCTGGGCTCAAAGGCCGACATCGAGCGGGACGAGATCCGTGTGGACGGCAAGCTGATCTGCGCGGAAGAAACGAAGGTCTATGTAATGCTGAACAAGCCTCGAGGGTATGTGACGGCGCTCAGCGATCCGCAGAAACGGCCCCTGGTGATTCACCTCCTGCCGGAGTTGGGAGTCCGGCTTTTTCCCGTCGGCAGGCTGGATTACGATTCCGAAGGTCTGCTCCTGCTGACTAATGACGGCGGCTTCGCCCAGCGCGTCCAGCATCCCCGCTATCGTATTTCCAAGACCTATCGGGTCAAGATCTCCGGCAGACTGAATGCCGCGGAATTCAACCGCCTGCAGAAGGGGCTGGAGCTGGAAGACGGGAAGTTTGCTCCCGATGAGGTGGCGCTCGAAGAGATCAATCCAAAGAGCAGCTGGTTGACCATGAAGATCAGTGAAGGGCGCAACCGGGTTATCCGCCGGGCCTTCGAGCAACTGGGGCACGAGGTCCTGAGGCTGATCCGGACGGCTGTTGCGGATCTGCATCTGGGCAATCTTCGGGAAGGAGATTACCGGCTTCTCAAGGGCTGGGAGGTTCAGCAGCTTCTGACGCCGCGAAAGAGGAGCGGATCGAAGATTCTGCCGGAAAAGGAAAAATAAGAATGAGGACAATTCTCTGCTTCAGGATATGGCCGGCGGCAATGGTTCTGATCTGTCTGATTGTCCTGTGCGGCAGGGCGGAGGCGACGCCGGTGGCAGCGACCCTTTCCCCGGAATCGGCCCAGGTGACGGAAGTTTCCCGTCTGTCGGTTCGAATGGAGGGCGGGGGAGAGGGCAGGGCGGTGTTGATTCTACCCGGCCCGGCTAAGCCCGAATCACTGAAAATCTTTCCGGTGGAAGATCCGGCACTGAAGATTTCCTCTCTTTCCTGGCGGGCCTTGACGGACAAAGGATCCGCAGTCAACGACGCAAAGCGGAAGCAGCACCGGAGCCTGACGGCGGAACGAAATCGGCTGGCGGCGGAGATCAAGGGCCTGGAGGCGCGGATCGCCTTCTGGCAGTCCCAGACAAAAGCGAAAACCAGATCGTTGAACGATGCCGTCAATCTTTCTGCAGTGATTTCCCGGAATACGAAAAAAGCCTGGCAGGAAAAGATGACCCTGGAGGAGGAACGCGAAGAACTGGATCAGCGCATCGCGACTCTTCAGGCTGAGATGAAGAATCCCCGTGAAGCGGCAAAGGCGGACTGGGAAGTCAGCCTGTCTCTGTTGGGTTTGAAGCCGGAGAGCCGATCGATTATCTTGAGATATTCCTATACCCTGTCCGACTGCGGCTGGAAGCCGCTCTATCGCCTTGAAGCCAATCCAGGGCAGGAACGCGTCTCCTTTTCCTGGGAAGCCGAGGTCTGGCAGAACTCCCCTCATGACTGGGCCGGCGTGGAGCTATCCCTGGCGACCCACCCGGAAGGGACTCCGACCGTTCCGGACAAAGCACCGGAGTGGCGAATCGGCGTGGAGAAAACAGGGGCTCGTCAGGCTTCAAAGAAAACGGAAAAAACAGAAGCGGCAGGGACGCCGATGCGGAATCCCGTTGCCCCGTTTTTCCGTTTCCTGGGGACACGAAGCGTCCCGGCAGGCCAAAAGGTGGTTCTTCCCGTGGAAAGCGCGAACTGGCCGGCTGTCTTTACCCGTATCCTGAAACCATTTTCCGGCCGGAATGCGGAGATGCGGGCAGTGATCACCCTGCCGTCACCCGTGACGATTCCGGAAAATCCGGCTTTGTTTCTGAGGGACGGCGTATTGCTGGGCCGTCGGGAATTCGGTTTTTCCGGACGGGAGAAAAGTCTGCTTTTCGGGAGCTGTCCGGATGTTCAGGCGGAGATCAACATGCTGTCGGAGCCGGGAAACGCGCCTGCATTCGATGCAAATAAACAGGTGTGGGATTGGCGCTGGCAGACGGTCGTAAAAAATGAAGGCGGCAAGCTGCTGAAAGTCCGGGTCGAAGAGCCCGTCCCTCAAATCCGGGACCGCCGGATCACGTTCGCAATGACGGGAGAACCAGGTTATCCGGAAGAAAAAGCGGAGATGGGAGTGCGGGAACTGGAGCTGCCGCCGGGCACCGGCCGGACGCTGGAAACCTTTCTCCACATCGCAGCGCCACGGGACTTGAATGTGGAGATGAGCTGGACCCCCTGAGCGGCTTCCTATCCCAGAGGTTTTCCTCCGTTTAGCTTTTCATAAATCCGGATATACTGGGCAATCATCGTCTGAAGGTCGTATTTTTCACGGCATTGCCTCATAATCCTCCGGATCTGGGCCTCACGCACCGCCGGGGGTTTCCGGTGAAATTTAATGCTTTTTTCCAGTCCGTACCACAATCCACCCGGATCATAATCCCGAAAAAGAAAGCCGTTGCCCACATCCTGGGGCGCGCCGTCCATTTTTAAGCGCAATTCGGTGATCTTGTCATGATAGCCGCCCGTATCCCGGTTCGTGGCTGTCGCGCCGAAAAGATTTCCCACCTGATCGATCTGTCCGCAGGGCTCGTAAAGGGATGCGCCGAAGACGTCGTTTGCCGCGGCAAAACCGAGCATAGACAGAGCTTCATCAAAGCGGTGGTATGCGATTTTACCCTCGGAGCCATAGGCGATCCGGCCGAAAATCTCAACATGGGTGCGGTCGCTGCCAATTCCGTCCCCCACAATGGCGATCTGGGCGTCGGGATAGGCCGTCACGAATTTCTGAGCGATTGCCTCCAGAAGTTCGATGCCCTTCTGAACAGGATCCAGACGGGAAGGCCAGTAGAAGAGAATGGCGTCGGGGTTGACGTTCAGTCCGGTGCGCTGTTGAAAAGCCACCAGGTTTTCCCGCTTTGCCTGCAGAATGGGATCGTCCAGCCCGTATTTTCTGATTAGAAAAGGACAGTTTTCGGGGTACATGGAGGAGGCCGGGGCATTGATGATCGCCCGGGCTGCGTCATTGAAATACTTCGCTTTGACTTCATTCCTGACGCTGAGCGGGACAAGCGGGCGATCGAGAAAATAGTCTTCCACCACCTCGCGGAGAAATTGTTTTCCCACGAAATTGATTATCGTGGCATTTTTGATCGCCGTTGCCTGGCAGTCAATGCATGGCTGGCCGTAAGCCTCCGAGTAGTAGAGATAATCGGAAATGCCGCTCAGATTGATTCCCGACAAAAGGTCCAGGGGCAGGTTTTCCGTGAAGACATTGTGCACCGTATGCAGAACGGGCACATCCGTCAATTTCGCATAGGCGGTGATCGCGCCGCCGGCCATCCAGTCATGGCTGTGGATGATCAGGCGGCCTTCGTGCTTTGAACGGACGATCTTAAGGATATTGTTGACGATTTCCCGCTGAAATTCGGCGGCGGTCCGCAGGGGATCCCCGGAATAAGCGCTGAGATTGTCGGCAAAAATGGCGGAACTGACCAGATGAATGTTCTCCGGATCGATTTTGTAGCGGATTTCCCGCCACTGACTCTCTGTCATCTGGGATTCCATCTGAAACCGCTTCTTCAGATTCAGGGTGGCCAGATGAACATCGATTCCTCTCTCCAGAAGTCCCTCGCACAGCGCGGAAACTACCTCGCCCTGGCCGCCGCTTTTTCCGGAGATGTATTTGGCCAGCATCCCCATGTCGAACGGCAGCCTCCCGGTTTCCGGGGTAATCAGAAGAATCGGCGTCTTTTCCGTTCGCTTCAGAATCTCGAAACGCTTGATGAACATCTCCAGATAGTCGATTTTTCGCGTCAGAATCTGAGTGGCGCGGATGGTCGATCGTTCATAGGGATTTTCGTAGCGGCAAAGGACATGTTCATCCATGCTCCGGTCTTTAAGGTAATAAATGTGGTCCGAAGCGGTCAGATTGCGCCAGCGGGTCAGCAGTTCTCCTCCTGCCCGGCGGGCCACGCCTTCCATGCCTTCCATATCCTTGAAAAGCTCAAACTGCGCCGCGCTTTCCAGCCAGCCGAAGGTATTTCTGATGACATCCAGCCAGGAAGAGGTGGACAGACCGGAGATATCCAGGGAAGGAAGAGGCGCATCCTTGAAGCGGGTGGCGACGCTCGTCGGTGTTTCGACGAGGAGATCCGGATATTGTTCCAGGGCGGCGGGCAATCCCCTCCAGAAGTCGAAAATGCCTTTTTCCTCGCGGATATGGCCGCCGATGTGCTCCAGATCGTAGCCGAGCAGAATCACCTCGCCGTCACCGCGCGCTATGGAGGCGGCATATTCTTCCGGAGTCAGGGGGTGACTGGAAAAACGGAAGGCCACATCGTTGCTGAGCGCGATATTACGGGGGATAACGACCAGATGGGTGCCCCGGGCGCGAAATACCGAATTGGGAGAAATTGATCCGGTGCCAGCGCCCATGTGTGAATTTTCTCTCGGTTCGCACAGAATGGAGACATAACCCATGTCGGCAACGATGTCGGCAATTGAATTGTTATAGATCAGCTCCGTATTTCGAAACGAAAGCGGAAATATGCCGAAGAGTTTTCTTATGGCTTCCCGGTGAAGAGAGACCTGATCCCGAAATTCCTGCTTGTGTGGATCGTTGAAGAGGGAGGCCAGGGAGTGATAATAGGTTTCACAGAGGAATTCGACCTGCTGACTTTCTTTTCCCGCGTCGAGAAGAGACCGCAGGGCCTGAATCAGGCTCGGATGATAAGTCTGGGCCTGTTCCAGAAAGGTCCCCGACATGCTCAGGGTAATCCGGAAACCGGGGTGATTCCGGATGAGATCGGTAAACATGCCGATTGCGGGGATATAAGAGCGTTCGGAGGCTTTAAGAAAAATTTCCCTGTTTTCTTCATCCCAGAGGAATTTATCCCTGTCGGGATGAAGACGCAGGGGCTGGTGCAGTTGAAAATAGAAAATCACAGATGACATGGCTCTCCATGGAGTGGATCCGCCGGACCCTCGAGAAAAAAAATTTTTGTTTGGTGACGACTATTTCCGATCGACAAGAACAAAATATTTGGATACCAGGCGCCTTGCTTTCGCGAGAAGTTTTCCGCTGTGAGGAGCGTTTTTTTGAACGTGAAAAAACTCAACTGTATTGTAAGAGCTTTCCGCGATATTTTCAAGAAATGAAATGAACCTTTCCTGGAGGGTAAACCGGTTTACAAATAATTCTCCCCAGTTGTTGAGACGAATGACGGAAAGAGTATGGATAACGTCGGCGTGGGGAGGAGCCGCGAAATTGATGATGATAAGCAATTTCTCCGTATGCTCCGGCTGCAGGAAATTCTGAAAATCGATGGAACTGACGTCGTAGACGCCGAAAACCTCACGGATTTTTTGCAGCAGATTGATGATTTCCTGCATTGCCGCCGAAGTCGGGTTGGGAAGCATCCGCAATTGCCCGGGGAAATAGAGATCGTTCCAGGCGAGGTAAGCAAGGCAGTACACGAGATCCCTCTTCTCAACGATCATTGCGCCGTCGTCGTTATCCGGGAAAACCTGCCACCTGTTTTCACAGAAGCGCAAGGTCAGCGAAGGCATTTTCAAGGTTTCCAGGGGCTTGGAAAGAACCGGGATCTTGTGCGGTTTCTTTTTCAGGGAAGCGGAAAGTTTTTGGCCAAGGATTGTCAGATCCTGAGCGGCCACATCACCCGTCACGTCCCTGGCGATATGGGCGATGTCTTTGTAGATGTCTACCAGGAGCAGGACGATGAATTCCCCAAACCGGATCTGCGAGGAATATGTCCAGGATGAAAAGCGATTGAGTTCATATATCGTCTCCCTGTCCAGCCCGTATCTCCGGAAAAGCTCGAGGGCCGTTTCCTCTTTGACCGTCATGGTTCTGGAAAAGAGTTTGACCTTATACCGCAGGTAAAAGCATTTCAGGATAAACTGGAGCGTTTGCGGGTCCATGTTCTGGTAAAAATCCAGGACGGCGATGAGCGTGAAAGCACCGGGGTCAACAAAGGAATGGGGCTTCCGGGGCTGATCGAGAATCAGCCGGCGGAAGCGGTGACAGAGAAGCTCCTCCTTCGGTGATTCGAGAAACATTTTCAGCAGCAGCATCTTGAGAATGGATTTGAGGGGATGAGTCAGTGATTTGTTGAACTGCCAGAGCGCCGCGCCGAAGGATTCTCTTTTATCTATGAAATCCAGATTTCCCAGATCGATCAGATCATAGTAGACCGACGGGGCGGACTGCCACTCCCTGACGGCATCATCATAACACAGGGTTTGCCGCCGGTCCCAGGCAACCCACCAGAGGGGAATTTTGCCGGCTGTGAGTATGGCCGTCCGATAAAACTCTTCCTTGAGGACTTTTTTCTGGGTGCTGCCGCAGCTCTCACAATCCACGCCGCCAAACCGGCATGCACGGATATCCTCGACATCGCAGAGAAAAAAACAGACGGGCATTTTCAGCCGGGAATCCATCCAATCTTTGATCCGGTCGATTTTCAGGGTGAGCAGATCAAAGGCCTCTTCGTCGTAAAGCGTTTTGTCGATGCAGATCCAGAGATCGCAGTCCGAAGAGGAAGTCTGACTGATCGTCCCGACGCTTCCGATGGTGTAAATACCCTCGACGGGCAGGGATTTTTCAGCAGGCTTGAGCACGGTCAAGTCGTTCCGGATGTGGAAGGTTTTCTTGAAAAGGCGTTCCCGTTTCAGGATATCCTTTTCGGTTTCGATGTTGAAAACACGGAAATTTTGCTTTATATGATCAACGTAACCGGGGATTGATACGTCGTTGACGCTGAGCATCCAGGGCAGCAGATAGAGGATGATCTCGCTGTCTTTCGGGGCAAGCTCGGAAAACAGACGCTTTCGGAACCGGTTGTATTCAAGAAAGATGCTTTTGTTTTGGATAAGAATTCTGGACAGGGCCATTCTGATTCCTGCGTCCTCCCTGCTTCGGCAAAGATCAATTGCGGTTTTCCGGATGTTGTCCAAAGGAAAATCAGGACAATAAGTGCAAGAAACAATCCATGTAAATAAACGTCCGGGGCGGATGCGCTCCGGGAATAAGAAGGAGCTTCGGCGGAAAAACCGTCCCCGGGTGACCTATCCGGCGGATCTGCCGATTACGGCCCGGCGAAGGGAAATCGTTCAGGCCATCGCGCGTCATCGCGTGGTGGTTATTACGGGAGAGACCGGTTCGGGAAAGACGACTCAGCTCCCCAAGATGTGCCTGGAGGCAGGGCGAGGCATCAACGGGATCATCGGCTGCACGCAGCCCCGGAGGGTCGCCGCGGTGACTGTGGCGGAGCGGATTGCCGAGGAACTGGGGCAGACCGTCGGCCAGGCGGTGGGCTACCGCATCCGCTTTGAAGACCGTTCCGGTCCTTCCCCGTATATACGGATCATGACCGACGGCATTCTCCTGATGGAAACCCAGTCGGACCCTCTCCTGCACGCCTACGACACGATCATCGTCGATGAGGCGCACGAGCGGAATCTCAATATCGACTTTCTCCTCGGTTACCTGAAAACCCTCCTGCGGAAGAGAAACGATCTCAAGATCATCATCACCTCGGCCACCATCGATACGGAGAAATTCGCCGCCGCCTTTGACGGCGCTCCGGTAATCGAAGTCACGGGAAGGGTTTATCCCGTGGAAGTCCTTTACCGGCCCATCGAACAGGGTGACGGAGACGAGGAAATCACCCACGTCGAAGCCGCGGTGCGGGCTGTGGAGGAACTGCGAGCCAGGCGTTCCGACCGTGGAGACATCCTGATTTTTATGCCCACGGAACAGGACATCCGGGACACCTGTGAGCTGCTTGAGGGAAGACGCTATGAGAACCTGGTCATTCTTCCCCTTTTTGCCCGTCTGTCCTGGGCGGAGCAGCGCCGCATCTTTTCGGCGACGACCGCGCAGAAAATCATTGTAGCCACGAACATTGCCGAAACCTCGCTTACCATCCCCGGCATCCGCTACGTGATTGACACCGGTTACGCCCGTGTTTCCCAGTATAATCCGCGGACCCGGACCAACAGCCTCCCCGTGCGGGCGATATCACGGAGCAGCGCCGATCAGCGCAAAGGGCGGTGCGGGCGCGTGCAGAACGGCGTCTGCATCCGGCTTTACGAGGAAGAGGATTATCTGAACCGTCCCCAGTTTTCCGTACCGGAAATTCTGCGCTCCAATCTGGCGGAGGTCATCCTCCGCATGCTGAAACTTCGATTGGGCCACCCGGCGGCTTTTCCCTTCATCGATGCCCCGAATCCCAAAAGCGTCCGCGACGGGTTTGAAATCCTGAAGGAACTGGGAGCCATCTCCATCGAGAAAAACAGGAACAGCAGAGAAGAAGGGAATGGGGAAGCGGACGTGCGGCTGACCGAGAGAGGGCGCCGGATGGCCCGTCTGCCCATGGACCCGCGGATTGCCCGGATTCTTCTGGAGGCGGAAAAGGAAGGGTGTGTGGAGGAAGCGACGATCATCGCCTCCGGGCTCTGCATTCAGGATCCCCGGGAGAGGCCCGTCGATGAGGAAGGCCTGGCCGACGCGGCTCATCGCGTTTTTCTCGATCCAACGTCCGATTTTCTGACGCTGCTGCGCATCTGGGACAAGTATCAGAGGGCTCAGGAGACGCTGAAAAGTCAGGGAAAGATGCGGAAATACTGCCGGGTGAACTATCTGTCCTGGAGAAGAATGCGGGAATGGAAAGACATTTACGAGCAGATCCGGACAATTCGGCGCGAAGAGGAAAAAGCGGACCGGAGCATCTCGAAAAAGTTAGCGGCGGCTCCGGAAGATCTGAACGCCGCCATCCACCGCTCCATCCTCAGCGGCTATCTGTCCGGCATTGCCGTCAAGAAGGAGAAAAACATCTATTCGGCGACTCGGGGAAGGGAAGTCATGCTCTTTCCGGGTTCGGGACTCTTCAATTCCGGGGGGAACTGGATCGTGGCCGCTGAAATGGTGGAGACGTCCCGGCTCTTCGCCCGCATCGCCGCGAATATTTCCAGCGAGTGGATCGAGGAATTGGCCGGAAATCTCTGCACCTCCACCTATTCCGAACCGCACTGGGAAAAGCGCCGGGAAGAGGTTGTGGCTTATCAGCAGGTCTCGCTTTTCGGCCTGGTCATCGTTCCGCAGCGAAAGGTGTCATACGCGCATATCGATCCCGAGGAAGCCTCGCGCATCTTTGTCCGCAGCGCCCTGGTGGAAGGGGAGTTGAAAACGCCTCTGCCGTTCCTGCTCTACAACCGTCAGCTCGTGGCGGAGGTCATCGGGATGGAGGACAAAATCCGCCGCCGCGATCTTCTCCAGGATGAATCCGTGCTGAACGATTTTTACGCGTCGAGGCTGCCGGGGATCTGCAATGTGCGGACGCTTAAGAGAAAGATCCGGGAACAGGGCGGCGACGCCTTTCTGAGGATGACTCCCGCGGATGTCCTGACCCGGCTTCCCGATGAGGAGGAATTATCCCTTTTCCCCGACGAGGTGACCGTCGGAGGGCGGAGCTACCGCTGCGTCTACCGTTTCGATCCGGGCAAGGCCGACGACGGCGTGACCCTGAAAATTCCCGATGTCCTGCTGCCCGATGTCCCTGCCGCGGCTGCCGACTGGATGATTCCGGGACATCTGCGGGACCGGATTCTGGCCCTGCTTAGGGGACTGCCCAAGGAGTATCGTAAGAAACTTCAGCCGCTGGCCGGGACAGCGGATTACATCGTAAAGCATCTGGGCGGCCCCTCAGGTCCGCTTCTTTCCGCCGTGGCCGGCCTGCTCCGGGAAAGACTGGGTGTGGACATCCCCGCATCGGCCTGGTCCGCCAGAGAAGTCCCCGATTTCCTGCAGGTGCGCTTTGCCGTTGTGGATGGCGAGGGTCGCGAGAAGGCTGCCGGCCGGGACCTCTCGTTACTTCAGCAGACCCTGACCGCGGAGCAGGATTCCCGGGCTTTTGAACAGGCGCGGAGAAAATGGGAAAAATCGGATCTGACGGCGTGGGATTTCGGGGAGATTCCTGAATCCATCGATCTCCACGCGAACGGGTCATTCAAGGGATGCGCCTGGCCTGCCCTGACCCCGGGAGACGGATGCGTCCATCTCCGCCTTTATAAGACCCGTGAGGAAGCGGCCTGCGTGCATCGGGAAGGGATCGCTGCACTTTACGGCCTTTATTTTACCCGGGAGTTGAAAGAGCTGAAAAAGGCGCTCAAATTGACGGAACCATTGAAAACCTGGGCGGAGTCTTTTATCGGCGTTCGGAATATGGAAAGCCGGCTGCTCGAAAAGGTGAAAAAAGATCTCTTTGCCGTGGATGTCCGGACAGCGGAGGATTTCGAGGCCCATGCCCGGAAGATAGCGGGGAAGATATTGATCTCCGGACAGGAGGGGATCAGGACTGTGGAGCCCCTGTTGAAGGCCTGGTTCGAAATCGCGGGAGATTTCAGGAATCTTGAGATCGTCAACCGGGGAAACAGCGGGGCGCGGGAATTCATTCTTCAACTTCGACGGGAAATGGAGGGACTGCTGCCGGCGGATTTTCTGTGCCGCTTCGATGCGGGGCGGCTTTCGCATATCCCCCGTTATCTGAAGGCCCTGAAGATACGCGCCGAACGGGGCCTGCTCAATCCTGAAAAAGACCGGCGCCGGGAACGGGAGCTTCTTCCTTTCGTCACCCGGCATAATGAACTTGTGCAAAACATGACGTCCGGTGTCTCCGATGAAAAGCAGCAGGCTCTTGCAGACCTTTCCCTGATGATCGAGGAGTTCAAGGTGTCGCTTTTCGCCCAGGAGCTGAAAACGGCTTTCCCCGTATCCGCCCGTCGGCTCGAGGAAAAACTGAACGAAATCGTCAGGATGTTTTAAAGGGTTCAACGTTCAATGTTCAAAGCTCGACGTTGTAGGTCGCTGCCCGAAAATTCAGCCTTTAAGCTTGATCGTGAAACTTGGAACTTTGCGGTCCGAACTGATTTGGCGCTCTGATGTGGAGCGGCTTGTGAGGAACCATTTTCAGGCGTTGTTGCGGTCTATGTGCTGACGAATGAACCTTTCAACGGCTTCCCAGGGCTCAAAGATGCCGAAATGCCCTTCGCAGAGAAGGTCCGCTTTGAGGCTCAACAATTTTTCCATGGATTGCCGCCAGGCTTGAAGATCGGCCCCCAGCCGGGGGATGAAGGGACCGTGTATGTCCTGCCCGAAGAGGATGCGGCGCCCATCCCGGTCGAGGTACAGGGAGAGGGAGCCGGGCGTGTGCCCGGGGGTAAAAAGGATATGCAGGGATTCTCCGTCGAACGAAAGCGTCTCCTCTTCTCCGGAAACACGGATATCGACGGGCGTCGGCGGAAAGCTCGTTCCGTACCAGTCGGCCACAGTCTGGACGGGATCGCCCTGTTCCACGGCATCGGCATCGAGGTCATGCATGAGAATCCTGCATCCGAAGCGTTCGCGGAAATAAGGCGCCGCGCCGATGTGGTCGATGTGGCGGTGCGTGAGGATCAGCGTCGAAATTCCGTGGGGATCAAAACCTGCCGCCCGTATGTTTTCCTCAAGGCGTTTCGCCGAACGGCCCGCGCCTGAGTCGATCATGACCTGTTCCGTGCCGAAATCGATCAGATAGACTGCGGCGTCTTCCGAACGGGTGAGGTTCGCCCCCCCGATGAGATAAATTCCGCTTACAATCGTAACGGCGCGTCCCATAACTCGCTGCCTTTTCGCTGTCACTGTTCTTTTCGAATGCCCAGGATGGTTGAAAACTGTTTACAGCCTGCCGAGTGTCCCGATCAATTCCGAAATGTCGGACAGCTTGTGTTTCCTGAGATAATGCGTCATTCCATCGAGAATTTTCATCGTGGCGCGGGGGTCCACAAAATTGGCCGTACCGACCTGAACGGCCTTCGCCCCGACAATCAGAAATTCCAGGGCATCATTCGCCGTCATGATCCCGCCGAGGCCGATGACAGGAATTTGGACCCGGCTGGCCACCTGCCAGACCATCCGCAGGGCGACAGGCTTGACGGCAGGTCCGGAAAGGCCGCCGGTCATGTTGTAAAGATGAGGCTTCCGCCGTTCCACATCGACGGACATTCCGGTCAGGGTATTGATGAGGGAGACGGCATCCGCGCCGGCGGCTTCGACGCTTTCCGCGATAGCGGAAATGTCCGTCACATTGGGGGAAAGCTTCATAATCACCGGCAGATTCGTGGACTGTTTGACCCTTCCGGTTACCTCGGCGGCCATCTCCGGGTCAGCCCCGAAAGCGATGCCTCCCTTTTTGACATTGGGACAGGAGATATTGACCTCAAGCGCGGCGACTCCTCCGGCCGCGGTGAGGATTTCCGCCACTTTCTCATATTCGTCCAGGGTCTCCCCGAAAATATTGGCGATGACTGCCGTTGTAAAATCTTTCAGGAAAGGAAGCTTCTGCTCGACGAAAGCTCTGACGCCGATGTTCTGCAGACCGATGGCATTGAGCATTCCGCATGGGGTTTCCGCGAGACGGGGCGGCGGATTGCCTGCCCTGGGTTCAAGGGACAAACCCTTCACGATCACGGCTCCCAGGCGGTTCAAGTCGACAAAGGGGGCATATTCCTCGCCGTAACCAAAGGTCCCGGAGGCCGTCATGACCGGATTGCAGAGGCGAAGCCCTCCGATGTCGACAGCCAGACGGGGTTCGATTGCCTGAGTTCTCTTGTCTTCTCCAGATGTCATGAAGTTCCCGCAAATAAAATAAGAATGGTGAGACTGCATCAAAAAAACGATTCCGAATCTTTTATTTCTCCAGGCAGGTATTTCACCGTCCGGGAACGGTCATGGAGCGCCATACTTTCAACAGGGTGCAGGCTTCTTCACTGCCGAGTCTGCAGGCATGACGGAGATCTTCCTCGGATTTTTTGATCTGCCCCAGGTTTTTATAGGCCAGCCCGCGCCCGAGATAGGATTCCGAATATCGAGGCTTCAGGGCAATGGCCGTATTGTAATCGTTGATGGCCATTTCGTTATCGCCCTTCAGATACCAGGTATCGCCGCGCTTGATATACCCTTCCGCAAATTTCGCATCGATCCGGAGCGCATTCGAAAAGCTCTGAAGCGCCAAATCATATTGTTCCTTGATGAGATGTTTGATTCCCTGGTTATAATAAAATGAAGCATCCTGTTTCGGATCAAAGGGGTACACCTGAGGCGCCTGCTTTACAGTTTGAGGCGTTTTTCCGGAAGAAGGCACAGAGGAGGTCTCGACAGACTTCCCCGCTTCTGCCCTGGCAGGCTCAGGGGCCGGCTTCGCTGCCTGATCCGAGGGTTTTACCGCCACGGGTGTCTTCTCAGGGGGCTGAGGAGCCGGTCTGGTTGCGGCCGGGGGAGGGGCCGGACGGGATTCGGTTTTGGGTGGAAGGGGTTTTACTTCCTGGGGGGGCGGCAGAATTTCGCCTTTTACTTCGGTCGCCGTGTTACCGGCTTCAATGGCGTAATAGGAGATGACCTTGTCGCTCTTGAGCTTCTGCAGGACAGTAACCGCCGACTTCCGGCTATTGAAGGGACCGACATAAACACGATGATAGAGACCCTTTCCGGGAATATTCATTTTCTTCGTCCATGCCTTCACCCCTTTGCTTTCGATCTGTTTCGCCTGAATTCCTGCTTTCGTCTCAGTTTTGAAGGAGGCGACATGGGCGATAAAGGTTGTGGAGCTGTTTTGCTCAGCGGCCCGACCGGAGCCGGGGAGAGCCGGAAAAAAGACAAGGCAGGACAGAACGAACAAAAAGCAGGAGACATGTTTTGCCTGCAACATTGGGAAACAGTTTTTCTTCATCTTCATTGATAAAGGGGTTCCTCCTTCAGGATGCGTATTTTCTGACTTTTCATACAGGGAAAGATCGATCCTGTTTAAAGACTCTCCGATGTTTTGTCAATTTTCCGGTCAAAATGACCAGACCATGGCGCTGATGTCAAAAACCGGCCCGTCCTTGCATACACGGCGATAGGCCACATCGCCGGAATCCGTTCTGACCGGTACGGCACACCCCAGACAGGCGCCCAGACCGCAGGCCATTCTTTCCTCGACGGAAACCTGGCAGGGCAGAGGGTGCCCCCGCAGCACTTCGGCCAGCCGCTTCATCATGCCCTCAGGTCCACAGGTGTATATCCGGGAATCCTTCGCATCGTATCCGGGAAGGTCTCTTGCAAACAGGTCCGTGACTGTGCCGCGATAGCCTGTGCTGCCGTCGTCTGTGCAGATCCGGATGTCTGAACAGTGCGCGGCCAGCCGTTCCAGCCCGGCGAGAAAATCTGCGGAGCGCGCTCCGACATAGGCCGTGATTTCCAAGGGAACATTCTTCCGTCTCTCCTCTAAATGGGCGGCGAGGAAAGTCAGGGGAGATATTCCGATTCCTCCGGAAATCAGGATCGCGCGCCTGCAGTCGGCATCCACCGTAAAGCCCTTGCCCAGTGGGCCGAGAATCTGGACCTTGTGATCGGATTGAAAAAGAGAGAAATTCCGGGTTCCTTCACCGGCGACGCGGTAGAAAATTTCCAGAAAGGCGGAGTCCCGATTCCGTTCGAAGGCATAGATACTCATGGGCCTCGACAGAAGGGGGGCCTGAGCCGCACTGTCACGGATCATGACAAACTGACCGGGAAGGGCTTGCGGAAAAGCAGGGGACAGTTCGATCCGCATTAGAAAATGTTCGTTGACCACTTTGCTGTTGACCAGAATTTTACCCGCTATCGACATGGGAAATATATGCATCGGTTGAACCTGCCGTTTCGATTTCAGATCAGGGCGACCGCAGCGGTGGTTTTGTTCTCATCTCCTGCGCCGTTGCCTGGTGCGAGCCTGTATCGCCTCTGCCTTTCCGTTCTGATATCATTTCTGATCCGGAATTGGAATCACAATGAGGCATTCTGTTCTCAAAGTTCAGAAGAGCCGCTTCCAGCGGGGATGTCCCTCCCCATGACCAGCGCGTCTTCACCCTGTTCCACATAGTATGATTTCCGGATTCCCTTTACCACAAAACCAAGTTTTTCATAGAGCCGAATTGCTGCCTCATTTGAAGGACGGACCTCCAGAAAGGCTTGCGTGCATCCCTCCTTCCCAGCTTTTTGAAGCAGGGCTTTAATCAAAAATGTCGCCGCACTCCGGCGGCGGAACTCCGGTTTTACAGCGATTCTCTGGATATCGACTTCATCTGCGGCAATCCGGAATACCGCGTAGCCGACGAGGATGCTGCGCCCCCGGCTGGATATCCGGATTGTCAGATTGCGGGCGACAGAGGAGGAAAACTCCTCGAGAAAGAGATTACGGGACCAGGGAGACGGAAAGGCGGCTGTCTCAATAGCCAGCACGTCCTCCAGATCATCCGGGGTCATCGGTTCAAGAAGGAAGCTGTTGGAACGGCCGTTTTCAGATGACATGGAAGAATTCCAGAATTCCGGCAATCGCCAGAAAAATGGCGCAGAAAACAGGGACCATCCTCCGCAGATGAATTGTATTCAAAGCCACGGCAATTCCCAGAAGAGGGAAGAAAAAAAAGGTCATATTCAGCGCTTTGAGTACTGAAAGGGGGAAACGGGGAAAAAGGAACGTGGTCATCACTGTTCCAGACAGCAGAAAGAAAAGAATAAGGAAAAAGGTAAGGAGAAAATAAACGACCGGAGACAACAGATGTCGCGCCGCGACGCCGTTGACATCAGCTTTTCCCGCGCAGAGCAATGCCGCTCTTGCAAGGCGGTCGTTCATTTGAATGTGGATAGATTCCATTTTCTGTCCCACATAACCACAGGGGATAAAGATAAGGATGGAAAAGGCCATGATTTCCCGGAAGTGATGACCGATCTCCCGGCTGGAGAAAATGCAGGAAGCCGTAATCAGAATAGCGGTGAGGGAATCATGTGGAGGGATGTAGGTGCCTACCGGCAAACGGTCGATCCAGAACAACTCGATCAAGGCGCCGATCAGCAGACCGGAATAAGGATCGCCGAGAAAAAACCCCATCAGGGGAGCGGCGATCACGGGTCTGGCGATCATGCTCTGAATCAAGATCCTGTCAAGACAGATCAGACTTCCCAGTAGAGAAGCCATTACGCATTGGATGAACATCCGTCCGGCCCGTCCACAAAGAAATGCTTGAAGTTAAGGCTTCTGTATTTTTAAAAAATTTCGGAGATCGGAAGATCTCTCCCGGGGAATGCGCCGCAGTTCCACCGTTACATCGTTTTTCATAAGAACCTTGAGATGGTCTATATCCCAGGTTCCAAGGAGGATGGAGGGCAGGCATGTCATTGCGCAGTGCTCGCTGTAGACGTTGCCGATATTCAGGTGATGAAAATGGAAGCCTGATTCGTAAGCGCGGACTGCATCGGATATGCAGGAAAAAAGGACAAGCGTTCGCTTCCCTCTTGTTTGTGAGTAGGGATAATTTCCTGAAAATTCGTCTATAGACCGGACAATGACTTCCGTTTCACTGGGAACGGCCATCCGCATGACCGTTTCCCGGAAAAAGTCGGAAGCTACTTCATCATTGGCGATAATGATACTGGATGCCTTCAGAAAAGGCACCCAGGCTTCCAGAATCTGTCCATGAATAAGCCGGTCATCCACTCTTACAAGGACAATCTCGTGACTGCTGTACAAGTTATGGTCAGCCAACTTTCCTGTCGAGGACCTCGCTGGCCAGGTAAATATTCTTTCTGCCATAATCGGTCACATAAGCGGCAAAATCCCGGAGGGTCATATCCTCGCGGACGTCGGAAACCTTCAGAAGCATGGGAAGGTTGACGCCCGTAACCACTTCGACTTTGTCTCTCTTTAAAAATGAAAAGGATAAATTGGAGGGCGTTCCCCCGAAGAGATCGGTAAGAATAAGCACGCCCTGACCTTTATCGAGCTTTTTGATGGCTGAACTGATTTCTTTTTTCAGGGATTCGACACCCTTGGACGGGTCAACGGACACATGCATGAGCACCTTCGAAGGGCCCTTGATCAGCTCGGCCGCTTTGATCAGCTCATCGCCGACGTTCCCATGCGTTATAATCAACACCCCGATCATGAACGAACCTCCCTGGAAAACCAATACAATCGAAAAAAGGAACGCTAATGGATTCAGCATAAAATGTCAAGAATTATGAAACAATTGAAGTCTCCCGAGAAAACGGTTTTTATTCGGATGGATGAAGGGAGAAGAAATTTCCAGATGGATGAGAGAAAACCGGGACAATCCGGAATTAATTTCCAGAATGGTTTCCCCGCAGCGACTGACGGGTATTCTGTCTGCTGTCAAGTGCGAGTATTTATTGAATAAAATAAAATTTATTCATGGCATGTTCTCTGCAATTTCCCATTCGGACAAGAATAGTTGAGGGGGAATATGGACGCAATCGCAACCGGCATTGAAAGTGCTGTTGAACTGATACAGGCTGCGCAGCCGATCATGACGGCCGGATCGAAAACCTCGGGCGTCGTTGGAAAGAGTATGACGACAGAAAAAGATCCGGTTGAAGGGCCAACGGATGCGGCATCGTTTTGTGTTTGTCTGAAAGAATCTGTGGAGCAGAAAACTTTACGGGAAAACGGGATTGATCAGGATCTGGAAAGGGAACATGTCAAATCGACTGAAGGGGAGAAGATCGGATGGATGATAAAATCTGTAAACGATCCTGTGTTCCCGGAGGCTTGCTGCCATGGAAACGGGTTTCCGGCAATTCCGAACGATCTGGGCTCTGATCCTGAGAAAAACGGGGCAAACAGAGAAACATCCGACATGACGACCAGTATTTCCGGGAAAAATTCCCTTCCCTATAGCGGGAATGATGGTGCTTTGCTGTTCGGGAATGAAAGCGGGACCGGTTTATACTCTGCTTCAAAGAATATGGATGTGCCGCTTGAGGGGGAAACAGTACAGGCGTTGAATGATAAGGCGTTCATCCGGAAATTCGATCTTGCGGCATTGAAAGGTATGCATCATCAGAAAGAAGTTATCAGCAACATGACAGAAGGGGAAATGGCAAGTGCCGATTCCGGCGTCGGGAACCTTCCTCCTGCAAGGGACATCAAAACAAGCCAAGGACAGGCCATTCCCGGGCAAAATGCTTTAAAATCAAGCGATTCTTTCTCTCTCCCTCAAAAATTGACTTCTCAAGAAAATCGTAAAAATATTGAAGGAAGCGGATCCTCGAAGTCTCCGGTAATATCGGGAGAAACCTTTCAAACAACAAAAAAAGAAGCGTCATTACATTCCCGCGCGCTTCAGACCCCCCTGTCGAACGGACTCAGATCTACAGAGTCTCCAGTAAAATCGGGAGAAACCCTTCAAAAAACAGAGATTGATGCGCCGTTAACTTCCCGCGTACTTCAGCCACACAATCTGAATGGGCAAGCTTCTCCAGAAAATGATTCATACCAGCCAACAGGGATTGAACCGATCAAAAGAGATTATTATGTTCTCGATGATAAGCAGAGTCCGAGCATGGTTATTCGGGAAAATCTTTTGGACAGCTCTTCCGTGCGAAAAGAAGAGGGGAACGGAAGTCAGGGGAAGAGATTCAGCCAGGGGTTGAAAGAGGTTTTCGAACGTTCGAATTCAGAACAACCAGGGTCCGCATTTTTTTCTGCGGAAAACAAAATTTCCATTGAAAAATCCTGGGAGTCCCGGCTTGTTCGGCCACAGGCCATGATGGATCAGGTTGTCGAAGGCGGGATCGAGATGGTCCGGAAAGGCGGCGGCCGGCTTAGAATGACCCTGAATCCTCCGAATCTGGGATCTCTGGACATGGATATCCAGGTCAGAAACAATAAGGTGGAGGTGTTGTTTTTAGTTGATACGGCAGAAATACAGTCGTCGCTGCAGGCGAACGCGGATCTTCTCAAAACGGCACTGAGTCAGCAGGGTTTGAAAGTCGATGGTTACAATGTCCTGATCCAGGGCAATACGGATCATCACAGTGCGTATTATTCCGATGATAACGCATCATGGCTGAATTCAAGGCGGGAAGGCGGCAAGGATGAGAACAGAAAAGATCAGCAGGAACAGGCTGATGGCATAATGGATCTGCTCAAGGGATCGAGGTTTTATCCGGGTGATCGTTATAACCGAATAAGCCTGTTTATTTAGGAGGTGTCAGGAGATGTGGGGCGTGACGAATATAGGCAAGGCGGCCAGCGCAGGTTCAGAAGGAACATCAACGAATAAATTAACGGGAAAAGATGAATTTTTGAAGATGCTCATTGCGCAGCTTCAAAATCAGAATCCTCTAAATCCCCTTGATGGAACCGATTTTGCCGCTCAGCTCGCCCAGTTTTCGAGTCTGGAACAGCTGACCAACATGAATTCAACACTGGAATCCTTAAGCGCACTTCAGACAACGCAGAACGGCATCATGGCTGCGAATCTGATCGGCAGGCAGGTTTCGGCCAATCAGGAGGGAGGGAATATCCTTACCGTGACCGGATCCAGCGCAAATTTGAGTTACAGCCTCGCTAAAGATGCAAAGAAGGTGACGGTAAACATTTACAATGAGGAAGGCAAACTGGTGAAAACCCTCGAAGGAAGAAATCAAAGCGCCGGACACAATACCCTCACATGGGACTGCGGTGTCGATGCGCAGGGCGCCTATACCTTTGATGTCAGCGCGGAAGATTCCAGTGGAAACGATGTATCTGTGAATACGACGATTACAGGCATTGTGACGGAGGTCCGGTTCACGGATCAATCTCTTCTGGTGACGGTGAACGGCCGGCAGATTTCCATTGCCGATATTGTCGAAGTCAGCGGCACACCGGCAACTTGATGGTTCAGCGGCAGGACATGTTTTTCATCAGGAATGAAAAGCGATTTTTATAAAAATGAAAATTGAAGATTATATGGAAAATCAGGAGGAGAGAGATGTCGAATGCGTTATGGATCGGAACGACGGGATTGAATGCCAGCCAGAGGCAGATGGATATCATCGGAAACAATCTGGCCAACTCCAGTACTCTGGGTTATAAATCGGCAGATACCCAGTTTGCCAATATGCTGAGCCAGAGCCTTACCAGCGGTTCCGGATCGTTCCAGGTCGGTCAGGGTGTCGCAATTTCCTCTGTCAATACGAAATTTGACCAGGGGTCCTTTGAGTCGACGGGCAGCGTCACGGATATGGCCATCGATGGAGAAGGCTTTTTCCCGGTCAAGGACAAAGAAGGGGCGATTTATTATACGCGGGCAGGTGCTTTCGTTATCGATAAGGATGGATATCTTGTCGATGTCAACGGATACAGAGTCCAGGGGATTAATCTTTTTTCAGCTCCCGGGGATGCGGAGCTGACGGATATCTGCCTGAAAAATATTCAGTCAGCGCCAAGTGCCACGAAGACATTCGGAATCGGGGTCAACCTCAATGACAGTGAAGATGCCGGCACATCATTTGTTGTTTCGCAGAACGTCTTTGATTCCAAAGGGGCAATTCATAATCTTTCTCTTACGTTCACGAAGACAGAGGGTGACGGCTATTGGGGGTGTCAGGCCAAACTGGATAATGTTGAAACCATCAATTCGTCATGCTGCGGGATCAAGTTTGATGAAAGTGGCAATCTGAAAAACACCTATTTAACTTCCTGCTCTGCCGGAGCAGTCAGCGGCGGTGGAGCCATTACATCCACGACAGTGAACAAGCCTGGACAGTTATATCTAAATGGAACAATTGCATGCACCCGTGGCGCCGATGCAGATACATGGACGATTTCAAGTTCTGAGTATCCGAATCTGGAATTTTCTCTGGGAGATCTGGGTAATGATGATGAAATTGCCATCGATCTGGACGGCAAAGGAGGAACGGATATCACCCTTGCTCTGGGCGCCGGCTTTGCTGATCTGTCAAGCTTTGACCTGACAATCAGCCAGGTGGAAAGCAACGCAGCCGATGTGACTTTTGAATTTCCCGGTCTTGCCAATGGAGCCGACATCGGAAGCGGCAATGCGTTGACATGGAACCTGATCGGCGACGATGCGCTTCAGGTGACTGGTTACGCGGCGACTTCAGTCATCAAGGCTCTGGAAGTCGACGGTTACACATCGGGGGTCCTGAAGTCTTTAAGCGTTGAAAAGGACGGCATCATATCCGGAATCTTCACCAACGGGCAAACATCTGATCTTGGCCAGGTCGTATTGGCAAATTTTCCCAATGTCGGAGCCTTGAGAAAAATAGGGAGTTATTTTGCCGAAACCAATTTTTCCGGTGCCGCGATTATCAACTCGCCTGGAACGGGAGGTCTGGGAGAAATCATGTCCAACTCCCTTGAACAATCCAACACCGATGTTTCCATGGAATTTGTGAACATGATCAACGCCCAGAGGGCTTATCAGGCCAGCGCCAGAATTATTACCACTTCAGATGAGATGCTGACGGAACTGATGAATATCAAACGCTGATAAATTACTCTGGACACAGGGAAACTATTCTAAGGGGGATGAAAACTTTTCATTCCCCTTTTTCAGTTTGTAGAACACGAATGAAATTCAGCTTCGTGCCGTTGATAAATAGTGTCACTGACTGGTGCGCTAATTGCTTTGTTCCGGAATGGAATTGAAAATGCCAGTATCGATTCATGAATCTGTTTGTCGAGATAACCACGTTTATTTCTGAATATTTTTTATGAAAAAGAAAGGGGGCGCCTGAATGACAATGGAGGATCAGACGCAGCCGGATTCAAAAACGGTAACTCATGAAAGAAAAACGGGTACGTTCATTAAATGGCTGATCATCGGAATTGCTGGAATTATCATTATTGCGGGAGGTCTGACCGGTGGGCTTCTTTACATTAAGCACGTATCGAAGGGCACGGAAAATCAGAAAAGTGGAAAATCATCCGTCGGCATTTTATGGCCGATGGAACCCTTCGTTGTCAATCTGGCAGACAGCACAGGCGACCGGTATTTAAAGGCGGTGATACAGATTGAGGTTTCCGATCAGGAAAATACGGCGGCGTTGGATCAACTCAAGCCCAAGTTCAGGGATTCGATACTGGATATCCTCTCATCCAAATCCTACAAGGAGCTTATGGAGGTCAGCGGAAAGCAACGGCTTCGTGAGGATATTGCATTCAAGCTGAACAGCTTTTTATCAAAAGGCAGAATCATGCGCGTTTATTTTACAGAATTTGTCATTCAGTAAGAGTTCTTCATGTCGCAGATTTTAACTCAGGAAGAAGTCGACGCTCTGCTGCGCGGCATTACAGGCGGTCAGATCGATACCGAAATTGATGAGGAAGAGGAGCCCTCCGATATCGTCATCTACGATCTGGCCAGTCAGGACCGGATCATCCGGGGGCGGATGCCCACCCTGGAAATGACGAATGAGAAATTCGCACGCATGTTCCGGACGACCTTGTCTTCCATGCTGCGCAAGGTAGTGGCGGTCAATTCCATGTCGGTCGACATGATTAAATTCGGGGAATTTCTGAAAACCCTTCCCGTGCCGACGAGCCTGCATATTTTCCGGATGGAGCCGCTTCGAGGAAACGCGATCTTTGTGATGGAGTCCAAGGTCATTTTTACCCTTGTGGATGTACTTTTCGGTGGAGCGGGGAAGGAACTGTTCAAGGTTGAAGGCAGAGAGTTTACAGCCATCGAGACGAATCTGATCAAAAAGGTGATTCTCAGTGCCCTTTCCGACCTGGAAAAAGCCTGGAAGACCATGCATGACATTCGCGTGATTTATCAACGGTCTGAAATCAACCCCCAATTCGCGCAGATTGTTCCTCCCACGGATCTGGTTTTTGTCGTCGATTTTGAAATTGAGGTTGAATACATCACCGGAATTCTCAAACTCTGCATTCCTTATTCAACGGTGGAGCCCATCCGGGAAAAATTACAGGCCGGATTCCAAAGTGAGCAGCTGGAAGTGGACAAGGTATGGATGAAGCGGTTTCGCGATAATCTCATGCTGGCTCATCTCGATATCCTGATCGAGTTGGGCAGCACGCTGATATCCGCCAAAGATGTGGTCAATCTCAAGCCCGGTGACGTCATTACCCTGGATCAGTACTGCACCGATCCGGTGAATATCTTTGTCGAGGGCATGATGAAATTTAAGGGATATCCGGGAACATATAAAGGAAATCAAGCCGTAAGGATTTCGGAGATTGTTCAGGACAAAGAGGTTATGGATTATGGAACAGAATGAGATCGATGAACTTCTTAATGAAATCGATATGGATGAAAACTCGAATTCGAGTATGGGTTTGAGCGATGACGACAATTTCGGTTGGGAAGATGTCAAGGAAGAACTTGCGCAGTCGCAGGTAAAAACTCCAAAGGTAGAGGTCAGCCCGGCTGATTTTAAGGAAATCCCTGCCGGTCCGAAAATGGATCCCCAGTTAGATCTCGATTTCATTCTCGATATTCCCCTGACTCTGAGTGTCGAACTGGGCCGGTGTCGAATGCTGATCAGTGAATTGCTCCAACTGGGACAGGGATCCATTATCGAACTGGTCAAACTGGCAGGCGAGCCTATGGATGTATACGTTAATCAGCGGCTCATCGCACGGGGAGAAGTGGTTGTGGTCAATGAAAAATTCGGGATACGGTTGACGGACATCGTTTCGCCGGCGGAACGTGTTAATAAACTGAGGTAACGGAATCACGTAACCATCTCCACAGACGAAATATACAGGAAACAATATGGAAACGGTGTCGTTTTTTCCTTCTCTTTTAAAGATGCTGTTCGCTCTGGCCATAGTTTTGGGCATGATGATCGGAGCCATGTATTTCATCAAAAGAATTCTGCATTCAACAACTCCAGAAATAGACAGAGGGGCTTTAATCAGAATCGTGGCAAGTCGGTATCTGGGACCGAAAAACAGCATCATGGTTGTTGACGTTGCCGGACAAATTATTGTCATCGGCCTGTCAAATCAGCAAATGACCGTACTGAAGACGATTTCCGATAAGGAGGCGCTGGAAAGGATGAGAAAACTGCCGGTCGAATCGGAGATGCCTTCCGCTGCTTTTGCGGAACAGTTTTCCCGTTATAAGGAAAAAATAATGTCTGCTATGGATAGCAAGATGAAATGATGACTAGATACATCAATGATGCCCTGAAAGATATTGTTCCTGAAGTTTTACTGCTTGTTATCCTTTTCACTGTGTTGGGGCCAGGGGTTGCTTCCGCGGAACCTTTATCTTTGCCGAACATCAGCTTGACTGTCGGTGGAAATGCGGATTCTCCGGACAAAGTGGCAACGGTCATTCAGCTTCTTTTCATCCTGACCGTGTTGTCACTGACACCGGCGATCCTGTTGATGCTTACCTCATTTACCCGCATTGTGATCGTCCTTTCTCTGCTAAGGCAGGCCATGGGCACGCAGCAGATGCCTTCAAATCAGATTATCATCGGTTTGTCTCTGTTCCTGACCTTTTTTATTATGTCTCCCGTGTGGCAGAGCGTGCACAGTGAAGCGTTAAAACCTTATTATGATGAGGAAATATCAGGAGAACAGGCAATCGAAAGGGCCGTCATTCCCGTTAAAGCATTTATGCTGAAGCAGACTCGAGAGAAGGACATTGCCCTGTTTCTGCAGATATCCAAAGGAAAAAGACCGGAGAAGCCAGCCGATCTGGCGCTTTCCGTTCTGGTTCCCGCCTTTGTGATCAGTGAGCTTAAAACGGCATTCCAGATCGGATTTCTGTTGTTTTTGCCTTTTTTTATTATTGACATGGTGGTTGCCAGCGTTCTGCTTTCCATGGGGATGATGATGCTTCCCCCGATTATGATGAGTCTGCCTTTCAAGCTGCTGTTATTCGTCCTGGTGGATGGATGGTATTTGATTATCGGATCGCTCGTTCAGAGTTTTCATTAGAAAATTTTATAAGGAAAGAATTCATGACTCCTGATTTTGTTGTCGGTATCATGGCTGAAGCCATCAAAGTCACACTCTTAGTGGCCGGTCCACTCCTGATCGTCGGGCTTGTTGTTGGTGTGGCGATCAGTCTGTTCCAGGCCGTCACGCAAGTGCAGGAAATGACGCTGGTTTTTGTTCCGAAAATCGTTGCCGTACTTGTTGCCCTGGTGGCCACACTGCCCTGGATGATCAATCTTCTGCTTACATTTACCCATAACCTTTATTCCAACATCCCCAATTATGTAAAATAAAGATCAGGCAATAGACGTGTTTTCAACCCCCGGGATATTCTCATGAACCTGCCTGTCATTACTCCGGAGCAGATTGCCTGTCTGATTTTCATTTTTTTGCGAGTCAGCTCCATGATCGTCGTCATGCCCATCTTCGGAGGCGACAAGACAATTCCCGTGGGCATCAAAGGAGGGCTGTCCCTTCTGATTACCTTCCTTCTGTTTCCTTTTGTGCGAATGGATTTCGGCTTTCAGTTGATGGAGCTCACCCCAATGGTCGTAATCATGATCGGTGAAATCCTCATCGGGGTGATTATCGGTTTTGTGGCCCGTTTCATCTTTGCCGGAATTCAGTTTGCAGGAGAATTAATCGGGTTTCAAATGGGATTTTCCGTCGTCAACATTATCGATCCCGTAACCAGCACTCAGGTTTCCCTGATATCGCAGCTGAAATATTTCCTGGCCATGCTGGTCTTTCTGGCTGTAAACGCTCACCACATCTTTCTTTCCGCCATGGCGGAAAGTTTTGTGAGGATTTCGCCGATGCAGTTTCATCTGACAGAAAGGGTGATTGCACCCTTATGTCTTCTTTCAATGGAGGTTTTCATAATTGCTGTAAAAATCAGTGCTCCGGTGGTAGCCGTGCTCATTTTTACTCATGTCGCCCTGGGTGTTGTGGCAAGGACGGTTCCCCAAATCAATATCTTTATTGTCGGATTCCCTCTACAGATTGCCTTGGGATTAATTTTTCTGGGATTGAGCGCACCGATTTTTGTCAATTATTGCATCCGACTTTTCAACGGCTTGGCAAAACAGATCCATATGCTTGTTCTGCTGATGTGAAATAAATGTAAAATTAAAACTGTCGCTAAGCAAGGCCGTTTTTTCCTCTTAATCATGAAAAGGCCTGTTTCTTATCAAAAAAGTGTGTTTCATGTCTCCGATATCTGATTTCTGAACTCCATGGCTGAATCGAACAAAGATCAGGAACGAACTGAAGAAGCGACCCCGAAAAGAAGGGAAGAAGCACGTGAACAGGGACAGGTAGCGAAGAGCCGGGACTTGGCTTCCGTTGCTATTCTGAGCGCGTGCCTTCTCTATTTTTATTTTGGAGCCAACAGCTTTCTTCATCAGCTCATGGATCTGATGAAAAGCTCTTTTTCAAGTCTAGATTCTTCCCTTGTGACAACGGAAAATATTCAATCTCTCCTCTTTTCAGCTTTCTATAAGACCATTACCTTAATGACGCCGTTTTTGTTGGTGGTTTGTATTGCAGCTCTGTCATCCAATATACTGCAGGTCGGTTTTAAGATATCAACAAAAGCCATTGCCCCGAAGTTGTCGAAAATTGATCCTGCCAAAGGGTTCGCCAGACTTTTTTCGCTTCAATCCCTGATTGAATTCATAAAGAGCATTTTCAAAATAAGCATCGCCGGGTTTGTCGCATATCTGACCGTCAAAAGTGAGCTGGTGGATATCCTTCCTCTTGCTGATTCGAGTGTCTGGGAAATTCTGGTTTATATCACCGGGACTTCTTTCCGTATCCTTCTGACTACCTGTTGGGTTCTCATTATCCTTGCCTTGATGGATTACCTTTATCAACGCTGGGAATATGAACGAAATTTAAAAATGTCCCGACAGGAGATCAAGGACGAAAACAAGCAGACCGAAGGCGATCCGATCGTCAAAGCCAGAATTAGAAGGCTTCAGCGGGAGATGGCTCAAAGAAGAATGATGGCGAATGTTCCAAAAGCGGATGTGATCATCACCAACCCGACGCATCTCGCTGTTGCCCTTCAATATGACCAGGACTCCATGATCGCCCCGAAGGTCATTGCCAAAGGGGCTGGATATTTAGCTGAAAAAATTAAGGAAATAGCCAGAGAAAGCCGTGTGCCTCTTGTTGAAAATAAACCACTGGCACAGGTATTGTATAAAATGGTCGAGGTGAGCGGTACGATTCCTGACAGTTTATACAAAGCCGTGGCTGAGATCCTGGCATATATTTATTCAATCAAACGGGAATAGAACAGATTGCCTTCAGAATGTTGAAATACGGCAGGAAGCGGGCGGCGCTTTCGAGCGCATCATAATGGAAAAGCGATGACAAGAAGCGAAGAAAGACGACCAGGTTCTGAGTTGAGCCCTTGAAGGGATGACGTGATGCAGGCAACGGGAGCAGTCGGGAGATTCTCCGAATTAACAAGAAGCAGCAGCATGATGATGGCCCTGGGGGTGATCGGAATCCTCATGGTCATGATGATCCCGCTGCCGACTCTGTTGCTGGACATTCTGCTGTCTTTCAGCATCACCGTGTCGATTATCATCCTGCTCATGTCCATGTATGTTCTCAAACCCCTTGATTTCTCCATTTTTCCTTCCATTCTTCTTGTTGTCACTTTATTGAGGCTGTCTCTAAACGTAGCCTCGACGCGCTTGATTCTCCTGCATGGGAATGAAGGAGCAACGGCCGCCGGTCATGTTATCCATGCATTCGGCACGTTTGTGGTCGGGGGCAATTATGTTGTCGGTCTGATTGTTTTTACCGTACTTGTGCTGATTAATTTCATCGTCATTACCAAGGGATCAACGCGTATCGCGGAAGTAGCAGCCCGTTTCACCCTCGACGCCATGCCGGGGAAGCAGATGAGCATTGATGCAGACCTCAATGCCGGTTTGATCTCGGATGTGGATGCCCGTAAAAGAAGAGGCGACCTTGAAAAGGAAACCAATTTTTATGGTGCGATGGACGGCGCCAGCAAATTTGTACGCGGAGATGCTGTGGCGGGCATTGTCATCACACTGATCAATATCATCGGTGGATTGGTTATTGGTGTTTTACAGCAGGGAATGCCGTTTGTTGATGCCGCAAGAAATTATACCTTATTGACAGTAGGTGATGGACTGGTTTCTCAGATTCCCGCTTTGATTGTTTCAACAGCAGCCGGAATGCTGGTCACAAGATCCGCCGCGTCCTCCGATCTGGGCGACGAGGTGCGTCACCAGTTGTTGATGCAGCCAAACGCAATTGCCACGGCGTCAATCATGATTCTTGCTTTTTCCCTGATCCCCGGTATGCCCAAGTTCTCTTTTGTTCTGGTTTCCGCCATGATCGGTTGGCTGGCTTGGAACCTTTACAGTACAGCGGATCAATCCCGGGAAACCGAAGAAGAACCAGCACAGTTTCCAGTCCAGGAAGAACCGGAAGATCTGCTCATTCCATTGGATGTCTTGGGGCTGGAAGTGGGATACGGTCTCATTCCCCTGGTAGATGCCAGTCAGGGAGGGGAATTGCTCCATCGGATCAAGGCACTGCGAAAGCAGATGGCGATGGAAATGGGGTTCATCGTTCCTGCAATTCATATCAGAGACAATCTTCAATTAAATGTCAATTCATACTCGGTAATCCTGAAAGGAGTCGAAATTGCCGATGGAGAACTGATGCCGGGACATCATATGGCTATTAACACAGGAGATCAAAGTTTCAATCTCAAGGGAATAGAAACAAAGGAACCGGCTTTTGGCCTGCCGGCTGTGTGGATACCTGAAAAAGAAAGAGAAAGCGTGCAAGCGAAAGGATACGTTGTTGTTGATCCATCAACAGTTGTTACGACGCATTTAACGGAAATTATCAAGCTGCACGCAGATGAATTGATGGGAAGGCATGAAGTTCAGATGCTGATCGATAATTTAAGCCGGATGTACCCCAAGGTTGTTGAAGACCTTGTGCCGAAGATCGTTCCCTACGGGATTCTCCAGAAAGTTCTGCAAAGATTGCTGCGGGAACGTGTTTCCATCCGCGACCTTTATACCATTACAGAAACCCTGGCTGATTATGTGTCGATGACAAAGAATGTCGATATCTTGACAGGGTATGTCCGACAGGCGCTGGCCAGATCCATTACAAAACAGTATCTGGATTCGAATGGGAGTTTGACGGTCATGATGATTTCTCCCGACATCGAAGATACGATAGGGAAGGCGGTTCAACATACGGAACAGGAATCTTATGTAAACCCTGATCCGATCATGATCAGAAAACTAGTCAATAAGGTGCAGAAATTGATCAATTCTTTTACGGCAAAAGGATTGCAGCCGATAATCCTCTGTTCTCCCGCGGTCCGGATTCATCTCAGAAATATCATGGAGAAATTCTTTCCCAGCGTCGTAGTCCTTTCTCATAATGAGGTTACGCGGGAAACATCCATCAAATCCTTAGGCATGGTAGAGCTGTAATATGCAGATCAAACGATATGAAGTTGCAAATGTCCAGGAGGCCGTTAAAAAAATAAAAAAGGACCTGGGTCCGGATGCAATTATTCTGTCGTCAAAAAAGTTGAGAGGTTCCGGGGGGGGCATGTTGGAGGTTATTGCTGCCAGAGATCTGGATTTCACAACCAATGCCGGCCAAAACGATCTTTCCGGCAACAATGAGTGGCGAATAGAACAAGATCGGGGAAAGAGTCTTGAAGATCTGGCATCTTACTTAAAGAATAATTTTGAGGAATTAAAAAGACTGTTTCAAGATCTGAAGAATGAACGGTATATGCTTACCGAGCTGGCGGAATTAAAGGATTCCATGAACACATTCTTCGATGTTCTTGGCTTGAAGCGAAACAGGACAGGGTGTGTGCAGACGGATCAAATTTACTATAATCTGATTTCAAAAGGCATTTCAAAAGAGAAAGCCTGGAAGGCTGTGGAAAAGGTCAAGAATGAATTTGCCTCCGGGCAGATTGAAAATGTACAGGCAGGTTTGTCTGTGATTGAAAGTCTGATTGGACAATCTCTTCCATTTGTAAATCATTCCGAAAAGGAAAAAAGGGTTAAAGTTTTTATTGGTCCTACAGGCGTCGGAAAAACAACGACACTTGCAAAACTTTCAGCTTATCATGCCCTAAGTAAAAAAAAGACCGTGGGACTCATAACGACCGACACATACCGGATTGCCGCGGTTGAACAATTGAAAACATACGCCAGAATCATAGGTATTCCTTTGAGAGTCGCTCCCAGGAAGGATGATTTCAAACAATCCCTGAAAAAGTTTGCTGATAAGGATGTCATCCTTGTTGACACACCGGGAAGGAGCAGCAACGACATTGTAAATTTGAAAAAGCTCAATGAAACCCTGAGGTCGGATATTCCCTTTGAGTCGAATCTTCTCATAAGCCTTACCTCAAGTAGAGAGTCCATGATGGAGGTGGCATTGCGCTACAGGATTTTTGATTATGATCGGATTATCCTGACCAAGGCCGATGAATCCTTACGTGTTGGTTTCCTCTGGGATGTTCTTGATCGGATTTCCAAACCTGTTTCCTATATTACAAATGGACAAAACGTGCCTCATGACATTGAAGAAGCAACTCCGCAAAAAATTGCCAGGATGATTATAGGTAACGATTTGAATTGAATGTTCCGCTGACAGGGTAGTGCATCGGGAAACGCCGGAAAAGAGCCTTTCCAATGTTGAAGACAACCGACTATGCAATGAGGGGTAAAAGAGTGGATCAGGCCGAATCTCTAAGAGAACTGGTAAGGAAAAGAAACGAGACAAAATTTGGAAACCAGTCAGAAATCGAGAAAAAAAATCGCATGAAAAAAAATTATGACCGAGTCAGAACCATTGCAATAACGAGTGGAAAAGGGGGTGTGGGAAAAACCAACATTACCGCAAATCTGGCGTGTATGTTGGCTAAAATGAACAAAAAAACACTCGTTCTCGATGCGGACGTCGGACTGGCCAATATTGATGTCGTTCTCGGACTGACTCCGAAATACAATTTGCATCATGTTCTTACTGGAGAACGAAGATTGTCGGAAGTGATTGTAGCCGGTCCAGGTGGTGTGAAGATTTTGCCTTCCGCGTCGGGTATTCACGAAATGACGGATCTGTCGCGGGGTCAGAAATTAACCCTGCTGGATGATTTAAATTCCATAAAAGAAAGTCTCGATTTCATGCTGATTGATACCGGTGCCGGTATTGCCGGGAATGTCATGTATTTCAATATGGCAGCAAGAGAAATCATTGTTGTTACTTCTCCGGAGCCAACGTCTCTTACTGACGCCTATGCTCTGATTAAAGTTTTGTATCAGCGATATGCAAAAAAAAGATTCCGGTTGTTAATCAATATGGTGAGAAGCGCTGCTGAAGCCAATAAAGTCTATCTTCGCCTCAGTTCAGCAACGGATCATTTCCTGAATTTAAACATTGAGTTCATGGGTTATATCCTTCATGACAAAAAATTACAGGAAGCCGTTAAACTGCGAAAGGCCCTCGTGGAGCTTTATCCTGATTCCAAGGCAAGTCTTTGTGTAAAGAAGGTGGCTGAAAAAATATGTGAAGAAAATCCTGAGTACGATGAAAGCGGGAGCATCAGTTTCTTCGGGGAAAAAATCCTGGGTAATGAATGCAGATAAGAAAGATCGTGAAGCATTAATCTTGAAATATCTTCCCTTTGTAAAAGCTGTTGTAGGCCGCATGGCATCCAAAATACCCATTGATGCCGGGGACAAGGAAGATCTGATTCACGTGGGAATTATCGGCTTGATGTCCGCAATTGAAAAATATGATACCAGGAGAAACGTCCGCTTTGAAACCTATGCTGGAATCAGAATTCGAGGCGCTGTTCTTGACGAGTTAAGGGCAAGGGATTGGGTTCCAAGAGCTGTGCGCAGCAGGGATAATGAAATTACGAAGGCTATTTCGTCGTTGCAGAAGATATTGAGAAGAGCGCCGGACGATCATGAAATATCGGAATATTTGGGACTGTCTATTGAAGAGTATTTTAAATTGCTGGATGATTCCCGTTGCATTTCACTGATCAGCAGCGAAGATTTACCCGGAGATTATCTGGATCGTTATTCCTGTTCCGATGTAATCAGGGCCGTCGAACAGGGCAGTGCTCTAGATTTAATCACGGACCATGAGTTCAGAATGCAACTGAAGAAAGCCATGGAGCTGCTGCCTGACAAAGAGCGCCTGGTTTTGACATTATATTATTATGAGGAACTGACGATGAAGGAAATCGGTAAAGTTCTGGATTTAACGGAGTCGAGGGTATGTCAGCTTCATTCTCAGGCCATTTTCCGCCTCAGGGCGGCGGTAAAGAAAATTAACTTGTAAGGCTTTAAGACAAACTGAAAACAGGGTGCCGGGATTGAGAGTCGGGATTAATCAGAATAAGAGATAAGCGAAGTTTTTACCACGTGGCCATTCTATTGACGAGATACTATGAAGAAGATTAAAAAAGACATTTCGGATTTCAGTCATCATGAGAACGACAATTGTGGAGAAGATTATTCCACCGGAGAGTCAAATCGATCCGACTCGCTGTCTCAAGAGAAAAATTTCGGGAGCCGTTGGAAGAAATCAAAAAAAAATGCAGTCGGTTATTGTTTAGCATTTGTTGCATTTTCTTCAGGCATTGCTTTTTTCCTGGTAGATTTCCATACATTGAAATTTAACAACGCTCCGGTTGAGAATATCACACCTGTTCAGCAGCCCGTAAAGTGTAAATTCGCATCGTTGCAGGATTTTATTATCAATTTTAAAGACGGCGGCGGAAAGGAAAAAATTTTTGTTTGTGCCTTGGCGCTGGAAATAAGCCCGGATCACAAACTTGCATTCAAAGACGATCATTTTGACATCAGGAAAATGATTTATAAAAAACTTTTAACCTGCAGCCGGGAGAATACTTCTTTTCTTCAGGATAGAAACCGGTTAAGGGATTTCCTTTTCGTTGAACTTAATCAGCAACTTGGGGGAAATATCGTTACCGGAATCTATTTCACAAAATTTATGATTTTGTAATATCTTTCTGTTTTTTTAACTGAGTATATCGGCATCGCTGAAGCGTCAGAGAGAGGAATTGATTGATGAAGATTGCTGTAAGAACGAAAGAGTCTGCATACAAGGCTCTGGAAAGAGAATTTGAGTCAACGCTGGTAAATGAACTCATTCCCGGTATTCTGCATAATTTCGCCAACCCCCTCAACGGAATCATGGGGCGTTCGAAACTGTTGCAAAGACGGATGAATGAGCATTTCAATAAAATTAAGGAATGTTGTCCGGATTTTGCCAGGGAAATCGTCGATGAGCAGGATAAATTGTCAACCGATGTGATCTCTATTTGCAAAGAATCCGATCGTTTTTTCTACTTGTTTCAGGATCTGGCATCGAAGTTTTATGTTATCTCGGATAATAGGTTTGAGCGGATTAACTTAAAGAAACTCATCGAAAATGAACTTCGTTTTTTGGAATTTTACCTGGATTTCAAGCATGAAATAAAAAAAACGATCAAACTGACCAGCGATATGCCCTGGATATATGGGACTCAATCCGGTTATTCGCTATGTTTTTCCGCACTTTTAAGAAGCAGCATGTACAGAATGAAGAAAAGTGAAACAAAAGAATTATCCATTATAACCGATTGCGATGAGAGAAATATTATGGTTGTTATTCAGGATACCGGGGCAAAGATGATCGTCAATACGGATTCTGCAACTGAAGGGGATAGCTTACTGTCCTGCAATGTTGATATGTCAAGTCTTGTGTGTGTCCAGCTTCTTTTCAAAGAATATAACGTGAAGAGTGTTTTTGAAGGCAAAACGGGGTGGAACAGGGTAACACTTCAAATTCCTGTAAATCGGGAATCATCGACCTGAGATCGATAAGAGAAAAAGAACGCTTTATGGATTGTGCGGGATTTCCACCTTCTTACTTCAGATAATTTGACTGAGGGAACATTCTCATGGTCAGGCCCATCGACGTCCAGCAGGTAATCCTGCAGACCAGTGCAATAGAAAAAGTTCAACAGGTACAGCAGAAACAATTCGGTGTTCAGCAGGAATATATCGGCATACAGCTCAAAGAAGAAAAAAGCCTTGCAGAAGAAAAGGTTCAGGATGCTTCCGAGACGGAAAAATCAGAAATCAGGGATAGAGAAAACGATAAAAAAAGGCAATCCACCAAGCATGGAATGAGAAGGTCTGAGAAACCTGATGGAGAGAGAAGGGAAGTTGAGGAGAATAGCGGAGCCAATGCGATGGGGAGATTTATCGATATCAAGGTCTGAAATCAGGATAAAAAACAACGATGAATATTAATGGTTTGTTGGTTTTTCAGATGATAACAGATGTTCTGATCTGTATTGGAATTTTATTCTTACTGATCAGGTTTCGAAAAATATTCAACCCGCTATCAGTAGAGTTCAGTGAAAAAAAGGCTCAAGAATTCTGCAGATTATTAGAGGAATCCAGGGAAGATGCCGGTAAATTTCTGAAGAAATTGGATAAAGAGAAGAGGGAATTGAACACCCTTGCCGTTGCCCTTGATGAAAAAGAAAAAAAACTGAATGATCTGATCAGAAAATCAAATGGTTATCCCGTTATGTCAAATTCAGATAAAGCGGTTTCGGATATTGCCGAAAGTACAGGATCCTTTTTCGGGGAAACACAGGAACATGTTTTGAGTCTGGCCCGGCAAGGTCTGGATGAAGAACAAATCGCTCATCAATCAGGACTGCCCGAAGGTGAAGTTGATCTGATTCTCAACCTCGCCCGAGAGAAAAGTTCATGATAACGTCGCATACAATGGAAATATCGCCTAATGTCCCAACTGCATTTTCCAATCCTGTTCAGGTTATCAAAAATCCTGCCGATATCTCATCCTTCCGCCTCGGGGATGTGGTGCAGGCACTGGTTCTGGAGAAGCTGAGCAGTAAAGAAGTGCTGCTCGCTGTAAAGGAATCTGAAATTGCTGCTCAATCAGCTCTTCCATTGAACGTGGGAGATCGTCTGCTTCTTCAGGTTGCAAAAACTCACCCCATGATAGTTCTTAAACTCATCATTCCGGATGATTCGGAAACGCTTGAATTTCGAAATAATTTAGTCCTGTTTCGGTCATTCCCCGAAGGGTTGTTTAATGTGGTGAAAAATGGTCTTGAGATATTTCAGGGGAATATACAACCAGTTTATCAATTTCTCAATCAAGCGGACATCGATGCCTTTCTTAAAATTCTCAATACTCTCATTTATTCTGAGAAAAGCCTGACGAGCCCTCTTTTTTTAAAAGAGTTTATTATGAATATCGGTTACTTGATGGAAAAAAACCTCAAGAAGTCTCTTGATCGGACACATGAAAAAGGAAATGACTTAAAGAAAGGGGTGGACAAAAATATTAAAAGCATTTTAGCCAGGCTTTCCTGCCAACTCCATCAGATTATGGATAACGCTATGGATTCGGATTTAGATCCCATGCTGTTGAAATCATTGAAGAGCCTGTCGGATTATACGGCTGATTCATTGAAAATGATTTATAATCAGCAAGTTGTAAATGTGTTCAGCCAGGAAGAGCAGCAGGGATATTATTTCCAGCTTCCGATTAAGTTCGCTGACAACCTGAGGATGGTGGATCTCTTTATCAGGTTGAACAACGCTAATAAGAAAAAAACGGGAATGGTTAAACAATTTCAATTTGTTTTGTTTTTTAATATGGATCCATTGGGAGATCTTATTGTGGACGTCAGATATATGAATAAAAAAATATGGGGACTTTTTAAATGTGACCGATCCGAATCACGTGATTTTCTTTCTGATTTTATAGAGACCTTGAATGAACGCCTTATTTTGTCGGGATATGGCCCAAATTCTTTCAACATCCAACTTTCCAGGGATCTTTCGAGAGAAAGGTCTGACTATTTGAAAGATACCGTGATCTATTCAAAAAAGATCGTTAACTGCTTTGCCTGAATTGGCTGATGTGGCTGTGTTGAGGGAATGACATTCAAAACGATGAATTTAAGATAGTCGTGTGAAGAAGAACGGAGTAGAAGAGTAAAATGAAAAAAGTACAACTTGCCGCAGCAATAAGATATGATGGAACCGTTGATGTTGCGCCGAAAGTGACTGCCAAAGGGTGCGGGTTTGTTGCCGAGAAGATTATAGAACTGGCTCAGAAAAACAATATTCCCGTCAGGAATGATCCCGGCCTTGTGCAGATACTCTGCAGACTGGACATTGATGAACAGATTCCGGAGGATTTGTATAAAGCCGTAGCCGAAATCCTTGCCTATGTTTATTCCATCAACTCCAAGTTGAGTCAAAAAAAAGAGGTTTGACAGCAGGGGAAATATTTTCCCGGATTTCTTCAGCCCACTCAGAAATTCCTTCATTGTTTGCCTATCGATCCCTTCGACAAGAAGGGTTGGCCTTCTTTTTCTGCCTTTGTCCATCCGCAACAGCAAAATATGCTCAGTTCTTCCGCAATGATATGAATTCATTGTATATATTCGATAATATCCTGCAGATCGACTTCTCTTTATGCATGAGTTTTTTCTTCCATTAGTCGGCTGATAATCATGCTTTCTGAAAACAGGGTCAGATCATTCTGGTCAGAACAGGGATATCCTTTTTTGAACGTCAAATTCTTCTCTATAGTCAATTATGCTGTTATTTAAAAAGAATAGAAGAATAGCGAGAACCGGAAACTTATTCTAATGCCGGTTGGTATGCAAATTGAAATATCTAAATGAAAAAACCGCTGGAGCATATGGTATGAGGACTTATGGTATTGCAGATGTAGGAAACGCCTGTTTGAGAACAATGGCAAAACTCGACTGTTCAGCAAATAACATTGCCAATGTCAGCACACCTGGCTTCAAGGTAGAATTTTTAAATTATTTGATGAGAGATTCAGGCCGCTCGTCGAACGACAAGGCGCCTTCGTATGATGAGTTGTTGACCAGGGATTATTCGTCAGGCGCCCTTCAGAGAACGGACAATCCCCTGGAAGTTGCCCTCCTGGGAGAAGGGTTTTTCATTATCCAGACAGCGAAAGGAGTTGCTTATACAAGAAGGGGGGACTTTACGTTAAATATGAAACGAGAACTGGTCACAAAATCGGGTGATCCGGTCCTGGGTAAGACAGGAACAATCGTTTTGAATGGTGAAGATGTTCGCATCGATGAATCAGGTAATGTCCATATAGGTGAAAATCAGGTAGGCCAGTTGAAAATCGTCAGCTTCAAAAACCCTGAGGTGTTGACTTCTTCGGGCGAGGGAATCTTCAGAGATGAAGGAAAGGGGATATTTCAGGAAAATTTTACACCGAAGGTCGTCTATGGATCTCTTGAACTTTCCAATGTCAGTGCAATAAAGGAAATGATTCAAATGATCGACCTGCAACGAACATTTGAAACTTATCAAAAGCTTATCCATTCCATTGATGAACAGGATAAACTTTCAGCAGGTAGAATCGGGAAAGTAGGATAAATAATTTGCAGGAGGAATCGTAATGATCAGATCGCTTTGGACGGCAGCGACAGGAATGCAGGCTCAGCAAGTTGAGCAGGATGTGGTGGCGAACAATCTGGCTAATGTCAATACAGTGGGGTTCAAAAAATCCAGGGCGGACTTTCAGGATCTCATGTATCAATTGTCCACAAAAGCCGGTTCGGAAACTTCATCGGGAAATCAACTGACAGTAGGCATAGAAATTGGGATGGGGGTCAAGCCAGTCGCTACTCAAAAGATTTTTTCACAGGGTGATTATCAGCAAACCGGCAATTCCTTTGACTGGGCGATTGAAGGTGATGGTTTTTTTCAACTGGATGACAATGGTACAACGGTTTATACACGTGCAGGGAATTTCAAGGTCAACAGAGATGGTGTGCTATGCAATACGGATGGCCTGCAATTGATCCCGGAGGTGAGCATTCCGCAGGATGCGGTAACCTTCACCCTGGACAGCGGGGGAACCTGGACTGCTGCCGATGAAAACGGCAATACTTTAGCGACTGGAAGAATTGAACTTGCGAAATTCATTAATCCGGCTGGGTTAAGCAGTATAGGGAGAAATCTTTTTGAAAAAACAGAAGGGTCAGGCGAGCCTTTAACGGGAAACCCGGGAGAAGATGGACTGGGAACTACATCACAGCGTTTTCTTGAAATGTCCAACGTGAACGTCATTGATGAGATGGTTAAAATGATTGTTGGTCAGCGGGCGTATGAAATCAATTCGAAATCAATCGTGACAGCAGACAATATGCTGTCGATGATTAATAATTTGAAGAAATAAGCCAATGGCAAAGTCAAGTGGGATTTCAATTTTGGTATTTCTCGCGTGTTGTTTTATTTACGCGGGTGTATCGGGTAAAGAACTGCTTGCGTTCGAAGGAAGAACACTTAATGAATCTTTGATTAAAGCCGCCATTGTCGATCATGTCGAAAAACACATGACTTGGCCCAAGGGGTCGATAAGAATAACGTTTCCCAATGGAGTTCCTGAAGTTACCCTTTCTCGGGAAGATTTCACTCTACATGTGAAAGAGAACAAAAGCGACGAATATATCGGCAACAGATTATATCAGGTTAAAATCCGTCAGCGAAATAATTTTCTTAAACATATTTCCGTTCCGACACGGATTGAGGTTTGCAGGGATGTCGCATTGAGTGCTCGTCCCTTAGAACGGAACAGAAACATCTCAGAACATGATATCCTTATCGTAAAAAAGTGGTTCAGCCGATTGCCTCAGGATCTCCTTGCTGATCCGGAGCGGATTATAGGTAAAAGACTTCTTCGTTCGATAAAGGAGCGGTCTACATTTACGGCGAGTATGCTTCGCGAACCTATCCTGTTCAAAAAAGGTAAGGTTGTTAAAGTCATATGTGATAACGGTGTATTAAGCATAACAACGTTGGGGCTGGCTGAAGAGGAAGGAACCTTAGGAGCCACGGTAAAAATCAAAAATATTTCTTCCAATAAAATAATCCACGCAAAAGTCATTGGAAACTCAGTTGTCAAAGTCGAAATATAAAAACAGATGTGATGGATTTGGTCGGGTATGATGAAATCAAGGATGAATGATTGCTGATATTTTGTGATGAAAGAAAAGGACATGAACATTTTAATTCAAAATAGATTGATTTTTTTGTTCCTGATTTTATGGCTTTGGACGGGTTGTGCAACAAAACCGGATTTTACAGCCGGTGAACAGCCGTTAGATTTGACGGTTCGACCCGAAGCACTTCCCGTAAGGGGATCCATCTGGCCGGGTGAGAGTGCATCAAACATGCTGTTTGCGGATAAAAAAGCAAGATATATCAATGATATTGTGACCATTCTTATTAATGAAGCTTCACAGGGAGGCAATAAGGCAACAACCAATACAAGCCGGGATTCCGACTCTGCCGCAGGTATTGATGCCTTTTGGGGACTTGATCAATCGATTTTGAGTCGGAATGTGAATATGGGATCGAAAATAAAGATTGGGGGATCCTCTTCTTCAACCCTAAAAGGAACGGGGAATACCACACGGGGCGGTCAGCTTAAAGGCACAGTTACGGCTCGGGTTGTCAGAGTGCTTGATAACGGAAATCTCGTTATTGAAGGTAGACGGCAACTGACCATAAATGAAGAAGATCAGTATCTTATTATTTCAGGTATTATCAGGCCTGAAGATATTACTACGGAAAATTGCATCTTTTCACAATACATCGCCGACGCAAGAATTGTCTATGCGGGCAAGGGAATTATCAATGACAAAATGAGGCCTGGTTGGGCTACAAGAATAGTCGACTGGGTGTGGCCTTTTTAAGGAAATGACCGGAAGAGAGTTTAAATGTCAATATTTAAATTAGGGAAATTTATGAAATATGGAATGCTGCTTAAAAAAATATTTCTGACAGGGATAATTGTTTTAGACCTTGTTTTTTTTGTTTCATACGGTTTTGCAGCAAGATTGAAAGATATTGCGTCTATCAGCGGGGTGAGAGAAAATCAGCTTATAGGCTATGGTTTGGTTGTCGGCTTAGCCGGTACGGGTGATGACGTCAAAAACGGTTTTACAAGCGAATCCCTATCCAACCTGCTGAACAGACAGGGCATATCCATGAAGAATAAAACGTTGAAAGCCGATAACATTGCCGCTGTTATGGTTACCTCATCATTGCCTGCATTCGCCAAAATAGGAGCGAGGATAGACGCTACGGTTTCATCTATTGGTGATGCGAAAAGCCTGCATGGTGGAACCCTTCTCATGACACCTCTAAGAGGTGTAGATGGAGAAATTTATGCCGTTGCCCAGGGTCCTGTTACCTTGGGCGGATACGCCGTGGGAGGGGCGAACAGCAGTACAGGGAAAAATCATGCAAGTGCTGGTCGTGTTTCAAGTGGGGTGTTGGTTGAGCGGGAATTAAAATATGATTTTGACCGACTCCGTTCCTTCACGCTTAATCTTTTACAACCTGATTTTACGACTTCGGCCTGTTTAGCCGATGTGATGAACAAAACACTTGGACAACACGTTGAGGCAAAACAGGTTGATTCCTTTTCCGTTGATGTTCGAATGAAAGAAGCTACCGGAGGGAATTTGATGAACATCATTTCCATGATGGAAAATCTCGATGTTCCTGTCGATTCCAAGTCCGTTGTGGTCATGAATGAAAAAACAGGAACGGTCGTTATGGGTGAAAATGTCCGGATTTCAACTGTCGCTGTAGCCCATGGAAATTTAAGCATACAGATCAAAGAAGACATTCGGGTTTCTCAACCTCTTCCTTTTTCGCCACTGTCGTCTAAGGGAAATCAGCCTGCTATGGATAAAAAAACAGGGACAATTGTTGCGCCTGGAGGTCAGACGGTTGTGACTCTAGATACCACGGTGGGTATCGAAGAGGAGAAAAAACAAGTGATGGTTATCTCAAAGGGGGTGACCATTCAGGAAGTTGTAAAGGCATTGAATGCCTTGGGCGTGTCGCCTCGCGATCTTATTACTATCATGCAGACCATAAAAGCAGCCGGCGCCCTGCAGGCAGAATTAAAAATTATATAAGATACTGTTAAACAATTGAAGAATTGAAAGGTTCGAAAATGAGCGGTGATAAAGTGACAGCCACAGGTGGAACGGGTACGCGCGATGCTGCAATCCGAAATGCTGAAACTCGGCAGAGAAAGTTTGATGAACAAAAGCTTCGGAAAGCTTGTGCTGATTTTGAATCACTTTTCGTTTATCAACTATTCCGAACGATGAGAAAAACGATTCCTGCCGGAGATCCTACTCTGCGATCGTTCGGTAAAGATACCTATACAATGATGTTCGATCAGAAAATCGCCGAAGAATTGTCCGGAAAAGGAAAGGGGCTTGGCTTAAAGGCTCTTCTGTATGAGCAACTGAAGAACCCCGTCAAATGATGAGTAACGATTGCGTCCATAAGGTATAAGATGTTTTCCTGAGGGAAAGTGTATTATTTTCACTGTAAAGGCAGAGATAACGGAAACCAGTTAAAGTTTTTTTGAAATTTGCCGATAATCAATGTAACCGAAGAAATTAAAGGAAACATATCTCATGAATATAAATAACACCAAAGGAATTTCGGCAAAGCAGATTCAACAGTATGAAAAAAATGAGTCTCTCATGATGGGTAAGATGACGCAGGATAATCGATCAGCCATTTCGATTCCTCAGGAAAAGGTTGAACTTTCCGATGCCGTGAAAGAAATCCAGCAAATAAAAAACACTGTCGACAATATTCCTGACGTTCGGGACGATAAAGTTACCGCATTAAAGAACCAAATCGATAATAACACTTATAATGTGAATGCAGAAGAAGTTGCGGAAAAAATGGTTGCAGAATTCTTCCTGGATATTTTGGGGTGACAGATATCCTGCTTTTGTCTTATTGCCCTATAGCGATCAGAAACTATACACTTTAGGACTCATCTTGAAAACTGAAGACAAATCTTCCTTTTCAGAATATTCAACCAGAGAATTTCGTTTTCTGGTTGAATACTTATTGAATAATTTGCATAAAGAAATGCATGTTTACGGAGAGTTGTTTGAACTAATCAAAAAGGAAAGGGAAATTATAAGAAAGCCCTCCATTGAAGCTTTGAATAACAGTAATACCCAAAAAAAGACTTGTTTATTTAAAGCAGCGATTTTACGGCGAAACAGAGAGGAAACGATAAAGAAATTCAAGAAAATATTATCTTTTGATAGCCGAAATGAACTCACCCTTTCACAGATTGCCAGCTATGCTGAAAAGAATTTTAAACATCAATTGCTGGGCAGTTGCGAAAAGCTTAGTTCCTTGATTCATTCCATAAAGAATTACAATGAGATGAATAAAAATCTCCTGCAGGATTCTATTTCATGCACGAGATCAACTATATCGTTCATTCAGCAACTTATATACTCTTCCATTAATTATATGCCATCGGGTGAATTGAACAGGACATTGCCGAACGGGAGATTATTAAACAAGAAAGGGTAGGATGATGTCTATTATTGGAATTCTGGATACAACTAAACTTGCATTGTCAAGTTTTCAGGCGGCGATTGATATTACCGGTTCCAACATCTCGAATGTCAACACGCCCGGTTATTCACGGCAACGACCAGTGTTCAGTTCAGTGGGTTCAATTGATGTGAGAGCTGCAAAAATCAAGGTCGGTGTCGAAGTCAGTGATGTGGAAAGAATCTATAATAATTTTTTACGTGATCAGATTAACGAACGGTCCTCTGTCACTGGTTATTATGAAGCGCTTTCCACAAGTCTTGAAAGTGTGGAGATCATCTTTGATGAAACCAGCGGCAGCGGCATCAATGGTTTGTTGAATCAATTCTGGAATGCTTGGTCTGATGTTTCAAACAATCCTGAAGGACAGGTGGAAAGAGATGCTTTGATTTCATCTGCTGAAAGTCTTTGTGCATCAATCAATGATTATGGCAATGCTCTGGAATCTGTCAGGGAAGATGCGGAAAACAATATCCAGGAGACAGTCGTCGAGATCAATAATCTCATTTCCAGTATCGCAGATGTCAATCGAAAAATCCGGGAGGCAGGTTCGGAACAGGGGAACAGCAATATTCTTCAGGATAAGCGGGATGAATATTTGAAGGAACTGTGTTCGACAATTAATGCCAATTATTTTATCGATTCGTCAGGCGCTTTGAATGTTTTTTTACCAAACGGCGAGCCTCTGGTTGAAAAAGAATTCAGTTGGCAGCTTCGACTGTCTTCGGAAACAAGCGAAACAAACCCACCTTATCATCACATTACCAAAGTCGGTTCAAGCGACAGCCTCGATGAGGTCATAACCGGAGGGAAAATCGGTGCATTGCTGGATGTCAGGGATATGATTGTGAAGAATTATCAGGATAATCTGGATTCATTTGCTGCCGGTCTGGTGACTCAGATCAACGATCAACATCATCAGGGTTATGACCAGTATAAAAATATAGGCAGTGATTTTTTCGATCCCACAGCTACTGATTCCAAATCAATGAGAGTGAATTCCGAGTTGGCCGCAGATTTGAAGAAAATAGCCGCTTCATCTTCCATCCTTGGTGATGGGGCAAACGCGGTGCAAATCTCCGCCTTGAAGGATAACGAGGCGGCCATGAATGGAATATTTACCTTTAATAACTATGTGGCTTCACTTATTGGAAAAATTGGGCAGGATGTCGCCGATGCAAAAACAAATGTGGAACATCAAAATATTGTGATGAGTCAACTGGACCGTCAGAGAGAGGGCATTTCCGGCGTATCGATCGACGAAGAAATGATGAAACTGATTCAATACCAGATGGGTTACAATGCAGCCGGACGGCTCTGTTCCATTATAAATGAGATGCTGGATACGTTAATCAATCTGGGAAGATAAATTGAAGATTATAATTACTTGAGCTGATAGTTGATGAAGAGGTGTGCTTATGGTTGTGCGGGTCACAGAAAACATGAAATATAATTCCATAATTGGAAATATCTTTACTGTTCAGAATGGATATAACTGTATTATGGAAAAAATGTCTTCACAAAAGTCGATTAACAGAACATCGGATAATCCTATGGGTATGACTCGCATTTTTGATTTTCGGAAAACAAAGTCTTTTATAGAGCAATACAATCGAAATATCGATTCTGCAGATGCGTGGCTTTCATCGTCGGAATCCAAACTTTCCGCGGCTGGCGACCTGATATCCAAAGCAAGAGAAATAGCCGTGCGTGAGGCATCTTCCACCGCCACCGAAACCAGCAGAAAACTATCAGCAGAAAACATTCAATCCCTTATTGATGAAATGCTTAGCCTTGCCAATTCAACCCTGAATGGGAGGTATCTCTTTTCCGGTTCTGCGACGGATACGCCTCCTTTTTCAGCTTCCGAATTGCCGGCAAGGATTGAAGCCGCCGGGGGGGCGGAAGGAAATGAATTCCAGGGCACTGTTGAGTCTCAGGGGCACTTTACAGGGACATCGAACAAGACATTTGCTGTCAGGATTGACGAAGGTGGTCCTCTGGCTGAAGTTGAATACAGCATTTCTCTGGATGGCGGGAAATCATGGTGTGCCGGTAAAGACGATCTGAGTGCTGGAACCGTCGAACTGGGTGACGGTGTTCAGATGGCGTTTGATGATGATGGGGGGGCCAAGCCTTTGTCGAACGGAGACCTGTTTTATGTCAAATCCTATGCCGCTGGTTATTACTGTGGAAATAACGAAAAGTTGTCTGTCGATGTTCAAAGGGATTCACCGGTAACATACAACTTGACCGGTCAGGAAGTGTTTACTGGAGTGGGCAGCGATGGAGTTGATATTTTCAAGTGCCTTGCCGATTTGAAGAAAGCCATGCAGAACAGTGATCAGCAGAGCATACAGGCTCAAATCGGAAATCTTGAAAAAGCTCAGAATCAGATTACGTTAAATGTGTCGAAATGCGGTACCCGGCAAAATCGTCTGGAAATCGCCGAAAGCAATCTGGCCGATCTTGAACTTAAAGTAACGGAACTGATGTCGAATATCGAAGACGCAGACTTAACCCAACTCGTGACCCAGTTTACCATGAAAGAAGTCTCCCTGAAGGCTTGCTATGCCATCGCTTCAGAGATCGGTAATACCTCAGTTCTGGATTTCCTCAAGTAGAAAAAAGGTTTTTTAATGCTCATCCTGACAAGGAAGTTGGGAGAATCCATCGTAATAGGCGATCAGATACAAATTACCCTTCTGGATATTAAAGGAAAACATGTCCGTATCGGTGTCAATGCGCCTAAAGGCATTGCCGTCCATCGTGGTGAAGTATATGAAATGATACAGGATGAAAACAAAAAGGCCTTTGAATCCGACGTTAAAAACAGTGAGATGCTGTCCGCTCTATGGGCGCAAGTGAAGATATTATAGAAGAAAACTGACGAGGTGTGATCTGTGAAAATATCAACCACCAGATTTGGAATGATCGAGATCAGTGAGTCGGACATTATTTTGATGAGAAGAGGAATATTAGGATTTGAGGAGTCAAAAAAATATGCGCTTCTTTATCAGGATGTTAAAAATCCTTTTTTGTGGTTTCAGTCGCTTGATGACGGAGCTACAGCTTTTGTAGTAATCGATCCGTTTTTACTGCAGCCTTACTATCAACCCGAATTAAATGACGATACGCTGGAAAAACTTGAAATCGACAATCCAGAAGATGTTGCCCTTATGGTTATTGTTTCTATTCGTTCGAACCCCGTTCTCCTTACGGCAAACTTGAGAGCTCCCATTGTGATCAACGCGGCTAAAAAAAAGGCCTGCCAGGTTGTCCTTGAAGACAGTCGTTTCCCGATCCGCTATGATATTCTGAAAAACCGGGAATTCCTACTGGGTGGACATTGTTATGAGATTTCCGCGACTGCCCCTTAAAAAGTTCTGATTGAACAGGTCAGTCAGGCTTCTTCATTAAAAAGTATTCCCACCAGCTCATTCATTTTTTCATAAAGCTTTTGTGTGGCTTCTGGAGGAATTTTACGAATAACTTTCCCGGATAATTTCTCTTTCACTACAATCGCGATTCTTTCGTCTTCTTCTCCGTAGGTGCAAAAATCCAGACTGATGCCAAGCTGATCTATTTTCTCCTGAATCTTGGAAATTAAATCCTTTGTAAGTTCAGAGTTCTGCATTGAATTGTTCTGACTTTTTTCAGAAAACATATTGCCTGAGACAGCAGGCGTTGTGCCCGGTTGACCAACGTCGGGAACTTTTTCTGAATACGTTACGGATGATGAAAAATTATTGGCAACAAGTAATCTATCCTGCTCAATGGATTGAATATTCATGATCTTGTCCCTCATCTCATAAATATGATTGGAAATTTTTTGTTACTTTAAATTTTAATATTGAGAAAGTTGGCTTGACCTGTCGTTTTGCGCTCCTGCTGGATAGTAAGAATCTGCTGTTGAACGGCATTTTTTGATTGATTGAATTTTCCAAGCATCTCCTCATTAATAATCAAAATCTGATTGACTATTGTATCGATTTCGTCACGAAGGTCATCGGCTTTTGCTAACGTCATTCGGCAATTTACCGAATGACGATCAGATCGATCCACTTGAGATAGAACCCGGCCAAGCGCATCGATATCGCCCATTAGAACCTGGCGCTCATTCATTAAATTGTCTATTTTAGCCAGGTCCATCTTATCGGCGGCTTTTCGCAGTTGCTGGGTTAAAATCAATAATCGTTGCATCTTCTGTCGCTTTTGAATTAATCCTTCGCTGTAGGAATCCATTTAGACGCTCCAGGTTCGGAGATAAGTGGAATTTTGTTGACGTGATTCCCCATTCAAAGTGGCATTGAGAATCGGGGTTGAGGATTGCAGCGGTCTTTGTCCGTTAGCGGAAATTTCTTTCCAAGCCGAATTTAACTCTTCCAGCATCCATATGATTTCATCAAGACTGCTTAAATCCCGATTAATATCGGCTCCAACAATTTGCTTAGACATGTATTTGTATAGCATATCCAAGTTTCTGGCTATTTCTCCACCTTTTTCAAAATTCAACGCCATGTTCAGCTCAGAAATGATATCCTGTGCCTTCTGAATGGCCTTAGCTTTAGCTTCGTATTGGCCGTTTTGATAATATTCTTTTGCGCTTTTCAGCCTTTCTATGGCTTTTTCATAACACATGATAATCAGTTTTACGGGATCAGCGGTTAAATAATTGGTCTGTTTATATGCCACTGCCCCATAAGATTGTGACCGCATGGTTTCAGCCCTCCTATTTAATAAATGTTGACGTGAACAAAACTCTTCCATACAAAAATTCGTAATGTTTATGTATTTTCATTTTATTAATTTTAACGCCATCCACTTTCGGCTGCGCTGAGCTGACCCAATAACCAATTGCTTTGGTTCTGGAACTTACTGATCAGAGCTTCCATGGCAACAAAGCGGTTAATCATGGTTTCCTGCTTGCGCTCAAGCACTTTTCCTATTTCTTCGATTTGTGTTGTGTAATCACTGATCGTGTTCTGCAGGGATTTCTGTTTGTAAGAGACATAACCATCTATCGAATCGGTGATATTGTATAACGTTCGGTTAAACGCTTCCGCCAATCCCAATGTGAGTTTTACCGTTCCTATCTCCCCCGTACTCGACCCTGTGTATTTAATGACGAGTCCGACATCGCTTTCTCCGTCATCTCCTGTCAAGGTCTGGCCGGAACCTGTTGCGGCTTCGCCATTTATTGTACCTGATACATCCAGGCCGTTATCAACGGTTTGAGCTCCGGTCCATAAAAGGTCTGCTGTTTCAGAAATTGTAAAACAGGACTGACTTCCGTAAGAATTATGCGTCAGTACTAAATGATTGGAAGAATCCATTGAAGCGGTTATGTTTATGACATAACGTCCCTGCTGTCCACCGGAATTGCTTGTGTCGACCGATCCGAAGGAAAGGCTGTGAGCCTGGCTGCAATCAAAAGAGACAGCCAACTGACTGTTTCCGGTCGTCTTGTCTGTAATTTTTAACGCTCCAGAGCTGTCAATTGAAGCGGTAACGTTATTGCTGAAAGCTTGTTCGAGCGCATTCAGAAAATCCTGGACTGTATCCTGACTGACATCGGATATGGAATAACTTCCGGAAACTGAGGCGCCGGAGCGAGATGTGCCGGAGAAGGATATGACGTCACCATTGGCGAGATTAGCGGAAGATCCTGAGCTATCGTATATGCTGTTCCAATTTGTCGATGCTGTGATTAATGTCGTTTTAGCGGCATCGGCATAAAATACTTCCGATCCTGCCAAAGTCTGTGTGTAAACTTCATCCAGTTCTGAATTGACGGCGTTGACAATGTCCGACAATGTCATCGAGCTGGTCATGACAATTGAAGCGGTTTTCCCCCCTTCCGTGATGGTCAGTGTTTCGTCGCTGCCAAGTATAGCCGCGACTGCGCTATTCGAAGTCGATGAACTCTGTGTCGCCGCCTGGGTTATATTAATACTGTAATTCCCGGATTCCGTATCTTTTGAACAGCCGATATACTGCAAGTTTCCGTTGCTGGTCGTTCCATTGGCGCAAAAAAGATTCCGTATATCGTTAAAATTGGTTTGAAGGTAGCCCTTCAGTACGTCGGTATCGACACACAGGTTTCCCTCGTTGTCAAGATTAATGCCCGCGAGTCCAAGGGTGGCAAATTCAGAGGAAACACCCCATACGCTCTCAATGATCAATGAAGAAACATCCATTTTAACGGAAGAAAGTGTCCCGTCGCCAAAAAGAATGCCCCCGGTTTCCTTTGATTGGTTATCATAGGATTGCTGCTGATAAATATAGGATGCTACCGCATTATAGCTTGAGACGAAGGCATTGATTTTTTCCATGGTCCCGTCGATGTCCTGGCCGACATCCAATGTCACTGTGGTGGCTTCGTCCGCTTTCAACAAATTTATTGTCACCCCGGCGATAACATCATCAATCGAATTGTCGGAACTGGTCACGGTTACACCATCGATTTCAATGGAAGCGTCCGCACCAGCGACAAGTTGACGCTTCATTAAAGTGCCGGCTGCGCCGAAGGTTCCAAAGTTCAGGGTGCCGTCGGCAACCGTGCTGGTTAAAGTAACGTTGAGGAAACTTTCACCCGTTGTGTTATCCACAATCTGAATGTTCCCTGTTCCAGTAATCGTTGCCGTCACATCACCTGCAGAAGCGCTGTATGCCGATTCAATGGCATCAAGCAAGTCCTGCACAGTGCTGTCGGCGGAAATATTAAATGTTCCGTTTACATCTCCAGCGGCTATGTTTTTACCAGTAAAATCGATATGATCTCCAGCCGTGTATGCCAAGTAGCCGTCAATGTCACATAACTTTATAGTGGTCGATATAGCCATACCGCTGGAGGTCATTTCCTCGGAACCGCTGATGCCCAGGACATCACCAACGCCACTCTTAATTAATCCGAGAGCTTGAAAAATATTATTCTGATCGGAAAATGGACTCGTAGAATTAATCCCGTCGATCTGAAGTCTGTAGTAAGTGGTTCCGTCAATTTTTTCGAAAATCACGGAAGCGGAAATGTTGGCGGCTCCTTTATTATTATTTATCGCGACACAGATATCATTCAGGTCATTGGTTGCCAGGTTAATGCTTATCTCGTTTGAATTATCTCCATTGGCATCCTTGATAATAAGAGAAGTGCCCGATTCTCCGGCATTCAGTCCAAGCAGGTCCGCAATAGCCAGATTCGTACTTGTGAACCGGTCGCTTTGAGCCCCACCGGTAATGCTATTCTTTATGACTTGAGATAAGGCTGATTTTTCAGTAAACCCCAGATTTCCCAGTATATCATTGCCTGAAGCGTTCAGCAGAGAGATGCCTGCCGCTCCTGTCGCTTTGCTTGTCAGAGTCAGCCGATAGCCGGCCACGCCATAATTGACAATGCTTGCCGTAACGCCTGTAGCATTGTTTCCCGAGTTAAGATTATTTATCTTATCCCGGATATCGACAAGATCATCGGATTCCGAAATAGTGACAGCCCGTCCGTTGATCAGGATGTTGCCCGAATAGGATGATCCCATTGAATCCGTGATGCTCGAAAAATAACGGGAGGCCAGTTTTTCCGCCGTCGCTTTATTTTTGACAATGATATTATAGGTTCCTGGTGAAGCTGATGATGAGGTCGTAACAGATAAGAGATCAGCGGCTTTTACCGTACTGCTGTCGGTTGTCATACTGGTAGAGAATATGGAGAAGTCATCATAATCTTTAAGATTTTCTGCGCTGGTTCTCAATGCCAGCAATTTGGCGTTAAAAGATTGCCATTCTGTCAGTTTATTAGAGGCTTCTGTTTTCTTACTGGTTATCCGGTCAACCCCCCTGTGTTCTATTTTCATAAACTGGTCGATCATACTCCGCCAGTCAAAACCGCTCGCCAGTCCGGAAATCAGATTCGTGCTCGATGACATGTTGGTCCTTTCCAGAAAAATCCTTCGAAATGATTTATTATAAATATCGGGTCGATTCTTCTAAAACTTTAAGAAACTTTTTAATTACCTCTGATTTTCCTTGGGTGTTGAATGATTACAGTTAAAAGACCCCGCACAGAAGATGCGGGGTCTTGAAATGTTAGAGTTTATTAGCGCTTCTATCCGAACAGCGAAAGAATCTGTTGCGGCGCCATGTTCGCCTGCGCAAGCATAGAGGTGCCCGCCTGCATGAGAATCTGGTTCTTGGTAAAGGTTGTCATTTCTGATGCCATGTCTACATCGCGTATGATGGATTCCGATGCCGTGGCGTTTTCTATGGTCGTGGCCAGAATGGCAGATGCGTAGCTTAACTGGTTTTGCGCCGCCCCCACGCTGCTTCGACGAGTATTGAGCTTTGCGATGGCAGTGTCAATTGTTGCCAGAAAAGTCTGGGCCTCCGTGGCCGAATCGAGCTGATCCTTGGACAGATCCAATCCGTCCGCATCAATTGCCTTCACACTTCCGAGAGAAACATTGATTCTGTCGTTATTTGTGTTTTTTGCACCCACCTGGAACGCAGATTCTGATCCATTCGTCGCTATAATGCTCCCGTCAGATGTAGTCGACAAGTTGCTGTTAAAGGTGAGGGTCAGGCCCAGGGCGTCGAAACGGGCACTGTTTGTTTCTCCTGCGCTCGGGACGGAGATTCCGTAAAGGGTTTGCTCTATGGATTGTCCCCCAATCGTCGCCGATACTGAAAGCGCTAAATCAGATCCGTCTGCAACGGCACTCACGGTGTATGTCGTTGCGGATTTCAGACCCGTCGCCGTATAGAGACCCTTTGCTGATGTTAATGTTCCCGAAGAAATGCCTATGCCGAATGTGCCATCGAGAAGCTTTGATCCGGCATACTCCGTACTGCTGGCGATTCTGTCGATTTCATCGAGGAGGGCATTGCCTTCCTGGTTGATTTTCGCAAGGTTGGAGCTGGCATTGGCCGAGCTTGCCTGGGTCGCCAGTTCCTTCAAGCGAGTCAGCATGTTGGATATCTGATCCATGGCCCCTTCCGCCGTCTGTAGCAGGGAATTTGCTTCAGAGGCATTACGGCTCGCCGCCTTGTAGCTGGCGATATCAGCCCGGAACTGCGTTGAAATGGCGAGTCCCGCTGCATCATCGGCAGCTCTGTTGATGCGGTATCCGGACGATAATCTCTCCAGGGATTTGGACATCGCTGAATCTGAAATGGTTAAGTTTCTATGCGCATTTAACGCTGCAATATTGTTTTGAATTCTAAGACCCATGATACGATCCTCCTTGATGTGTTTTTTTAGTTGGCTTCCTTGCCGGGATTGTCAAAATTAAAATTCATTTCGCAATAAACAAAAGGCCATAACGATACTTTTACAAAATGTGTAAATTCTCTTATTACCTCCTTTCCGCTTTTTTCTTTTGATTTTATAATCGGATGATGGAAGGATTTACTTTAACAAAAAAAAGAAAGTTGATGATAAATTCAGAAAAACACTGATTTTTGGGATGTTGATTTTTGCTGATACTTCTATGAGGATCGAGTTGCGGGTCTTTGTTCCGGATTTATTTGAAACATCTTGCTCACAAATTCAATTTTTTCTGTATCTGGTTCAGATTCGATCAAAAGTAAATTCTCGATCAGTTTTTGGCTGTCAATGGACAACAAAGAAATCATTTCCGTCAACCGGTTAACGGCCTTCCGATTTTCGCGAACTGAATAAGCAATATCAGTCAGAATGATGGCGATGTCTTCAAAACAGCCAATCTCTCGTTGTATATCCAACTTAAGGATGTTAAGCAGCCTGCTGCAGACTGCCAGAAAAGAATCGATGCGATTGCATCTCAGTTCGATTTCGCACTGACAAATAAGGGTTTCCACTGAAAGTGAACTCGAAAGAGAAAGAACCTGATTGAAAAAAGTTCGAGCTTCATCAAAGCGATTCATCGAAAGGCATGTTTCCGCCAGATGGAACCAGGAAAGGGCAAAGCGGTCATTAATTTCAATGGATTTCATGAAAGCCTCAACCGCTTTTTCAAAAAGGGATTCTTCCTTGCAGGCAATTCCTAAGTAACAGAATGCCTGGTAATTTTCCGAGTCAGCTTCCAGCGCCACACTGGAGGCGCTTAATGCCAGACTGAAATCCCCTGCCGTTAGGCTCAATTCTGCCAGTCGATTCAGGGCGACCACATCTTTGCGACCAAGCCGGTATAATTTCTCGAGACAGTTCTTTTCTTCAGTGTAATTGCCAGTCTTGTGATTCAATTTTGCGAAGGCATACCAAATTGAAGATTCATTGGGAGCCTCGGCAACCGCCATTTTAAGATAATGCTCCGCCCTCTGGATATCTCCTGTGTGGTCAATATGAAAGGTGGCGATATTCCATAAGACCTGCCATTTGAAATCAGATATTTTCAGGGCCGCCTGATAATGCTTATCCATCTTAGTAAAATTCTGATTGCGATGAGCGGCATGACCGAGCAGAAGATGCATATCCGGAATGTTTTTTAAGGTCGTGTGGATGACGACATCGGTCTTGTCAGGATTGTTTTCAAAATAATCTGCCAGTTTCAGGAATTTGTTCCCATGTCGTTCAACCTTGTCCCATTGATTTTTTTCTCCGTAGACAAGTGTTAAGGTGTAGTGCGAATCTAAGTGATCCGGATATTTTTTGATGGATTTTCGAGAGTAGAATTCTGCACTTTCGAGATTGCCAAACAAATAAGATGATATGGCCGCATTATGATGGGTCCACAGATATAAAGGGTGCTGATTGTTTTGTTGATCGGCTAGTTTTATTGCCAGAATGGATTCTTTTAACGCTTCTTCATGCATCCCCCGGGAGAGATAGGAAGTTCCAAGATAATGGTGCGGCCTCGGATCATCAGGATTTTCTGCGATATCTTTTTTAAGAAGATTGGTTGTTCTTAAGAATTTTTCGTTTGCTTTCTTCTCCTCAAGATCGTAGCCATAATGCATGAGTTCGATTTTTGATGGTTTCGGATTACTGGCGCCAACCAGACGGTTGTGAACAATGCCTTCGTAATGAATAATTCCATTATTTTTGTACAATCTCTCCAGATTATGGCGCGCCTTTTTCCTGCCTTTATCATAGGTACTTATTATATTGACAAAAAAGGCATCAGCACCGCCTGCTTCTCTAACGGTCTGACGGAGAAGCGATCCGCAGCCATCAAGAAGTTCTTCGTCAGCATCAATACTGAACACCCAATCACACGAGACATAGGATAAAGCTTGATTCCTCGCCTTGCTGAAGCTGTTTTCCCAAGGATGGAAAAAGATCTTGTCTGTAAATTTATTTGCAATTTCAACCGTATTGTCCGTCGATCCGGTGTCTACGATAACAATCTCGTCGACGAAATCTTTAACACTGTTCAGACACTTTTCTAAAAAAATTTCTTCATTCTTAACGATCATGCAACAACAGATCGTCGGCAGGGCTCTTTCTTTTTCATCCGTTTTATTGATTTTATTCAAAAGGCTTTTCGTCGTCTGATCGTGGGGATTGTGACGCCTTGCCTTTTCGAGAAAAAAAAGCGCGTCCTGAAAATATTTCTTTTCATGACAGTAAATGCCGGCCGCCTTCCAAGCCATATAGGGTTTGGGAGCCGTGTCAGCTGCCTTTTTAAAACAACAGCGCGCCTGCTCCCTGCTTCCCAGTTCATAATAAGCAATGCCAAGAAGGATATGAATGTTCCATATTTCATTCATTGTGTTAACGACAACGGTGCTGAAATTTTCCGGATGTTCCTTATACAAGGTGATGAGGTTCTGGTATTTTCCGCCATGGTAAATCAAAGAAGACCATTGGGATTGGTCATAGTAGATTCTTATCAGGATGAAGTGTGAATCGATATGACCATGATAGAGTTCAAGAGTCCGCAACGCCAATTTTTCGGCTTTTTTCAGTTCATTTAATTCATAATATGATCTGGCCGCATTGAAGCGGGACCACAAGAAAATCAAATCCGGATTACGATCCTTATCCGCCAGGCGAACAGCGGTAAGGCTCGCATCAAGAGCGTCCTGATACATTTCCATGCTGAGGTATGAACAACTCAGGTAGTGATAGGGAAGGGGATTACTGGGGCTGTCCTGAATATCCTTCTTTAAAAGGGGAACGGTTCGATCAAATTTTGCCTTCAATTGATCAGGGGACAGATCATAACCCTTGTGTTTTATGCGGACAGGATAAATTTTAGCGTTTTTAAAGCCAATAACTCTGTTGTGAACTCGACCTTCAAACCCTATGCTTCCATTGTTTCGAAAAATTCTTGTCTGGCTGTTGATAGACTCGCTATGTTTCTTCTGGAATTCGCTGATAATCTGAACCTGGATCGCATCAATCTCCTCATTCCGAACACCTTCCAGCAGAACTTGAGTGTCTTGTCTGACCAGCTCTTCATCAGCATCGATGTAAAATATCCAGTCACCACCTGCATATTTGAGAGATTGATTCCTTGCCTTGCTGAAATCATTTTCCCAGGGATGATGGAAGATTTTATCAGTGTATTTATTCGCCAATAATACAGTCCTGTCAGTCGATCCTGTATCAACTATAATGATCTCGTCAGCAACGCCCCTTATGCTTTTCAGGCAACGTTCAATATTTTTTTCCTCATTCTTAACGATCATGCAGATGGAAATTCCCATTATTTTCTCCGGCATTCAAGATGAATGTAGACCTCTGCCTCCAATACAGAAAAAATGGTCAATTAAGCATAAAAATTACGGATACACTATGCATGGAAGGCTTCAAGATCTGCATAGAGATGGCTATATGGAAAATGTTATAAATTATAGGTTGTGGAAACGTATCCATATAATATTAAGATATCTGCCTGAAGTTTATTTCAAGGGACGGTGCTGAGAAGTGACGACCGGAAAAATCTCAGCTACATTTACATTATCCTGTCCGATACTAATCATACAGAATGCCTGTTGCTGCATTTCTTAAGCGATTCCGACGACCTTAAGCATATACTTTGGTATATGGAAAGGAAGATCGTAAGGCTGCTCTTCTACATTCAGGAAACCGGCTTCTTTCATGGCATAGATCATATGTTCTGCATCCCAGAGACTGCGATGTACATTATAGGGGTTAAGATCTTTTTGTATAGAACCATAAATATACTGATTAAATAACTGGAAATTCATCTCGCCTTGCTGAAAAGAAGAAAGGATTTCCTTCATATTGGGTACCGCTACTGTAAGTTTTCCTCCTTGTCTCAAGATACGTCGCATCTCTTTGAGGATTTCCAGGACTTCTGGAATATAAAAATGTTCTAACGTACCGCAGCTTAATATTTCATCGACACTGCGGTCAGAAAAGTTGAGTCCCTTTGTAATATCAGCTACAATATCAACATTTGGTAGAGCCCTGATATCTACATTAAGAAATCCATTTCCATAGGGAAATTCGCCTCCACAAATATCAAGTTTGATTGGCCCTTCTGGGAAGTTCTTAAAGTTGTGACTTTTGCGTTTTTGATCTGATTCTATAGCCTTAGCATATGTCTGTCGAACATATTGAATCGACAAGCCCTGTATATCCACAGGGCGCTGAATTTGGTGAACCTTCATGGCTATAAGTCTCATCGATGGTTCATCCTGCGCGTGATAATCTGTAGGCTCTTCTTGACAAATTTCCCGGAAACCAAATTCTTGAAGTATTTCTGCAAGATTTTGAAATGTGTAGCCAAAATGATGATAGTCCCCGGGGTGTCTCTGAAGGCCGAAGACATTATTGATCCTGAATTTCTTTCCTTCCATGTACTCTTTGATAGTTGCATCAAAGTCCGGACATTCGATGACTAATGTACCGCCTTCCTCGAGAACACGATTCCATTCAAAAACCGCCTCTAGAAAAACGTGGCGGGGAAGATGTTCAATCATATGATATGTTTCAATTCTGGAAACGGTTCCTGCAGGGAAAGGAAGTCGACGACTATCGCAGAGAAGATCAACGGCGGAAGAGGGGATGATGTCAATATTTAAAAAACCATCCAATCTGCGCTGACCACATCCAAGGTGAAGATTCAGTGGCTGTATTGTGGGCATTTCCTTTCTGTCGTTGCCTTCCATATATCCCGTTCCTACTACAAAATTCCAATGTGCGGCGCTGCTGACTTCAATACCATCCGGCTCACGCATACCGCGAACTGAAAAACGAGGGAAGAAGCCAAGCAGGAGATTTCTGAAATCATCGAGCCGCCAGGCGATCTTATGATCGGGATCATTCAAGTGCATCATGGGGATACCGATAACAACTCTTTTCCGCGCCACTCGTTTTGCTTCAAGAATCAATGGTACAGGATCGCTGAAATGTTCTATGATATGATCTAGAACAACCGTATCGAAAGATTGATCAGAAAAAGGAAGTTGCTTTGCGTCTCCCTGAACAAATCTCAACTCAGGATGATTCTTTATCGCATCCTCGTATCCCCAATCCGTCAACTCCATGCCTGTCAAATCGAGAGACGGATTGTGTCTTTTCATGATAACGGTGGAGTCCCCGTTGGCGCACCCTACATCCAAGGTGGAGCCTATGCATTGTTCTGCGGTGACTTCTTTCAATCGTCGAATTCGATCGGTGTTCAGTTTTCCCTTCACCGGCGCCCATACTTTTTCCATATAAAAATTCTTCACCCGCTTTTCCAGCTTGTTCTCATCGATTGAAAGAATGTGCCGGATAATCTTTTGAGCTACTTTCTTGAAAGAATATGATTCGACAACTTCAAGCCCTTGTTTTCTTATGTGTTGTCTATAAAAATTATCTTCGAAGAGACGATGAAGAATTTGGTCCAGCTCTGCCGGTGAACTGTAGGTTAGTAAGGCTTCTCCAAAAATTTTTCCTGCACCGGAAAGTGAATCCGAAATCACGACACCTCCGGAAGCCATGACATCAAGAATTCGCGGATTGAGAAAGCCTTCGCGACGCATGTCATCATGATGGTCGTTCAGTACAACTCTCGAAGAGGCATACAAATCGGGGAGTTTTTTATTGTCAAAGTAAATGCCGCGTATACATTTCTCAGGAAGGATTCCGTCCCATCCCTCGCCCCATACTTCGAGATGATCCAACCAGTTCTTTCCAAGTGCTAAGAGATCTTGAATGATTCTTCTTCCCTTGCCTTGCTTGCCATTGGCAACAAAAACAATATCATGCGCCAGTTCCCTGACTCTCAGAGGGGGGCGTTTGGCCGTGCCGCCTATTAGAAGCTCACATTTCCGGTCCATAGTTTTGATCTTTTCAAGAAAATGCGGAGACAGACAGAAAATATGATCGTATAGGGAGAGGAATTGAGGCGTTATCATATCAGGATGACTGTGTATCCATAAAATATTGTATGTTGGCTCTTCAATATTTTTAATTGGGATGCCATGCAGATGAATCAGTATCTTGGGTTCCTTGCTTGAGATAATGGCCCCTTCTGTTGAGAGCGCTTCGGCCAATTCTTTACCAAACCAATGATCGCCCCATCTTAATTTTCTTAAAGGATCTTTTTCCAGAAGATCGGACGCAGAGAGAATAGAAATCGGCAAACGCTTGAGTTTTTCTTTTCTTACAATGAGATCATTGAGAGTTTGAAGCTCTCCATTATGAGATCTTTGCTTCAATAGGGGAATTAAAAGATCTTTCGCAACTGTTACGTTCCCTTCGTCAATATAAAATTTTATTATCTTTTCAATGGGGTATTTATCTGAATGAATAGCATCACGAAATTCGCCAATTAATCTTTGCTGGACTTCCAGAAAATTATGGTCCTGGCCATACGCCTGTATGAACTTAACAAGATAATCCTTGGCAAGGCTGAATTCTCCACTCTGCAGATGACAATTTACAATTGAGATTAATGTTTCCGGTCTGTTATCGCCGGAGTTAAAAATTTTTTTAAAAATCTTAGCAGCGGTGGCATAATTTTCGTTTTTTATCAGGCAGAGGGCAAGATTATTCAATGATTCTTTATAGTCCTCGTGAATTGAAAGAGCTTTGTAAAATAAGTTTATGGCTTGTTGAAGATTATCTTGACTGAAATAAACAACCCCCAAGTTATTAATTGCTTCATGGTTACAAGGATCAGCCGCAATAATTTGCTCAAAACAATTTTTTGCCCCTAATAAGTTGTTTTGATTGAAAAAAATTTCTCCTTTTTGAAACAACCTCTTTATCTCGGTCTCGTTTGTCTGAAAATTTGTATCATTGTTCAACATGGCATTAAATATTAACTCCCAACAATAATTTCATATGCAAGAATGGCAGGTTTATTGTCACGATCTGGCTTCAACTCAGTTTTTTTTCGTCCAGAGTCTTCCTTTTCAAGACCATCTTTAAATTTAATTTTTTTTTGGCACTTTTCTTGTGTCCACAAATGTAAACAGGATTTTTTATGCAGCCATAAAAAGCAATAAAAGATCCATTCATAAAAAAATTTATTTTTTAGTGTGAAAAAAGGGAGATGATTTGGTGAAAAAATCTAAAGTATTTTAGATTTTGACCGATCCAATTGTTGGGTTAACAGGAACTCAAGAAGAAAGGTGGCGCCATGACGATATCAAGTTATAAGGTTGATAGCGTAATTAAAGCATATAACAAGCAAACTCAGACTACCTTTAAAAATCACATTCAAAACGGTATTGGCATTAATAAATTTCATCGTGATTCTGTAGCGATCTCTTGTGCGCCTGTTGACAAGTCGGCAACCTTTGAAAAAATATCATATAATATTTGCGATCTTATTTTGAAAAGTGTGGGGTGTTGATCCAGGAATTTAACATGATGGGAATTATCCTGTAAGGGAAAACCAATGATGGAGCGTGCACTGAAAATCGAGAATTATTCGACCGATCAAAAAAGGATCCTGATTGTTGATGATTATCCACAACTGCGGACAGTCGTCAAAGAGGCATTGGAACGAGAAGGAAATTATGAAGTCAATGAAGCTGAAAATGGTTTAGAAGCCTTGAAACTTCTCCAGAACGCTGACTATGACATGATCATCAGTGATGTGATGATGCCGGGGATGGGTGGAATTGATTTGTTGAAAAGTATTAAGGAGGTCCGGTCTAATGCGGTGACGATCATGATTACGGCGTATCCGGCAGTTGAAACGACCGTTTCGGCCATTAAAAAAGGCGCCATAGACTTTATAAAAAAACCTTTCGATATCGATGAGCTGTTGTTTAAAGTGAATTTATATTTGCGTAAAAAGCAGACTGTATCCAATCGGGAATCAGAAAAGGATATAAAACACTTTTTCTTGGGAGATGAGCCTGATGAATTATTGCTTTATAATTACATTTATGACGCCATAGAAAATTCCTTTGGTGATAATAATTTCATTTTTGAGAATGTTGTCGAGTTGGCAATGCAGATTGTCGGAGGAAAAGATTGTGCGCTTCTCCTTTATGAAGAGGATGAGCAACAGTTTCATCCCCAAATCATTTCCGGAATTGATCCTGAAACTTACAATTTAAAGATCTTGCCCCATATTTCAGATATATTTAAAGAGGTAGCGGATGCCAAGGGGGCGGTTGTTGTCCACTCCGATGAAAATCCCGGAGTATCGCCTTCTTTGATCTGTGCCCCATTAATGATCAGGAATAAGGTATTCGGTATTTTAAGTATAAGGAAAAAAGGGCGGGGAGAGCGGTTCTCTAAGAAGGAACTGAATTATATATTAATTTTGACCAAGCGTTCTTCACTCAATGTCGAAAATAAGATCCTGTATGAAAGTCTTTACCGGAGTCTTTTGGATACGTTTAAATCATTGGTTGCGTCCATACAGGTTCGTGATTCTTATACTGAGGAACATTCCTGTCGGGTTACGGAGTTGGCGGTGAATGTGGCAAGAAGCATGGGCTGCACATCAGAGGATATCGAGAGCATACGAATTGCAGGAATGCTGCATGATATCGGCAAGATTGCCATTCCCGACAGGATTTTGCTCAAGCCTGATAAACTCATGGATTATGAATATCAGGTCATCAAAAGTCATCCCGGCATAGGGGAACGGATATTAAAGCCAGTCATGCTTCTGGAAAAAGAAAGAAAAATTATCCTGCACCATCATGAACGTTACGATGGGAAAGGATATCCCAATGGACTTTCGGGTGAAAATATCCCTTTTTTATCCAGGTTGCTGGCCATTGCGGATTCTTATGACGCAATGACAAACAATCGCCCATATCGATATGCCATGCCAATCGATGATGCTATTGGTGAACTTAGGAAAAACAGCAATCAGCAATTTGACGGACATATTGTCGAATGTTTTTTACAAAACATATAATCAACTGAACCAGTTTATGCATATTGTTTAGGTGATGCTCATTAATGGCCTCATGAAAAATTCTCGTGTGGTGACTCCAGTTGTTTTTACTCAAGTTGAATTCCTACTCATATTTTTGTGAGGCCATTAATGAGCTCGAAATGAAATGATAAGTAATTTCAGAAATGTCGATTATATCTTCTAAAACTGTCTCTTTTAAAAAATACCCCTATCCGTTTGAACTTCAAACAGCGTCTGGCCGATTAAATCAAAAAAATATTAAAGATTCTCGCTTCGGCGGGATATTGAAGGAAACCATGAGGTCTGGAAATACAAGACCGGTATCTACAGGAGATAGTGTTTCTTCTTCAGATCAAAAAAGGATGGAAATCCTGCTTCAACGTGTTGAGATCAGGATGGATGAACATCTGCTGAACATGATATCGGAGAATCCGGAAACAAGTAAAAATATAATCGAATGGACGTTTGACATATTTTCCGGATATTCTTCAATCCTCGCCACAGATGAAGACGTGTCAATATCTCTGCATAATGAACAAATAAGTGACGCTCAATTTAATAAAAATGATTACGATGCCGTCATTAAGAAGGCATCTGGCATATATAATGTGAATCCTGACTTGATAAGAAGTGTCATTGAAGCTGAGAGCAATTTTAATTCAAACTGCACATCATCAAAAGGCGCCATGGGTTTGATGCAGTTGATGCCTGAGACAGCAAATGATCTGGGAGTCAGAAATGCCTATGATCCAGAGGAAAACATCATGGCGGGCACACGCTATCTCAAGGGACTGCTGGACCGTTACCATGGGAATGTACGATTGGCGCTGGCAGCCTATAACTGGGGGATGGGCAACCTGGAGAAATGTCCCGGAAAAATGCCCCTGGAAACAAGAAATTATGTCGAAAGAGTGACTGCAAGCTATTTAAGTGAAGAGGAACCAAAGAGAAGCAGCTTAATGATGATCTAATGTTCTGCTGAAGTTTCCGACTGCCATCTTGCCAGGGATTCGAGAGCGCGATGGGCATACCTTTCTCCCCGCTCTCTTTTTTTTACTTTTCCAGGTAGGGGAGAAACCAATCCCCAATTGATGTTCATGGGCTGGAACTGTTTACTGTCTGTATCCGTGATGTGATTCAAAAGCGCTCCCATAGCGGTTTCCGGGGGAGGGGGAAGGAAGGATTTTCCCTTATGAAATTCGGATACACTCAATCCTGCCATCAGTCCCATCGCTGTTGATTCAATATAGCCTTCAACGCCGGTTATCTGGCCGGCGAAAAAAATATGCTCAGCGGTTTTTAATTGCAGGGTTTTTTCCAGAAGGGCAGGGGAATTGATGAATGTATTCCGATGGATGCTTCCGTATCTGGCAAATTCGGCATTCCCGAGACCGGGGATCATTCTGAAGATTCGGCGCTGTTCCGTCCAGGTCAGCTTGGTTTGAAAGCCGACGATATTGAAAAGGGTTGCTTCCCTGTTCTCCTGACGAAGTTGTATCACCGCGTAAGGCTGCTTGCCAGTTTTAGGATCGACTATACCGACCGGTTTCATTGGACCGAAAAGCAGCGTTGAGACCCCGCGGCCTGCAATAACTTCAATGGGAAGGCACCCCTCAAAATACTTGTAATCCTCGAAATCTCGAAGAGAAACGGTCTGCCCCTCCGTCAGAGTTTTCCAGAAAAGTTCATACTCCTCTTTTCCCATGGAGCAGTTTAAATAGTCGCCTTGGCCGTCATCATCATATCTTGAAGCCCTGAACACTTTTTCGTAATCGATCGAATCCGCTTCAATGACGGGGGATATTGCATCGTAAAAGTAGAGATAGGAATTTCCGGTTATTCCGGCGATGCTCTGGGATAAGCTGTCGGAGGTCAGTGGACCCGTCGCGATAATCACCAGACCGTCCGCTGGAATGTCAGTTATTTCCTGATGAATAATGGTCAGTTTGGGAAATTCCTTCAGTTTTTTCTCAATGAACTTCGAGAAAGCGCGACGGTCTACAGCTAAAGCCCTTCCGGCCGGAACCGAGGTGGCATCAGCCGCACTCATTATCAGCGAGTTCATGCGGCGCATTTCCTCTTTAAGCGTGCCAGCAGCATTTTCAATGATATTAGAGCGAAGTGAATTACTGCAAACCAGTTCTGCAAGATGACTGGACCGATGGGCCGGGGAAAAATTTACCGGCTTCATCTCATAGAGGGTGACAGAATGACCCTTATTGAGAAGCTGCCAGGCAGCCTCACAACCGGCCAGGCCGCCGCCGATAATGGCTATGGAATCATTTTTGCTCAATTAGTTCCCTTTAAAATGCAAGAATTTATGACTGGTCATCCCTGTATCCACAATCCTTGTTGGGACAGGCCTTATAGCTTCCTTCTGTGCGAGAGTATTTTTCGACCAGAAACGGGGAATTGCACTGAGGACAGGGCTCCGGTATCGGCTTGTCCCAGACAGCAAAGGTGCAATTCGGGTAGTTGGAACAGCCAAAAAAACTTCTTCCCTTTTTTGTGCGCTTTTCGATTATCTCGCCGTCACATCCTTCCTGTGGACATTTCACACCAAGACTGATAGGCATCGTGTGCTTACAGTCAGGATAGCCGGAGCATCCCAGAAAACGACCGAATCTGCCATGCTTAATGAGCATATTCTTCCCGCATTTCGGGCAAACCGTATCTGTCATTTCACCTCCCTTGGCACTTCTTTCGACACCTTCGCCCTGCTCGATATTTCTTGTATTTTTGCATGCGGGATAGTTGGAGCAGGCAATGAATTTACCGTTTTTACCCCATTTTATGACCATTGGACTCTGACATTTTTCACATATCAGATCGGTGGGGGTCTCTTCCCGCTTGATATTTTTCATTTCGAGCCTGGCTTTGCTGAGGTCTTCCTCGAAAGGAGCATAAAATTCCTGCAACGTTTCGATGCGTTTCTGCTTTCCCTCTTCAATCAGGTCGAGCTGGTTTTCCAAGGAAGCCGTGAAAGAAACGTCCATAACCTTGGGGAAGTTTTTTACCAGAAGTTCCGTAACGATCGTTCCCAGTTCGGTAGGATGGAACTTTCCCTGTTCAAGCCGGGCATAATTCCGGTCCTGAATGGTGCTCAGAATTGCCGCATAAGTGCTCGGCCTTCCAATGCCTTGTTCTTCGAGTTCACGAACCAGTGAGGCTTCTGAAAATCTGGGAGGGGGTTGCGTGAATTTCTGTTCCGGCGTGATTTTCAAGAGAGTAAGCCGTTCCCCTTCATTCAAGTCCGGCAGAATTTTTCCCGACTCCATTTCCTCATTCTGTTCCTTGTCTTCTTTGCCCTCGGTATACACAATGGTATAACCGGGGAACTTGAGAATCGCCCCTTGGGCGCGGAATGTATAAAAATCCGCGGAAACTTCAACCGTTGTTTGATCATAAAGAGCCGGATTCATCTGACTTGCCACGAAGCGATTCCAGATCAACTGATAAAGACGGAATTGATCGGCACTCAGAAAGTGCTTGATTTTCTGAGGATTGTAGTTCATCGACGAGGGACGGATGGCTTCGTGGGCATCCTGCGTTTTCCCTTTGCTTTTAAAGAAACGTGCTTTTGCAGGCAGAAATGGAGGATCGTAGTTTTCACGGATGTAAGATCGGACCTCCTTCAGAGCATCCTCGGCGATCCGCACGGAATCCGTCCTCATGTAGGTAATGAGGCCGACAGGGCCTTCTTCACCGAGTTCAATCCCTTCGTAAAGCTTCTGTGCAGTCGCCATGGTTTTTTTTGCAGAGAAACGCAGCAAACGTGAGGCTTCCTGTTGCAGCTTGCTCGTTGTGAAAGGAGGCAGGGATTCTTTCTTGACCTCTTTTTTTTCAAGTTTGCTGACAACAAACTGCGGCTGCAAATCCCGATCTTCAGATAGATTGATAGTTGGTTTTGAGCCGGATTTGACGCCTCCCGATAAGCGAGACACAATCTCGTTGGCCTGAGCTTCATTCTTTACTTTTGCCTTTTTGCCGGTGATCTTGATGAGTCTGGCTTCAAAGGGCGGGGGGGTGACGCCTTTCAACTGAACGGAAATGTTCCAGTATTCTTCGGGGATGAAGCGTTTGATCTCCTCTTCCCGGTCGCAGATCATCCGGACAGCTACCGACTGGACGCGCCCCGCACTGAGTCCTCTTTTTACTTTTTCCCATAAGATGGGGCTGATCTGATAACCGACCAGCCGGTCAAGGATGCGTCTGGTCTGTTGCGCTTCATATTTATTGAAGTCCAGCTTACCGGGATGGTTGATTGCATCCAGTATCGTATTTTTAGTCAGATCGTTGAACAGAACACGATAAATTTCCTTGTTCTTGGCTTTGATTTCTTCCGCGATGTGCCAGGCAATTGCCTCCCCTTCACGATCCGGATCGGGTGCAAGAAAGATGCGGCTGACATTTTTCGCTGCCTTCTTTAAATCGGCAATGACCTTTTTCTTGTCATCGATGACGCTGTATGTCGGCTGAAACTCATTCTGGGGATCGATGCCCAGCGTCTTCTTGGGCAGGTCCTTGATATGTCCCTTCGAAGCCAGGACCTCATAGTCCGCACCGAGATATTTTTTTAGAGTTTTTACCTTTGTGGGAGATTCAACGATAATCAGGGAATCCGGCATGATTGCTCCTTACGTTTATAAAGCTTTCCCGGCAACTGCAAGATCGCTTCGTACAGTTCCAGATTCAAGAGACAATTCAATGTCTCATTGATGTTTAATCCAGACTTCTCAATAATCAAATCGATATCGACAGGTTTGTCCGTCAGGAGATTGAAAATGAGCGCTTCGTTTTCACTGAAAGAAGGAAAGATGGAAGCAGCAGAACAGGATCTGGTTTCACAGGAGACTTTCTTCTCTGATGTTTCTGTGTTCTTTTCCTGCTCGTTCAGGAGATTATTTTCTCGCCGTCGTTCGATCTGAGGAATTATTTCTTCCAGGATGTCGCCAACATTTTCAATCAGCTTCGCTCCCTCTTTTATCAATTTGTGACTGCCCCTTGAGCCGTGGGAGTCTATATTCCCCGGAACGGCAAAGACTTCCCGCCCCTGCTCCAGGGCTATTCGCGCCGTGATTAAAGAACCGCTCCGTTCATTGGCTTCAACTATGACGACACCCAGGGAAAGACCGCTGATGATTCGGTTGCGCAGGGGGAAATTAGGGGCATTGGGCGGAGTCCCGAGTGCCAACTCGGAAATGACAGCGCCGTCAGCAGCAATTTTTTCATAAAGATTTTTATTTTCGGGAGGATAAACGATATCAAGACCGCATCCCAATACGGCGATTGTCCTGCCCCGACCCGCCAAAGCCCCCCTGTGCGCTGCAGAGTCGATGCCTCTGGCCATTCCGCTGACCACAGTGATTCCATTCAAGGCCAGCTCCCTGGCCAGTCTTTCTGTCGTGAAGACTCCATAAGTGCTGGCCGTTCGTGATCCAACCAGAGCGATATTCAGATCATCATTCTTCAGCATTCCTTTAACGTAGAGAATTGGAGGGTAATCATAAATAGTTTTCAGCAGTGAAGGGTAATGCCTGTCATGAAAGGTGATTACATGAATATTCAATTGTTGAAGCTTTTTCAAATCATATTCCAGCCTTCGCCACTCATGAAATGCCTTGATGCGCGATGCCGTCTTCGGACCGATTCCAGGGACTGACATCAGATCCTGATAGGAGGCGTGAAAGACATCATGGGGAAATTTAAAGGCATCCATTAAAGATCTGAATCCCAAGTTTCCGATCCCATTGACGGATCGTAAGGCCATCCAGTATATCAGTTCATCATTTTCCATATAACTTTTTTAGGCCCTGAAATGACATGCGTTTTTTCTTTTTTCAAACGGCCTGATTTCGGGAGAAATTTTGATTTCATTGTATTACAAATAACAGACCGAAGCTGCGGCTGCATTTCAAAATTGAAGAATAATCTTCCCAAGATCAAGGACAGACCAGCAAACTAATTGCCGATAATGAGAGGAACAAAGATAAATATTTTCCAACCATTTTCTCCTGGTGGTCAACGAAAGTGAGAACTTTATCGATTAAATTTCATGTGTCAAGCATTTTCGTAATAACTGATGATTTGCTGCAGCCTGCAGTTTTAAAAAATGTATGCATATCAATGTCGCTGGCGGTTATGAAATGAGGACGAAGATTGCGACATTACATTGAATGTTGAAACTCATGATATATTGGGCCTTGACAAAAAAATAAAAGCAGTTTAGAAACGAACCTCCCCGATAAAGGTTTGTTCTTGTCTCAATGCGCCAGTAGCTCAGCTGGATAGAGCAACGGACTTCTAATCCGTAGGTCCCGGGTTCGAATCCCTGCTGGCGTACCATATACTATGGTGGGTGTAGCTCAAATGGTCAGAGTGCCGGGTTGTGGCCCCGGAGGTTGAGGGTTCAAGTCCCTTCACTCACCCCATAATACATTGATAGATATCAATGGGTTAAATTGAAAAAGGCTCCCTTAAAGAGAGCCTTTTTTCGTTTTCCATCCATTATCAATAGGACTCAGTGTTACAGGAATGATGGGTATTTTTAATAATATTGATAATTATAACGTTTGCTGATCTTCGATAAATGTTCCAGACATCATCAGACTCCATCCGTAAGCTCAACACAAACGATTTGCTGCAGAAATATGCTCTATGAAAAAATAAAAACAGCCGGTTGATGTTAAACATCAACTAATCGTAACATCAATGAAGTTTGGTTACTCATTCAATGGAATTTGGTGTAAACATGACCATATCGGAGGCAGGTACCCGCTTCGTTCCCACATCCTTGCCGCCTCCTCGATGGATATCCCCTCTGGCTTGCAATGTTCACCGTCCCGCTCTCGGGGCCGTAACATGCGGCAGCCATAAGGCCGGGCCGGCCAAGGCAGCTCGCAGCCGTTCTCCTGCTGGAAGATGCAGCCCACCTTCCGCTGAGGATCTTTGTAATGTGGCCGAACCACCCGTGCCATTATATTCCAGTCCAAAAGCAGTACGATAGTATACCTGCCGCTGACCAAGGCCTCCTTGACCGCCTCCGCTGATCCGAAATCTGGCGGCAGACAGTGACCGGGCTGCAAGCTACAGCATCTTCCTCGGCAGCGTGAGCACATCTCAGTCTCCCGGTAGCCTTCCATATTTCCCTCCACAGTCTTGATTAAATTATGACTCAATTCCAAAAAGCGAACTATCTTAACAAAGATAAGAAGTCAAGAATCACATAAAACGTAAAAATATCAATAAATCAACTGCTCCAATTCATTTACCATGACGGCCAAACCTTCTGCGATTATAGAACTGGTCACTCAAGTCATCAGGTTTAAGAGATAAAGTTTTTTTGGCAAGGAAACGGAGAGGATGATGATTTTCCGTTACTGATCTCTGTATAAAACAGAAGCTGCTCTATCCGCAGTTTTCTCAAGAGATTTCAAATAATCATTGCATCTGCTTTTACATCTGTTATCTTTATGTGTTATTAATGACATAATTATACTTCCACATTTATGTGAGTTGGGTAATTCAATAATATGAGTCAGCAATCATCTGCTTTGCGTCGACTTGCAGGAAGAGCACTTTACCGCCGGATGTCCGCTCTGGCTGCCAAGCGGCACTCTTGTCCTGGCAAACAAAGTCAAACTGGTCAATACAGCCCGAAGGATCGGAATTGCACTAGTGCATGTTCGTCATGTGAGCCAGAATCCAAATGCTTCAATGTTCGCACATAACAGAAAATATTTTGAATTCGTTTGTGATGTTTCGCCCCTGGACGGGGAGTATGTCGTTACAAAATCTGGACTGGGCGCTTTTTATGACAATGATCTAGTACCACGTAACTTCTATAAATTCGGATAAAGACGTTTCAGCTTGATCCGAGCGTCTGAGGTAGTAAATTGCCAATCAATTATTTTGGAGCTGTTGTTTCGGTCTCTTTCCCATGCATCCACTTCGGCCTGCATGGTTTCCATGTCGGCGATCCGTCGATCAAGGCATTGACCATTCAGAACGCTGAGTTCAATTTCTGCCATGTTGAGCCAGCTTCCATGCTTCGGCGTATAATGGATGTCAAGCCGTTCCGCCAGGCGTCTGGCCTCCTTGGGCTCAAATGTTTCATAGAGTGAGGCGATATTGTGCGTATTCAAATTGTCCATAACCAGTCGCACTTTGATTGCGTCAGGATAGCGTTCATCAAGCATCTGTTTGATCTGCAACGCCCAATCCTTCCTGGTGCGGCGTTCCGTCACCGCCACATGTCTTTTGCCCGCCAACGGTTCCACTTCCATGAATATTTCTGCGACGCCGTTTCTGACGTATTCGTCGTCAACGCGCACCGGTTGTCCCGGTTTGCACGGTATCGGCTCACGGACTTCTCCGATCATTTGCTTGCAAGACTCGTCCATGCATACCACCGGATAATCAGCATCATATGGCAGATGGTAGACTTCCAAAAGATCCTCCATCGCGGCTACAAATGCTGCGCTTCCTTTCGGCGGGATTTTCCAGTACTTGCTGAGGTGAGGTCTAAGTTCGTTTTTTTTAAAATCCGCTGCACAGTCATATGCGATATGGATGGAGCGATGTTCAGCTCGACAACCTTATCGGCAAGAAGTCTGACTGTCCATCGTTGGTGTCCCTCGGGAGCCTCTGAGCAAGCCAAGGCGATCAGCCTTGCTTCAAATGCACCGTCAAACAAGATTTCTCTTGGCGGTTTTTCCCGTGGTTTGCGCTCCATCGCAGATTCAAGGCCATCCGTTACAAACCGCTTTTTTAAATGTTCAATCGTGCGGCTTGTTATTCCAAGCGCCTTTGCAATGTCGGCAACATTCCATGCCGGCCCATCAATTCCGGCGTCACAAAGCAATAAAGCCCGGGCATGTATAACTCTTCTCGCGTGTGTTTTTCCACGTCGTGTTAATGCCTCCAATTCTTTACGATCATCCTGGGTCAATGTTACTCGATATCTTGGTGACATGGCGACCTCCTTTATCATGGTGTCACCAGTGTATCACACTTTATACAAAAGCGAACTATAATATGTTACGTGGTACTAGATACGTTCTTACATTCACTCGAAGCAATACATCTTTTCCTCTGTGGTCTGCTGTCTTTCATGTGCGCTGCCACGACAGCCTGTGAGGCTTATGCACGAGGGTACAGCGTTTTATTTGTTCGTAATGCTACAGCATCGATTCCAATTAGTGGTGTGTCTGCTGAAATGATCCATAAAGTGGTTTGTGCGATTCAGGGATGAATGTTTTCCACGATCATGAGTACTGACGATGCTATACGGCTTCTGAGAGGTGAGACAAAGTGATCAAACAACATTATCGTGCTATCGCTTTCTACTCCGGCGGGGTCGATTCAACGATAGCCCCGCTCCTCGCTTTGGAAGATCTCGATCTGCGCCGGGAAGACATGCTGTTACTTTATGTCGACCTGGGAGGGGCTGTTGACAGGGTGAACAGGGCTGAGCAGCGAGCGAAAATCCTCGGAATAGATTTTATCGCCATTGATGGCCGAGCTGACTTCGCCCGTGATTACTTGTCGCAGGCTATTTTATTGAATGGGTCGTACTGGGGATACCCATTGATCACCCCCCTATCCCGAGCATTCATGGTCGAGGCGGCTGCTTCGTTACTCACTTTTGGGAACGGCGAAACACGCTACCTGGTTAACCGCTGCACTCGATACCAGAATACGCGTTACCGGCTTGAGAAGCATTGTGCTAAGTATCCTCACTTTGCGGCGCTTGCTCCATTCATGCATCGCAGCATTAGTCGTCCGGAAAAGATCGAACTTCTTCGTCGAAATGGTATAGAACCCGGGCGTGGCGCTGAAATCGCTGAGGATGAGAACCTGTGGGGATGTGCTCTGGAAGGCGCGCCTCTGAACGACCTCAGCGATATCGAGATGAAGAAGGTGTTCCGAGTTACACAGGACATTTGGCCACCGTCACACACCTCCGATCGCTTTACGCTTCATTTTGCTGATGGATTGCCAATTGCCATTGATGGTAAGTTTATGCCGCTTAACGATATCATCGAACAGTGTGGGCAATTCGGTGCAAAGCATGGGGTAGGCAGGATTGTCATTTTCGAGGATACCGTTCCGGAACTTGGATACAAGCAGCGGGGTGTTTTTGAATCACCAGCCAGTACAATTCTTTATGCCGCTCATCGATTCATCGAGGATGCAGTCCACACACACTGATCGCATGCTCAAACGAGACATTGACCAGCAATGGGCGGAAATTGTTTATCGTGGAGAGTGGTTCGATGCAAATCGCCGCGAATTGTCAGCAGTTGGCCGCAGCTTCCAGTCCTGCGTATCTGGAGATGTGGAAATCGAGGTCTTTCTCGCGCATGTCCGGATCACGAATGCGGCTATTCCTCACTGTCAGCCCCTCGGTCCGCAATCTATAACAGGCGAAGATTAACCGGCTAAAGAACGCCCGCAAACATCTGGAGGCGGCCTGAAGTCATAGTTTCGTTTAGACTCATTGAAGCAGGACTGGCTTCCTCCAAATTTTAGATGAAAACATTGATTCATGAGGAGTTGATTCATGAGAAGACAGACAGAACATGCCATAAAATTACAGGATATGTATGCCAAAGAAGATGGAAGATTGAAGGGAAAAGATAGATGGGAGAAATTTCCTTTGTTCTGGTTTCATTTGTTTCTGTCTTACAAGTGTACAAGAAGATGTGTCTATTGTTATGCATTTAATCAGGTGGGCGATGATAATGCAATGGAAATGGATGAACACATTTTTTCAAGATTATCGGAGTGGATACCTGAAGTATGGAAAGTCAATAACGTTAAAGTCAATTCCATTATTTTCCTTGGGGGGAACCTCTGCTGAGAACGGATAGGATCAAGAAAGTTATGGATTCTGTATATGAAAATACGGATGGCATGCAGGCATCTCTTTATACGAATGGAGATTTAATCGATTCCGTAAACTGGGAAAATCTGGAAGATATCCAATATATGATATCGAACATCACAGATATCTCGATTGAAGAATTAGCGAAAAGGATGAAGATCATAAGTGAAAGATCCAATGTGATCGGTCAGACAATCGTCGCTACACTGGATGATTATAACCTGGCGAGGCTTCTCGATATCTCAAAATTCGGAGTAGAAAATGGATATCCTTTAAGATACCAGAGGGATATGTACCGGGGATTGGATATGGAATACGGAAAAATGCTCTTAAAGCAATATTGATGAGCGACAATTATAACTCCCGCCGTATTGCCTCACCTGAAAAGCTTACCCAAGAGGATCGTTGCCTCATTCCAAATCTTACCGAACATACTTTATTCAATCATCTTCCTGACATTTTTCCCAGGTTACTCTGTCCTTTATGTTGTCAATCAAAAAGCGTATGCCCTGGTTATCGGAGGGATTGAGCCACAGCATCCGTTCAAAATTCCGTGCAGCCTCGATGAAACGACCCAGACGCCAGAGGCAGATCCCATACCCGTGCATGCAGCGAAGAAATGGCCGGTTATCAATGAACCCCCAAGGGAGTAAGCCATTAAAATCAGGCCCCAGGGAGAGCTCACCGATGCGCAGGCCCACCTCGTAATGATGTATCGCCACGTTGGGAGTACGGTCGAATACGAAGTTTCCCAGATGCGCGAGTGCATCCAGGCAACGTAGATCTTCCTGACAGAGTCCCATCAGGATCTTGAAGGCGGCCTCAGGGTCTCCGGTATTCTTGAGATCATTGGACCTGCAGATCGGGTCGTCGCCAAAGTCGTCGGGTTTCATACCCGGCAAGACCTGCTCCATTTCGAATGCCTGCCGCGCACCGTATGCGATGATTGGTTTTGCCCATTCCTCGATCGGCTCATCTTCTTCGCCCCAGTAATGCTCTTCCGGGGTCCATGTGCCGACGTTCTCAAGCTCAAGGGGGACAAGTCCCAGTGCCGCTACATTAAGCCGTTTCGAGTCGATTTTGCCGGCAAGATAGGTGTGGCCGGCAAAGTTCCACCTCTTTCCCTGTCTGACCGTTATGATTTCTCCAGGAATCATGTCCCAGGTTCGACCTGTGCGGAAAGTCACGATGAGATCGCTCTTCAGGAGGCGGCACCGCGCTGACTGTTGCTTGACCGAGAGCACAACGAGCTCGACGGAATCTTCCTGGCCAAGACCGGCATCTTTCTCTCTGCGGCGAGGCTCCCGGTAGGAAGAGGCAGATTCAGGAGGAAACGGGTCGAGCCCCAGCCACTTCCGGTAGCAGGCCAGGTAACGGTAACCCTTCGATTGCCTGGGAAACACGACATCTGTCGCCGCCACAATATGCCTGGTGCCATCCATACGCCGACACGTCGCGGTTAAACCACGCCGCTCATTTCCGTCATAGTCAATTTCAAGCACTGCAACTGGCTCACCGATGACGATTCCATCGCAAGGGAAGCTGATTTCGTCTTCCATGACCTGCCTGAATGCCCAGAGTTGTTCATCATCGCCGTAAGCATCAACGGTGATTTCCTCAATAAGTTCGTCCAGGGCTGCCAAGTCTTTACCGGAGTCATCTGCTTTTTTCATTTGTCATCCTCCGCACCCTGTTTTTGCAACGTTTAAGCTGCTGGGGTAAGAATTACGATCATTTTCCAGGAAGTTCATCAATTTGTATTTTTGCTCCAAGTGGTCGTGGTAGCCCTTCTTGAAGAAGTTGTCCCTCTTCAAGCCATCGATGATCAAAGGTAAGAATCGCCTTGGCTCGCCACTCTTGAATACGCCTTTGCAAGGTTCGCAGCTGGCCATCGGAGTATTGGTCAGGATAGAGTATCTGGAGTTCACGCAAGATTGATTTTGCCGTTCGTTCCGGATTTTTTTCTAGTCGTCCACAGATCTCAGCCCATACGGATTGAAAGGGATCCTTACGTGTACGCCAGGTATGAGGAGCTCGCACAGCTTTCGTTCGATGGTATTTGCACTTCTGCGGTTCAGGATTACTTGGCACCATATCAGAAATGCTATTTCTGTCATTCTGCGCGGAATGATTCAACTCAATTCTGTTAAATTCTATCTCAGCAAGCCGAACTGTGCTATTTATCCCCGCAGGTGGTTCTCCCGTCTGCAATACAGTATGTTTCCAAAGTGCATCCTGCAGGATTCTCAGCTGACGAAGAAGTTCTACAGGATCAAGAGCCAAGTAGATCGTATTAAGGCTTTCGGTCGCCTCGGCACCCCGTGCCGCACATAAGCGCTGGAAGGGGGTTTTTGCCGGGCAGTAGATTTTTTGTATTCTGGCTCCACTGCGGTGCTTTTCATGAAGCTTCATCGACGGCTGGAAAAAGTTAACATAGAGCCGCACCGCCCGGTAGAGTTCCCTCAACTGGAGAAAGGCCCCTTCTCCTTCAAATCGATCATAGCCGACCAACTGCCTTACGACCACCCCGTTTTTCTGCTCCACATAACATTGGTCGTTCTTCTTATAGGCACGCCCTCTTGTAAATGTGATTTTCTCACGCTCACAGTAAGCCAAGAGTTCCGCATTGATAAATTCACTGCCATTGTCTGTATCCAGACCAAGAAGCGGAAAGGGCAATATCTTACGGATGTAATCAAGGCTTTCAATGACAGCATGCCGACTGCGGAACAAAAGAGGTAGGCATTCCACCCAGCCGGTAGCAATGTCAGTTAGCACAAGGGTGTTGAGATAAGCTCCTTCGGTGCTTTGTCCACAATGGGCCACAAGATCGGCCTGAAAAAAACCTGGCTCCGTTTCGTTCCAATCCGAAAATGTACGAACCAAAATCTGTTTTTTGAGAAGAATGCCGGATTTTGTTGTACAGGCACCTTGGGGAGCTGACTTTCTAAAAGGACGTAAAACTCGGTCAATGGTTGCCGGATTTATGGAAAGTAATTGGCTTCTGACTTTCTCCGTAACCTCCAGATGTCCATGGCGCTCCATGGCAGGCACAAGTTCTTCAAGAAACGGTGCAAGCCGCTTGGAGCCAATGAAATTGGCCGCTCCCCATAAAATCTGCAGCGCTTCCTGCACTTCAGTGCCATAACTACGCTGTCTCTGTCTCTGAATAGAAACCACAGGCGCCACGGCCGGCATGGAAAGCAACCGGATTGCATATTTCCTGGCATAGCCACTTGAGGCAATAAACTCATTTAGAATAATTGATTTCTGTTCGCGGCTGGCTTCTCTGTAGCGGGAAACCACCTGAGAAAGCAACTCTCTTCTGGATTGAAAACTCATTCTCAGCCTCACGATACCCCCCCTTTTTGCTTTTTCATGAAACAGCATGGGGACATTATGGGTTACATTTCTCGTGAGGCAACTGCTCTATGAAAGGAAGATTTCAGGTGAGGCAATGCGAACGGGAAAAATAGTTGACGTTCATCACAATATAATGAGTTATGCGATTTATTGGAAAATTATATTATCCGAGGATATGATGTTAGAACAACTTTCCTGTTGGATTTTTTGATTCCTGAATGGGATTTTGAGCCTTCTCCCTATCTTTGTGGAAAAAGACTTGCTACGGTGCATCCTGATGGAACAGTTGCCTCATGTATTCGAGAACATTCATTTAAATCGGGAACAATTTTTGACGCAGATCCTTTAAAAGCAATACAATGCGATCTATATCATAATGATTTCGGAGAACCGGACATTCCAGAAGAGTGCAGACGGTGTGACGTCAGAACAGCTTGTCAGGGAGGATGTCCGCAAGATAAGTTATTGCTGACCGGTACGAGGGCAGGAAAATCTGTTTTATGTGAGATACACAGAGAAATTATTCCAAAGTTAAGATACTTAAACCATCTAAAAAAAATCAGGGTTCCTCGAGACCACAATTGAGCGCTTCAAGGACTATCTTTCCCGTGGCCCTTTCCCAACGAGGAACCCCGGCAGACGATCTGTGGGCTCACGAGCCATAAGGATTACGTATTACTTTAACGTTGGAGACTTTAAAATTTGATTTTGCCGAGCTGCATGTCGGGCATGTCCAGTCGGCGGGAAGATTATCAAAAGCGGTACCTGTCGGGATATTGGACTTTGGGTCTCCTTTGTCAGGATCATAAATATGCTGGCAGACTGAACACCTGTATTTTTCCATTTTCCCCTCTCTTTCCGTGGCACCGGCCACTCTTTTAATAAAAAAAGTTTCAGGTCCTCATCGCTTGACTATTCCCGTTTCTTCTTCTGCCACATCGATGAAAACTTCGTTGGCGGTAATTTCGATTTTACCAGCCTCCGGTATTCCATGAGTGCAGCCCAGTCAATCGGGTAATGTAATCACTTATCCCTTCATCTCGGTTTCCGCCGCCTCACAGATTTCATCAAGTGCTGATGCAACATCAGCTCCGGCGAGCGTGATGCCTTTTTTAAAAATGAAGCCAGGTTCTATTCTGATTATCTTTCCAGATTCACACTGTATATCTGAATTTTGAACGGCAACCCAGGAACCATCTTCTTGCTTCTTGAATTCTTTAATCGAAATTTTATTAATCTTTTCCATTTTGTCTCTCCTTTTCAAAATATATTTAATAATTTAGTTATATTAAATAGTTATCGATCGCAGGAGCTTACTTGGATGCATAAGGGTTGCGTATTTCTTTGACTCTTGAGATTTTAAACTTGGATTTTGCCGCGCCACAAGACGGGCATGTCCAGTCGATAGGGAGATCTTCAAAGGCGGTGCCTGCCGGGATGTCGCCCCTGGTGTCTCCTTTGTCAGGATCGTAGATATATTGGCAGATTGAACACCTGTATTTTTCCATTTCCCCTCTATTTCCTTGATACCGGCCACTGTTGGTAATCTTAATTTTTTACATTGCATTTATTATATCATTTATGACATGTCAAGCAATTAGTAAAATTAAGTCATTTAGGGCATAAATATGATTAGATAATTGAGGAAAAGGCGAAGAATGGTCATTGCACCCCTTAAGGTTATGAATAACCATTCGAAAAATTGAAGGATAGTTGATGCCCGGTCCTTTTGGGGATACAAAAAGCTTGAAGATCAGCCTGAAATACGCAATTTGTCTTGTAAAAAATAGAGAGTGTAAAGGTTCTGATCTGCTGATGGCGAAGACCATGGCCTTTTCGAACACATGAACTTGAGATACTTAAAACAGGAACCATTTTGGCTGAGCTTAATCGAGTGATCAGCTAAGTGGCAGAAAACAGGACAGTGGCAGACCTGAGGATTGGTCTGGGTTACATTGGTGACAGCCTGGATAATTGAGCCACAGGAATTGCGGCCAACTTGAGTGATGCACACCACTCACGGCTGCATTTTTCCGCAATACACCAGTGACTCATTTGGGCGGAGCGATTTTGACAGATTCTGCGCGGGGTATGCAGATTATCTCTGAAGGTGGCGGAACACCTGTACCTCGATTTTATCAGCGGTTTATGAACGTGAGCTGGCTATAGCGCCGCATCTTTATCGTAAATTGTTGCTTTATTCTCAATTACAACTTGCCTGTTCATTTTTATAAAGCTCATTTTTCTATCCCAAGAAGTCAGGATTTTTTCATTCGTAAAGACAATTATAATCAAATCAAGAGCAATCAACTTTTGGTTCATCCGGTTAATGAGTACCTTGGTATTGCATAAAATCACATGGACATGGCAAGAGCCCTGTTGTTTGAGACCAATCGAACAACAAAAGGAGGCTCCAGACCATGTCCACATCGGTTCTTTATCATGCTTTCAATCTGAAGGGTATTACTTATAGAGCAACACGCTTCACGGGTGACGTCATCGAATATTTTGCAGATGTGAAAGAAGAATACATTCGCTGTCCAAAGTGCGGGCAGCGTAAATTTACCTTTAAAGGACAGAAAACACGGAGTTTTCATCTGGGACCTATGGGGCGTAAGAGGTGTTTGCTTGTACTTTCCCTTCATCGAATAAAATGCAACACTTGCGACACCCTTTGGTGGCCCGATCTGCCTTTTATGGTGGGGAAGCATAGATTTGCCCGATCCTTTGCTCTGATTGTTCTGGATCTGCTTCGATTCGGCACGATTCGCTGGGTTGCCGATTACCTCGGCGTGGGTTGGGATATGATCAAAGAGATTCATAAGTTGAAATTGCAGCGCCTCTATCGGAACATTCCTCTTCATAAAGTTCGGTATATCGGCATTGATGAATTCAGCATCCGGAAAGGCCATGAGTACATGACCACGGTGATGGATCTCTCCGAAGGACGAATCCTTTACGCCACTGAGGGAAAGGGCAAGGAGGGGATTTTACCCTTCCTGAAAAAACTTGCACGCAAGGGGAAAAAACTGCGAGCGGTTGCAATGGACATGGGAATTTCCTTCTTCTCCGCCGTCCGGGAAGCCCTTCCCAATATCGATGTCGTCTTCGACCGTTACCATATTATGGCTCTGATGAATCAAGGCATCGAAAACTTGCGCAGAAATCATCAGAAAGAACTTGATGATATCGGGAAGCAAACCCTCAAGGGAAACCGCTTCCTCCTTTTGCGAAATTATGATTCCCTGAAGCCGGACCATAAGGAACGTCTCGATGCCCTGATGCAGGCCAATCAGCCTCTATTCGTCATGCATTCCATGAAAGAGCAACTCAGACTCTTCTGAGAAATACCGGAGTACGCCCAGGCTGTTACCTTCCTTGACACCTGGTGTAAGGACGCCATGCTGTCCGGAATCAAAGAACTCGTCAAAGTAGCCAAAACGCTCTCCGGATACAGGACTGCGATACTCAATTATTTCAAACATCACATTACAAATGCCGCCCTTGAGGGCACAAACAACAAAATTAAAACTTTAAAAAGGCAGGCCTATGGATTCCGGGATATGGAATACTTCAAACTCCGCCTCTATCACCTGCATACTCAGAGGTACTCATTAACCGGATGAACCCAACTTTTGACTGTTCCGAGTGGGAATTTTTTAAAATGAAAATAAGCCATCCAAAACTGGATAGGAATGGAAAGAAAAAGGAGTCTTATATTGTCCAATATCAGCCGATCCTGTTTGATAAAAGTAACCAATGATGCCTTGATTATTGCCAATGATGGCCAGCCGTTTTCTCGGCGCGGCATTATTTCTATCTGCGCCTCGCATCTGGGTACTAAATATGACGATTCATCAAAACAGTTGGATGTCGTGGAGATAGATGGCGATCTGTTCAATTTCATTGATAAAGTACAGGATGTCGATCTGATAGAGGCTATCCAGGACCGCCAGATACAGACATATAAAATCAACCCTGATCTTATTCCCGAGCATGAGCGAGGGGAAAGAGAAATCGGGCTGGATTATTCCGGACGTTTCATCTGGGAATTACTTCAGAACGCCGATGATGCAATGGCGCCTTTGGATATGCCAACGTCTCAGCTAATTGGCGCCAAAGGGCTTGGCTTTAAATCCGTCATGGAAGTCACGACTGAGCCGGAAATACATTCCGGGCCATTTCATCTTCATTTTTCTTTGGATAAAACTCTGGTTTTACTTAAAAAGCATGGCTTTTCCGGAATTAAACAACCACCGGTTTTCCGTATTCCATTTAAAAAAGAACCCGATGAAGGCATCAAAGAGCTATTGGAATGTTATGCGACAGTTTTACGTCTGCCATTCGCAAATCATAAGAGAGAACAGGTATGTCAATCACTGCGGGAGCTTGATGCACACGTGCTTTTGTTCTGCCAGCATATAGAGGAACTGCGGATCATTCTTGATGAAAATTTAAAACGGATATGGACAGCAAAGCGGGAAACCGATCGTCCTTTAACGGACTGCCGCATACGGATCATGTTTGAGAATGAGCCGGAAGCTGATTTCAGCTCGACCGAATACCAGCGCTGGGCAAAAACATGGAATGTTAAAGGTCAAAGCAAGCTTCACAGTGTATCTATTTGTCTTCCCCTCGATGAAAATCGCAAACCCATTCCAATGAAATATCAGCAGCCATTACATGTATTTTTTCCAACAGAAGAAGAACTGCCGTTCCGGAGCATTATTCATTCATCCTTTGATTTGTCACAGAACAGAAAATTGATTAGAAAAAGCGACTCGGACGCTTTGATCCTGAAAGAGCTTTCCCTGATTCTAAAACGAATGATCAGCGAAGGAGTGCCTGTGTCAACAATATTGAAGGCTTTCGCGCCGGCCAGTTGCCATTTGCCGGATAAAGAAAGCTGGGCGGAACGAATTTGGCTGGCGTTTAAAGATATCCTCATGTCTGAAAACTTTTTGCCCGTTATTGGAGGACATGCTGCCAGCCCGTTGAAAAGCCATACATGGGAATTCAATATAGGAAATATTCTTTCTCCGACAGCCGACGAAGTGAAAATGGCAAACCTCGTGATACCCGAAATTCAAGATGATGCACACTGCCTTGATGCTCTTAAAAATTTAGGGACAACGCCTTTGCCATTACTGGTTTATCAGAAGTTGATCCTAAATTGTCTCAATAACACACCGGACGAATGTGAAAAAATAGTTCAGAGCCTTTATCGGATCATTGTGACCAGCGGTAAACAATTATGGGGTGAACGGCTTGAAGCATGCCTGGATCATTACCGTAAGGCAGAATGCTGGTGGAATCATGAGGGCAGGGCCAGACCCCTGGAGGGGAATCTGACACTATATAAAGAACCTCCCAGACAAATGATTCCGGAATGGCTTCCCATAGACTACCTGAATGATGATTTTTATAGTTCTTTAGAATCGATATTGCAGAATCCGAACTCGCAAAATGAAACATGGAATGATTTTCTTAAAGATTACCTGCATGAGAGCGGTCATGGTGACGTTCTTTATTACTCCCTTGTCCCTGAACTTGAAAACCACACGGATCAGACATGGTGGGAAAATCATGGTCCGGATGTTCTTGAATTTTATAGAAAGCTGGATTTAGAGGTTGAGGAAACTGACACTTTGATTTGGGAAGATGAAAACAGGATTCGTCTCGGTTATGCCTTGCGCCTCCCAACCGACAAGGGATGGATGCCTGCCATTTGTTGTTATGCAGGGCTCGCATGGGGGGGGCCGGAAGAATTTGATGCATTTTTCCAGAACACTTCTGATCGTGGGGTTTTAAGTCCCCCGGATTCATGGCCTTTACAGATAGAAGAAAGTGAGTTCGAATTATTCAGTAGAGACTTACAATATGCCGGCGTATCCTGGCAAATGAAATTGATCCGGTGGCGGGAAAAAGAAAAAAGGTGGCCGATTAGAAGAAATCCTGCGAGTGGTCATTGGATCTCTGAATCCCCCTTTGGCAAGGCTGTCAATAAGGTGCAGTGGGATGAGTATTGGATCTCTTTAGAACCGCCTCCGTACGATGATAGAACTGAATTTGACTGGAATACAACGGTCCATGAGCAATGGGCCATTGAATATTTCCCGGATGCTTTGCCGAAAAAGGCGATAGACCGGCTGAAAGTATTAAAATCGATTTCGATACCCATCTCCGATTCATGTCTCGAATATAAATACTCCATGCAGGGAGGGCATTTCCACAATGGTCATATAGTGCAAAAACAGGGGCGCCTGCAGTCCTTTGCATCTTGGCAGCTGCATAATTATCCCTGGATGCCATGCCGATCAAACCTTTTTTATAAGGGTACAGCGGTGCCACCTGGGGAAGCATATATCCCTGAGAGGGAATTCACGGGATTCCTTCCGGAGATCGATATCAGCTTACCTCATGGACAGGAGGGCAGGGATTTACAGACTTACATGACACGAGTCTTGCGGGTGAAGGAAAAGTTACCGCCTTCGTCAGGTAAGGAATGGAAATATTGGGCAGAAACTTTACCTGAAAAAGCCCAAACTGAACCAGATATGGAAAAAATTAAAACGGCAGCGCGAGGAATTTATAAGTCCCTTTTCAAACTTAACGAGAAACCTGCAGGACTGTCTGCAGGGATGAAAATACCATGCATATGGCGTGGTCGAGACAATCAACTTCGCTGTGAGCAGGAAACGCTTGGGTTTCAACTGTCAGGTGACATGTATTGGTTGGATAAGCCTTACTTTGCTGAGCCAATAACAAGAAAGTCTGTGCTCGAACACTACAGAATTTTCCTGCTTGAATTGGATGAGGGTCGAAAGGCTGAAGAGTGGCTGGGGATTGAGCCCTTATCATCTATTATAACTATTGAGCCTTTATGTGGGCATAAAGACGACAGGATGACAGAGATCGTCCGCTCAAGATATAAGGAACGTTATAAGATATTAGGGGCGATTGATGAAAACATCGAACTGCCGGAACCTGATGAACTGAATTTATCAGTTGTAGAGTATATAAGACTGCCAGTCCTTGCTGAAGGAATCGTTATTGCTTCGCCGAGCGTATACTCCTGGAGAGAAGACGAAACAATAATGATCGATTCGAGGGATCCATGGCGGGGTCTGGGGCTTGCTCTCGACACTCCCAATGATAGAAGACGGTCTGATACATTTGAAAACTTGTTAAAAGCAGAAGAATGGTCAGAGGTGCTGGAACGAACTCGGGAGCGCGGCATCTCTGACGCTGTTTTAAGAGATATTATAGTGACTTCTACAGACCTTCAAGTTGATGAAGCGGCCACAGGGGATAAAGGTTCGTTTTAAATTCTTCCGGACTTGCACCCTGAGTTAGATGCCCTTTACCTGTAACAGCCAAGCACGGGGAGACGGGAGGTGATTTGAAAACCCGATCGTTTCGCAGATTCGATGAAATCAATTCTGATCGGTTTGGCTTTTTCCAGGAGTTCCTTATCAATGATGAAGGGAATACCCTGTTCCGTTACAATCAAATCATCTCCCTTTGGCTCATCCAGAATCATGGCGAGATAAGGTGTGTTGCGCTGCGACTGCAAAAGAATTCTGATTTTGCCACCCTCCTGATTGTCTTCCAAAAATTGTTTTATTTTTTCAACAGCCTTTTCTGTGGCTTCTATCATGACTTTATCCTCTTAGATTATGTTCACCTGCGCAGTCGCACCTTATCCTGAGATAGGGCTATTCCAATACTTCCAGCATTTCATCAACTGCCTTGAACAGGCCGACAGTTTCAGCCCTTTCAAATATTGAACGTCCGATTATGACATCGCCCAGTAACTTTGCATTTAAGACTGGCAAAACATTCTGGTAATTCAGACCATGTCCGGCATTGAATTGTATTCCAATTTCTGCCGCACGGTTGGCGGCTCCATATATCCGAGCGATTTCTCGATCAATTACGGCTTTGTCAACGGCGTTACAATATGTCCCGGCATGGATCTCTACGAAATCAGCATCGCAGTCTTTCGAAAGTTCAACTGTTTCCGCGTCGGGGTCAACCAGGAGAGAAACCAGTATGTCTTGATCATGAAAGAATTTAACTGTGTCTTTGACTTTTTGTCTGTATCGTCTGACGTCAAATCCGCCGCCTTCTTTGCTTTCATGCTTCTTTTCTGGGACAATTGTAACCTGAGTCGGTTTAATTTCTTTTGCTATACCGATGATTTCATCGGAGAGCGGTATCTCAATGTTGAATTTTCCGCGGACCACGCCTTTTAAAGCTAAGACATCCTTATCCTGTATATGACGCCTGTCTTTCCGAAGATGGACTGTAATGCCGTCACTGCCGGCATTTTCGCAGATGACCGCACCTTCAACGAGGTCAGGATTATTGCCCCGTGCTTCACCCAACATTGCCAGATAATCGATCTTTACACTTAAAAAATTACGCTTGAAATAAAATACTCCTCCCATTGGCATGGATAGAGCTGCTCCTTTCTCCAATGGCTAAATTGTTACATGATCTGGAATCATTGATCAGATCCGAGTTCCGTTTTTTAATTCCTAATACTGGAACTCTTTCCTTACGTTGAACGTTCATTCTTTAGTGTCAGGCAATGTTTCATAATGACAGAATATTGTCAATGATTAAGTCATGAAAGACACAATATTTGAGATACTGAATGCATGAATTCCTCTTTCTTTTAAAAGACAATTCCAATTTGTCCATGGCGATTTTTTTGTAATCGTTATTATGTCATATATGGCCTAAAAAAATCGCATAAGTTCTTATATCGAAAGAGACATATGACAATATTGTCATATTAATAATTAACCATTAATTGATATTACTATATATGTTAATATCAATATAAATAATTGAAAATATACATGATTTAAAAATTATTTACTTGACAAAAAATCTGACAGTGCTATGACACAGATACATTGTAACCATTTTTTAAAAGGGGTAAAATTATGAGGTACGCAGAGACTGGATATGATTTAGAAATTGATTTATCGACGGGCAACATAGAGCGGGTTGAAAGAGATCCGAGTTTGACCGAAACCCTTCTGGGAGGACTGGGCATATGCGTCAAGACCATGTGGGACCGGGTACCACCTGAAACCAAGGCGTTTGATCCGGAGAATCTACTGATATTCAGTGCCCCTCTTTTGGTTGGTACGCCGGCGATGAGCTGTAACCGTACTGCCGTGGTCACCCTTTCTCCTCAGACAAACCTGTTGGCCTATCCGATGATGGGAGGATTCTGGGCGGCGGAACTGAAGTATGCCGGATACGACAGGGTCATCTTTCGCGGCAAGTCTCCCAGGCTTGTTTACATCTGGATCCACAACGACAAGGTGGAAATCCGCGATGCCGAGCATTTGAGAGGTAAAGGCGCCGTTGAGGTTCGGGAGCTTATCAGAGAGGAATTGAAAGAGCCGAACGCCGCTGTCTGCGCCATCGGTGCAGCCGGTGAGCACCGGAACTTCCTGGCTTCCATTGAACAGGGTCGGTCGAGCTCCAGCCGTCTCGGAGGAGGCGCCGTAATGGGAGACAAGAACATCAAGGCGATTGCCGTCCGGGGAACCAAGGACATTAACCTCGCCGATGGGGCAAAATTCTGGGCGCACATGAAGGATGTCATCGATTATATCAATTACCGGAACGCCAATCCCATTCCGGACGTCATGACAATTCTGTCAGGAATCGGGTCGCCGCAGGAGATGGTCCACACGGATGAAAAATGGCACACGGAAAACTTCATGTGGGGAAATGCCCGCACCCGGAGAAGGGGGTTCTGGGACGAAAAAATCTCCGTGGAATGGCCGAAAACGCAATTGAGCGCAATCAAACGGCTGATCAGTTGCTTCAACTGTCCACAACATTGCGGAGCCCTGATTTCCTTCCGGGATGTTCCCCGATTCAAGCAGAAGTGCTTCACGAAGATGACTTATTGCATGGGGGCCTATGTAGACGATCTGGCCTTCAACTTCAGTATCTCACAGAAGGCAACGGAGTACGGCCTGGACGGGTTTGGAACCCCTCAATGTCTGGCAATGGCTGTCGAGCTTAGAGAAGCGGGCATTCTGACTGAAGAGGACTTTGCCGGGACGGATGAATATCCACCCTGTCCGCCCGCTGAAGATAAAGAAGGAACGTTTTACTGGCTCCTTGACCGGTTCGCACTTCGGCAGGGAATCGGAGACATAATGGCCGACGGCACTTACTGGATGGGTAAAAGGATCGGCAAAGGCGCCGAGGTATACGCCCATAATACCATCAAGAAACATGAGCAGCTTCCTCTGAAGCTGGGAACGATTGATCCCATTTACTACCTCATGTATACAACCAACGAGAAAATCAGTATTACCCAGATTGAAGGGAACTGGCCCCAGGGTGCTTTCCCCACGATGGAGCAGAGGGAAAGATTCATCAAAGATTGGCCCCAGCTTCCTGACGATCATTTCAAGCAATATCTCCTTGACTGGGAACCGCGCGGTGAAAACTCGATACCCTATTACCCGAAACCTCATATGTGCTCTGAAATCGTGGACTGGATGGAGATGCTCCACAACATCGACGACGCTACGGGATTCTGCTGCGGTATGTCGTCATTCTGCCTGAAGCCTCCGTACCATATACACAACATTCCGAAACTGGTGTCAGCGGCAACGGGGATGGATCTCGATGAGGCAGGGATAAAGAAAATCGTCAACCGCAGCCGTAATCTGCACAGGGCTTTTAATTTGATGAGAGGTATGACCCGAGCGGATGAAGTGCCGCCTGAAGATCACTGGAAGCGGAGAGACCACGAGTACGAAGAAAAACTCCTCGATACCTATTACCTTTACAAGGGGTGGAATCTGGACGGTGTTCCGACCCGGGAGAGACTCGAGGAGCTGGATTTGGGTTATGTGGCAGACGAATTAGAAAAGAGAGGTATATTGAAAAATGGCTAAAGTTATGAAGACAGTCAAGTCAATCAAGGTTGATGCAGATAAGTGCAGCGGATGCCGGGCATGCGAGATAGCCTGCTCCGCCTTCCATGCAACCCCGAAGTACAGCAGCATTAATCCGGCCAGAGCACGCATCCAGATTATTCGCTACCCCCTGAGGGACATCTGGATGCCTGTCTTCGCGGGAGAGTATACACCGGCCGAATGCATGGGCAGACCCTCTTACGTGATTGACGGCAAAGAATATCCGGAATGTGACTTCTGTAGGGCTTCCTGTCCGGCAAGGAACCGATTCAAGGAACCCGATTCCCTTCTTCCGCTGAAGTGTGACATGTGTGAAAGCGACCCGCCGGAGAAAGAGCCGCTGTGTGTGCAGTGGTGCTTAGAGGACGTCCTGACTTACGAAGAGAGAGAAGAGGAAGTCGAAGAAGGTATTGAGATAGAGGACGTGGAGGCTGGATTGTTGGCCATGGTGGACAAATATGGACTGCAGAAGATTCTGGACACTGCCACCCGAATTTCACAGAATGTTGTAACCTTTGAATCGAAATAAAAAAAGGAAAAAGGAAGGAAACCGGTGGAGACTATAGCCCCCTTCAAGGAAATTATAGAGGAAGTTAAAGCGCACGGTGGAGACGCCTTCAAACGCTGTTTCCAATGCGGCTTGTGCGATGCCGTCTGTCCCTGGAACAAGGTGCGGCAGTTCAGCATGCGCAAGATCGTCCGTGAGGCCACGTTCGGCCTGACGGACATTGAGAGTGAAGAGATGTGGCGTTGCACCACCTGCGGAAGATGTCCCCAGCAGTGTCCGCGGGACGTAAAACAGATCGAATCCGGGGTTGCCCTGCGCAGGATTGCCACGGAGTACGGCGTATTTCCCCATTCCGTACAGCCGATCAAGAGCATCAGAGGCAGCCTTGTCGGTTCAGGGAACCCGCTGAACGAGGAGCGGGGCAAGCGAGCGGACTGGGCCAGGGGCCTGGATGTGAAGCCTTTTGCCGAGGGGATGGAGATTCTGTATTTTCCCGACTGCTATGCCTGCTATGACCCGCGGATGAAGAAGGTCGCGGTTGCCACAGCCAGGATTCTGCAGGCGGCCGGGGTGGATTTCGGCATCCTGGGCGACAAGGAAGTCTGCTGTGGCGAGAGCATCCGCAAGGCAGGCGATGAGGAGGTGTTCCAGCGCCTGGCGAAGGAGAACATCAAGGCCTTTATCGATGCGGGTGTGAAGAAGATTCTTGTTTCGTCCCCCCATTGCTACCATACCTTCAAGAACGAGTATCCCGAATTCAGGGTGAACTTCGAGATCGTTCACATCACCCAGTACCTGGCCGAGCTCATTGGCGAGGGACGGCTCAAGCTTGATCCGGACAAGGTGTATGAGAAGAAGGTCACCTGGCATGATCCCTGTTACCTGGGGCGGCACAACGGCATCTACGACGAGCCCCGCAATGTTCTGCAGGCCGTACCCGGTCTGGAGTTTACGGAGCTGCCGGAACACCATGTCGCCAGTCTGTGCTGCGGCGGCGGCGGCGGTCGGATCTGGATGGAGACGATCAAGGGAGAGCGGTTCTGCGATCTGCGGATCGATCAGGCGGTCGATGTCGGGGCGGAGGTGCTGGTCACCGCCTGTCCGTACTGCATCACCAACTTCGAGGACAGCCGGGTCACCATGGGTCTGGATGACAGGATCGAGGTTAAAGAGATCACGGAAGTGATTTCGGAATTGATTTAGGAAATCATCACATCCGATGAGGTTGATATAAATGGAAAAAGCAAACAGTAATTTTGGAGATGTAATGGTCGTCGGCGGCGGGATCAGCGGCATTCAAGCCTCTTTAGATCTGGCCACCGCCGGTTTCAAGGTTTACCTGGTGGAGAAGTCGCCCAGCATTGGCGGGCACATGGCCCAGCTGGACAAGACCTTCCCCACCAATGACTGCTCCATGTGAATTCTCGCACCTAAACTGGTCGAGGTCGGCCGGCATCCGAATATCGAGGTCCTGACTTACACGGAAGTGGATCGTGTAGCCGGGGAGGTGGGAGATTTCAAGGTCACACTGACGAAAAAACCCAGATACATCATCGAGGACAAGTGCTCGGGCTGTACTACCTGCGTGGAGTACTGTCCGGTCGTCTATCCCGATGTCTACAATCAGGAGATATCAAAGAACAAGGCGGTTCATGTGTACTTCGCCCAGGCCATTCCCCTGGTGACATACATCGATGAGAGCTGCCTTTACCTGAAGGAGGACAAGTGCCGGATCTGCGAAGCCGTGTGCAAGCAGGACGCCATCGACTTCAGTCAGGTTCCCGAGCAGATGGAGGTCAATGTGGGGGCCATCATCCTGTCGGCAGGTCTTGAGCCGTTCGATCCCCGGCTGAGCAAGGAATACCATTACGGGGAGTTTGCCAACGTGGTCACCGGCATGGACTTCGAGCGGCTGCTGTGCGCCACCGGTCCCTATGGGGGCGAGATCCTGCGCGCCTCCGACCTGAAGCATCCCCATAAAATCGCGTGGCTTTCCTGTGTCGGCTCCCGACGGGTGACCGAGGGCGAGAACAGCTACTGCTCCATGGTCTGCTGCACCTACAGTCAGAAGCATGCCATCCTGACGAAGGATCACGACCCCGATGCGGAGTGCACGATCTTCCATAACGATGTGCGTTCCTATGGGAAGGATTTCGAGCGCTACGTCGACCGGACGGAGGCCCTTCCCGGGATCCGGTTCATTCGCAGCTATGTGTCCATCGTTCGAGAGGACCCAGTCACGAAGAATGTTTTCGTCCGGTATTCCACGCCTGATGAAGGGGTCAAGGAAGAAGAATTCGACATGGTGGTTCTGTCGGTCGGTCTGGCTCCTCCGCTGGAGGTGAAGGCGATGGCGGAGAAGTTCGGCATCGAGTTGAACGAACATAATTTCTGCAAGGTCGATCCCCGCAATTCGTTGCAGACCAGCCGGCCCGGGATTTTTGTCAGTGGAGGCTTCCAGGGGCCGCTGGATATTCCCGAGTCGGTTTTCGGCGCCAGCGGGGCCGGCTCCCAGTGCGGCGAGCTTCTGGACTACCGGCGGGGGAACCTGTCCAGGGAAAGGGTTTATCCCGAGGAAAAGGATGTTTCCGGGGAAGAGCCGAAGATCGCCGTCTTCGTCTGCCATTGCGGCGCGAACATCGGCCGGATCGTCAACGTCCCCGAGGTCGTGGAGTACGCCCTGACGCTGCCCAACGTGGTCTACGCGCAGGAGCAGCTCTTCTCCTGCGCGACGAACTCCGCCCAGGAGATCACCGACATGACCCGGGAGAAGGGGATCAACCGCGTGATCGTCGCCGCCTGCTCGCCGCGAACCCTGGAGAACCTGTTCCGGGATACCGTTCGCGAGGCGGGGATCAACCAGTATTATTATGAAATGCCCAACATCCGGGAGCACAACTCCTGGGTTCACGCGAAGGAAAAAGAAGAAGCGACCCAGAAGGCCAAGGATCTCCTCCGGATGTCCGTGGCTCGTGCTCGTCGTCTGCAGGCCCTGCAGGAATTTGACCTGCCGGTGAACAACAATGCGCTCATCGTCGGCGGCGGTGTTGCCGGCATGGTTTGCGCCCTTTCCATCGCCGAACAGGGTCATGAGGTCTACCTCCTGGAGAAGGAGAAGGAGTTGGGCGGAAACGCCAGAAGGATTCACACCACGCTGGAAGGGATGGATGTCCAGGCCTACCTGAAAGACCTGATCCAGAAGGTCTACGGGAATCAGCTGATTCATGTCTACACCGGGGCCACCATCACGGAGGCGACGGGTTATATCGGCAATTTCGTCACCAGGGTGACTTCGGAAAGAGGTCCCGCGGAGATCAAACACGGGGCCGCCGTCATCGCCATCGGCGCCGAGGAATACAAGCCCACGGAATACCTTTACGGGCAGGACGAGCGGGTGATGACCCAGTTGGAGCTGGAAGAAAAGATTGCCCGGGGCGACGAAGCGGTCATCAATGGCGAGAGCCTGGTGATGATCCAGTGTGTGGGCTGCCGGAACGAAGACCGGAACTACTGTTCCCGGATCTGCTGCAGTCATGCGGTCAAGAATGCCCTGAAGCTCAAGGAGAAGAATCCCGCGAAGGATATCTACATCCTCTTCCGGGATATGAGGACTTACGGGTTTGCCGAGGATTATTACCGGCAGGCTTCGGAGAATGATGTCAAGTTTATCCGCTATGAGCCGGAGACCGCCCCCGAGGTGGAAGCCGTTGTGGAGGAAGGGAAGCCGGTGCTGCGGGTGAGTGTTCTCGATCCGATTCTGGGTCAGGGTCTTGCCCTGGATGCGGATCACCTTGTTCTGTCGGCCGCGGTGCTTCCCTCGGAAGCGACCAGGGAAGTGGCGAATCAGTTCAAGGTGACATTGAGCCTGGACGGCTTCTTCAAGGAAGCCCATGTGAAGCTGCGTCCGGTGGAATTTGCGACGGACGGTGTTTTCCTCTGTGGGCTGGCTCAATATCCCAAGCACATCAATGAGACGATCAACCAGGCGTATGGTGCGGCGGGCCGGGTCATCACCCTTCTGTCCCGCGACACGGTCACCGCCTCGGGTTCCGTCTGCGAGGTGGATGAGAAGAGGTGCATGGGCTGCGGGGCTTGCGCGTCGGTCTGTACTTACGGGGCCATCGAAATGCGCGAGACCAAGCAGGGCCGGAAAGCGACCATGAATCCCGTTCTCTGCAAGGGGGATGGTCTGTGCAACGCCATGTGTCCGACCGGAGCGATTTCCCTGAGGCACTATACCGAGGATGAACTCCTGGCCCAGATAGACGCGATCGTACCGGAGCAGGTGTCGGTCGAAGTCGACTGAGAAGGAAGCAGGAACAAAGAAGAACTTAGGAAGGAGAGAAGAATGGCTGATCTTAGATTTAAGCCCCGGATCATCGGTTTCGTGTGCCACTGGTGAGCATACGGCGCCGCTGACCTGGCTGGAGTTTCCAGACTGCAATATACATCAGAAATGAGGCTTGTCCGTGTCATGTGCACGGGACGGGTGGACTTTACCCATATATTACGATCCTTTGCCGACGGATGTGACGGGGTGTTCGTAGGTGGTTGTCATCTCGGCGAGTGCAATTACATCACGAACGGGAATTATCACGCGCAGAACATGGTGGCTCTGACAAAGAAGCTGCTGGAGCGCATCGGGCTAAACCCCGAGCGCCTGCGGATGGCTTTCATGTCCGGTGCGGAAGCGAACCTTTACACGGAACACGTGAACAGTTTTGTCAAGAAGATCAAGGAACTCGGTCCTCTTGGCGTGATGGAGGGAATCGGGAAGGAGGATCTGGACGCCCGTCTTGCCGAACTGATCAGGCAGGTCCCCTACATCAAGATCATGACGAATGAGAAGCTGGCGAAGCAGCTGACGAATCACGAGGATGTGGAGAAGCTTTTCACCACGGAGGACGTGGAGAAGTTATTCAGCGAGAAGATCTCATACTATATTGATCCGGAAAAGTGCCAGGCCTGTATGACCTGCGCGCGGAGATGCCCGATGGATGCGATCATCAGCGCCAAGAAGGAGGTTCACATCATTGAGCAGGACAAGTGTATCCGCTGCGGGGCATGCTTTGCAGCCTGTCCGCCTCAATTCAGCGCCATCGTGAAGCTGGTCGGCCAGCCTGCTCCGCCCCCTCTGCCTGAAGGCCAGCGAGCGGTCGTCAAAAAGAGCAAGGAAGCAACTGCATAAAATGCAGAAATAGTTAATTCCGGGTGACGAAGGTTTGAACCTTCGTCACCCGATAGACTGAAATGGGATTTACCCGATAAGGGGTGACAAAATTTTTTTAATGAAGAAATAACATGCAATAAATAATGATAACCTGTTACGCATAATCGAGAGAGAATAACCGAGTGTCACAGTCCATGTACGAAATTTAAGAAGTCTCAAAACGGATGTCTCAGTAACTGCATGAGAACCGTCTCGAGATGATCCTTCAGGGGAGAAAATATCTGATCCGTATAAACTATTAAGGACTGTAATATTGTATCTGGTATGAACAAAAATATCGCCGATTGTATATTTTGCAACATGATAGCAAAGAATGATTATGATATTTTTTATCGTAATGAATTGTTTGTCGCAGTGGTTGATGTTTGTCCTAAAAACGTAGGACATTTTCTAATTCTTCCTGTAAGGCATATTGAGAGCATTTATGAGTTGACTGGTGATGAAATCTTACAATTTAACAAAGTAGCTTTGGATATAATGTCAAATAATTTTCATAAAATTGATCTTATTGGAAGGTATAAGCATTTTATTGATTCGGCATCAGAATCAGATACAAAAGCTATTGAAAGATGCAGAAATTCAATTGATTTTATAAACATGGAGGTAAAACTTGAACCTTCGGGATTTTCCTGTGGTTTTAATGAGGGTTCGAATTCTGGAAAGGAATATGAGCATTTGCATATGCACGTAGTTCCGGCTTATAAGAACAGGCCGAATGAACGTGGTTGCAGAAGTTTAACCGTTGGCGTGGACTATTAGCAGAGGGAACCGTATCGAGTATTATGTATGAATGAAGCCGTTCTTGTCTAAGTGTCATGCACTGGCGCATTGGTCTGTTCATGAAATAAAAAGTTAAAGTCGCTATAGGCTTAGTATTTCTGTAAATTATTATTGAAATATTGATTTATTGATTGAATCACATATTTGATTAATTCAAATTATTTTTCCCAGGCGGAAACGTTATTTGAGATATAACCCAAAGTTGTGGACAGCATAGAAAGAAGGCGTATCCTCCAAACGTTTAAACCAAAAACGAGCCCCCTTTGGCAAGAGGGGGAGGAAAGGATACGCCCGTGGAGAATAATGACCGCGATTATTGGGAAAAGCAAGTTAAAGAAGAAGCAAAGAGCGTCCTGGAGCTGATTATCCGAGAAGGAGCCTGCCGGATGTTGCAGGCGGCGATTGAGAACGAAGTAAGCGAGTACATTGACCGCTTTAAGAATGAAAAAGACTCAAGGAACAGGCGGTTAGTTGTGAGAAACGGTTCCTTGCCTGAAAGAGAGATCGTAACAGGTATCGGCCCCTTAAAGCTAAAACAGCCCAGGATTCATGACAAAAGAGAAGATCAGCTTTTTACGAGCAATATTCTGCCGAGATATATGCGCCGGATTCCCTCGGTTGATGCCTTAATCCCGGCACTGTATCTTAAAGGGATCTCCACGGGAGATTTCAGCAAGGTGCTGGAATCCATATTGGGGAAGAATGCATCGGGGCTTTCCGCCACCAATATCGTCCGGCTGAAGAGGCTCTGGGAGCAGGATTATAAGGAGTGGGCCGGACGGGATCTTTCTCTCAAGAGATATGTGTATTTCTGGGCCGACGGCATTTACTTCAATGTTCGTTTGGAAGATGCCGAGAATAAGCGGCAATGCATCCTGATCATTATGGGGACATTGGAAAACGGGAAGAAAGAACTCGTCTCCATCCTAGATGGCTATAGAGAAAGCAAACAGGCCTGGCAGGAGATGCTGGGAGACCTCAAGCATCGCGGGCTTAAAGAAGGTCCAAAATTGGCCATTGGTGATGGTGCCTTGGGATTCTGGGCGGCCCTGCGGGAGGAATTTCCAGAAACGGTTGAGCAGCGTTGCTGGGTTCATAAGACGGCCAATATTCTGGATAAGATGCCGAAAAGTGTCCAGCCGAGAGCCAAAGGACACATCCGGGACATGTACATGGCACCGACCAAGGAGGAAGCCATAAAGGCCTACAACCACTTCATTTCTCAATACCGGGCAAAATATGAAAAGGCTTGCGACTGCTTAGAGAAGGATCAGGACCGTCTCTTTGCATTTTATGATTTTCCGGCCGAGCATTGGCGTCACATCCGCTCAACCAACCCTGTTGAATCGACCTTTGCCACGGTCAGACTTCGCACAAATCGGACAAAGGGCTGTGGGTCAAGATTGGCAACACTGACCATGGTTTTCAAGTTGGCAATGGAAGCGGAAAAAACCTGGCAGAGAATCAGGGGCCATCAACTCATCGGCAAGGTCATTGAAGGCATCCGATTTGTGGATGGCATAATCATGAAAGAGGCTGCTTAATTTTGGCTGGGACGGATACGCTGATAAAAGACATCATCCACAACATTTGACAATATCTCACGTTATTTCCGTGTGCCGCCTGAATGTTAAAACTGTTTCAGGTTAACTTTTCATCTTTCAAGGTAACTGCTGAGAAACACCTTTTAGTAAAATCCATCTGGTCATTGCAAGTGATTCATGTTTTCTCATGCTGTGGGTAACTTTTTTAAATTCAAAACCATTGCGCCGCAGAGATGTTTCATCCGGTTTTGAAACGTGGGAAATGCCCAAACATAATGTTTTCGGTTGTCTCGCGGTACTACTTGTCGATTTTCTTCCTGATTTCTTAGGTATTCCTGTTTCACTTGATTTCACATGCAATAAGCTCGGAAAAGAATTGGTATTTAATCAATATTTAGAAAATGTCATAACTACAGAAGATTGCGAATGTATTCCGACAAGCTGCAAACAGATACTGTTTTAAAGAAATCTCCATTTCTGGTTGTGAACCAGATAGATAACAATGAAGTGCGAATTTACAGTAAATTGCATGGCAATTTATCGTGTTTTAGCCCTGATATTAATGAAGTCTTGAAGTTCTTTGAATCTCCAGTTGCTGCAGATGAGGCTGTACATAAAATATCGAAGATTTATAAGTGCGATTCATTCGGTTTGATTAAAGAATTATACGACAAACGATTTTTAGTCGAAGAAAACAAAAATGGAAAAGATATATTTCAGGAGTATGTTGAAAAAGTAAGATCTAAGAATAAAATTCCGAATATTACAAAGGTTACATTTTTGACTTCTGCCAAATGTAATTTGGCATGCAAAGGCTGCTATCATCATTTTTATGATTTTAAAAGCAATGATATGAACAACGATTTTGCGAGTCAGTTTGTGGAGGGGCTGTTTACTTATTTGAAAAAGAGAGAAATTACCACGTTGCTGATATCATTTCTTGGTTATGAACCTTTATTGAATTTTAAAGCGCTCCGCGGGATTTATGAGAATGCAGACCGAATGAGTAAAAAATACAATATAGATACTTCATTTAAATTGTTTACAAATGCCTTTAAATTAAACAGGAAGATATTCAATTGGATCAGGCACAATAAATCCAAGTTGGGAATAATGGTCAGTTTAGATGGAATAGAGGAAGACAATGATAAACGAAGAGTAGACTTAACTGGTCAAGGAACATATGACAGAGTTGTTGAAAATTTAAAGAGGATTCTTGCGGCTGATATAAAATGCAGGGTGATTACCGTATTAAGTAAATTAAACATCTCTAATATTGAGAAGTTTGTAGATGAAATGGCTGCAATAGGAGTTAAGGGTATTACGGCAAATATATTCTGTGGTCATTCCGAAGAAGAGCGACAGCTTGAATTGACGGAAACAGAAAAGTTTGAAGCACTGAAAAGAATGGAGCAGGCAACTGAAAAATATGACATGGAATTTGATGGTGAATGGAAATTTGCAGTCGTGCAAATGATTACAGGGGCTTATTTTTCTTGCCCTGCGGGAATAAAACAATTGGTTTTGTCCGCAGATGGCACCATATATCCTTGTCAACGATTTGCCGGGACAAACATGAATTTCGGGAGTTATCATGAAGATTTTTGGCAAACAATACTTGATGGCCAATGTGAAGGTTATAATCGTTGGACTGCAGCGCTTTATGATCGAGTGGCGGATAGAATAAAGGGGGACGAAGCAGACCTTGCGGGCTGGAGTTGTCCTTTTGTTCCTTTTATAAGAGAGCAATTCATAAGCATGAATTTTGATAGAGTGTTAAATGAAAATCTTCTTGATTATTATCTAACACGTCCTTTGAACAGGATTCTTTCGAACTCACCAATAAATTATTGATGTGAATATATAAACAAACCGATTATGTATAAGGAGTAGGAAAATTTATGAGTGATTCTGCAGAAAAGACACAGAAAGAAGTTAAGTTTAACCAGGATAACCTGTATCGGGAAGAGACAATCACCGATCTCAGTGTTGGTTCTATTCGTATGCTGACCCCCATAAAAATTGATGGGACTGTTGACGCCAATCGCACCCCCCTTTTTATCGGCCAGGCTCAGCTGATGTCACCGGAAGGTCCTATGCCTATTCAGTGTCCTATAGATGCAAAATCCCTGACTGAAGCCATGGAAAAATTTCCCGAGTCCATGGAGTGGATGATGAAGCAAATTATCTCATAGGGTAAAAAATGCAGAGCGGAAAATTAAGAAGTATTTTTCTGCAGTGCAAATAATATTTTGCACCATGAATATCATTTGCTCCTGGCAGTACGAGGGGAAATATCTCTTTCATTTCAATGGGCTGTTGCTGAATTCCTTGAAGGAAGAGTGGCTGCTTTTATTTGCATGAGCGAAAGAGAAAAATTTTCTTACCTTATGACTGAGACAAACAGAACCCGTCTGTAATGCCTGCCATCCGTTCAGCCGTCTTTTTCCTGCTCTGCGTGTCTCTTACTATGGGAATGAGATCACCCGACGCACGTTGGCCGATCCTCCGGCTGTTTCCGGAACATCTTATAATGAGTGCTCAATCTTAAATAAGGTTTTGAAGAATTACAGTTTGTGAATTGACGGTCGAAGCCGATATTTCCTTTCTCAGAGCTGATTTGCTTCCCCGTCAACAATTCTTCAAATTTTAAGAGGGATGCCTTATTCCCGTATTGACATAACGATTCTCTTCTGTCTATATTCGCACCGGAAAAAGCAATGGCCGATAAAATAATGCTGAATTGGGATTTTTTTAAGGATATACGGAACAGAGAAACTGGACGCAATATTCCCTTCTTGTAGAGTACTCCATCCTTAAAACATCATATGAGTTCTGCAGGTTCTTCGAATCCATGGCGGTACCCGTGTCGTTGGGGTGTAATCATTTTCCAGTACGATAATGCGGTTATGTCCCGGTATAACTATTCCACCGCTCAGGTCATTGCGGAAAAGATGAGAAAATCGGTTTGAATATTGAGTCTATTCTGATCCATGGGGAAATGACGATATTTCTTTTCACGTTTCCAGAATAAATAAAGAGAAGGAAGTAAAATGATAGATGAACAAATAAAAGAACTGGAAAAAAAAATGGCGAAGCCGCTTGCAGGGCCAAGAACTGTTTATTTAGGTGATGAAGAAATAAAAGAACAGGACAAAAAGATGGCGAAGCTGTTTGCCAGGGCATGGAGTGATGAATCTTTTAAAGAAAGGTTTATATCAAACCCCAGATCGGTGTTGAAGGAATATGACATCTTTGTTCCTGCCGCTGTCGAAATCAAAGTTCTGGAACAAACGGATGCAGTCATGCACATTGTTCTTCCCTTGAAACCGGGTGAAGAATGGTCGATCAAACCGATAATGACTGAAGATACCGATGAAATATCCTGTGTGAGATGCGTTTAACCTGATTTCACCGATCTTCCCTGATCTGGCATGGGAGGTGGCAGGCGGGGGAGCATGCCATTATGTTGTTCCACCTCAGGAATTTAAAAGATGATGATTTCTCCTGTGGCGCCAGGCGAACTGAAAATTGAAATCACAGATGCCTGCAATATGAATTGTGCATTCTGTTATCTGGGCGGTGAGACCCGTCTGGGTAACCGATTTATGCCGGATGACGAGGTGTTGCGCTGGATTGACTGGGCGGTGGATAATTCCATTCCTGCTATCCGTTTCACAGGGGGAGAGGCGACACTGCATCCGCAGGTTGAAATGTTCTGCTACTATGCCCATCTGCGGGGGCGCTACATCGTTCTGAACACCAACGGAATGGGACATGCTGAACTCTATCGAAAGCTTTTCCGGGTTGTGAATGATTTGCGCATCAGTTTTCCGACGTTGGATGCCGGGCGCATGGACGAGCTTACCGGCTGTTCGGATGTGTCAGCCAGAAAACTGGAAATAATCAATCTGGCGCTGGAGGAGGGGGTGCCCCGTGTCCGCCTGCTCACGACACTGCTGCCGGAACTGCACGGAAAATTGGATCATTTTATCCAACTTGTCAAAACCTCGCCTCGGCTTTTCTGGATGCCATTGCGTTACGAATCAACGCCGATACTGCCCCGTCCCTGGACACAGTCCGATGCCCAGCTCTTTGCGGAAGAAATGGAAGGTTTAATGGTCCGCTACCCAGAGGAGGCCCAAGGGATTTTTCTGGCCATGCCATTTTGCGGAGTCAAGCCGACCGAGCTGGGTGCACGGGTGTTTCATGGCCGGACGCAGGATTGTGGGCCCTTCGTGGCGCTGAACGTCAATGCCCGCGGACGAATGCAGGCGTGCTTTGACGTGAGTGAAATGGAAGGCTGCAGGTCACTCGAGGAGATCCGGAGCTGTCCGGAGATACAAGCCTGCGCATCGGTCGAGGCGCTGCCTGCTGAATGCCGTCGCTGCCCGTATTCAGCCCGTTGCGCCGGTGGCTGCCGTAAGCCTTATGGCCTGGTTCAACACGGCGACCAGTGGATTGATTATCTGGCGGGGTTTTTATAAGGTGTCGCGATGAGCCGTTACAGGATCAAAAGGGGCATCGCTCCGATTGCCGACGGGAATTCCCGATGGTTCATCCTGGATGAAACCGGGCCTAAAAAAATTATCTCTGGACTGGCGTTGGAGGTCATTCGGTTGATCGCCAGCGATCTCGGCAACGAGGACAATCTGGCCGAAGCATTAGCGAATCGGTTCCCCCCAGAAAAGGTTTATTATGTCTTGATTCAACTCGAAAAGCAGGGTGTGATCGTCAAGGATTCAGTGCAGACTGAAACGCCGGCGGATTTGTTTCGATCTAAGGCGTATGGACAGGAAAGGACAGGATATCCGCCTTCCAGGAACGATGACTTGACTGTAAAAATATTTGCCATCGGCGAAGCGGAGACGTCTGCGGATGCCATCGCGTCATCGCTGTCTCGTTCCGATGTGGTGCGGATCGAACGCGTCCGGGATTGGCGCACTGAAAGGAGGTCTGCCGATACGGTTCACGTGGCCGTCACACCTGATTATCTCGAGCCGGAGCTGGCTGCCTTCGGACGTTTCGCCCAAAAGCTCAGACTCCGCTGGATGCCTGTAAAGCCCTGTGGGGTGATTCCGTGGCTCGGACCATTTCTTACGGAAGAAACAGGCTGCCTGGCTTGCCTGCTTGACCGGGTAATGGGACATCGGAGGCTGGAAGCGGATCAGATCCTTCAAAGTGGGAATAAAAAGTCTTTGCGCCTTTCCATAGGGCAGACAATTCATTCTTTGGAAACGGTTACCGGATTGCTGGCAGTGGAACTGGAAAAACTGGCCATGGGAGGTTCGTCGGAAATGACAGGTGTCATGGTCACCCTTGACTTCCAGACACTGCGGATGGAGCGTCATCTGCTTGCGAAACGTCCTCAATGTGCGGTGTGCGGGACCATCTCACAAAAAAACATCCGGCTTGAAACCCTTCCGAAGGAACCATTTTGCCTGGAATCACGAATAAAAGTGGATTATCGTGATGGCGGTGAGCGGGTCTGCTCAGCAGTGGAAACACTTGATAAATATGCCCACCTGATCAGCCCGGTCACAGGTGTGGTGGGACGGTTGATGCTGCTGGATGATATTCCTTCATGCTTCGGCTCGGTGATTCGCAGCGAATGGAACGTCCGGAACCGGGGAGAAGCGTTGCTTTACGAACAGAAGTCGCGCCTGTCGGCTACTGGTTTCAGTCTGGGAAAAGGCCGGAGCGAGCTGCAGGCGCGGGCCAGCGCTCTGGGTGAGGCCATTGAACGCTACTGTTCACAATACGAGGGTTATGAGACTCATATTCGGGCATCCTTTACGGAACTGGGTGATGTGGCGATTGCCCCTCACCATTTAATGGGTTTCAGTGAACAGCAATACAGGGACCGCGAAGCCTGGCGCAAAAAGGGGGGGACCACTCACGTTCCTGACCCTTATGATTTCGATCGTCCGATTGACTGGATGCCGGCCTGGTCGCTTACACAGAAGCGTTGGCGGCTGATTCCCAGTGCCTTTGTTTATTATTCCTATCCGCGGGAAAGGGGGGGAGACATCTGTCGCGGTTGCAGCAATGGTGTAGCAGCGGGGAACTGTTTAGAAGAGGCCGTCATGCAGGGCTTTTTTGAACTGGTTGAGCGCGATGCAACGGCGATGTGGTGGTATCATCGACTGCGGAAGCCAGCCGTGGATTGGCGCAGTTTAGATTCGACTTTTACCGCCGCAGTGGATGTATCCATGAAAGAGAAGGGCATGGGGCTGGATGTGCTCGATCTGACCAATGACCTGGGCATCCCCGTTTTTTCCGCCAATCTGTTTGGCTCAAAGGAAGACGACTGCCTTAAAGCGATTGGATTAGGCTGCCATTACGACCCGCATATCGCCTTGGAGAGGGCCATATCTGAATTGGGTCAATGTTGGATAATGGTGGATAGAAAGGAATACAGACTCAAGTTGCAGGACGCAGGCAGGGAACATTTTTTACGGGCGGACCCTCATCAGCCTCCAAGAATCTCTTCAGATTTCCACAGTAAACAGCGAGAGGATTTTCTTGACGACATTGAGGATGCAGTGCAGTTGCTGCGCACCAGGGGGTTGGAGATGCTGGTAGTGGACATGACCCGACCCGATGTTGGCTTTCCGGTAGTGAGGGTGATCGTTCCGGGACTTGTGCATTTCTGGCCCCGTTTCGGTTGCCGCCGGCTTTTCGACGTTCCCAGAGAGGCAGGATGGATTGACGGAGACGTGGGTGAAGATGATCTGAATCCTGTGCCGTTTTTTTTGTGATTTTTGTGAAATGAATGGGTTAATTTGCATGAACAAAAAACCTCGCCTTCAGAAGAGCAGCATATCATTAGCTGTGAAGCTGCGCGATGACATCACGATGGAGCGGTCAGGAAACGGGCGGATGACCCTGTTCAGAGCGGAGGAAAAGTTTCTGGACGTACCCGATAGTCCGCTTATGGAAGCCCTGATGATGAGCTGGATGACGGAGGAGTTGATTGACAGGCTGGCGGAATCATCATCCCATCCTGAGGCTGTCTACTTTTTGTGTGAAAGGATGTTTTCTCACGGTCTTCTCCAGGCACAAATCAGCATTGATGGGCAATCCCTGCTTTCTCTCTACCCCACACCGGACTGGCGTGCCTGGAAAGAAAAAATGCCTGCTTCATTACAGAGTCTGTCCCCCTACGCATGCCTGAGGCGTGTCGGGAAATCTATCTTACTTGAGATGCCGCTTTCTCAAAGAAAATGCGCCTTTCACGACGAAAACTGCCTGGTCTGGCTGATGGAGATCGTTCGGGAATGTGCAGCAGTGTCTTTTGAGGACGAGGGTCGCACCGCATTTTATCAAGCGCTGAGGCTTATGGATGCCCTGGTTGAAGGTGAAACAGACTCTGCTGTGTGGGAATTTCATGATCTGCTCTTTTTTCACAATTCGAGCATCGGGTTTCATGATGATCCGATAGGTGCGACCTGGCGACTCAAAGAAAAGACTCCGCCGGCGCCGCTTTTTAAATCCTGCGCAGGGGAATGCATTTCCCTGCCTGAAACGAACGGGCAGCTCATGGACAAGCTGAATTTTTCTTTTGCCCATGTGCTGGCAAAACGTCGCAGTCGTCGCATCCCCGGCAACCGGCCGATTACCTTGGAGGAACTTGGTGCATTACTGGACGTGTCCGCCCGAGTTCAGGAAATTCAGGATGATCCTTTCAGTCCTTGTTTGCGATCACTGCGGCCGTCACCCAGCGGCGGCGGATTGCACTCTCTGGAAATCTACCCTCTGGTGCGTCAATGCATCGGCCTTGCTCCGGGTGCCTGGCGCTACGATCCGGAACAGCATCGGCTGGAGTCCATCGCTGCGAATGAGACGTCACTGGAGGCCTATCTGCAGAGCAATCCTCACTTCCTGATCCCCGGTGCGGGACCTCCGCATATCCATCTGGTCCTAACCTCCCGTTTTCTGAGAGACGCATGGAAGTATGAAAAAATCGCCTTTCGACTTGTTTTACAGGATTTGGGTTGCTTTTATCAGACCTTCAGTCTTACAGCCACGGCACTGGGATTGGCCTCCTGCATTCTTGGCACGGTGGACGCGAGACGGCTTGGTGAGATGATGAAACTTGACCCGATTCTTGAACCTGTCATCGGTGAAATGACATTATCGTCTTCATAAAAAAGTCAGACCAATAAAAAGTCACACTCGAGGAAGAAATGTAACAACTGACTGATTCTAAAAGTGAACCTTATCGTTGAGCTCTCCTGCAGGCATTTGTGATTTGGCCGGAATTCCTTTAACTGATCATGGCTCAACAATTATTTTTTATAATAACAGTTTGGAAAAGAGGAATGAAAAATATAAATTTACCCATATCCATCGACGAAGCTCAAAAAATAATCTTAGAATCTGTAAAACCTCTGACCGATGAAGGCATTTCGATAATGGAATCTGCCAATCGTGTTCTGTATGAGGACATTGTAGCAAGTACAATGATCCCTCCAAGAGATAATTCCGCAATGGATGGCTACGCGGTCATTGCAGCGGACACGAAGGGAGCAACAGAGACAAGTCCTGTAAAACTTCAAGTTATAGCGGAAATAAGGGCTGGTGGCCTGCTGGATGGCAAAGAGGTGTTGAAGGGAACGGCAATAAGAATAATGACCGGTGCGCCCCTCCCGAAAAGTGCTGATTCGGTCATTCCGTTTGAAGATGCGGAAGAAGAAGCCGGATACATAAGAATATTCAATGAGACAGTGAAATACAGTAATTGCAGATTCGCCGGAGAGGATATCAAAAAAGGCGACAAGGTATTGGAAAAAGGCGACAGGCTCAGATCCGCGGATGTAGGCATCCTTGCTTCCCTGAATTATCAAACGATTAAAGTCTATAAACAGCCGACTGTCTCGATTATCTCTACAGGCGATGAACTGGCCGAAATCGGTGAAGAAGTTCAAATGGGTCAGATTCGAAACAGCAATGCCTATTCTTTATACTCTGAAGTGAAAAAATATAGCGGTCTCCCTGATTATCTGGGCATTGTGAAAGATACCTTGAAAGATACGAGGGAAATGTTTTTGAAGGCCATGAAATCCGACGTCATTATATCCACGGGCGGCGTATCCATGGGGAAATACGATTTTGTTAAGGAGATTTATTCTGATCTGAATATTGAAACAAAATTTGAATGGATTAAGGTCAAACCCGGGAGACCGTGCACTTTTGGTGTTAAAGAAAACAAACTGTTTTTTGGCCTGCCAGGAAATCCTGTTTCGACTCTTACATCATTTCTTCAATTTGTCCGACCGGCGTTACTCAGGTTAATGGGTGCAAAAAGGATCAGAAAGCCGGTTCTTAATGCAATTCTTGAGGAGGATCTCAAAAAGCAACCGGGCAAAGCTTTTCTGCTGAGAGGGCATTTTTCTATTCGAAACAACGAGTTTTATGTTTCAACAACAGGGAATCAGAACTCATCCGTACTTCGTTCAATGAGCAGAGCGAACTGTCTGATTGTTATCCCGGAAAATACTTCAGAAGTAAAGGCAGGAGAAAAAGTTGCGATCCAATTAATTGACCATGATGAAATATGAGAAATGTTTACCGTCCTGAGCAATGATCTTCCTCCGCTTTATCAGGTACGCCGTAAAGTGTTCGGTGACAATGATGATATGCGGCTGGAAACCTTCCGTGATAAGGCATCTGTCTTAAACAAATAACCTTGATCAGAACAACTTACATGATTTGTCTGAAAGCCGAGGCCTTGATCGCAGCGTAGAGTTCGCGCCCCGTCTCGATTTCCAGTTCCCTGGCCGCCGGCAGCGTCACTTCAGCCACAAGGTGTTCTCCACCACAGTCAAGTTTGACTCCGATCCTGTGCCCGGAGGGGAAGGCGTCGACCACGGTGCATTTGAGGAGGTTCCGGGCGCTGATTGCATGAGGAAATCTACGTAAGAGGATGATATCCCGTGACGAGAGTTCGAACAGTGTTCCCGGCTGGCCCTCACCGGCAACGATGAGCAGCTCGCCATCACCCCACGGATAGGCATGCAACTCGTCGCGAAGTCGAGGATCTTTCAGCTTCAGAATGTTGATGTATCCGGTAAGGCTCTGTCCCATTCTGGATAGCGCCAGTTGTTCGGTTGGCATCTGATCGGCGATCCTTCCGTCTTCCACAACCAGGACCTGATCGGACATAAGGCGCATTTCCTTAAGCGAATGGGAAATGAACAGGTAGGGAATCCCGAACCGCTTACTGACGTTTTTCAGATAAGTGATGATCTGATATTTCAGGTTGTCGTCCAGGGCGGAGAGAGGTTCATCCATAAGAAGCAGGCGGGGGTTGGAAAGTACGGTCCTGCCGATGGAAACCCGCTGCTTCTCGCCCCCCGAGAGGTTGTTCACCCCCCGATCCAGGAGGTGTCCGATCTCCAGCACATCCACCAGATCAGAGAGTGTAATCCTGCGGTGCTGGGAAGGACACCGTCTGTACCCATACAAGAGGTTGCGTTTCACATTCAAGTGGGGAAACAGATTGGGATGCTGGAAGACCATGCCGACCCTCCGCTCTTCCACAGGGATGTTCTGCCGCCGGGAACTGTCGAAAAGAGTTTCCCCATCGATTATGATAACGCCGGAGTCCGGCTTGTGAAGGCCGGCAATGAGTTTCACAAGAGTTGACTTGCCGCTCCCGGAGGGACCGAAAACCCCCGTTGATACCCCGCTGGCCGTAAAGTTTGCAGCAAAAGAGAAGGAGCCGAAGTTTTTCTGTACATCTACCCGCAGTTCCATGTCAGTCCGCCTTAACCAGCCGCCGTGACAAAAACTCGTGGAACAGGAGGATGATCACCGACAGGGAGATAGACACCATGCAGAGTGCCAGCGCCATGACATCCCCGCTGGGAGAGCTTGTATATTCATAAATGGCCAGCGGTATCGTCTGGGTCACTCCGGGGATGTTGCCTGCCACAATGATTGTGGCCCCGAACTCGCCCAGTCCACGGGCGAACATGAGAGCGGAACCGGCCAGAATTCCCCGGAAAGAGAGAGGAAGGATAACAGTGATGATGTTGTCAAAGGTTCCGGCGCCGAGGGTGCGTGCTGCCTGGAGAAGCCTCTCATCGATGCTTTCCATTCCGATGCGGATTGCACGAACCAGCAGGGGAAACCCGACCACCGCCGTGGCGATGACTGCCGCTTTCCAGGTGAAGATCAGTCTGATATCGAGCGGCTGGAGCAGATATTTCCCGACCCACCCGTTTCTGCCGAGCAGTAGAAGCAACAGGTAACCGATAACGACCGGCGGCAGGGTCAGGGGAAGGCTGATCAGAACATCGAGGATAACCTTCCCCCGAAACTGTTTATAGGTCATGAGCCAGGCCAGCGCGAAGCCGACCGGCAGCGACAGCAGGGTTGCCGTCGATGCCACCTTCATCGACAGAAATATTGCGGAATAATCGGCAGAGGTAAAGGACGGCATATTCACCTGATTACTTTGCCGTAAACCCCAGTTGTTCCAAGGACTTTCTGGCTTCAGCCGAATTCAGATAATTGAAGAAGGCAGCGGCATCCTTGTTTTTACTGCCGGCTGCAGTTAATCCTTTGGGATACGTTACCCGCGGATAGAGTTCCTGGGGCACGACGAAAAGGATTTTAGTGTTTTTGGCCAGGAGGGCATCCGTCTTGTAAACGAAGGAGCCATCGACTTCACCCTGTTCGGCATACATGAGACACGCCCGCACGTCCTTGGCCATAACCAGCTTTCTTTCAAGCTCTTTGTCCATGCCGGATTTTTTCAGTGCAGCCATGGCGTATTCCCCCGCCGGAACACTCTGGGGACTTCCGATGGCGATTTTTTCCAGTTCTGCCAGATCCTGCATACTCCTGACTTTCATACCCGGCTTCCCCACAAAAACCAGCTCGTTATAGGCAAAAGTGCCGATGCTTCGGTCGTCCATCAGCTTCTTTTCCTTCAGATAATCCATCCATTTCTCATTGGCGGAAATAAAGATGTCCGCCGGTGCGCCGCTCTCAATCTGTTTGGCCAATGCGCCGGAAGCGCCGTAGTTCTTGATGAACTTCACTCCGGGATTCTTTTTGGCGAAATTGTCGGTGAGCTGGTTCACGGCGTCTTTCATGCTCGCGGCGACGGAAAGATTCACATCCCCGGCCATGGCCATCGAGGTCAACAGAAATAGAGCCAGAATAATCATCATGAATCCAGTTGCCAGATACTTAAACATAGATTTCATCATTGAAGTTCCTTTCAGAAATAGAATATGACCGGCTTCTTACCGGAATATGTGGATGGAAAACGCACAGACCCTTGATTCGCGCCATCCTCACGCCAATCAGGTCGTTACGACAATGTTGCTCTACAAGCGTTGAGTTTTATCCTGTGCTGACGACTGCATCCATCTTTCTTCAGTCACGGGAAGGGGGTATCAGGCAATGCGATGGCGGGAATTACGGATAATCGAGAATCGTTCTCCCTTTTTTCCACAGCACGGGATATTCTTCCCAAAGGCGGGAGAAACAGCCGTCTTCGGGAAGAATGTATCGGTCCTTTTACTCAACACCAATAATAACGCTGCTGGCCTTGATCATGGCGTAGGCGCTGCTTCCTGCCTTGAGCCCCAATCTTTTTGCGCTTTCTTCGGTAATCACCGCAACAATCGTATTGCCGGCGCCGACATCCAGGTCAACTTCAGCGCTGACAGGCCCTTCGACAACCTTCACCACAGTGCCGTTCAAGATATTGCGTGCGCTGATTTTGGCCTTTTCCAGTTCCGTTCCGACGATGATACTGCTTGCCTTGACGATGGCGAAAGCCGCGGTCCCCTGTTTCAAGGCAAGGTTGTCGGCGCTTGTATTGGTAATCACCGACACAAGCGCCGATCCGCCCTTCAGGTCGAGGATGACTTCGGTATTCACCGCCCCCTTCCTGACGCTTGCCACCGTGCCGCTTAAAACATTTCGTGCACTCAGTTTCATGGCCTGCTTCCTCCTTTTGTTGATGACATCATTAATGACTTATGTCTCATAATACATAACGCACTCATAAATCAACAACTTTATGAAAAGGCCTTGAATTCATCAGTAATTCAAAAAAAAGGGATATTTTCAGGGCAACTACAGCTCGATCACGATGTCCCCCATGTGAGTCGTGTCGTAGCCGGGCAACTCGTCAACGACGCGTCGCAGGTTGGGGCCTTGAATCAGATCGAAGAGTGGTTGTAGGAGGTCGCTATCGTAGTGTATGCGGGGAATGACCAGATCGTAACGTTCTTTCTCAAAGGGAATGAAATCCAGCCTAAGTGCGTGCGCAGCAGCGGCAATGCCCAGACCGCAGTCCACCGCTCCGGATTGCACAGCAACGGCAACAGCCAGGTGAGTATATTCTTCACGCTGGTAACCCTTTACATTCCCAGGTTCGATCCCGAGCTTTTCCAGATGATAGTCAAGCAGGACCCGTGTGCCTGCTCCGCGCTGGCGGTTGACATAGCGCACGTCATCACGCGCCAGGTCGGCCAGTCCCTTAATTCCCTTGGGATTTCCCGGAGCCACGATCAGCCCCTGCTCGCGTTGCATGAAGGTCATCAGCACGACAGGTAAATTTGGCAGGTATTGCTTTATATAGGAAATATTGTATTCACCTGTAGCCGGGTCCAGGAGATGGGAACCTGCCAGATGAGCATCCCCGCGTCGCAGGGCCATCAAGCCGCCCAGACTCCCGGCGTTGGAGCTGGAGAAGCGGCGACCGGAATCCGCCAGGTATTGAGACAGGATATCGAGGCAAAGGTCGTGACTCCCGATATGAACAATGGTTCGGTCGATTTCCGACGGGTCACGATACAGCTCTACGGTGACATCCTGCCCTGCATCGACCCCCTCCGAAAATCTCGGGATGCGGACAATTCCATCCGCCCGGACAAGGGAGGTGATGACGCCCGCCCCACGGGACAGGGGAGCGGCAACGGTTCTTTCACCAACCCGCCCGACGGTCACCCGCACCCATTCGTCTTCACCCATCGGCGAGAGCAGCTTGCGGCTGATGGTTGCTTTCACCTTGGGTTTTTCCCTTGGCGTCAATCCGAGCCAGTGGGAAATCAGGGGCTCCACAAAAATTTCCCCGGTCAGGGCGCAGGAAACCGGATAGCCCGGAACGCCGATGATAGGCGTGTGGCGTTCGGTCACGGTGCCGAGGACAACCGGATGACCCGGACGGATTGCGACGCCGTGAACAAGCAGGGTTCCCAGTTCCTCAACAATACTCGATGTAAAATCTTCACTCCCCGCCGAGGAACCGGCATTGACGAGAACGAGGTCATGGGTGACCGCCGCTTCCCGCACCGTTTCCCGGATGCGCTCATAATCGTCAGCCACGATCGGGTATCTGGTGGGCAGGCCGCCCCATTCGCGGATCTGGGAAGCCAGTACCAGTGAGTTGTATTCGATGATATCGCCCGTCTTTAATCCCGCCTGCGCCGCCTGCTCGACCGTAACGAGTTCGGTCCCCGTCGGGATCACCGCCACACGCGGCCGGCGACGAACGCTGACCGTTGCATGTCCGCAACCGGCAAGCGCTCCCAGGTCCACCGGTTTCAGCCGATAATTGGCCGGGAGTACCAGTTCGGTGGCGACCATGTCTTCACCCATGGGGCGAATCGCTGTCCAGGGGGCAACGCCGGCCTGGATTTCTATTAATTCGCCGCCGACTTCTTCCTCAATATGCTGGGTATGTTCGATCTGGATGACCGCGTCAGCCCAGGAAGGTATCGGATCGCCGGTATCGACATAGCTGGCCGGTCCTTCGGGACCGATCCTGAGGCGTTTCGGCGATGTCTCGGTTGCGCCGATCGTGTCCGCCGAACGGACCGCGTAACCGTCCATCGCGCTGGCATGATAACCCGGGGAAGACAAGGCCGCCCACACGGGCGCTGCCGTCACGCGACCCAGCGCTTCATCCAGCGGCAGCTCCTCGCCGGGGAATGCGACCCACGATCCGGAGCTTTCCATGGCCATGATCAACCGACGCCATGCTTCATCCAGAGGAATATCTTCAAGATAAAATTTCCTGTTCCTGCTCATCCCCGTCTCCTTTTTTCTTATTACATTCTCAGAATAACTCCACCTCGACCCGTTCGCCCTTGTGTAAACCATTGGAATCGAGTGGCACGCATACCATTCCTTCAGACTTGACCAGGGTGTAAATCAGGTTGGATTTGCCGAAAATCGGCTCGGCCCGGAGCTCGCTTTCACGCTCCACAAGCCGGACCTGCACAAAGTCTTCACGACCGGTGACCGACGCAATGTTATGGGCCAGTATTGCCGTCACCCTTTGTCGGGCAGGCGGCTTCACCAAGCCCTGCAGCCGCCAGAGCAACGGCACCAGGAACAGTCCCGCCACAACCATTGCACTGACGGGGTTGCCCGGAAGGCCGATCACAGGCTTGCCGTTGCAGACCCCAAGGACGGTCGGCTTGCCGGGCCTTACTGCGACACCGTGGACCACCACACCAGGTTTCCCCAGGTTATTCACGACATCCGCTGTCAGGTCCCGTGTGGAAACGGAAGATCCAGCGGAGACCACCAGTACATCCGCAGTATCCAGCGCTTCACGGGTTGCGGAAAAGAGACAATCATAATCGTCCCTGATGATCCCCTTCTGCTGGGGGATGCCCCCGGAACGGGCCGCAAGACCTGCTATGGTGTAAGTGTTGACGTCCCGAACCTGACCGAGGCCGGGCGTCTGTTCCGGAGGAACGACCTCGTCCCCAGTGGAGACAATCGCCACACGCGGTCGGGCGGCAACCGTGACTTTCGTGATGCCTAACGCCATCAGTCCACCGAGATCCTGGGGGCGGAGGATGTGTCCCGAGTCAAACAGCGGTTCGCCTTCTTTTACGTCCTCACCGACTTCAATGACGTTCTCTCCTGGCGCTACGGCGCGTAGAACTTCTATGTTTTTCGCATCGAGCTTCTGAGTCCGCTCCACCATGACGACGGCGTCAGCCCCGGGCGGTATCATGCCGCCGGTGTAAACAATGGCCGCCTGAGCCAGACCGACCTCCAATTCAAAGCCGCGCCCCATCGGCACTTCGCCGATTACATTGAGATAGGCCGGCAGCGATTCCGTCGCACCGAAGGTATCTTTGGCACGCACTGCATAACCGTCCATCGTGCTGCGTGGAAAAGAGGGCAGTGAAGACGGAGCGGTCAATTTCTCAATCAGGACGCGATCAAGCGCTTCAGCCGTATCAACATTCTCCGTCATGACATTCGGAGAAAGCTGATCGAACAGGACTTTGAGTGCTTCCACAGGCGGAAGAACCTGGAACATTTCCGGCATGACATCTCCTTGGCAAAAAGTAATAATTCAATCTATACGACCCCTTCCATGCTTGTCAATCGTTACTTGCCCAACGGTTTGCCCTTGTATTAGATGTCAACGAAGCACGGAACAGGAAGGATCATCGATTGATGTTATCAAATAATCAACATGATATTTCGGCTTGGTGCACAATAATTCAGCCCGGAACTTAACCACCTTTAAAAAGCTGATGAGCCGATTCCCGGGTCAATCCGATTGTTCCGAAACAGATCTTACTTTTTCTGCATACAGAACGCATCACTTCATGATTTTTTCCAATATATTTATGACCCTGCCTTTGTTGGGTTCGGCAAGTTTCACGGGATCAACAATGCTCGAACTTTTGAGAATGCTTTTATAGTGTGAAAAGGTATCAAAACTGTATTTCCCATGATATTTACCCATCCCGCTGGAACCTATGCCTCCGAAAGGCAGAAAATGGGAGACCACATGCATGATCGTATTGTTGATGGCGCCGCCGCCGAAGGAAATTTCTTCGGTGATTCGCTTCTGGACCGATTCATCATCGGAAAATAAATACAGTGCCAGAGGTTTAGGCCGTTCGTTGATTTTATGGATAATGTGGTCCAGAGCGGAATAGGTAAGAACGGGCAGGATCGGTCCGAAAATTTCGTCCCCCATGATTGGATCATCCCAGTCCACAGGTGACAGAATCGTCGGTTCAATATAGCGATCTTCAGCATTGCTTCCACCGCCGTGGATTATTTTTTGTGAGTCCAGAAGTCCAGTCAGCCGTCGAAAATGCCGGTCATTGATAATTCGGCAATAACGCTTATGTCGGGAGGCATCTTCCACGTAATATTTTTGAATGACTTTTATCAGTTCTTCGATAAAGGCATCTCTCTTTGATTGATGCACCAGCACATAATCCGGAGCCACGCAGGTCTGGCCGGCATTGAGGAATTTTCCCCAACTGATGCGGTGGGCGGCTGTCACCAGGTTTGCATCTTCATGAACGATCGTCGGACTTTTACCTCCCAATTCAAGGGTAAGGGGGGTCAGGTTTCGGGCTGCCGCGGCCATCACGATTTTGCCCACCGACACACTGCCGGTAAAGAAAATATAATCGACAGGCAATGCGATAAGCGCCTGCGTCTCTTCCACCCCGCCCTGCACCACATGCAGGTATTCCTGAGGAAATGCATTGTTGATTATTTTTTCCAATACTTCCGAAGTGTGGGCGGATAGTTCCGAAGGTTTGAGGAGGGCGGTATTGCCGGCTGCTACGGCGCCGACAAGGGGCATCATGAGAAGCTGAAAAGGATAATTCCAGGGAGAAATGATCAGCGTTAGGCCGTAAGGTTCTTTCTGCAGATAACTTTTTGACGGCAGCATGTAAACCGGCGTTTCCACCGATTCGATTTGAGCCCAGGAGGAAATATTCTTCAAGGCATATTTTACTTCAGCATAAAATCCGGCAAGCTCGGTCGAATAACCATCCATAGGATCTTTATGAAGATCTTGATAGACGGCTTCCAGTATTTCCTGTTCATGAGCCGCGACTGCCTGTTTGAGCTTTGTCAGACATTCAATACGAAAGCTGATGTCGCGGGTTTTTCCTGATCTGAAAAATTCTTTTTGTGAATGGAATAATTTTTCTAAAGCGGCTTTTTCCATTTTTGACCTCGTTACGGTTTCCTGAATTAGATTTTTTTCTTTGCTGGGGTGCAATTGAATCCAGTACTTTTTCAGTGAACATTATAATATTTCAAAAAGGAGAAAAACTTGTTCCTGCTGAAGCAGAGAAGAGATGAAAAGAGGAAAGGCTGCTGATGAGATCATACTATAGTTACTCAGAGGAATTTTCAAAAGCATCTGATTTAAAAAGGCGTCGCTTTTGTAAGATGAAAATTATATAGGCAGAACAGGCTTGTATGTCAATGAGATATCATGTAATCATTGCGGTCGTGCCACGGAAAAGAATTAAGATCCGACACCCGGGAAACAACAGTGCCGACCAACTCGATACCCTGTTTTGATAACCGGGAGGGAAAGCAACATGAAGAATCCGGATATGATGAAAAGTAAACAGGAAAGGAATCCTGTTCTCGATGAAAAAATCCGGCGCCATGCAAAGGACGGTGAAATAAGCTGTGCGGAAGCCATGCAGATCGCTGCGGAATTTGGCGAATCGCCATTGACAGTGGGTCGCATGCTTGACTCGATGGGTATCCATCTCGGTAAGTGTCAGTTAGGACTGTTCGGTTGTATTCATCCGCAGAATAGATTAGTAAAAGCCGCTCGGACGGTTTCCCCGGAGCTGGAAGAAGAAATCCGGAAAGCCCTGCAGAGGGAATTTCTGCCCTGTGCGATGGCGTGGCATATCGCTCACAAAAGAGATATTACTGGAATGGCCGTTGCTGAGGCCTGCGAATACCTGAAGATTCGGATCAAGCCCTGCCAGTTTGGCGCCTTTTAACATTATCCGTTCGATGATTGTGTCGGAACAAAAGGTTGCCAGGTGATTGTCGTCCGGAGGTTCCTGGATGCGTCGGCTGTTCAACCCGCTTTTTATTGATGAAAATTCTCCATTGAAAGCAGGCTTGGCCTGAATGACGATTTTCCTGATATCTCTGTTTATTGGTTTAAGGCAAATTATTTTTGCCTGAGTCCATAAGAAATTTAGGTTCATCCGGTTAATGAGTACCTTGGTATTGCATAAAATCACATGGACATGGCAAGAGCCCTGTTGTTTGAGACCAATCGAACAACAAAAGGAGGCTCCAGACCATGTCCACATCGGTTCTTTATCATGCTTTCAATCTGAAGGGTATTACTTATAGAGCAACACGCTTCACGGGTGACGTCATCGAATATTTTGCAGATGTGAAAGAAGAATACATTCGCTGTCCAAAGTGCGGGCAGCGTAAATTTACCTTTAAAGGACAGAAAACACGGAGTTTTCATCTGGGACCTATGGGGCGTAAGAGGTGTTTCCTTGTACTTTCCCTTCATCGAATAAAATGCAACACTTGCGACACCCTTTGGTGGCCCGATCTGCCTTTTATGGTGGGGAAGCATAGATTTGCCCGATCCTTTGCTCTGATTGTTCTGGATCTGCTTCGATTCGGCACGATTCGCTGGGTTGCCGATTACCTCGGCGTGGGTTGGGATATGATCAAAGAGATTCATAAGTTGAAATTGCAGCGCCTCTATCGGAACATTCCTCTTCATAAAGTTCGGTATATCGGTATCGATGAATTCAGCATCCGGAAAGGCCATGAGTACATGACCACGGTGATGGATCTCTCCGAAGGACGAATCCTTTACGCCACTGAGGGAAAGGGCAAGGAGGGGATTTTACCCTTCCTGAAAAAACTTGCACGCAAGGGGAAAAAACTGCGAGCGGTTGCAATGGACATGGGAATTTCCTTCTTCTCCGCCGTCCGGGAAGCCCTTCCCAATATCGATGTCGTCTTCGACCGTTACCATATTATGGCTCTGATGAATCAAGGCATCGAAAACTTGCGCAGAAATCATCAGAAAGAACTTGATGATACCGGGAAGCAAACCCTCAAGGGAAACCGCTTCCTCCTTTTGCGAAATTATGATTCCCTGAAGCCGGACCATAAGGAACGTCTCGATGCCCTGATGCAGGCCAATCAGCCTCTATTCGTCATGCATTCCATGAAAGAGCAACTCAGACTCTTCTGGGAAATACCGGAGTACGCCCAGGCTGTTACCTTCCTTGACACCTGGTGTAAGGACGCCATGCTGTCCGGAATCAAAGAACTCGTCAAAGTAGCCAAAACGCTCTCCGGATACAGGACTGCGATACTCAATTATTTCAAACATCACATTACAAATGCCGCCCTTGAGGGCACAAACAACAAGATTAAAACTTTAAAAAGGCAGGCCTATGGATTCCGGGATATGGAATACTTCAAACTCCGCCTCTATCACCTGCATACTCAGAGGTACTCATTAACCGGATGAACCGAAATTTATTCCAATTATTCAAATTCAACCTGCATACTGAATAGCTGCAACCACTTTTGTCCGGGGATTTGTTCCTTCGAGTCAACAGGACTTTTGTCTTTTATCGGCAGGAAAAGATATTCCACTCGCAAATAAAATGATTTTTTAAGCATAATAAACATTTATTTCCTGACCATTAATTACACTTGAACACAATCGAACGACATCCGGCGATAATTTGTGTCTGATCCACAAAAGCGACTTTTCGATTCGTTCATTAAAAAACCAGCTATACCTTAAATTCTTGTTTATTTAATAAATCATCCAATATCAGCCTAATATGAAGTTATGATTTTGATTAGGAGGGCCAAAAATAAAAGTTGTTCCATTTAAAAAAAAGTCGCCTCATTGTTGACGGATAGGTCTGTTATGCTTAAATTATCACAAAAGGTGCGTAACGAACATTTAAAGAATATCTAAAAAGATAAAGGGGTAAAAAAATGAGGTACGCAGAAACAGGATATAACCTGGAGATTGATTTAACCACAGGCAACGTTGAGAGGGTCGAGACGGACCCGAAAGACACGGAATTTTTACTTGGGGGCGTGGGGACATCCTCGAAGATCATGTGGGACAGGGTCGGTCCTGAAGTCAAGCCCTTCGATCCGGAGAATCTGCTCATCTTCAGTTCGGGACTCTTATGCGGCACGTCCTGTCCCGGAGCGAACCGCACCATGATTACATCGGTTTCGCCCCAGACGGATTTCGTGGCCTATTCGATGATGGGCGGATTTTTTTCGCCGGAAATGAAGTACGCCGGCTACGACAAGATCATCTTCCGCGGCAAGTCCCCGAAACTGGTTTACATCTGGATCAAGGATGACAAGGTGGAAATCCGGGATGCATCCCATCTGTCCGGCAAAGGCTCCGTGGAAACTCAGGAACTGATTCGTCAGGAATTGAAGGAACCGCGGGCTCACGTGGCGGCCATCGGGCTGGCCGGTGAAAACAGGGTCTTTTTTGCCTCCATCGAACAGGGCCGGTCCAGCGCCAGCCGTCTGGGACTGGGCGCCGTCATGGGAGACAAGGGAATCAAGGCGATCGCCATTCGGGGAACCAAGGACCTCAATGTGGCCCGTCCGGCCGAACTGATCGAGATCAACAACTGGCAGATGGAGTACATGTGGTGGCGGCAGGAGAATCCGATTCCCAAGATGATGCCCATCATGGCCATTCTCGGGTCTCCGCAGGAGATGCTGGAATGTGACGAAAAGTGGCACACGGAGAACTTCTCCTGGGGAAATTCCCGTGTTCGGAGAAAGAATTTCTGGACCCCTGAAATCGAGGAGGCGTGGACCAGGCAGCAGCTTAGCGCGCGGAAGCGGTTGATCAGCTGCTACAACTGTCCGATCAAATGCGGTGCGTTGATCTCCGTTCCGGGAGTCGCCGCTTACATGATGAAATGCTTCACGAAACTGACCTACGCCATGGGCGCCTTCGTGGACGACCTGGAGTGGGGTCTCCAGACCGCGGGAAAGGCCATCGAGTATGGCGTGGACGGATTTTCCTGTCCCCAGGTCGTTGCCTACGCCTTTGAGTTGAAGGAAGCCGGGATTCTGACCGAGGAAGATTTTGCCGGAACGGATGCCTATCCTCCCTGTCCGGAAGATAATGCGGGAAGATTCCTTTGGATGCTGGACCGCATCGTCCGCCGGGAAGGGATCGGCAACATCTTCGCCGACGGCACCTACTGGGCGGGCAAAACGATCGGCAAGGGCGCGGAAAAATACGCCCACAACAACATTCGGAAACATGAGCAGGCGCCGCTCAAGCTTGGCGCTGTCAACCCCATTTACTACCTGATGTACTGCACCAACGAAAAATTGAACATCACCCAGATTGAAGGGCAGTGGCCCCAGATGCCTTACTCCAAGCCGGAGGACAGAGAGGCGTATGTGAAGGATTGGTTCCAGGTTCCCGATGACCGGTTCAAGGAGTGGTTCAAGCTCTGGGAGATGAAAGGCGAACACGCCCTGCCGTATTTCCCGGGCATCCCGGAAATCTTTGAGATCGTGGACTGGATGGAGAGGATGCACCTGATCGACGACATGTGCGGGGTCTGCACCGGAATCTCGGCATTCCACCTGAAGCCCCCTTATCATATTCACAATTACCCGAAAATCATCTCCGCGGCGACCGGAATGGATATAAGCGAAGAAGAGCTGATCAAGATCACCAAGAGGGATCGTCAGTTAATCCGGGCCAACAACGTCCGCAGAGGCTGGAGGCAGATCGACGATATGCCGCCTGAAGATCACTGGGCAAAGAGACTTCCCGAATACGAAAAGCAGCTTCTGGAAGGCTACCAGGCATACAAGGGCTGGGATACGGAAGGCATTCCGACAAAAGAGTCTCTGGAGTCACTGGATCTGGGTTTCGTTGCTGAAGACTTTGAGAAGAGAGGTATTTTCTAAAATGGCCAAGATAAAGAAAAAAATAAAGACGATCAAGATTGACGAGTCGAAATGCAATGGCTGCCGGGCATGCGAGATGATCTGCTCCGCCTTCCATTCCACTCCGAAGTACAGCACCATCAATCCGGAGAGGTCGCGCATCCGGATGTATCGCGACGTGAGAAACGACCTGTATCTTCCCGTTTATGCCGGCGAGTATACAGCCGCCGAGTGCATGGGCAGAGACGTCTATGTCATTGACGGCAGGGAGTACGAAGAGTGCGCCTTCTGCCGGGCGGCCTGCCCGTCCCGGGACATTTTCCATGAACCCGATTCCGGCCTTCCGCTCAAATGCGATATGTGTGAAGACGACCCTCCCCAGGAAGTTCCCCTCTGTGTCAAGTGGTGCCTTAATGACGCCCTGATTTACGAGGAGCGGGAAGAGGAAGTCGAGGAAGGGATTGAGATGGAGGACGTGGAGACCGGATTGTTAGCCATGGTGGACAAATACGGCCTGCAGAAGGTCCTGGATACTGCCGCCCGGGTAGCCAAAAAGGGCGAATCCGTCGAATCGAAAAAATAAAAAAGGAAAAGCGCAATAAAGGGCTTGGTCAAATTAAGGCTAAGCCCTTTATTGCCACATAAAATATTTAATCTATTCTTTTGTCTTTTTTAGCTTCGCATGTAGAGAGCTGAATGGGAAATCTGTGCAATCCGGTGTTTATTATGCTTGTCTGATCGTTTGGATTGAATTATTGTGTCCTGGAATGTTCAGAAACTGATTTTTCAGATTCAATAATAAGGATTATCATTAATCTCCTTTTTGAACCTGCGATGAGCCTCATCATCAAAATCCGCGGAATCAATATCATTCTCCTGAAATTCTTTCATCATATCTCTGACTGAATAATACTCCCTTGATATGGAATTCTTTTTCCCGATATTTACAATAAAGTGATCGGAGCTATAGGTGATCTTGACATAACTTTTTTCTTCTTCCTTCAAATTCAATTCCATTATTTACGTCTCCTTTCGCCTTCCTACATGAACTCATTTGACATAAACGATTCAAACACCCCTTGTTTGAACAGGGGTGGTCTGTAAGGAAAAATCCTACATCCTGAATTGCTATTTCAGCATTTGAACAGAAATGACCGATCCTTCTTCAAGGTATGCCTTGCCTTCGGGGATTGAGGCCACTGCTGTTGCGTCGGCAAGGCAGCTTAAGCGACTGCGTTTCGGCATTGGGAAAAAGTTCGGCAACTCATCATTCATTTCAAGAGTGCCGAAAAAGAAATCAGTCCAGTCAGGATCGCCCTCGCTGAGTTCAGAGGCAAGCCTCGCAGTGATTCTGGGGAGACCGGGAGATGAGTGACCGGAAAGGGCAAGAATCCCGGGCAAGGCAATCTGGAGGAACCCCATAAGATTGGAAGGAGGGCCACCGGCAAGAATGAATACCGGCTTTTTGTCAAGAAAGCCGAGACCGGCAGCCTTGCCGGGTCCCATGCGAATCCTATGAAAGATTTCCTTCCATCCGAGCTCTTCAAGGATCGGTGCCACCATGTCGTGGTCTCCTGTCCATGCTCCTCCGCTTGTGATCACGGCATCTGTTTCTGCAGCCATTTTCTTCAAGGAATCAAAGAGGGCAGCATGGTCATCCTTTACAATCGTGATGCGGGTGTTCATCCTGTATATATTGCACCATCCTGCCAAGGTCGTGATATTGCTTGCGTAGAGCTTGCCCTCTGTCAATGGGGTGCCCGGAGCGACGATTTCGTCGCCTGTGCCTATAATTCCGACAACTGGGTTTCTAAAGACAGGAACAATAGAGTGTCCCGCCGCTGCCAGGAGACCCGCCAGAATGGGTGATATTTGCTGGCCTTTACGGAGTATGCATTTCCCGAAAGCCACATCGCTGCCACGCCTCAGAATATTCTTGGGTTCGGCGAAGGCCTCGATCAGCACTTCATGGACTCCCTTTTTTACATATTCTTCGGCCACCACGCCGTCAGCTCCCGTCGGGATAGCGGCTCCCGTCAATACCCTGACCGTTGTGCCGGGTTCAACCTGAATATTGTTTTCGCCTCCCGCAGCCATGGAACCAAGGACATGAAGTCGAACCGGAGTTTCAGCCGTAGCTTTTGCTACATCATGGGACAGCACCGCGTAGCCGTCTTTACGGGATGAATCCATGGCAGGGGAATCCACCAGGGCGTGGAGGTCCGAGGCTGCTACGCGGTCAACACTGTCAATCAAGGGAACATTCTCAGCAGACAGCGGTTTTATATTTTCCAACGTCAGACACAAGGCATCTTTAAGGCCCAGAGATATGCTTTTCATGGCAACTTTCGTGTTGGCAGGTTAACAAAAACAATTTTTGTGTTCAAGCGGGCCTTTTCCGGTAAGAACAGCGATGTTCCATTTCAGGAATAAGTTGAACACAGGGAAAGTGGGAAAGGCCGCCTTGAGGGCAAGAAAATGATCGAAAAGAGCTTACCCCCAAGGGGGATCGTCCCGATCCCGGCGGGTACCGTCCGGGTCTGACTTGCCTTTCCCGGGGTAAAGAAACTAAGAGAGTGTATATATCATCTGAGGCATAACGTCAAAACAAATTCTAATGACCACAATCAGCATTAATAATTAGTATATTTTGAAATCAGATTCGCTTCCCGGGGGAAAAATCTTTTCTTGACAATCACGTCTTATCAGTATAGTTACGAATCCTCTTGAAACTTAACAATGAAGGGCTGGTGACGGGTTTGATTCCCTTCACTAAACCCGCGTGCGTATGGATATTGACGGATTTTGCGCCCGTAGCTCAGCTGGATAGAGTCGCAGACTTCGAATCTGTTGGTCGTAGGTTCGAATCCTACCGGGCGTACCATACGTATCCCGCCGGAAAAGCTGTTTTACAACATAATTCAGCATCTCCAATCCTTAAAATTCCTTTGTAAATAAATATTTGTTGACTAAGTTCATGTAGCATATTAATGATGAAAAGCAGTAATAAATCTTCAGGATCATTGATTAGATTGGATAAAAAGCATATTTACATACAGACACTCGGCTGTCAGATGAATGTTCACGATTCTGAACAGATTGCGGCACTGATGGAGGAAAAAGGGTATATCTGTACGGAGGATGCAAACGAGGCGGATCTGATTATACTCAACACATGCAGCATTCGGGAAAAGGCGGCTCAGAAGGCAAAAAGTCAACTGGGGCGGTACCGAAACCTGAAGAGAAAAAAAAGAAATCTGCTCATCGGTGTGGGGGGGTGTCTCGCTCAACAACTGGGGGATGAGCTTCTTACAAAAGTGCCGGATATCGATTTTATTTTCGGTACACACAATATTCACCAGCTTCCGGATTTCATTTCCAGGATAGAAAAAAGCAGAAAAAAAATTGTGGAAACGACTCTTCATCCCTCTACGCCGTCCATCGGTGTGTTGGCTTTGCCTTGTAATGGTCAGGTTTCAAGTTTTGTGACGATCATGCAGGGATGCAATAATTTTTGTTCGTATTGCATTGTTCCCTACGTCCGCGGCCGTGAAGAAAGTCGACCCCCGGAAGATATTATCCATGAAATCAGAATGCTGGCCGACCACGGTGTTAAGGAAGTCACGCTTCTCGGACAGAATGTCAACTCCTATGCGAGAAAGACAAGTGGAGAGATGGGCTTTGCGGAACTGCTTCGGGAAATTGAAAAGATCAAAGGAATTGAGCGGATGCGGTTTACCACGTCTCATCCTAAGGATCTTTCCGAATTCCTCATTACTGCGTTTTCAGATTTGAGCAAGTTGTGCCACCACATTCACCTGCCTTTTCAATCAGGATCAGATCGGATTCTTGCCTTGATGAACCGTGGATATACGAAATCGGACTATCTGGCAAAAGTTGAACGTTTGAGAACAGTCTGCCCAGATATCAGTATTACTGCAGATGTCATTGTCGGATTTCCAGGCGAGTCGGACGAAGATTTCAAAGAAACAATTGACATGATGAATCAAATCAGATTTGATAATCTTTTTTCATTTAAATATTCGGAACGGGAAGGAACCGCAGCCGTAAAAATGGACGGAAAAGTGAGCGAACCGCTCAAGCTTGAAAGGCTGCAGATTTTACAGGCACTTCAGGAACAGCATACATTGGAGAAAAACAAGGCGATGGAAGGAAAACAGGAAGACGTCCTGGTGGAAGGATTCAGTAAAAATTGCCGAAAAGACCTTACTGGACGAACATCGACGAATAAAATCGTCAACTTCAGCGGGTGTGTTGATCTTATTGGAGACATGGTGTCCGTGCTCATTAAAGAAGCCTATTTGCATTCCCTCAGGGGAGAAATGCTCTGCGAGGAGGTCGTTCATGCAAATTGAAATGAAAGTGTCCGGACTGACGATTGATCCGATTACCAATACGCCGATTGTAATTCTGAAGGATTTTCAAGAGAAAAAGGTCATACCCATCTGGATCGGCATATTCGAAGCAAGCGCAATCGCCACGGAACTGGAAAAAATCAAATTTTCCCGGCCCATGACGCATGATCTCCTTTGTGATCTTTTGAATGTTCTGGAAGCCATGGTATCCCGGATAGAAATCAATGATGTCAGGAACAATACATTTTACGCGCACATTGTACTGGTGAAGGACGGCCATAACTATATTGTGGACTCCCGCCCGAGTGATGCCATTGCCCTCGCGTTGAGAGCGAATGCTCCCATATTTGTTCACGATAAAGTCATCGAAAAAGCCAGAAATATCGACTTCGGCCCGAATGCCGGTGACGTTGATGATCTCAAACAGGAAAAGATGAAGGAATTTCTTGAAAATCTGTCCAACGACGATTTCGGTAAGTATAAGATGTAAAATTCCTCATTTCATATAGAAAATAAAGAAGGATATTTCGTGTGCCATCCGTGTATGGGCGGGGTCATGCCTCGCCCATACATTTATTTTGGCTGGAAGCCGGCGCCTATTAATCTACTGCGACAGGGTGCCTCCGGATATTGAGCCTTCGTGAAAACCGCGGGTGTTTAAAAATGCGGAATCAGCGCTGCAGGCAGTTCATAAAACCATATGGTCAGTGAGCCCGTTGATTATTGATGAATAGATCTTTTACGGGAAAATTGATAAAGACTCCTTGAGGCGATGAATGGATGAGCTAATCAAAGAATTTGATCGTTACATGGACTTGGAGAGAAATCTCTCAACGCACACACGAAAAAATTATTTAAGCGACTTAAATCAATTCAAAATATATCTTGAAGAAAATCATCGTGTTCCAACCGAATTAAAAACAGAGGCCTGGCAGAATGTAGATTATATGATGGTAAGAGCGTTTCTTGGGGCTCTCTATCGGCGCAGAGTCAAGAAAGTGACGATAGCCCGGAAACTGGCTTCTCTTAGAGCTTTTTTCAAATATCTGCATCAGAAGAGAAAAATTCAATGCAATCCACTGGAAGCCGTTTCGACTCCTCGGACGGAAAAGTATATTCCCGCAGTTCTTTCAGTTGATGAAATCTTTGTCCTGCTGAATCTTCCTTTCCCGGAGGATGTTTTTGGCTTGAGGGATCGAGCGATTCTGGAGCTCTTTTATTCCAGCGGCATTCGAGTCAGTGAGCTGACAGGAATCAATGAGGAGGATATGGATTTTTCTCAGGGACTGATCAGAATCCGCGGTAAAGGGAAAAAAGAGAGGATTGTACCCATAGGCCAACCGGCAAGTGAGGCTGTCCAGCGCTATATGATGAAAAAACCTGGGAGTGAAACGTCGGGAAAGGCGGTCGCTACTTGTCCCGTACCCCTGTTTGTGAATCGCAGGCAAGGGCGGTTATCTGCACGCAGTGTGGCGAGAATTTTGAGCAAATACGTTTCCATGAGCGGTCTTCAAAAGCAAATCAGTCCCCATACGCTGCGACACAGCTTCGCCACCCATCTTATGGATGCAGGGGCTGATCTGCGGTCTATTCAAGAGCTTCTTGGCCATGAAAGTTTGTCGACAACTCAGAAATATACCGCAGTCAGTGTGAACAGGCTGATGGCCGTCTATGACAGGGCTCATCCAAAGGCCCGGGGAGGTCACTGAAAGAAAAATGCAGAAAATGAGAGGGACAACCATAGTTGCGGTTAAGCACAAAGGTAAAGTCACGGTGGCCGGTGACGGGCAGGTCACTCTGGACGTGACGGTCATGAAACACGGGGCCAGGAAGGTCAGGAGACTCTACCACGACGAGGTGATCGTCGGATTTGCCGGAACAACAGCGGATGCCTTTACGCTGTTTGATCGCTTCGATTCCAAACTGGAGCAATATAACGGGAATCTCCTGCGTGCCGCGGTGGAACTGACAAAAGATTGGAGGACGGACCGGATTCTGCGGCATCTCGAAGCCCTGATGATTGCCGTGAGCAGGGATCATTTTCTTATGATCTCCGGAAATGGCGATGTGATCGAATCTGATGACGATGTCATGGCCATTGGCTCCGGCGGACCATATGCCCTGGCTGCAGCCCGCGCCATGATCCGGTATTCTGATTTGCCGGCAACGGAAATCGCCAGGGAAGCGGTTCAAATTGCTTCAGAAATCTGCATTTATACAAATGACAACATCACGGTAGAAGAACTGGATACCGAACAGGAAAGCGAACCGGTAGAGAAAAAAACACGGAGAATAAAGCCCCGGGGGTAGATAGTCGCCGGAAGGAGGCTGTTCATGTCATCAAATTCATTAACACCTGCGGAAATCGTCGAAAAGCTTGATCAGCATATTATTGGGCAGGCCGATGCCAAGCGTGCGGTTGCCATTGCCCTGAGAAACCGCTGGCGGCGTCAGAATGTGCCCGATGAACTCAGGGACGAAATCGCTCCGAAGAACATCATCATGATCGGACCGACAGGCGTGGGAAAGACGGAGATAGCTCGAAGGCTGGCCAAGATCGATAATTCTCCTTTCCTCAAGGTGGAAGCCTCGAAGTTCACCGAAGTGGGATATGTGGGGCGGGATGTGGAATCCATGATCCGTGATCTGGTGGATCTGGCCGTGAACATGGTTAGAGAGGAGGAGCAGGAAAAGGTCCTTGCTCGGGCAGCAGAGATTGCCGAGGAAAGGCTTCTGGATCTTCTGCTGCCTCCAAAGCCCGTTGAGCGGAATGTTGATGAGATGATGGCCGATCATTCCCAGTTGCCGGAAAAAAGCGAACAGGCCAAGCCCTACGATTCAACAAGAGAAAAACTGCGCCGTCTCCTGCATGACGGAAAGCTGAATGGCCGCTATGTGGATCTGGAATTGACCGAGACACGCAGCGCACCAATGATTGAAATCTTTTCTTCATCGGGCGTTGAAGATCTGGGGCTGAACCTTAAGGAAATGTTTGGGAACATGCTTCCGCAGAAGAAAAAAATCAGCCGCGTCAATGTTACAGAGGCATTGGAAATTCTGACGGAAGAAGAGGCCCAGCGTCTTGTGGATATGGATAAGGTTACCCGGACGGCACTCGATCGGGTGGAGCAATCAGGAATTATTTTTCTCGATGAAATTGATAAAGTTGTGGGGAGTGACACTCCTTCAGGACCGGATGTATCCCGGGAAGGGGTCCAGCGCGATCTTTTGCCCATTGTCGAAGGGTCAAATGTTAATACCCGGTATGGCATGGTCCGAACCGACCATATCCTTTTTATAGCCGCCGGCGCCTTCAGTTCTTCCAAACCATCGGATCTCATCCCCGAACTCCAGGGAAGATTTCCAATCCGTGTTGAATTGGATTCTCTGGGGAAGGAGGAGTTTATCCGGATTCTCAAAGAACCCAACAACGCCCTGATCAAACAGTACACGGAAATGATGGCAACCGAAGGGGTTTCGCTCTTTTTTACAGATGATTCCATTGCTGAAATTGCCGACGTCGCCGCTGTTGTCAATGAAAGAACAGAAAATATCGGTGCGAGGCGGCTGTATACGATCATGGAGATTCTCCTGGAGGATATTTCCTTCAATGCCCCAGGGTTATCAGGGCAAAAAGTTGTTATCGATGAGCAATATGTTGAAGACAAACTTTGCGATATAATTGAAGACGAAGATCTCAGCCGTTACATCCTGTAACTTGCCTTTTTCCTGGCTTTGCAGCATGGGGTGATGCCTGAGATTTATTATTTGAAGATATATTAATGAGGATGGAGTCATAATGAACACGATAGAAAAACCCACGGAAAAGGCGGAGATCCTGCTGGAAGCGCTTCCTTACATCCGTCGCTTTTACAACCGAACCGTTGTCATCAAATACGGCGGACACGCCATGGTGGATGATGAACTGAAGCAATCTTTTGCCAAAGATGTCCTGATGATGAAATATATCGGAATCAATCCCGTGGTCGTTCATGGAGGAGGACCGCAGATCGGCTCTTTTCTTAAAAAACTGGGTAAAGACTCCAAATTCATCCAGGGAATGCGGGTAACAGACGAAGAAACCATGAACATTGTCGAAATGGTTCTCGTAGGCAAAGTCAACAAGGAAATCGTCGGTCTTATCAACCATGCTGGGGGCAAAGCCGTGGGCCTGAGCGGCAAGGACGGCAGTCTCATTCGGGCGGAAAAGTATTACCTCAGTGCGGAGAAGGCAAAGGATACTCCACCGGAAATCATTGATATCGGACTTGTGGGCAAGGTTAAGGAAATTAATGCGGATTTGATTACATCCCTTGTCCGCGACGGCTTCATTCCAGTCATTGCCCCAACCGGAGCCGGAGACAGTGGGGAGACCTATAACATCAATGCCGATATTGTGGCAGGCGCCATAGCCGCCGCCCTCAAGGCGGAAAAACTGATTCTGCTGACAGATGTAGCGGGCGTATTGAATAAACAGGGCGAATTGATCAATACCATGAACAATATGGAGGCACTCGAAATGATTCATGAAGGTGTCATCGAAGGCGGCATGTTCCCCAAAGTAAAATGCTGCATGAAGTCATTGAGGGAAGGGGTACGCAAGGCTCATATCGTTGACGGACGGCTGAAACATGCCATTCTGCTGGAAATGTTCACCGATAAGGGAATTGGAACGGAACTCGTACTGTAATTACTTGCGGAAGGCGGTTCAAAGGACGGATTTCAAAAACTGGATAATGGAAACTCGCCCTTGGGAGGGATAGGGAATGACAACAGAGGAACTGATTGCGCTTTCTGAAAAGAATATCATGGGAACCTATCGCCGTTTTCCTATTGTTCTGACCAGGGGAGAAGGCGTTCGGGTCTGGGACAGAGATGGTAAAGAATATCTCGACTTTGTAGCCGGCATAGCGGTCTGCAGTCTGGGGCATTCTCACCCGGCCGTGGTCGAGGCCATCAAACGGCAGGCCGAAACCCTCATGCATGTATCGAATCTCTATCATATCGAGCCGCAGATTCACTTTGCCGACCAGCTCGTGAAGCATTCTTTCGCAGATAAGGTATTTTTCTGCAACAGCGGCGCTGAAGCCAATGAAGGAGCAATCAAGCTTGCACGCAAATACGCTTTTGAAAACATGGAGCCCGGCCGCTGCGAGTTGATTACTATGAAAGATTCTTTTCATGGAAGAACATTGGCAACGATTACTGCTACGGGTCAGAAAAAGTTTCAGGTTGGTTTTGAGCCCTTGCCGGAAGGGTTCAATTATGTCCCTTTCAACGACCTTGCTGCTCTGGAGGGGGCGGTGACGGAGCGGACATGCGGCGTTCTCCTCGAACCCATTCAGGGAGAGGGCGGTGTTCGAATGCCTGACAGGCATTACCTGAGAAAAGTAAGGGAGTTATGCGATGACAGGGGCATTCTGATGATCCTCGACGAAGTGCAGGTCGGCATGGGACGCACCGGACATTTATTTGCTTATGAACACGATTCGGTGACACCGGATATCATGACACTGGCCAAGGCGTTGGGAAACGGCTTCCCAATTGGCGCCGTGCTGGCGACTGACCGGGTTGCATCCTCTTTCGTCCCGGGAAGCCATGCCTCCACCTTCGGAGGAAATCCACTCGCCATGGCTGCAGGACTTACCGTAATGGAAACTCTCCTTGAGGGAGATATCCTGGAGAATTGTCGGCGATCAGGGAGATACTTTCTTGAAAGTCTCGAAAATTTAAAGAGGAAATATCCGTTTGTGAAGGAAGTCCGAGGACGGGGATTGATAATTGGAATGGAACTGACTGCTGAGGGAACCGATATTGTCCGTTCCTGCATGGAAAAGGGGCTGCTGATCAACTGCACGAGCGGAAATGTTTTGCGCTTTATTCCGCCGTTGATCATAACGGAAGCGGAAGTGGATCGGGCGGTTGAAATACTGGACAGGGCGATGGGAGAACGATGAAAAAGGATCTGTTAAGCATCTATGATCTTGAAGCAGGAGATTTTAAGGCTATTTTTGAGAAAGCCCGGCATCTCAAGTCGGTGCATGAGCAAGGGGTGGCCTACACTCCTCTGAAGGGGAAAACGCTGGGAATGATTTTTGACAAATCTTCAACCAGAACGAGGATTTCTTTCGAAGTCGGCATGTATCAGCTCGGCGGTCTGGCTCTTTTTCTCAGCAATCGGGACACACAGCTCGGACGGGGGGAAACGGTTGCCGACAGCGCCCGGATTATGTCACGCTACCTCAATGGAATCATGATTCGCACCTTCTCTCACCTCATCATTGAAGAATTTGCCGCCCATGCCACCATCCCGGTGATCAACGGCCTGACGGATCTGCTGCATCCCTGTCAGATCCTGAGCGACCTCTTTACGATCATTGAGAAAAAAGGGAGTTACGAGAGGTTGAAAATCGTTTATGTGGGCGACGGGAACAACATCGCCAATTCCTGGATCAACGCTGCAGCCAGGCTCCCATTCCATTTGGCGCTTTCCTGTCCGGAAGGATATGATCCGGATTCCGGGATTCTCGACCGCGGGGTGAAGGAAGCAAAGGAGGGGGTGTCTCTCATGCGCGATCCGTATGAGGCCGTAAGGAATGCCGACGTCGTCTATACCGATGTCTGGGCCAGCATGGGACAGGAAGCGGAACAGGAGGCGCGGGCCAGAGTCTTCCGGCCTTATCAGATCAATGAGGCTCTGCTTTCTCCGGCAAAAAAGGACGCCATCGTCATGCATTGCCTTCCCGCGCACCGGGGTGAAGAAATTACCGCGGCAGTTCTAGATGGCCCCCGGTCGGTCATCATCGATCAGGCGGAAAACCGTCTGCATGTTCAGAAAGCGATACTGGAAATTTTAATTTAGTGAAAGGAGAAGAAAAGTGGATACCGGTGTAAAAAAAGTAGTTCTTGCTTATTCTGGCGGACTGGATACGTCAGTCATCGTCCAATGGTTGATCGAAACATACGGATGCGAAGTCATTGCCTTTGCCGCTGACGTCGGTCAGAAGGAAGAACTGGAAGGATTAAGGGAAAAAGCCATAAAAACCGGGGCCAGTAAAATCTATATCGAGGATCTCCGCGAAGAATTCGCCCGGGATTTTGTTTTTCCGGCACTGCGGGCAAACGCCATCTACGAGGGGACCTATCTGCTGGGAACATCGCTGGCAAGACCTTTGATTGCCAAACGCCAGGTGGAAATTGCCCGGGCGGAAGGGGCGGATGCGGTTTGTCATGGGGCAACGGGTAAAGGGAATGATCAGGTGCGGTTCGAATTGACCTACATGGCCTTGGAGCCGAACATCCGGATCATTTCGGCCTGGAAGGATCCAAACTGGCATTTCAAATCCCGGGAAGACATGTTTGATTACGCGGAAAAGCACAATATCCCGCTTCCTCTCACGCGGGAAAAGCCTTACAGCAGCGACCGCAATCTGTTGCATATCTCACATGAGGGCGCCATCCTGGAAGATCCCTGGGCGGAACCGCCTGAAGACATTTTTACGATATCCTTATCTCCTGAAGCAGCACCGGATAAGCCGACTTACGTGGAAATCGATTTCGAACAGGGAAATCCCGTTGCTCTCGACGGTGCACGTCTGAGTCCGGCAGCCCTGATGGAGAAGATGAATGACATAGCGGGGGCCAACGGCATCGGCCGTGTCGATATGGTGGAAAACCGGTTCGTCGGAATGAAATCCCGAGGGGTTTATGAGACGCCGGGAGGGACCGTGCTCTGGGCGGCACACCGCGCCCTGGAGTCTCTCACCATGGACAGGGAGGTGATGCTGATGCGCGATTCTCTCATTCCCAAATACGCCCAGCTGGCTTACAATGGATTCTGGTATGCCCCGGAAATGGAAGCCCTGCAGGCCTTGATCGATGAAACCCAGAAAAAGGCAACGGGCACGGTCCGGATGAAACTCTACAAGGGCAACTCTATTGTCGTCGGCAGAAAGTCCCCATATTCCCTGTATAGTGAAGACTTTGCAACCTTTGAAAAAGATCAGGTTTACAATCAGATGGATGCAACGGGGTTCATTCGGCTCAATGCATTGAGACTGCGAATCGCGGCCATGAAGAAATAAAAATGCGAAATCTGTCAGAAAGATAAGGGTTTTCACGAGAATGAAGGACAGCACGGAAAAGAGCAAACCCTGGGGCGGGCGATTTCAGGAACCGACTAACGAACTCGTGGAGGCATTCACTGCTTCGATATCGTTTGATCGGCGTCTCTATCGTTATGACATCGAAGGCAGTATCGCTCATGCCCGAATGCTGGTTCGTCAGGAAATCATAAACCGGAAAGAAGGCTTTGCCATCGTCGAGGGCCTGAAGGAGATTCAGCGGGACATTGAAACCGGCAGTTTTGAGTTTTCTCCTGGAGATGAAGACATCCATATGGCGATTGAAAAGGATCTGATCCGACGCATCGGCGATGCGGGGGCAAAACTGCATACCGGTAGAAGCAGAAATGATCAGGTCGCCCTGGATGTCCGCCTCTATCTTCGGGCTGAAATCAAAGAGATTCTTGAGTTTATGAAGGTGCTCAAAGGAGCCTTCCTTGAGCTGGCAAAGAAAGAGGCGGAAACCATCCTTCCCGGCTATACCCATCTGCAGAAGGCGCAGCCGGTCCTTCTGGCTCATTATCTTCTTGCCTGGCGGGAAATGCTCGATCGTGATGAATCACGCCTGCGGGATTGTTACCGCCGTGTGAATGTCCTCCCTCTGGGGGCTGCTGCACTGGCCGGGACCTCTCTACCCATTGACCGAGCCTATGTCGCCCGGCTGCTCAAATTTCCCGAAATATCCCGCAACAGCATGGATACAGTTTCCGACCGCGATTTCGTTGCCGAATTTCTCTTTGCCTCCTCTCTGATCATGATGCACCTGAGCCGTTTCTGTGAAGATCTGATCCTCTGGTCCTCAGGGGAATTTAATTTTGTGGAAATCTCCGATGCCTTCACGACGGGCAGCAGCATCATGCCTCAGAAAAAGAATCCCGATGTGGCGGAACTGATTCGGGGCAAGACGGGAAGGGTGTATGGCAATCTTATCGCTTTGTTGACCCTGCTGAAGGGACTGCCCATGACCTACAACCGGGACCTTCAGGAAGACAAAGAACCCCTTTTCGATACCGTCGATACGGTGAAGGCCTGCCTTCAGATCCTTGCGGAAATGATTCGAAACATGAAGTTCAACCGGGAAAAGATGAGGCAGGAAGCCGAGGGCGGATTCTCCACAGCGACGGACTTGGCTGAATATCTGGTGATGAAAGGCATTCCGTTCCGGGAAGCCCACGGCATCGTCGGGAAGCTGGTCTCTTTTTGCATTGAATGCAAGAAGGAACTGGCGCAGTTGTCCATGGAGGAATTTCAAAGGTTCTGTCCGGTGATCAACGAGGATATTCATGATCGCCTTTCCGTGTCGAACTCGGTTCGGAGCAGAAAAAGCTACGGGGGAACAGCGTGTCGGCAGGTCATGGAGCAGATCCGGCAGATAGAAGAAGGGGCTTATCCCTCAACCAGGAGAAGAAAAGAAGCATGAAACGGTTCAGTTCATGTTTGAGGGGGCACGATAACCCGTCAGGACGTTGGATATCGGTTCTGTGGTTGATGGTTTTTATTCCGGGTTTGATAATGGGATGCGGTAAAAAAGCCGACCCCATGCCGCTCCGGTTGTCCGTGCCCCAGGTTGTTAATGATTTACGGGCGGAGAGGACGGAAGAGGGAATTGTTCTGCAATGGACTGCAGCAATTTCTGAAGGAAGTTTTAGAATCCTGCGCAGCGAGCAATATCCCGAAGAAGAAATCTGCGTTGATTGTCCTCGAAATTATGTGGTCATTAGCGAGTTGACCGCGAACGATCCCAAGGCAAAGAACAAAGGTTCCGGAGTAGATTATTCCTGGATCGATACCGCCGTGAAAAAAGAAAACCGATACGCTTATCAGGTTATTGTCTGCAATGCATCGGGATTCTGTGGCGGGCCGTCCAATATCGCGGATGCAGTCAAATGATGATCAGTCAATATTTCTGCCTTGTCGAAAATCAGGGAAATCAGCCGGAGCTTGAAGAAAGAGCCTGGACGGTGCAATAAATATGAATGATTTTCTATATAAAGATCAACAGTTGTGGTGTGAGAACATTCCCGTCTCTCAAATAGCAGAGGAAGTGGGGACGCCGTTTTACCTTTACAGCCACGCGACCCTGAGGAATCATTTTCGCGTGTTTGCCGAGGCTTTCGCGAAGGTGCCCTCCATCATCTGTTTTGCGGTCAAGGCCAATTCCAACCTGGCGGTGCTCAGGGTCCTGATCGCCGAAGGTGGCGGGGTCGATATCGTGTCGGGCGGCGAGCTGTACCGTGCTCTTCAGGCCGGAGTGGAACCGGGAAAAGTCGTGTATTCCGGGGTGGGAAAGCGCGTGGATGAAATCGAATACGCCCTTCGTTCCGGAATTCTCATGTTCAATGTTGAATCGCTGCAGGAACTGGAGGTCATCAATCGATGTGCACAGAATCTGGGTGTCAGCGCGGGCATTGCCCTGAGGGTCAATCCGGATGTGGATCCCAAGACGCATCCTCATATTTCAACAGGCCTCAAAGAAAACAAATTCGGAATCGATATTGAGCGCTCTCTGGAAACCTATCGTCACGCAAGGTCTCTCCAGCATCTTGATATCAGAGGGGTAAGCTGTCATATCGGCTCACAGGTTACTCGGTTGTCGCCATTTCTTGAGGCCCTGGAAAGACTTTCGCTGTTGGTTCATCAACTGAAACGGGAAGATTTCGACATCCGCTATGTAGATCTGGGGGGCGGGCTCGGAATTACCTATAATCAGGAAATGCCGCCTCATCCCTCGGAATACGCGAAAGCCATTTTAGAAACATCCCGGGATCTGGATTGTACGTTCATATTTGAGCCGGGAAGGGTGATCGTCGGCAACGCCGGGATACTTGTCACCCGGGTTCTTTATACAAAAAGCAATGATAACAAGAATTTCATTATCGTCGATGCGGGAATGAACGATCTCGTCCGGCCGAGCCTCTACAACTCATTTCATGCGATCCGGCCGGTCATCGAGGAAAACCGTAAAGAGATCATCGCCGATGTTGTCGGTCCCATCTGTGAATCCGGTGATTATCTGGCCAAAGCCAGAAAACTAAAAGACTTCCATCGGGGAGACCTTCTTGCTGTATTCAGTGCCGGCGCATACGGGTTCACGATGGCGTCCAATTATAATTCACGACCGAGGATTCCGGAAATCATGGTCAGGGAGGATCAGTATTATGTTGTGCGCAGACGGGAAACCTATGCCGATTTAATTTCGCATGAGGAAATCCCTGCGTTTTTGAAAAACAAGGCGATATCCCGAACAGGAAAGTGAAGGAGGGCAACAGGAAAAGTATGTTTAAAGGAGCTATTGTCGCGATTGTGACGCCATTTAAGAATGGCGAGATTGATGAACCGGCATTGAGGGATTTGATTGAGTTTCAGATTGAGAACGGGACGGACGGAATTGTTCCTTGCGGGACGACGGGAGAATCGGCAACGCTGTCTCACGAGGAACATGATCGGGTTATCGAAATCACTATAGATGCCGTCAGAAAAAGAGTCCCTGTAATTGCGGGCACTGGTTCGAACAGCACGGTAGAAGCCATGAGATTGACGAAACATGCTCATGAAGCCGGCGCCGATGGCGTACTGGTGGTTGCTCCCTATTATAATCGTCCGACACAGGAGGGACTTTATCAGCATTATAAGGCGCTGGCGGAAAGCGTTCCGATTCCGATCATCCCTTATAATATTCCCAGCCGCACCGGCGTGAATATCCTTCCGGAAACGGTGGCCCGACTGGCGAAAATAAGCAACATCGTCGGTATAAAGGAAGCCTCAGGTTCCCTCAAACAGATGAATGACGTCATCCGATTGTGTGACGATGGCTTTTCCGTTCTTTCGGGAGATGATTTTTTTACCCTGCCTCTGTTGACCCTGGGAGGAAAGGGTGTTATTTCAGTAATATCCAATGTTGCACCAGCTGATATGGCGTGTCTTGTCGACGCTTTCGAGGCCGGAAACATGAAGAAAGCACGGGCGATGCATGACAAGATGGTGCCCCTGGTCGACGCCTTGTTTATTGAAACCAATCCGACTCCGGTCAAGGCGGCTCTGGCCCTGATGGGCAAAATTTCTGAAGATGTGCGGCTGCCGCTCTACCGCATGACGGAGACCAGTCGGGAGAAGCTGAAAAGAGTCATGCAGAACTATGGCCTCATCGGGTGAAAAATTTATCTGTGAGGCGATTTCTCATTTTCCCTGATTTCGGTATTCGTGTCAGGAATCGTCAGTTCAAGGAGATAAGTTATGTTGAAAGCGATCGTGACCGGGGGCGGCGGAAAAATGGGTGCCCGGATTATCAGTTTGCTTGAAGAAGAGGGAGGCATGCAACTGACAGGGGTCGTCGAAAAAAAGGACCATCCTGCCGCGGGAAAAGACATTGGTGAATTCCTCGGATCGGGAAAGCGGGGGATCGTAATCCAAAGCGATCTCGGTTTCTGCATCGCCGGGGGGGATGTGATTATCGATTTTACAAGCCACGAAGCTTCGATGCGACATATGGAAATGGCTGCGGAACATAAACGGCCCATCGTGATCGGCAGCACAGGATTTTCCGCTGATGAAATGGACAGGATACGGAAGTTCGCTCAGAATGTTCCCTGTGTTCTTGCACCAAACATGAGCGTCGGCGTGAATGTGATGTTCAAGCTTCTTAAAATTGTTGCAGAAACTCTGGGTGACGACTATGATGTTGAAATTCTGGAAGTTCACCACCGTCTTAAAAAGGATGCCCCAAGCGGAACGGCCCTGAAAATGGCTCAGGTTGTTGCGGAGGCGCTGGGTCGGGAACTGGATGAAGTTGGAATCTATGAACGTAAAGGGCTCATCGGTGAACGATCAAAAAAAGAAATCGGCATCCAGGCTCTGCGGGCAGGCGATATCGTGGGAGAACACACAGTGATATTCGGTGCGGTGGGCGAGAGACTTGAACTGATTCATCGCGCGCACAGCAGAGACAATTTTGCCCGAGGCGCCATCCGCGCGGCAAAATGGGTGGTCAGGCAGGAACCGGGACTCTATGATATGCAGGATGTCCTCGGGTTCCGATCCTGAAAAAGAACTTTGTATATCAGACCATGGTCAGTGAGCTGTGGATAAAGCAGGGAATCCTTTGTGTGAAGAAGTTTTGGGGGTCATTGCCTATATCGGCATCGGATCGAATCTTGGGCAGCCCTTGGAACAGTGTCTCGAAGCCATTAAGTGTCTTTCGTCTGTCAACGCCATTACGCTCCTGCGTTGTTCCTCTCTTTACAGGACTGAACCGATAGGGTTGAAAAATCAGCCCTGGTTTGTTAATGCCGTTGCTGAAATACGTACATCTCTTTCACCGCGAGCGCTTTTGCGAATCCTCATGCAGATTGAGGAAGCTATGGGGAGAGTTCGGGAAGCGCATTGGGGTCCACGGATCATTGATCTGGATATTCTCCTGTTCGGGCAGGAGATCGTTCAGGAGCAGGATCTGAAGATTCCTCATCCCGAACTGCATAAAAGGCGTTTTGTCCTTATCCCGCTGAGCGAACTGGCCTCCTATGCGATTCATCCGGCTTTCGGGGTATCGATTCGTGGACTCATGGAGAGGCTTGAGGACGACAGCCGGGTTGAACGCATTGAATATGGTTAAATGAGCATGATTCTTCGGTTTATTTTTACAGTTATTGTTCTTTATCTGATTTTTCGGGTGTTAAAGAGAATTCTGCGTTCTGCGGAAAAGAAGAAAAATGAACCCCTCTCTAATGCCTGTTCCCGTACGATTCAAGGAGGCGATCTCGTTCAGGATCCATGTTGTTTGACCTACATACCTGAGGGAGAAGCTTATAAGGCATCGATTGGAGGAGAAATACTATATTTTTGCAGTGAAGCCTGTTTTAAAAAATATCAGATGGAGCGGAAGGAGAAATCCTGAAAGGAAAGGGTATGAAGTTTTTTATTGATACGGCCAACATCCGTGAAATTGAAGAAGGACTGCGTTTAGGAATGGTGGACGGCGTGACGACCAACCCGTCATTGATCGCGAAGGAGAAGAGATCGTTCGAAGAAGTGGTCCACGATATCCTGGAACGAGTCAGTGGCCCTGTCAGTCTCGAGGTTGTGGGGCTGAAATCCGAAGAGATGGTTGCCGAGGGGAAAAAACTGGCAAAGCTGGGTGATCAGGTTGTCGTCAAGGTGCCCATGACCACCGAGGGTTTAAAGGCGACCAACATTCTTTCCAACGAAGGAATTTCCGTAAATCAGACCCTCATTTTCTCCCCTGTTCAGGCTCTCATGGCCGCAAAGGCGGGGGCGGATTATGTCAGTCCTTTTGTCGGAAGACTGGATGATGCATCCCATAACGGGATGGACATTGTAGAGCAGATTATTACTATTTATGATCATTATGGTTTTGACACGGAAATCATAGTCGCCAGCGTCCGCCATCCCGTCATGTTCTGGAAGGTGCGCTCATGGGCGCGGATATAGCTACAATTCCATTCAAGGTTATCGAACAGCTTGCAAAACATCCCCTGACCGATAAAGGCATCGATCTGTTTCTGGCTGACTGGGAAAAAGTTCCTAAACTCAAAAAATGACTTTGCTTATGTGTTCCAGATTTGCTGTGATCTGAAACCTTCAGAAAATTATGAAACGACATCCACTGGTATCCGCCGGCGAAAAAATCTATAACCTGCCTAACATCATCACCATGTTGAGAATCGGGGTGATTCCTGCTCTCTTTTTTCTGCTGACTTCACCAGGCGCTACATGGAGCCTGGTGATTGCTTTTCTGTTTATTACCGCAGCGCTGACCGATCTTCTGGATGGCTACATTGCAAGAAAATACGGGATTGTTACGACGATGGGAAAGTTTCTGGATCCCATCGCCGACAAGCTGATCGTCAATACCGCCATGATTCTCATGATTCCGATCGGCCGCATTCCTGCCTGGATTGTGGCAATTACGATTATCCGCGATATCGCCGTGGACGGCATGAGAAGCATCGCATCGGGAGAAGGAATGGTTATTGATGCAAGCAGTCTGGGAAAGAGAAAAACCCTCTGCCAGACCATTGCCGTCTCGGCATTGATTATTCACTATCAATTTCTGGGACTCAACGCTCATGCGGTGGGTATCGTGATTCTTTATATTGCCCTTTTGCTGACGGTGTATTCCGGATTGGATTACTTCATGCAATTTTATCAGTGCGCCATCCGCAATAAAGAATAGGTCAATTAATCGACCATCCTTTCCCGACTAATCTTCCAAGCATTTCCGATCTTTATAAGCCGCAGCTCTTTTGTGCCCGTTTCGTTCATTCCAGGGGCGGTGTACCTCTGAGTAAATCTTGCTGTTGCTCTGCCCTGTTCGGCGTAGATCTTGATATCGACGTTCCAGACGACAACTTGGATGCTTCTGTAACGTTCATACAGACCCTTCTTGTATCGGATCCAACTTTTCAAATCCATATTCCGGGATCGAAAGTCTTCCGCATAACAATCCTGGTAAGCAGGCATATCGTCGGACTCCCAGCTTCTGGCCCATCTGGATATTAAACTGGAAATCGCTTTCTCGTCAGGAGTTGTATTAATCCTGATATCCCTTTCATATTTCGAGATTTCCGTGTGAACCGGCGAAACGGATGCGATCGGAGTGAGAGGTTCTGTTTGATCAGACCGGGATGTCCCGGTTGTCTGCGTCACAGGGATATTTTCCCCTTCAGGCAGGCCGTCACACCTGCGCGATCCGGCCAGAATGACCGGAGCTGCCTGGTTCGAGTCTTTCATGGCCAGCCACTGCTTATCCCGCTTTTCTAGGAAAAGCTTCATGTAAACACCTTGAAAAATGTTGTTTTCGACAGAAATGATTTGATCGAACAGGACGACTGCGTGATCATTCTGTTTAAGTATGGAAACATCTTTAGGTTCCAAGGCAAAGTGCCTGGCCAGGGTCTGAATCTGACGCATTTGTTTCAAGAACTGTCTTCTGCTGACTTTCTCACCTGCTGAGTGAATGATATAAATATAGTCCTCGGCATTTTCACTTCCGGCAAGTACATTGTTTTCCCATTTTTTCATAGCGCCTTCGATTTCACTCTTCAGGGACAGAGAGGAATCAAGGGGTACCCATTGAATTGAGTCAACGATAATCACGGGTGTTTTATTAAGATATATGAATTCAGAAAGGCGAAGAATATCGCTGTTATCAAGCACAATGCAACCGTTGGACTGGAAAGATTTCAGTGTTTTGTCCGTTCCATGAATCCAGATGTTATGACCGTTTTTACCTGTTCTCTTATCGAGATAATTGGGGTAATCCAGAGTGAACGCAAGTGTGCCGTATATGGGAGTCAACTCATCATCGGTGAACTTTCTGGTTGGGAAAAAAATACCTTCCGGCGTTCTGGCATCTCCGGAAGTTAGTTTGTCGCCCTGATTTTTGCCTGTGGAGCAGCGCGTTTCAAAAACTTTGCGAAATTGGCCATTTCTAGTGCCGTATACGTAAAGCTTTTGTGCTTTTTTATCTATAATTACGGCGAAGCCGGATGTCAGGGAAACGAGCGAGTCCGGAAGCAATGTATGATGAAAATTGAAGTTCCTGTGGGGATAACTTTCTTGCCCTGAGATGTTCCCATAGATTTTGGCCCATGGGGAGACGGGGAAGATATTTGAAAATATCAAGCTGATCAGAATAACAATAAAAAAAATAATAAGTATCTTGAGCTTCAGCACGATGATAGACGAAATTTAGAATGAGTAGTAATTAAAAATCGAAATTAATAACAAAGAACGTCTAAAACAACCCATTTTTGAAAGATTGCATGTAACCTCGGGATATCCGCAAGTCCTCGTCTGATTGACCGATGCCGTCGCTATGTCGGCTGATTCCTTATCCCGGTTGGTTGATGGACCACGGACACTCTTTCATTATACAAAACGCAGTGTTCATATAATAGAGAGGGGCCATAATGCAACAGGTAAAAAATCAGCGCGGGCTTTAAAAAGAAGACTGTTGCATTTCCATCACCCCCCGCCACTTTTGGCCGATAAGATTTCTGTTGACAAAAGAGTTCATATATTATATTCAAGCCGCCACAGTTTGAATTGAGGAAGCGGGCGTAACTCAGCGGTAGAGTGCCACCTTGCCAAGGTGGACGTCGACGGTTCGAACCCGTTCGCCCGCTCCAGTAATTATGGCGGCATAGCCAAGTGGTAAGGCAGCGGTCTGCAAAACCGTTATACTCCGGTTCAAATCCGGATGCCGCCTCCATTTTATAGGAACATATAAAGAGGGTATGTCAGAATATGACATACCCTCTTTATATTTAAGATCCAGATATTTCTTTCATAATCAACTAAAACACCTGCCAATTATTGCTTGTACAGAATGCCCCGGCGGGCCTGTTCAAGCGGCATTGGAGGATCGGACAGCGAAACGGCAGGCCACTGTATTGCCGCATCCACGGAAGAACGGGCTTGGTCGGAACAGGATTTCCAAGCTGCCGGTTATTCTCAGTGAAGCCGCCGGCGCAACCGGATTGCAGACGATCCATGTTTCGCTGGAAATAAGAAGATTAAATGAAGCGGCAAATTCCCTTCCGGTCAATATCATCCTCAGAACGGAATATCTAAAGTTCCGCGATTACCTTATCAGGCTAAAACAAACGGTGTAAGCGTTCATTTGTGACTGAGGTGCGACACAGGCATTTTCAGCAAGTCAAAATAAACAATATCAACAAAAATCCCACATGTTACACGCATGGAATATCTTTCCGCGTTCAGGATATCGCGGCAACAACCCCTATGGCATTTCTTTTTACAAACATGCCAATAAAAAATTCAAGGAAAACTGGTGTGAAAAATTAGATTGGTGCAAATATGACTCATTTCCTGAGAAAATCGTAAATAATGCTAAATCCATGTCATTTTCTGGAAAAGAGGGGACGGCCTCGCATCGCTGCTCGCCTTTGCCTATATGAAAACGGAAACATTTTCATATCATGTTGCCAATCCGGATGGAACGGTTCACTTTTTCTGTTATCCACTTTAGACAGTCAAGCTGTTTTTTCAAAACGGCTTCCCCTTTATCAATAACTTCTTCATTATTGACATATGTCTTCGGCCGGCTTCGAAACGGGAAGAAATTGAGTCACACAAAACCCTTTCGATACGAAAATGAAAAAGAAGAGGTTTGACAATAACGAATAGAGCGGATATTTCAAACGAGAGTTTTATAAAAATGGAGGAGAAATCGATGGAAGTAACCATTAAATCAGGACGACTGGTCGATGCCGAGGCGGAGATCCTTTTGCTGACGTTCTTTGAAGGAATGCAGGAGCTCCCCGTAGCGGCAAAATCTCTTGATGAACGTTATGGCGGCATTATAAGTCAAATCATTAAAGACCGAGATTTTGAAGGCAGACTCCATCAGATCTCCCTGGTCTATAACGGGGCGGATGCCCCGGCTAAGAGGATTATCCTGGTCGGTTTGGGAAAGAAGGCTGAGTTTGATCTGGAAAAATTGCGCGCGGCTTTTTCCCGGGCGGCACAGCATGTCAGAAGCATGAATATCAAAGTTTTGACTTCCTTTGTGAATTTTCCGGAATGGTCTTCCTGCCTTTTCACTCATGATGAGCTGGCTGAAGCTGTTGTCGAGGGGGTACTCCTTGGCCTTTATCAATTCACCCCTTACAAGACCGTGGAACGGGAAAACATCAAAGAACTGGATCAATTCATTCTTCTTGAGGAGAAACCGGAGAATCTTTCCGTCCTCAGCGAAGCAACACGAAGGGCAGAGACCATAGCCCGGGCTGTCTGGTTCGCCCGGGATCTCGTTTCCTCTCCGGGCAACGAAATGACACCGCAGATCCTGGCGGCAAAGGCACTGGAAATGGTTTCCACCCGTAATAAGATCGAAGCGACAGTCCTTGATGATGCGCAGATCGGAGAAATCGGCATGCATGCCATCCTGGCTGTGGCCCAGGGAAGCCACGAACCACCGCGGTTCATTATTATGAATTACAAGGGAGCGGAAAGCAGGGAAGGGGCTATTGTTCTGGTCGGCAAAGGGATCACTTTTGACAGCGGCGGGATCAGCCTCAAACCCGCGGAGAAGATGGGGGAGATGAAATCCGACATGGCCGGAGCCGCGGCGGTGATTGCCACGCTTATGGCGGCGGCGGACCTGGATTTGCCGGTAAACCTCGTCGGCCTCGTTCCCACAACGGAGAATCTTCCCGGCGGTCGCGCATATAGGCCCGGAGACGTCCTGAAATCACTTTCCGGGCAGACTATCGAGGTGATTTCCACGGATGCGGAAGGGCGGCTGATCCTCGCCGACGCTCTGACCTATGCGGAAAAATATAATCCATCGGCGGTAGTTGATATCGCCACGCTGACCGGCGCCTGCATCGTCGCCCTGGGGGATCTGGCCATCGGAATGATGGGCACAGACGAATCTCTCAAGAAGGAGGTCGCCGCCGCAGGGGAACGCACCGGCGAAAGAGTCTGGGAACTTCCACTCTGGAAGGAATATCATGAGTTGATCAAAAGCGATATCGCTGACTACAAAAACACGGGCGGACGGTTCGGCGGGGCAATTACGGCGGCGGCTTTTCTCAGCAAATTTATCGGGGATTATCCCTGGGTGCATCTTGACATCGCCGGCCCTTCCTGGCTGGATAAAGACCGCTCCTATGTGCCGAAAGGGGCGTCAGGAATCGGTGTCCGGCTGCTGATCTCATGGCTGAGAACCCGACTGGTTAACGCGTGAAAACGGTCTTTGAAATTGAAAAAAAGAATATCCTCCGGCAAGATTGACTCGTTCAGGCAGGGAAGGCGGTGAGACGGTAGATGGGTGTTATTTTGAAGGTGAAAAACCTGACGACGTGTTTTGAAACATCGGAGGGGGTTATCCGGGCGGTCGATGAAGTGGATCTGGAGGTCCGGAAGGGAGACACGCTTGGGATCGTAGGCGAATCCGGTTGCGGAAAGAGCGCCTTTGCCCTGTCCATCATGCGGCTTGTTCCCATGCCGCCCGGCCGGATTGCTTCCGGATCGGTGATTTTCAGCGGTTGCGATCTGCTGCGCCTCTCCGGTGAGGAGATGCGGAAAGTCCGGGGGCGGGACATCAGCATGATTTTTCAGGAACCCATGACCTCTTTGAATCCCGTAATTCGTGTAGGGGAGCAGATCGCGGAAGTGACTCGTCTGCACAAGGGATTGAAGAAAAAGGATGCTCTCGATCATGCTGTAAAGATGCTGCGTCTGGTTGGTATATCCGAACCGGAAAAACGCGTCCGGGATTACCCCCATCAATTGAGCGGTGGGATGCGGCAAAGGGTCATGATCGCCATGGCCATGGCCTGCAGCCCACGTCTTCTTATTGCCGATGAACCGACCACGGCGCTGGATATGACGATTCAGGCCCAGATACTTGATCTTATCGGTCGTCTCAGACAGGAAACCGGCATGTCGGTCATCATGATTACTCACGATCTTGGTGTGGTAGCCGAGACTGCGCAGCATGTAGCGGTCATGTATGCGGGACGCGTTGTCGAAAAAGCGTCCGTGGAGGCTCTATTTTCCAACCCTATGCATCCCTACACCGCGGGGCTCATGCGTTCTCTCCCAAATCCGGATAAAGCTTATGATCGTTCCGCCATGCTGCCGGTGATACCCGGCAGTGTGCCCGATCTCTATCATCTTCCGCCAGGATGCCGTTTTCAGGACCGCTGCGCACATGTGATGGATATCTGTCGAAAGCTGGAGCCTCAACTGATGGAGGTGGAATCGGGGCATGCAGCCCGCTGCTGGCTTTACGGCAACCATGGCTGAATCATGGGCCACTAAAAAAACAGTAAAGAGCAAGCTCTGTTTCGTAAACATCTTTTAAAGCCGCACGAATTCCGCTTAAGCGGACCTGTGTCGCCGCCTTGCTGCTTGAACGGGAGCATTTATCTGAATAATGGATTCTTCGAAAAATTCTGTAAGACTAGCACAAGGGAATAAAGAGAAATGACGGAAATAGAATGTGATTCCGGGATACAGGCCGGGAACGCCATTGGAGATAAGCCGATTCTTGAACTCGTCGGGGTGAAGAAAACCTTTACCGTACAAAAGGGATTATTCAGTGGAGCACAGCTGCAGATCCATGCCCTGGACGGCGTAACTCTAACCGTCTACCAGGGTGAGACACTCGGCCTGGTGGGTGAGAGCGGCTGCGGCAAGTCGACACTGGGACGTCTTGTGATGCATCTGGATGAACCTACAGAGGGCCGGATTTTATTTCATGGAAAGGATATCTTTTCTTACGATCGAACGGCCTTGAAAGATTATTTCAAAAAGGTGCAACTGATTTTTCAGGATCCTCAGGCCTCTCTCAACCCAAGAAAAACAGCGGGAAGCGCCGTTGGAGAACCCCTGTTGATTCACGGCACGGTTCCTAAGGATCAGGTTGAACAGCGCGTTGCAGAAATTATGGCAACCGTTGGTCTATCCAGAGAGCAGATGGGTCGCTATTCTCACGAGTTCAGCGGCGGACAGAGGCAGCGCGTCGGCATTGCCAGGGCCGTATCACTGAAGCCGGAGCTGATTATCGCCGATGAACCCGTTTCGTCTCTGGATGTCTCAATTCAGGCTCAGATATTGAATTTGTTGAAGCAGCTTCAGCAATCCTTTGGCTTGACGTATATCTTCATCACTCATGATCTTGGTGTGGTTCGGCACATGAGCGACCGGATCGCCGTCATGTATCTCGGTCGAATTGTGGAACTGGCAAATAATCAGGATCTTTATGACCATCCGATTCATCCTTACACAAGGGCTCTTTTTTCTGCCGTTCCGGTTCCTCATCCCGGGCGGCCCTCAAAGCGTATTCTTCTTAAGGGTGATGTGTCCGGCCGACCTTATCGGTTTGCAGGATGTCCTTTTTATCCCAGATGTCCCGACCGGATCGAAATCTGCCAGAAATCGTCCCCGGATCTGATTGAAAAATCCAATGGCCATTTCGTGTCCTGTCATTTAATATGTTGAAAATATTATTTTTAATTCGAGGTGATCCATGGCTTCTATCAGGGAAGAAACGATTTTTTATTCATCAGGGGCGTTACAGATAGAGGGTCTGTATGCGGAACGAAGTGGAGAAGCGGGGGCCGTTATCTGTCATCCCCACCCTCAACTTGGCGGCTGCATGCAGAACAATGTCGTTGTGAGCATGATCGGCGCCTTGCTCATTCATGGCTATTCAACCCTGAGGTTCAACTTTCGCGGGGTGGGCAGAAGCGAGGGGAACTATGACAACGGTATCGGTGAACAGGAGGATGTCGGTGGCGCCGTCTGCTGGATGGAAAAACAGGGGAAAACGGCCATTCTTCTGGCTGGATATTCCTTTGGCGCCTGGGTCGGCGCGAGGTGGCTCCAAAATCATGAAATCGAGTACCCGGCCATTCTCATCTCACCGCCGATTAATGTAATGGACTTCGATTTTTCCGCCCTGGTCGGAAAAATCGGTCTTGTCGTCTGTGCCGAAAGAGACCAGTACTGCGATCATGAACGGATAAAGGACATTGCGGACAGCATGAACAGCAGCTTTGCATTAATTTCTGATGCGGATCATTTTTATTTCGGCTATGAATCGGCAATAGTATCGGTTCTTGATAAATATCTGACAGACGAATCACAGAGCTAAAAAAATATTATTTCTTGAAAAATAGCCTGATAAGTGTTAGTTATCGAAACCCGCTGTTTTATCTAAAACCATAAAAAGAACTTGTTTAACTCAAGCAGTCGGGACAGGTCAGAGTTGAGTAACAACGGATTGGCGCAGATCAGATAAAAACCACGGTCGGCTCTTGATTAGGATCATGAAGCCGGGGTGGTTTTTTTTGTTTCTGCTTCAATAGGCATCAAGAAATAAAAGAAAAGGAGGGTACGACTTTGGCACAGGGGAGAGTTAAATGGTTCAACGATAAAAAGGGTTTTGGCTTTATCGAAAATGATGAAGGCGGTGACGTATTCGTCCATTTCAGTTCCATCCAGGGAGCAGGCTGGAAGACGCTTAACGAAAGCCAGAGGGTTCGCTTTGAAATTCAGCAGGGCCAGAAAGGGCCCAGCGCGGTTAATGTCGAACTGATCTGAGCTGTCGTAAGAAAAAGAGTACGTGGATCGGCGTAACCTGGTAATTTATTTGTATTGATAACGGAATTAAAAAAGCTTGACATGTAATCCCAAAAGGGATAAAAAGCGATTTCTTTTTTCAAATTAGCAGGGCAACCATAGCTCCCTTATTTGAAAGTCTGTAAATTCAAATAAGGGGGTTTTTGTTTTTTATCTATCCGGCAATTAACTATAAATAAACAGATATTACCCAGAAGGATCAAACCATGAAGAATGACATCAAAAAAGTAAGAAATATTGGAATCAGCGCTCATATTGATTCCGGTAAAACAACCCTGACCGAACGAATTCTCTTCTACACGAAGCGCATTCATGCCATGCATGATGTCAAGGGGAAGGACGGCGTAGGCGCCACCATGGATTCCATGGAACTGGAAAGGGAGCGGGGAATTACCATTTCCTCCGCGGCGACATTCTGCACATGGGGTGATCATGAAGTCAACATTATCGACACGCCCGGCCATGTTGATTTCACAATCGAAGTGGAAAGGGCGCTGCGTGTCCTGGATGGGGCGATTCTTGTCCTTTGTGCAGTGGGCGGGGTGCAGTCCCAGTCCATTACGGTGGATGCCCAGATGAAGCGCTATAAGGTTCCCTGCGTGGCTTTTGTCAACAAATGCGACCGGAGCGGAGCAAATCCCGCCCGTGTCGTGGAGCAATTGAAAACCCGGCTTGGACATAACGCCCTCCTTATGCAACTTCCTATTGGTCTTGAAGCGGATTTTCAGGGAATCGTCGATCTCATTTCCATGAAAGCCGTATATTTCGACGGTGCCGGAGGTGAACTGTTAAGGACGGAGGCTGTTCCCGAGTCGCTCCTGCCTGAAGCGATCTCCAGGCGTGAAGAGTTGATCGACAGCGTTTCTCTCTTTTCCGATTCTTTGACAGAAGCCATTCTGGAGGGTACGGAAATTTCTGAAGTAATGATCATGGAGGCGGTCCGACAGGGCACACTGGAGCGGAAAATCACGCCTGTATTTATCGGTTCTGCTTACAAGAACAAAGGAATTCAGCCGCTTCTGGACGCCGTGACGCGCTACCTTCCCTGTCCGGCAGATATCGAAAATTCTGCGCTGGATCTCTCTCGGGAGGAAGCACCTGTGCAATTGACAAGCAATACCGAAGATCCCGTCGTCGCTCTTGCATTTAAACTGGAAGACGGTATATACGGCCAGTTGACCTACATTCGTGTTTACCAGGGGATACTGTCCAGAGGGGCAACGGTCGTCAATGCCCGGGACGGGAAAAAAGTCCGGATCGGTCGACTGGTGCGCATGCACGCCGATCAGATGGAGGATATCGAGGCTATTCACGCCGGCTATATCGGCGCTCTGTTCGGTCTGGAATGTCAATCCGGTGACACCTTTGCAGCGCAGGGACTGAACCTGGCCATGACATCCATGTTCGTTCCGGAGCCGGTGATCTCGCTTGCCATCGTACCCAAGGACAAAAAGTCCATGGTGAACATGTCCAAGGCCCTGAACCGCTTCACAAAGGAAGACCCCACATTCCGGACCCATCTCGATCCGGAAACGTCAGAAACGATCATTGAAGGGATGGGAGAGCTGCATCTCGACATCTATGTGGAAAGAATCCGGCGTGAGTACAATGCCGAAGTCACGACAGGCAATCCCCGGGTCGCTTACCGGGAAACCATTACCCAGAAAGCGGCATTCAATTACACCCATCGCAAGCAGACCGGTGGTTCGGGTCAGTATGGCCGGGTAGCCGGATATATTGAACCACTGTCTGATGAAGACTTTCTTTTTGAAAATAAGATCACCGGCGGGGCGATCCCCACGCAGTTTATCCCTGCCTGTGAGAAGGGATTCCGGATGAGCATGGCCAAAGGCCCCAAAATGGAATTTCCTGTAACAGGTGTGAAGGTTGTCATCGATGACGGTGCTTTCCATGCAGTGGACTCCTCCGACATGGCGTTTCAGGCCGCGGCAAGGGGGGCATTCCGGGAAGCTTACAATAAGGCGAAGCCTGTAATCCTTGAACCCATCATGAAAGTCGTCGTGGAAACGCCTAATGAGTTTCAGGGAGCTGTCATGGGATTGTTGAATCAGCGCCGGGGCATGATCGTGGGCACTCAGGATGAAGGTCAAACCTGTGTCATTGAAGCTCAGACGCCTCTGGCGGAAATGTTTGGCTTTTCGACGGTTATCCGTTCCGCTACGCAGGGGAAAGCTCAGTTCACCATGGAGTTTTCCGCATATCGGCAGGTGCCGCAGAGCATTGCGGAGAAGATTACGGAAGAAGTGGCTAAACGGAAAAAAAGCGCCGCGTAAAAATGAGGTGAACCCTCGTGATCATCGATCTGAGAAGGAGAAAGGAGCGTCTTTTGAGCGAAGGTATGTTTCAGCCGGACCCTGTGGCGTCCCGGGAAACCTGGGAGCAGGAAATCAGCAATAGAATGGAGGACGGCGCCTTTTGCGCTGTTCTGGCGAGAGCGGGGATGGGAAAAACGGCTTTTCTCGTCCAGATGGCTCTGAGCCAGATGCTTGGCCATGAAGACGTTCTTCATGTCAGTCTCCATGAGCCCATAGCCAAAGTGACCCTCTGGTATGAGGAACTCTTCGAAAAAAAATTCCGTCAGGAATCCCTGCAGAATTCGCGGAGAATCTGGGACAATCTTCTTCCTCACCGGTTCATTATGACCTTCCGGGTGGATCGCTTCAGCATACCCAGGCTGGAAGAACGTCTTAACGATCTACTTGTTCAGGGCATCTTTCGTCCCCGGACACTGTTTCTTGACGGATGGCAGTCGAACAGCATCAACAGAACAGAACTGCACGAACTGAAAGCCTTTGCAAAAAGTCACAACCTGCGGGTCTGGCTTTCGGTTCATATTCACCGACCGGATTCTGAAGAGGGGGATTCTTACCCGGCTTTCCTGAAGAATTCTGACGACCTGTTCGAACTGATTATGCAGATGGAAGACAGCGGCCTGCAGATCCAGATGAACCCCATCAAGGACGTGACTGGAATCCTGCATACCTGGTCGATGAAGATGGATCCGGTTACGCTACTCGTTTCAGCCGAAAAAGTATCAGGCCTCTGTTAAACCGGCTCTTTCAGTGATTCTCTGACCCGTTCCGCGATGCGGCGGACCTGCTGCATGCATTCTTCTTCGTTGAAAGTAAGAAGTTGCCGATCTTTCATCACCATTTTTCCGTTGATGAAAACCGTCTTCACGTCCGAGCCGTTCACCGTGTATACGAGGTGTGAATAGGGGTTGTACATGGGAGTCAGGTGAGGGCGGTTGAGATCGATCAGAATGAAATCTGCCTTCATTCCCGCTTTCAGACAGCCTGTAATCCCGTCCATGCCCAGGACACGGGCGCCCTGACAGGTGGCCATTCGGACGACGGTTTCCGCAGGCATCAGCGTCGGATCGAGATGTCTCACCTTTTCAAGTTTTGCTGCTGTATCCATCTCCTGAAACAAATCCAGATTGTTGTTGCTGGCGCATCCATCCGTCCCGAGCCCGACACAGATCCCTTCTCTGAGCATCCGGGAAACCGGGGCAAATCCGGAAGCGAGTTTCATGTTGCTTTCCGGATTATAGACGGCCTTGCATCCTTCATCACGAAACGTTTCGATGTCCTCATCATCGAGGCAGACACAATGAAAGGCGATCAGGCGTTCATTCAGAAGGCCGAGCTCTCTCAGACAGGATAAGGCATCCTGCCCGAGCTTTTCCTGCAGTTGTTTCTTTTCCGAACTGTTTTCCAGGAGATGAAGGGCAAGAGGGACCTGATACTCAGTGGCAAGATTACCGGCCTCAAGAAGCAGGGAGCGGGAGCAGGTGTACAGGGCGTGGGGCTCCACCGCGATGCGGACAAGCGGATCGCCTGACCAGCGGTAAAGGAGCTTACGCGTATAGGCCAGTCCCTCCTGAGGCGTCTTGACATTGGGCGAGGGGAAATCAAAGAGCACCTCCCCCAGCAGACAGCGCATCCCTGCCTCTCGCGCCGCTCGAGCCGTTTCTTCTTCAAAAATGTACATGTCACAGAAGGTGGTCGTTCCGGATTTGATCATTTCCGCACAGGCCAGCAGACTTCCCCAGTAAACCAGTTCCGGATCAACGTTGCGCGCCTCAGCAGGAAAAATGTAATTGCCCAGCCAGTCCATCAGGGCCATATCATCAGCGATTCCCCTGAAACAGGTCATGGCGGCGTGGGTGTGGCTGTTGACCAGTCCCGGAAGAATCAGCGAATGCTTCCCGTCGACGATATTCCGGCTGGTAAACCTCTGCCGGAATTCACGTTCGGTCCCCACGGCGGCAATGGCATCGCCGGCAATGGCCAAGGCGCCGTCTTCGATTCGGGTCATCGTTTCATCCAGGCAAAGAACCGTTCCCCCGAGAATCAGCGTATCCACATTTTCCATTTTATCTACGGCCTCTTGATCTTTAGTGTTCTGGATATCAAAACGGTTCCTTTTCAAAAACCTTGCGGATTTCCTGAGTTCCAGTCATCGGACGTCCTTCCGACAGCAGATCCGATTCTGCAGTGAGCAGGATTCACCGGAAGCCGCCACGGCAGATGCCGTTCCATTGAAAAAATAATAATCATACAGATAGCGTGCGATCTGAGCCATCGTTTGTTCCTGATATGAAAGGCTGCGATCCGAGGATTTGATGAAAATCGTCAGGGCCAGATGGCCTGCATCGCCTGGCAGGGTCAATAAGGCCACATCATTCACAATGCCTGGTCCGATTGTGCCGGTTTTGTTGGCCGTTGCCATGCCGGGGGGAATCAGTCCCCTGATTCTGGATTGGCCTGTCTTACAGCGCTCCATAATCTTTAAAAGCAGTGTCGTGCTTTCAGGTTTGAGAACCGTTCCACAATGCACCATGGCGACGAGTCGTGTCATCGCGTCAGGCGTTGCCGTATCGCGAATGTCGGAATAGAAGCGATTCTGTGCCTTTTCCAGAACATGCATTGGGACCTTGCTGCGCAGCCTGTTGTACTTTTCCACACTGAAATCCTCCGGTGGGGGAAGTTCGTCGATGCCGCGCCAGTCGGCAAGCATGTTCAAGGTGGAGCGGCTGACATCCAGATCCCGGATGCCCAGGGTTTTCATGAACGCGGTGACGGCTTCAGGACCTCCGGCAAGATTCAGCAGGGCATCGCTGGCCGTATTGTCGCTGACCAGCAGCATCAATTCCAGCAGTTCCCTGACCGTATAGGATGCCGCCTTCTTCTTAAAGGTTAAAATGAGCTTACCGCTTCCCGGATGAATGTCACTGCCGCGAATAGTGACGAACTGATCAAGGTCAACATCTCCACAATCTACCCGACTGAGCAGTTGAACAGCGATTGGAATTTTATAGGCGCTGGCCATGGGAAAACGTTCCATCCCATTGAGGGAAAAACATCGGCCGGATTCGATATGCAGGGCACTGAGGCCTACAGTGCCGCCGGTCAGAACGGCAATGCGATGAATCTCAGACTTCAGTCTCTGAAATGCCCTGTCACCGTCTGCCTTCAAAGCTATTTCCAGCGTTTCGTTCTTTTTTGATTCCGAGGGAGCGGGCAGGGTAATCGCAGAGGGATTATTTAGAGGTTCACTGAAACCAGTACAGGCAGTTCCAGTTAAAAGCAGGATAAGACAGAGAGAAAAAATAGAAAGGCTTCTTGTCGTTGCTTTATTCATAGCGTAGTCGAATTCCCGTATAAAAATTTTCCCACGGATTAATACGAGATTTGATGCGGGTCAAGAGTTATTTTAAGCTTCGCTTTATCCCCACTGTCAATAATCTCGATTTGTTATCATGGGAGAATAAGGAAGTTCGGGTTGGATTATCAGGGGATTGAAATACGGAACGGCCATCCGAAAAAGAGGAATACTCCCCTGTATATTGACGTGCGCGAATTCTGACGTCGAGTCAGCGTGAGGTCAGAGACAGGTCAAGAATTATTTTTCTGTCCTTTTGAACTGCGGGCAAATTTCCGATGAGCCTGGTTCATAATTTCGGCAGACCGAAGGCCTTGTGACGTAGATAGAGCAGGCATAGTGGGCGCCTTCCCAGGTCAAAAACGGACATCCATGAAGGTAGTGCCCATCCAGGGAAGAAACCAGGTGATCTCCAACCCACATGGCATGCTCATGTTCGATGATGTGCAGAATGTCATCCCGGCCTTCCCGATTCCAGCGTTCGATGTCTTCACCACTCGCATAGGCGCTGATATGGGCCAGACAGCAGGTGCCGCATTGTTTGCAGGTTATTCGCTGATTCGAATCCACAGTTATCTCCTTAGCCGATATTCTCAGACAGGAGCTAACCATGAAGAATTTCATTCCGAAGACACGATGACGTTGATTTTGAAAAACACCAGGTATCACGGATGGTTAAAACCCATCCGAGGGTTTTTATGTCATGAATGGAAATAGCAAAGCTCATACTCAGGCTTATGTCTTTGCATTCGGTCATTTCTCTCCCATAAATTGCTGTTGAGGTCAAGCTCTTCCGGGGATATTTTATGAAGAAAATATTTGATTTTACATAAAATTTATTTTAATTAACAATGCCTGTGTGTTCGATGCATATAAGGCATTCCCGCACTTTCCATTTGACATTTCAATGTATATCCGCTACCTTACATAAGGCTTTAATAATAAAATAAATGCTGTTTTTTTGTATCCGACAAGTGATCAATGGCATTTGGACTCTGCAGATCAAAAACCCACAAAAAGGAGAAAAAGGATGAAAATTCAGGAGATAAGAAAGATAGCCAAGCAGTGGGGAGTCGATGCAAGGGTTGGGCGTTCCAAGCAGGACATCATCCGGGATATCCAGATTAAAGAAGGCAACGATCCCTGTTTTCAGACAAGACAGCAATGCGATAACGATTGCCTGTGGAAGCAGGACTGCATTAAAGGGTGAAAAAAGCTGTCTTTCTGAATTCACCCGCCAAAACAAGGGGTCAGGCAACCTGCCTAACCCCTTTTTAAGTATTATTTAGAATCATGAACCGCTCTGGAACAATTTCAGGAAATAATTTTCAGTCAACTGCTGCTCAAACGACAGCAGGTCCACGGGAAAGCCGCCTCGCAGCATCTGTCTGCCGCATCGCTCCTTTTTACGACTTCATTCTGCGGCGGAAAATTATGCGTCAGAAAATTCCTCTTCTGGCCAGTTTTAAACTGACATTCCGCTGCAACCTTTCATGTCTTGCCTGCCCGTTTCACCAGCGTGCCGGAGAAGAGAAAGCCAACATGAGCTGGTCTCTGGCCAGGGCTTCCCTTGACGCCTTGAAGCATCAGGGCACACTGATTGTTGTCTTTGAAGGAGGGGAACCCTTTTTGTGGCGGGATGGCCGCCATGACCTGCATGATTTGGTCAATTACGCCGGAAGGCTATTTCCCCGGGTAGCCGTAACAACAAACGGAACCTTTCCCCTGGATGTGCCGGCGGACATCCTGTGGGTCAGTCTGGACGGCTTGAAGGAGACTCACGACCGGCTCCGCTCCGGTTCTTTCGACAGAGTCTGGGAAAATCTCGAACAATGCAGTCATGGCCGTCTTTTCGTTCACTTCACCATCAACCGTGAGAATCGTCACGATATCCGCCCATTGCTGGAAAAACTGAAAGGCATTCCGGCATTCCGCGGAATGACCGTTCAACTGTTCTACCCCTATGGTCAGGGAGAAGCATCCCTGGCTTTGTCCGATCTGGAACGGAAGACGGTTCTGGAAGAAGTTGTCGCGATGAAGAAACAAGGGTTTCCGATTCTCAACTCCGCCGGTCGTTTGACGGCCATGATTAACAACGACTGGCGCTGCCATGACGATATTCTCATCAATGTCGATCCTGATGGCGCCATCACTCCGGGTTGTTATGTCAAGAGCAGGGGGCGGATCAACTGCCGGAACTGCGGTTTTTCTCCCGTTTCCGAGGCGTCGGGCGCCCTGGACCTTTTTCCGGGATCGCTGAAGGCGGGATGGTCGATTTTCCTGAAGTGATAACCCTCATGATATAAAGGAATATTCCATGGGAAAAAAATCCCGGTCCGGCAAAAAGGAAGACACGGTCTTGAAGGAAAACATTCGGTTGTCCATCTATGTCCCTGAAGAACAACTGTTTCAGAGGATTCCTCTCTGCCGTTATCTCAGCGATCTGTCATCCTTTTTCGAAAATGAAGATGATGAGAAGAGATTCATGGATAGTTCAGGAGAAAAGAAACAGCCGTAACAGAGGTTAAGCTTCCATGAAAGGATTGAACATTATTGCAAGCAACCGCATGGAGGTTCTGGCTGAAAAGCTGGCCGATGTTCTGGCCGGGCCTCTTTCTTCACCGCTGACTCCGGAAATCATTGTCGTCCAGAGCCGGGGAATGGAACGTTGGGTTTCCATGCAACTGGCCGCTTTTCACGGGATCTGCGCCAATGTCCGGTTTCCCTTTCCAAGGAGAATGATTCAGGACATTTTCCATGCCGTTCTGCCGGGTTGGGAGGCAGAACAGGATTTCAATCCGGAGCTTGCGGCCTGGCGTATCATGAGCCTGCTGACCGTTGCGTCATCGCGCCCTGGTTTTGAACCTCTGGCAGCATACCTCCATGACGATTCTCAAGGGCTGAAACGCTTTCAATTGTCGCGTCAGATTGCCCGACTTTTCGATCAATATCTGATTTTCCGTCCGGAAATGATCCTTAACTGGGAGAAAAGAATTTCCGATGGAGACGAATATTCCTGGCAGGCGGATCTCTGGCGGCTTTTCGTAGAGGAGGGAAAGATCGTCCACCCGGCGGTACTCCGCCTCTCTCTGCAAGATGTCATGATCCGGCGGGGAAATCAACTCTCCGCTTGCCTGCCGGAACGCATCTCGATATTTGGAATCTCCTATCTGCCTCCTTTTTATCTGGATATCTTTCTTGCTGTTTCGTCTTTCATGGAGGTTAATTTCTTTCTCCTGAATCCATCCCGTGAATTCTGGTTCGACATCCGTTCCTCCCGGGAGATTTCCCGGGAAGTGAAACTGGTTAAGGGCAGCGTTGAGAAAGGAATGGAGAATGAGGAATTGTCCCGTAGTGAGCTCTATCTGGAAGAGGGCAACAGTCTGCTGGCCTCCCTGGGCACTCTGGGACGGGAGTTCTGGTCTTTTCTGGGCGAATGTTCAGGCCGGGAAGAGGAGTATTATGTCGAACCGGGCGAAACCTCGCTTCTCCACGCGATTCAGTCCGACATTCTGAATCTCCGGGAGGGCGGAGGGGAGGCCGATGCGGACGGCCGAGAGGTCATGTTTTCCGAGGAAAGATCTCTGCAGATTCATGCCTGCCACAGTCCAATGCGCGAAGTTGAAGTGCTTCACGATTCCCTGCTGGACCTTCTGGAAGCCGATCCATCCCTTCAACCCCATGACATCGTGGTCATGACACCGGAAATCGAAACTTACGCGCCTTTCATTACGGCGGTATTCGAGACAGTCGATGAGGATGCGCCCGGTCTGGTCGATCAGCCGAAAATCCCTTACCATATTGTCGATCGCGCCACGATCAGTGGGAGACCGGTTCTGGGAGGACTCCTGAAAATCCTTGATCTTCCATTAGGGCGGTTTGCCGCCGGCGAGGTGCTCTCACTACTGGAGGTTGCCGCTATTCGCAACCGGTTCGGCTTGACTGAAGCCGATATCGATCAGGTTTCGCGCTGGGTTGCCGACAGCGGCATCCGGTGGGGAATCGATGAACGCAGCCGTCTGCGGGAGGGGTTGCCGGAAATCGCCACAAATTCCTGGCAATGGGGACTGAAGCGTATGCTGCTGGGTTATGCCCTTCCGGCCAGAAACAATGAACTTTTCTCCGGAATTATGCCCTGTGAGACGGCGGAAGGAAGCGAGGCCCGGCTCCTCGGCATTCTGGCGGAATTCACAGAACGGCTGTTTCTGACAGCGGAAAGCCTGAGTCAGGATCGCACGCTTTCGGACTGGGGCAGTCTCCTTGACGATATCTCTGATCGTTTTTTCCTGGGAGATGAGGACTCTGAACCGGATATCCGGAATCTACGTCAACTTGCTTCCGATCTCAAAAATCTTCAGGAAAAAACCGGATTTCCGGAGAAAATCAGCCTTGCCATCGTGCGGTCCTTCCTCCAGGATCGGTTTCAGGCAACGGGAGCCGATGGCGGGTTTCTCAGCCGGGGTGTAACCTTCTGCTCTCTCCTTCCCATGAGGAGCATTCCTTTCCGGGTGATCTGCCTGATGGGAATGAACAATGGGGACTACCCGAGACGGCCGCAGACGCCCAGTTTCGACCTTATGGCCAGGCACCCCCGGCGGGGCGACCGTTCCCGGAGGAACGACGACCGCTATCTTTTTCTGGAAGCCCTTCTTTCCGCCCGCGATACGCTTTATATCAGTTATGTAGGGCAGAGCATGGAAGACAACAGCAGAATCCCCCCATCCGTGGTCGTGAGCGAACTTCTGGATTATGTCCGCCGCGGATTTGTTTTGAAAGACTGCAATATCGATGAGTTACTGATCACATACCATCCCCTTCAGGCTTTCAGCCCGGTCTGTTTTACCGAAGAATCGTGCCGGCTCTTCAGTTATTCCGAAGAGAACCGCAAAGCGGCAAACACCCTGCTCAAGCGTTCGTCCCTGACTTCGATACCGGGTGCCGAAGCGGAAAGGCTTCCGGAAGATCCGGCAATGGCTACGCAGGCAACCATTCGGGATCTGATCGCCTTCTTCCGTCATCCCGCAAGATTTTTTCTGCAGAGAAGACTGGCCGTCTTTCTGGGGGAGGCGGACATCGTACTGGAGGAGAATGAACACTTCGATGTAGAGGGGCTTGACCGGTACGGCATTGAACAGCTTCTGATGGAAAAGGAAATCGAAACGGGACACATGGAGGAAGTTTATCCGGTGCTCGCCGCGCAGGGGCTCCTTCCCCATGGGGCTGTGGGTCAGTCCCGGTTCGATGCCTTAAAGCGCGATATTTGCCATTTTGTTCGTAGTTATAAGCATATTCTGCACTCGGAAAACATTCCTCCCCGCGACATCGATCTGGAAGTGGCTGGTTTCCGACTCTCCGGTCGCCTTGAAGGACTCGGTTCGCGGGGTTTGCTCCATTATCGCTACGCGACCCTGAAAGGGAAGGATCACCTGAAACTGTGGATTATGCATCTTCTTCTGCATGCAACGGACGGCCCCGATGGAGGCGACAGAGAAAGTCTTCTTCTGGGAAAAAACGGATTATGGCGATATTCCGCCATCGATGAAGCCCGGTGTCACCTTGAAAAACTGATCTCCCTTTATCGGGAAGGGTTGTGTCGCCCTCTTCACTTTTTTCCGGAAACCTCCTGGGCCTATGCCGTAAAAATATTAAGGAACGGAGAACTGTCGGAAGAAGCGGAAGAGTCCGCCTGGGACGCGGCAAGAAAAGCGTGGGAAGGAGATGATTTTCAGAGGGGCGAAGGTGTTGATCATTACAACCGCCTTTGTTTTGGGGATTTCTCCCCCCAGGATGTGGAATTTCAGGAATTGTCCCTGAACGTCTATAGACCTCTGCTCGAAACGCAATGGAAGAAAAAATCAAATCGTAAAGCGCCATGAAACCTTTTGACCTCCTCAACGCGCCCCTTCAGGGACGAAACCTGATTGAAGCCAATGCGGGCACTGGAAAAACCTACGCCATCAGCGGACTCTTTCTTCGCCTGATTGTGGAGCATGCCCTGCAGGTCGGGGAGATTCTCGTCATGACCTACACCGTGGCGGCGACGGAGGAACTGAAAGACAGAATCCGCTGCACACTCAGCCGGGCTTTGGAGGCCCTCGGGCATGGAAGGGTTGAAGACCTCTTTCTGGACTCATTTGTCCGTCGTCTGGCGGAGGATGATCGCACGAATTCCGCACGGCGGCGTTTGGCGACGGCGCTGCGGGATTTCGACGAGGCGGCCATTTTTACCATTCATGGTTTCTGTCAGCGGACGCTTCAGGAAAACGCTTTTGAAAGTCATTCAACCTTCAATGCCGAACTGATCACCGAGTCGGAAAAAATAACGGATTTGATTCTCCAGGATTTCTGGCGGCGTCACTTTTACGAAGCGCAGCCGGAACTGGTCGCCTACGCGCTTGAAACAAAAAATAACCTGGCGGGATACCGCTCTTTTCTGAGGCAGATTTCCAGCCATCCGGATATTCGAATCGTTCTGGAGCCGCCAGCCCCGAACCATGATATCGTGGAAGAAGAAATCGCCGCTTATCGCCGGGAGATCAGCAAATTGCGGGACTCATGGAAAGAGTGCCGCGAAACCGTTTGCAGCCTCCTCAGGGATGGTTCGCTAAACGGCAAAGTATACGGGGAATATCAAACGGATCGCTATGTCGATGAACTGGATGTTTTTCTGGAAAGAGGGGGGCCCTGCTTTCCCCTGCCGAAAAACTTCGAAAAATTTACTGCAGGCAAACTGTCCAGATCGTGCCGGAAAGGCTGTGTGCCTCCAAAACATCACTTTTTCGAAATTTGCCAAGTAATTAATGACTTGGAGAAAAGACTTAAAGTTGTACTTGACAGTATTCTTCTATCGCTGAAGAAAGAACTTCTGCAGACTATCCACGCTGAACTGCCCGCTTTTAAAACCCGGCGGAATATCCTCTTTTTCGACGACCTTCTCCTGCGCCTGCGGGATGCCCTCGGACGGCCGGAAGGCGATCTCCTGGCGGCGGCTATCCGGAGAAAATACCGGGCTGCCCTGATAGATGAATTTCAGGATACGGACCCCGTGCAGTATGCCATTCTGCAAGCGGCTTTTCTGTGCAACCGCCCTGAGGAGTCAGATAAACCGCCGATATTTCTCATAGGTGATCCAAAACAGGCGATATACAGTTTCCGGGGCGCGGACATTTTTGCCTACATGGCAGCGGCGAAACAGGTGGATGCAGCATATACCCTTCAGGAGAACTGGCGTTCTGCGCCTGCGCTTCTCAATGCTGTCAACAGCGTGTTTCACAGTCATCCAAATCCTTTCGTTTACGAGGCCATTTCCTTTATGGATTCAAAACCGGCTCCGGGAGGGCAGAAAGAACAGTTGATCCTTGCCGGACCCGACGAATGGGATCCGGCGCCTCTTCAACTCTGGGTTATTCCTGATCATCAAAAGGGCGGAAAGGTGAAGCCGTTGGGAAAAGGCCATGCGACCCCCGGGATTCTCCAGGCCGTTACAGCGGAGATCAGTCACCTGCTGGATGCAGGAAGGAAGGGGATGGCCCTGATTGGCAACCGGAGAATAGAAGCCGGGGATGTGGCCGTTCTCGTCCGGTCCAATCGGGAGGCCCGGCTTATTCAGCAGGCCCTTTTGGAAGGATCGATACCGGCTGTTATGCATAGTCGGGATAATCTGTTTGACTCGCTGGAGGCAACGGATATGGATCTGCTTCTCCGAGCGATTGAAGTTCCCAACGACGAGCGTCGTCTTGGAGCGGCCATGATGACTTCCCTCCTGGGGTTGAGCATTGGCGCTCTTTACCGCCTCAAAATCGATGAAAGACAATGGGAAAACTGCCTTCAACGTTTCCGCAATTATCACAGACAATGGCAGGAAGCAGGCTTCATGCGGATGATGCGTTCTCTGCTGCGGATTGAAGATATACGTTCCCGTCTTTTGTCGCAACCCGACGGAGAACGGAGGCTGACCAACGTTCTTCACCTCGCGGAAGTCCTGCACCGTGAGAGTCTGGAGAGAAACCGCGGGATGCGGGGCCTCATCCGGTGGCTGGCAGAGCAGCGCGATCCGGGAAAGATGCGATCCGATGAACATCAGCTCCGGCTTGAAAGTGATGCCCGCGCTGTGAGGATTGTGACCATCCATAAAAGCAAGGGACTGGAATATCCCGTTGTATTCTGTCCCTTTGTCTGGGAGGGCGCAAAGGATGTTTCTAAAAATGATGCTCTCACCTGCCATGGTGGGGATGAAAACAGCTTTCTCCTCTGTGATCTGGGCCTTCCTCACCAGGCTCTCCATGAACTGCGGGCTTACCGGGAAGGGCTTGCGGAGCGTGTCCGTCTCCTCTATGTCGCACTGACCCGTGCCAAACATCGCTGCTATCTTGTTTGGGGCCATTTCAACGGAGCGGGAGGCTCCGCCCCGGCCTATCTCTTCCACGACAGGACTTCAAAGTGGGATGAGAATAATCCGGAAGAAGCCATTGCCGCGGCTGCATCATTCCGGAATTTCTATAATGAACTTACAGGACCGGAAATTCTTCGGGATCTGGATCGGATAGCGGATTCCGCTCATGGATCGATTTCGATTGCCGATCTGCCTGTTCCGACTGCGGTCACTCCCCTTCCGAATGAGCACTGGAAAGGGACTCTTTCACGCAGGAATTTTACGCGGAAGCTGGAACAGTCCTGGCGGTTCACCAGTTTTTCCTCCCTGGTATTCGGTACCTATGTTCCTCAGGAAGGAGCCGATCGGGATAGGGAAGAGGAGTATCGGCCGCTGAAATCTTCAGACTGGCAGGTCCTCCCTCCGGGAACTCAGACGGGAAATCTTCTTCATGAGTTCCTGGAACAGCTTGATTTTAAGGAAAGGGACGAAATGGTTCTCCAGCAGCGGGCATCAGAGGCGTTATCTTCTCACGGATTCGATTCCCGCTGGAAGACGGCCCTGCTGACGCTTATCAGGAATGTCCTTGCCCTGTCGCTATCGGGGGGAGGAAATGGGCAATCCTTTCGTTTATCAGACATTTGTTGTGGGGATCGGATCAGTGAACTGGCATTTTATTTTCCTCTGAAGCGGCTGACCCGGGATAACCTGCGCATCCTCTTTCAGGAGATCAGCCGGGAAGACCCCGGGATGGTTCCCGATTCATGGGACCTGGAAATGGAACGCCTCTCCTTCAGCTCGGTCCGGGGGTGGTTGAGGGGCTTCATCGATCTCGTTTTTGTCATCGATGGCCGATATTACCTTCTGGACTGGAAGTCCAATTTTCTTGGCGCCGACCCATCCGGCTATTCTCCGGAAGCCCTGAAAAGCGTCATGGTCCGGAAGCATTACATCCTTCAGTATCATCTCTATGCCCTGGCCCTGCATGCCTATTTGAAACAGCGTCTTCCCGGATACCGCGTGGAAAGGCATTTCGGCGGGATTTATTATCTATTTCTTCGGGGCATCGATCCAAGCCGGGGAGAAAAAACGGGCGTTTATTTCGATCGGCCGTCAGAGGCGCGGCTGACTGCGCTGTATGACGGACTTATTGAAAAGAATCCTGCGGAAAGGAGAAATGCCGATGTTGCCTGATGAGGCCCTCCTTTTTTACTTCTCCGACCTGGATCGTCATTTCGGACGACTGATGGAAAAGATTTCCGGGGGGGACAACCAGGATGTCTTTCTGGCTGCCGCACTGACCAGCCGAAGCAACCGGGGTGGGCATGTCTGCCTCGATCTTGCCGAATATGCAGGCAGGCCACTCATGGCGGATATCCGGGAGGAACCGGAAGACGAGATACTCGAGGAGATGCCCGAAAGCATCCTGCTGTCCTGTCCACCCCTTTCCATCTGGAGGGAAACCCTGCTGGCATGCTCCGTTGTCGGAACGCCAGGTGAATACAAGCCCCTGATCCTGGATGATAAGTCGCGGCTTTATCTTTACCGTTACTGGTCTTATGAAGACACTCTGGTCCGTTTTATCAAATCATGCGGAAATCCAGCTGAATCGGAGGATTTCCGGAAAATATCAAATGTATCTCTCGATCTTTCCGGTCTTGGACATAACTTGCAGACTTTTTTCCCGGAGGATGCAGGGCAGTTCAGGTTTGAGGATGACAAGTCGAAAATTTTTCCGGACTGGCAGAAGATCGCCGCTCTCGCCGTCCTGCGAAACCGTCTGGTCGTCATTTCTGGAAGCCCTGGAACGGGAAAGACAACGACGGCGGCACGGGCTCTTGCTCTGCTGCAGATATTGAGCCGCGGGCCGAAGCTGCGTATTGCCCTGGCCGCACCTACCGGAAAGGCGGCTGTCCGCCTGGACGAAGCCATGAATTCGGCTTATGCCCGAGTCGGACTCAATGATCAACAGGGTAAGGCGATGACGGTGCACCGGTTGCTGGGGACTGTAGCCGGCTCTCCCTATTTTCGTCACGGGCCGGGAAATCCTCTGCCATACGATGTGATTGTCGTGGATGAGGCCTCCATGGTCGATCTCCCCCTGATGGCCAAACTGGTTCAGGCTCTCTCCCCGGCTTCCCGGCTGATACTACTGGGGGATCGGGATCAATTGGCCTCTGTTGAGGCTGGCGCCGTGCTCGGTGATCTCTGCGGCCCCGACGATGCAGGAAATTTCTTTTCACAGGCATTTCGGCAGGAAATCAGAAGGATGACCGGCGAGTCGTGTTTGCCGCCGGTTCCTTTCCGGCATTTGCCGCCGGTTCCTTTCCGGCATTTGCCGCCCGTCAGTGACAGTATGGTTCAGTTGCAGAAAAACTATCGTTTCGACGAAAACAGCGGCATCGGTCAGCTCAGCAGGGCGGTCAACCGGGGGGATAAAGACCGAGTCTTCAGCATTTTGAATTCGTCACGCTGTTCCGACATAGCCTGGGAGAATCTGCCCGACCCGCTGGGACTGCCCCGGTTAATCGAGGAAAACTTAATTCATTACTTCAGGAAATACATGCAAATGGTTATAAATAATGACAATCCTGAAGTTATATTTGATTATTTTGAGCGATTCAGGATTCTCTGCGCCCTTCGTCGAGGACCATTCGGCGTGGTGTACGTCAATGCCCTGCTGGAAAGTATGCTGCGGTCGGAGCGCCTGATCGCCGGGAGCGGAAGGTGGTATCCGGGACGGCCCATAATGATTAACCGCAACGACTATTCTCTGGGGCTCTTCAATGGGGACGTGGGCTTGACCCTTCCTGAACACGGCGGCAGCGGACTTTCCGTTTTCTTCAGAGACTCCGAAGGGAATTTCCGCCGTTTCGCTCCATTTCGGCTTCCGGAACATGAAACCGTATACGCCATGACCGTGCACAAGAGTCAGGGATCAGAGTTTGACGAGGTTCTGATGATTCTGTCCGATCGGGATTCGCCGTTGTTGACTCGGGAACTGATTTACACAGGCGTATCGCGGGCGAAGAAAGGTCTTCTTCTGTGGGGAAGAGAAGATATCATACGCCAGGCCATTTCGCGCCGCATTAAACGGACATCCGGACTTCGTGACGCGTTGTGGGAAAGCGCGGATGTCTCAGACTCCTGAAGGGTGAAAAAGCGTGGTGAGGCAGACAGTGCCGAAGCGTCCATATTGACACCATAAAAAGGCTCTGATATTTCAGTTCAGGATGGGTTCAGGATCATGCCGGAAAGAAGCAAAACGGATCATGTTTTCGGTGTTTTCAGAAACGAGGGCATGTTGATCGTCAGACCCGCCGGGAGACTGACGATCCGGTTTGATGATGAGAAGGCTGCCTTAAGATTGGCTGGGGCGCTGAGTCCTGGTTCTGGCGAACGGCTTCAGCCTTCCCTTTAATCCTGATGTGGAAGAAAGAGGAGAGCATCATGAATGAAATCCTTTTTGAAGAGATTCAAGGTATGCAGGGGCCTTACCGATCCGAACTGAGGCGCCTGCTGAAAAAGCTGGTCATGCCATTCCATCGGGGCGACCGGGTGGGAATCAAGCTTCACTGGGGAGAGAGGGGGAACAAAAGTTTTCTCCCGCCTGACTATGCCAGGGAGATCGCTCAATGGTTGCAGGAAGGAGGGGTCAGGCCTTTCCTTTTTGATACGACGGTTTTATACTCCGGCGGACGACGCAAGGCTGAAGATTCACTCCAGACGGCAGTGGAGCACGGATATACGGAATCCTTTCTGGGCTGTCCGGTGACCATTGCCGACGGAATGGGTGGGCGGTGCGTGATCGATCTGCCGGCGGGATACCGGCATTTCGCCCATGTTCAGGTTGCAGACATTTTTGACCAGACGGATGGTTTTGTGATTTTTTCCCACTTCAAGGGACACATGGAGGCCGGTTTCGGCGGCGCCATTAAAAATCTGTCCATGGGATTTGCTTCCAGGGCACAGAAACAGAGGATGCATGCCGATGTCCGTCCTCTTTTAATGCCTGAGAAATGCACGAAGTGCGGGACCTGCGTTGAAGTATGCCCCACTGGTGCGGCGCAGTTCGGCGATGACGGCTTACCCTTTTACGACCACGAAGTCTGCATCGGTTGCGCTCAATGCATCGGCTTCTGTCCAGCTCTTGCCCTTAAAATTCACTGGGAGACCGACGCCGCGGTTTTTCAGGAAAAACTCGTTGAAACGGCGGCAGCCGTGTGGCGTCAGATCGAAGGACGTTCCGTTCTGATCAACGCCCTGCTGAATATCACCACGGAATGCGACTGCTGGCCGGGAGAAAACCCGGTCATCCACGCCGATCGGGGCTTTATGGGTGCTTATCACCCCGTACGGATCGATGAGGAATCGATCCGTATTGTCGGAGAAAACACATTCAACCAGGCTCATCCGGATATCCCCTGGTCGCGACAGTTTTCCTACGCCGGGGAAATTGGATTTTGATGCCGTATTCGATGAAATATTCCACGAACAGTCAAAACATGAAAGAATGATTTTCCCGTAGTGACTGTATTAAAAAAACAGGTATGGGAACGGGACAGATTGGAAAAACCATAAATAAGAATAATAAAATGGAGACTGGTCCTTATCCGGAAATATGGAGTAAGGACAGAAATGGTAAGATAAACCGCTGAAATGGAACACTTGAAATGGATCGGTTCGGGCCGCCGGGAGGAGTCGATTTTAAGAGCTGGTAAAACAATGCAGAAAGATAATGAACCGTCAATAATCAGATTTATTTTATAGAAATATCTCTGTTGCTGTAAAAACCAAAAAGATGATTGTAAACGTTTTTTAAATTATTCCACCTGAGATTCGGGAATGAAACTCTTTGCAGTTGCAAATCCTTAAAAGCGGCAAACAATCGTTCCTCTTTAGCAATGGGAAAGATTATACAGAGTGTCGCTTCAGGGCTGTGTGCAGTAACTGAATATAACGATTCGCGTAATTCATCAACCAGTAGAGCAAAGGGGGGATCTGCGATGACAAGATCGAACTCCATTTTCAATTCAACCGGATTCTTCAAATCAAAATATTGATAACCGGGCATATAGTTAAATCGATCATCAATATCCAGCACGGTGACAATTCTTTGCCGTTCATACCATTCATGGGCCAGGCGTGGTGTGCATAAACAACATATTTTTTTATAGGAATCGAAATGATTTACAAGCAGTTCAGCTGTAGATTTGCTGAAGAAAAATTGATGCAATTCAAAGTTCGGTTGCACAAAATAATCCTGTTTGCTCACCTTATCCGTGTAATGCAGTTTTACACAACCAAGATTTGACGCAATCTTTCGCAACGTGCGATGTAAGACTGCCAGTTGTAATTTGACTTTGTCTGTATAAAAAGAAATCGGATTTCCCTTAAAATAATCTATTGATGAATCACATTCATTCAGAATGCCTTCGCTTGCTGTCAATTCAGGCTTCTGGAACTTCATGGTATCCAGTGCGTCTTTAAATTTCAGGGATTTTTTCATCTGAAACTGCTCCTTTTTTTCAAATTCCGCCGCATCTATGATGGGATGACAGACAGGGGTATTTCAGAAATCACATCTCTAAATTCATTCATATTCTAATAATCAAACACGATCAACAGATAATTAATCACACAATCAGAGGATCGTGATATTTTTCACTCAAGAATCCCGCTTTTCAGTTTCTCACGGCCGCTCTTTCATTTTTCACATTTCTGATAAAAAGCAGAAATGTGAAAAATATCATAATAATACGATGGAAAAAGAATTGATCTGTTCTGAAATATATCTTAAATTAATATTTCGAATTCAGTTTCATGCAATAGAGCCGTCCCTGATGTCTGTTCAGTACAATGTCAAATAAAAGTCCCATAAACAGAAGGAGGCCGTTATGTATCGTTCGAGTCTGACCTGCTGCGGAAAGTTTGTTCTGTCCTGTCTTTTTTTCGTTTTTCTACCTTGTACCGCCCTGTCAGTGGATTATGTGATTCCGGGCAGCCCGCCTCCGGCCGGCTTTTCTAATTTGTTTGCCGGCGATACTCTCACCATCAACTCCGGTGGCGACTTTACAAATACAGGTACAAACTGGATATATAACAATGGCATCATAACGAACAACGCTGGCGGGACCTTCACGAATAATAACGGCAATACACGCAACGACACGACTTTTATAAACAGCGGCACTTTCACAAACGCTAATGTCAGTCAGATTTATAACTATGGAACCTTTACGAACAATACCAGCGGCACCCTCACAAACGATAACAGCTATATTCATAACATGCTCGGTGCTGTGATTACAAACGATGGCACGTTCACGAACCTGAATTCAAACACATCAACGATCCGGGAATTCAGAAACTACGGAACATTCACAAACAACGGCAGTTTTACAAACAGCAACAGTAGAATTTATAACGCTGCCAGCGGTGTTATCACAAACAACGGCACTTTTATCAACGAAGCCGGCAGCACGATTGAGAATAACGGCGCCTTCGCAAATCAACCGGGAGCGGTTCTGATCAATGACGGCACTTTCACTGCGAATACCCCGTTTACAAATTCCGGAACTCTCTCCGGAATCGGGACAATCAATGGTAACGTGACCAACGCCGGGACGCTGGCCCCCGGGAATTCCATCGGTCAAATGACAATAACCGGAAACTATACTCATAACGCGGGAGCGGCCTATCAGGTGGATGTCAATGCCGCGGGACAGTCAGACCGGCTTGTCGTTACAGGGACCGCTACCCTGAATGGAGGCGCCGTGGATGTGCTGGCGCAATCAGGCAGCTACCTGCAGAACACAAGCTATACGATCCTGACTGCAGGAGGCGGAGTGACAGGTGTTTTTGGCACGGTAACAAGCAATCTGGCATTTCTCACTCCCTCGTTGAGCTATGACCCATCGAATGTGTATCTCCTGCTTACCCGGAACTCGACAAACTTTGTCGATGTCGCCGGCACACCCAACCAGCGGGCTGTCGCCTCTGCTTTTGATTCGATCTCTCCCGGCGCGACCGGGGAAATGGAAGCTGTCCTCAACAGCCTTACCAGCCTTTCCGCCGACGGGGCGAGATCCGCTTTCGACCAGATGGGAGGCAATGTCCACACGGCCCTGACGGGAGTGTCATTCTCCAGTTTCAACAGTTACATGGGCGTATTGACCGGCAGAATGGGAGGGGGTATTGCCGACAGGTCTTTCCTTGCGTCACTTCCGCAACCCATGTATGCGTCCCGCGGCGATGTTGCCACCGATGCCGGCGGCAATCTGAGCGGGGGCGATGAATGGGGTATCTGGGCAAGGGTATACGGAAATGTGGGAGACCGGGACGGAAATGATGTAACAACCGAATATGACTACAATATGGGAGGATTGGCAATCGGATTTGACAGAAAAATCACGAATATTCTCCTTCTTGGTTTTTCAGTTGGGCTTTCCGGCGGAAAGCTGGACATGAATGACCTTACCGAGTCCTCAAAAATCAACAGCTGGCATGGTTCTCTTTATGGATCCTGTACAAAAGGCGCCTGGTATATGGATGGCATCCTGGCTTACGGTTATAACCGCTACGATACATCGCGAGACATTTCCTTCGGGGCTGTAGACAAGACAGCCGATGCCGAATACGATGGTCATATTGTCGGCGCCTATATGGAAGCAGGATACAAATTGAAGCTGAACACGATCAACATCACTCCCATGGCGTCTTTTCAGGCGAGTCATCTTACCCGGGACGATTTTACGGAAGACAATGCCGGGGTGTTAAGCCTCGATGGGGACAGTGAAAACGCCGACTCACTCCTGGGTACACTGGGTATAAAAGTGAACAGGGACTTTGTGGTGAATGCGGCCACCATTACCCCTGAAGTCCGGATAAAATGGCTCCACGAATTTTCCAACGACGATTATATGCTCGATACGGCCTTTGCAGGAGCGCCTGCTGCGCCCTTCACCATCCGGGGGGATCATCCGGATAGAGATCGTGTCGCATTCGGCGTGGGGCTCAATGCCGATATGAAGAATAATTCGAGCCTCTTTCTTGCTTATGACGCCAATTTCTCAGGAGAGTATACTGAGCACGTGGGATCACTGGGATGGAGGTACAGGTGGTAAAAAGATCTGATGATCTTATTGAGCAGTGCAGTTAACATTGTTTTTTGACGATACCGCCGTTATTCCCGGCGGTATCGTCCATATCGGATTCCGGGGCAGAAGCTTTCGATAAACCTATTCACAAATTAAGAATGTATTTTATGGCGTGTCGCACCGGAAGGAAAGACAATCAGTAAAAATTCAGCAACTTTCTTTCCCATAGCGAATCAGGCGTTTTTCAGAACAATCCCCTCGGCGATGTTGGAAAAATCTTCACAGACATCGATGGCGTGCTCTATCTGCTCAAATATTTCTTTCCATTTGATTATCTCGACAACATCCATCCCATTTTCAAACAGCCTGCTGATCGCTATTCTCAGTACCACGTCCCCTTCATTTTCTGCCGTGTTGATTTCCACGCAGGCGTCTAAAATCGTCTGGGCATTCTTCATGTTTCTCAGGGCACGGACAACTTCTTTGACCTTGGTGATGGCTCCGTTCAGGATGCGAACCTGTTCTTTCAGCTCCGGTGCAGGCTCCTTGATCCTGTAGAGTAACATGATCGTGGCACAGGACTCGATAATATCCAGGATGCTGTCCATCTTGTTAACGAGGGCGTAGATATCTTCCCGGTCAAAAGGGGTGAGAAAGGTCCGATACATTCTCTCGTACGTTTCGTGGGTGATTACATCAGCCTCATGTTCGATTTCTTTAAGACGAAAAATATTGGGTTCAGACTGATCGTAATGATCAAGAATATGCATGAACAGGCTGCCACCTTCTTCTATTTTGACGGCCAGCTCTTCAAAAAGGTCGAAAAATTTTTCCTCTCTGGGAAGAATTCTCATCATGTTCTCCTTCCTCGTCTGAGAACTTGACACGATGATGAGCACGAAGCTCACGGTAAAGCTGAGAACAGTTCTGGATTTTTGCCATTATTACGGATCGGCGCCGACCAGAGCAGCCGGGATTGCGGAATGACCACTCAAGTCGCTGGATCCTATCAACAAACATGACTGAATGGAGGCTCGGGCATCCGAGGATGCGGGTTCAAGGTTTACAGAAATAGTTAACATCAATTGTGAGGCGTGTCGTTCATAACATAACGACATTCAAATATTAATACGCTTTATGTGAATCGGTCCTCTTAACGTTTAACAATAAGTACCGGTTTTCGGGCCTTCCTGACCACTTTTTCTGAAACGGATCCCAGAAGCATTTCCTTCACATTACTGACTCCATGAGAGCCAATGACGATCAGGGAGATATCCTCTTCCGATTCGGCTCTCAATATCTCCTTGAAAGGAATGCCCGTTTCGATTCTGACAGCGGTCCTGATTCCCGCATTTGCCAGAATCCCGGCTATTTTATCCGCTTTATCCCGTGCCGCAATTTCCTGTTTTTCTCCTAATAAAGACAGGTCCATAAGAGAATAGACTTCAGGAATATGCAGGCTTCGTGTATCGACGACATGGAGGATCACGACTTCTTCTGTTCCGGCTTCTTTAAACTTTATCAGATAATCGAGAGCTTTATTTGCAACATCTGAAAAGTCGGTCGGGTACAGGATCTTTCGGAACATCTTTCCACCTCCTTCTGCATTGAATCAAGATACGCCATGCAGGTTGAATGTTCAGCGAATCTTCATGCGTCTCACGACAGCTGAACCTGCAGTTTAATTTCTCATATTGCCTGTCGTATGTCGAAGATTATTCATCCTATTGTCAGACAATTTCTTCCTCTGCGCTTACTTTCATAGAGAAGCATATCCGCTCTTTTCAACAGCGTATCACTGCTGTCATTGTCAAGCATGAGCGTCGCTCCGACGGATATGCTGACATGCAGCTGCTCTGTTTTCAGGGTGATGTAGGCGTTTTCGATCAGGACTCGCAATCTGTTGCCGAGAATTTCAAGGTTTTCATGGGTTACGTTTCGCAGAATTCCGATAAATTCTTCTCCGCCCCATCGGCCGATCAGATCCGACGGTCTTGCATTCTTGACCAGGGTGTCGGCAACGAACCGGAGGACAAGATCGCCGACGTCGTGGCCGTAAGTGTCGTTGAATTCCTTGAAATGATCGATATCCATAAAAAGAATGCCAAAGGAGACGCCCAACCTTTTCTGCTCCTCGAAACGGATCTGGAGCTCATTTTCAACGCAGTTTCGGTTTGCCAGCCGGGTCAGATTGTCGTAAAAAGCCTTTTTTTCGAGGTCTCTGATTCTCCGCTCAATGGATCTGGAACTGCTTCGACTTGTAAACAGTTCCACGCCGCCGATCACATTTCCATCGGCGTCAGTGAGCGTGTTGACGCGAACAGAGACCGGCATCCGGTAGCCCTCCTTGTGGTGAAGGAAAACCTCGGCTTCGCGGGTCTTTCCATCGGCGATTGTCATTGCCAGAGGACACATTCCCTTGCATAATGTATTGCCGTCTCGATCCACATGGGTGAGAATGTTGTCAGAACAGGATTTACCGATCACCTCTGCGGCTGTAAACCCTGAAATCCTTTCAGCGGCTTTGTTCCAGTACTGGATAACCCTGTTTCGATCCACAAGGTACAGCCCGTCATAAAGATCATCTACGATTCTGCGATAAGAATCCCGGTCTATAAACATAACGTTTAAGTCGCTTTCTCAGACAAGTCCATCAGCTGTGGTTATCAGTCAGCCCTTCTGCCTGCAGACGAATGAAAACTTCATTTTGGCGGCGCTTTCAGGATAATCGTTTTTTTCATTCCAATTTTTTCATCTCAATCATGTAGTTGAATTTAACACAAAAACTGCAAACTGAGAAGACATCACAGCAATGGAATGTCATCGCATTCTCACTCTTGAAAGTCGGAAGGCGCCGGGGGAAAACTACGCGTCAGCACGGGAAGCCTGGCAGATGAAGGAAAAAAACAGCAGCGGAAAAAATTTTACTGTCGTGGAAGACAATAAAGACGCCGCGGCCCGTATAAACATGATCGGCATTTCAAGTGGCTTTTATTACCATGTCGGCAATCACGGGACGGTGGTCGGAGGCTTTGCCTGTTCCGACCCGGCAGTTCCGTGTCTTCAATTGAGCGTTGCTCATGATGTGATCGATCCGCATCCAGGAGAAGCGGAGCCAGGGAAGTCTGTTCTTCAGCAGAAAGTGTCCGTAGGTGTGACCATAGCCTCGCCCCCCTTCAGCGAAAGCGTCGCGCAGTCCGGCTCCACGCAGAGTTGAGCAGACCAGAGATGCATCAGGTGCATTCAGGTCGCCGGAAAGGATAACCGGTCCCCGTTCAGCGATGAGATATTCCCGTATTGTGGCGGCCTGGGCGATGCGGATTTTCATGTTGTTATCAAAGCTGCGGATAAATTCAGGAAGATCCCATGGGCGGCTTTTGGCCTTACTCAAAGTATAGAAACTATTCCGAGGGGTCTTGAAATGGACGTTATAAAGTGAAATAGCTGTCGATCCGACGGTCATCCGACAGCGCAAGAAGCTCTCTTTTCTTTTTCCGGAAAAGGGCAATTCATGTACCTCTGCCTCGGAGAGAGGATATCTGCTCGCGATAACGTACTGTCCCCGGGTAAGAACGTGCCAGTCCGGGGGCATGTGTTTCCCCAGCGGGCCTCTCATCGAATTCCATGCATCCTGGAAAAGAAGCACGTCAGGCTTGCAGCGGTCGATCTCGCGAATAAAACGTGCTGCCTTGCGACGGTCATACTTGATATTCCAGGTCATGACCCGGATGTTCAAACTTCCCGGTGCCGGTTCGGGCTGATTCATTGACCAGCAGTAACCCATAACAGGGCCAAGCACCCAAAGCAGGCACAACAGAGGCAGCCAAGCCCAGCAGCGGTCCGCCTTGAACATGAAAACAGTCAGAAACATTCCCGGAACAGCCCACATGACCTGGGGCATGTAGAGATTTACAGCGCCGAGCCAGAATCGTTCCGGGCCCTTCCAGTTCAAAATTGATATGGAGACCAGAGCCATTACATAAATACAGGCAAGAAAACGCAGCCAGACAGCGGCTTTCAATGATAACCTCCGTTTCTGTCATAACTCATAATGAATTTCTCAAAAGAAGCACGGCAATCTTCCTGACTCTGTATCGCTGATAAAGAAGTCAAAGCTCTTTCAGAAGCTTGTTCGCGGGCAGACTTTCAATTGCCTTCCCGAATGATTTCACAACCTCCGACAGAACTCCAAATTCGGGAGCATGGGCGAAGGGCATGTGGTTGAGTCCTCTCCGATCCATGGCCTCTAGAACATAATGGATTGTCAGGGCATTGATATCGACAGCCGGTTGAAATCCGCGTTCTCCATCTCCTTCGGCTTCCGTTACCGAAAGAACGTTGCTTTTAGCCAGTTCAAAAAGAAGCTCATTGACGAAGCGGATTGGAATCTCAAGGCGGTGTGATATTTCACGAGCCGTAAGAGGTTTGCCTCCCGCAGCAAAGTTTTTAATCAGATGATGCGTGATCTGAAGAGCGAGCAGAGTTTTGAGGCGGTGGCTTGCCTGCAGGGCGTCCGGTTCGAATTCATAGGTGTCAACGTTCTGGTAGGCAAAGGATAATTCAGCCCCGTACAGGACGATCAACCAGCTCAGTTGAAGCCAGACTAGAAAAAGCGGCAGAACGGCAAAACTTCCATAAATGGCATTGTACTGGACGACTCCGATCTGGAAGGTAATGTAGCCCCACTGAACGATTTGAAAGATGGTCCCTGCGATGATTCCTGCCAGGAGGCCGGACGTAAAGCGGACCTTCGTATTCGGCATGAAAATGTAAATAAAGGTGAAAAGGCTCCACAGCAGGCCATAGGGCAGCAACTTCAGAAAAAGAAAGAAAAGGGGGCTGAGGACTCCCAGAATTGTGAACTTTTCCATGATCAGATTCAACTGGGTGGTAATGAAGACGGTCATGCTGCTGGAAAGGATGATGAGAACGGGGCAGATCAGCATGAGAGACAGGTAGTCGCTGAACATCCTGCCGATCGTTCGCCGTTCCTTGACTCCCCAGATATCGTTGAAGGCCTCTTCAATCTGTCCCAGCACCTTGATCACGGCCCAGAACAGAACAATCAGGCCGATTCCCGCAATCACACCTCCCCTGGTATTTTCCAGGAGAGAATGAGAAAACTGAATGACATTGGCAAGAATCTCCTCATGGCCGGCAAGTTTGCTTCGCAACTGCGCTTCCAGCACTTTCTCGAAACCGAATCCCTTGGCGATTCCAAAGGCCATGGCCGCAACCGGGACAATCGAAACCAGAGAATAAAAGGTCAGAGAAGAGGCGCGCAACTTACACTTGTCTTCATCAAATCCGCGAATTGAAAGGATCAGGACCCTGAGAAGAGTCAGGAAAAAGGATTTTCCGGGAGGAAGCTGAGTGCGTCTAATCCGCCAGATATCCTGTTTAATGAAATTACCCACCTGCCGAAACTTCTTTCCGACCTCCACCATGATCCCTCCCGTTGAATTCCTCTCCATTCCAGTCAGTTCCTTTTTCCGTTCAACAGGCTCAACTTATAGGATCGGACCCGATTGACCGGAAAATAAGACTTCTTTGAACCGGCCAGTCCCGGAATCCCCATGTCACTTTCCTTGTTGATGAATTCAACATCTTCAAAAAGACGGCAGGCGCACTCCCTGTCCAGGAACTGATACAAACCCCGGATATGGGAATAAGCCTTTTCAAAATTGAGGACTTTTATCTTGTCCGTCAGAGAGGTGACGATCCCAAAGGCGCAGACCTCACCGTCGATCCTGATGGCGATTCCCCGCGCCTCGAGCAGTTCCAGATTTTCCAGCATAAGCCGGGCCGCCTGGCTTTCCTGTCCCAGATTCGGATCAGTCTCCGGGTTGCACCTGCTGTCTTTGGCACACCAGCGGTCCAGAAAAAGAAGGGTGTCGGGAATGTTGACCGGGGAAAGAGCTTCGATCGTCGTTCTGCCGGTTTCCAAAAAGATCCTGCGGAAATAATTAATGTGATTCCGTTTCTTGAGGTAGCGTTTCCCCTGCAGTTCCGTCAGATCCTTTTTCAGATAGATGTAGTCGCTGTAATCCGGCTGCTCCGTCAGTGAAAAGAGGGTCCTGATGGAAGATAACCCGAAGTGTTCGACATAGCTCTCCGGAATAAAGCAGAAGGTTGAAAGACAGTGGCGACGAGCCAGCTCAGCCAGTTCAGGAGGAGTAACTTCCCGGAATGGACTGAGGGGCAGCAGCAGGCAACGGCATTTCGGATATTCCGGGAGGGTACCGGCAGTCATCAACAGGAGCAGATTGTCCTCCATGGTGTAATAGGTTGGATTCAATTCATTGTTCCAGGCAATCAGCGAAGAGAGGGAATAGATTGCCAGGGGATATTTAAGGGGATTAAAAAACGGTTTCAGCCGCGAATAATCACTAACGGTTAACAACCTGAAGGAATTCTGTATTTTCATGACTTCCTGAGCAGCATAGGGGTCGAATCGGGCATTTTTTCAAAACCGAAAGGGATGTAAAAGGGAAAGGAATTTCGTTCGGCAATCAAGCCGATCCAGGGAATCCCATCGGTCTGGAGACGTTTCAGAAGCGTGTTCACGAGACAGGTGCCGATTCCCCGGCGCCGGTAATCGGGATGGACTGTCAAATCCTGGATGTAGGCGTCGCTGGCCCGGTCACTGATGACCCGTCCCATTCCAGCAAGACGTTGTCCATCCAGGGCCGCAAGAAAGCAATGACTTCCCTTGATGATTTGTGCGACGAGAAGAGGGTCCGCGTCCTCCTCCGGCCACCAGCCGGCCCTCCGGTAGAGGGTGATGATCTGGTCAAGAAGTTCCGGTTGAGCGTCTTCAAGAAAACGATAGATAGTCATGTCATTCCGTCTGATGCAATCTGATGTGCGGGTTGCCTGCATTCGTCCCGCATCGATGAGCTTTTGCCGCCTCAATTTATGCTGCCGCCTGCAGCCGTGTATAACCGCGATGGGAAGTAAGCCTCTTCCCTGAGGCTGGCGGCGTTCCGTGACTATAAAAAAGTATTATGGATTTAGTCAAGAATTAATGCCTTTCCGCCCTGTATTCGCTTGACCCGGTGCCGGATTTTGCCTATAGTCCCAAAACTGCAAACGAAATTGAAAGTTAAGGAGGTTATCAGGAATATGAAGATTATTCTTTTGGGAGCGCCGGGCGCCGGGAAGGGCACAGTGGCCAAACTGCTGACGGAGTATGATGGTTCCGTACAGATTTCCACGGGAGACATTCTGCGGGCGGCCGTCAAGGAAGGAACAGAGCTTGGACGGGAGGCCAAAGGCTACATGGATCGGGGTGATCTGGTTCCCGATGCGCTGATCATGCGGATGATGGAAACCCGCCTTCAACAGCCGGATTGTGCAAACGGATTCATCCTGGACGGTTTTCCCAGAACGATTCCCCAGGCCGAGGCCTTGAAGAAGCTCCTGGAAAAACTGAATATTCGACTGAATTTTGTCGTCAATCTGGAAGTTCCGCGGGATGTGATCCTGGATCGGCTGACCACTCGGAGAACCTGCTCCAATCCGGATTGTCAGGAAATATACAATATCAAAAGCAATCCTCCCCTGCCCGATGGCCGCTGCAAGAAATGCGGCAGTCCGACGATTCAGCGGGATGATGAGACCGAAGAAGCCATTCTGAACCGTCTGGAAACCTACAATGAGAAAACCGCGCCTCTGATTGGCTTTTATGAAAGGGAAGGGCTGCTCAAGACATTTTCCTCAGTCAGCAGCGCCGAAACCGTGGAAGCCGTTAAAAAGGCCTTGAAGGAATGCTGATCAAAATACCGGGTCTGTTTCGCCATGATCGATTATGAGAAGGAACTGAACGAAGAGCAGTGTCACGTTGTGCTGGAAGCGGGAGGGCCCATGCTGGTTCTTGCCGGCGCGGGGAGCGGAAAAACCCGGACGCTGACCTATCGGGTGGCGCGCCTGGTTGAGACCGGGATCAAACCCGAGCGGATTTTGCTGGCCACGTTCACTAACAAGGCTGCCCGTTCCATGCTCAACCGGGTCCGGGAACTCGTTCCTGTGGATCTCAGCCGCCTCTCCGGCGGAACCTTTCATCACAACGGTCATTTCATGTTGCGGGCTCACGCCGAAAGGCTGGGCTATACACGGAGCTTTTCCATACTCGATACGGAAGACGCCCGGCAGTTGATCTCGACCTGCGTTGTCGAGGCGGGCATCGATACGAAAGGGGCGACCTTTCCCAAGGCCAATGTTCTTTATGGGATATTGAGCCTTGCCGTGAATACAGCGGCCGATCTTTCCACGACCGTAGCGGAACGCTATCCTTTTTTCAGCCATCGTCTTGAGGATATCCGAAAAGTCGCCGCTCTTTATGATCTGCGCAAGCGTCAGTCCGATTTCATGGATTTTGACGACCTGCTCCTCAACTGGCGTCGCCTGCTGCTGGAATGTCCCGATGTCCTGCAACATTACGCTGAACGCTTTGAACACATTCTCGTGGATGAATATCAGGACACGAATCGCATCCAGGCGGAAATCATGGATCTGCTGGCATCACGACACCGCAACATCATGGTCGTAGGGGATGACTCCCAGAGCATTTACGCCTTCCGCGGGGCCAACTTTGCCAACATCATGTCTTTCCCGGAAAAATATCCGGACTGCCGGATTTTCAAACTGGAGACCAATTACCGCAGCACCCCGGAAATTCTCCATCTGGCAAATCTCAGCATTGAAAACAATGAAAATCAGTTTGCCAAGTCTCTGCGGGCCGTCCGGGAAGCGGGTCTGAGACCGGTGGTCGTCCCTGCCCGGAATGCCCTGCAACAGGCCGAATTTGTTGCCCAGCGGATACTGGAGCTTCACAGAGACGGCATTCCTCTGCACGAAATGGCGATTCTGTACCGGGCCCATTTTCACGCCATGGATGTTCAGATGGAGTTGACACGGCGGGGAATCCCCTATGAAATCCGTTCGGGAATCCGCTTTTTCGAACAGGCCCACATCAAGGATGTAACCGCTTATCTGAGAATTCTGGGGAATCCGCTGGATGAACTGGCATGGAAACGGATTTTTGGGCTGTGTCCGAAGATCGGGAAAAAAACTGCCGAGAAACTCTGGCAATTTCTTTCGGAATCGGGAGAACCGCTGGAAGCTGCTTTAAGGGAAGATTTTCTGAAGGTGGTTTCGAAGACGGCCAGAGGCGGACTCGCTTTTTTTCAGGAAGTATTGATCAAGCTGCGGGAGGAGGCTGTTCATGCTTCGACGCTGCCGGATCTCATCAGCCTGATTATTGAGAGAGGATATCGAAAGTATCTGCGGGAAACGTATACCGATACGGCCTCACGGGAAGAAGATCTCGAACAGCTCGCGGAATTTTCCGGCAAGTTTTCCTCTCTGGAGGACTTTTTGAGTGAATTGTCCCTCATGACCAACATGGACGCCGACGGACGGGACAAGGCAGCCGGCGATGACCTCCAGGAAAACAAGGTCATTTTGAGCACCGTTCATCAGGCAAAGGGGTTGGAATGGTCCGTTGTCCTGCTCGTCGGATGCGCTGAAGGCATGATTCCCCTGGAACGGGCGGTTCAGGAAGCCGGCGGCGAAGAAGAAGAGAGGAGACTTTTTTATGTGGCCGCCACCCGGGCCAAGGATTACCTCTACCTCTGCTATCCCCAGACGGATTATTCAAGATGGGCCGGGTTTGCCAATCTCAGCCCATCCCGGTTCATTCGAGAACTGGTTCCCTCCTCCCGAAAAAAAGAACTGCCCTTCGAACACTGGGTTGTCGAAGAGCAGTGGTGAGTTCCTGTATTTATCTGTTTACAGCCAGTGATCTGATTTGTATTTCGCGTCATATTCCGCTTTCAGGGCGATCTGCGTTGCTTCGGCGATATATTCAGGCTCTTTAACCAGATCTTCAACGCGAATATCCACTCCAAAAATTCCGACCATATCGTCATTGTCATCTGTAATCGGTTCTGAAACGGTAAAGCAGAGGGCGCCCGTCATTTTGGAAATGTAAAAATCAGTCACATGAAGTTTGCCCGTCTGCAGCGGCTTGATGAACCATTCCCGATCGGACTGATCCGTTCCCACGCCGTAGTTTTCATATTTGGCGCGATCAACGATATTCGTGATGTTTCTCGTGGTCTTCTTGCCGTTCATGTCCACCACGTATGCAAACTGGATCGAGGGGTATTCCTCGATAAACCGCTGCATTACCGGTTCCTGGAGTTCAGGTTGCATCGTTTTCATGGCCGGATCATCGATGATCTTGCGCAGTACGGCGATGGCTGCTTCCGCCGCTTTGAATTTGATCCTTTCCAGATCAGACATGAAGAGTTCCGGCATATACTTGCGAACCTTCGCCTCGAGTTCTTCCGTGGAAATGGTGGTGACTCGCCCCAATTCATACTCATCCGCGATCCATTTGTTGATCTTCGAAATGCCGGGGTGTCGCTTATCCACGGTACTGTCGCCGGACAGTCCGAAATGCGAGTTGATCCAGTAAGCGATGCCAGCTTTTCCGGACTTGTCGGTGATCATGGGTACGATGGGACGCTTCAGAATCTTCGTCGTGTTGAAGATGTTGTAGATCTCTTCACTCTTGATCAGGCCGTCAGCGTGAACACCAGCCCGGGTAACATTGAAATCCGCGCCGACAAAGGGGTAATTGGACGGGATTTTGTATTCGATTTCATTTTTAAAGTAATTTGCGATATCAGTAATCACCGTCGTGTCGATCCCGTTTGTCTTTCCCATGAGCCCGATATATTCAATAATAAGCCCCTCAATAGGGGGATTGCCCGTCCGCTCGCCCAGCCCGAGCAGAGTGGAATTGGCGGCGCTGCAGCCGTAAAGCCATGCGGTAGTCGCGTTGATCAGGGCTTTATGAAAATCGTTGTGGCCATGCCATTCCAGAAGTCGGCCGGGCACATCGGCGTCATCAATGAACGCCCGCACCAGTTTGTCGACACCACGCGGCAGCGAAGCGCCCGGATAGGTCACACCGTATCCCATGGTATCGCAGAGCCTGATCTTGATATCCACACCGCTTTCCTCCCGAAGCTTCATCAGCTCGATGGCGAAGGGGATGCAGAATCCATAAATGTCCGCACGGGTGATATCTTCGAAGTGGCAGCGGGGAACGATGCCGGCATCCAGGATCGCCTTGACGATTCCCAGATATTCTTCAAGGGCCTGACTTCGGGTCATGTTCAATTTAAGGAAGATGTGATAGTCGGACACGGAGGTCAGAATCCCTGTTTCCTTCAGACCGGCTTCTTTCACCAGGGGGATGTCTTCCCGGGCAGCCCGGATCCAACCCGTAATTTCAGGATATTGCAGGCCAAGGTCCTGGCACATTCTGACGGCTTCCTTATCCCGATTGCTGTAAAGAAAAAACTCCGTCTGCCGGATAATTCCATTGTATCCGCCAAGGCGGCTCATCATCTGGTAAAGGTCGACGATCTGCTGAGTCGTGTAAGGAGGTCTGGCCTGCTGCCCATCCCGAAATGTCGTATCGGTAATAAAAATTTCTTCAGCGGGCTGGATGGGAATAATCCGGTGATCAAAGTCGATCCGGCTGACTTCGTCATAGGGGAATACTTCTTTCTGAAGATTCGGTTCATCCACATCCCGCAATTCAAAGCGCCAGAATCGGGTATGCTCATGATTCAACACTCTTTTCTGGGGATTCCATTTGGCCATGATCTCAAACTCCAACGCAAATAGTTTTCGCTAAAGAGACTATTTTCTATAGCAGTTACAGAAAATTACTATAATAAGCTGGCAATGTCTGTCAATAGGGAAGACTAAACAATTTTAAGGGACAACTCCATCAGTTGTTCAATGCTCACCCGCGAAGGGGCATCCGTCATCAGACAGGTGGCCTTCTGCGTTTTGGGAAAGGCGATGACATCGCGGATGGATTCCGCCCCGGTCATCATCATGACCAGTCGATCCAGACCGAAGGCAATCCCGCCATGGGGCGGCGTCCCGAATTCCAGGGCGTCCAGAAGGAAGCCGAACTTGCTGCGGACTTCTTCATTCTCCAGGCCCAGAGCTTCGAAAATAAGGGACTGGATCTCTTTTCTGTGAATCCGGATGCTGCCGCCTCCCACCTCGGAACCATTGAGCACGAGATCGTAGGCCCGCGCCCTGACCTTCCCCGGTTCTCCCGGAAGGTACTTCACATCATCGGGTACAGGAGATGTAAAAGGATGATGCGTGGAAACATAGCGCTTTTCCGTATCGCTGAATTCCATGAGTGGAAACTCGGTAATCCAGACGAAGGCAAATTGTTCCGGATCGATCAGATTGAGCTTTTTGGCCAGATGGATACGGAGATTCCCCAGGGAGTCATTGACCACGGTCGGCGTATCCGCGACAAAAACGAGGACGTCGCCTTCGACCGCTTCCATTCTGCCATTGATCTGCCGGACTTCATCCGCGGTGAGGAATTTGAAGATAGGCGATGTCCATCCGTCGGCAAGTACACGAGCCCAGGCGAGGCCCCTGGCCCCGTAAATGGAGACGAAATTCTGGAGGTCATCCAAATCCTTACGGGAGAGACGCTTCCCTTCGGGGATGCGGATCGCCTTGATCATGCCCCCGCCTGCCGCGGCTTCGCGGAAGACAGTAAGCCCCGAGTCGGCAAGAATATCGGTCAGATCTCTGAGTTCAAGGCCGAACCTGATATCCGGGTTGTCCTTTCCATATCGACCGATCGCTTCCGCATAGGAAAGACGGGGGAAGGGCGTCGAAAAAGTCCGGTTCAGGCATCGGGAAAAGAGATGGGTCATCAGGCCTTCCATAATTTCGATGATATCGTCCTCTGTGATAAAGGACATTTCCACGTCGATCTGGGTAAATTCCGGCTGCCGGTCCGCGCGGAGGTCTTCGTCGCGAAAGCACTTGACGATCTGAAAATAGCGGTCGAAGCCGGAAACCATGAGCAACTGCTTGAATATCTGAGGAGATTGGGGAAGGGCGTAAAAGGTTCCCTTGTTGATGCGGCTGGGAACGAGATAATCGCGGGCGCCTTCCGGGGTGCTCTTCGTGAGAAAAGGCGTTTCGATTTCGATAAAACCGTTGCTTTGAAAAAACTGCCGCGTCTCTGCAGCAACGCGGTTCCGCAACATGATATTCCTCTGAATCTGTGGTCTGCGCAGATCCAGATAGCGATACTTCAGTCGGATGTTCTCCGAAATGTCGCTTTCGGATTCGAGACTGAAAGGCGGGGTCTGCGATTCATTGAGAATTTCCAGCTCCTCGACCATGACCTCGATGGCTCCTGTTTTCATGTCAGGATTAACCATCCCCTCCGGCCGATTGCGAACCGCTCCCCGAACGGCCAGAACGTACTCGCTGCGGATTTTGTGGGCTTCCTGGTGAGCAACGGGACTGTATTCCGGATTGAAAACAATCTGAACAAGGCCTTCGCGGTCTCGGAAATCGACAAAAATGACACCGCCGTGATCCCTCCGACGGTGAACCCATCCCATGAGTATGACTTCCTTTCCGCTATCGCTGCTGTCTAATTGCCCGCAGTAATGTGTTCTCTTCTTAATCGTGATGAAATCCGACAACGTCTTTACCTCTCTTTTATAAGTTTCAGAATTTGTTCTTCAAGGTTGTCCAGGAAAAGAGTCTGCTGGGCTCCCGTTTTCATGTCCCGAAATTCGGCCTTTTTTTCTTCCAGTTCTCTGTCGCCCAGAATCAGGGTGTAGGCGCAGTTCAAGCGGTTTGCCCGCTTCATTTGACTTTTCAGACTCCTGGCCGAGAAATCCTGTTCGACATGAAGCCCTTTGATCCGCAACTGGTTGCATAACAGGAAGGCCAATCTCTGCGCGGACTCTCCAAGGGATGCAATGAAGAGATCCGGTTGAGGCAGAAAACGCGTGTTTTCTGCCTGCAGAAGAGTGATCAAACGTTCAAAACCGACCGCAAAGCCGATGCCGGGAATATCAGGGCCTCCGAGTTCCTCTACAAGACGGTCATAGCGTCCGCCTCCGACCACGGCATTCTGAGACCCCAGATGCTCCGTGGTGACCTCAAAAGTTGTCTTGGTGTAATAATCCAACCCCCGGACCATGCGGGCATTGATTTTAAAGGGGATATCCAGCTCCGTCAGAGTGGAGGCAACGGTCTCGAAATGTGTGTGGCAGTCGCTGCAGATAAAGTCGGAAAGCCGGGGGGCATCGGCGATGATCTCCTGGCATTCCTTTGCCTTGCAGTCAAAAACACGAAGCGGATTCGATCCGAGACGCCGTTTGCAGTCGTCGCAGAGACCGTCTTCCTTTCCGCTCAGAAATTCCAGGATGACTTTTCGGAAAGCGGGACGGCAGGAGGAGCATCCCAGAGAATTGAGTTCAAGGCTCACATTCTTCAGACCGACGGTGGAAAGAAAATGCATGAGCATGAGGATAACTTCCGCATCCGCCCGCGGGTCATCGAGGCCCAGCAGTTCCACATCGATCTGATGAAACTGCCGGAAACGGCCCCGCTGGGGTCTTTCCCGGCGAAACATGGGGCCGATGGTGAACAGCCTGCTGACCGGTTCGGCATTGTAGAGCGCATGTTCCAGATAAGCCCGGATCACAGAAGACGTCGCTTCCGGCCGAAGCGTCAGATACTCGTCTCCCCGGTCGAGAAAAGTGTACATTTCCTTTTCGACAATATCGGTGGATTCACCAATCCCTCTTTTGAAAAGATCCGTCTTTTCCAGAACGGGAAGACGGATTTCCTTGAATCCGAAGCGGGAAAAAATTTCCCGTGCGGCGTCTTCCACAAAACGCCATTTTCCCGTTTCCTCGGGAAGAATGTCCTTGAAACCCTTAACGGCCGTAATGACTTCCATTTTGATTAACCACACCCAGTCTCGATTTTAACGACCCTGCTGCTTAACATAGAACCAGGTGAATGACAATAAAATTATGTTCTTCCATGATTTAGGCGCCGGAACGTAAAGACAGGAAAATTATTTCGAGAAAAGTCCTCCGTCGATAATTCCTTTAAATACTTTTACCCGAAGATTCTGTCCATCAGAGTGCACGGTAACCGCTCCATTCATGTCAGTCCTGAATATAGGAGCGCCGATGGCCTTGTATCGTTCAAGGATCTCCCGATGCGGAACACCGAAGGAATTATCCGGGCCACAGCTCACAATGGCCATTTTTGGACGCACTTCTTCCATAAAGGGCATGCTGCTGGACATCCGGCTGCCATGGTGAGGAACAAAAAGAACGTCACTGCTGAGCTCAAGACCCTTTTTAAGCAGAAGTTTCTCTTCTTTCTCAGAAATATCTCCCGGCAGCATCAGACTGATCTTCCCGATGGTCATCCTCACCACCAGAGACTTTTCATTGAAATTCCTTCCTGTAGAATCGGGAGTTACCGTATGAAATACCTGAATTCCGACTTTTTCCACGCTCAGTTCGGTTTTCTGGTCTTTGAGAATGCGGTGTCGGATACCCTTCCTGTGAATGATTTCCAGAAAACGACGATACATCTCGTTATCCGCTGCTTCTCCATTGGACCAGACTTCCTGGACGTGAAAATTCTCCAGGATGAAGGGAAGTCCGCCAAGGTGATCGGCATGAGGATGGGAAAGAACAACGATGTCGATTTTTCTGATGCCTTCATGCCATAAAAAGGGTGCCACGACAAAGCGACCGACATCAAAGGCGTCCCCGGGAAGTCCTCCGCCATCCAGCAGCAGTGTCTTTCCTCCGGGGAACCGGACGAGGGTCGCGCTTCCCTGATGAACATCGATGGCCGTTACTGTCAGTTCCCGGTTGTTGATCCGCTGAACGGATTGCAGAACGCTGCCGCCTGCCAGAAAGGTGAGCATGACAATAAACAGAAGTCCGAACAGACGTCTTTTCCGCTGGAGCCCAGGTATATCATCCTGTCGAAAGAGATCGATCATCTGGATGCCGGAAATCAAAAGCATGTAGAATGCCGCAATCTGCCATAAAGACGGCGTGCAGACATAAAAGGCCGTACCGTCCAGTCCGGCAAGGAAATCGATCAGAATCAGGGATAGTTTGATCAGCCAGGCTGAACAATGGATCAAAAGACCAGCAAGCATTTCTGAAAACGGGCTCACGACGATGACCATCATGCTGAGCGGCAGGGCCAGAAGGCCAAGTATGGGGACCAGAATCATATTGGCAGGGAGAACAACAAGGGACAGACGGTTGAAACAGAAAACGATAATCGGCATAGTTCCCAGGGTGACGCTCACCGTCGTGATCAGAAACAACAGGATATTCCTTTTGATTTTTACAATCCAGGCCGTTTTGCCGGTTGATTCCGGGAGAGACTCCGGCTTCATCATGAATCGGGAGAACACGGGATTGATCCCTATAATGGAGGCAACCGCGGCAAAGGAAAGCTGAAAAGAAATGTCGAACAGAGCGTCTGGGGAAAACATCAGGATCAGCACGGCAGCGGCGGCCAGGCTGTTGGCCGGATCCTGCCGGCGATCAAGAAGGAGCGCGGCCATGAAGACAAGGGCCATGATTGCCGCTCGGAGAACGGACATTCCGGCTCCTGCTACGAGCGCGTAAAGAACGACAGGCGGAATGGCCCACAAAAGTGACAGTTTGATGATGTTGAAACGGAGCATGAGATAGTCCGAAATTTTGAAGAGCCGGCGAATGACTACGAGGGTCCACAAAGCAATGATGCCCACATTGAAACCGGAAATGGCCAGGATATGGGATGTGCCGGTTATGTTGAACTTTTCCATGAGTGTCGGCGGAATTTCCTTCTGACAGCCGATGATCATAGCCTGAAGGACCGTCTGTTCCGGATGGGGGGCGTTAGCGATGATAATTCTCCTGATATCGTTTCGAAATCGTTCGATGGCCCCCTTGAAGAAATTCCCCTGGCCTTCGCGAAGCATAACGATTCGCGATTTTTCCGCAATAAAGCCCGTGAAGGAGATTTTTTCGAAACGCAGACGTTTCTCATAATCCAGTCCACCAGGATTATTGAAATTATGCGGTTTTCCAAGACAGGTTTCGCAACGGATAAAATCGCCATATTTCAGGTCATGACGTCCTTTGACCGTCAAGAGGACGCGTTCTGACAGGGGAATATAGACTCCATTTTTCAGTATCCGGGTTGTCTGCAGAATCAACTTCGTTTTTTCCGGCAGATATTGAGGGCTCTCACAGATCACTCCCTCCAGTGTATGCATTTCACGTTTATTCTGATACTGGAGTGCTTCGGTTTGTCTGGTGGGCCGATGGTCAAGCTGGGAGATGTTCATGCTTCCCTGAAGAAACAGGATGGCCATGACACTCAGGAAAGTCAGAAGAGAGTTTTTCCGGAAAATTCCAATGAAAAGCAGGACAAGGAAAGGAAAATAAGCGATTAACAATCCGTAAACCGGAAGGGGCAATGTGTTCCCCGCGATAATGCCCGAAATCAGCGCTGAAAGGAGAAGGAGAAAGGGCTTTTGCATCGTCGAAATTCATTAGATTTAATTGATGAAATAATATAGCATGGCGTCGTTTTTGACAGATAAAACTCTTTCGTGAAAACACCGCAAATATTGAAGAGATAAAATTTTCTGCAGGAAGAAGGTATATGTTTTGAAATGAAGTCTCATGAAAATTCCTCAATGCGGGAAGTGATATTGCTGGAAAGATTGCGCTGGCTGATTGTCTGCCGGGTGGCCATTGCCACTTTTCTTCTGGTAATCATCATTTTCATCGACCTCAAACAGACATCCCTTTACCCGGAGATCCGCTTTCCATCCTTTTACAGCCTCATTCTCACCACCTATATCATCTCTTTCATCTATGTTTTTTTGCTGAAAGTCGTCAAAAACTCTCATCTTCATGCCTATATTCAGATGGTCTGCGATGTGTTTCTGATTACGCTTCTCGTTCATATCACCGGTGGCGTCAGCAGCATCTATTCCGTTCTCTATCCCATGGTTATCATTTACACCGTACTGTTTGCGGAAAGAAAAGGAGGATTAATCGTGGCCACCGCCTGCAGTCTCTCCTATGGCCTTCTTCTGAATCTGGAATATTTCGCTGTGATTGCCCCGCAGTATCAGTCGATTATCCCGGAAGTCCAGAGAAATGCCGGATATCTCTATTCGAGAATATTCATTCATGCGCTGTCATTTTATATCGTGGCTTTCCTTGCAAGTTTCGTGATCGAACAGGAAAAAACCGCCAGGACGCTTCTTGCTGAAAAGGAAAATGCCTTCGATCAGCTGGATCTTCTGCACCAGAGCATTATCGAGTCGGTCGATGCGGGCATTTTGACCATCGATATGGAAGACCGGATCAAATCCTTCAATCGTGCTGCGGTCGACATAACAGGTCTTTCAGTCGCGGATGTTCTGAATCGAAGTATTCATGAGGTCTTTCCCGGCTATGCTTCTCTATTCGCCCGATATTCCTGCATCCAGACGGGTAAGAGTTCGGGCAGGCGAATGGAAATGAACATCAGGAACCGGAATAATGAGGAACTGATCCTTGGCTGTTCCCTGTCGCGGCTCAGAGGAAGCCAGGGAGAGCACATAGGAGAAATCCTGATTTTTCAGGACTTGACTTCCATCAAGAAAATCGAGGCCGCCTATGAAAAAAGCCGGCGTTTTGCCTTTATCGGGGAAATGGCCGCAGGCCTGGCTCATGAAATCAGAAACCCGCTGGCTGCCATCAGCGGTTCGATTCATATGTTGAAAAAAGATCTGAAGCTGGATCCAACGGACGAGCGGCTCATGAAGATCATTCTCAGAGGAAAGGATCAGCTCGAAAATTTCATGAAGGATTTCCTTCTGCTTGCCAAGCCGGCTGCAGGTGAGAAGGAATGGATGAATCTCAATGCTCTGATCGATGAAATCCTTGAATCTCTTGTTTATATTCCGGACTGGTCAGAGAACATCACGGTGGAGAAAAACTATCCGGAACCTTCCCTGTTGTACGCGAACAAAAGAGAAATGCAGCATGTCATCTGGAATCTTATCCTCAATGCCCTGCAGGCCATGCCCCGGGGAGGGCGTCTGCATATCAGAACAACCCCTGTGGTGGTTATGAACGAACGCCAATGTGTTCAACTGGACATCGAAGACAGCGGTGAAGGCATTTCCAGAGAAGATATGAACCGGATCTTCGAGCCTTTCTTTACGACCAAGGAGAGGGGGACAGGGCTCGGTCTGGCGGTGGTCGGGAAGATCATCGAGAATTATTCCGGAACGATCACGATAACCAGCGAAAAGGAAAAAGGGACCCGTCTCCGGGTCTGCCTGCCGAAAAATCAGGAATTGGCGGAAACGGAAACAATTTTCACGAAGGATGTCCGGGTTGCTTGAGTTTTAAGGGAGGAGGAAGGTATGGCAACAATCCTTGTCGTTGATGATGATAAGGGGATGAGAGAATTTCTCGATATAATGCTGACCAGGGAAGGTTATGATGTCAGTTGCGCCCGAGATGCCGGGGAAGGATTGGACCGTTGCCGGAAGCAGCGCTTCGACCTGATCATCACCGATCTGAGAATGCCCAAAATCGACGGGATCGAATTTCTCAAGTCCGTCAAGGATGTTTCTCCTGAATCTCTGGTAATCCTGATTACGGCTTATGCCTCCGGAGAGACGGCGGTCAGGGCAATGAAAGAGGGAGCTTACGATTATATCGAGAAGGATTTCAACATCGAAGAATTTACGTCGACGATCCGAAGTGCCCTGGAGTCCAACGGCAGGATGCAGGATGACGCAAAATTTATCCGGGACATCGAAAATTCAGTCTGCTTTGGCGAAATCATCGGGAAAAGCAGGGAAATGCTCAAGGTTTATTCCCTGATCAAGAAAGTGGCTGATACGACGGCCAATGTTCTGATTCTCGGGGAAAGCGGAACGGGAAAAGAGCTTGTTGCCAAGGCCATCCATGAGAACAGCCCAAGAAAAGACATGCCTTTTGTCGTGATCAATTGCGGCGGCATACCGGAAAATCTTCTGGAAAGCGAGCTGTTCGGTTATCTCAAAGGATCCTTTACGGGAGCCTACGCGGATAAGCCGGGACTGTTTGAGATCGCCCGGGGCGGGACGATTTTCCTCGATGAAGTGGCCGAGCTGCCCCCCGTTCTTCAAGTCAAGCTTTTAAGAGTCGTTCAGGAAAAAACCTTTCTGAGAATCGGCGGCACGGAAAATATTCGCGTCGATGTACGGATTATCTCGGCGACAAACCGGAATCTCGAGGAGATGGTCCAGAAAGGGGATTTCCGGGAGGATCTTTATTACCGGTTGAATGTCATCCCGATCTCCATTCCGCCCTTGAGGGAACGAAAGGATGACATCCCCGTCCTGACAAAGTACTTCATTGAAAAATATTCCCGTGAATTCGGCAAAGGGATTAAAAATATCTCTAATTATGCCCTGGAACTTCTCATGGACTATTCTTTTCCGGGGAATGTCCGGGAGCTGGAAAACATTATCGAAAGAAGCGTGGCCCTGGAGCATTCCAGCATCGTCCTTCCTGAGAATCTGATGATTTCCCGAGAGAATTCGGCAGCAAAGCACGAGACATTCAAAATTGAGAATATCCCTGATCAGGGTTTGAATCTGAACGATGAACTGGCAAGATTCGAACGGGCCATAATCGGAAAAGCCCTTGAGAAATCAAAGGGATCAAAAACGAAGGCGGCGGAACTTCTGATGATCAGCTTTGATTCGCTTCGTTATCGCATCGAGAAACTCGGGATTGGGTAACACCCTTATCTTAAACACTGTTTGAACAAACCAGTTAAAGACCTCGGAAATTCCAGATTCCTCAGTTGCCGCGAATCGTGATGTCCTTCATTTTCAATTGAATGTCGGAAGCTCCGTTCCAGGTGTTGATCTGCGGTGTAAAAGCGATATCAAGACAGGAATCGTTGAGTTCACGAATGAAATGTCCCTGGCTGAACCAGATCGTATTGCGCGACACACCCGCTTCCGATACGCGCATGCGGAGATGGTTGTTCCCTACGACAGCGGGCGAAAAGGCGTTGACATTCCGCACACAGAGGACCGGCTCGGGATTTTTGCTTCCAAAGGGCGCCAGCAGTTCCATCTGCGCCAGCAGTTCATGGGTAATGTCGTTCAAATGGCATTGTGCTTCGATGAACGTCGCGGAGATGAAATCGGACTGCAGAACATTTTCCCTTACAATTTCATCGAGCGTTTCAGCGAATTGTTCGATGTCTTCTTCCATGATGGAAATACCGGCAGCGTACCGATGGCCGCCATATGATATCAGATAATCTTCACATTCCCTTAAGCCCTGATAAATATTGAAATTCGCGATACTCCGGCCGGATCCTTTCCCGATTCCGTCTTTCAGGCTGATCAGGATAGCCGGACGGTCGTAGCGATCAGCTATCTTGGATGCCACAATCCCGATGACTCCCGGGTGCCATTTTTCCGAAGCCATGACCAGAGCTGTCCTGTTCCGGTCACTTATTGTCTTTTCGAGATCTTCAATGATTTCTTCCAGGATATTTTTTTCCAGAGCCCTTCTTCTGCGATTGTAGCTGTCCAGCTTTACCGCGAGGTCTCTGGCTTTTCCCATATCGTCGGCAAGGAGCAACTCAACGGCGTCATCTGGCAATCCAACGCGGCCGGCGGCGTTGATCCTGGGAATCAGCGAAAAGGAGGCCTTCTCGGTATCGACGGCCTGAGTGTCGACGCCGCAGATTTCCTTCAAGGCGCGGATTCCGACTCTTTTCCCTTCTGTCAGCAATTCCAGGCCTACTCTGACAAAAATTCTGTTCTCGTCGACCATGGGACAGATGTCTCCGATCGTCCCCAGGGCCACGAGATCAAGATATTCCTTGAGGTTCGGATAGGGTTTTCCGTGCCAGAATCCCTCTTTCCGGAGATTTCCGCGCAGGGCGATCAGGAAATTGAAAACGATGCCCACAGCGGCAAGGTGTTTCAGCGGGAAGGGACAGTCCGGGCGTTTCGGGTTGATGGACGCAACGGCTGTGGGAAGCGAATCGGAAACCTCATGGTGATCGAGTATGATGGTGTCCAGACCCAGCGACCTGGCGTACAGGATCTCGTCGCAATCGGAAATGCCGCAATCGACGGTTATGATCAGACTGGCGCTTTTTTCTTTTATCCGGTCAATTGCTTTCCTGTTCAGACCGTATCCTTCGTCAATCCGGTCGGGGATGTAATAGGAAACGTCTGCCTGAATGTCCCGTAAAAATTTGACAAGCACAGCTACGGACGTAATTCCATCGGCGTCATAATCGCCGTACACCACGATTTTTTCTCCCTGGTACACCGCTTGAATCAGCCTATTGACCCCGAGCTGCATGTCTTTCATGAGAAAAGGATTGTGAAGATCGTGAAGGGATGGATAGAGGTACTTCCGGGCGTCATCAGGGGTTTGGATGTCACGGCTCGCCAGGATGGAAGACATGATCCAGTGAATACCCAGTTCCTTGACAAGGAGATATTGTGCCTCCTTGTTGACATCGGACATAACCCAGTTTGTTGTCGGCAAGCATTTTCTAAACATGATCACACAAAGGAAAAAAGACATGGGTACTGGAGAATGAAAAAAAAAGACTGTCAGATTCTAATCAGGAAATTTGTGATGTCAAGAAAAAGAAACGGCTTTACAAGCCAATACAGGCGAGACGGGGCTTAGAAGAGGGAAAAATCACTTTAAGAACATTGAAGAACACTTTACCATGTATCGTGAGACCGGCAAAAACGAGGCACACTGCATAATTTGTTTTGCTCCTGAAATTCAGAATGCAAAACTTTATTTGCAGGTGCATATAACCGATTGCAGAGACAGAGGAAGGAAAAGGTTTGTTGTCGCACCGCAAAAGAAATTTCCAAGTGACGCATAAATGCCAGGTTCAGAAGCTGACGGCATCGAATTATCAATAATTTTAAATCAAAACGAGATAGTAATTGAAGAAAATGTTAGCCTCACTCCGAAATGGATTTTTCGGCTGTCCTGCTTCGGATGAAACAGCGGGGGTCTTCGGCCAGGTAATCGCCACTGTAAGCAAAGGCTCTTCCTCTGCAGCCGCCGCAGATCCTGCGGTAGCGGCAATCGCCGCACAGTCCCTTCAACAGATTTTCCCGATCCATCAGGTGACGCAGAACGGGGGCTTCCTCATAGATTTTGTTCAGTGATTTTTCCCGTACATTACCGTTGTTGATTTCCACAAAAGGACAGGGCCACACGTCGCCGTTGGCCTTGATGTAGAGAAAGTCCCGTCCCGCCGAGCAGCCGTAAAAGACCTGTTCCGCAAACTTCAGAGCCGGGCCGTCGTTCCAGCCCTTCTTTTCGAGCAGGTAGGGCCAGTACTGGGGGCCGGCGACCGGTTCGATGATGGTCTCAACCTGCTTCTGCTTTCTGGAAATGAGCTCGCTTAGTTCCCTGTTGGCGCTCTTTTTCAGAGTTTTGCTTTTGATTTTTTCTCCCCGTCCCACCGCCACGAGCTGGTACATCAGCATAACGGAGGCGCCCTGATCATTAATGAAGTCAATGAGCTCCGACAGTACGGGCAGATTGTATTCCATAGCGGTGGTGTTGATCTGCAGAAGGATTCCCGCCTTCTTCGTAGCCTCGATGCCCCTTAAGGCCAGTTCGAAGGCACGTGGGGAATTCCGGACGTAATTATGTATTGTTTCGTCCGGCGCATCCACGGAGATCGCGTTGCAGACCACTCCGTGATCTTTAAGCTTCCGGGCCATGGCGTCGTCGATGAGAGTGCCGTTGGTGGCGAGAATGTTAGCCAGCCCGGCTTTCTGTGAATGGCGAAGCAGTTCAAAAATGTCCTTTCTGACCAGCGGCTCACCGCCGGTAAAAACCAGAGTGCGGAATGCCGGCATGGAGGCGATCTGATCGATGAGGCGCTTACCTTCGGCAGTGGTCAGCTCATCCGATGCGGCCTGGCTGCTCTTCGCGTGGCAGTGAATGCAGCTCAGATTGCAGGCACGGGTGACTTCCCAGACGGGGTGCCCCGGATATCCGATGCAGCCCATGCCGTAGGCGCCGTTGGCAACGGGAATAGATTTCAGGCTGTGATGGACAAGCCAGGAAGGAAATTTTTTCCAGTCGTTTAATACAGCCATGAGGATCGCGCTGCCGATCTGCCGAAGAATCAGAGTCGGCGGCATGTAAAACGGTTTGACCTGTCTGAGCAATTTTCTTTTCCTTTCACTGCCGTCAATGATATTGATTTGTTCCGTTTATTGATCCGGGAGAAAACCCTGAATCCTTATCGAATGTTATAAATAGGCCAGCAGGTAGGAAAGCGTCGTGCCGATGTTCACCACAATATTGAGACCGCAGAGAATTTCCAGGGTTATACGATTTTCGTATTTTTTCTGCAAGACCATTGCGACAAGAATAACCGAGAGGATCATGACCGGAAGGTAATAGGGAATCACGAGGGAGGGAACGCCGAACCAGGGGGAAAGCAGGTGGGATATCCAGGCGAAGAACGCCGCCAGGGAATACAGTTCAGCCCCGCGTTTTTTTCCGAAACGGACGAGAAGATTGCGCTTGCCGACGGCCAGGTCCGCCGGATAGTCGGGGAACTCGTTGAGAAGAATGACGTTGAAGATCGTCAATCCGACGGGCAGACTCATCCAGGCAATAATCGCGGGGATATAGCCGCTTTGAATATAGAAGGCGGAAGCGATGGGCAGCCATCCGTAACAGAATCCGATAAAGAGCTCTCCGATTCCTCTGTTCACGAGACGGACAGGACGCCTTGAATAGAAAAATCCCGGCAGTGCCCCCGCGCACCCCAGAAGGAGAGTCCAGGGGCCGGTATTCAGGACGAACTGAAGCACCACGCCGATCAGAACCGCAAGGAGCATGCTGACCACGCTTGTAATTAAAGCGACCAAAGGAGAGAGGATTCTTTTCTGGAGGATGCCGGAACCGCCAGCGAAACGGCTGGGGTGATGCTTTCTGGATAGAGCGTCCTCCTCGTAATCGAAATATTCTCCCGATTGATACGTGGAAAGCATGATCAGGATAACGGCCAGACTGCCCAGCAGGAAAACCGTTGGGTGGAATACGCCTTCAAGTTTCCAGGCAAGGAGAGTTCCAAGAAAAAAAGGCAGAAGGCCCACGATATGAAAGGCGGGGCGGGACATTGAGAGCCAGCCGGATACCTTGGCCGGCAGATTCACATCGGGGGGCTTTACGGAATCGGAATTCTTTCCCATAGGGCAGATCGCCACACTTATTTAATAAAGCGATAACGAAAATGACTATATCGAATATCCGAAAGTTTTCTTCCCGACAGGTACTCGCCTGTCATTTCATGGAAGTATAGGGAGAGGGGAGGGGACTGTCAAGGATACAATGCCGCCCGCACAAAGCAGGCGGCTCAGCTTTTATCATGATCGGCATCAGAGATCGAATACGACTCCTCTTTCACCGGCAATGGCCTTCAGTGTTTCATGGACATTTTCCTCCAGCGGGACGCCGGTCTGCCGGTGCTGTTCGTACAGTTCATATTCTTTTTCGCCGTGAATATAAATCCGATTTTGACCCTCGGCTTTGGCAGATTCCTTGAGGCGGTCGATGAGATCGTCCATTTTTTCCATGAAAATCTCCATTTCTACAAAATTTTCGATGTTCAGGGCCATGAAGAAGTGGGCGACCAGCGCCGGTTGACCTGCGCCGCCCGGCCCCTTGATATCGACCAGATCGGCATAGGCGCCTCCGGAAAGGACCCCGCAGAGGATATCCACCAGCAGGGCAATGCCGTAGCCTTTGTAACCGCCGTAAAGTTCTCCTTCCCCTCCAAGGGGAAGAATGCCCCCGCCGAGACGGGCCACCATGTTTCTCAGAACCTCCGTTGCGTCCGTGGCGGTCTGGCCCTTGGAATCCACAGCCCACCCTTCGGGCATGTCCTTTCCCATCCGGTCATAGACCTCCAGCTTGCCGCGGGGAATCACCGATGTGGCCATGTCCAGAAAAAAGGGTTTATTGCGCCGGGTCGGAGCGGTCATGCTGATGGGGTTGGTGCCGATAATCATTTTCCGACCGAACGTCGGCACCACAAGGGGGGCTGTGTTTGTCATGGATATCCCCAGGAGGCCCGCATCAAGCATCATCTGGGTGTAATAGCCTGCGATGCCGTAATGATTCGAATTGCGGACGGCAACGATTCCTACTCCCGTTTTCCGGGCTTTTTCAATAGCAAGCTGCGTCGAAAAATGACCCACGATCTGTCCCAGTCCCGCCTGGCCGTCGACGGTGGCGGTGGATGGGGCTTCACGGACAATGATGGGCTTGCTGTGCGGCAGGATGGTGCCGTTGGACATCCCGTCGACATAACGTCGAAGGCGCGCCACTCCGTGGGAAGGAATACCGCGCAGATCGGCGAGGACCAGATTATCGGCACAGATGACGGCATCTTCCCGGGTGACGCCGAAACTGGAGAAAATCTTCTGTACGAATTGGGTTAATTTCTGGTTGTTGACATATAAACTCATTGAGGACGCCTCCATTATAAAAAATGTCAAAAAACGAGGGCACAGTAGTGAGTGCCCGCTCTCAAGTCAACGGAAATCCTGCATCCGGGGTTCGTGAATCCGGTTCATCCCGATCCGATCCTGTACGATTAAAGATCCCGGTTTTCCGTTCTTACATATCCACAAAATGGTTTTCCCACGCAATGTCGATATTTTCCCTGGTCAGCTCGGGGGGCTTGCGGTGATACCGGGAATTGGTCAACACATGTTCAATAATATCCCTCGGATGGCAGGCATTGAAATCAACGCCCAGTTTCCGGTAGTAATTTTCTACGAGATATTCGAAAACTTCCTGGTTGAAGGTTACGCCGTTCGCCCTGCAGACCAGTTTGAAAATGGCATAATACTCTCTTTCCGTGGGATGATCGATCTTGATCTTGTAATGAATCCTTCGCAGGAATGCTTCGTCAACGAGTGATTTCGGTTCGAGATTGGTGGAAAAGATAACGAGCATGTCAAAAGGAATGGAAAACTTCATTCCAGTATGCAGGTTCATGAAGTCGATTCTCCGGTCGAGGGGTACGATCCAACGGTTTAGCAGATTCTGGGGATCGATCTGCTGCCGGCCGAAATCATCGATGATGAAGAGGCCGTTATTCGCCTTCATCTGGAGAGAGGCCTCATAAAACTTGGATATGGAGTTGAAATCCAGGTCGAGCATGCGCATGTTCAGCTCTCCCCCGGTGATGATGACCGGCCTTTTGATCAGAACCCAGCGCGGATCGATGTTGCCCTGCGATCCTGAATCTTCAATGGGGAAATGATTGACCGGGTCGAAGACATTGATGATCTGTCCGCCGACGGTCACGGCGTAAGGGATCAGGACGGTATCCGGCAGGATGCGGCCGATGGTCTCGGCGATGGCCGTTTTTCCGTTGCCGGGAGGGCCGTAGAGGAAAATGGCCCGGCCTGAACTCATGGCGGGACCAAGACGCTTCAGGATATCCTCCGTAATGATCAGATGATTGAAGGCTTTTTTAACGCTTTCTTCGTCGACAATGACATTTTTCACGCTCTGGATTTCCACCATCCTGCGGTAGGCGTCCAGGGTCACCGGCGCCGGGCCCACGTAATGGCAGAGATTCGTCAGTTCCGTCGCCCATTCCTTGCCGCGATCCGTCTGTTTGAAATTGTAGGTGATGCTCGCATAGCCTGCCCCCCCGGTAACCTCGACGAACTTGTCACGGCGCAGAATCTCGATGGCCTGTTGTGTGATAGCCATGGAAAGCTTTGTCCGTTCAGCCACCTCAGACAGCTTGAATTCACCCATGAAAAGCGTATGCTTCATGATAAGTTCCGTGATGAATCCCATGTCAAGGCCTGTTTCCTCAATGGTTGTCGGTATGGGAGGGGCGGCCTGAAAAAAGCGCTGAAGATCTTCTTCCTTCACGAAACCAAGATCAACGAGATTCTGCCCGATCCTTCCTCCCTGCTGTTGCTGCCTTTCAAGGGCTTCGGAGAGCTCCTGCTCCGTGATCAACCCTTCCTGGATCAATCTGCTGCCAAGCTGATTCATCTTCTGCCTCCTGTTTCCGCCGGATCGTACGCGTTTCTGGAATAGAGTCGCAAATGCGGGATCAAATGCCGCCGCCGATTACGAAACGACACAATATACTTTAAAGACAATAAAAAAAGAAGAGGATAAAATGTAACAGGCGAGTGTTAAAGAAGTTTGGAATAATCCCATAATTTGATCAATGGGTTGCGATTGCTTTATCTGTCATTCCGGCATTCAGAAGATTGAATGATTTTCTGGATGGCGATGTATATTTCAGGCAGGCTCATCTCCAGCCCGGTCATTGAAACCCGGGGGAGATGACAATTTCTGATCGGAAAGGATCTGAAGGCGGCACGAAGGCGGTAGAGTGGTATCCGACCTGATGATCAGGATTCACCGTCGTTGAAATATTTGGAGACAGCGGCATAAATGGCGGCCTCTTCGACGGAGAGCGGACTGCCGTTTTCCGTGTAGGGATTCAGATAAACCGTTGTATTGCTCAGGATCATATTGTTCAAACCGTAGTATCTCATTTTCCGTTTCCGAAGGAGCTTAGTTGTTTCCAATGATTTATTCTGAGATGCCATGTTCCTTCCCCCTTTCAGGTTATTTCCTGCGAGATGTTGAGAACTGAATGTTCACTTTGTCGATGTGACGCTATCATGCCATATTCATTCATGATTACAATACGGATTGATTACGGACGCTATGCCAGCCATTAACTGGTATGTAGGAAAATGGGAAAACCTCATGCCTGTGCAGAAAACAATCACATGGATAACTGTCAGTCATTCGTATCAACATCTGAAATTCTTAAATAGCACCTTCTGACTTGCGTTCCTCCAGCCATAACCTGATACGAAGATCGATCTGATCACGTATTTCTCTGAACTTCTTTATATTTTCTTCTGCCGTTCCGACAAATGCTCCCGGGTCATCAAAAGCCCAGTGAAGTCGATGACTGATGCCGGGAAACGTTGACGGACATCGTTGTTCCGCATCCGAACAGACCGTGATCAGATAGCCGAAATGGATCTTACCCATGTATTCATTGACATGTTTTGCATAGTGACCCTCCAGCGGAATGCCGATTTCCTCCATAACCCGGGTCGTCAGGGGATTGATGCCTTTCGGGTCAAGCCCCGCGCTGAAAACTTCGAATGTGTTCCCGGCCAGATGACGAAGCAGGGCCTCCGCCATCTGGCTGCGAGCGGAATTTCCCGTGCATAAAAACAATACTTTGATTTTGCTCATGTCAGTATCTCCTGAATTGTGATGAAAATTTTTCGACGGTTGACTGATGCTCCCGTTTCATATCCCAAAATGTTGGGGACGACAAAGGCATCCCGATTTATTGAGCTTTACCATATAAAACATTTTCTCTTATTCAATCACAGAATTGTGACAAAGGTATGACAAATTGATTAAAAAACGATGAAGATATTGCCAGGCGCTGAAAAGTCTGGCTTTAATGGAATAAAATCTTTCGAGAAGCAGAAAATCTTTCAGGAAATTCATATTCCGATATTTCCTCTTCCAGAAAATCCACATGGGCCTGAACATGAAGTCCAAAAGGTGTACTTCATAAAACTGTCGCAAAAATTTCATCATCCTGTCATCATATTGCAACAATTCTCCTGTAAGAAGAAACACACTTCAATTCATCGTGACCGCGGCAATCAATTGGTGAAGAGAAAAAACATCGAATTACAAGGAGGTAAAGCAATATGAAAAAGGTCATGTCATGGTTTATCAGTTGTCTTGCGCTACTGGCATGGAGCCTTCCGGCTGCCGCCGCGACGACAGTGGTCATCAAGGGTTCGACAACAGTGCTTCCCATTGCGCAGTCTGCTCTGGAAGCGTATATGAAAACACATCCGGGAGTGAATATTTCCCTTTCCGGGGGTGGGTCAGGTGAAGGCATCAAGGCTCTGATGGATCGGACAACGGATATTGCCACATCATCACGGGAAATCAAGGATAAAGAGGCGGCCAGTGCCCGCGCTAAAGGCATCCAGCCTTTGGAACATGTGGTGGCCATCGATGCCATTGTTCCCATTGTCCATCCTGCAAATCGGATTACGGGACTCACTCTGGATCAGTTGAGTCAGATTTATCAGGGGAAAATTCGAAACTGGAAAGAGGTTGGCGGTGACAACCGACCCATCGTGGTGGTTTCCCGAGACAGCAGTTCGGGAACTTACGAATCCTGGGGGCACCTCGTGCTCAACGGCGCCAAGGTCACTCCCAGGGCCCAACTACAGGCATCCAGTGGGGCAGTCGTGCAGACGATTTCCAAAAACCGTTACGCCATCGGCTACATCGGACTGGGATATCTGAACCGTTCGGTCAAGGGGCTGACGGTAAACGGTGTGCAGGCCTCTTCGGATAATGTTCTGGCAAAAACCTATCCGATTGCCAGACCACTTTACATGTATACCAATGGCGAGCCGAAAGGCGACGTGGCCGGTTTCATCAATTTTGTTCTCAGCCCCGCAGGGCAGCAACTTGTGGCGAAGGATGGATTTGTGCCGGTGAAGGCCCCGGCAAAGGGTAATGCCAAAAAGGTCAAGAAGTAAGAAAGGAAAGGAAGAATGACCCGGCAAGGAAAAGAAAAGATCATCAAAGGGCTGTTTCTCCTGATCGCTTTCGTATCCATTCTTATTCTCGGGCTGATCGTGGTCTCTCTTTTCCGTGAAGGGTTGCCCATCTTCCGGGAAGTGTCTGTTACGGGATTTCTTTTAGGCAGAGAATGGTATCCCACCTACGAACCGCCGGAATACGGAATCTGGCCGTTGATTGTGGGGTCCCTGATCGTCACGTTCTTTTCCTCGCTGATCGCAGTGCCACTGGGGGTGCTGTCCGCGATTTTCATCGCTGAGATAGCCCCTCTCTCCATCCGGGAAATTTTGAAATCGGCGATCGAACTTCTGGCCGGTCTGCCTTCCGTGGTGCTGGGATTTTTCGGTATGGTGATTCTGGCGCCGTGGCTGCAGGAGACTTTTGATCTGCCAACGGGGCTGAACATCGTCAACGCCTCGCTCATGCTCGCCATCATGGCGATTCCAACCATTTCCAGCATTTCTGAGGATGCCCTTTACGCGGTTTCCCAGGAATTCAAGGAAGCGTCCTATGCCCTTGGGGCGACGCGATTTGAGACAATCACCCGCGTGATTGTTCCGGCGGCCCTGTCCGGTATTTCGACGGCTGTTATTCTGGGCATGGCTCGAGCGATGGGGGAAACCATGGTCGTCTTGATGGTGGCGGGCGGCGCGGCGGCCATTCCGGAAAGCATCTTTGACCCGGTGCGGCCCATGCCGGCAAGCATTGCTGCGGAAATGGGGGAGGCGCCTTTCCGCAGCGGTCATTATCACGCCCTGTATGCCACAGGGATCATCCTGTTTTTTGTGACTCTTCTGTTCAATATGATTGCAGACTACGTCTCCCAACGCTTCAAGCAGGTAGGGTCGGCCACGCTGTAGCTTTTTGGTAAAAATTATCATGAAATGGAAATGGCGTTATATTAAGCAGAATCTTTTTATGGGTGCGGTTTCTCTATGCGCCCTTCTGATCATTCTTGCCCTGGGTGGAATACTCTTTTATATTTTCAGCAACGGCCTTCAGGCGATCAACTGGGAATTCCTGACCAGCCCCCCTCGTGATTCCATGACCCGAGGGGGCATCATGCCGGCGATTCTCGGGACCCTGTACCTTACGCTGGGGGCGATTACGGTGGCCCTGCCGCTGGGCATCGCCTCGGCGGTTTATCTGACGGAATACGCGCGTCAGGGGCTGATAATCCGGATTATCCGCCTGGGGGTGAACTGTCTTGCCGGTATTCCTTCCGTGGTTTTCGGACTGTTCGGCCTGGGTTTTTTTGTCGTTTTCCTGCAATTCGGATCATGCATTCTCTCCGGAGCGCTGACCCTGGGATTCCTTGTCCTGCCGACCATTATCGGGGCATCTGAGGAAGCGCTCAAAGCTGTTCCTCAGACCTTCCGGGAAGCGTCACTGGCCTTGGGCGTTTCCAAATGGCGCACCATATCTCGGATTGTCCTGCCAAACGCCCTGCCGGGAATTCTGACCGGTTCCATTCTGGGAATAGGACGCGCCGCCGGTGAAACGGCGCCGATCATGTTCACGGCTGCCGCGTTTTTCACCGCGAAGCTGCCTTCGTCAATTTTCGACGAGGTGATGGCCTTACCCTACCATATTTATGTTCTGGCAACGGCCGGAACCCGGATCGAGGAAACCCGTCCCCTTCAGTTCGGAACGGCCCTTGTTCTGATGGCGCTGGTTCTGGGAATCGACCTGTTCGCAATCATCATTCGAAGCCGTATGCGCAAAAAGAAAAGGTGGTAACATTGGATACACAATCGATTATTCGAACCGTGAACGTCAATTTCTACTACGGCCGGTTTCAGGCCTTGACCGACATCACCATGGATTTTCAAAAAAACCGGGTGACTGCGCTGATCGGGCCGTCGGGGTGCGGAAAATCCACGCTGCTGCGCCTTCTCAACCGGATGAACGATCTCATCGACGGCTGCCGGGTGGAAGGGCAAGTGCTTTTTGAAGACCAGAATATTTATGCGCCCGAGATGGACCCCGTTGAAGTTCGTCGCCGGATCGGAATGGTTTTTCAAAAACCCAATCCCTTTCCCAAAACCATTTTCGACAACATCGCCTATGGTCCCCGGCTTCACGGATTCAGAAAAAGAAGCGATCTGGAAGCGCTGGTGGAATCGAGCCTGCAGCAGGCAGTGCTCTGGGAGGAAGTGAAGGACATTCTTCCCCGTTCGGCGATGACACTTTCAGGAGGCCAGCAGCAGCGCCTCTGTATCGCCCGCGCTTTGGCCATGAAACCCGACGTGCTCCTCATGGATGAGCCGACTTCCGCCCTGGATCCCATCTCCACGGCCAAGATCGAAGAACTCATTGACGAACTCAAAGAAAACTATACGATCATCATTGTTACCCACAACATGCAGCAGGCAGCCCGGGTTTCCGGCATGACGGGCTTTTTCTATCTGGGGAAGCTGATTGAATACAACGCCACGGAAAAGATTTTCACCAATCCGGAACAGAAGCAGACGGAAGACTACATCACGGGGCGATTCGGATAGGCCGCGGCAATCTGCCGCTTCACTTCAGACACGGGGGGATCATGGCAAACCAGAGACATACGAGCAGACATTATGAGAAGGAGCTTCAGGAGCTCAAGGAGGGGTTGCTTTATCTGGGGGGGCTGACGGAGAGGGCCATCGAAAATGCCCTGCAGGCCCTGCTGGGCAGGGATTCTGAACTGGCGCGGAAGGTTATTGCCGACGACAACGCCATCGATCAGCTTGATTCGGAAAATGAAGAGCGATGCATCCGCATCCTGGCATTGCGGCAGCCGGCGGCGAGAGATTTGCGCTTTATCGCGACGGCAATCAAGATCAACGGCCATCTGGAACGGATCGGAGACATGGCGGTCAACATCGCCGAGAAGGTTCTGCTGCTGAATGAAGAACCTCAGTTGAAACCCTATATCGATATTCCCCGCATGGGGGAGATCGTTCAGAGGATGATCCGTCAAAGTATGGATGCCCTGGTTAATGAAAATGTCGAACTGGCTGATCAGGTTCGTAAAGATGATGAAATTGTTGATGAACTGACAGAACAGGTTTTTCGGGAACTTCTCACCTTCATGATAGAAAATCCCCGGACAATTAAAGTGGCGCTGCTGATCATGCAGATTTCCAAGAACCTGGAACGGATAGCCGACCATGCGGAAGGAATTGCCGATATGGTGATTTACATGGTGACGGGGAAAAGCGTGCGTCACGATTCCTCCACGGAACCCAAGGGGCGGATGGCTTGAAACCAAAACTATTTCTCCGGATCCTGTTCAGCTATTTCGCGGTAATCCTGCTGGTAGCGGTGATTGTGGGCTTCTTTTTCACCGAACAGGTTCGCCGGAACGAGACATGGAAAATCGAGGAAAGCCTTCTGAATTATGCGCGTCTGACGGCGTTGCTGCCACTCCCTGAGATGGCAGATCAGATTGGCCATCTGGAAAAAGTGTCCGAAGCCAGAGTGACCGTGATCGATGCGGGCGGTCATGTCCTTGCCGACTCACAGGTCGACGCGCCCCGGATGGAAGACCACATGAACCGTCCCGAGGTTCAGGAAGCCAGGATCAAGGGTTCCGGCAAAGCCATCCGGCAAAGTCATACCCTCCAGGTAGATATGCTTTATGTGGCGCTGGCGCTTCGAGACGGAGAGAGCATCCGGGGTTATGTCCGCATGGCCCGTTCCCTGCTGGAAGTGGAACATGCGGTGGATCGTATGTATGGTTCCCTCTACCGGGCAATCGGTTTTGCCCTTGTTCCCGCGCTTCTGCTTGCCTTTCTCTATACCTGGAAAATTTCCCGGCCTGTTTTGGAAATGAGGGATTATACCCGGGCCATCCGCCGGGGAGAACTTCCCGGAACCCTCCTCGTGGATTCCGCCGATGAACTGGGTCAAGTAGCTGAAGACATCAATTATCTGGTCACGGAGTATCGGGAAAAAATCCGGCTGGCCCATGAAGAAAAAGGCAAACTTGAATCTGCCCTGGCCAGCATGGTGGAAGGAGTCGTGATCCTGGATTCCCGGAATCGAATCGAGTCCTGCAATCAGGCTATTGAGGCCATTCTCGAACGACCGGAGACGGAAATCCGGGAGAAAACACTTCTGGAAGCCTTTCTCAACGCGGATCTGCAGAATGCGCTGGATCGTTTCCGCATGGAGCGGAAGCCCGTTCTACAGGAAATCAGGCTGGGAAGAAAAGATCCTCGCGTCGTGGATGTCAGTATTTCCGCCATCAAGGATCTTCCGGACGGAGTGGAAAAAACGATGCTCGTCTTTCACGATGTGACGCGGCTGAAAAAGCTGGAGCAGATAAGGACCGATTTTGTGGCAAACGTAACTCATGAAATCAAAACCCCTCTGACCGCGATCATCGGCTTTCTTCAGACTCTGCTGGACGGCGCACTGGATGATCGGGAAACGGCAAGGAAGTTCCTGCAGACCATCGCAACCAACGCGGAACGGTTAAGCCGGCTTGTGGACGATCTGCTGACGCTTTCCAGTATTGAACTCAACGAAACGAGTCTCCATCTTGAACCTCTTTCTGTAGACGTCCTGATCCGCTCCATACTGCCCATGGTAAATGCCGACGCGAAGGCAAAAAATATTCTCCTTAATGTTGATCTTCCGGAAGCTTTCCTGAATATCCTCGCGGATCGGGACAGGGCCGCGCAGATCCTGATGAATGTGCTTCACAATGCCGTAAAATTCACGCCAGCCGGGGGAATCGTCACTGTTTCAGGCAGTGAGGAGGAAAAGGGGAATTTCGTGATCATTCAGGTTGTGGATACTGGTATAGGCATTCCTCCCCGGGAGATTCCCCGACTCGGTGAACGATTTTATCGGGTGGACAAGGCGCGATCCCGGGAACTGGGTGGGACCGGTCTGGGTCTGTCCATCGTGAAGCACCTCATGGCGGCGCATGGCGGAAAAATGCGGATTGAAAGCACTCCCGGCAAGGGAACCATCGTTTCACTTTTCTTTTCCAGGGCGGGATAATCTCCCGATTCCAACCTCCAATCGAAATAATGATGTTCGGAAAAATCCGAGAACATTCTCCCGAAAAAGTATTTGTCCTGAATAAATCCTCCGCCTGAAGATCAGCCAGAGCAAAAATTTTTTTGGAACCGACTTGACAGGGAGAATTTTATGTTTAAGTTACCGCCAAACCCGTTTTGGAGATAAGAAACCACATTCTTTTTATATCTCAAAAAAATCAACAGGAAAGGAGAAAGTTTCCGCATGAACATCAGGCCATTACAGGACAGAGTGATCGTTAAGAGACTCGAGGAAGAGCAGAAAACCAAGGGAGGCATTATTATCCCCGACACGGCAAAAGAGAAGCCTATTGAAGGTGAAGTTGTCGCCGTTGGCAAAGGCAAGGTAACGGAAGACGGCAAATTGCTGCCCCTGGATGTGAAAGTGGGTGATCGTGTTCTGTTCAGCAAGTATGGTGGTACGGAAGTTAAATTTGACGGACAGGAATATCTCATCATGAGAGAGGATGATATTCTGGGGATCGTGGAGAAATAATTACAGAAGATAACAACGAAGGAGGAGCATATACGTATGGGTGCAAAATTACTGCAGTATGATGAAGAAGCGAGAAAATCCATCCTGAACGGTGTCAACGCCCTGGCTGATGCCGTAAAGGTAACGCTTGGTCCAAAGGGCCGCAACGTGATTATCGATAAAAGCTTCGGCGCGCCGACCGTAACCAAGGACGGCGTCACCGTCGCCAAGGAAGTCGAACTGGAAGACAAATTTGAAAACATGGGCGCCCAGATGGTCAGGGAAGTGGCCAGCAAGACCAGCGATGTCGCCGGTGATGGAACCACGACCGCCACGATCCTCGCCCAGGCGATCTACCGGGAAGGGGCCAAAACCGTTGCCGCAGGCAGCAATCCCATGGATGTGAAACGCGGTATCGAAAAAGCGGTGGCCGCCGTTGTCACCGAGCTCAAGAATATCAGCAAACCCACAAAAGATCAGAAAGAAATCGCCCAGGTCGGGACCATCTCCGCGAACAACGACGAAACCATCGGCAATATCATTGCTGAAGCCATGGGTAAAGTCGGCAAGGAAGGCGTTATCACCGTCGAAGAAGCCAAAGGACTGGAGACGGAACTGGAGATCGTCGAAGGCATGCAGTTCGACCGGGGTTATCTCTCTCCCTACTTCGTAACCAATCCGGAAAAAATGGAAGTCAGCCTGGAAGACGCCCTGATCCTGATTTATGAAAAGAAAATCAGTGGAATGAAGGACCTGCTGCCCATTCTTGAGCAGATCGCGAAGATGGGTCGTCCGCTGCTGATCATCGCCGAGGACATTGAAGGCGAAGCCCTGGCGACCCTCGTGGTCAACAAGATTCGCGGCACCCTCCATGTCGCAGCCGTCAAGGCCCCCGGCTTCGGCGACAGGCGCAAGGCCATGCTTGAAGACATCGCCATCCTTACGGGCGGAACGGTGATTTCCGAGGATATGGGTTACAAGCTGGAAAATACGCGCCTGGAAGATCTCGGACGCGCCAAGAGAATCCAGATCGACAAGGACAACACCACCATCATCGACGGCGCCGGCGAACGGGCCGCCCTGGAAGGCCGTGTGAAACAGATACGCGCCCAGATCGACGAAACGACTTCCGATTATGACCGGGAGAAACTTCAGGAAAGACTGGCGAAACTCGTAGGCGGTGTCGCGGTGATCAAGGTCGGCGCGGCGACGGAAACGGAAATGAAGGAAAAGAAAGCCCGCGTCGAAGACGCCCTGAATGCAACCCGGGCTGCCGTGGAAGAAGGCATCGTACCCGGCGGCGGTGTGGCATATATCCGTACGCTTCCGATACTGGAGGCTCTGAAGCTTGAGGGTGACGAACAGGTCGGCGTCAACATCGTACGCAAGGCCCTTGAAGAACCTCTGAAGATGATTGCCGCGAACGCCGGCATGGAAGGCACCATCGTTGTGGAAAAGGTCAAGGAACAGTCCGGCGCCTTCGGCTTCAATGCCCGGACCGAAGTCTATGAAGACATGATCGAAGCCGGCGTCATCGATCCCACCAAAGTGACCCGCTTCGCGCTGCAGAATGCGGCCAGCGTGGCTTCCCTCATGCTGACCACCCAGTGCATGATTGCTGAGAAGCCTGAAGAAAAGGGCGCTGGAATGCCCGGAATGCCTCCTGGAGGCGGTTACCCCGGTATGGGCATGTAATGCGCCTGCGCCGTTAAACCTCGGACGGCATCCGCCGTCAGAGTCAAAAAAGCCTCCGAGCTCAAAGCCGGGGGCTTTTTTACTTTGACTTGAAAACCATGAACTTCTATGATAGGGCACACTGCGGCAGCGAACAGGATCAGGAATGTCATCCAGCCGGAAAAACTGACGTTTTCTCCCCCTTATCAACCCTCTGCCGCCCTGCACAGAACGTGTTTCCTTTCCCCTGAGCGAATACTCAGCCGAAAGATTTTTTTAATCTGCATTTGATAGAAATTCGAGGAGCTACCCATGGATTACAAAGACAGTCTGAATCTGCCCAAGACCGATTTTCCCATGAAAGCGAATCTGGCGAAGAAGGAGCCGGAACAGCTCAAAGTATGGGATGAGATGCGCATCTACGACCGGATAAGAGAAGCCGCGCGAGGACGGCAATCCTATATCCTGCACGATGGTCCTCCTTACGCGAACGGCAACATCCATCTGGGACATGCCCTGAATAAGATCATCAAGGATATTGTCATCAAGTCCAAAAGCATGACCGGCTGCGACTGCGGCTTTGTTCCGGGATGGGATTGTCATGGACTGCCCATTGAACACCAGGTGGACAAAGAACTGGGCGAGAAGAAGACGGAGCTGTCGCAGGCGGATAAAAGGCGCCTCTGCCGGGTCTATGCCGATAAGTATGTGGGAATTCAGCGGGAGCAGTTCAAGCGACTCGGTGTCTTCGGGGAGTGGGAAAATCCCTATCTGACCATGCATTATGACTATGAGGCCACCACGGTTGAGGAGTTCGGTAAACTTTACCTCGGCGGGGCTGTTTATAAAGGGAAAAAGCCGGTTTACTGGTGCGCCTCCTGCAAGACGGCACTGGCCGAGGCGGAAGTGGAATACGCAGATCATACGACCCCGTCCATCTATGTAAAGTTTGCCATGATTTCCGATATCAGCGCGGTAAGGCCCAAACTGAGCGGACAGAAGGTCAGCATCGTGATCTGGACGACGACTCCCTGGACGATTCCTGCCAATCTGGCTATTGCCCTCCATGAAGAATTCATCTATGTGGCTGTCCGGTTTGACGAAGAGGTTCTCATACTTGCCAAGGATATGCTTGATTACTGCATCGATGCCTTCGGCTATCAGAATAAGCCTTACGAGATTCTGGATGAATTTCCCGGGGCGGTCCTGGAGGGGCTCAAAGCGCGCCACCCCCTGATCGACCGGGAAAGTGTCGTGATTCTCGCTCCCTTCGTGACTCTGGATGCCGGAACAGGCTGTGTTCACATTGCGCCGGGCCACGGGCAGGAAGACTATGAAATCGGCATGAAATACGGGCTGGACAACTACGCCCCCGTCGATGCCGACGGCCGCTTTACCCCCGATGTTGCGGATTTTGCGGGAGAGTTCGTCTTTGACGCCAACGACAGCGTCAACCGGAAGCTGAAAGAGGTCGGCGCCCTGCTGGGACTGGTGAATATCGAACACTCCTATCCGCACTGCTGGCGGTGCAAAAATCCGATCATTTTCCGTTCCACGGAACAGTGGTTCATTTCCATGGAAAAAAATGAACTGCGAAAAAAAGCCCTCGAAGCGGTAGAAAGCGTGCGCTGGATACCGGCCTGGGGGAAGGACCGTATTTACGGAATGATCGAAAATCGCCCGGACTGGTGCATCTCCCGTCAGCGCCTCTGGGGAGTGCCGATTACGATGTTTTACTGCGAGTCCTGTGGCGCTCAGGTTATGAATGAAGAAATTCTGAAACATCTGGTGGGGCTGGTCAGGGAGTCCGGCGCTGATGTCTGGTATGAAAGGGAAGCGGGGGCTCTGCTGCCGTCTGGAACCGTTTGCCCTGAATGCCACGGGAGCGAATTCCGTAAGGAAACCGATATCCTGGATGTCTGGTTCGATTCAGGGGTGAGCCACGCGGCCGTGCTGGAAAAAAGGCCCAATCTAAATTCGCCGTCGGACATGTATCTTGAAGGCAGTGATCAGCACCGAGGCTGGTTTCATTCCTCCCTGCTGGAATCAGTGGGAACGCGCAATCGTGCTCCGTACCGCAATGTGTTGACGCACGGTTTCGTGGTGGACGGCGAAGGCAAGAAAATGTCCAAATCAGTGGGCAACGTGATCGAATCCCAGCAGATCATTGATGCTTATGGCGCAGAAATCCTTCGCCTCTGGGTGGCCTCGGAGGATTACACAGTCGACCTTCGCATCTCCGATGAAATACTTAAACGTCTCGTGGAAGCTTATCGACGAATCCGCAATACCAGCCGCTTTATCCTGGGAAATCTTTATGATTTCAATGTTGAATCCGATTCAGTCGCCTATGCGGATCTGGAGCCGATGGATCGCTGGATGCTGCACCGGCTGCAGGAGCTGATTCGGAAGGTGAGAACCTCCTATGACAATTTCCAGTTTCATGCTGTATTCTCTGCGCTGTACAATTTCTGCACCGTCGATTTGAGCGCCCTTTATCTGGATGTTCTCAAGGACCGGCTTTATACGTCAAGGGCTGATTCCCGTGAACGAAGGTCGGCACAGACCGTCATGTTCCAGATCGCCAATGACATGACCCGACTTCTGGCGCCGATCCTCACTTTTACAGCGGAAGAGATCTGGACGGCGCTTCCCGCTTATGAAGGCAAAGCGGCCAGTGTCCATCTGGCCCAGTTTCCTGAGGTTGAGGAGACCTGTATAGACAATGAACTCGGGGAGACCTGGACAACAATGATCGCGCTGAAGAGCGAGATTTCCAGGGTCATTGAAAACGCCAGGAAGAACAAGGTGATCGGCCATTCACTCGATGCCTGCGTCGAACTGGCGCCTCCGGAAAAACTGAGTGCATTTCTGGAGGAACACCTGGAAGAGTTGCGGACCCTTCTGATCGTGTCCCAGATTCGGATTGCCCCTGCGGCGGATATTGCCGAGCCTTATCCCTGTCCCGGGGCCGATTTTGAAGGACTGCATGTTGGAGTGTCCCGCGCCAGGGGGCAGAAATGCAATCGCTGCTGGATGTACAGTGAACTCGTCGGGGTTGATACGGAATATCCTGAGGTCTGTGAGCGGTGCCTCAAAAATCTTAAGGCATAAACAGGATGAAAAAACCCCTGATTCTTTTTTTAATCACAGCCGGACTTGTGCTTCTGCTGGACCAGTTCACGAAGTTCTATGTGGCCTCTCACTTCTGGCTTCATGAATCGCTCCCGGTTATCGATGGGTTTTTCAACATTACTTATATCCGGAACCCTGGGGCCGCCTTTGGCTTTCTGGCCGGGGCGCCTCTCTTATTCCGGGGATTGTTCTTTACCTCGGTAACGCTTATCGCCGCCGGTCTGATTCTTTTTTATCTCATCAAGAACCGGGTCAGTGATCTGATGATGGTGATTCCACTGGCTCTGGTCCTTGCCGGAGCCATGGGTAACCTTGTGGACCGCATCCGCTTTGGCGAAGTGATCGATTTTCTGGATGTCTACATCGGCAGGTATCATTGGCCTGCATTCAACATTGCCGATACGGCCATCTCCATCGGAGTGCTTTTCCTGGTCGTGGACATGATCCAGAAGCAGAAAGAGAAATCTTGAGAAAAGGGTGCACTGAAACATGAGCCGGCTGGCGTTGTACCGAAAGGAAATGATAGTCTGATCTCCGGAAGATATTCGAGTTTTCCCGTCGCCTTTACCAGTTGCATCTTACAGTTTCCGCCCTCAAGATTTCAGTCGAACAGCTCGTGGAGAAAACTTTTCCTCTTTTTATAATGATCATGATGACCAGAGTGATGCTTATCGTTGTAGGAATTATAATGGTCATGGTGGTCATGATGCCGTTCTGAATAGGATCGTGAAGGTATTTCCGCGGCTGACCGATCGATGATTTTGTCCAGCTCGCCCCGGCATTTAGGACAATAATCGATCTCTATGCCCTGACGCTCCGTGATGGCCAATGGTATATTGCAAATGGGACAATTCACTGTTCTTTCTCCTGATGGATTCGTTGTTCTTTGCTGGTGATACAGTCCGGACCCTTCTACTTTGGCCTGCCCCCCCTGGTTATTTATATAATTACAGGCAGCCCCCTGTCTGCAAGGTACTGCTTCACAGCCCTGATGCTTAAGGTACGGTAATGGAAGACGGAGGCGGCAAGGAGGATGGAAGCGCCGCCCTTCTGCACCGCTTCGTAAAAGTCCTCAAGTTTTCCTGCCCCGCCGGAAGCGACCACAGGCAGGTCAACAGCGTCGGCAATCGCCTTAGTGTACTCGATATCATAGCCTGCACGGGTGCCATCGCCATCCATACTGGTGGGCAGGATGACGCCTGCGCCAAGCTCCTGGCACGTTCTGGCCCATGCAACGGCATCCCTGGCAACGGGCAGCGTGCCGCCCGACACGACCAGTTCAAAGCCTGAAGGCATTTGGCTGTTTCTGCGCGCATCGATGGCCACGGTAATTTTTTCGGAACCGAACTTTTTCGCTGCCTCGCTGACGAGGGAGGGATTTTTTACTGCGGCACTGTTCATCGAGATCTTGGCCGCCCCGGCCTGCAGGACCAGTTCGATGTCTTCAAGCGTGGAAATGCCTCCTCCAACGGTCAGCGGGATAGTCAGCACGGCCGACACCTTATTCACCCATTCCAGCCTTGTCTTCCGATTTTCCAGCGTAGCCGCGATGTCCAGCATCGCAAGTTCATCGGCGCCTTCCGCCTGATAAAACGCGGCGTTTTCCACCGGATCGCCGGCGTCCTTCAACTCTACAAAGTGAATGCCCTTGACAACGCGCCCCTCTTTCATATCCAGGCAGGGCATGATTTTGATCGGCTTCATCTAAATGCCTCCTTTTCTATTTCATTTCCTTTTATGGCGTAAAAGATTTGACCTGCTTCACGCAATCCAGCGTCGCAGGAATTCTGTTGCCGTATGAATCCCTGAATCCGCAATTCGGCAAATCTCCCAGTTCATTCATTCATCGGATTTTCGGGACTATAAAAAAACGGCGCCGGCAAGTCAAGTCAGAGATTTGTTCCCGGATACAAGGTTAAAGGTTCATGGTTCAACGGTCAAAGTTCAATGTTGCAGTTTGGAGGATTGGCTGTGCGGTTTGACAGGTTATGGAATGATGAAAGGACACAGCTCGTTGTCGAGAGTTGTTGCCCGGATTTCATGTGCCGGGAACTCTCGCCCTGACGCGGGTGCCGTCCTTGATGGCATCGTCGGGCTGGGTAATGACCACGTCACCTTCAGAAATACCGGACAGGATTTCCGCATGCAGACCGCTCCGGTGGCCCACATCAACGTGTTTACGACTTGCCCTGCGCTCTTCAACCGTAAAGACGGCCCACTGATCGCCCATGCGAAAGAGGGCGCTTGCGGGTATCTGGAGCACGTTCTGACCTTCCCAGACGGTGAAGCTCGCTTCAAGCCGGTATCCATCGCCCAGTTGAGACCTGACATCCGCATCCGATGTCAAATCGACGATGACCAGCACCCGCTGTTCCTCTACGCCGAGGCTTGATATCTTTGTAAAACCCGATGGCTCGATGGTTTTCACTTTACCTGTCAACAGAGCTTCGCCGCCCCAGCGTTGGAAGACGACAGGGGTTCCCGGGCCGATCTTTACCGCATCGGCGGAAAGCAGTTCCACCCGAACTTCGATGTCCCGGGGATCACCGATCTCTATAATCGGTTCTCCCATTGCGACAGCCCCTTCGCTCTCCCTGTAGAGCTTCAGAACATGGCCTGTTTTCGGTGCACGAACAAGAACGGTTTCCTGATCGTGATCCCCGACGCGGGCTGCGGAATAGGCTAAAACGCTCCGACGTCTTTTCAGTTCCGCGCGCGCGACAGCCGATGTCGCCTTAGCAGCGAGATAGGCAGCCTTTGCCTGTTTGGCCTGTGCTTCGGCCTGGTCGAACTGATCTTTTGCGACAGCTCCTCCGGCAAGAAGGCGTTTGAATCTGACGTATCGTCTGTCTGTGAAATCGGCATCGGCTTTTGCCGACAGCTCCCGCTCCTCCGCCTCCCTGACTGCTGCCTGTGCCGCCGAAACGGCGGACTGGGCTTCCGCCCGGCTCCGTGGATCAAGAACCTGGGATCGCAGCGGTTCGAGGACAAAAAGCGGTCCGCCTTTTTGAACGGCATCGCCCGCTTCCAATTCGATGCGGCGCAGAAATCCCGCCACCGGCGCGGAGCAGATAAAGCGGTCCTTCACCCTCGTTTTGCCTTCTTCTTCAATAGTCACCCTGAAAGGGCCTCTGAACGCTTCTGCTGTTTCAACAAGAACCGGTTTCGGCCAGAAGCCATATACAAGAGCCAGGAGGGCTATAACACCGCCCAAAGCGATGATGATCCGTCTGCGGATTTGTACCTTCACGCATTCACTCCCTTGCTTTGAGAACTTCGACAAGATTCAGGGAATCAAGCCTGTGGCGGACAATCAGCCCCGATATGGCAGCCGAAAGAATTACGACGGCGGCGGCCATGGAATAGGTAGCCGGTTCGATGACGACGGGGATCCGGAAAATATCGGACGCCACGGCATAGGCGAGATAGCTGCAGAGCGCTCGGCCGATAATGAAACCCAGCGGAATGGCTGCCAGGGTAATCAGGACAAGCTCACCCAGAAGGATGTAGGAAATTTCGCCACGGGTGTAGCCAAGGACGCGAAGACTGGACAATTCGCGGCTTCTTTCGGAAAGCGCGATCCTGGCGGTGTTGTAGACAACACCGAATGTGATGGCGCCCGCCATCAGGGTGGCGATGAGAGTAAAAAAAAGCATGGACTTAGCCTGAGTGTCGTAGAAATTCCGGATTTCATCCTTGATCACGACGGCGCCGGATACACGGGGCATATTGATCAACTGTTTATATATCTCCTTTTTATACATCGGGTCAACCACAACAGATACGCCGGACAGAGCTTCCCCTTCACGGAGAAGGTGACTCAGCGCCGGGGCGTCCATATAACCCATGAGCCCCATATACTGTTTGGCCAGGGCGGCGACAGGAACCTGTCGCATGGGTCTTTCCCCTTCAAGAATTTCAACGGTCAGCATATCCCCCGGTCTGATGCCGAGATACCCGCCCAGATAGTCGGTCAGCACAATACCCGCAGGGGGGATAAAAATGGGCTTCAGTTTTTCGTTAAGGATCTGCCTCAAGGCGCTTCCGGATTCTATGCCTTCAATGGCGGTCTTGTAGCTTCGGTTGCCGAATCGAAGCCTCGCGGGAATCGTTCTGTAGCCTTCAACATATTCAATGCCGCGGATGCCTCTCATCGAATAGACGGCGTTTGCCGATGTGGGTTCGACAAAAGTCACTTTCATGTCTTCCCGCTGTGACAAGGTAAATTGAATATGAACCATGTAATCCACGGCGTCTTTAAAAAATCCGCTCATCAGCATGATAGCGCAGGAAAAGGCGATGCCGATCACGGAAAGAAGCGACCTGAGGGGTCTTCTCTCCATATTGCGGGCGACGATCCGGGCGGGCTGTGACAGAATGCGGCCCAGACCGAGGCGTTCAATATATGTCTTTCGGTACTTTGCCGGCTGCTCGGGGCGCATGGCTTCCGCGGGAGGCAGTTTCGCGGCGGTGCGGATCGCGTGTACCGTACCGGCCAGGGCCGCCGCCAGGCTGATGACCACTGCTTCAAGCACAATGGCGACATCGAGGCGGAAGAGAAGGTAGGGGAATCGATAATATTCCATGTAGATGTCGCCCAGGAGTCTTCCCAGCCAGACTCCCGTCGCTGTGCCGCCTGCCACTCCCAGGATGACGGTGAAGAGGACAAACTTGAAGTAGTGCAGACCGATTTCCAGGTTGCCGTAGCCGAAGGCTTTAAGGATCGCAACCTGTTCCCGCTGCGTATTGACGGTGCGGCTGATGACGACGTTGAGGAGAAAAGCTGCCACGGCGATAAAGATGGTCGGGAACAGGAATGAAAATATTTCCAGCTGTTTGAATTCCTCGCTGAGGAAACGGTGAGACGTCTGGTCTTTTCTGCCGTACGCTTCGAGTCCCCCGTAACGGTTGATGATATTGTCAAGGCGCCGGATCACGGCATTGATATCGGCATGAGGGGTACAGGTCAGGACGACGTCGTTGAAGGCTCCTTTCATATCGTAGGCTGTGGCCAGGGTTGTCTTGGGCATCCATAGAAGACCATATCGCCTGTAATCGGGACTGATGGCCCCCGGTCGGATCTGAAGCACAAATTCCGGCGACAGGCCGACTCCGACGATGGTCAGCATTTTCCATTTACCGTTGATCACCGCGCCGATCCGGTCGCCCAGGGAGAAGCGGTGGGCTTCGGCGAACGTGTCGCCGAGCAGCACTTCGTCATCCCTGGAGGAGTCGGGAAGGCGACCTTTTCTGATATAGAGTTTGTTGATTTCCGGTCTTCCATTGTCGGGGATGGAAAGGATCTTTCCCGTCACGGGCTCTTCAAAGCCTTCTATGGCGAGTTTGACGTCGGCCGTAATCCGGGTTTCCACGGAGGAGACTCCTTCGATGCCGGCAATCTGACCCCTCACACTCTCAGGCGCCCGTTTCAGGGAGGCAAAGACATCGGCAAAAACGTATTCCCGATAGAACTTCTCGCGGGTGGCTTTGAGGGAGTTCATGTTGCTCATGAACATGACGAAATTGGTGATGCCGCAGAGGATGACGATGATGATGGCCAGAACCTGGCCCTTCATCCGCCACAGATCGCGCGTCAGTTTAACGTTCAGGGTGTTCATGGATGCATCATGAGCCTTACCAGCGAAGCTCTCCCGGTTTCTTCTTTATGGTGTTTATCGTAATGTCGGCGATGAGGCCGTTTCTCAGGCTGATGATCCGGTCGGCCATGGAGGCGATATCGGCGTTGTGCGTAATGATGACCGTTGCCGTACCGAGTTCCCGGTTGACCCGTTCCAGAGCTTCCAGAACCAGGATGCCCGTCTTGAAATCCAGCGCCCCTGTAGGCTCGTCACAGAGCAGAACCTCCGGATTTTTCGAGATGGCCCGGGCGATGGCGACGCGCTGCTGTTCGCCGCCGGAAAGCTGAGATGGAAAATGGTCCTTCCTGTCCAGAAGTCCGACAAGCGACAGGGCATCTTCCGGCAGCATGGGATTCCGGGAGATCTCCGTGACAACAGCTACGTTTTCAAGGGCCGTCAGGCTGGGGATCAGGTTGTAGAATTGAAAAACAAAGCCGATGTGATATCGTCGATACTCCGTCAATTCCTGTTCCGTTGCTTTCGTCAGGTCTTTACCCCTGTAGGATACCTCGCCGGCCGTAGCCGTATCGAGGCCGCCCAGGATGTTCAGCAGGGTGGATTTCCCACTTCCGGACGGCCCCAGCAACACAACCATTTCACCCTCGTAGAGTTCCATATCGACGCCCCGCAGAGCATTGACCTGAATCTCGCCCATGTCATAGATTTTTGTAAGACTCTTTACGGAAAATACGGTTTTCTTCATCGAAATCGGTCAGGCCCTCCAGGAAAAGTTAATTTCCGTATTGATGACGATGCCATATTTTATCACTGAATTCATTTATATTTTTCAAATGAATTCAGTCTGCCGTTTCACGGGCTTAAAGAAGGCCGGCATCGATTGTTTAATGATTTAAGCTCAAGATAACATGAGGGAAAAGGGCGGGAAAAAATCTTTCACTGAGCTGCCAGAGAATGCGTGGGGGGATTTTGTGCAGGGATTAAGAGCGGGGGATTTCTCAGGTGAAACGTATCACATCGTCTTTGGTGAGGACTATCACATTGGCCCTGTTGTAAAAAAGCAATGATCGAACTAAGTTAACATACAGGAGGATGTCGGATGTATTGGCAAAAGGGCCATGACTGAGTGGATATCGACACAGGACCGTTTCTGGTGTCATTTTTATCAAAACGTCACTTCAATATGTAAGGCATAAGGAGGAAATATGGATGTTTTTTATTCAGCTCAACTTTCTGTTCCCGTTATTCAGATCGTTTTCCTGCTTCTGATCAGCACTCTGGCACTGCTTTATGGACGAATTAAACTGGCGTTGCTGATTAACTACTGTTTTACTCTGTACTGGGGCTATATCCTGAACATGGATGTGATCCGCGAAACCGGGCCCTCTATCACTGACACATTCACCTACATGTATTTCGGCTTCGGCCTTGTCATCGTCATGCTTGCTGCGGTCGGTTTCATCGCTCAACGGGAGTAAACGGGCATGACGATTTTTTGTACGGATGCAATCGTTTTTATGGATTTTAAAATGCATTATAGTGTAGAGTAAAATGAGTTATCAGTAGAAGTGATGGAATTAATTACCAAAAGGGATGCTTGATGCGTACAGAGAACAAAGGCAGGCGAAATGAGTGCGGTTTTACACTTATTGAACTGATGATTGTCATCGCGATTCTTGGGGTGCTTGCAACGATCGCCGTTCCCCGGTTTCTCGTTTATCGTCAGAGCGCCTGTGATTCACAGGCAAAGACGGATGCCAGAAACTTTTATACGGCTTCCATGTCCGATGCGATCGACAGCAGCGGGGATAAGACTTTCAACAGCACAAATCCACCTCCCAGTTATCGGGGGCTTTCTCCCGTCAGCGGGTCATTCGTTTTTATGGCCGCCACTCATACCGCGACCTGCGATGCGGCCTTCAAGCATCCGCAGGGGTCAAAGACCTTCACTCTCAATTCGGAAGGCCGTATCACCGCCTTCCCCTGAGGCATGCCTTTCGCGCCGTTGTTCGCAGATTCAAAATATAATTTGATCGAAGTGATGCCGAACGTTGACAATGCTCAATAGTTATGGAAAATTTCCAGTCACATTCCTCAAAGAGAAGAGTTCGGACGTGAGGGAGAAGGGGATGCAGAGACTCAGGAGCGCCATAACCGGTTTTTTGATCGCAATGACATGCTTTTTCTGCATGACAGTGGATTTGATGGCTGAGAACCGTTTTTTTCCTGAAGAGATTGTCGAAGGGGTCGCCCCGATATACACGGCGCCCCCCATTCCAGAGGGACTTCAGTATGCGAAATCCGGAAGCAGGGGAGAGGCGCCCGGAGAGAGCGAGAACTGGAAGCGCCGTCCGGAGGTTGTCGTCTCTTGGGGTGACGAACCAACCCGGGTGAAGATCATGGGAAACTCAGTTCTTGTTCCCGCTACACTTGCGCACGGCGGCAATGAAATCGATGTTTATCTCCTGCTGGATACAGGCTCTACGGGAACGGCGATCCATTCCGACATTGCCGATCAGTTGGCCATCAATCTGGATCAGGCGGCAAGGACCAAAGTGCAGGTCGTCGGGGGAGGAGTCCTCAACGCCCGCGTGGTCAGGATAGGTCGTTTGACTGTCGGGCCGCATACGAAACGCAATTGGAACATTTTTGTCGTCCCTCATAAAAGTTCGGCTGCACGATATGATGGACTGCTCGGGATGGATGTCCTGCGCGGGTTGAAGTATGAAGTGGATTTTAAAAAGCAGCTTATCATCTGGCAATAAATCTTATCGTAATGACAATACCGAGTTTTATTTCGGGCAAAAAATATCATCTCATAATCTGGACTTAAGGTTCAGTCAACATTGCTGGTACAGGAAACTGACGTAAAAAACGGACCGCCAGGGGTTGTTTCCTCATTAAAAAGGCTCAAGGCTTGTGGGCATTGTGACATGAAATAATGCGATCCAGTTGCAGGAGTTACGGAAAAAAATAGACAGACATCCTCTGAGGAGAAACCAAAATGAAATTGATTATGCTTGTTATTGCGATTCTCTCGTTGACAGGGTGCGCCACCGGCCCCGTCCTTTATCCCAATGCTCACCTTCAGATGGTCGGCGAGGTGCAGGCCCGTAAGGATATAGCAGAATGTGAGGTCCTTGCCGATCAGTACGTCAAATCAGATGCAGGAATTGCCGCGGCCAGAAGCACCGCCATTGGCGGAGCCGGAGGGGCAGTCATCGGCGGCGCCGCAGGCGCCGTGACGGGCAACCTGGGTCGGGGCATTGGTGTCGGCGCAGCCGCCGGCGCGGCGACGGGTCTGGTGCACGGCATCATCCGCGCGTCGGAACCCAGTCCCATTTTCAAAAACTTCATGATCCGATGCCTGCAGGAAAAAGGATATGACGTCATCGGATGGGAATGACGGCCTGATCCGCTTTTCTCATCGCAGATGACGGCTGACGTCGATATGGGAGACTCGTTCAGCAGTCGAAAAAGCCAATAATTCAAGAAGGAGGATATAGTGTGAAGAAGAAGTGGCCTGTATTCAGTAAGTTATTCATCATGGTGGTTGCGGCAACCGTGCTCCTGAGCCCGGGCGCTCTCCCGGGAACGGCCTCTGCGACCGAGGGAGGCGGCGGGGCATACCCGAACGGCGCCGAGGACTTCATGACCGGGGCGCTACCGCCGCCGGGGACCTATTTTAAAAACTACCTGACCTACTACACGGCATCGGATTTCAAGGACGGCAACGGCAACGATCTCATTCCCGATTTCGATCTGAAGGTGACGGCCGATGTGCTCCGGTTCATCCATGTGACAAACTGCAAGATCCTTGGCGCCAACTGGGCCGTTCATGCCTTTATTCCCCTGACCTATCAGGACGTGAAAAGCGGCGGCGACAGCGATGATCGTTTCGGGTTGGGAGACATCATCGTAAACCCGATCATTCTCGGCTGGCACACCAAAAACTTTCACGTCACGGCGGGTCTCGACATCTATATCCCCGTGGGTACCTACGACGAGGACCGTCTGGCAAATCTCGGGAGGAATTACTGGACCTTCGAGCCCGTCCTTGCCATGACCTACCTGAACGACAGCGGCTTCGAGGTCTCCGCCAAATTGATGTACGATTTCAACACGGAAAACGACGACACGAATTACGAGTCCGGCCAGGAATTCCACACCGACTTGACTATCGGCTATCACATCAACAAGTCGTGGGCCGTCGGCATCGGGGGCTATTACTATGATCAGACGACTGATGATGAGCAGGACGGGGTCAAAGTCGGATCAGACGGATTCGAGGGCCGAGTCTTCTCCATCGGTCCCGTGGCGCAGTACAGTTACAGGAACATGAGCTTCACGCTCAAGTGGCAGTCCGAATTCGAGGCAAGGAACAAGCCTGAGGGCGACAAGTTCTGGTTCAACCTCGTTTATGCCTTCTAACGCTTCAAAGGCCGCATTTTCCCGGGCGGCCTTTTTTTCAAAAACTTGAAATGAGCCGGCATTCTTATCTGCAGACTCCGCAGTTTTCTACCAGTAATTTTAATTTATTATTGTTGTGGGTTTCAGGATTGGAAGATATCAGGAAAGAGCCATCCTGAAGTCCTGGTTTCGTCTCAGATGAAAAAGTTCGTACAGACAGAATGAACTGCAAAAATTATCCGACTTCATTATCCGGCGGTGTTCTCTTCTCCGCACCGGTTTTGTCATCAACTCCGCGCTGCTTAGCCTTTTCGCAGCGGGTCTGAAGGCGGGAAAACCGGTGACGCCAGGCATCTTTCTGCTGTTCCGGCATCGGGGGGGATGTCTTCATGATTCCATCCACGAGTTGTAACGCCCGTTCAAGATTTCCTGTCCGATGTTCATGCCATTTGGCCAGTTCCTCCGCGGCGAAGAGGTCATTCGGATTTTCCTTCAATAGATCCTCCCAGAGGATAACCGCCTTTTCCCACTGGCTGTTTTTTTTATGAATCAGGGAAAGGGCCTGACGCGCCTCAAGGGACGCCGTTCGCGAAGCGGAACGGGAAGCATCCTCGTATAGGGAACAGGCCGAAAGCTGTCTCCCCCTGTCCAGGAAAAGACGGGCCGCGGCGCAGAGGTCCGAGGGATCATAATGGGAGCAATGACCGTTGGAGTTGAATATCCCCGCCAGATGAACGGTCAGTGCCGCAAGGGCCGTGATGTCCAGACGGTTGTGCCGGAAGACGTCAAGCAGGGGATGGGGATCGCGAGACCGGAGCCAGTTGAAGTAGCGCATAGGGACTTCGCTACCCGGCAGGTCGTCCTCGCGATAGAATTTCAGAAGAGCCTCCTCCAGGGTAATAAGCCGGCTGTTGCTGATCCGATGGCCGAAAAGACGCCGGGCCGGGTGAAGCAGGTCGAGATGAGGAAGGGCGGTCAGCGGGTTGTCCAGACGGTTCAGGATGTAGCGGGTGGCGAGCAGGTTGATGTCGAAGGATTTGCCGTTGAACGTGACCAGATAACGTTTCGAAGCGGCAATTTTCTGAAGGGCGGCGAGAACGGCCCGTTCTTCCTCGAAACTCCGGGCGAAAAGCTGGCGGACGAGGAAGCGACCATCCGCTTCGAACCAGCCCACGCCGACAAGAAAGGCCAGAGTTCCCGTTCCACCGGCCAAACCCGTCGTTTCCGTGTCGAGAAAAAGTGCGGTCCGGCTGTCAAAATCGGACAAGCGGGTGTCGTTGGCCAGGAGAGCCGTCGCTTCCATATCCAGCGTCTCCAGTTCATTAAGCCGGCGGATGCCGTGGGTCTCGGTTCCTTCCAGTAGAGAGTCGATTCGAAAAAATGCACCCCAGTCGTTGCATTCTTCGCATCCGGTCAGAAGGTCCTGCAGCGCCGGTAATTCCTTTCGGAGACGTCCCGGAGGAAAGAACTCAGGTGTATCTCCCGGTCGTCGGGATACAATGGCGTCAAGGCGCCGCCGCAGATCGCTGAGCTGTTCCGCTCGATCCGTCGTGTCCGGTTTTGCGGGCGATTCTTCTTCACCGGTCAGGCGCCGCAGACGGTCCTTGAGGCTCATGCCTCTCTTCCCATTTCGGTCATACTTTTCGTGCCGTCATTTAACACGTAACTATTCCTGTATTCTCGCATTTTAAAAAACGGATCAGTGCAGAGGAATCTCCTCGCTGATCAGGCCGAGGATGGCCAGCGCTGCTTCCTTGCCTGACGGTCCGACCTCCAGGGTCGGGCCTACGCAACTGGGACAGCCGTGGGTGCAGGGACAGCCTCGAATCAACTGACGGGCCACATTCAGCAGCCGGTCGTGTTCCTCGAAAAGAAGTTGAGAAAATCCGATGCCGCCGGGATAGGCGTCGAAGAGGAAAAGGGTGGGATCGAAGTCGTCCAGACGAAGAGGGGCTTGAGGATCAGAGATTGCCGATTTCCGTGATGAGGTTGAGGCGACGGCCCGACCACTTCGGCCGGAAGAAACGAAGAAATCGCCGCTCTTGTCGCCGATGCAGCGGTCGATGTCGCGGATATCGGCCATCAGGATCATCGCCGCCAGGTGATGCAGGGCGTAAGCGAGACCGGAAAGGCCGTCGAGTATCTCGGCCTGGGTGAAAGGAAGTTCCCGGAGCAGGTCGCGGGGCAGCGTGAACCAGTAACTCGTCGTATGCATGTCTTTTTCCGGAAGGTTGACGTCGCCGTATCCCAGATTTTCCGCAGTGTAGAACTTGATTTTCTTGTAGCCCACCACCTTGCGTACCACCTGAACCTCACCGTGCTCCACGAACGCCCGACGAGAGGGCTTCTGCTGAAACTCGTCGATGACCCGCACATGGGTGTAGGTCATGGCGTCCGTGTAGTAATCCACATCGACCTTGCGGACGTAGGCCTTCTTCCGCTCCAGGTCCAGCTTGTCAACATGATACTGCTGTGATTCCACCATGTAGATCGCCTCGTCGTGGACGGCGGTAAATGCGCTGTCCCAGTCCACTTCGGCGATGACCACCGGCTTTCCCGTTTCCGTCGCGTCGATGACCACGACATTTTCAGGATTGATGGATCGCAGGCTGATCTCATCGGCGGGATAGCTTTCCGCAGCCCAGTGCCAGCGCCGGCCTTCCCGGTGCAGGACGCCCTTTTCCTCCAGGTAGGCGAGCAGTTCCATCAGATCTTCCTTGCCGAAACGCTCTCCCTGTTCGAAGGGGAGTTCGAAGGCTGCGCTTTTGATGTGATGAAGCAGGATCAAAAGATTGTCGGGGTTGATGCGGCAGAATTCCGGCGAGCGGGCAAAGAAGTAATCCGGATTTTCGGCGAGGAACTGATCCATCGGGGTGCTGCGGGCAATCAGTAGGGCAAGGCTTTCCCCCTGCCGTCTGCCCGCTCTTCCGGCCTGCTGCCAGGTGCTGGCGATGGATCCGGGATAGCCCACCATGAAACAGGCTTCCAGATCACCGATGTCGATGCCCAGTTCGAGGGCGTTGGTGCTGACGACGCCCAGGATGGAGCGGCTCCGCAATCCCGCTTCGATCCGGCGGCGGAGATTCGGAAGATAGCCGCCCCGATAGCCGGTAACGACGCCGTCATCCACCGGAATCTCGCGGCCCCTGTTCACCTGTTCCTTGAGGTAGTGGGTCAGAATTTCCACATTCAGGCGGCTTGTCGTAAAAACTATGGTCTGGATGCCCTGGCGGATCAGATCGGCGGCCAGGTGGCAGGCCGGGGTCAGGGCCGACTGCCGGATGCCCAGTTCCCGGTTCACGATGGGCGGATTGTAAAGGATAAAGGTTTTGGCTGACGTCGGGGCTCCACTGGAATCGATGAGATGAACGTCTCGCTCCAGGATGCTTTCAGCGTGTTCCCGGGGATTGGCGACCGTGGCCGAACAGCAGACAAATACGGGGTCCTGGCCGTAAAAGCGGCAGATCCGGACGAGCCGCCGGATGACGTTGGCCAGATGAGACCCGAAAATCCCTCGATATACATGGAGTTCGTCGATCACGACATAGCGGAGGTTCATGAAGAGCTTCTGCCACTTCGTGTGATGGGGCAGAATGCCGGCGTGGAGCATATCCGGGTTGGTTACAACCACATGGCCTTGCCTGCGGATGGCCTGACGGGCATCGTCGGGGGTGTCGCCGTCATAGGTAAAGGTTTTGATGTCCGCCTTCAGTTCCTGGATAAGACCGGAGACTTCGTGCATCTGATCCTGGGCCAGGGCCTTGGTGGGAAAAAGATAAAGGGCCCGTGTTTCCGGGTTTTCAAGAATCTTCTGGAGCACGGGAAGGTTGTAGCAGAGCGTCTTGCCGCTGGCCGTCGGCGTGACGAGAACGACATCTCTGCCGTTTCGTATGCATTCAACCGCTTCGGCCTGATGGCTGTAAAGCTCAGAGATGCCGCGTTTCTCCAGAACGGTGCGCAGTCCGGAATGCATCCATTCCGGGAAGGAAGCGTAACGGCCCGGTGTGGCCGGCCAGTGCCGGGAGGCCGCCACGTTTTCCTGAAAACGCCGGTTCCGCTCCAGTCGGGACAGCCATTCCCGGAGGGACAGTTTCGTTTCATCCTCTAATCGATTCATGTCTTTCCTGACTTGACCCACTGCATGCTTCCCGGGGTCAAGAATATAATGCAGAGATTGTGCTCCGGCCGTGCGTAAAAGAGCTCCGTGCAGGCTTGATATCATTTTTGATCTGAAATTGGAAATATTGATTGCTTCTGATTCCGGAAAAACCTCTGGTCGCGCCGTGAAAGAAATTGAGGATCAGTCGAACAGTATGGTAAAAGTAATAAAATTCTGAAAAATGAAAGGAGAACTTGCTATGTTGAAGAAAACCGTATTTGTAACAATCCTCGTTTTTCTCAGCACCATCGTTCTGCTGGCCTGTGCCGGTGACAACAAACCGGCAGAAATGGCTCTAAAGGCGGCAGAGGAAGCCGTCAACACAGCCAGGACCGAAGCGGTCAAGTATGTTCCCGATCAGATGCAATCCCTTGAGGATTCTCTTGCCGCCGTGAAAGACAAGTTCGCCAAGAAGGAATATCAGGCCGTCATCACGGAAGCGAAGGATCTTGCCGGCAAGGCGAAAGAAGTGCTGGAGGCGGCAAAACTCAAGAAGGAGGAAATGACCGCTTCCTGGACAAATCTCAGTCAGGAACTTCCCAAGATGGTCGAAACGATGCAGGGTAAGGTTGATCTTCTTGCCAAGTCAAAAAAACTACCTGCTGATCTGACGACTGAAAAATTTGACGAGGCGAAAGCTGGTCTTGCCGCTGTAAAGGAAGAATGGGCAAAGGCCATGGAAAGCTTCAATGCCGGTCGTGTCGCCGATGCTGTCAATTCAGCGAACGCGATTAAAGAAAAAGCAACGCGGACCATGGGGATCCTCGGTTTGGCAGCCCCTGCTGCTGAGAGTGCCGCGGCGCCTGCCCCCGCTGCCGAAACTCCCGCTCCTGCCGCCGCCGAACCGGCTGCAGCTGCCGTGGAGACAAAGGATGGCGCCGATAAAGGCGACAAGACACAATGGCTGCAGAATGCCCTGAACCAACTTGGCGCGGATCCCAAATTGACCGTTGACGGGCGCTTTGGCCCGGCCACGCGAAGAGCGGTGATGAAATTTCAAACCACAGCGGGAATTCCTGCCGACGGCAAAGCGGGCCCTGCAACAGAGGCTGCAATCAAGGAGAAACTCGCAAAAGTCAGGTAATTTAAACGTATGCCGAAGAGATAAAGGAAAAGGCGGCACAAAAGCCGCCTTTTCCTTTCTGTCGCATAAGTTCGGATTTGTTTATTGACATTTGGCAGCGGAAGTCAAAGGAAAGTTGCTGCAAAGCGCGATTGGCTCATCCCCGCCAAACAAGCTGATTTATTTGCTCAGTGAATTGCTCTTTTAACCGGGAGAGACTTGAGAGTATTAAGTCTAAACCTTGATCAGAATCAAATATTCGTACAGAAAAAGATCCTCGAGGAAATGGAAAATAATCTCATGACTTTCCTCGGCAATCTTCCGGGACTCCAACAGGGCCAGCAGCGCGTCCGAATAGCGAATCTCCAGGAAATCGGCGAAAGGACCACGGAGGACCCGGTAGTGGAACGCTTCCGCTACCTGCTGCAGATGGGACATCTTAATCGTGTATTCGTCATGACCCTTGAGGGCGATACGCTGAGGGCTGTCTGAAGTCTCGATAAAAATATACCGGGCAAAGTGCTCCGGGACGGACGCCTCGCAGCTGTGTTCTCCGAGAAAGATTGCGGGAACCCCCGCACGGCAAAGTTTTTCCACGGATTCGACGGCGCCGAGATTGAAAGAAAACGTCGATGTTCTGGGGCGGCCGAGAGAATAAAAATCATAAAGTCGACGTATTCTCTGCAACGGACCATCCAGAGCGTCCGGGGAAAGACTCGGGTCCAGAATTTCAGCGGGCACATCCACTGCAGTGGGAAAATCACCCAGGATTTCATTCAGCATGGCCAGTTCGATGCCTTCCAGCTGGGCGTCATCCAATTCCAGGAAGTCGGCTTCCCGGAACATCACATCGAAATCCTTGAGCGCTTCCTTCTGCTTTTCCAGCAAGGCCGGAGAAATGTCCACCATGAGAGGCCGCAGGTGTGGATTGCATTCCAGGAATTCCCTCATGAGATAACCATAGCCTCCACCGACTTCGAGAATCCGGGATATTTCGGAAAGAGGAAAAAACCCGGCAAGATAATCATAAAGGTGCCGACCGTAGGAAGAGGGGTCTTTCAGGACCGACCGGCAGGGGCTGTCCTGCGGATAAAGGGCGTTGCTTACCGTCATCTCCCAGCCGAGGGTATTCAATTTCCCACGGTGATAATCCGCAGTCAAATTCAAGGTAAAGGGCATCTTACTCCTCTTCTTCTTTTCCTTCGGGAATCAGGGTTTGGAGAACCAGCGAAACCGTATCCTTATGGTCGATCAGGAGCAGTTTGATATTTCGCTCCTGACCAAAAAGGATGCGGCCGAGTTCCGATGCGGGGATGTCAAGCCTGCAGACCAGCAGCCGGGGGCTGTGATCCCTGGCCAGCCATTCGACGCTCCGGTAAAAGCGCTCTGTACCATCATTGGCGGTCAGGATCAATCGTGAAATGCGTTTTCCCACAAAGAGGCCCTGCTCCTTCTCCATCTTCTGCAAACCATGCCGTTCTCTGGCCAGGATTTCCTCTGCCGCATCCAGACCGATACGCAGGTGGCCGCGTCTTTCCGCGGCATTCAATGCTGAAGCAAGGGCGGAGGTAACTGTCAGAACAGGAACGACGAGCTCGCCTTTCTCCCGGATTTTCTGTACTCGAGCGAAAAGAGCCGTCCGGAGAGTCTCTTCGCCCTGAGACGCTTGAAATTTTCTTGGGAAAAGCGCTTTTTCGGACTTCATCAGATTTACAGGACGATCCGGATGGCCGGGTGCCGCATCAGGGCTTCATATATGGACAATCGCTGATTGTCACTGTAAAGAGTGATCTCCAGAGAAAAACTGTGATATTTCCCTTTTGAACTGCTTCTGGAATAATGAACCTCGCAGGGTCGCTGCTGCATGACTTCATCGATTGCTTCCAGGACCCGGTCGCGATCTCTGCCTATCACCTTGTATGTCCAGAGGCATGGATATCTGATCTCGGGTTTTGAGTAAAACGGATTGATAAACATTTTGTTATTCATGAGACTCCTGTCCGTAAAACCCACTCCTGAGAAGGAAGAGTCTTCGGAATTGAAATTTTTAAAATGAAGGCTGCAGAACAAGTTCGATCAGATGAGGCCCGGGTTCAGCCATGGCCCGGTAAAAGGCGGATGAAAATTCTTCCACGGTGGTGACGGAGATGGCCGGTACGCCGAATCCCAGACTGAGCCGCACCCAGTCTATATCCGGATTACGTAGATCGATCAGAGAGGATGCCTCCGTTCCGGTCACAGAATGACCTGCCCGTCTCATTTCCATCCGGATAATGTTGTAGCTTCGGTTGGAGCAGATAAGAGTTGTGACATTGAGGTTCTCCCGTGCCTGCGTCCAGAGGGCCTGAAGGGTATACAGGGCGCTGCCGTCTGCCTGAAAATTGATTACGGGTCGTTCGGGGCAGGCTATGGCGGCCCCTGTGGCGCTTGGGATGCCCTGACCGATTGCGCCGCCGGTCAGGTTGATAAGGGTATGCGGCGCCAGGCTCGTTGCGAGGGAATAATAGGCTGAACCCGACGTCAGAGACTCATCGACGACAATGGCATTTTCTGGCTGCAGTGCTGTCAGCGCGAGGCAGGTCTTTTCAGCTGTCAGGACGCCTCCGGGAAGTTCCGGATAACGTAGAGATGCCATGTAGGGTGCTTTGCCTGGTGGAGAAGGAGGAGAATCCAGCGCTTCGGCAAGACATTCCAGCGCTGCCGCTGCATCCTGAAAAGCCGTTCCGATGTGAACGCGCCGCTGATCTGAAGTCAGAAGTCTGCCTGGCATGTCCTGATAACCGAAAAAGGCCACGGGTTCCCGTGCTCCCGCAAAGACAAATGCTTCATAGCCGGACAGCATCGCCGCTGCATGTTCGGGGAAATAGGGAATTTTCTGAACGATTGGAAAGCCGGCGCCCCGTTCCATGCGGGCGGGGAAAACATCAGTCAGAAGGTCGCAACCCGTCGATGCCGCGACGCGTGCCGCAGCATGGAGACCCGCTTTCCACAGCGCCCTGCCGCCCAGGAAAAGCGCCTTTCGTGAGGTCGAACGCAGGAGTTTTGCCGCTTCTTCAATGGATTCCGAATCGACGGGATCGAAGCGAAAACCGGCAGCGTGTATCTCGGAAGGCGGAATTTCCGCCCATGCGTGGTCACTGGGCAGAATGAGACTGGCTATCAGGCCGGATAAGGCAGCGGATATCCCCTCCGCGGCATCGTGAGAGATCCTGTCCGATGATTGGTTTGTTCGCTGCCACCTCGAAACGGTGCCCACCAGGGCTTCCACGTCCATGTTGAGCAGCGGATCCGACGGGCGGTGCCAGGAGGCATGGTCACCGACAACGTTGAATATGGGTGACCCAGCGCGGCGGGCATTATGAAAATTGGCGACGGCGTTGGCAAATCCCGGTCCAAGATGCAGCAGGGTCATGGCCGGCTTCTCCTTCATCCGGGCGTATCCATCGGCCGCGCCGCTGCATCCTCCTTCAAACAGGCACAGAATCGGCCGCACTCCGGGAACTTTCTCCAGGGCGCGGACTACGGGAAGTTCCGTTGTGCCCGCGTTGGCGAAACAGACTTCAATCCCCGCCTTTACCGCGGTCATGATAAGACTTTCAGCGCCGGTCATGAAGATATTGCCTTTCAAGTTTTCCTTTTATCTTTTTGATTTTGGGTAAATCAGGGTATCTTATCCGGAGGTCTTCTCTCGGGAACAGCTTGATGAATCTCATCAGTTTCATTCCCTGCCCGGGAGAGATATACGTTGCATCGCCCGCGACATTCTTTCGAGGGCTTCTCTGAGCATAACCCGGGGACAGCCGAAATTCAGCCGCACAAATCCCGGCGTCCCGAAATACCTGCCGTCGGAAAGACCCACGCCGGCGTTTTCAAAAAAAGCCGCCGGTTCCTTAAGGCCGGTCGATCTGGTATCAATCCAGGCCAGATAGGTCGCTTCCACGGAATGCATGGACATTCCGGGCATCCGGTTAACGGCCTCTTCCACCAGCATGCTGTTTTCCCGAAGATAAGCCAGTAGCGTTGCATGCCAGGAATGCCCCTCAAGGTATGCCGCCAGAGCCGCTGTAAATCCCAGGGCATTCACGGGCGGCACGATGCCTGCCATTGCCCGGTAAAACCGCTTCCGCAAAGAGGGATTGGAGATGACTGCAAAGGAGCAGCCCAGTCCGGGGATGTTGAACGTTTTGCTGGGCGCCATCAGGGTAATGGTCCTCTCCGCGATTTCCGGGTTCAGGGCGGCAATCGGAATGTGCCGCTTGTCCGTATCCAGAATCAGACCGCAGTGAATCTCGTCGGAACAGATAATCCTGTCATATCCTTCAAGGCAGGATGCCAGCGAGGCGAGTTCATCGGCAACAAAGGCCCGTCCCACGGGGTTGTGGGGATTGCAGAGCAGAAAAAGACTGGTTCTGGGAGTGAGAGCGTCGCGAAGGCGTTCAAAATCAAAAACCCAACGGTCTCCATTATCGATCAGGGGTATCGCTTTCAGCTGCCTGTTCGCGTGGGCCGGAGCAGTGAGAAACGGGGGATAGACAGGAATCGCGGTCAGGATTTCGTCACCTTCCTGACCGGCGGCGCGGCAGGCCACGTTGATTCCGCAGACCAGTCCCGGAAGCCAGACAAGCCAGTCCGGTTCAACGGTCCATTCATAAAGATCCTCAAGCATGGAACAGACGACCTCTACCAGCTTATGGGGTGGATCGGTATATCCGAAAATGCCGTGGTCAACCCTCTTGTGCAGGGCGGCGATGACGGCCTCGGGAGAGCGGAAATCCATATCGGCAACCCACAGGGGGAGAATGTCGCGACCCTCATATTTATCCCATTTTTCCGAGGCGGTTCCCCGTCGGTCGATGAGAGTGTCGAAATCGGGTGTCAGGGTGGATTCGTCGGCATGGGTCATGGCTTGGACCATCCCGGCTTTTTGTACTCAGCCTCCACGGTAATGGAGATCCCCCCGCGAACCCCGAAATTGGCGGTAACCTTGCACCAGCGTGGAGACAGCGCGGCGACCACATCCTCCAGAATCACATTGGTGACGTGCTCGTGAAAAATGCCTTCGTTGCGGTATGACCACAGATAGAGCTTCAGGGATTTTGATTCCAGAATGGAGGCGTCAGGGATGTATGAGATGTGCAGGTCGGCGAAATCCGGCTGGCCTGTCATGGGGCACACACAGGTAAATTCCGCTGTTTCCATGGTAACGATATAATCCCGGTCGGGATGACGGTTGGGAAAGGTTTCAAGTTTTCTGGACGGCTTTGCTTCTCGGCCGAGTAGAGTAAGCCGGCTGAGATCTTCCGGTGGTGTGGATTTCTGCACTTTTTAAGATTTCTCCTGGGAAAGAATATAATTAAGCGGGTGTTAATCTAAAGCATTTTTCTCTTTCCTTCAACAGGTTTCCGTGCGGGTCATCGGCTGAACTATCCGGGATTCGAAGATGCGATACTGGCGTTTCGTCCAGTAAAGGATGAATAGAAAGGCGAGGGCGCTGGCGAGAGGCTGGGCCATCCAGACGCCGTTGATTCCGAAAACGGACGGGAGGAGCAGCAGAAGGGGAATCAGAACAAGGGTATCGCGACCGACCAGCAGGACCATCGCGGTGGTTCCGCGTCCGAGACCTATAAACATGTTAATCCACATAAGGCTGGGAGCGGCGGTAATCAGCAGGAGAAAATTAATGCGCAGGGCTGTTGTCGTCAGGGCCTGCAGTTCATGATCGCCTGAAAAAAATGACGCGATGGACGGTGCGAAGGCTTCCACGAGAAGAAGACTTGCCAGGGCGATGCCTGCTGAAATCCTGACGGCAACCTTCACGGTTGTCATCAGCCGTGAATGGAGTCCCGCTCCTTCGCTGAAGCCGACCAACGGCATCAAACCATGGCCGATGCCGTACAGGGTCATCATCACCAGCCCGTTCATCCGAAAGACGATGCCCAGTGTCGCTACGGCGGTATTGCCGTATCCGGCGAGGATATGATTGTGAAGAAGCATGCAAAGGCTGACTACGAGATTGATGATGATGGAGGGAAGTCCCGTCTGGTAGATGGACAGAATAATCCGGAAATCAGGACGGAGATCAGACCAGCTCAGCCTATACCTTGAGCTTCCATGCTGAAGGTAGTAAAAGGAGAGCAGGGCTCCCGCAATCTGGGATATCACGGCGGCAACGGCAGCTCCCCGGATTCCCAGCCGGGGGAAGGGTCCCCATCCGAATATAAGGAGAGGGTCGAGGATGCCGCTGATGATCGCGACGACAAGAAGAGGATACATGGAAAGGTGAGGTCTCCCTTCAGCCCGCAATAGATTGTTGGTGATCATGATCAGAAAAAGAAACGGCACGCCAGGCATAACGGTAACGAGATACTGGCGCGCCAGTGGCGCAATGCCGGTCGTGGCCCCGAAAATCCTCAGGACGGATTCGGGATCAGCAAGAATTACTCCGATAATCAGCGTTCCGAGGACAACGGCAAGAAAATATGCCTGACCGCCGGTCTTCCGGGCTTTTGCCGTTTCTCCAGCTCCGAACATCCGGGAGGCATAGGATCCCGAGCCAAGGCCGGTTCCCACACCCACAGCGCCGAAAATCAGTTGGAGGGGAAAGCAGATAGTCAAAGCGGCAATGGCGTCCGGATTGAGCCGGGCGAGCCAGAAGGCGTCAATAAGATTATAGACGGCCATGGCCAGCATGGCCGCAATGGACGGTCCGCTCATTTTAAGCAGAAGGGGGAGGATAGGGCCTTTCCCCAGATTAAGGCTCTTGTCATTCATGGCGATTTAATTTATACGACGATTCTATTCAGGATAAGGAGGGAAGGGGTGAGTCCGGCGGCCAGGCTTCAAAGGAGCTTTGCCTTCCTTCTGTTACCGTTAGAACAGTTCCTGCTAACATTGATTGCCTTGAAAGTTCAAGAGTATTTAAAGAAATGATGAAGAACCTCGTTGTTATCCTCGGACCGACTGCATCGGGTAAGACCAGGCTGGCTGTCCGGCTGGCCCGGGATTTGAAGTCGGAAATAGTTTCCGCGGATTCGAGGCAGGTCTATCGCGGAATGGATATCGGAACGGGAAAGGATCTTGATGAATACCGCATCGATGGAGAGGAAATTCCCTGCCATCTGATCGACATTGTTGATCCGGATTACGATTTCAACGTTTTCGAATATCAGTCCCGTTTCTACCGGTGCTTCGAGGAAATTCTTTCCCGAGGGATTGTGCCCATCCTGGTGGGCGGAACCGGTTTGTACCTTTCCGCCGTCCTTGAAAACTACCGCATGGTGCAAGTCCCGGAAAACCTGGACTTGCGGGAATCCCTGAAGGCAGAGCCGCTGGAGCGGTTGCAGCAGATACTTCTGGAGATAACCCCCCGCATCCACAATACAACGGATCTTCTGGATCGCGGCCGTCTTCTCCGTGCCATTGAAATCGCACAGCATTCCGGAAGGCGGGGTTTGCGGGAAAGCCCTGAACATCCCCGCATTGAGCCACTGGTTTTTGGAGTGCGGTGGAATCGTGATCTTCTCCGGAAACGGATTGCCCTGCGTCTTAAGGAGCGGCTGTCCGCAGGGCTGATCGATGAGGTAAAGGAACTGCATCAATCCGGCATTTCATGGGACAGGCTCGAATTCTTTGGTTTGGAATACCGCTATGTCGGTCTATATCTCCAAAGCAGGATGTCCTACCGGGAAATGGCTGAAAAACTGACGATCCACATCTGCCGGTTCGCAAAGAGGCAGGAAACATGGTTTCGACGCATGGAACGCCATGGCATCGAAATTATCTGGATCGAGGGGGATGATTACGAAGCATTGAAAGAACAGTTAAAGGGGAATCTGCGATCATGACCCTGGCACGGAACGTTTCTGATTATTTGCGCAAATGCCGTTTGGAGGTCGCGCCTTCCCTCATTTCCGGTTCCGATTCGTTCCGGAATCTATCACAGGTGGTGGTCATCCCGGCCCTTGCTGAAAAGCGTCATCTCTTTAAGACACTGGCAAGTCTGGCACGGAATGATCCGAAAGAACTGGAGCGGACCCTGATCATCTGTGTGATCAATAACCGTCCCTTTCCCTTTGTAAGCGGGGAAGCTCTGCAGAATAACCAGGAAACCCTTGCGATTCTTGAGGACCTGACTGCAGGCCGACGCCCTTCCGCAGAGAAAAACAATGCAGATTCGAGAGAATCGTTCAGAGAGATTCTTCAAAGTCGATTGCGTCTGGCTTATCTGGATGCCTCGTCGGCGGGGCAGGGAATGCCCGTAAAGCAGGGTGGGGTGGGTCTGGCCAGGAAAATGGGCCTGGATGCCGGACTGGCGGTTATGGACCATGAAAAATCCGGGGACGGAAGGTTGCTTTGTCTTGATGCGGACTCCCCGGTCGCCGAAAATTACTTTTCCGCAATCCGACAATTTTATGAAAGCCATAACTCCGATGCCGCCGTGGTGTCTTATGCCCATCCTTTTCCCGACGACCCGTTGCTGCTCGCCGCCATCTGCAATTATGAAATCTTCCTGAGGTATTACGTCCTCGGGTTGAACTATGCGGAATCCCCCTACGCCTTTCATACAGTCGGTTCGACCATGAGCTGCACGGCCCGGGGCTACGTGGCCGTCCGCGGGATGAACCGACGCGAGGCGGGCGAGGATTTCTACTTTTTGAACAAACTGGCCAAGCTGTCCCCTATGGGAAAAATTACCAGGACGCGGGTCTATCCGTCTTCCCGCCCTTCCCGGAGGGTGCCTTTCGGTACGGGAAGGCGGATGAGCGATTGTCTTGAAGGAAGGGATCGGAAAGACGTCTTTTATGATCCGCGGGTTTTTTCTGTCCTGAAGAAGTGGCAGAAGGAAATGAGGGACTGCATCGCCGAAGGTGGAAACTTCATGCTGAAACTGGCCGGAGACATTTCGCCGCATCTCGTTTTCTTTCTGGAGGCCGTCAATTTTCCTTCAGCCTGGGACAGGATATGCCGAACGCACAAAAATCCGGAAAAAAGGGCATGGCACTTTCAAGAGTGGTTTGACGCCTTTCAAACATTGAAGCTGATTCATTATCTGACGAAGGTCTCCTGTCCCGCTGTGGAACTGTGGCAGGCCGTGCCGATACTGCTGGAATGGGCTGAACAGCCTGTTCCTGAATCTCTCAGGGTCTTTCATTCCGGAAATTCTCCGGGACTTGCGGAACATATTGAACTTCTACAGCATCTGCGCGACATAGAACAGGGGTGAGGGGAAAATCGTCCTGAATTATTTTCTAATATATCCTTGACGTTTACTGTCATTTTCCCTATACTCCCCGCCACTCGCTTGAATCAATCTGACAGTATGATTTCCCTGCAGTCTGAGGAGGGAAAGACAGATCCAGGAGCAAAAGTAATTTAAAGAGGAGAATTTATGGCATCACCGAAAAACAGTTGGGTCCTAAAGGGCTTTTTTTCAACATTATTTGTTCTGATCTGTCTGCTTGCATTCCTTCTGACAGCATGTCAAAAAAATGATCAACAGGGTACGGCTTCCAAAGAAGAAACCGCTCCGACAGCCTCTGTTCCCCAGACGGCAACGCCCGCGGAAGGGGCCGAAAAGGCCTTGGGTCCTGGCGATCCGGTCATTGAGGTTGACGGGGTAAAAATGACCAAGGGGCAATTGGATACGGAAGTGAACCGCAAACTGGAGTCTATCAGAAAGAGGGTTCCAGCCGAAAAGTTGCCTCAGGTAAAAACAAATATCCAGAAACGCCTCATCGATGATTTTGTGGTGAAAACCCTGCTGAACAACGAGGTCAATCGTCTTAAAATCACCGCAACAGAACAGGAAGTCAATGAAGCGGTTGAAAAACTGAAATCATCTCTTCCCGCAAATGTAAGTTTGGAGAATCTACTTAAAAAGAATCAGATGACCAGAGAAAAAATGCGTGAAGAGATCCGGCTGGGCATACAGATCAACAAGCTCATGGTCTCACGGACAAAGAACTTGCCCAAACCTACCGAAAAGGAAATAACCTCTTTTTACAAAAAAAATCAGGATCGGTTTAAACTGCCCGAGGCAGTGCATGTCCGTCATATCCTGATTGCCAGGGCGCCAGATGACGGAGAGAAGGTTATTGCCGAGAAGAAGGCCAAAGCTGAAGGGCTGCGGAAGAAGATCCTGGCAGGTGCTGATTTCGCTGAACTTGCGAAAAGCAATTCCGACTGTCCAAGTAAAAGTGCGGGGGGCGACCTCGGGATCGTTTCGAGGGGACAAATGGTCAAACCCTTTGAAGACGCGATCTTCTCTTTGAAAAAGAATCAAATCGGTCCAGTGGTGCAGACGGAATACGGCTTTCATGTGGTCCAGGTTCTGGATGTGCGGCAGCCCAAGACTGTGGCGTTGGATGAAAGAACAAAGGGCATGATTTCTTCATTTCTCTTGCAGCAGAAACAGCAGGAAGCGTTCAGAAAAATGGTCGCGTCCCTGAAAGAAAAGGCGAACATTATCGCCTACATGCCTTAGAACAATAAAGAAGGGTAAACAACGGGATATCAAAGTCCAGGCGGCGGCGATGTCCCGTTGTTGTTTTTCCCGGAACCCTTCCTCCTTCCCTGCCGATTCAGGTCGGAACTGATTGACCACTTTCAGCAAGTTGGGAATGCTTTCCTTCTTGCGATAATCCAGCACTTCATAGATCTCCGCATAGATCTCCGCCATTTCCGTTTTTACACGACCATTACATTGTGACTGTGGATTTATCTTGGAAAGTCAGCATGAAAGCCGCACTGAAATGAAGTTCTCCCGCGTACGGGTTATTATGAAAAAAGACGCAGCGGTCCATTTCAGGTTTTTATCCAGAGTATCAAAAGAGGTCAGGGTTCAGGAAATATACAGTAACAGTTTCGTGTGAGTTCGCTTACGGCTTCGATCTTTTCAGGAATCGATGTTTCTGACACTTCTCAATAGGAAAGGCCATATTCTGCTGAAAAAATGAAGGGGTAAGTCAGGAGCTTTCAAACGTCAGTTGCATGGCCTGTTGATTTGCGTTACACACAAGGCCCCACACATCGTGGGGCCTTGTGTAATAGATGACGGATCCGCTGTTCAGGAAAGGTTATCTCAATCCTTCAAAAAACCCGTTGTTCGTTTGTTTTTTATAAGGATCACAGCACAGCCCGCGCGGGTCTAAGTTTGCCAGCTCTTCCTTGCCGTCTTTGAATCCTCTTAGATCCGGAATTGGAATCGCGTTACAGGAAAGAGTGATCCTGGTCGGGAAAGGTTCCGTTTTTGACTTCTTCGATGTACTGTTTCACCGCCCCCCGGATGTTATCGCTCAGATTAGCGTATTTCTTGACAAATTTAGGAGTGAATCGTTCATAAATGCCCAGCATGTCGTTGACGACCAGAACCTGTCCATCACAGCCGGCGCCGGCGCCAATGCCGATTGTCGGGATTGCCAGGTCATCGGTGATACGCTGAGCGAGCGGTGCAGGAACACATTCCAGGACAACGGAAAATGCACCGGCTTCTTCAATAATTTTTGCATCCTCCATAATTCGCTGGGCGGCTGCATCGCCCTTTCCCTGGACCTTGAATCCGCCGAACTGCTGGACGGATTGAGGAGTCAGTCCAAGATGACCCACCACGGGAATGCCCGAAACAGTCATCCGTTTGACGGATTCGGCGATCTCCCGGCCTCCCTCTAGCTTGACGGCGTGGGCCCCGGCTTCCTGAAGGAAACGACCGGCGTTCCGGACAGCCTCTTCAACCGAGCATTGATAGGACATGAACGGAAGATCCGCGACCACCATGGCGTTGTTAGCTCCCCGGGAGACAGCGCGGGTGTGATGAAGCATGTCATTCATAGTTACCGGGAGGGTGCTTTCGTAGCCAAGAACGACCATTCCCAGGGAATCGCCGACCAGAAGCATTTCCACACCGACTTCATCCAGAAGTGACGCCATGGCGTAATCATAGGCTGTCAGCATGGTGATCTTTTCGCCTTTTTTCTTCATTCCGCGAATGACGGATGTGGTTATTTTCCTTCCTTTACTTTGTGTACTCATGGTCTGTTTCTCCTTCAAGCAAACGTTTTATGACTGTGGCGCGTTCTTCGTCCAGGGTCTGCTTTTCCAAGCCCAGGTCAACAGTAAGAACGCCCAGCGTCTTGTAGATCTGCAGAAATTGCGGCAGCTTTTCATTCAGGGCAGCGAGATGTTTCCGGATGGTTCCCGTGTCGCCCCGGGCAATCGGGCCGGTCAAGGCTTGAACGGTTCCCCTGCGCTCAATGTTTTTCATCGTACCCCGCACCAGAGGCCAGAATGCCTTCAAAGCATCTTCATGGGTCAAACCGAGGGAGGAATAAATGGTCTCAACGATGTGCATTAAGGTTGTGAAGTAGTTGGAAGCCATGCAGGCAGCAGCATGGTAAAGGGGCTTATCCGATTCGGCGATTAAAAAAGAAAATCCACCAAGATCCCGGACCAGATTTTCAGACCAGTCAATGATCTCCGGCTGGGCTGTAATTCCAAAGGTGCTGCCGGGCAGATTTTTTATGGCGCCTTCGATATCGGCAAAGGACTGGATCGGATGAATGCTGGCAATCAGAGCGCCTGCCCGGCGAGCCGGTTCCAGCAGGTCCAGCCCTCCGGCGCCGCTCATGTGAATCACCCTGTCTCCCGGTGATATGGCCGCGGCTTCTTCCAGTTTTGCGCAGATCCCGGCGATTTCATCATCCGGGGCTGTGATAAAGATGGTGTTGGCTGCTGCAGCGGCCTCACTCAGATGGGTACAGGGGTTTCCTCCTGTATAAGGCAGGCTTTTTTCAAGGGCCGATGGGTTCTTATCCGCAACTGCAACAATGCTGCGGCCTGCGGACCGGAGAAGATAACCCACGGCCGTGCCCACTTTGCCGGTTCCGAGTATGGCTATTCTTTCCTCTGAAACGGTCAGATCGTTCAACGGATTTTCCCCCCCAAAAAAATAAAAAAGCCCTCCGTAAAACCCGGAAGGCCACTCCATGGCTCAGCCAATAATCTCTTCGTCATTTCCGACCATTCCGTCTCAGTCCATCCGAACGTGGATCCAAGCGATGAAGTTGTCTAACATATGTTTAAAAAAAGAGTCAATCTAAAAGGTATCGGGAAGCGAGGGAAGAAAAAGAGCATAAATCCTTGTCATTACGCCTTGAGTTAGATATATAGTGCGGAAAATCCGCACAGGGGGACTCCGCAGAGATATGAAAGCCGTGGAAATGATGATTTTTGATTTTGATGGAACACTGGTCAATTCAGGAGACGATCTGGTAAGTTCAGTCAATCATACCTTGAATCGACTCGATTTGCCCGTGCTTCCGAAAGAAAACATCATAGGATTTATCGGCGACGGAGTCCAGAAATTGATTGAACGATCTCTGGGAGACGCTTTTCCGGAACATTTCGAAGAGGCCATGAGCATTTTCACGGCCTATTATACGGAACACATGCTTGATACAACAGATCTCTATCCGGGAGTTAAAGATATTCTCGAGCATTTTCGTGACAAGAAAAAAATCATCATAACGAACAAACGATATGCCTTTACGGTTCAGATAACGAACTCACTCCATCTGACTCATCATTTTGATGAGATTATCGGCGTGGACAGCAGGACTTACCGTAAGCCGGACAGACGTCTGATTCAACCCCTTCTGCGTCAGTATGGCGTTTCTCCTGAAAAGGCCGTGGTCGTAGGAGACGGGATCAATGATGTGCTTCTGGCCAAAAATGCGGGAATGATCAGTTGCGCCTTTCTCGGAGGTCTGGGGAGCAGGGAGGAGCTTTTATCTTCAAAACCAGATTATGTCTGCGAAACCCTTCCTGAATTGACGAGACTCTTCTGCTGAAATGCGGAAAAGAGATCCATGCTGGATAAAATCAGACGTACCATTCAAAAATACCATATGCTGAATCCCGGTGAGCATGTGATTGCGGCTGTTTCGGGAGGGCCGGATTCCGTCGCGCTCCTTCATGTTCTGATCAGCCTTGCCTGCGAATATGAATTGACTCTGTCTGTAGCTCATTTGAATCATGGTCTGCGGGGCTCCGAATCCGATGCAGAAGAGCAGCTGGTGAGACAGTTGAGCAAGGAAAGAGGGATTTCCTGCTCCGTCAAAAGGATCGATCTCCAGGCGCTCAGAAAATGCGATAGACGAAAGTGCTCTCTGGAGGATATAGGACGGCAGGAAAGATACGAATTTTTTACGGCCCTGGCTGCCGAGATCGGCGCTTCACGGATCGCCCTTGGACACCATCGGGAAGATCAGGCGGAAACGGTTCTGATGAATTTCATCCGCGGGAGCGGTCTGGAGGGACTCAAAGGAATCCGGCCTGTGCGTGACGGATGCTTCATTCGTCCCCTGCTTGAAGTGAGCAGAAGGGATATTCTCGACTTTCTTCAGGCCGAGCATCTTCCTTTTCTTGAGGACAGTTCGAACAGCGAAGATCACTTTCTGCGAAACAGGATACGTCACCATATGATTCCTCTTCTGCAGGAACTGTATAACCCGAGAATCATCGACACACTGAATCGGTTGGCTGAAATCGCCCGCAGAGAAGATGACTGTTTGAAGTCCATCGTTGATCGCATTCTTGAGGATTTGCTGATTACCTCACTTTCTGAAGAAGGGACAGTAAGTATTTCCATCTCAAGACTTCACGAGCTTGATGAGGCTCTTCAATACCGTCTGGTCAAATCCCTGCTGGAACGCTGCGTTTTGTCGCCTCGCCGGGTTGCCTTTACCCACATTCAGGCCGTTGCGAACCTCTGTAGGGAGGAGAAATCCGTCGGTCTTCTGTTTCTCCCCGGAAATGTCCTTGTGAGACGTGAATACGATAACCTGAAATTTTCCTTATCGGAGGCGAACACACGATCCGAATTGAATTCTCCACTGAAAAACCAAAAGGTAATAGGTTTTTCCTATGCGTTAGAAATTCCATCTGTCACGGAAATTGAAGAAGTGAACAGAGTTGTAAAAACAGCGTTTATAGAAAAAGTTGAGCTTGGGTTCTTTAATGTAACTCGGAATTCGGCCTGTTTTGACTTTGACAAGATTGAACCGCCCCTTGTAATCCGGAATCGTCGAGAAGGGGATCGTTTCCAACCCCTGGGCATGGCGGGGACAAAAAAGCTGAAGTCATACTTTATCGATGAAAAAGTACCAAGGCGTCAGCGGGATCTTATTCCTCTCCTGGCAGATCGACATTCCGTGGTCTGGATTGCGGGGCTGAGGCTCAGTGAAAGGGTACGGATTGACGATAGGACAAGATCAATTGTAAAAATAGAAATGATTTGAAATAAAATCAGGATTATTGTAATTGTGCGTTGGTAGTTGATTTATTGATTTAATATATTATTATACTGACATTAAGTAATAATTATTATAAGGAAAAATAATTGGATCGATTTTTATATCATTCCACAGAAAAAAATTATAGAGATCATTGCAATCATATTAAGGAGAATCCCTATTGAATTCATTGCAGAAGAATATTGCATTGTGGCTGATCATCAGTCTCATTTTTGTCCTTTTGTATCATCTCTTCAGCCAGCCGAAAGGCACGCATGAAAATGTCATTTTCAGCGATTTTGTCGCTTATGTCGATAAGGGTCAGATCAGCGAGGTCACCATCCAGGGTGAAAGCATCACGGGTAAAATGACAGACGGCAAGCGCTTCAAGAGTCATGCACCAAACGATCCGACACTGATCCCGTTGCTGAAATCCAAAGGAGTACGCATTACCGCCAAACCCGAAGACGATTCTCCCTGGTTTGTAACGGTCCTCGTTTCCTGGTTTCCCATGCTGCTGCTGATCGGAGTGTGGATATTTTTCATGCGGCAGATGCAATCCGGCGGCGGAAAGGCGATGGCGTTCGGCAAGAGTCGGGCCCGATTGATGACAGACAAAACAAAAAAGGTGACATTTTCCGATGTTGCCGGAATTGACGAAGCTAAGGCCGAACTGGAAGAAGTCATAGAATTCCTGAAGGACCCCAAAAAATTCACCCGTCTTGGCGGAAGAATTCCCAAAGGCCTGCTGCTCGTTGGACCTCCAGGAACGGGAAAGACGCTGTTAGCCAAGGCTATTGCCGGCGAAGCCGATGTTCCCTTTCTGACCATCAGCGGCTCTGATTTCGTGGAAATGTTTGTCGGGGTAGGCGCTTCCCGTGTCAGGGATCTCTTTACGCAGGCAAAAAAGAACGCCCCCTGCATTATCTTCATAGATGAGATCGATGCTGTCGGGAGGCATCGGGGAGCCGGACTTGGAGGTGGCCATGATGAAAGAGAGCAGACACTGAATCAGCTCCTTGTTGAAATGGATGGCTTCGAATCCAACGAAGGAGTGATTCTGGTATCTGCAACCAACCGTCCGGACGTGCTCGATCCAGCTCTGCTTAGACCGGGGCGCTTTGACAGGCAGGTTGTCGTTCCACTGCCGGATGTGAAGGGGAGGGAAAAGATTTTTCAGGTCCATTCCCGGAAGACCATCCTGGAGGATGACGTCGATTTTTCGCTCCTGGCCAGGGGAACGCCTGGCGCTTCAGGGGCGGATATCGAGAATCTCGTCAATGAGGCGATATTGCATGCAGCCGGTTCAGGCAAGGAAAAGGTGGAACTTGCCGACTTCGAGTTTGCCAAGGATAAGGTGCTCATGGGAGCGGAACGGAAAACCATGGTAATAAGTGACGAAGAAAAACGAAATACGGCTTATCATGAATCGGGGCACGCGCTGGTTGCCCGTTTGCTGCCGGGCAGTGATCCTATTCACAAAGTGACCATCATTCCCAGAGGAAGGGCTCTGGGCTTAACGCAGCAGCTTCCAGTGGATGAAAAGCATACGTACCCCAGGAAATTTCTCCTGACGAACATTTCGATCCTGCTGGGAGGGCGGGCTGCAGAGGAACTGATTCTTGATGACTTTACCACAGGGGCAGGAAATGATATTGATCGGGCAACCAGTCTGGCCAGAAAGATGGTGTGCGAATGGGGAATGAGCAACGTCATGGGTCCGCTCAGCTATGGACGCAAGGAAGAACAGATATTTCTCGGAAGAGAATTCGCGACTCATAAGGATTACAGCGAGGAAACAGCAAGACGGATTGATGAAGAAATATCTTCCATTGTAACGGGCTGCTATAATAACGCAAAAAAAATTCTTCAGGAAAATATAGATACACTTAATCGGCTTGCCACGGAATTGCTGGACAAAGAAGTTCTTAACGCCGCTGAACTGGATGCAATCATAGGAATACCTGTCGAAGAAAAAGACCGTGGGCAGGAAAATCCCGTGAGTGTGGAAGCGTGAAAAATTATCATTTTTCTGCTTTCCCTGATTACCCGCAACAGGGGATCTGAGGGTAACTAATGGGTAAAATCAAAAGTTTATATATCCCTTGTTATCCCATGAGATCCCTTCATGTCCCTTTTCCTTCCGAGGCCGCTGCGCTGTTGAAAGAAGTGGGCGTAGATCCCTATGGAATCGACGCCATGCTTCCCAAAATGAGTCACCTGAATGTTCTCATTGAGGGACTTGAATGCAGAGTTGCCAATATCGTCAAACAGGAGATGCTTTCCGTCGGTGGAGATGCCGCCGTGGCCAGGGGGTCCGTTGGATGTGCAATTGAAAGGACAGATGCCATCCTGATGGGAACGGCGAAACAGATTCAGCGTTTTGCGGAAAAGATTTCATGTCAGCCCTTAGGACTGAGGGTCATCGCAGAACGTCTCAGAGAGCTCCTCGCCAATATGGCGAAGGAATCAATTCTTCTTCGGACGCCGAAACGGAAAATTGTCTTTGGCAAAAATACCCACATTATGGGAATTCTCAATGTTACACCGGATTCTTTTTCAGATGGGGGAAGATATCTTCTTCCTGACCAGGCTGTTGCCCGCGGCATTCAACTTGCGGAGGAAGGCGCTGATATTCTTGACATCGGAGGTGAATCATCAAGACCGGGTTCCGATCCCGTTTCTTTGACGGAAGAGGCGAACCGGGTGCTGCCGGTTATCAAAAGACTGGTCAGGGAAATCGACATTCCCGTTTCCATCGATACGACAAAAGCCGAAATCGCCCGTGAAGCTCTGGCCGCCGGAGCAGAAATCATAAACGATATCAGTTCAATGAGCTTTGACGAGCATATGATGCAAACGGTAATCGATTCCGGGGCGGCGGTTGTTCTCATGCATATGAGGGGAAAACCGAAGAACATGCAGAAAGGTGATCTGACATATCGCTCGGTGCGGGGAGAAGTGATTCAGTCCCTTCGAGAAAGGATGAATCAGGCGGTTTCATCCGGCATCGAGGAAGAACGGATTCTTGTCGATCCCGGGTTCGGATTCGGGAAAAAGCCTGCGGATTCGCTTAAACTCCTCAAACACCTGTCGGAGTTTAAATCACTGGGACGCCCGATTCTCGTCGGACCTTCCCGGAAGTATTTTATCGCTGCGGCTATGGCTGAAAAAGAAGCGATTCCCGATCCTCTGCAAAGAATCGAGGGAACGGCAGCAGCCGTTGTCGCAGCAATTATGAATGGGGCTCACATTGTCCGTGTTCATGATGTCTCTGTAATGAAAAAAACAGCGGCCGTAACTGACGCCATTCTTCATGCATAGAAATTCAAAATACCTCTCAAAAAAAGCGGAAATCTGATCATCATGGTTCATGGAACAGGGATTGATCTGGTTGATATAGACCGCCTCGAAAAAATTCTGATGAAGTGGGACATGAGCTTTCTCAAAAAAGTCTTTTCGCCGGCGGAAATCGAATATTGCGCGAAAAGGGCGTTTCCCGCAATTCATTATGCCGCACGCTTTGCCGCAAAGGAAAGTTTCCTGAAATCTTTAGGCATGGGGATTGGCATGGGGATTCCGCTGAAAGACATTGAAGTGCGAAACGATCCACTTGGCCGGCCTGTGTTGAATCTTTATGGAAAGGCTCTGGAAATCCTTGAGAAACGGGGCATCACGACTGTGCATGTAAGTCTTTCACACAGTCGGTCCCAGGCGGGAGCGGTTGTCATCCTGGAGGGGCTGAAGGATTGAAAAAAAGTGCCGGACAAACTTCGGCCAACCTGTCGGAGTCTTAATTATTCATGAAAAAGCAGATTCTTTCCCGGAAGGCTGAAGAAACGCTGTATATCGGCAAAATCATAGGGTCGTGTCTGACGGCTGGAGATGTTGTCGCCCTCATCGGCGAACTGGGCGCAGGGAAAACATCTCTCACTCAGGGAATCGCCCGTGGTCTTGAAATTTCAGAATCCTACGCCATAACCAGTCCCACATTTACCCTGATTAATGAGTACCCGGGCCGTCATGTTCTCTATCACTTCGATGTCTATCGTCTCCAGGGATCGAACGACCTGGAGGATATGGGCTATGAGGAATATTTCTATGGGAAAGGAGTTTCCGTTATCGAGTGGGCGGAGAAAATAGCGGATATCATTCCGGAAACTGCAATCACAATTGAAATCACATTTCTTGATGAAAACACACGCCGCATTGAAATTTCCGCCCCGGAAAAGCGTCTGGAAGAAATTTCATCGGCCCTCAGTAAGGGAGGATTTTAGTATATGGCTTTAGTTGTTCAAAAATATGGTGGAACCTCTGTTGCCAATCTGGAGAAAATCGAAAATGTTGCCCGGAAAGTCATCAAAACAAAGAAAGAGGGAAACGACGTCGTGGTTGTGCTTTCAGCCATGGCGGGTGAAACTAATCGACTGATCGAACTGGCCCGTCAAGCTGCCGAAGATTATGATGTTCGTGAGTATGACACCCTGATTTCAACTGGGGAGCAGGTTACAATTTCCCTGCTTGCCATGGTTCTGAACCGGATGGGCTATCCCGCTCGATCCTTTCTGGGGCATCAAGTCAGAATCATGACTGATCAGGCTTACACCCAGGCAAGAATTCTGGATGTGGAAGATCGGCTTTTGCGCGGTGAACTTGAAAAGGGAAAGATTGCGGTGGTGGCGGGATTCCAGGGTGTGGATCAGGATAATAATATCACGACACTGGGACGGGGCGGTTCCGATACGAGTGCCGTCGCACTGGCCGCTGCTCTTCATGCCGATGTTTGCGAAATTTACACGGACGTGGACGGAGTCTACACAACGGATCCGAATATCTGCAGCAACGCACGACTGCTCGAGAAAATTTCCTATGACGAAATGCTTGAAATGGCACGGGCTGGCGCAAAGGTATTGCAGCCGCGTTCCGTCGAACTGGCGAAAAAATATGAAGTTCCTGTTTATGTTAAATCTTCTTTTAAAGATGAAGTTGGAACGCTCGTGACAAAGGAGGATAAGGATATGGAGAGAGAAGTCGTATCGGGAGTTACATATGACCGGGATCAGGCAAAGATCACGGTGGTTCATGTTCCCGACAAATCCGGCGTTGCTGCCCGGTTATTTACGCCTCTGGCTGAACATAACATCGTAGTCGATATGATCATTCAGAACGCCAGCCTTGAAGGCTATACCGATCTGAGTTTTACAGTGTCCAGGAAAGATATCAAGGAAACAAAGCGTTTGATTGAGGAGGCGGCGAAGGAAGTAGGCGCTTCCAAAGTTGAAGTGGATGAGCAGGTGGCCAAGGTATCCATCATTGGTGTGGGAATGATCAGCCATTCCGGTGTAGCCGCCAGGATGTTCGCAGCCCTGGCCCAGGAGGGGATCAATATTATGATGATCAGCACCTCTGAAATCAAAGTCTCCTGTGTTATTCAATCCAAATACACGGAACTGGCGGTCATGGTTCTGCATGAAGTCTTCGGGCTGGATAAGAAATCCTGATCCTGAATCTGAAAGGAGAATAAAAATTCAAAAGCAATGAAATGAAGCCAGGCTGCAGAAACAACAATCTGACCCGAAGCCAGTTGGGCGGCGCTGTGCTTGTAGCCTTGAGCGCACTTTTTATTCCAGCCGTCCTTTTCTTTTACAGGGAGTATGTCTATTCAGCACCTGTCATCCTCCTCGGCGATCAGCGTAAAGATTTTGTTACCATTGAAATCGATGGAAACACAAGAAGAGGAATCTACTTTCTCCCGGAAGGAACAAGACTGGAAGATCTTCTGTCTCTGCTGCGGCTTAGACTGAACTCCATAAAATCAACCTCTGCTGATTCTGCTCCTCCTGATTTCTTCAATCCTTTGAAAGACGGGGTCAAAATCATGGTGTTACGAGATGAAAAGAAGAAATTCGAGATCAGGCTGGGAAGGATGAGCGCCTCTACGAGAATTGCCTTGAACATGCCTATAGACGTAAACAGCGCCTCAATGGCAGAACTCGAACTTGTACCGGGCATTGGAGAAAAAACGGCACAAAAGATTATCGAAGCAAGAAATCAAAAGGGGAAATTCCACAAGCTTGAAGAGATGATGAAAATCAATGGAATTAAACAGAAAAAACTGGATAAATTGAGACCATTTCTTTGCGTGGAACCTTTTTAAAAAAATGAAGATGACAGGGATTGAATTTTATTGTCGATCCATCCTTGTTTAAAGTTACCCTCCGCTGTTCCGGTATTGATTCAAATAGTGTAAAACGCGCTGCACATAATTCTGCGTTTCGCGATAGGGAGGAATGCTGTTGTTGTAACGGGCAACAGCGCCCTCTCCTGCATTATAGGCCGCGAGAGCCAAAGCAAGGTTGTCCTGAAACAGTCTCAACAGGTAACGAAGATAGCGAACACCACCGTCAATGTTATTTTCCGGATGAAACACATCCTGAACATTCAATTCCGCCGCCGTGGACGGCATCAATTGCATTAAACCTTTTGCCCCTACGGGAGAAACAGCCCGATGGTTGAAATTCGATTCTGCTTTAATGACCGCTTTGATCAGAGCCGAGTCGACATTATATTTTTCCGAAGCCTTGCGAATAAGAGAGTCATACCTCGTCATGTCTTTCGAGGTCATCTTAAAAAGAACTCGTCTCTCCTTCATGACCAGAGAATATTTGACATGCGGCTGAGAGGGAACGTTGGTTAGATGAATGACCCCGCTTTTGTCGATATATTTGTATATGTCGGAATGTCCGGGGGAAGGACAAGCGAGAATCACGAAACCGAGAAGCGCTATCACTTTCAGCGGCAAGGGAGTATCGGCGACAATATTCCTTGAGCCAACTGGCGGCAAGTGCAAACTTATTTCGTTCATATTGCTGATTCATACTTGATCATGATTCAGAATACAAGGTTTTTTTCCTGTGATTATCCTTGACATCAAAATTTTATAATGGTATTCACGTCACCTGTTTTTCGGAGTAAAAATAAGCGTCGGGGCGTAGCGCAGTCTGGTAGCGTATCTGAATGGGGTTCAGAGGGTCGGAGGTTCAAATCCTCTCGCCCCGACCAATAATTCCAGTTTCGGATTTTAGATTACATCAAAGCGACAAGGAAATGGTAATGCCGGCGGGCACAATCTAGGTGCAAGAGAACCGGCGCAGGAACCAGTGAAGAGTGTGATGTAATGTGGAACCGGAATGACAGTCAAATCGATTAAGCCGCCTGCCAGGCGGTTTTTTTAATTAAACTCACCCCCGTCCTGACAGATGCAATAGCCGTTGACAATTCATCTTCTAGTTAATATATACGTTTCAAGAAGCTACCTGCGAGAGTGGCGAAATTGGCAGACGCACTGGACTTAGGATCCAGCCCGCTGTGGCGGATAGGGGTTCAAGTCCCCTCTCTCGCACCATACTTTGTGAATCATGAGCTTTAATTTCCAAATATCATTGCTAAGGAGTTAACATTGTGGATGAAAATACTGTGGCGGTAAAGGTCGAAGAAATCAGCCCCGTAAAGAAGAAGCTTTTGTTCGATGTACCATGGGAGGATGTAAAAAGGGAAAGAGACACCATATACCGTAATTTCAGCAGGACCGCCAAGATCAAGGGTTTTCGGAAGGGAAAAATTCCCCGGAAAATTCTGGAATTACATTATAAAAAGCATGCCGAGGAAGAAACGGTTTCGAGCCTGGTAAGCAGGCTATATTGGGATGCCCTGAAAGAACATGACATAAGAGCAATAAGTCAACCGGAGATTGAACAGCAGGGAATTGAAGAGGAAAAAGACTTTTCCTTTTCAGCAACTGTTGAAGTTGAACCGCAGATTGATCCGCAGGGCTATCTCGACATGACGCTCAGTAAAGAAGAACAGACCGTAACAGAAGATGAGGTTGACGGTCGTCTCGAAGATATCCGTAAAATGTTCGGTACTCTGGAAGAAGTAACGGAGGATCGAGAAATCAGAAAGGGAGATTTTGTCACCATCGATTTTGAAGGTTTTATTGATGGTCAGAATCCCGAAGAAATGAAGCGCAACGATTATTTTCTGGAAATCGGGTCAAATACCATGGTTCCCGGATTCGAAGACCAGCTTCTCGGAGAGAAAGTCGGAACGATAAAGGAAATTAAAATCATATTTCCTGAAAATTACCAGATCAACAGCAATGTGGCTGGAAAGGACGCAACCTTCAAGGTCACGATTAAAAACCTTAAGGAAAAGAAACTCCCTGAGCTGGATGAAAATTTTGTTAAAAATTTCGATAAGTACGAATCACTGGATGACTTGAAGGAAGATGTCCGCAAGTCCCTGTTTGAAGACCACAAGAGAAAAACCGAAGCGGACATGTCCAAAAAGATTATGGATAAATTACTGGAGATGAATGACTTCGATGCGCCGTCGTCATACGTCGAACGACAGATCTTTTTTATGATGATGGAAGCACGGAAAAGGCTTATCACCACGGGAATGGATCCAGCGATGATCGATCAGGTCAGCGCTTCATGGCATGACAAATATAAAGATGAAGCTACACGGATCGTGAAATCGTCCCTTCTTCTAAAGAGTATTGCGCAGAAGGAATCGATTGATGTGACTGACGAGGAATTTGAGGAACGTTTGAGAGAAATTGCGCGACAATACTCGCAAGATTACGAAAAGATAAAGGATTCCTTTAATGAAGATATGAAAGAGAATGTAAGAAACGACATTCTGAATAAAAAGGTCTTTGACTTTATTGAATCAAAAGCATCCGTTTCAATGATCGAAAAAGAAAAGACCTCACCTGAGGAGGCAAACTGATGAATCTCATTCCGATGGTGGTTCAGCAGGATGGGCGCGGTGAACGGGCATATGATATTTATTCGCGATTACTCAAGGATCGGATTATCTTTCTTGGTACGCCAATCGATGATGAGGTGGCGAATCTGATCATCGCTCAGTTGCTTTTTCTTGAATCCGAAGATCCGGATAAAGAAATTTTCTTTTATCTCAACACACCCGGAGGCCACATCAGTTCCGGCATGGCGATCTATGATACGATGCGCTATATCAAACCACCAGTCGCCACCGTCTGCGTGGGACAAGCGGCCAGTATGGGCGCTTTACTGCTTGCCGCTGGAGAGCAGGGAAAAAGATCTGCTTTGCCTCACTCAAGGATATTGATCCATCAGCCCCTTGGCGGATTTCAAGGCCAGGCTACTGATATCGACATTCAGGCGCGGGAAATACTAAGACTGAAAGATGAATTAAGTCTTATTCTTGCAGATTTAACCAACCAGCCTCTGGATAGAATCAAGACGGACACCGAACGTGATTATTATATGACCAGCCAGCAGGCCAAAGAATACGGAATTATCGATGAAATCATTGTTAAGCGGTCATAATAAATTACAAAAAGAGGAAGAATGAATGGGTAGAAAAACAACCGATTATTCCAGGGGACAAGAAATGCTTTTTTGTTCATTCTGCGGAAAAACACAAAATGAAGTAAAAAAACTTGTAGCTGGTCCCACTGCATATATTTGCGATGAATGCATTGAGCTCTGCCGATGTATTGTAGAAGAGGAAGGTGGAGGGCCGTGTGGACTGGACCTTCAAAAAAGTATTCCGGAACCCAGAATAATCAAGGAGTTTCTCGATCAGTATGTCGTCGGACAGGAGAGGCCCAAAAAGGTTCTTTCTGTCGCGGTATACAATCACTACAAGCGGCTTTCCGCGCATGCCGATAGTGATGGGGTGGAAATGCAGAAGAGCAATGTTTTGCTTATCGGTCCCACTGGATCAGGCAAGACGTTACTTGCTAAGACCCTGGCAAAGCTGCTGAATGTTCCCTTTACCATAGCAGATGCGACGACACTGACGGAGGCGGGATACGTCGGTGAAGATGTGGAAAACATTATCCTGAGTCTTTTGCAGAATGCGGATTATGATGTTGATAAGGCATCGAAAGGCATTGTATATATTGACGAAATTGACAAGATCGCCAAGAAGTCGGGAAATCCTTCCATTACCAGGGATGTTTCAGGAGAAGGTGTACAGCAGGCTCTTTTGAAAATTATAGAGGGAACGCTGGCAAACATTCCGCCTAAGGGTGGAAGAAAACACCCACAACAGGAATTTATCCAGGTGGATACAACGGGAATTCTTTTCATTTGTGGCGGTGCTTTTAATGACCTTCCCGACATCATAATGAAAAGAACTGGTGTGAACGCAATGGGATTCGGTGCCGATATCAAAGGTAAACAAGATCGAAAAATAGGGGAATTGCTTTCAGAAGTTCAGCCTGAGGATTTACTCAAATGTGGACTTATTCCTGAGTTTGTGGGAAGGCTGCCTGTCATAGCCCCTTTGAGTGAACTTGATGAGGACGATCTGGTAAAGATCCTGGTGGATCCGAAAGATTCAATTGTCAAACAGTATACAAAGGCGTTCGAGCTTGAAAATGTAAAGTTGAGATTTACGGACAGCGCGCTCAGAGCGGTGGCTAAACTTGCTGTGGATAGAAAATCAGGGGCAAGAGGTTTGCGCGCAATACTGGAAAACGCCATGCTGGATATCATGTATGACATTCCATCTCGCCAGGACGTTCGGGAGTGTGTGATAAACGAAGATGTTGTCTTGAATAGAGCACAGCCTATTCTGCTTTTTGAAAAGCAGTCAGAGACAGCTTAAAATTTCAGCGTTAAAGGCTGAAAACTAAATCGCAGGAAAACAAATATGTTTGATTTTATAAAAAACAAAGAAAAAAACAGCAATATAAATTCTCTTCCTCTGTTGCCCTTGAGGGATGTTGTCGTATTTCCACACAGTATCGTTCCTCTTTTTGTAGGAAGGGAGAAATCGATTGCAGCGCTTGAATCAGCGATGAAGGATGAGAAGGGCATTTTTATGGTAGCCCAGAAAAATGCCAAAAAGGATGATCCGGCGGAAGAAGATATATTCCGGATTGGTACGATAGGAATCATCATTCAGTTGTTGCGTCTTCCTGATGGAACTGTAAAAGTTCTGGTTGAAGGAAAAAAACGTGCCGCTATCAAAGAATACGTTCCTAATGAAGAGTATTTTTTTGTTCGTGTTGAGGAAATCGAAGATGCGGAAAACAGGAATGTCGTGAAAACGGAGGCGCTGATTAGAAGCCTAAACGCTGCTTTCGAAAATTATGTGAAATTAAGCAAAAAAGTCCATGTGGAGATGGTCGGCACCATCGCTGCCATTGATGACCCTTCAAAACTTGCTGATGTGATTTCCTCTCATATCAATCTGAAACTTGAAGACAAGCAGAAAATACTTGAAATAGTTGATGTTAATGAGCGGCTGGAAGCGATCTATACACTGATTCTTTCAGAGATTGAAATTCTCGAGGTCGAGGAAAAGATCAAAAGACGCGTCAAGAAGCAGATGGAAAAAACACAGAAAGACTACTATCTGAATGAACAGATGCGTGCGATTCAGAAGGAGATGGGAGAAAAGGATGAGTTCAAGAATGAAATCGCCGATCTTGAGAAGCGCCTGAAACAAAAGAAGATGTCCGAAGAGGCCACAAAAAAGGTTAAGCAGGAGATCAAAAAGCTGCAGATGATGGCGCCTATGTCTGCCGAAGCGACTGTAGTCAGGAACTATATCGACTGGATTCTCGATATGCCCTGGTCGGAAAAGACGGAAAATGTCTATACGTTGAAACAGTCGGAAGCTATCCTAGAAGAAGATCATTACGGACTGGAGAAAGTCAAGGAAAGAATTCTCGAGTATCTGGCCGTTCAGATGCTGGTCAAGAAAAACAAAGGGTCGATTCTTTGTCTTGTGGGGCCTCCGGGGGTTGGCAAAACATCGATCGCAAAATCCGTTGCGCGTGCGACAAACCGAAAATTCGTTCGATTGTCTCTGGGCGGCGTAAGGGATGAAGCGGAGATTCGAGGTCATCGCAGGACCTATATCGGCGCCCTTCCAGGAAAGATTGTCCAGCTTTTGAAAAAAGCCGGTTCAAATAATCCCGTGTTCTGTCTGGATGAAGTCGATAAACTGAGCTCAGATTTTCGCGGCGACCCTTCCTCCGCATTGCTGGAAGTGCTCGATCCGGAACAGAATTACGCCTTCAACGACAACTACCTTGAAGTCGACTACGATCTTTCGGATGTGATGTTCATAACGACGGCAAATGTGCTTCAAACGATTCCCGCTCCTTTGCAGGATCGAATGGAGGTTATCAGGATCGCTGGTTATACAGAGCCTGAGAAGATGAATATCGCAAAGAGGTTTTTAGTCCACAAGGAAATGGAGGCTAACGGCCTGACTGCAGATAACATCGAATTCACCGACGGCGCGATTCAGACAATCATCCGGCAATATACAAGAGAAGCCGGAGTTAGGAATCTGGAGCGGGAAATTGCATCGATATGCAGAAAGGTAGCCCGTGAAATTGTGACGAGCGGAGGAAAAAACAAGATCCGGATCACGTCCAAAATGGTTCCCAAATATCTCGGGGTTCCCAAACATCGTCATGGTGAGGCAGAAGGGAAGAACGAGATCGGGATGACGGTTGGCTTGGCGTGGACGGAAGTCGGTGGAGAACTTCTTGTTGTCGAGGCTTCCATTGTCAAGGGTACTGGCAAGCTGATCATGACGGGAAAATTGGGGGAAGTCATGCAGGAATCGGCTCAAGCCGCATTAACTTATGTGCGCGCCCGAGCCGATGTTTTCGGATTACCCGAGAATTTCTATAAGGAAGTGGACATCCATGTCCACGTTCCGGAAGGAGCGATACCGAAAGATGGCCCCTCTGCCGGTATCGCCATGGTTACTTCGATTACCTCGGCATTTGTCAAGAAAAAAGTACGCGGTGATTTGGCAATGACAGGAGAAATCACCCTTCGGGGCCGCGTCCTGCCTATCGGGGGGTTGAAGGAAAAATTGCTGGCTGCTCACCGGGCAAACCTTAAAACTGTCATTATTCCAAAGGATAATGAAAAAGATTTAGACGAAGTTCCAGCAAATATTCTGAAGGCTCTTGAAATCATTCGCGTTGATCACGTGGATGAAGTACTTAGAGTGGCTTTAATCAAGGATGATAAGGATGTTGTGGAAAAGTTGTCAGACACACCCTCTTCCTACGACATAACTGATGTGTCTTCTGTAACCCAGCCTCAACTGGCAAGTTGATAATAAAGAACAAATTCGCGAAAATAGGGAAAAATTGAGAAAACTTTCAGACATTATTTATTCCTTGACATTGCAGATCAATACTGCTAAAAGACCTCACCTGCGCTGGTAAACATGAGGGCGGGTAGCTCAGCTGGGAGAGCGCCACGCTTACACCGTGGATGTCACAGGTTCGAGTCCTGTTCCGCCTACCATGAAACATGGTGGGGAAGCTGCCCGGTAATTTAGAATAGAGCAGCGTAGTCAAATTTGATTTATAGCGGGGTCGTAGTTAAGTTGGTTATAACGCCGGCCTGTCACGCCGGAGGGCGAGGGTTCAAGTCCCTTCGGCCCCGCCAAGTCATAGGGAGAAGGGGGCAACTGAAGCAGCCCCTTCTTAATTTATAATGAAGTTGCCGCTTTAAGTCGGATTCTCTCCTTTACTGTTTGAATATTTTAACCGTTCCTGCTATTCATTATATTGTTTTTTCGGCAATCTTTTCCTGTAAACCTTTTTGAAAGGAAAACAGGTAACAAACATTAAAACAGGTGCCGCCATGAAATACGAGGGATCAATTTACCGTCCACCAAGTGAGGCATACAGCTTGTTGATTCAGGTTACAACGGGTTGCTCACATAATAAGTGTACTTTTTGCCCTCTTTATAAAGACAAGAGATTTAAGATAAAGAGTTTTCAGGAAATCGAGGAGGATATCAGAGAGGCTGCAAGATATCGTTCCGTTGGAAAGGTATTTCTCTGTGACGGGGATGCCCTGATCATCCCCCAGAAAAAACTGGTGCCCATTTTTGAATCCATCAATCGCAATCTCCGAGGAGTTGAACGGATCGGTCTTTATGGAAACGCAAAGAGCATTCTTAGAAAAACTCCGGATGAATTAGTTCAACTAAAAAACCTGGGTTTAAAGATTGTTTATCTTGGTGTTGAAACCGGAAATTCCGAATTGCTTGAAAAGATCAGGAAAGGCGTCACATATTCACAGCTTGTGGAAGCAGGGCGGAAAGTGAAAGAAGCAGGAATCCTTCTTTCCGTAACGGTATTGCTGGGAATCGGCGGTGTCGAAAAGAGTATGGAGCATGCTCGTGATACCGCCCGTATTTTAAGTGATATCGACCCGGATTACGCCAGTGCCTTAACACTTATGATGGTACCGGGAACCCCGATCTATGATGATTTTATTCAGGGAAAATTTGTTATTCCGGACCAGTATGGATGCCTCAAAGAGATTGGAATGATCCTTGAGCAATCTAATTTTACTGACTGTTTCTTCACGTCGAATCACGCCTCAAATTATCTGCCTGTAAAAGCAAGAATGCCAAAGGAAAAGGAAAAGGTCGTCCGGTTAATCGAGGAAGTCATTCAAAAAGGGCAAAGCAGTGTTCTAAGATCTGAAAACATGCGCGCCCTGTAGAAAAAATTGTAAAAACGGAACTGGATGAATTTCAAAACGAAGAATGAAACATTTTGCCGATAATTCTTTCTCGATAAAAAATCGTAATATTCAAGAAATCAGTTTAATCGATTATAGAAGCAGAAATGAAAAGGGGTTACACTCTCTTTCATATCGGGAAAATGGCATGGTGTGATTTTTGTTCTGAGAAAACCATGTTCCATGCTCGAAATCAATTATGCTCATCTTAAAATCAATACGCTGACATAACAACAGGGTATGGCAGTTCTTTTCTCTAACTGTAATGGATCCTAAGTTGGGTAATAATTGAGGACTTTGTAAAAGAAATTGTCAGCGGAATTCGTGATGAGCTTGACATCAAAAAAAGATAGAGTTTAATCGTGCAACTTTCTTATCTTGCTCTTCACCGCAAAACAATAGCCGTAGCAGCTTTATCCAGTCTGCTTCTTTTTTTATCCTTTCCCAAATATGGCACTGGTCTGTTTGCTTGGATTGCCCTGATTCCTTTTTTGTACACACTGCGTGAAAAGACTGTTTATCAGGGAGCGGTCATTGGATTTTTTGTCGGCATGTTGTTTCATGTCGGTCTTATTTACTGGATTGTTTATGTTATCGTTGTTTACGGAAATCTTCCTTATTACGCTGCAATCTTTTTGATGCTGCTGCTGGCAGCTTATTTGAGCATCTATTTTGCCCTTTTTGCGGCAGGTCTTATTCATCTGAAAAATAAATCCATTCCGTTTATTATTTCTGCTCCACCACTCTGGATTATTCTCGAATTCGTAAAATCAAATCTCTTTACTGGATTTCCTTGGGAGAATCTTGCGTATTCTCAGTATCTTAATCATCATGTCATTCAGATTGCCGATTTAGCAGGGGGATACGGAATATCTTTTGTCATCGTTCTGGTAAATGTTATCGGATATGATCTTTTTTTTGACCGCATTACAAAGAAAAAAATTGCTTTGGAGATTGCCCTTGGAATAGCCTTGATTTCTTCCATTTATAGTTATGGAGTTTTAAGGGGAATGCAGATCGATATGGCCGTTGCAAAGGCACCTTCAATACCGGTAACCCTGGTACAGGGTAACATAGACCAAAGCCTGAAATGGAATGATCACTATCAGAAGGAAACGATCGACATTTACCAGAAACTCTCGCTCGCTCCACCGGAGAAGACTTCACCCGGCATGATCATCTGGCCGGAGACTGCCGTTCCTTTCTATTTTCAGAATGTGGATGACCTGCACCGAAGGATCGTATCGCTGGCCGTGCAAACGGAAAACTGGATTCTCTTCGGCAGCCCCAGCTATGCAGCCGAGGAGGGAAAACTTTCTTTTCTGAACACGGCGTTCCTTTTATCTCCCCATGGCAACATGGTTGCTCAATACAATAAAGTTCATCTGGTCCCCTATGGAGAATATGTTCCTTTGCGTCGATTCTTTCCCTTCATAGGCAAGATGGCGGCAGGGGTAGGCGATTTTCAGGCCGGTGAAGGATTCATCCCGATTAAAGCGGGTGAATGGAAAATCGGCGTTCTTATCTGCTACGAGGGCATACTTTCCGAAGCTGGTAGAATCTATAAAAATGAGGGAGCGGGGCTGCTCGTCAATATTACCAATGATGCCTGGTTTGGCAGAACTTCAGCCCCCTACCAGCATCTTTCAATGACCGTATTCAGGGCAGTGGAAAACAGGTTGTTTCTTGCAAGAGCTGCAAATACCGGAATAAGTGCCATCATAGATCCGACGGGAAAGATTTTGATGAAATCGTCAATCTTTGAGAGGACTGCTATTCAGGGACACATAAAATATTTAAATTTACCGACTTTGTATGCAAAATATGGGGATATTTTTGTATATGTTTGTTTTATCTTGCTGATATCCATTTATCTAATGTCTGAGAAAAGGAGAATAACGAAATGATTGAAGATTTACCCGCAGCTCTGGCTGACTTGGAAAAAAAAATAGAAACGATAGGGGAGTGCCTTTGACATCGTCGAGAAAGAAAAACGGATTCAGGAACTTGAAAGCATTTCCCTTAAACAGGATTTCTGGAATGACGCTGACAAGGCAACGTCAATTCTGAAGGAAAAGAACAACCTGACGGCGACAGTTGATGCATGGCATACCCAGCAAAGAGCTATTCTTGATATTGAGTTTCTTTATGACATGGCCAAGGAAGAAAATGACGAAGAGGCCTTGGAAGCTATCTCGAATGATATAGAATCATTAAGGAAATCAGTGCGGGAAAGCGAACTGAAAATGATGCTTGGCAGTGAGCAGGATCCCATGAATGCCATTGTCTCCATACATGCGGGCGCGGGGGGGACGGAGGCTCAGGATTGGGTGGAAATGCTGTTGAGAATGTATCTCCGATGGGCGGAGAAACGAGGTTTTAAAACGACAATTATTGATTATCTGCCCGGTGATGAAGCCGGGGTTAAAAGTGTTTCCTTTACGATTGAGGGTGAATATGCCTATGGTTACGCAAAAGCGGAGATTGGCATTCACAGGCTGGTCAGAATATCACCCTTCGATGCCAGCTCACGACGTCATACTTCTTTTGCCTCGGTTTTCGTTTATCCTGAAGTCAATGACGAAATCGTCGTGGAAATCGATGAAAAGGATTTAAGAATCGATACATACAGATCAACCGGTGCGGGCGGACAACATGTGAACAAAACCGATTCCGCAGTCAGAATTACCCATATGCCGACGGGTATTGTTGTTCAGTGTCAAAATGAGAGATCTCAGCATAAAAACAAGGCTATGGCAATGAAATATCTGAGATCAAGGCTTTACGAACTCAAAATTCAGGAACAGAATGAAAAGCTCTCCGAAATCAACAAGACGAAAAAGGACATCGCCTGGGGGAGTCAGATTCGGTCCTATGTTCTCCAGCCTTACAAGATGGTCAAAGATCACAGAACCAATATCGAAATCGGAAATGTCGGCAGAGTTTTAGACGGTGACATTGACGATCTGATCGAGGCTTATCTCCTCCAGTAAATTGATGACCGGAATTCCTTATAATTTCGTGATATCAACACATACGGGGATGATGCTCCTGTATTTCGTCATTTTTTCTTAGAAGTATGGAAAAAATGTGATATAGGGACAAAAAAATTGAAATGAACAATACACGGGATCATTCAGGATCATTCAAAAAAATATCAAGCCCTCTGCACATTGAAACCAAACATTAGAGGTTCTTTTCAGGAAGGAGTTTCACCTCATGAAAAAGGCAACTCTGTATAAAATTACCCATATCATTTTTATGTTTCTGTTATCATTATATTTTACACACAGCGTTGGTGCTCAAACTCAAAATGATAATGAAGGCAAGGATGGAAAAGCAACGAGCAAACAAAATTCCTCTTCACTGCAGAATATGAAGAAAAATTCGAGCATGAAAGATGTACAGATAAATTTGCCATTATTCGCAAAGTTAGCCAGCCCTTCTCCTGACGAAGATTTCGATGAGGAGGATAAAGAGGGTGACCGGGACCTCATGGAAGAAGCACTTACTTACCTGAACCAGTCTCAAAAACTGTGGGAGAAAGGTGATATTGAAAAAGCACTGGATTTTCTTGACCAGGCTTATACGCTGGTTCTGGAAACCGATGGAGATCTGGAAATCGCACGTCAGAAAGATGATCTGCGCTTACTGATATCAAAGAGGATACTTGCCATTTATTCGTCGATTCAGTCAACGACTCTGGGAAAACGCAGCGAGATTCCGTTGGCAATGAATTCAGATGTTGAAAGAGAAATTCGATCCTTTCAGACCTGTGAAAAGGATTTTTTTGTATCATCCTATCAGAGATCCGGAATTTACCGGGACAACATCGTAAAGGAATTAAAAAAAGCCGGTTTGCCGGAGGAGCTATCTTGGTTGCCTCTTGTTGAAAGTGGATTTAAAATCGGTGCCCTATCGCGAGCTCGTGCTCTTGGCCTCTGGCAATTCATTCCGTCTACCGGATATAAATTTGGTTTGAATCGCGATGAATGGGTCGATGAGCGAATGGATGCGGAAAAATCGACGAGGGCGGCAATCAGTTACTTGAAGGAATTGCATGGGATGTTTGGAGACTGGCTGACCGTGCTGGCCGCTTACAACAGTGGTGAAGGCAGAGTGATGAGAGTCATATCCAGACAGCATATCAACTATCTCGACCGGTTCTGGGATCTTTATCATCAGTTGCCCAATGAAACGGCTCGCTATGTTCCGCGTTTTCTGGCAACTCTGCATATCATTCGGGACCCCAAGAAATATGGTTTCGATCTGAAAACAGACATGGAACAGACGTCGCCTTATGAATATAAGATTGTAAAATCTTATAAACCTATGAAGCTGCAGGACGTTGCCTTTTATACAGGCGGTTCTGAAGATGTTTTAACCGGAATGAATTCAGAGTTGCGTCATAAGATGACGCCGGATAAGGAATACGATCTTAAGCTTCCACCGGAGGCCGTTGAAAAATATGCTCAGATTATCGATCAAATTCCCCAGTCTGAAAAACCAAACAATGTTTCCATGGTATCGTCATTAAATCGTGGAGACCACAAATCCGAACGTGTATCTGAACGGCCTGCGCCAAAATCAAGATATTTGAATTACAGGGTAAAGCGGGGGGAATCACTCAATACAATCGCGAAAAAGTATGGAATATCTCCTCGTACACTGAGAGCCAGCAATCATCTTTCTTCGAGGAACAAGTTAAAGGCAGGGCATAAAATTCGTATCCCGATAGCGAATTCAAGAATATTAAAAAGAGAATCCGTTCAAATTGTGGGTGCAGGCCAGAGTAAAAATTCACTCGCGAAGGAGACGCTGATTCGTTATAAGGTAAAAAAAGGAGATTCTCTTTCATCCTTGGCACAGCGATTTGGCACAAGCGAAACAGAAATAAAAAAGATGAACCGCATCAAAGGAAAATATCTGACAACCGGAAGTGTGATCAAAATAAGCCGATTCAGTGATGATGATTCTGTTAGTGAACCCAAAAGAGATTTAAGCAGAAAGTCAAATAAACGGGTGAGTTCGAGAGCAAAAGAAAAGACTTATCTGGTTAAAAAAGGGGACAATCTTTCCCTGATTGCCCAGAAAAACAACATGAGTCTTGATAAACTTAAAGAAATAAACAATATCGCGAAAAGAGAAAATCTTCGCCCGGGACAGATTTTGATTATTCAATAATAAAAATCTGTACGAAAAATAAATAAAATGATGATGTGTTAAAAATCGAGAGGATATCCATGGAGCAGGAAAAATAATTCCTGCTCTTTTTTTTGCATGCACGCAGTTTCCTCAGGGTTGTTATTTTCGTGATTATACCCAAGTATGTGCAGCAAACCATGAATAATGAGGAAATCAAGCTCATCTGACACAGGAATATTTCCCCGTTCCGCATCTCGGGATGCAGTATCCACAGAGATGACGATGTCACCCAGAACATCGGGGTTGACACTGCTGAACTCCCCCTCTGAGAGTGAAAATGAAATGACGTTTGTTGGATAATTCCTTCCGAGGTACCGCTGGTTGATTTCCTGAATTTCTTCATCGTCAACAAAGAGAAGACTGATTTCCTTCTCCCGGCAGTCGACCAGTCGAAGCAGTTTCTGTACTCTCCGTCGTATCTGGCGCAGATCAATTTTTACTTTTTTCTGTTGATTTCTAATCGCTATGGCCATTGACATCCTTTCGAATGCCCGCTTCACGGACTCCCTGATCGGGATAATCGACTCGATGGTGAAAGATACCATTCAATATTCTGTTAAAGATCTCCGCGATCTTGCTCAGGTCACGCATCGTCAATTCGCATTCGTCCAGTTGACCGTCCATGAAGACTTTTTCAATCCGGTCATGAACGAGACTGCTGATCCTGGCCGGTGTCGGGTTGGATAAGGTCCTGGATGAGGCTTCCAGAACGTCTCCAAGCAGGACAAGGCCGGCTTCCTTTGTTTGCGGCTTTGGGCCGGGATACCGAAAATCAGTTTCAGGAAGTGAACTTATCGAAGGGTCTTTATCTTTTTTGGCCTTGTCGTAGAAGAAGCTGACCAGTCCGGTGCCATGATGCTCCCTGATAATATCGGTAATTTCTCTTCCCAGCTTTGCCTGCTGCGCAATTTCACATCCGTCTTTGACATGAGAAATGATGACAAGGCTGCTCATTTTTGGTGAAAGTTTGTCATGCCTGTTATTTCCGTTTCGCTGATTTTCAATAAAATAAAGCGGTTTTTTCAACTTGCCTATATCGTGATAATACGCACTGACTTTTGCCAGCAGGGGATTTGCCCCGATGGCCTCCGCCGCTGCTTCCACAAGTGAGGCCACAACCACACTGTGATTATACGTACCCGGCGCTTCCATCATCATTCGCTGGAATATGGGCTGATTTAAATTGGCTAACTCCAACAGCTTGATATCGGTCGTATACTTGAAAATAGTTTCAAAAAGAGGGGTCATGCCTGCTACAATGACGCCAGAAAGTAGGCCGCCGGCCATACCCATGGCAAGTTTGGAAAAGAGATCAAAGGAAAAAATTTCATTCATTATCAAACTGATACATGCAATTACGGCAATGTTGAAAAATCCGAGGTAAAGACCGGCTTTTAAAAAAGCTGATCGCTGGCGACAGCGGACGACATGGTATGAAGCCGCTATACTGCCAAGAAAACAGAATAAACTCATTTTTATGTCGTACTCAAACAGGAAAGAAATGAGAAATGATATAAAAATATTCAGAATGAGGGCCATGTTACGATTTGTCAATACAGCAACCAGCATGGCGCCCGCAGCAAAAGGAATTGCAAAAAAACAGGTTTCCATCGATAAATAAGGGAAAGCCCGGTTGATGGCATCTGACATGAAAATGCCTGTCTTGACTAACAGGATCTGGAAAAAAGCCGTTGTGCTTAAAAATAACAAATCAACGTTGCTTCGAGCATACTTCTTGGGCCAGTTTCTAATCCTCCAGTAGTAAAGTACCAGTGACAGCAGAATAATGGTCAGGAATATTCCCAGAAAAACGGAAAGGTTTGACAACGACGCCTGTCCCTTTTTTCGATAAAATGCCTCCAGCTTTTCATGGTCGGTGTCGGAAATCTTTTGACCTTCACGGACAATCATTTCATTTTTTTGAACAAGGGAAAAAACCGGCTTAACCGTTTCCAGAAGTTTTTGCTTCTTTTTTTCCGTGGCATTCCTGTTAAAGGTCAAGTTCGGCGAAATCAACCGTCTAGTGAGGGAAATTATCGTACGTCGGATATTTTCCCTGGTGCCCTGCAGCATGGTTTCCGCTTCTTTTGAAATGACATCGTCGATTTGGTCGAGAGAGAAAATCGTGGAGAAATCTCTCTGGTCGTTTTCTGTCTGTGTCTTTAAATCTCTGATAGTGATTCCAACGGATAAATCGTGCACAGATAAGTCTGAATTGACGATAAAACGATTTCTGTATGCCGCTTCGAGAATGTGGACGATTTTGTCTGCGATATTTTGCGAAAACTTCTGTTGAAGAAGAATTTGTATCTCTTCATCAGAGAGCTTAACCCCGGTATTTTTTTCAAATTCATGAATGGACTGATCAAAAACCTGTTTCCCGATTGCTGATTTAGAGCCTTTTGCCGATTTTTCGTCAACGCGCTCAATGGTCTCAGCTATTGAAGAAAATACAGAAGGAATCGTCGAGATCAAGTTCGCTGATAAACTGCTGTCATAATCATAGACGGATTTAACGCCTTCAGCCAATTCCCGTCTTTTCTGCTCTGTGGAGGTCCGATCTTCAACAAGAAAATCCATATCCGCCTTGATATCTTTCGGGGCGATGGAGCCGATTTTGAAATAGGGACGGCGGAACTCGATCTGCGGCGTAAGCATAATGGACAGGAGCAACGCCATACAAATAAGGATAACCAGACGCTGAAAAGTCATATCCTTGGCCAGTGCGGGTACATCCGGAATCTTGTCCGATAGTTCCCGGCCTAGGCTTTTAAAATAATTTTTTGTCAGATCGCCGATTTTCATTATTTTCCTGTTGATTCCGTCTGTGTTGCCCTATTATGCTGAAAACGATCGTAAGCCTTGATAACTTCCTGAACAAGATGATGCCTGACAACGTCAACGTCAGTAAAATGGATAAATTTAATCCCCCTGGTTTTTCCCAGAATCTGTTCCGCTTCAACAAGCCCTGAAACCCGGTCTGTCGGCAGGTCAATCTGGGTAATATCGCCGGTGATGACAGCCTTGGAACCAAATCCCAGACGGGTAAGGAACATTTTCATCTGTTCAGAAGTGGTATTCTGAGCTTCATCAAGTATCACAAAAGCGTCATTCAGAGTTCTTCCCCGCATGAACGCGAGGGGAGCAACCTCGATAATCCCCTTGCTGATGAGAGCCGTTGCCTTGTCAAAATCCATCATGTCAAATAAAGCGTCATAGAGGGGGCGGAGATAGGGATTCACCTTTTCCGCGAGGTCGCCCGGAAGAAATCCCAGTCTTTCACCGGCTTCTACAGCGGGACGGGCCAGAATAATCCGTTCCACCTTTCTTTCAAGAAGCGAGGACACAGCCATGGCCATTGCCAGATAGGTTTTGCCAGTTCCGGCCGGACCAATTCCGAAAATCATATCATGAGTTCGGATGGCATCGATGTATTTCTTCTGGGCCACGCTTTTAGGAGTTATGATTCTTTTTTTTGACGAAATGAAGACGGTATCCAGAAAGATTTTTTCCAGGGTTAACGTGTTGTCTTCCGCCAGGATGCGATGGGCATAATCGATGTCGGAAGGATAAACGGGATAGCCTTTCTGTATCAGATTGTAAATCTGCAAAAGCAGGTTCTTGACCAGATCTACGGCGATGACATCTCCAGATACTGAAACGGTATTGCCTCTCGCTGTAAGTTTCACGGGTTCCAGTTTTTCTATGAGATGAATGTTTTTGTCCTGTTCACCCAGAAGATTTTTCAGCGTTTCATTGTCAGCAAAGTGAAGTTTTTCGATGGCGCTTAATTCTTTTTTAACTTTCAATTAAGATTTTGTCCTTAATAGTCATTTATATGAGTTCGCAAACCAGTTCAAAGCAGGAATATCTTGCGAGATAAGAAATGATTGAGAACTTTTATATTATTAATATAAACCTGATATACATTTAACAAAAACTAATATCATCATAAAATTCAGCTTTCAACATTTATTAATTGCTATTCTGCTTTTGTAAGAAAAGATGAGCATAGATTTTTGCATTGCCGAGCATCGTGTCAATGCTGCAAAATTCGTTGGGCTGATGCGCCATTTGGCCTAGCCTGGACCACACAGCAACCGGATAACCCTGCTTTCGGAAATGTGCGGCAACAGTACCGCCTCCTATACCCCCCGGGAAAGCCTCCGCGGAGTAAACTTCCTTGATTGCATTCTGCAATGCCCTGATTACGGGTGCATTTTCCGAGGTAGGAAGAGCGGCCTGGTTCTCCTGAACTGCCGTTATTTCAATAATAACGTCAAACTGATCTTGAATTTTATCGGCCATTCTTCTTATTTCCAGCAGGATATCCAAAAGAGAGTAATCGGGGAGGACGCGGCAATCCATGAAAAAAACGTCTTCTCCCGGAATGGTATTGATATTGGGGACATTGGCGTCCTTTCGCGTCGGCTCGAAAGTGCTGACGGGCGGTTCATAGAGAAGATCGCTTTTACTGTATAGTTGATAAAGCTTACTAAGTTCCACAATTAAATGAGAGGCCGCGAGAAAAGCATTCCTGCCGAGGTGAGGTTTGCTGCCGTGACATTGCTTCCCTGTTGTTTTAAACTTCAGCCACAGGATACTTTTTTCAGCAATTTCAATCATTGTTCCCTCATCATTTCCTGCGTCGGGAACGATGATCAGGTCCGTCATCCGGAAAGGGTTCCGAACATTTTTCAATACAAAATCGAGCCCGAATTGACTGCCCGTTTCTTCATCGGAAACGAAGGCAAGGCCGATGGATGCCTCAGGCAGGATTCCTTCATCGAGAAAAGCTTTTGCGGCAAACAGGGATGAGACCATGTCCTGCTGATTGTCTTCGGTGCCCCTCCCGTATACCCGTCTGCCCTTAACAGAAACTCTGTATGGATCGCTGTCCCAGAAACTTAGTTCTCCGGGGGGAACGATATCCAGATGGGTCAGGATCCAAACCGTCATTTCAGGATTGCGGCCGGGAAGTCCAGCCAGGATATTGGGCCGGCAGCCTGATGGAACCCTGGCATCGGGGGCGTTGATCTCTGTGATGTCTGGAAATCCCCATTCGCGCAATTGACACAATAGGTATTGCGCTTTTTCATATTCGCCCTGTCCTCCGCTGTCTGGGGAAAGAGCAGGCAATGCCGTAAACGCCGCCTGCATTTCGATCATAGCCTTTTCATATGTATCGATCCGCGTGGACAATTTGTGGAACAAGTCTCTGTCAATCATCGCTCATCAAACCTCATTCTGAAACTTCATATAACCCTTCTTTGAAACCCTGGTGCGGTAACATAAACGATTCAGTCAGTTTTAAAAATTTCTTCCCGGTTGAACTTTCCAAAGGATGAAAGAGGCGCTTCGAATTTTGTCTCCGATCCAACCACCAGAATGACGGTTTTATGCAGATCAAGATATTTTGAAGCCATTCGTTTTACATCCGTCGCGTTGACTGCCGTAATTTTTTCTCGATAAGACTCCAGGTAATCGGAGGGAAGATCCAGATATTCCAGCATCATCTGCTGGAAAACCACATCATCGGCTGTTTTGAAAGTAAAGATGAAATTATTCGAAATAGCGCTTTTCGCCAATTGTATTTCTTCAGGGGTGATTCCCTCAGACTGAATCTTTTTAATAACATCTCTCATAATATTCAGGACCTGAATTGTAGAACCCGCTTTTGTAAAGGCATAGGCTTCAAAGATCCCGTAATCTTTCCGGCCGGCGTAAATACTGCCCGAACTGTATGCGAGGCCGCGTTTGGTTCGTATTTCCTGAAACAGTCGAGATCGGAAGCCGCCGCTTCCAATGATAAAATCAAGCACGGTAAAGGGATAAAAATCAGGATGCGTGATGGCGGGGCCAAGATGGCCGTAAATAATGATGGATTGAGGAGTTTCTTTGGAAAGAAGCGACAGGGAGGAGGCTTGCACACCGGCAGGGGGAGGAAGCGACTTTAGGATGCGATTCCCTGTCCGCAAGGCGCCGAAATGCTGATCCAGCTGCACAAGGGCGTCGGCGCCGGTGATATCTCCGGAAACGGTCAGGATTGTATTTTGGGGAGAAAAAAATTCACTGTGAAAAGTCAAAAGGTCCTGCCTGCCGATCTTTTCCAGGGATCCGAAGGTGGAAAGCCTTCCTCTGGGGTCGTCTTTGTATATGAGCTTCCGATACTGGCGAAAGGCCAAATCGTCAGGATTATCTGCGATGCGTCTCAATTCTTCGATTTTGAGATTTCTGGCGATCTGCAATTTCCCCTGTTCAAACGCAGGTTTCAACAGTATCTGGGAAAATATTTCCAGAGCCCGGTCCAAATCCTTTTTCATCACGGAGAGCGTAAAGATCGTATATTCCAGATTGACACGGGAACGGATTTCCGCAGCCATAAAGGCCAGTGAATCATCGACTTCATTACCGGTCATGAACTGCGTTCCCCCGGTCAGCATGACGCTTCCGGTCAATTCCGCAAGTCCTTCTTTTCCGATGGGATCGTGAGCATGCCCTGCTTTGACCAGAGCAGTAATTTTGACCAGGGGCAGTTCATGGTCCTCCATAATGTGCAGACTGATCCCGTTCGATAAAACTTTTCTCTCGGCCTGTGGAAGCTCGAATTGTAAAGGAGAATATTGCAGGAAGTCAGGGTTGGGCGGAGCATCGGGCTGGAGAGGGTATGCAGAAGAAGGTTCCATGCATGCGAGGCTGAAAATGAAGACCATGAAGAGGATCACGATAAAATTTTTCATGGATAACTATCCTGTCTATCTGGAAGGGGTTTGGGGGATAAGCATTGCGATTGTCTTATTGTTATCGGTAAAGTACTTTTGAGCGACTCTGAGAATGTCATCGCGAGTGATTCGATCTATTATTTGATTGTGATGAACGATGTATCGATAGTCACCCGCAACGGTTTCAAAATATGACAACATTCCTGCGAGAGCTGCATTGGAATCCAGGCTTCTGATGAAGTCGGCCTTGATTGTGTTTTTTACCCTGTCCAGTTCTCGTTGGTCGACTGGTTCTTTTTTTAATCTTTCCAGTTCGTTGACAAGGGCGACTTCAAGTTCGGCCAGCGTATGAGGATAACGGGGGGCGGCGTAAATGGTGAAAAGATTGTCATAGCGGGCACCCGGCATTCCATTTGTCGTCCAGACAGTCTCTGCAAGAGCTTTTTCCTCCACAAGAGTTCTGTATAAGCGTGAAACCCTGCCGTCCGTAAGCATGGTCTGTATCACATCAAAAACATAATCATCAAAAGAGGGAAGCGAAGGTTTACGATATCCCATAATCAGCCGCGGATTGGCATCGAAAGTAATTTTTACTCTGCGTTCCCCCAGTTGTGGAGGTTCTGCCGTAACGGGATGAAAATGCCTTTCCCCGGAGGGGATTTCTCCGAAATATTTCCTGATAATCCGCAGAACAGAAAGATGATCGACATGGCCGACCACGGCAATGACGGTATTATCGGGAGTGTGATATCGTCTCAGGAAATATTCCAGGTCATGCATATTCAGATAGCTCATGTCATAAGGCCATCCCAGAATGGGGCGGCCATAAGGGTGAGCTATGAAGGCTGCGGCCATGAATTGCTCAAAAAGTTTACCATCCGGGTCGGATTCGATGCTTTGCCTGCGCTCCTCCATGATGACCTTTCGTTCGCTGTAAAACTCCCTGAATACGGGAGATACCATCCGTTCCGACTCGATCCGCGCCCAGAGTTCCAACTTGTTGGAAGGCAAACTGACCTGGTAAGTCGTTACATCCTGACCGGTTGAAGCATTGAGGCGCTCGGCTCCGTTTTCGGTATAAAGGCGGTCAATCTCATTGGAATGAAACAAAACGCTATGATCGTTTTCAAGTTTTTCCAGTTGGTCGCTCAAAGATTTTATCCTTGACCGATCCGCTTTTTCACCCTTCATGCTTTCCCTGTCCAGTGCCTGTAAGGTCCTTGCAATGTCATCAAGAATCGTTTTTTCCTTAGAGTAATTTTTTGCCCCAATCGTTCGAGTCCCTTTAAAAAGCATATGTTCAAGGAAGTGCGCGGTCCCGGTTTTTCCACTTGGCTCGTCGACGGCGCCCACTTTATGGCAGATATACAGAGAAACGGTCGGGCTGAAATTTCTTTCGACAATGAGTACTTTCAGCCCATTTTGAAGTGTAAATCTTTTAACCTGCTTTTCCAGATCATAAGCAAAGCAGGATGCTGAGAAAAAAAGAAGAGAGAGCAGGCTGGAAACTAAAGCCAGGGAAAAGGCGAAGACCCGCGCCTCAGAGATGGCTTTTGCATTAAGGCAGTCAGAGAAAAAAAGGGAAAGTCTCGGAAAAATCATTGGGTTTTTATCCCCTTGTTTTTAATGAAATCATAGATGCGGAAAACTGAAAACAACAAACCTGTCAGGCTGATCAGGATAATCAGATTTGAAGCAAAAAAATACATAATAAACGTCTGAGGATGCGTTAAAGAATACGCGTTGAACAGATTGTCTATTCCCATAATCAGAAAAAGGATGGAGCAAAAACCGACCACTCCTGTTTTAAGCCAGAAAAAAAACATAATGAATCCGTTTTATCCCGACAAGACCGGGATCCCCCCTTTACTATCCGGTTTGTACATAATGAGTGAAACGTACGGCTATCAGTTGTTCATGCGTTCGAGAAATTCAAACTCCATCGTTAAATAGAATCCAGGATCTTATCAGCGATCCCGCTCAACAGCAACTCTGAAATTTATGATGCTCCAGGATCATTAGTGGTCCTCCTTGTCTGCACCTTCATGAAAAGCAGCAATTCATGATAATCGCTTTCCTCAGTCTTTCAGGCCGGGCTTTACACGGCGCAAAACGTTCATCAGGAATCCGGAAGAGGGCCCGCTTTGGAAAAGCAATGGGAAAAGTCGGGTCAGATCAGGTATCTGATCTTCCGCGCCTGATTGTATTTTTGAGTTTCCGGTAATCTTCGCAGGAAAAGTGTTCATGCCTACAGGGAAGCAGAGAATTGTTGTGAAATAAAGGCTCGTTTGCGATATCGTAGCTCGAGGTTTCAACAGCCTTATTCCAAAGTGCTGTTCCGGGTATCGGCGAGAATTCCGCCAGGATGGGCCTGGCGCCCAGGGAAAGAACAAAGCGAATGCTTTCTTCAACCTCCCGGGCATCCTGTTCCGGAAGACCGCAGAGAAGGTACAGGCCGATATCCTGAGGCGCGTAACCGGCTTCTTTTAAATAGGAAAATGCGCTGTGCAAGTGCTCGTTCGAGACTTTTCCGCCTGTTCTCAACTGTCGTTCAAAATCTGAAGTTTCAAAGCCGAACCGCAGAGTGCGGAACCCGGACCGATACATCAACCGGCTGATCTTTGCCGTTATCGTTCGCAGATGAAGTCCGTTCGGACAATGAAACTGGCACGACAAGTCTCTGCGGATGATTTCCTTCATCAGGGGTATAGCCGTGTCCTCGGAGTTTATGAGAAAAGCATCGTCATAAAAGGAAAAATGACGAATTCCGAAATTTCGGTTCCAGAACGTTATTTCTTCGGCGACATGATTCGGGGAGCGTCTTCGAAAACTGCTGTTCAGGATATGGGATGCGCAATAGGTGCATCGAAAGGGGCAACCGCGCGAGGTCATTATGGGTAATTGTTCTTTATACGGAAGCAGGTCAAAAGCAGGGTAGGGCAGCGAGTCCAGTTCCGAAAGAACAGGAAGATATTCAATTTTTCGGTGCAGTAAGTCCTCGATAATAAAACGGATCTGCAGCTCTCCTTCCCCGGTCAGTACATAATCCGCCCCGGACTGTAAAGCGTGTTCCGGGCAGAGTGTCGCGTAAATGCCCCCCAGTATAACAGGAATGCCAGGAAATATTTCCCGGACGATCCTGATGACGTCAAATACCCCCGGATACCAGTAGGTCATCAGGGACGTAATCATGATGAGATCGGGAGGAGTGCGGGAATTCAATTCATGCCTGAAAATACGGGGCGTAATGCCGTAGCGGTAATAGTTGCGCGGAAAATCCTGCAACGGTTCCGGTTTTGGAATCCTTTCCTTTGGGTAATGTCCCTGGCCGAAAGCTTTCCTCCTGGGTTTCTTGATATGTTTCTCCCCATCGAGACCGGGATGACAGGGATTCATGCAATCGATCAATTGCACGCCAATGGAATTTTTTCTGAGGATGCCGGCCATGTATAAAAGCCCCAGTGGCTTGCTCCAGAAATCATAGGCCGCAAAATCATAAATCCAGGGGTTTATAAGAAGGACGTTGGTGTTCATTTGATCAATTTAATATGATGAATTGACCTCGTCTCAAAAAAACGAGACGGGAATCCGGTTCTTATTCTCAAAAAATATTTGTTTACATCATTTTACGTGCAAGATTTTTGAAAGCTATCGATATTATGGGAAGAACATTCGGATATAAATACTCTGCGGACACCTTTTTCAAATCAGATACTTCCGTAAATAGGCCAGTCAGCTTTGAATATGCCGTGAATAGTTTTAATCGGGTTTGTCACTCTCTTGCAGCTTGCCTGAAAAGTCAAGATAAAGATTGCAAACCGGAAAGCTTGAATTCAGCAATAAGAGATGACTCAATAGTTGGGTTAAGCGAGAAAGGCCAAATTCATTCGGTTCCTCAACAAGATTAATTTCTTGAAGTTGCCGGATAGAACTGCTATATTTTGACATTAAAAATAATCCGTGATTACAATTACTTATCAAAGGAACAAAGAATATGCTTAAGGACAAAAAAATAGTTCTGGGAATAACAGGGGGTATAGCGGCGTACAAGGCGGCGGAACTGACTCGACAATTGATTAAAAACGGAGCGGAAGTGAAAGTGATCATGACTCGTCATGCCACGGAGTTCATTACCCCGTTGACGATGCAGACCCTTTCGTGTGGTCCTGTATTTCTTGATATGTTTGCTTGCATCAAAGACTTCGAGATTGCCCATATCGCCCTCGCGGATTACGCGGACCTTCTGGTCATCGTTCCCGCGACGGCCAATGTGATTGGGAAGATTGCCTCGGGCATCGCGGATGATCTGCTTACAACAACGGTCATGGCTGCAAAAGCGCCCGTTCTGATCTGTCCAGCAATGAATGTCAACATGTTCGAAAATTCCATCGTTCAGGAAAAAATCAAGGATCTGGGCTCTCATGGATTTCATATTCTATCTCCGGCAGCGGGTGAACTGGCCTGCGGGACAGAGGGCAAGGGGCGGCTTCCCGAGGTGCCTGACATTATGGAAGAAATAGAATATCTGTTAACCGAAAAGGACCTGATGGGGGAACATATCCTTGTAACGGCGGGGCCGACAAGGGAACCTTTCGATCCCGTTCGATTCATTACCAATTATTCATCAGGAAAAATGGGATATGCCATCGCGACGGTTGCGCGCCGGAGGGGGGCGACCGTGACCCTGGTCAGCGGCCCGACCCATTTGTCTGTTCCTTCAGGTGTTGAATTTCTATCAGTTTCGACAGCCCGGGAAATGAGGGATGCCGTACTTGCGAATCTGCCGGAAGCGACGGTGGTGATCAAAGCCGCCGCGGTGGCGGATTACAGACCGGCTGTCCGGGAGCCACAGAAAATCAAGAAAAAGGACGACGATCTGACGGTAAAACTGGAAAGAAATCCTGATATCATTCAGGAGATCGGAAAGAAGAAGCAGAACCGCATTCTTGTCGGTTTCGCTATGGAGTCTGAACATCTTGTAGAAAATGCAATTGCAAAAATGGTTGGAAAAAATATGGATTTCATCGTTGCCAACGACCTGACAAAGCAGGGCGCCGGTTTTCAGGGCGACACCAATATCATCAGTATCCTGGACCGCGATGGAGAATTTCAGGAACTGCCGCTCATGGACAAGATCGAGGCGGCCGCGATCATCCTGGACAAGGTGAGGAAGATCCGGAACAGTCAGCTTAACAATCCCGAAAAAGAGCGGGATCCTTTTTCTGCTTCGTGGAAGACCGCCGGCGATAAAGACCACCTCCAATGAGTCGTGATTGAGATGAACGAATCGGATATCTTGAAAGACGAATTGTACACGCTGGTCCGTTCCTTAAAAAACCAGATCGAGCTTGCGTGGGAACTTCGACATCCTTTATCGTGGACGACGGCGGAGGGAGATCAGAAATCGCCATTCCTCGGAATGAAGCTGGCCTCAGGGGTGCATGAACAAGATGTGAAGGAATCGTTGATCTCCTCCGACATCACCGGTCCAGCGGACAATCCCCTGGAAACACTGGATGATATTCGACGTGACATGGAAGCGTGCCATCGCTGTCCCCTTGAAAAAACGCGGAAAAATCTTGTCTTCGGCGAAGGCAATCCCCACTCGGAACTGGTTTTCGTGGGAGAAGCGCCCGGCGCCGACGAAGATCTTCAGGGAAGGCCCTTTGTGGGACGCGCCGGTCATCTCCTGACCAGAATTATCGATGCCATGGGACTGAAAAGGGAGGATGTCTATATCTGCAACATCCTGAAATGCCGTCCTCCGGGAAATCGAAATCCCCTGCCCGAAGAAATCGAAGTTTGTGAACCCTGGCTGATCCGACAGCTGGAAGCGATCCGTCCACGGATAATCTGCGCTCTGGGCACCTTTGCGGCTCAGACCCTTCTCAAAAAGAAGGGAATTCCTATTACCGTTCTTCGTGGACAGTTTCATGACTATCATGGAATTAAACTGATGCCTACCTACCATCCCGCATATCTTCTGAGGAATCCGGGAGCAAAAAGGCAGGTTTGGGAAGATGTACAGAAAATCATGAAAGTTCTGGAAGCGGGTCAATAAATGGAAAACAGGATGAAACGCTTACGTCAAATCTTTGCTTTTTTGTCGGGATTGCTCATTTTTTTCATGCTCCTGGGAATCTGCTTTGCGGCCCATGACGAGGAAAAGAAACCCGTCTTCGACGTTATCAGAATCAATGCAGCGATTACCCCTCCTGTAGCTGATTATATTCTTCAGAGTCTTGATGCGGCGGGAAAAGCTGGGGCTGATGGCCTCATTATTCTCCTGGATACCCCTGGCGGACTCGATCTGGCGATGCGGGATATTGTGAAAGGAATCCTCGGGGCGCGTATACCCGTAATTGTTTATGTATCTCCGTCAGGAGCAAGGGCGGCCTCAGCGGGAATGATCATCACCATTGCCGCCCATGTCGCGGCGATGGCGCCGGGAACCAACATCGGCGCGGCCCATCCTGTAGGAATCGGCATTGGCGGCGGATCTGACAAGGTCATGATGGAAAAGGTGGAAAACGACGCTGTTGCGTATGCCGTGAGCATTGCGAGGCAGAAGGGAAGGAACGTCGAATGGGTGGAAAAAGCAGTCCGGAAAAGTGAATCGATTCCAGCCGATGAAGCCCGGCAGACTCGGGTTGTCGACTGGGTTGCCGGAGATCTGAATGCCCTGCTGGAAATGATGAATGACCAGGAAGTTCAGATCCAGGGCGGCGTGAAGATCATCAAGACCAAGGGCGGCATTCTGCGGGATCGGAAGATGAATCTCCGGCAGAAGGTGCTGACGACTCTGAGCGATCCCAATATCGCTTACATCCTTCTGCTTGTCGGGCTGGCCGGCCTTTATTTTGAATTCGCTCATCCCGGGGTGATTCTTCCCGGCGTGATCGGCGGCATTTCGCTGATCATGTCTTTTTTTGCGCTGCAGACTCTTCCAGTCAATTACGCAGGAATTGCGCTGATTCTTTTCGGCCTGATTCTCTTTATTGCTGAGATTAAAGTGATCAGCCACGGGCTGCTTTCGCTGGGAGGCGTCATTTCTCTTTTCCTGGGATCACTTCTGCTCTTTGATTCCCCCGAACCGGCACTTCGGGTTGCTCTGAAAGTCATGATCCCGGCTTTGATCATCACTTCATCTTTTTTCATTTTTATTGTGAGTCTGGTTATCAAAGCGCAGGTTAGAAAAAAACATACCGGCATTGATGAATTAATAGACGCGGAAGGAATTGCCCTGACTGATATCCATGAAAGCGGTAAAACCTTTATTCGTGGTGAATACTGGGATTCCTGGAGCGAACATCCGATTGAAAAAGGTGAAAAAGTCAGAGTTGAGCGCGTTGAGGGGATGAAAATAAAGGTGACGAAAAAATAATTTGTATTAACAGGGGAGGATGGATTATGTATACGCTTGTTGTTCTGGTCGTTCTGGTCGTCATGTTTCTCGCGTCGGCTATACGGGTTCTCAATGAATACGAACGTGGTGTAATTTTTCGACTGGGTCGGGTGATTGATGTAAAAGGGCCGGGCCTGATTATCCTGATTCCCGTTGTGGATCGGATGATCAAGGTCGACATGCGGACAATCACCATGGATGTACCTCCTCAGGACGTGATCACACGCGACAACGTTTCGATCAAGGTTAATGCCGTTGTTTATTTCCGGGTGATGGATGCAAACTCGGCCGTTATTCAAGTGGAGAACTTTCTTTATGCCACCTCGCAGCTTGCCCAGACCACCCTCCGCAGTGTATGCGGACAGGTTGAACTGGACGAAATTCTATCTGAAAGAGAAAAAATCAATCTTCAACTACAGGAAATTCTTGATCGGAGTACAGATCCCTGGGGAATCAAGGTTTCTCTTGTCGAGGTGAAGCATATCGATCTTCCTGAAGAGATGAAACGGGCAATGGCCAAACAGGCGGAAGCGGAACGGGAACGGCGGGCAAAGATCATAGCGGCGGAAGGTGAATATCAGGCGGCGCAGAAGCTCATCGAGGCGGCAGCGCTGATGAGCACCCAGCCCATATCTGTGCAGCTCCGTTATCTGCAGACTCTGAACCAGATCGCTGCAGAAAATAATTCGACAACGGTTTTCCCCGTTCCCATCGACCTCTTCGGTCCCTTCCTGAAAGGAAAAGACAAAGAATGACTCCGAAGGGAAAGGTAAAAGCTGCATAGGATAGGGAAAAAAAATTGAAAGACAAAAGTGCCATTTTGACAGGGGGGTTGGTTCTGATTGCCCTCGGTATCCTCATTTTTCTGCAGAAAACCACAACATTCGGATTTGATCGGAGCTGGCCCATTTTTTTGATCGTGATCGGCGGTGGAATACTGATAAAGAGATTAGGTGATCTTGGAGGCTGGATCATTGCCGCCGTTGGGGTCGGATTTTTTCTGCTCAGAAATGGGCATCTCCACCTGGGTGAATTATCAGCCTATGTTTTGCCACTGTCACTAATACTGGTGGGGGCGGGCATGGTCTGGAAGCATATCAGGTAAATACGGGTCAAAGGGCGGTACAAAAAATGGACAAAAGAATTCTGATATTATGTGATTTTGACGGCACGACCTGCCTCAATGATATTGGAAATCAAATTTTGAACCGTTATGCAAAAGGATGGCGGGAAATCGATCGGGCATACTGTGCCAATAAAATCGGCTCGCGCCTTGCCTATCTGCAGATACAGCCTTTATTCCACGGAACTAAGCGGGAGATGACGGACTATGCTCTGCATCACGAAAAAATCGATCCTCACTTTCAGCCCTTTTACCAATCCTGTAAAGAAAAAGGCATAGACTTGAAGATAGTTTCCGACGGCCTGGATTTTTATATTGCTTCCGTACTTCGTAAGTACGATCTGCAGGAAATCGAATTTTATTCCAACAGGGTTGTCTTCCAGAGCAATGCAACCCTGTCCATAGAATTTCCCTCCCCCCGCAACGGCTGTCATCTTTGCGGAACTTGCAAATCAACAATTCTGAATTTTTACCGGGAATTTTATGATCTGATTATTTATGTGGGGGACAGTTATTCCGATGTCTGTCCGGCCATGATTGCCGATCTCGTGTTTGCGAAGCCCATTCTTTCCGAGAAATGCCGTAAAAACGGGAAGGCCTGCATTGCTTATGAAAATTTCCGGGATGTAGGGGAATATCTGAGCAAATTTCTGGAGGAGCCGGCAGGCGACGAAGAATCGCCATTCTGGGATGTTGCAACAAAACAGGGAAACTCGCGGCATCAGGAGAATCTCTGAAATATTGCCGTTTTTGTCACTGTAAAGCATTTGTCTGAATTTAATTGCTTCCTGTCCTGCTGGTTTTTAAATCTCAACGGCTCATGCAGCATCTCAAATCGCCAGAATCAAAAAATGCAAAATTCTAATTTGTAATGAAGTAGCTATTTTTGAGGTAAATAAGTAATAGGAACCGGACAGGTTCTGCGTTCATCAAAAATATACACGACTGCCGAGGAGTATAATGGATAAAAAGCGAAACAGAACAGGCGCGCTTCGCTCTTTTTTATTTGCCTGCGTCATCACAGCACCGATTCTGATATGCGCCTGCAGTCACTATATGGCCAGGCCATCCTTCGGGGAAGCAAATGAATATTTCAGTCAGGGAAACTATATAGCCTCTCTGAGTAAATATGAGCAGATAATGAAGAAATATCCGGCGGCAGGAGACAGGGTTCTTTTTGAGATGGGTATTATTTACGCATACCCTGGAAATGAGCAGAAAGATTATCAGAAATCACTGGAATGTTTCCAGAAGCTCCTGAAGGATTACCCGGAGAGCCGGTACAGACAGGACAGCGTGGAGATGATCGCTCATGTCGATAATGTCGCGATAAAAGATAAAAGGATTATCGCTCTGCAAAAACAGATTACGACTCTCGAACAGGAGCTTAAGAGCAGGGATAATGAGGTTGCTGCATTGAGAAAAAATATTGAAGCTCTTGAACGTGAACTCAAAAACAGGATTTCTGCAATCCCGAATATGCCGGCGGACCGGATACTGATTGAAAAGAGAAAACGAAGATTGACATTGATCGCAAGGGACAAGGTGCTCAAGATGTACAAGATAGCCCTGGGAGGTAACCCGGACGGTCCGAAAATAAGACAGGGCGATAACAAAACCCCCGAGGGGACCTACATAATCGATTCAAGGAACAGGGATAGCCGATATCACCTCGCCCTTCACATTTCCTATCCAAATGACGAAGACAGAAAACGGGCAAGGCGTTTGGGTGTCTCGCCAGGTGGCAATATCATGATCCACGGTCTGAGGAACGGTTTTTCGTGGATTGGAGATTTTCACACAGCAAATGACTGGACTAAAGGGTGCATTGCCGTTACGAATGAAGAGATAGAGGAAATTGCCCGTTTAGTGCGAAATGGTACAATTGTTCACATTTTGCCATAAAATGCCTCAATACCATATCACAATAATTGGATCTTATTTGGCCCATGAACCGTAATTTTAAACCTGAAAACATATTCAAAAGACTTCGTCTTGTAACAGTTGCATTTATCTTTATCTTAACTTCCCATGGATGCGCCGTACTGTACAACATTCCGGCTAAATCCCTGCCATCTTCAGGCGTTCCGGACGAAAGAATTGAACGAAATGATTTTTCCCTCACAAAAGACGCCGATGTCATCGGCCCGCTGATATACATGAGGCTTGAAAAAGAGGATACACTTCCTGACATCGCAAGACACTTCAGTTTGGGAATCAATGAAATCAGTGCAGCGAATCCCGGTGTGGATATATGGGTACCTGAGGCTGGTGAACGGATCATGCTGCCACTGAGTTTTATCCTGCCGGATGCTCCCAGGAAAGGCATCGTTATCAATCTGGCCGCCATGAGACTTTTTCAATTCAAAGGAGACGGCAAGTTCCTGACAGTGTCCACCTATCCGGTCGGGATCGGTTCTGAGGAACGACCGACACCTATGGGGCAAATGTATGTGCAGCGCAAAACAGCCCGTCCGACATGGCATGTGCCTGCTTCAATTGCTGAAGATCATCGGAAAAAAGGAGATATTCTTCCCGCTAAAGTTCCTCCGGGGCCTGATAATCCCCTGGGTGAATACGCACTGTATTTGAGTAATCCAAGTTATCTGATTCATGGAACGAATAAACCGGCCAGCATCGGTCTCAATGCAACCAATGGCTGCATAAGACTCTATCCGGAACACATAAAGAAACTGTATGAGAACACCCCGGTTAATACACGTGTATCCATCGTTAACCAGCCATATCTGGTCGGTCAGCGTAATGGTGTTGTTTACATGGAAGTCCATCCCTCATTGGAGAACTCTGCCGCGGCTGAATTAAACAGGATATATGCAAAACTGAAAACTGCTGAAAGAAAATCGGCTCGGAAGATTGACTGGAAAAAGGTTGGGGAAGTCCTGACCGAGGCACGGGGAATTCCTGTTCCCATATCTGGTCCCCCTCAGGAAAATGCCGACGGCGCTTTGAAAACGATAGAAGTCGCCCATCCGGTAAAATTGTATGGCAGGCCGGAAATACCGGAGCTGAAGGTGGATTCGTGGTATGTCATGGCTGCTGACCAGAGCGATCGAACAAACGCGATGAGGATCGCTGCCATCATAAACCACCAGGGGCCGCAAATCCCGGCAAGGATTTTATCAAAGGGCAAAAGCTATCGTGTCATTGCCGGTCCTTTCAATAACCTCACTGATGCGAGAGATGCAGTCAAACGTTTGAAAATCGATTTGGACATCAAAGGCATTTTAATTGAACCTGCGGGCAAGTGATAGTTGATGACGTTTTTTCTGTTCATCGTTGCAATTTAAATAATACAGGAATACAATAACATGCAGGGGCGTGAGATAATTGTGGCAAAATTACATAGAATGTCGTATCTTCCTTTAAAAATTGGGGAGTCCTGGAAAAAATGGACAATGTGCTGATCGTATTTCTATTGAGATTATGAAAAGGGGTCGAAATAATCAGCGCTTCGAGGAATTCTTAACAGTCATTTTCATACGGTAAAATAAACAAAAAGGAGGTGATTAGAGGATGAAGAAAAGTGTCTGGATGATTTCAATCATGTTTTTCCTCTCTATGACTTTGGTGGGTTGTGCAACGAAGGGCGACTTAGAGAAAGTGCAGGCTCAGGAACAGCAGATTAATCTGAAAGCTGATCAGGCGTTGAAGGCGTCTCAGGATGCCAACGAGGCAGCGATCAAGGCAGCCGAGGCCGCCAAGATGGCTGAGGAGAGAGCGGTAGCCGCCGAGGAAAGAGCGAAAGCCGCCGAGGAGAGGGCTGAGCAGGCTGACACAATGTTCAAGAAATCAATGAGGAAGTAAGCCAATTTTTTGAGTGTGATCGTTAACTTTAACTGCAGGGTTACGGAAAGAGAGATGGCAGGATTTTGAAACCCTTCCATCTTTCTTTCCCTGCCCAGTGTTATATGAATTAAGTTTTTCCTCCTGTTAGAGCAGGGCCAGGCTGTCGGCCAGGGCCATACCGGTCCGGGTTGGCTGGAGGCGGCCGTTCACGATTTTCAGATGTCCTGCATCAAGAAGCAGTTCATAATCCCTTTCCTTTACAGACCATAGATTCCATCCGAATTTCTCTTCAAAATCGTCAAGATCTATTCCCGCGCTGGTACGGAACCCGAGGAAAAGAGCCTCGAATTGCAGTTCCTCCCTGGTCAAATTTTCGCAGAACTCCATGGGCAGTTTGCCTTGATTCAGACGCTGGATATAATCTTCCAAAGATCGAACATTCATCCAGCGCTTCTCTCCATCAAAGGAATGAGCGGAGGGACCGAGCCCAAGATAAGGAATATGATGCCAGTATTTCGAATTATGACGGGATATTCGGGAGTCTCCGCGGGCAAAATTGGAAACTTCATAGTGACAATATCCTGCTTTCTCAAGAAATTCCGACGTGTCCATAAATAATTCAAAAAGTTCGTCATTATCCGGCGTGAGAATAAGGCCCTTTTTGTAAGATTGCCCAAGAGGTGTCTCAGGTTCCACCGTAAGCTGATAACAGGATAGATGCGGAATCTGAAAGGTTAACGCCTGTTCCAGAGTCTTTATCCATGTATTGCGTTTCTGTCCGGGAATTCCATAAATGAGATCAATTCCGAAATTGCCGAAACCGGCCTGAAGGGATGCCTCAATGGCCCGGATTGCCTGCCTGCCGTTGTGCCTTCGGCCCAGAAATTCCAGGATATGGTTGTCGAAGGACTGCACCCCGATATTCAATCTGTTGATTCCCAGTGAGCGCAGTTCTTTCATCACGGAAACCGAGATATCCGCCGGATTTGCTTCCAGGGTAATTTCCGCCTCTTTGGAAATTTTAAAGTGCTGGTGGAGATGTTCAAGAAGACGGTTCAGTTGATCCGGGCGTAAAACTGAAGGAGTGCCACCGCCAATATAAAGCGTGTCAAAGAATTTAAAAACTTTGCCGCGGAGGTTCATCTCCCGGCAAATCGCATCCAGAAAATCGGTAATCCTGCTCAGTTCTGTTACAGAAAAAAAATCACAGTATCGGCATTTGATTTCACAGAAGGGTATATGGAGATAGAGACCTGGATTATCCTCGGCCCTTCTCTTCCCGACCGGTTTGGAGGACTGACTCTTCGGTTTTTGCATGGAAATGAAGAAGTTATGGTGAACCTGCATGTCAATCCGCATCCGATTTCAATACGGATAGAAAAGCGCTCTGGGGTATGCTGACCTGCCCGATCATCTTCATTCGTTTTTTGCCCTTTTTCTGTTTTTCCAGTAGCTTTCGTTTCCGTGAAATATCCCCGCCGTAGCACTTGGCGATTACGTCCTTTCGAAACGGCGTAATCGTAGTTCGGGAAATGATTTCACCGCCGATTGCGCCCTGAATAGCGATCTTGAACATCTGTCGCGGTATTTCCTCCTTGAGACGTTCGCAGGCCTGGAGGCCGCGCGCACGGGCCCTATCCCGGTGAACGATCTGGGAGAGGGCGTCAACCCGTTCCCCGTTGACCAGGATGTCCAGCAGAACCAGTTGACTTTCCCGATAGTCGATCAACTCGTAATCAAAGGAACCGTAGCCTTGAGTGACAGATTTGAAGCGGTCATAAAAGTCATAGATCACTTCGGCAAGAGGCATTTCGTAAAGAAGTTCCACACGGCCGGGGCTGGGATAATTCAGAGTCGAATTCACTCCCCGCTTTTCCATGCATAGTTTCATCACAGCCCCGAGATACCGTTCCGGAAGCATCAGCGTTGCTCGGATGTAAGGTTCCTCGGAAAGTTCGATGGAAGAGGAACCCGGATAATGCGCCGGATTGTCAACATAAACGACGCTTCCATCCTTCAGGGTAAACCGGTAACGGACACTGGGAACGGAGAGGATAATCGACTGATCATATTCCCGCTCCAGTCTTTCCTGAACGACTTCCAGATGTAGAAGGCCGAGAAACCCGCAGCGGAATCCCTGCCCCAGGGCGGCAGAGGAATCCTTCTGATAGATGAAGGAGGCATCATTCAGTTGATATTTCTCCAGAGCGGCCTTGAGATCATCATAATCGTCGGAGGCAATGGGATAAATCGAGGCGAAAACTACGGGTTTGACCTCACGGAATCCCGGGAGCGGCTGTGAACAGGGTCGGTCATCGAGGGTGATCGTATCTCCCGTCCGCACGTCCGAAACGGTCTTGACTCCGGCAATGATATACCCCACTTCTCCAGCAGAAAGGCAGTTCCTCTTTTCCCGCTGAAGCAGAAAATGTCCCACCTCTTCCACCCGATAGGTTGCCGAATTGGACATGAAGCGAATGGTGTCTCCGCTTTTGACGGTGCCTTCCATAATCCGGCAGTGGATGATTGTTCCCCGGAAGGGATCATAGTGAGCGTCAAAAATCAGCGCCGCCAGCGGGGCTTCGGGATTGCCCCTGGGGGGTGGAACGCGCTTCACGATTGCCTCCAGAATATCTTGGATGCCGATACCTGCCTTTGCAGAGCACTTCAGATGTCCCTCGGAATCGAGACCGAGTTCGTCATCAATCTGTTCGATGACCCGTTCCACATCCGCTGAAGGCAAATCGATCTTGTTGATCACCGGGATGATTTCGAGATTGTGTTCCATGGCGAGATAAAGGTTCGCCACGGTCTGCGCCTGAACGCCCTGGGCCGCATCGATGAGCAGCAGAACGCCTTCGCAGGAGGCAAGCGCCCGGGAAACCTCGTAGGAAAAATCCACATGACCCGGAGTATCGATAAGATTCAGGCTGTAGGTTTTTCCGTCTTTCGCCTGGTAGGGAAGGGTGATTGCCTGACTTTTGATGGTGATTCCCCGTTCTCTTTCGATGTCCATGTTGTCCAGCATCTGATCCTTGAACGTTCGTTCATCCGATATTCCCGTAAACTGGATCAGTCGGTCGGCCAGTGTGGACTTTCCGTGATCGATATGGGCAATGATGCTGAAATTGCGTATGTGATCCATTGATATATCCTGTTGGAGATTTGTAAAATTCTTGCTCCTGTTTTCCTTTCGAATGAATTCAGATAAAAAAGCCTTCCGGAAGAGCTGGAAGGCTTTTTTTGCGTCAGAGAGAAGTTGAAGATCAGGAAAGCTTTTTGAGCAGATCCTCAGAAACTTCCTTTACACCGGGCAGACCATCGACTTCTATGACCTTGACCCGATCCTTGAAAAAATTGACGGCGGCCAGCGTACCGGTCTTGGTGTCGTAGTAAATGCCATGACGTTTTCCAATCGCTTCCTCATCCTGATCATCGGCACGGGTGCTCAGTTGATCGCTTCCGCACACCCGGCATACCATCTTGCCATCCTTCTCCGCCGGCTTGATGGCGTCGATGAAGATGTTGTTGGGATGATTGTTATCCACGGCACAGAGTCTTCTGCCCATGATCCTGTTTTTCGATGTCTGCCGATCGAGAACGATCTCAACGACATAGTCCAGTTTGATTCCTTCCTTCAGCAGGGCGTCCCACATCGCTTCCGCCTGTGCCAGATTGCGGGGGAAACCGTCGAGCAGCCAGCCGGTCTTGCAGTCGTCCTGTTTGATACGATTAAGAATCATGGGGATGGTGATCCCATCGGGAACAAGATCTCCCCGGTCGATATAGGCCTTGGCCTCTTTTCCCAGCTCCGTCCCCTTGGAGATGTTTTCTCGGAAAATGACCCCGGTTTCAATATGGGGGACGTTAAATTTCTTCTGTACGATAGCACCCTGTGTTCCTTTGCCACTCCCATTCGGTCCGAAAATGAGAATATTCATGCCCGTGAAGCTCCTTTCGTCTGAGAAATGCATTTTGTCAAAAAACTGCCTCCTTATAATTGATTAAACATCTTTTGGCAATGAGAAAATGAATCCCCACCCCTGGGAAAACACATCCGTGAATGGGACGCAAAAGATAAATGAAAACAGCTGATGAGGAATCGGATGAGAGGAGAGTGACATATCGGAAACAGGCTTAAGCGGTGCTGAAGAAAAAACACCGGGCTGTGGCACACTGCCACAGAACTCAGTGGGCTCAGGTGCTGCAGGAGGTGGAGGAACATGAGGAACATTCCGACGAGGAGGCGCCGCCGAATGTTCCGCCGAAAACGGACATAAGTTTTTCAACCTGGTCTGAGCTGCAGTCGGGACAGAGAACTTCTCGTTTTTCAGAAATCGAAAAAAACAGGACTTCAAAAACCTTTTTGCACTGCCTGCATCGAAATTCATAAATCGGCATAAAAAGATACTCCAAAAGCGGTCTTGTTCAAAAAGCCCGGTCTTCCTCGCATGGAAGAGACCATGCCGTTATTGAAAGCATGAAGTTTCATATAAATAATGCGTCACATCTTGTCAAGAAAATCAGGGGAGGCTCATGTAAAATATTCCAATGTCTTATTGACGACTTATCGGTGCTGTGTTAAGTACTCGGCAGCAGTGAAAATATTTTCCCGCAACTTGATCAATCGCCCCGGGGAAGAGGCGGAAAGGGAGTCGGCATGCCTATTTCAAATAAAATTCATGGACTGATCACGCGATCCTCCTGGATCAGAAAAATGTTTGAGGAAGGTTTGATTTATAAGAAAAAATACGGTCCTGAGAATGTGTATGATTTCACGCTGGGCAATCCTAATGTTCCGCCTCCCTCGGAGTTCGGAGATGCCCTGCTGGAAGTTGCCGCCCAGTCCATTCCCGGCAAGCATGGTTACATGCCCAACGCGGGCTATCCTGAAACCCGGGAAGCGATCGCCGCTTATCTGACTGCCAAATTTCACATACCCCTGACAGCTGATCACATTATCATGACCTGCGGCGCCGCGGGAGCTTTGAATGTGACCATGAAGACGATTCTGGATCCAGGCGATGAAGTGATTATTCCAACCCCCTATTTTGTGGAGTACGAATTCTACGTGGACAACGCCGGAGGGATAAGCCGCCTTGTTCCAACAAAGGAGGATTTCAATCTCGACCTGGAGGCGATTCGTTCAGCCTTTACGGAGAAAACCAGGGCCGTTCTGATCAATTCGCCGAACAACCCGACCGGGAGAGTCTACGACGAGGAAACCATCCGGGGACTTGCAGCCATCATCGAGGAAAAGGGCAGACTTTATAACAGAGCAGTTTACCTGGTTTCAGATGAGCCATACAGTGACATCGTTTATGACGGGATCAAGGTTCCCTTTATTATGGAGTGCTGCAAGAACAGCATCATTGCTTTTTCCTATTCCAAATGCCTTTCTGTACCGGGGGAGCGCATCGGATACCTTGCCTTGCATCCGGAACTTGCCGATCTGCAGGACGTCCTCAGCGGGATGATCTTCTGCAACCGGATTCTGGGATATATCAATGCCCCCGCCCTGATGCAGAGGGTGATATCCCATATTCAGGGGGTACATGTCAATGTGGAAGAGTACAAGAGGAAGCGTGATCTGCTCTGTGAAGGATTGAGCGCCTGTGGATATTCCTTTGCCAAACCGGAAGGAACCTTCTATCTCTTTGTGCGTTCACCCATAGCGGATGATGTGACTTATGTCCGGGCGCTTCAACTGCGTCGCGTTCTCACCACGCCGGGAATCGGGTTCGGCGGGCCGGGCTACTTCAGAATCGCATACTGCGTCGATGACGCTGCAATCACAAACGCCATGCCCGGCTTTGCAGACACGTTGAAAGAATATCAGAATCGATGAGAAATCATTGTAACTGTGAAGATTCAGGCGTGATCCTTTCATCAGGCTGAATTCCCCATGGCATGGCAGGGTCAGTCATTGAGATGACCGTCTCATGATGCTCTCTCGTCGTATAGGATGCGGAAGTCGTCAAATTCTCCAGTATACGTTTCCTCACAAACATCCAGATGTTCCACAATGGCATGAGAGGGTCCCTGGCGGCACCAGTCAATCAGGGCATTGACCTCCGGAGATCTTCCTTCAAAAACAGCCTCTACCCGACCATTGGGAAGATTTCTGACCCAGCCGTTGACGTGGAATCGCAAGGCTGCCTTGCGTGTATGGGCACGGAAAAATACTCCCTGAACCTTTCCTTTCACGTAAACATGAACACGCTTCATCATTTTTATTATTCAAACGATTCTTATATTTTGCCTGCCAATCTCAGAAATTCTTCCTCGCTCAGAATGGCGATGCCTGCTTTCTGCGCCTTCTGAAGTTTGGAGCCCGCGGCCTCGCCGGCCACCACATAATCTGTTTTTTTAGTCACGGTACCCGCCGCCTGACCGCCCAGTGATTCGACAATCTGCTTTGCTTCATCCCGGGTCATTCTGCTCAGGGCACCCGTAAAGACGAAGGTCTTTCCTGTCAGCGGGGCAGAGCGCGGGGAAATTGTCTCCAGAGGACTGACACCGGCTTTTTTAAGTTTTTCAATCACGCGCCGATTCGAAGCATTGCGGAAAAATTCTAAAATGCTGCTGCTGACTTCGGGTCCGATATCCCGGATCGCAAGAAGTTCGTTTTCCGTTGTGTTTATCAGAGCATCCAGAGTACGAAATCGACGGGCGAGAATTTTGGATATATGCTCCCCCACATGACGGATTCCAAGGGCAAAAATGATCTTGTCAAGTGAGGGGTGCTTTGACAGTTCGATGGCGGACAAAAGATTGGATACTGATTTTTCCGCCATCCGCTCGAGATTCAGAAGCGCGTCATGGCTCAGATAATAGAGATCCGCCGGGTCATGAATAAGCTTCTGATTGACTAACTGAGAAACCAGTTTGTCTCCCAGTCCTTCGATATCCATTCCGCCTCGGGATACAAAATGTTGAATATGCCTCCGAAGCTGGGCTGGACAGGACAGACCGATGCAGCGATGGGCAGCCTCTCCGGCGAGGCGGACGACCTCCGAGCCGCATTCCGGGCATGTATCAGGAATTTTAAAAGGTATCTCCCTGCCGGATCGATTTGATACGATAACCTTGACGACTTCAGGGATGACATCTCCCGCCCGCTGAACAAGAACAGTATCTCCAATGCGGATATCCTTCTTGTCGATTTCGTCCTGATTGTGAAGTGTGGCCCGGCTGACGGTGACCCCGCCCACTTTCACAGGGGTCATGAGGGCAACAGGGGTCAAAGTACCAGTCCTTCCCACATTGACGATAATGTCCCTGATCACTGTCGTCGCCTGCGTCGCGGCGAACTTGCAGGCCACCGCCCAGCGCGGACTGCGGGATACCGCGCCAAGACGAGTCTGAAGGGACAGATCGTCTACCTTGATTACCATCCCGTCAATTTCATAAGGCAGTTCATTTCTCAGGTCCTGAAGCTCGCGGTAAAATTCAATGCACTTCTCAATGCCTTCAACCTGACGGATAAATGGATTAACGGAAAATCCCCATTTCTTGAGGGCATGCAGCACATCGTGGTGATACGTGAAGGCCCGTCCTCTCACAATCCCTACAGCGTAACAGAACATCTTCAGGGGTCTTCTCGCGGTAATGGAGGCATCAAGCTGTCGCAGAGATCCGGCAGCGGCGTTTCTGGGATTGGCGAAAGGGGGTTCACCCGCGGCCAGCCTTCGTTCATTGAGCTTTCGAAAAGCCGCCGTTTCCATGTAGATTTCACCGCGGATCTCGATCTGTTCAGGCAGCCGTTCATCAGAGCCGTTCTGGATTTTCAGGGGGATTGTATGAAGAGTGCGAATGTTTTGAGTGACATCTTCACCTTTGGCGCCATCCCCACGGGTTGCACCTGTTGTCAAGACGCCGCTGCTGTAAATCAGATTAACGGCAACACCGTCAATCTTGGGTTCTACAACAAAGGAAAGCCTTTCCGAACTGTCCAGAAAGCGCTTTAAACGCCTGTCAAATTCCAGAATTTCTTCTTCAGAAAAGGCATTGGCCAGACTCAGCATGGGAGACAGATGAACAGCCGGGGCAAACTTGCTCAAGGGGGCGGCGCCGATCCGCCGGCTGGGAGAATCTTCCGTCAGCCATTGAGGAAACTGCTTTTCAAGGGCAATCAGTTCCTGGAGCAGGGAGTCGTATTCCGCATCGGAGATTTCCGGGTCATCCAGTTGATAATAGCGTCGATTATGATATTCGATCCGGGCTTTCAGATCTTCAATATTTTTGCGGGCGCTTTCGGCATCCATCATTATTTGACCAATCGGAGTTTTGGCTTATCTTTTGGAGATCCGGGCTTTTTCGGATCTTTGTTCTGCATTCGAATGAGCTGCTCATTGAAGATTTGATTCTTCACGCGAACAGCATTGATAAGAAAAAAAATAATGACGGACTTTTCCCAGTTCCGGGATGTTTCGAAGTGTTCCATCTTGTTCTTGTATTTTTCCCAGAGGCCAGAGAGGGAAGCCTCATCCAGATTCAGAATGGTTTCCGATATTTTATCCAGCGAAGACTCAAGCATGATCAAACTCCAGCAAATATATTCGCGCCAATTTAGAACAGCCATAACCGATATGTCAAATTCAAACATAATCCGATTTCATTTTCACATTGTGCGTTCGGAATTTCATCAGGCAGGCAGAAATCATGTTCACATAAAATTCTTGTATTTTGATCAGCGATGCCGATATAATTTTGTGCTTATTTTAAACAGAGACAAGAGGGCTTCTCAGGTGAAGATTGGTGTGATTTCGGATACCCATCTGCCCGGCTGCGATGAAAAGCTGAAAAGAATTGTCGACCGGTATTTTCACGATGTGGACATGATTATCCATGCCGGGGATCTTGTGGATATCCGTGTTCTGGATGCATTTGGCGACAGGCAGGTCAGGGCGGTTTGTGGAAATATGGATAACCTTTCGGTTCGACAGCGTCTTCCGGATCGTTTGATTCTTGACATCCAGGGATTTCATCTGGGAGTAATGCACGGCTGGGGAACAGCCGAGAACCTTGAAGAGAAGATATATCATCTTCTTGGTCCCGTGGACTGTCTCATCTACGGGCATACACATTATCCTGTAAACAGAGTGAAAGAGGGGGTGCTCTTTTTTAATCCGGGATCGGCATTGGATAAACGGTTCACTCGGGAAAATACGTTGGGAATTCTGAAGATCGGGGATCGGATCACAGGGGAAATCATCAAAATTGAAATTGAAAAAGAACAATGAATACCGTAATAGTAAGAGTCCGGCTGTTCAAGGATAGGGATTCTTTTGACACTGCCTGCGGGTGGCGACAGTAGAATCCGCATCGTTTTTAATGTCAGATATCGGCAAGGATAATAATTTATGAAATCAATATATGCTCCGTGGCGCATGGCCTATATCAAGGGTAAGAAGGTTGAAGGATGCGTATTCTGCAAGGAATCCGTTCGGGACGATCAATACGTTCTTCTGGAAGGCAAAACGGCTTTTGTCATGCTTAACGCGTATCCATACACCAACGGGCATCTGATGATCATTCCCTATCGTCATCTCGGCAGCCTGGAATTTCTGCTTCCGGAGGAGAGACTGGAAATGTTTGACCTCGTGGATATTTCGGTAAGGGTATTAAAGGAGGCCATGTGTCCGGACGGTTTCAATATCGGCATCAATCTCGGCAGAGCAGCGGGAGCTGGGATCGAAGATCACATTCATATTCACGTGGTCCCGCGATGGAACGGCGACACCAATTTCATGAGTGTGGTGGGAGGAATACGCGTTATCCCTGATGACATTCTCAAGTGCTGCGAACAAATCAAGTGCCTTTTCGATAAATATCGACCGGAGGAATGAGATGAAGATCCTTTACACAATCATAATCGTTCTGCTGATTCTCTTTGTCGTTACCTTTTCCCTGCAGAATACACTTCAGGTGCGTCTAGTTTATTATGATGTACTGGATGTCATCTTGCCTGTTTACATGCTGATTTTATTTGCCTTTCTGATCGGAGTGATTTTTACGGGCTTCATGGGTATTATCGAACGATATCGGTTGAACCGCACCATCAACCGTCTGAATCGAATGGTCCGGGATTTGAAGAGGGATGTGCGGGAAAATGAACCGCCTGTCGTCCGTGAGGACACTCGACAGCATGACCAGGCGCTGCAGAACTGATCAGGGGAGAGGATATGCTCAGGCTGCGGTCTTTCATCGTAACAAAGTACGGAGACCTGCATGCAATTCATAACCGATATCAATCTCGGACGGCTGGCAGTGCGGTTGCGCATGCTCGGTTTTGATACGATTTTTTACAGAGGAACCGCAGACCGAAATTTTCTGAGAATAGCACAGCAGGAAAACCGGGTCGTGTTGACGAGAAAAAGGGAGCTGGCGAAGCGACAATTTCAAGGGATTCTTGTCGTGGTTGAAAGCGACCGGGTTGAAAGACAATTAGAAGAATTACTATCGAAGCTGAATCTGAAACCGCAGTCCGACCGGTATTTCACCCTCTGTTTACGGTGCAACGTTCCTCTCCAGGAAATTTTGAGGGAGGATGTCGTAAATCGCGTACCACCTTACGTATATGAAAATTATTCCCGTTTCATGACCTGCCCCCGATGCGGTGCAATCTACTGGCCGGGAACCCACATCGAGCATGCTCGGAATTGGATCAGGGCGTTGCGCATTCCGTCTCGTCACCCCTGATTTTTTCCAGGGCGTGTTTTAAGGCAGGCAGAATAACGGCCAGATTTTCTCGAACCCCCCTTGGGCTTCCTGGAAGGTTGATGATCAGAGTCTGTCCCCGAATTCCAGCGACCGCCCGCGATATCATGGCATGAGGTGTTTTTTTCAGACTTTCCTGCCGCATCGCCTCCGCCATTCCTGGAAGAACCCGCTCAATCACTTCCAAAGTGGCATCGGGCGTCACGTCCCTCGGGGTGACGCCCGTTCCACCTGTCGTAACAATCAGATCCAGTTTCTTATTGTCGGCCAGATCAATCAGGGTTTGCCGGATTTGATCCTTTTCATCGGGAATAATCGCCGTTTCACTGATGAGGATGGAAAGCTCTTCCAGCATGCGAACAACTTCCTTTCCACTCAGGTCCTCACGTTCTCCCCTGGAACCTTTATCGCTCACGGTGACAACCCCTGCAGAAAACGACATGATCTCAAGCCTCTTCCTTTTTTGATTCCGCAATAATTTTTTCTGCCAGATGCGCCGGCACTTCTTCGTAATGAGAGTGCGAATAAGTAAATGTACCCCTGCCGCTTGTCATGGAGGTTAGATCAGGTGCGTATTTCAGGATCTCAGCCAGAGGGACCTGCGCCTTGATGATCTGATGAGGGCCCTTGCTGTCCATTCCCAGGACCTTGCCGCGTCTGCTGTTCAGATCGCCGATGACATCCCCCATGTATTCGTCGGGGATCTCGATTTCGATGTTGACGATCGGTTCAAGAAGGATTGGCTGACAGTCCATGATGCCTTTTTTGAAAGCCATGGACCCGGCGATCTTGAAGGCCATTTCCGAGGAATCCACGGTATGGTAGGATCCGTCAACAAGAGAGACCTTTATATCGACAACGGGATAGCCTGCAATCACACCATCCGCCATGGCCTCGACGATGCCTTTTTCCACGGCGGGACGGTACTGCTGAGGAATGACGCCACCCACAATTTTATCCTCGAATAAAAAGCCCTCACCGCGCGGCATGGGCTCGATATCGATCCAGCAGTCTCCGAACTGGCCTCGACCTCCCGACTGCTTTTTGTAACGGCCCTGGACGTTAGTCTTGCCTTTTATCGTTTCCCGATAAGGAACTTTCGGCTGTTTTAAAATGACTTCCACACCGAACTTCCGCCTCATCTTTTCCACATTGACCTCAATATGGACCTGCCCCATGCCGGAAAGGATCATTTCCTTCGTTTCCTCATTGCGAACAAAGGTCAGGGTCGGATCCTCTTCACTGAGGCGCAGAATGGAGGAGACGATTTTTTCTTCATCACCCCGGGCCTTCGGCTCAATGGCAAAAGACATGACGGCGGGTGGCGGCTCAACTTTTTCATAAATCACAGGGAATTTTTCCGCGCAGAGTGTATCACCCGTTACCGCCTCCTTAAGCTTGGCCACTGCGGCTATGTCGCCGGGTATAAGAAGTTCGGCAGGTTTCTGGTTTTTTCCTTCAAGATAGAACAAGTTGCCGAAACGCTCGCTCGTTTTGCGTGTCGAGTTGTAGACAGGGGTATCCGATTTTAATGTTCCTGAATAGACACGGAAAAGAGTCAACCGGCCGGCATATGGATCAGCAATCGTCTTGAAGACGTATGCAGAGAAGGGAGCGGTTTCATCGGGAAGCCGTTCCTCGATATCCTCCGTGCCCGGTTTCCGGCCGACAGCATGGCCGCGGTCTACAGGCGAAGGAAGATATCGGACAATGACGTCCAGCAGCGGGGTTATTCCGATATGCTTGAGTGCTGAGCCGCATATCACCGGAACAATGGATCCGGAAAGGACGCCTGCCTTAAGACCGTTTTTCATGTCTTCCACACTGATCTCTCCATCCTCAAGGTATTTTTCCATGAGGCTCTCATCAGACTCGGCGATGTCTTCCATCATCGTTTCCCGCAGACTTTCTGCTTCATCCTTCAGGTCCGCCGGGATATCGACAGTCTTGTATCCACCCTTGGGGCCTTCGAAAAAACAGGCCTTCATGGCGACCAGATCGACGACGCCCTTAAAGGATTCTTCGGCGCCGATGGGCAGGAAAATGGGTGTTACCTTCTGAATCCGGGTTTTGATGCTTTCCAGAGCCTTGGAAAAATCGGCGCGTTCCCGGTCCATCCGGTTTATGAAGATGATACGGGGAAGTTTGTAACGATCGGCATATTCCCAGACTTTCTGCGTCTGAAATTCCACACCGCTGACTGCATCAACCAGGATGACTGCGGCGTCAGCAACACGCAGACAGCTTCTTGTATCAAAGGCAAAATTGGAATCACCGGGGGTGTCCACGAGGTTGATTTTGTGCTTCTCCCAGTCCACAAAGCCTGTGGCGGCGGTGATGGAGATATGCTTTCTCTGCTCTTCCGGCTCGTAATCAAAAGAGGAGGAGCCTTCGTCCACCCGACCCGGTCTTTCAGTCTTACCACTGACAAAAAGAAAGGATTCGCAGAGCGTGGTTTTTCCGGTTCCGCCGTGTCCTACGATTGTGACATTTCTCAAACTCCTGGATTCGTATTTTGCCATGAAATCTCCTTTCGGTATCTTTCCATATCAATCATGAAACAGCTGTTTCCGCTGCGGCTCTTTAGCTTATTCCCTGTTTTAAAGTCAAGTCAAATTTAGCTCTTAGAGTCAATCCCTCACAATATTGCAGGCTGATTTTCCGAGTCAAAATGTACATGAAATCATTTTTAACGGGAAGCGGGCCATGCTTCATAATTGGATTGACAACGCCAAGGAAACACAGTATAAAATTCGACCCACAATGGATAACCATGCTCGCAATATGAACCCGCCTGTCGCACGAACGCGTTGTTTTTTCAATTTTGGAAAGTGATTTCAGAAATAACTCAACGTGCAGGTATTCCGGTAATTCCGCACAGATGAGATAGGTGAAGAGTGTACGAGAGGAAGAGATAATATGGCTGTTACAAAGAAAAAGATAAAGAAGGTTCTGATTGCCAACAGAGGTGAGATTGCTCTGCGAATCCTCCGGACAGTCAAGGAACTTTCCATGGATAGTGTCGTGATCTATGAAAAGCCGGACAGCGAAGCGTATTATATCCGTCTTGCCGACGACGCTATCATGATTGGTGATGGACCACGGAAGGATTATCTGGATATCGATAAGATCATCTGGGCAGCCCGGAAAAGCGGTGCGGATGCCATTCATCCCGGCTATGGGTTTCTGTCGGAAATTCCGGAATTTTCCGCGGAATGTGCGCGGGCCGGGATTGTTTTTATTGGTCCGCCTCCCGATGTCATCCGCAATCTGGGTAATAAAGTCGTAGCCCGGGATATAATCGAGAAGGCGAACCTTCCCTTTATTCCGGGAACAAAAGATTTATTCCGCGGTGATGCCGGACTTCGGGAAGCTATTGCCTTTGGACGCCGTTATGGTTACCCCGTGATGCTGAAGGCTTCTTCAGGGGGTGGTGGCCGTGGGATCAGGAAGGTCATCAACGAGGCCGACCTCGAGATTCAGCTGCCCCAGGCGAGAGCGGAGGCACTTTCCGCGTTCGGCGACGAAAACGTCTATGTGGAAAAATGCATCGAAGCACCGCGGCATGTGGAAATACAGATCCTTGCCGACTCTTACGGTAATGTCATTCACCTGGGCTCGCGGGACTGTTCCATCCAGAGACGTCATCAGAAACTCCTGGAAATCGCACCGGCAGATCTTCCCCCTGACGTGCTCAATGCCATGTACGGCGCCGCTATCGAAGCAGCCAGAGTCGCGGGATATGTCAATGCCGGAACGGTCGAGTTTCTTGTCGATTCCCGAACGAATGAATTCTGGTTCATGGAGATGAATACCCGCCTTCAGGTTGAGCATACGGTGACGGAAGAATTGACCGGCGTGGATATCGTCCGGGAACAGATCCGGATTGCCGAAGGTGAGCATCTGAGTATTCCCCTGGAAAGAATTCATTTAATGGGTAAGGCTGTTCAGGTCCGGATTAATGCTGAAGATCCCAAGAACAATTTCATGCCGGAAGGGGGAAAAAGGGTGGAAGTTTATCAGTCCGCCGGCGGTCCGGGAGTGCGACTTGATGGCCTGGTTTATCAGGGATATAAAATTCCCACGGAATACGATTCGCTGATGGTGAAAATGACCGTTCGCGGATTCAACTGGGAGCAGACTATTCAAAGACTGAAAAGATCCCTCGAGGGGTTTCTCATTGTCGGGCTCAAAAGCACGGTGCCATTTTATCTTGCGATCTGTGACGAACCCGATTTCCAGGCGGGGAAATTCGATACCAGTTACATCGAAACGCACCCTGAAATTTTCAATTACCCTGAAGCAGAGCGGGAAATTGCAAAACTTTCAAGGCTTATCGCCGAAACGCACGCAAAGAAGATCAATCCTTATGCCTATTAGCCTGCGGCAAATCGTCCGGCCGCCCGCCGATGACGCTTCGCAGAAAATTCAAGCCATTCCCGGCATTTTCTCTCTGATGGCGAGGAGGGGCTTTAACCTAAACTTAAAATGAAAATTAAAGTATATCCTATGAAGATATCCGAACATCTCCTTGAAGAACGAATTTCACCCCAAGACTTAAAGAAAAAAGGCGTTTCCTTTATTGTTGATAAAATCCGGCGATCCGAGGGGTATTACGTGACCAACACGGAGCGGGACCTCTCCCAGTCCGATTTCAAGAACCGGGTCATGCCCCATACACAGCTTCTCGTAGCCAGGGAACGAAATGAAGCAGGCTTTTTTTCCATTGAGATTACAGGCGGCGCCTCGATTCACGTTGACATGCTGCGCAAACAGATTAATCCCCTGGAAAAGCTGGAAGTATTAAGCGCCAACATGCCGGATACGCTTTTTCAGACCCTGTGCCGGGGGATAAACATGTTTGGATACCGGCCCTATCCAGAAAACGTGATCCGTTTGACGGTTCGATCCTTTGCCCGATACGTCCATATATGGAGGGTGTTCGATTTCCTGAACCACGTTTCGAACATGATCCCTGTGTTTGAAGAAGTGAGGGCGTCGGGCTGCCTTCTGGAGCCGGCCATCTGCTTTTCCACGGGTCCCGAACACACGGACGCCTATTATGTAAAAAAAGTCGGAGAGATCCTCGATGTTACCGGACCCGATATCCTGTTGGCCATCAAAAACCATGGAGGACTGGGGACACCCAAACGGATCGGCGAACTGGTGCGATCCATATTGAATGCCTACCCCGATCTGATTATCCATTATCACGGACACAACACGGATGGCGCGGATGTCGGCAGGATTGTAGAGGCTGTGCGGAACGGCGCAAAGATCGTCGATGCCGCGGACCATGCTTTTACCGGTTTTTACGGACCGCCTCCGCTGCTGACCGTTGTGGATGTCCTGCAGGAATATGGATACCGGCCATCCGGACTGAATCGTCAGGCAGTTATGGATACCTCAAATAAACTTCGACCGGAACGTGAATACTATAAGGACTTTGAGTCTCAGTTTCTTGGGTTTGATTCCACGGTCCAGATTCACAAACTGCCCGGGGGGGCAACCGGTTCGAGCTTTGAGCAGGCCGTGAAGGGGGGATTCCTGAACCGCATGCCGGAGATCCTGCAGAACGAACTGCCCCGCGTTCATGTTGAACTGGGGAACTGGTGGAGCGTCACGCCCGGGTCTCAAATTCTCTGGACCACCGCCGTCAATAATGTCCTTAAAGGGCAACGGTATAAGGAAGTCAATGACGACCTGAAAAATCTCATGCTGGGGCGTTACGGAGAACTTCCTTTTTATCGCCCTTCGGATGAAATTTATTGTTCGGTCTTTGGACCTGAATGGAAAAAAATAGTTGAGCAGGAATACGGCTTTCAGAAGGTGGAGGATATCGACATCGAAGTCGAGAAAAAGGTGCTGGAACACCGGTTGGGACGCGAAGCGACGGAAGACGAACTCGTCCTTTACCTGCAGCATCCCAATGACGCGGTGGATTTTTTCAAATTCGAAGCCAAATACGGCAAAACCTGGGTGCTGCCGCCAAAGATATGGTTTAAAAAGGGCGGCTTCAATCTGGGTGAAAAGTTCGAAATTCTCGATGCATTCGGAAAACTGCATATCATTGAAATCGGAACCCAGCGGAAAACAAAGACCGGTGACGCGATTACTTACATGCTCATCGATCACCATTCACAGCCCATCCTGACCGAATTGGAAGGTGAGGGACCGTCAGCGGCAAGAAAGATCCAGTTGACAGCCAAAGAGATCGACGCCCTGGCTCTGTCCGGCGACATCCGTTCACACATTACCGGTACAGTGAGCGAAATTCCTGTTTCGGAGGGAGATGAAGTGTCCGCGGGCCAGATCCTCATCATCCTTGAGGCGATGAAGATGTTGAACAATGTTGTTTCTGAAGTCAACGGCCAGGTTTCGGAAATTTTTGTTTCCCCTGGAGACAGGGTTGAAGTCGGCGCGCCGCTGCTGATGATAAAAAAAGCATAATGCTTTCAGGTTAATCGCTTCTTTATCGAATGGGAAAAAGAAGAGGAGCGGGAACCCGGTTTGTTCAGATTATGATATTAAGATTATGATGTTAAGTACAAAGATTCTTCGTTTAAAGAGAGAAGATCTTGTTCTTATACAATATATTCTTGAAGGATATGAAGGCATCTGTTCCATCTCTACGGTAGACTCTCGTGTGGCCTTGATCCGTGTCACTTTAATGCCCGGTTTGGAATCGGCGTTATCGGAAATCCTCGACCGGTTGCGATCGGAATTTAATTTCGAGGACGTTCCGCCGTCCTGTTCTGAATTCGAAGGCAAGTCGTCATGAAAGCACCGTTGAACCTGATCTCAGTCTCGATTTTTTTCCTTTTTCTGTCAGGCATGAGTTCTCGCTCAGGCCGGAACCCGGAAACAATCCCTCTACCTGAGAAAAACTTTACGGCAACTTTATTGACGTATCCGATATGGTTACGGAATGCCGAAATGTCAGCATTGAAGGCGGGACATACATTTCAGGAAAAAGAGGAGAGGGATTTCTTTCAATTCCCTTTGAAAATCTTACGTCAATTACTTTTTTTCATACCGAAGGAACATTAAAGGGAGTCATTAAACTCCGCACCGGAAGTTCCATAGAATTAATCATGAAAAAAGACAACGAAGCTTACGGACTGACCCGTTATGGAGATTTTCAGATTAAACTCGTGGATTTGAGAAAAATAATCCTGGGGACGCAGGCGTCCCGGTGGTGAATTCTGAAGATGCTGCCCCTCAGGAATGCAACAGTTCAGAGTTTGAATTGTTCACGTTACCACCCTGTACAATCATCACGACATCAAGATTTTGGTGTCGCCACTCCATATTCCCGGAATCTTTAAAATGGAAAAATCCCCGGACAGAACGCATTCCTCGGCAGACCCGCTGGTTGACCTTCAGGGGCACATTGAGCGCGTCAGTTACATCAATGAAGAAAGCGGTTATACCGTTGCCCGGGTGAAGGTATCCGGCCACCGTGATCCGGTGACGGTGGTGGGCGGCATGATGAACCCCACGCCCGGGGAAAAGGTCCGGATGAAGGGGGAATGGACGAATCACCCCCGGTTCGGGGAACAGTTCCGTCTCGTGTTCTGCGAATCTTCCGTTCCGGCAACGGCCGTCGGCATCGAGAAGTATCTGGGATCGGGGCTGATTAAAGGGATTGGCCCCGTCATGGCACGGCGGATGGTGGAGAAGTTCGGCGAGGCCACTCTGGAAATCATCGATCAGGATAGTGCCCGCCTTCAGGAAGTGGAGGGCATCGGTGAAAAACGGATCACCATGATCCGCAGGGCATGGGAAGAACAGCGGGAAATCCGGTCCATCATGATTTTTCTTCAGTCACATGGGGTCAGCGCAGCCTATGCAGCCCGGATCTTCCGTCAGTACGGCAATGCCGCCATAAAGGTGCTTCAGGAAAACCCCTATCGCCTTGCCACGGATATCTTCGGAATCGGGTTTCTCACGGCCGACCGAATCGCTGAAAAGATGGGCTTTGCCCGGGATTCCCATCTCCGTGCGGAAGCGGGAATCCTCTATGTCCTTCATGAACTTTCCGAGGAGGGCCACGTCACTTACCCTGCCGGGCCGCTGATCCGAAAATGTGAGGAAACCCTCGAAATCGATCGGAAATTCATCGCTGCGGCTCTGGAAGGGATTGCCGGAGAGCGACAGATCGTCATTGAAGACGGAGCATCTTTCCCCGAGGCACTCCCGGACCGGACCGTTTCCCTGGCAAAATATCACCTTTCGGAAACGCAGACCGCAGCCAGGCTGAGGATTCTGCTGAACACTCCGTCAGCTCTCCGTGAAATCGAAACAGAGAAGGCCATCGCCTGGGTGCAGGAAAAATTATCCCTGACTCTGGCGCACAACCAGATCGAGGCGATTCGTGCCGCCGTGTCGAATAAGCTGCTGGTCATAACCGGCGGACCGGGGACAGGGAAAACCACGATTATCAATGCGATCATTCGCATTTTTTCCGCATCGGGGACCAAGATTCTGCTGGCTGCGCCCACGGGGAGGGCGGCCAAACGAATGAGCGAAGCCACAGGGATGGAGGCGAAGACGATTCACCGGCTGCTGGAATACAGCCCTCAGAAGGGTGGATTCCAGAAAGACGACACATCCCCCCTGGACTGCGAGATGCTGATCGTGGACGAGGCTTCGATGATCGACATCATCCTGATGCATCACCTTGTAAAGGCCATTCCTCTTCCGTCCTCTTTCATCATGATCGGGGATGGCGATCAACTTCCCTCAGTGGGAGCGGGCCGCGTTCTGAATGACGTGATCGAATCGGGTTGCCTGCCTGTGGTGGAATTGCGTGAAATCTTCCGTCAAGCGCGGGAAAGCTCCATTATCAACAATGCCCACGAAATCAACCGGGGGAAATTTCCCCGCCTCCAGCCCCCCGGAGACCGGTTGGATGACTTCTATTTTGTGGAACAGGAAGATCCGGAAAAAGTGGTCGATCTGATTATCCGCCTGGTAAGGGAACGCATTCCCCAGCGTTTCGGGCTTGATCCAATGGAAGACATTCAGGTGCTTACTCCCATGCATCGGGGTCTTGCCGGGGCGGGGAATCTGAACAGCGTCCTGCAGGCGACACTGAATCCCGGTAAAGACGGTCTGCAGAGGGGCGGGAGGTTTTACCTCGTCGGAGACAAGGTCATGCAGATCCGCAATAATTATGACCGCGACGTTTACAACGGCGATATCGGCAGGATTGTCCGGCTGGACCATGAACTTCAGGAAGCCACCCTGAACTTTGACGGGCGCGAGGTTGTCTATGAGTATGGCGATTTGGAGGAGATTGTCCTGTCGTATGCCGTTTCTGTCCACAAATCACAGGGGGCGGAATATCCCGCCGTGATCATGCCTCTGCTTATGCAGCATTACATGCTTCTTCAGCGGAATCTCCTCTATACGGCGGTTACGCGCGGGAAAAAACTGGTTGTGATTATTGGCTCAAAAAAGGCATTGGCCATCGCCGTCCGTAACAACAAAACACATAAGCGTTTCACACTGCTCAGCCAGCGTTTGCGGAAGGCAATGGCCGAATCATGAATATCCACCATCAGAAATGGCATTTATGCCGGAAGCAGTGAAGAGATGGCTGCGGATGTTCGTTAGGGGCCAATGTTGAACATGGCGCAGCGAACCTGGAATTCCGCAGTAAGGGGATGAAGGGAAATGTCAATGGCATAACGGTTGACATCCTTTCAAAATGGTGTATGAAAAGCGCATTATTTTATTCTGAAAAGACTGTCATCCCAGATCCAGGATTTAAACCGGCAGCCCGCAGGCCGGTTTCATCAGAAGAAGGTTATAGTAAAGGTTATAATATGTTTGCATCAGTCCTTAAAAAGATCGTAGGTACAAAAAACGACAGGGAACTCAAGAAATATTCTTTAATACAACGTGAAATCAATGCCTTGGAATCATCCATCGCTGCACTGAGCGATGAGCAGCTCAAGGAAAAAACGCCTTATTTCAAGGAAAAACTGCATACCGGAGCCAGTCTGGACGACATTCTGCCCGAAGCCTTTGCCGTCGTCCGTGAAGTCGCCCGGAGAACGGTGAACATGCGTCCCTTTGACGTTCAGCTTATCGGAGGGATGGTGCTTCACGAGGGCAAAATTGCGGAAATGAAGACGGGTGAAGGAAAGACCCTGGTAGCCACGATGCCCATGTATCTCAACGCGCTGGAAGGGAAGGGCGCCCATCTGGTTACCGTCAACGATTACCTGGCCAGTCGTGATGCCGAATGGATGAGCCCGATCTACAGCTTCCTGGGCTTGTCCGTGGGGGTGATCGTACATGGCATGGATGATGATGAGCGAAGAGCCGCCTATGCCTGCGATATCACCTACGGCACGAACAACGAGTTCGGATTCGATTACCTGCGGGACAATATGAAATATTCCCTGGAGGATTATACGCAGCGCGAATTTAATTATTCGATCGTCGACGAAGTGGACAGCATCCTTATAGACGAGGCACGGACGCCGCTGATCATTTCCGGTCCGTCTGAAGAATCGACCGATAAATACTATCGGATCAATCAGATTATCCCCAGACTGAAGAAGGAAAGGGACTACACTATCGATGAAAAGAGCCGGACCGTCGTCCTGACGGAAGAGGGAGTTGCGAGGGTTGAGTCCTATCTGAACGTTTCAAACCTGTATGAACCCCGGAATATCGATACCCTCCATCACGTCAATCAGGCCCTTAAGGCTCATACGCTTTTCAAGCGCGATGTGGATTATCTCGTGAAAGACGGGCAGGTCATTATCGTCGATGAATTCACCGGACGGATCATGCCCGGCAGACGGTACAGCGATGGTCTGCACCAGGCCCTGGAAGCCAAGGAAAAGGTCAAAATTGAACAGGAAAACCAGACGCTGGCCTCCATCACGTTCCAGAATTTCTTCCGGATGTACTCCAAACTGGCCGGCATGACAGGTACAGCCGACACCGAGGCCGCAGAGTTCAAGAAAATCTATAATCTGGATGTGGTCGTGGTGCCGACAAACATGCCGATGATCCGGGTGGATCATACCGATGTCATCTACAAGACGGAAAAGGAGAAGTTTTCTGCGGTCATCGAGGAAATCAAGGAACTGCACAAGGCGAAAAGGCCGGTTCTGGTGGGAACCATTTCCATTGAAAAGTCGGAGCTTCTAAGCAAATACCTGACTCAGACAGGCATCCAGCATCACGTTCTGAATGCGAAAAATCATGAAAAGGAGGCGGAAATCGTCTCCCAGGCCGGTCAGCCCGGTCAGGTGACCATCTCCACGAACATGGCCGGCCGCGGGACAGACATCAAACTGGGCGAAAGGGTGGCGGAACTGGGCGGGTTGCATATCCTGGGCACGGAGCGGCACGAGAGCCGCCGAATTGACAATCAGCTCCGGGGGCGTTCCGGTCGACAGGGCGATATGGGATCTTCCCGGTTTTATCTCTCCTTGGAAGACGATCTCCTGCGAATTTTCGGGGCGGAAAAAATTTCTTCCATCATGGACAAGATCGGAATTGAAGAGAACCAGCCCATAGAGCATAAACTTATCTCCAGGGCCATCGAAAATGCGCAGAAGCGGGTTGAAGGGCAGAACTTTGATATCCGCAAGCATCTTCTGGAATATGATGACGTCATGAACCGTCAGCGGCAGGTCATTTACGAGCAGCGGAGAAATGTGCTCAAAGGTGACGAACTGCGCGAAGACCTTCTGGATATGATTGAAGAAGTTGTTGAAGATTTTGTTCCGGAATACGTAGATGAAAAGCGTCACCCCGATGAATGGAATCTCAAGGGACTGGAGGACAGGGTCTTAAAGCAATTTTCCCTGAGGCTGGATTTCAGCAAGTCGGGCGATGTCGGGAGCCTGGAAGATATTCAGGAAAAAATCGTTGCAGCCGTCAATGATCTTCTTAACAGAAAAGAAGCGGAATTCGGGAAGCCGCTTATGGATTATCTCATCAGGATGATCAGCATCCAGTCTATCGACAGCCACTGGAAGGATCATCTGCTGGCCATGGATCACCTCAAGGAAGGCATTGGTCTGAGGGGATATGGGCAGAAGGACCCCGTGCGGGAATATCAGAAAGAGGGGTATGACCTCTTTATGGATATGATTCGGCGGATCAAGGAAGACACTCTTGAAAAACTCTGCATGGTACAGATCCGGCGAGAGGAAGAGGTGGAAGAAATGCGGGAGCAATCCCGGCAGAATTACATCATGAACCGGGGCGAAGATATTGCAGCGCCGGCGACTGTCAGAAGAAAAAATGAAAAAGTCGGTCGCAACGATCCCTGTCCCTGTGGCAGCGGGAAAAAATACAAGAAGTGCTGCGGTGCTAATAAATAACAATGTCTGACTCAGAAAAACAGACCCGCTCGAAATATGAACAGCTGAAAAACAGGTGAATCACATGAATTCTCATGAATATTATGTCCCCGGTTATCTGGCCAACGGGATTTCCGCAGGGATCAAGGAGGCGGGCAGGAAAGACCTTGCCCTGATTTTTTCCGAAGTTCCGGCGAAAGCTGCCGGTGTATTCACAACGAACTGTTTTAAAGCAGCCCCGGTATTGGTGGATATGGAAAGAATATCTTCAGGGACTGCCCAGGCCATTCTGACCAACAGCGGCAACGCCAACGCCGCGACGGGCGATGAGGGATACCGGGATGCCTTGACCATGTCCCGCGTCGCCTCCAGACAGCTTCACATTGCTGATGAACTGGTTATGGTGGGCTCCACCGGAGTGATTGGCCACCCCCTGCCCGTAGATAAAATAGAAAACGCTGTCGAACCACTGGCTGCCGGGATGCACTCCGGAGGAATACCCGCTGCCGAAGAGGCCATGATGACGACCGACCGGTTTCCGAAAATGTCATGCCGGAAAATCCTTATCGGTTCCAGAGAAGTCACACTCTGCGGCATTGCCAAGGGGGCGGGCATGATACAACCCAATATGGCCACTATGCTGGCCTATCTGATGACGGATGCCGATATCGAGATCTCCGCTCTGAATGCGGTCTTTAAGGAAGGGGTTGCGCAGAGCTTCAATGCCATTTCTGTTGACGGCTGCATGAGCACGAACGACACGGCGCTCATTCTTGCCAACGGCATGGCCGGCAATCGGACGATCCGCAGGCGATCCCGGGAACTTACACCCTTTCGGGAGATGCTGTTTGCTGTTCTGAACGAACTCTGCCGAGATATGGTCCGTGACGGCGAGGGGGCGACAAAACTCATCGAGCTGGTCGTGGAAGGGGCAAGGACGGATTCGGAGGCCCGTCGGGTAGCCTATGCCGTGGCCAACTCCAATCTGGTCAAAACAGCCTTTTACGGGGGAGATCCTAACTGGGGACGTATCATCTCGGCAGCCGGCTCGCTTGGCATTCCACTGCCTGTAAAAGCAGTGAAACTCTTTTTTGATGACGTATGCCTTTTCTCAGCAGGTCAGGGGACAACGCCACCAGCAGACCGGGTAGCGGCCATCATGGCCCAGGATGACATTCAGGTCCGTCTCGATCTTGCCATGGGGAATAAAAGATTCAGGATTTACACGTCCGATCTTTCCTTCGAATATGTGAAAATCAACGCCCATTATCACACCTGATTCCAGTACGGCAGACCGGGATGAAAGTAATTCAATGCTGGGATGACGGTCCTGTCAATGATCTCCGCCTGATCGATATTCTGAGGCGTTATCAGGCAAGGGCAACATTCTGTCTCAATCCAGGCCTTTATCAGGATGAACGATCCTTCGGTTGGCTTCATGATGGTCAGGAAGTCTGGCGGCTCAGTATTCATGAATTGCCTGAGGTGTATGAGGGATTTGAGATCTGCAACCACTCCATGACCCATCCTGACCTGACCGGACTGACGGGTGAACGGTTGGACTGGGAAATCAGAGCCAGCCGGGAGCTCCTGGAAAAAATCTTTCAGAAGCCGGTCCTTGGGTTCTGTTATCCTTTCAATGCGTATGATCATTCGACTCTTCATGCCGTTCGTTCGGCCGGTCATCTCTGGGCGCGATGCGGGCAGAACGGAAAGCATATTTTTCCGCCGGATGATCCATTGAGGTTTTCTCCCCATTGCCACTTTCTTGATCCGGAATTCCGGCTTAAATACGAACACGCGAAAAAAAAGGAAAAAATATTTTTCTTCTGGGGGCACAGCTATGAACTTACTTCAGAGGACATGTGGGTAAAATTTGAAGGCTGGATCAAAGAAGCAGGTTCAGATGAAACAGTGGAATGGTCGTTCATAGATGACCTGTTTGGATGAAATAAAGGACTCTTCCCTATTCATGTCTTGACATGAAGACAATAAAATGATTACGTAAAACCGTCATTTGCAGTTTCAATTACAATATGCGTCATGAATCCTGATGAATCCGGGATCTCATCCAGAATAGTCCCGGCCGATCAGAATTTATTTCCGCCGATTTCGCGCAAACCGGCAGCAAAGGCGTCAACAGTCAATATAGAATTGCGTTGTTTGAAAGGTGCCCACAACAGGCGGGTGCCTTTTTTTAGCTTTTATCCACCCATGGCCGACGTCATCTGAAGAATCGCAGTTGGGATAAATTAGATATTTTCTTACAGTATCAGGAGCGTGTAATTATGAACAAACGTCGAATTTATGTCACAGAACAGGATATGGAGAGACTGGAGGATCTCCTGGAAACATCGAAGAAATCAGAGTATGCGCGGAGTCTGGAAGCTGAGCTGGTAAATGCCGTCGTGGTGCCTTCGGAAGAGATGCCTCCAGATGTCGTGACTATGAACTCCTGTGTCTGTTTTGAAGATCTGACGACAGGAAACAGGGAAACCATAACACTGGTTTATCCTGGTCAGGCCAATATGGCTTCCGGGAGGGTTTCCGTGCTTGCGCCCGTCGGTTCGGCTTTGATCGGGTTATCGGTCGGCCAGACAATTGAATGGCCCATGCCGAACGGCCGTAAACGACGTCTGCGCATTGTGGAAGTGCTTTATCAACCTGAAGCGGCAGGGGATTTCCATCTATAGCGGAAGCTCCTTCCGTGTTAACCCGCATGGCAATTCCAGTTGACAAATTCCATCCGTGGAATCTTACTTCGGCAATGTCTTTCTGTTTTATCTTGCGTATTATCAATCTTTATGCTATCAGCCTGCGCAATTCACACATCCTCGGACCGGACGGCTGTTGCTTTTGGTTTCAAGAGTTTCCGTTCGGAATGAAAAGGATGGAGGATAAATAAAAAACAAAAGAGGAGTTTATTTATGGCAATTATTTCAATGAAGCAATTGCTGGAGGCAGGGGTCCATTTCGGACATCAGACGAACAAATGGAATCCGAAGATGAAACCGTATATCTTCGGGGCAAGAAACAACATCTACATTATCGATCTCCAGCAGACGGTAGGATTGTTTCAGAATGCTTATAATTTTGTTATCGACACCGTTTCCGAAGGTGGGGAAATCATGTTTATCGGGACAAAGAAACAGTCCCAGGATTCCATCCATGATGAAGCCACGCGATGTGGGATGCCCTATGTGAACCAGCGATGGCTGGGCGGGATGCTGACGAATTTTGTCACCATCAAAAAGAGAATCGACCGCTTGAATTATCTGGACCAGATTTTTGAGGACGACAGCGTCCGGGCATTTCCTAAAAAGGAAATCATGGGTCTCCAGAAGGAGAGGGAGAAACTGGTGAAGGTTCTGGGCGGGATTCAGAAGATGAAAAGTCTTCCCGCCGCTCTGTTTATCGTCGATCCGAAAAGGGAAACCATCGCCGTCAACGAAGCAAAGAAGCTTCGAATTCCCATCATAGCCATCGTCGATACAAACTGTGATCCTGAAAATATTGATTATATCATTCCAGGAAATGATGACGCCATCCGGGCGATCAAACTCTTTTCTTCAAAATTCGCCGATGCGGTTACCGAAGGAAAGCGGCGGTATGAAGAACGCCTTCAGGCGGAGACGGACAAGGATGCTGAATCCTCGACTGTACAGCAGGAAGAAAATCCGGAAGCGGATATACCTGAAAGCATTGAGACCAAGGAAAGCGTCTCTGCTGCAGCGGATTCCGATCTGGACGAAAACGAGTAGCGAAATGTAGAGGAGGAATATAAAGTGGGTATTACATCAGCAATGGTCAAAGAATTGAGAACGAAAACGGGGGCGGGAATGATGGACTGCAAAGAAGCCCTGACTTCGTCCAATGGAGATTTTGAAAAAGCGATAGATTATCTGCGGAAGAAGGGCATGTCTGCGGCAACGAAGCGCTCTTCCAAGGCAGCAAAGGAAGGAACCATCGCCTCCTACATCCATATGGGAGGAAGAATCGGTGTGATGGTTGAGCTGAACTGTGAAACGGACTTTGTCGCAAAGACAGAAGATTTTAAGAATACGGCAAAAGATATCGCCATGCATGTGGCTGCCTCCAACCCGACTTATGTGAATCCCGATGAAATTCCGGAAGAAGCTCTGGAAAGAGAAAAGGAAATCTATCGAAGTCAAGCCCTGGCTGAGAAAAAACCGGAGAAGATCTGGGATAAAATCATCGAAGGAAAACTCAATAAGTATTACGAGGAAGTATGCCTGACCAAACAGAAATTCATCAAAAATACGGATATCACTATTGAAACCCTCATCAATAATCTGATTGCCAAGACCGGCGAAAATGTCATTATTCGACGTTTCGCCCGTTATCAGCTCGGAGAGGAACTCAAAAAATAATTTTTTGCAGGAAATTCCTGATATTTAAAGGAATACGTTAAAGGCAAGTGGTCAATTTCTTGGAAAAGCCGGTTTATAAAAGGGTCCTGCTGAAGCTCAGCGGGGAAGCCCTGATGGGCGGTCACCGAAGCAGCAGTATTGATCCGGAAATGGTCAATGCAATTGCTGCTGAAATAAAGGAGGTCGTCAATCTGGGCGTTTCTCTGGGGGTTGTGGTCGGTGGCGGAAATATTTTTCGTGGTGTCGAAGCCAATGCGAAAGGTATGGACAGAACTTCTGCGGATTACATGGGCATGCTTGCCACGGTGATCAACAGTCTGGCCCTGCAGAGCGCTTTTGAAAGAATTGGAATCGACACGCGGGTGCAGTCCGCCATCGCTATGCGGGAAATTGCCGAGCCCTTTATCCAGCGGAAAGCGATGAGCCACCTGGAAAAGAGACGGGTGATGATTTTTGCGGCTGGAACTGGAAATCCCTACTTTACCACCGATACGGCCGCTGTTTTACGGGCGATGGAAATCAAGGCGGATGTGATCATGAAAGCGACCAAGGTGGACGGGGTTTATGACAAGGACCCGGTTGCTTATTCCGATGCCGTAATGTACAAAAATATCACCTATAGTGATGTGTTGGCTCAGAACCTGAAAGTAATGGACGCAACCGCGATATCTCTCTGCCGGGATAACCATCTGCCCATCCTGGTGTTCAATCTTCAGAAACCCGGCAATATTGTCAGATGTATTTCCGGAATACCCATAGGAACCCTTGTTGGAGATTAACAAATGAAGGACATGGTCTTTGACGAACTGAAGCAGAATATGGAAAAAGGATTGCAGGCTCTGGAAAAATCCTTTAACAAAGTGCGTACGGGAAGAGCTTCAATATCATTGCTTGACGGAATTAAAGCGGATTATTACGGTACACCGACGCCTCTCAATCAGGTCGCTACCCTTTCTGTTCCGGAAAGTCGGCAGATCCTGATTTCTCCGTGGGATACCAGTGCCCTGAACGCCATAGAAAAGGCGATTCAGAAATCCGACCTGGGACTCGTTCCGAATAATGACGGCAAGGTTATACGGATTTCTATTCCGCCATTGACTGAGGCCCGACGGAAGGAACTGGTCAAAGTCGTTAGGAAGATGGCGGAAGAATGCAAGGTTAAACTCAGAAACGCCCGAAGAGACGCCAACGAAGAATTCAAATCCATGAAAAAAAATAATGATATTTCCGAAGATCAGATGCATGATTATCAGGATCAGGTTCAAAAAATGACAGACAGCTATATTGAAAAGTCAGAGGATATTCTCGTACAGAAAGAAAAAGAAATTATGGAGATATAGCCGGTTTCCGGAATTGCATGTTTCTTTTATAATCAGGGAGGGGAGCCAAGAGGCTCCCCCTTTTGTTCAATAGGCGTTTTTTTACAGCCTGATTTATATCCTTTCCCAGGGAATAAGTCATGGGGGCCGGTAGACAATCTGTTATATGATGGCAGAAAATAAAGAAGCATCCGGAAAGTATTTGAAGGACCTTGATCCTGATAAAATGCCCAGGCATATTGCGATCATTATGGATGGAAATGGTCGATGGGCAGAAAAACATACTCTGGGCCGAATCTTCGGGCACAAAAAGGGAGCTGAAGCTGTTCATGTGGCGGTACGAACCTGTCGAGAATTAGGAGTGAAATATTTGACTCTTTATGCTTTTTCTATTGAAAACTGGTTTCGACCCACGATTGAAATCAACGCGCTGATGAATCTTCTTGAAGAATACCTGAGCAGCCAGCTTGAAGAGATGATGGAATACAGGATTCGGCTGAAGGTCATCGGCGATTTTAATTCTCTCCGGGATTCCGTGAAGAAGAAATTGCGCGATGTCATGGATAAAACAGCCTCCAACGATGCCATGACACTGACGCTTGCCCTCAGTTACGGAGGGCGGGACGAGATCCTGTCGGCGGTAAAGCAGATATTGAAGGATGGGATGGAGGGACGCATTAAACCGGAAAATTTGGACCGCGAGCTGTTTTCCCATTATCTTTATACGGCTGAAATGCCGGATCCTGACCTTCTGATTCGCACCAGCGGTGAGTACCGCATCAGCAATTTCTGCCTCTGGCAGATCGCCTATACCGAATTCCATTTTACAGAGGTTTTGTGGCCTGATTTCAGCAGGGATGATATGATCAGAGCGATCGCCGATTATCAATCCAGGGAAAGACGGTTTGGAATGACAAGTGAGCAGGTTAGAGTAAATCATTACAAATCTTGAGTAATCAATCTATTATGATGGTCATGGTTTTCGGGAGGAGCAGGATACACACTCGCCGATGGAATAGAATATGACGCCGCACGTTCAACGATGGGTAACAGGATTAATTGCCGTACCGTTTCTCTTTGCGGTCATTTATTTCGGATCGGAAACGCTGTTTGCCCTCGTGGTGGGCGCGGCCATTCTTGCGGCATGCGCTGAATATAACTTTATGGCCTTCGGGAAAGGATTTTCCTGGGAAAAAGGGGCGGTTATGTTCAGTGGCGCTTTTCTTCCCTCTGCGGCCTTGCTGGGAGGCGAGTCCTTGCTGATGGCTGCTTTCACCGCCACGATCATGATTTTTTTTCTGATCTTTCTTGGAAGCATTCATGAAGGAAAAATTACGGTCATTCCCGTCAGCCGGGTTTTTTTCGCCATAGTCTATATTCCTTTAATGCTCTCCTATTTTATTTTGATCCGACAATGGGAAAATGGTGTGTTATGGATCTTCTTCATCTTGATTCTAACGGCTTCAGGTGATATCTCCGCTTTTTATTTCGGACGGACGCTGGGAAAGCATAAATTTTATCCCCTGGTCAGTCCGGGAAAGACGGTGGAGGGTGCCATCGGCTCTTTTGCGGGCAGCATTCTCGCCTGTATTCTTTATAAAACCTGCGTCCTGCCCTCACTGCCTCTTTTTCACGTGCTGATTCTGGCCTGCGTCGGCAGCTGTTTCGGTCAGTTGGGCGATCTCTGCGAGTCCGCAATTAAAAGGTCTGCAGGAGTAAAAGACTCAGGAACTATCTTTCCCGGACATGGTGGAATTCTTGATCGGTTGGACAGCCTGATCTTTCTCGCACCTTTTGTTTATTATTATCGTATTTTTTTGATCGTATGAAAAAGATATCTCTTCTTGGTTCCACAGGTTCCATCGGTTGCAGCGCTCTCGAAGTGATTCGCAGAAATCCGACAAAGTTTCAGATCGTTTCATTGGCTGCCGGGCGTAATATTGACCTGCTCAAGAAACAGATTGAAGAATTTCATCCGGTTATGGTTTCCGTTCTCGAACAGGAATGTGCGGCCGCACTGAAAAAGAAACTGAGTCCTTCATCGGGTATCGAGATCCTTTACGGTTGTGAAGGCTGTTGCAGAGTTGCCTCTGTTGAAGATGCCGACATGGTGATTTCGGCCATAGTTGGAGCGGCAGGGCTTCTACCGACACTGGCGGCGATTGACGCAGGCAAGGACATTGCGCTGGCCAACAAGGAAACCCTGGTCATGGCGGGAAAGCTCGTAACTGAAAAGGCAAAATACAGGGGAGTGACGATTTTTCCTGTGGACAGTGAACACAGTGCTATTTTTCAGTGCCTTGCCGGCCAGAATTCTAAAACGGTAAGGCGTGTTCTTCTAACGGCATCGGGTGGCCCCTTTTACCGATTTTCTTCGAAACAACTGGAGTCTGTGAAACCCGGAGATGCCCTGAAACACCCCAACTGGGTCATGGGAAACAAAATTACAATAGATTCGGCAACAATGATGAACAAGGGGCTGGAAATCATCGAAGCACACTGGCTTTTCAACATGGATATCGAAAGGATCCATGTTTACATTCATCCACAGAGCATTGTTCATTCCATGGTGGAATACATTGATGGTTCCGTTATTGCGCAGCTTGGCATCCCGGACATGAAAATTCCCATTGCTTACGCGCTCTCTTTTCCGGAAAGGCTGGATTGCCCGGAACTTTCCCTGGACCTTTTCAGGGTTGGTAAACTGGAATTTTTCCCCCCTGATGTCAACCGCTTCCCCTGTCTTTCCCTGGCATGTGAAGCGGTTCGACAGGGAGGGACGATGCCCGTGGTCCTGAACGCGTCCAATGAAGTCGCCGTTGAAGCGTTTCTCGCGAAGAGACTCCCTTTTACCCGGATTTCCGAACTTGTTGATCGGGCCATGAGTTCCCATCAGTGCATGACCTCTCCAGAAATCGAAGATATTCTGGAAGCAGATGGGTGGGCACGCAAAGAAACTGAAAAACTTCTAAAGAGCATGGGGCATTAAAATATGATCGGACTCAGTATCATATCAGTTGTCATATTGCTGGGTGTTCTTATTTTTGTACATGAATTCGGGCATTTTATCGCGGCGAAATATTCCGGAGTCGGGGTTCTGAAATTTTCCCTTGGTTTCGGTCCGAAGCTCATCAGTCGCAAGATTGGTGAGACCGAGTATCTTCTGTCACTCATTCCTCTTGGAGGGTATGTAAAACTTTTAGGCGAATCCCCGGATGACCTTCTCTCTCCTGAACAGGAAAAACGGTCTTTCCTGAAACAGCCTGTCTGGAAGCGCATCATCATCGTGGCTGCGGGACCGGTCTTCAATTTTCTCCTGGCCATCCTTATTTTTAACATAGTCTATATGACAGGGGTTCCGGTTCTTGCGCCGACTGTCGGCGGCATCGAACAGGGAAGTGCTGCCTGGAAGGCGGGCATCAAGGAAGGCGATTCCATTCTGACCGTAAACGGCAGAACCATATCCCAGTGGGACGAACTTGCTGAGGAGATCGGCAGAAGTAAGGGTAAAGCAGTGAAGCTGCGGATCGGGAATGGTGAGCCCCCCAGGGAAGTGACACTTGTCCCCCAGTTAATGAAAGGGACGAATATTTTCGGGGAAGAGGTGGAAAATTACCGGATAGGAATCAGTGCGTCTTCAAAGATTCTGATCTCCAGGACGGGACCCTTGAATGCCTTCTGGATGAGCCTCAAACAGACATGGACAATCACAAAGCTGACCATGGTCAGTATAGTAAAAATGATCGAAGGGGTGGTTTCACCTAAAAATCTTGGAGGGCCTATCCTGATTGCTCAGATTGCCGGCGCTCAGGTCAAGGAAGGAATCACCCCCTTTGTCCTGTTCATGGCACTGCTCAGCATCAATCTGGCTGTTCTGAACCTTCTGCCTATCCCGGTTCTTGATGGAGGACACCTCATGTTCTTCATTATTGAGCTGGTCATCGGGAGGGAAATCAGTATCCGCTGGAGGGAAGCGGCCCAGCAGGTGGGACTGGTTATTCTGGTCCTCCTTATGGCTTTTGCTTTTGCTATGGATATAAGTCGCTTGAACATCGGATTCATCGATGAATTTTTTAAAATGATCGGCAGGTAGAAAGACATGATGACGCTCGCGCTGGATACGTCCTCCAAAACTGTGGGAATTGCCCTTCTTGATGGAGAGGAAATTCTTGCGGAGACCTTTTTTAACCTGAACGTGAATTCATCTCTTCTACTGCTTCCGGCCATCGAGGATATGTTCCGGATAACGAACGTGAGCGCGGAACATATCGACCTCTGGGCCTGCACTGTGGGACCGGGCTCCTTTACCGGTTTGAGAATCGGAGTCGGTACGGTAAAAGGTCTGGCTCTGGCGACGGGACGACCTGTCGTGGGGGTTTCCACCCTGGAAGCTCTCGCTTTCAATGGCGTTGACGCCGGGATGATGATCTGCCCCATGATGGATGCACAGAAAAATCAGATCTATACAGCTCTTTACTTTCCTGGTTCCGGATATTCCCTGAAAAGAATCGGAGATGAGCGAAGCACCGATCTTCAGACTTTTCTGGTATCAATCGATGAAAATGTGCTGTTTATCGGCGATGGGGCGCTCAAACACCGGGATCGCATCAGCGAGTTCCTTCCATCCCAATCCTGTTTTGCCGCCCCTCATCTCCATGCTGTCAGAGCATCTTCCGTCGGGCTGTTGGGCCTTAAATATCATGAACGAGGCGAGACCCTTGATCTTTTAACCTTCACACCCCGCTACCTCCGTCTTTCCGAGGCGGAATTGAAACTGGCGCAACAGAATATCCAGGCCGGACCGGAAAGTGAAAACGGTTGATATGCAGATCCATTCATGGAAGGCGGCTTCGATTCAAAACAAGAATCATTGACAAGCCTCTTCAATTAAGATAAGTCAAGGTTCCTTTTTAAATTAAACAGAAATCATTGAAATATGTAGAAATCTCTTGAATTCATGAACCGTTTTCTCCGTATCCAGGCTCAAAATCTGATTATCTCTCTTGCAGGATTCTTTCAATATGAAACATGACAGTTTCATAGCGCGTGAGGGCATTCCTTTTATTATCGCTTTCGGCCTGACCACCCTGCTTGCCGTTTTTTTCCTGGAACAATCCTGGATTGCCGTCTTACCTCTAACCGCCACATTATTCACATGCTGGTTCTTCCGCAATCCGGAAAGACATACGCCTGAGGGTGAAAAACTCATTGTTTCGCCTGCGGATGGAAAAGTGATCCGGATCGATGAAGACTTCCATCATGAAATGCTTTCTCAGCCCTGCAGCAAAGTCAGCATTTTTATGAATGTATTTAACGTTCATGTGAATCGGGTTCCTTATTCCGGAAAAGTGACAAAAATCAGCTACAGCCCGGGGAGATTTCTTTCCGCCAACCTGGATAAGGCCTCGGAACAGAATGAACGGAATGCCATTCTGGTTCGAACCAGTGATGGAAAGGAAATTATGACCATCCAGATCGCGGGGTTGATCGCGAGAAGAATAGTTTGCTGGGTAAGAGAGGAAGATGTTGTGAAAAGGGGTGAACGATTCGGGATGATCCGTTTCGGTTCAAGACTTGAAGTTTTTATGCCGAAAGAAACGAAAATACTGGTTACTGTCGGAGAAAAAGTGAAAGCAGGCGAATCCCCTCTGGGGACGTTCTAATGAAGCAGGGGGACAAATTGGGCAGAGGCCGCATGAAAAAAGGGGTTTACCTCTTACCGAATCTTTTCACATCGGCTAATCTTTTTTTCGGATTTTATTCAATCATTTTATCAATAAGGGGATCATTTGCCCAGGCGTCGTTCTTTGTTCTCATATCGATTGTTCTTGACAGTCTGGATGGACGGATCGCTAGGATGACCAACTCCATGAGTAAATTCGGCACTGAATACGATTCATTGTCCGACCTCGTCGCCTTTGGGGTTGCGCCCGCAGTGATGGTTTATTTATGGTCCCTTTCTCATTACGGCAAATGGGGGGTTGTGGCGTCGTTCTTATTTGTTCTTTGTGGAGCTCTGCGTCTGGCACGCTTCAATATTCAGATCGGCATTGTGGAAAGTAAAGTCTTCAATGGTTTGGCCATACCTGCCGCGGCAGCGGTTGTTGTAACTGGAATACTGCTTTATGATTATCTGGTAGGCAAGGGGTCCTTTCCTCATGTCCTTATTCCAGTTGCCGTGGTCGTCCTGTCTTTTCTGATGGTCAGTAACGTGAAATATTACAGTTTCAAGGATCTGAACTATTTCGCCAGAAAGCCTTTCATGTCTTTTTTTCTGATTGTGATTGTCTTACTCATTATTGTGGCTGAACCTCAGATCATGGTCTTCATATTTGCATTAACATACTGCCTGTCCGGCCCTGTTTGGATGCTTTTCAGAATCCTGCGCCGTTATCTCGATTCGCGAATGCAGGCTTCAAAGCCGTAACGGCCCAAAGAAAGGATGCAGGAAATAATTTATAAGTTCATGTTTTTAAAAGGGTGCCTCAATGAATCTGATCGGTCCGGGGTGTCGGCTGAACGGAATTTTATCAATCATCGATAATGAAATATCGATGAAATAAGGAGAACCAGATTAATGAAGTCATATAATGTAGCCGTAGTCGGAGCAACAGGCGCTGTAGGCAATGAAATGATTCGGGTTCTGGAGGATCGCAATTTTCCTGTAAAAGAATTGACTCTTCTGGCGTCGGAAAGATCCTTAGGGGTTGAAATTGATTTTCATGGAAAAGCGATTCCGGTCAAGGTGCTTGATGAAAATTCCTTTGCCGGCATAGACATCGGGCTTTTTTCAGCGGGGGGCAGCGTCAGTGAACGGTACGCACCCGTTGCCGCAGCCGCGGGATGCGTGGCTATCGATAATACCAGTGCCTTCCGGATGACGCCGGAGATTCCTCTGATTGTGCCCGAAGTCAATCCAGAAGCCATTGCTCAGTACCGCAATAAGGGAATTATCGCCAATCCCAACTGCTCGACGATTCAGATGGTTGTCGCGCTCAAGCCGATTCACGATGCTGCGCGCATCCGGCGGATTGTTGTGTCCACCTATCAGGCCGTATCCGGAACGGGAAAGAAGGCCATTACGGAGCTGGCTGAACAGACCCGGGCTTTGATGAGTTGTCAGGAAATCCAGGTTAAGGTCTATCCTCATCAGATCGCCTTCAATTGTCTGCCGCACATCGACGTGTTTCTTGACAACGGCTATACCAAGGAAGAGATGAAGATGGTCAATGAAACCAAAAAAATCTTCAATGACCCTTCCATTGCGGTGACGGCCACGACAGTCCGGGTTCCCGTTTTTTACGGCCATTCGGAATCCGTAAATATCGAAACGGAGAAAAAAATTACAGCGGAAGAGGTAAAAAAACTGCTTGCTGCGGCGCCTGGCGTCAAACTGGTTGATAATCCGAAGGAAAATTCCTATCCCCTGGCGATCTACGCGGCGGGGCAGGACGATACCTTTGTCGGTCGTATTCGTGAGGACGAATCGATTCCGAACGGTATCAACATGTGGGTCGTTGCCGATAATATTCGAAAGGGCGCGGCGACAAACGCCGTTCAAATCGCTGAGGTCCTGATTCGGGATTATCTATGAGAATCATCGGGGGGCAGGCAAAAGGCAGACGCATTGCTGTCCCCCCGGGATATGCCGTCCGGCCGACATCCGACCGGATCAAGGAAGCTCTGTTCAATATCCTGGGGCCGGTGGAGGGTCAAGAGTTTCTCGATCTTTACGCCGGAACCGGAAATGTGGGAATGGAAGCACTGAGCCGTGGCGCCGACGTGGTTGTTTTTGTTGAAAAGATAAGCGTTCTCGTGACATCTCTCAAGAGGAATCTTGAACAGTTCGGTTTCCAGGGACGGTACCGAATTTTTCGGATGGAAGTCGAAAAAGCCGTCGCACACCTGGCTGAGGGTGGGATGTGTTTCGATTTGATCTTTGCAGATCCGCCATACAGAAAGGGGTTTGTTGACAGAACAATCGGCTTGATTAAAGATTACCCGTCAATTTTGAGGAAAGACGGCATGCTGGTTCTTCAGCACGCGGCGAATGAAACAATTGAAATAAAAGAGGATATGGCACTGGATGTGGTCGACGTGAGGAGGTATGGGGATACCCTCCTGACATTTTTGAATATTCAAAATAAAGTAGAAAGGGGATGATATGAAGAAGATTGCTGTTTACCCCGGTTCTTTCGATCCTATTACGAATGGTCATCTCGATATCATTAAAAGGGGCTTGTCGATGTTTGACGAGCTTATTGTCCTCATTGCATACAACGCAGCAAAGTCGTCTCTGTTTACTGTTCAGGAACGGATAGAAATGATTCAGGAAGCACTCCATGACAGAAAAGGTGTCCGCGTCGACAGTTATGACGGTCTTCTGGTGGATTACGTCCGCAAAGAAGGGGGAAATGTCATTCTTCGGGGGCTGAGAGCCATGTCAGAGTTCGAATATGAGTTTCAGCTTGCTTTGATGAATCGTCGCCTGAATCGCAACATTGAAACGGTTTTCCTCATGACAGGCTATAAGTGGTTTTATACAAGCTCGACAATTATCAAAGAGGCCTCCCGCCTTGGAGGCTCTCCGAAAGGTCTTGTACCGGAGGTGGTTTTCAGAAAAATGCAGGAAAAATATCCACTAATGAATAAGGGTAAATGATGATTATGAAACTGGCATCAAGAGTATCTATGATAAAACCTTCACCGACGCTGGTCATAACCGCAAAAGCCGGCGCCCTGCGTGCTGAGGGGCGGGATATCATCGATTTCGGGGCAGGGGAACCGGATTTCAATACCCCCGATCATATTAAGATGGCTGCCATCCATGCGGTGGAATCCAATTTTACCCGCTACACGCCTGTCGGAGGAATCGATGAACTGAAAGACGCAATCATCGGCAAGCTCAAAAGGGATAATTATCTATCCTACAGACGATCGGAAATCATTGTCTCCTGCGGAGCCAAGCATACGCTCTTCAATCTTTCCCAGGCTCTTTTTGACGAAGGGGATGAGGTCATCATTCCAAGTCCCTACTGGGTTTCCTATCCGGATATCGTTCTTTTGACGGGCGCCCGGCCTGTAATCGTGGAAACCAGAGAGGAAAACGGCTTTAAAATGACGCCCGCTGAACTGGAAGCGGCGATCACTAAAAACAGCAAAGCCGTCATAATCAACAGTCCATCAAACCCGACGGGCTGCGTCTACTCGAAAGAAGAACTTGCCGCCCTGGCTGAGGTGGTACTCCATCATCAGCTGATTGTCGTTTCCGATGATATTTATGAAAAAATTATCTATGATGATTTTCCTTTCTGGAACATAACCGCCGTCAACCCGTCATTGAAAGACCTGACTGTCGTCGTCAACGGGATTTCAAAGGCCTATGCCATGACCGGATGGAGAATCGGTTATGCCGCAGCTCCCGAATTTCTTATCGCGGCCATGGCAAAGATTCAGAGTCAGAGTACATCCAATCCCTCCTCGATTTCCCAGAAAGCTGCAGTGGAAGCTCTGACCGGCGATCAGCAGATTATTGCCGGGATGGTGGCAGAATTTCAAAAACGACGTGATTACGTGGTTTCAACACTGGAGAGTTTCGACGGCATTTCGTGCCTGGAGCCCCAAGGAGCGTTTTACGTCTTTCCCAATGTGGAGTCCTTGTATGGATTGCGCTGCGGAAATAAGAAAATTTTAGATTCGACAACACTGGCGGAATATCTTCTTGATGAAGCCGAGGTTGCCGTAGTGCCGGGCATTGCATTTGGGAACGACCGGCATATCCGTATTTCCTACGCGACATCCATGGCTCTTATTGAAAAAGGGCTGGAACGAATACGGATGGCCTTGAAACGGTTAAGTTGACCATAAATTTGAATGATTAAGTTTAAAAAAATTATAAAATTTTACAGGTAAACATGCCATGGGCGGATTATTCGGGGTTGTTTCCAAGGGAAACTGCATAAAGCCTCTTTTTTATGGAACAGATTATCATTCCCACCTGGGAACGGAAAACGGGGGGCTTGCCGTAATCGGAGAAAAAAGTTTTCATAAAGCCATACACAGCATCAGTCAGGCGCAATTCAAATCGAAATTTATCGATCATTACCGTCAGATGAGAGGGACGGCCGGAATCGGAGCCATTGACGATGAATCGCCGCAGCCTTTGATTATCCGCTCCAAATTCGGCACCTTTGCGATTGCTGCTTCGGGTCTGGTCACCAATAAGGATCGTCTCGCTCATGAACTGCTTCAAGAGGGAACCTCATTCAGTGAAGTGGCGGGAGGCGCCGTCAACACAGTCGATCTAGTGGCAAAGCTGATCAGCCGGAGTACAAGCCTCGTCGAGGGCATTGTGCAGATGCAGGAAGTCATCGAGGGCTCAATCTGTGTTCTGATTTTGACATCGGAAGGCCTCTATGCCGCGAGAGACAAATATGGCCGATTTCCTCTGGCATTGGGAAGGGAAAGAGATGGAGACGGGTACGCCGTAGCGACGGAATCCAGCTCGTTTCCCAATCTGAACTATGAACTGGTGAAATTTATCGGTCCGGGAGAAATTGTTCTGATGACCGCCGACGGCTACAGGACCTTGCGGCCTGAGAATCCGGAAAAGAAAGTCTGCGCGTTCCTCTGGATTTATACCGGCACGCCTTCCTCCTCTTATGAAGGAATTTCAGTGGAAAACGCAAGGGAACACTGTGGGCGGGCTCTGGCTAGAGAGGACAGCATTGCGGCTGACCTGGTCTGCGGCATACCGGATTCAGGCGTCGGGCATGCCCTGGGATATGCAGCGGAATCACGAATTCCCTATCGCCGACCTCTGGTCAAATACACGCCCGGCTATGGTCGGAGTTATACGCCTCCCACTCAGGATATCCGTGATCTTGTGGCCACCATGAAACTGAGTGCCATTCGTGATGTCATCAAAGACAACCGGATGATCGTCTGCGATGATTCGATTGTACGAGGCACGCAGTTGAAAAATTACACCATAAAGAAACTGTGGGATAACGGCGCTCGAGAGATTCATATTCGGGCCGCCTGTCCGCCACTCATGTTTACATGCCCTTATGGATCATCAACACGCTCTCTTTCGGAGCTGGCTGCCAGACGCGCCATCCGGGCCATCGAGGGAAAGGATCCTGATGACGTTGCACCGTATCTTGATTGCCGTTCGGCGGAATATGCCAGAATGGTCGAATGGATCCGCAAAGATTTGAACGTGACGACTTTGAAATACCTCAATATTGAATCCATGATCGAAGCCATCGGCCTGTCGAAAGATCAGCTGTGCCTTCACTGCTGGCGGGGGCACTGATCTTTGCTCTACAGAAGGCCTTCCACAGAACCCTTCATTCATGGCAAGAAAAGGCATGTCCTGCGCTCCTGTTGAATGGAAACCCTCTGAGTCAACCTGGAAACCCTCACCACCATAAAAAATAACCTGCCATGAATCTGAAAAACGCGGCGAGCGGCAGAAATATGTCGCTGCTCCCGTAATCATTTCATTCCAGGAACTTCGGATATTCCTCATTGAAGGTGTTTATGCCTTTGTGCTATACCGATTAGCAAATATCAAAGTATAAGGAATTTCATTGAATAACCAGGTCAAGAGAAGAAAGACCAAAGCGGTCAATGTCGGAAAGGTTCAGGTTGGTGGAGGGGCCCCGGTTGCCGTTCAGTCCATGACCTGCACGGATACACGCAACGTCCGCGAAACGATAGAGCAGATTGAAGCCCTGGAAAAGGCCGGCTGTGAAATTGTCCGGGTGGCAGTGCCTGATGCTGAAGCCGCTTCCGTATTGGGAAAAATAAAAAAGTCCATTTCCATTCCCCTGATTGCCGATATCCATTTCAATCATCATTATGCCCTCATGGCCATCGAGCAGGATGTTGACGGGATTCGGATCAATCCGGGAAATGTGGGTAAAAAGAATATTGCGGAAATTGTAAGGGCTGCAAAGGATCACAATACGGTCATCCGGATCGGTGTGAATGCCGGATCGCTCGAAAAGGAACTGCAGGAAAAGCACGGCGGCCCAACAGCCCATGCGCTGACAGAAAGCGCCTTGAACAATCTTGCCTTTGTTGAGGATATGGGTTTTGACCGGATCAAACTCTCCCTCAAATCATCCCATGTTCCCACCATGATTGACGCTTACCGGCTTGTCGCGGATAAAACCGACTATCCCCTTCACCTGGGTGTGACCGAAGCGGGCACTCTTGTCACTTCCGCTGTCAAGTCCTCCATCGGCATGGGACTTCTCCTGCACGAAGGGATAGGCGATACCATCCGTGTTTCAGTCACCGGCAGTCCGGTTTTGGAAATTGGAATCGCTTACGACATTCTGCGCGCCCTGGATATTCGCAGAGTAGGGCCGGATATCATTTCCTGTCCCACCTGCGGACGCTGTGAGATCGATCTTTTTGGCCTGGTTGAGCAGGTCGAGCACTCCTTGTCCGGAATGAAAGATTACATGAAGATAGCCCTCATGGGATGTGTCGTGAACGGTCCAGGCGAGGCGGCTGAAGCTGATGTCGGCATTGCGGGCGGCAGGGGAATGGGCCTGCTTTTCAAAAAGGGGCAGGTGATCCGTAAGATAAGAGAGGAAGAATTTGTCAAGGCTTTGCTTCAGGAAATACAGGAGATGACAGGGGAATAACTCGTATATTGAAGTGAGCGCCGGGATCGGCAGGGTGTGTGCCCAACCCGAGCGGCTCGCTGTTTTTATCATTTATTAAAAATCAAGGAGGCCAAATGCGATATTCGGAAATGTTCCTGCCTACAGAACGGGAAATACCTTCAGATGCAGAGGTTGTCAGTCACCAGCTCATGCTCAGGGCGGGGATGATCAGAAAATTGTCAGCAGGAATATACTCCTATCTTCCACTTGGTTACCGGGTTCTTCGCAAGGTGGAACAGATTATCAGAGAGGAAATGAACCGGGCGGGCGCTCAGGAAGTATATCTGCCTATGGTTCAGCCGGCGGAACTCTGGCAGGAGTCGGGACGCTGGGAACATTATGGAAAGGAACTTCTGCGCTTCCGGGATCGGCATGATCGGGAGTATTGTCTGGGTCCCACTCATGAAGAAGTCATTACGGATCTGGTCCGTCATGAAATCAAGACGTACCGGCAGCTTCCCAAAAACCTTTACCAGATCCAGACCAAATTCCGGGATGAGATTCGTCCCCGTTTCGGAGTGATGCGCGGTCGGGAATTCGGAATGAAAGACGCGTACAGTTTCGATGCCGATGAAGAAGGAGCAGAAATCAGCTATCAGAAGATGTTTGAAGCCTATAAACGAATCTTCGCCCGCTGCGGTCTTCGCTTTCGTCCAGTCGAAGCGGATTCGGGGACGATTGGAGGAAGCTTTTCCCACGAATTCATGGTGATGGCCGATTCAGGCGAAGACGGACTGGTATTCTGCGCAACATGCTCTTATGCGGCCAACCTGGAAAAGGCAGAGGTCCATCCTCCAGAAAAGATGGAAATCTCCAATGATGAAATGCTGCTGCTGACGGAGGTTCATACGCCCAATGCGCGGACAATTGACGAAGTCTGTGCGTTTCTTAATGTGACGCCGCAGGAGATTGTCAAGACGCTGATTTTCAATGCAGACGGAAATCCTGTAGCTGTTCTGGTTCGCGGAGATGAAGAGGTCAACGAGATCAAGGTCAAGAATTATCTCAAATGCCAGGAGCTTGAACTGGCCATGGATGACATGATTCAGGACGTCACGGGCGCCCCGCGCGGGTTTGCCGGGGCCATCGGCATAAAAAAGGCCAGAATTCTGGCGGATTATTCGCTGCTGAACATGAAAAACGTCGTCATGGGCGCCAACAAAGAAGACTATCACCTGCGGAATGTCAACGAAGGCCGAGATTTCCAGATATCGGCTTTTGCGGATCTGAAGGTTGCCAGGGAAACGGATTCCTGCCCACGCTGCCAGGGGGCGCTTAAATTCGCCAGGGGAATCGAAGTCGGACATGTATTCAAACTGGGAACAAAATACAGCAAGGCCATGGGGGCTTCCTATCTGGATAAAAATGGAAAAGAGCAGATCATGATCATGGGTTGTTACGGGATTGGCACCGGCCGGACCGTGGCGGCCTGCATTGAACAGAACCACGACGAGAACGGCATTGTCTGGCCGATGCCGATCTCCCCTTATCAGGTGATCATCACACCGGTAAACATGAATGATAAGGCCCTCGCCGAGACAGCGGAACGTCTCTATGAAAGTCTGGCCGGCAAGGGCGCGGAAGTGCTTCTCGATGACCGGGACGAACGGGCCGGCGTCAAATTCAAGGATGCAGACCTCATCGGAATACCGATCCGAGTGACGGTCGGGCCCAAAAAACTGGCCGAAGGTAAAGTGGAGGTTCGTTTGCGGGATACAGGCGAGACATCCGATGTCCAGGTGGATTCCGTTGAAAAGATGATCCTTCGCGTCATTGAAGGAAAAATGAGCGAATCATATTTAATCTTTTGAATGTATTGTGAATATCAGAAATATTCGATTCCATACATTCCCATACATCAACAATTGATTGTTATATTATGTATCATTGGCAAAACCGGCTTCATCAGCAATAAAGAAGGGGCTTCATGCTCAGGATTACAGATATCCTCGATAAAACACAGGAATATCTTACTCCCATAGAACAGGAGTTGATTGAAAAGGCCTATATCTTTTCGGCATCCGTCCATCAGGGGCAGGTGCGTCTCTCCGGCGAGCCCTATATGACCCATCCCATGGAGGTTGCAGGCATTCTGTCTGACATGGAACTTGATGCGGCGACTATAGCAACGGGACTTCTGCACGACACCGTGGAAGACACCCTGACAACTCTTGAACAGATCGAAGAGCTCTTTGGGAAAGATGTCGCGTTCCTTGTCGACGGACTGACAAAGATCAGCAAGATTACCTTCAGCAGTCAGGAAGAACGTCAGGCGGAAAATTTTCGCAAGATGATTCTGGCCATGTCAGCGGATATTAGAATTCTCCTTGTGCGTCTGGCGGATCGTATCCACAACATGAGAACCCTCGAGTTTCATACACCTGAAAGACAGAAGTATATAGCAAAAGAAACCATGGAGTTATATGCACCTTTGGCCAATCGTCTGGGCATCTATCGAATGCAGGTTGAACTTGAAGACATTGCGTTCCGTTACCTGGATTACGAATCATACGCAAATCTGTCTCGGCGCATTGCGTTGAAGCGGGAAAAAAGAGATGAGTATACCGAGGAAGTCAAAAGCATAATTCAGGCAAAACTCGATGAGTACGGCATGAAAGGCGTCGTTGAAGGAAGGGCAAAGCATTTCTGGAGTATTCACAAGAAGATGCATGAGCAGAAAATCAATTTTGACGAGGTTTATGATTTGACTGCCTTCCGCATCATTCTGGATTCCGACAAGGAAAAAGATTGTTACGAAGCCCTCAGCATCGTTCATTCTCTGTGGATCCCGGTACCCAGAAGGTTTAAGGATTATATCGCCATGCCGAAGGCGAACAACTATCGTTCACTTCATACGACCGTCATCGGCCCCTATGGCCAGCGGGTGGAAGTCCAAATCCGAACGAGGGAAATGCATGAGTGGGCGGAGGAGGGGATCGCCGCTCATTGGCGATATAAGGAAAAACGATCGCTTCCAGGGGATGACGAGGAACAGATTCGAAAACTTCGCGAGTTGCTGGAAGTTCAGCAGGAGTTGAAGAACCCTCGTGAGTTCATGTCAAATCTCAAACTGGCGTTGTTTCCGGATGAAGTTTATGTTTTTACGCCTGGGGGAGATGTCAGGTCATTCCCCAAAGGGGCCACGCCGATTGATTTTGCCTACAGCATCCATACCGATGTGGGACACCAGTGCATCGGTGCGAAGGTCAATCGGAGTATCGTTCCCCTTAAATATGAACTTAAAAATGGAGATATCGTTGAGATTATCACTCAGGCTGGCCATCATCCCAGCAAAGACTGGCTGAAGCACACGGTAACCTCCAGGGCAAGATCGAAAATCAAGAACTGGGTCAAGGCGGAAGAAAGCAAAAAAAGCATCTCCCTTGGAAAGGATCTTCTGGAAAAAGAGTTCAGAAAACATTCACTTAAATTCAGCTCGATCGTCAAATCTGATGAAATCCGCGATCTCTATAATGAATTATCTGTCAATTCACTGGATGATCTTCTGGCCCTTGTGGGATACGGCCGAGTTTCCGCGAAACGGATCGTTAATTATTTTGTCCACGAAGAGATCGGTGTCAGTGAAAAACCTCCTGACGAAACCATATCCAGGAAAGGTAAAAGAGACGCCTCTCAAGGGATTTCCATAACCGGTATTGAAGATATCATGGTGCGGTTTGCCAAATGCTGTGACCCGATCCCCGGTGATGAGATCGTCGGGTACATATCGAGAGGGCGAGGCGTAGCCATTCATACCGTTGATTGTGAACGGTTGCAGGAACTGGATTCAGAACGGATCATCGATGTCTCCTGGAGTGCAAAAGCCAGTCAGACCTACTCCGTAAATATGGTCGTCACCTGTAAGGACCAGAAAGGTATTCTGGCGGAAATCAGTTCAGCCATTTCATCACTGGATGTCAATATCAGCTCGGCGAGGGTTGAAACCCGAAAGGATGGTCGAGTCATTTGTTTTTTCCGGATCGATGTGACCGGGTTGAGACAGTTGAATGCCCTCACTTCAGCAATCAAACAGCTCAAAGATGTCATTTCTGTGGAGAGGGTTCATCAGACTAAAGAGCAACCCCGGCCATCCGATTAATGTCCCCCACTTATTTATTGACAGGTGTTCGTTTTTTGCTGTATGAGAGGCACACCTCATTGAGCATGATACAGGGAAGACAATCCGGCATATGGTAAATTCGACTTGCAAAAATAAAAGAGCATTCTGTGCGGTTATTCTTCTGTTCGTTTTTTCCCTCCTGCCGTTATCCATCTCACCGGCATACGGAGGTCTGTTTGTGATGATTGATCCCTCCCATGGTGGTCCAGACCGGGGCGTCAAATTTTCTGATGAATTCTATGAAAAAGATGTGACCCTTGCCATTGCCCTGATGATTCAAAAGGAACTCGCGTCGACACCGGCAATCCGTGTTCAGCTTACTCGAGACACAGACAGGGAACTGAATATTCAGGAAAGAGAACAGATCGTTCGCAGGGCGGCTCCTGATGTGTTTATCAGCCTCCACATCAACGCGGGATTTGGGAAAAAGGCATCGGGTTTTGAAATTTATTTTCCCGGATTCAAAGGACAGACGCAGGGCGACTCAGGGGATTCTTCCGTAATCCTGAAAGATATGCAACGGAATAAATACCTTAATGACAGTGTCCGTCTTGCCTATATCCTGCAGAAGAATCTGGAACAGGTGTTTCCGCGGAAGGGCAGGGGGCTCCGAGAAGCACCAGTTCCCATAATTGAAGGCATAGCCAAACCGGCACTGGTTATTGAGCTGGGTTTCGTTTCCAATCCGGAGGACCGGAAAAAGATCACTGAAAGGGATATCCAATCTTCTATTGCCGACGCGATCAGCAGGAGCATAAAAGAACTTTACTGATCACGGGTCTTTTTTTCAGCGTCTCATTCGTAACTTTTATACAGGGGCATCGGAATATTGAGGAAAAATCGTCGTCATGAGGATGAACTTCGGGAAGTGAAAATCACCCGGAATTATTTGAAGCACCCCCAGGGGTCAGTCCTCATTGAAGTCGGGGATACAAAGGTAATCTGTACAGCGGCATTGGAAGCAAAGGTCCCGCCCTTTCTGAGAAATTCAGGAAAAGGTTGGTTGACAGCTGAATATGCGATGCTTCCCATGGCTACCCAGGAACGAAACCAGAGGGAATCTGTGCGGGGCCATATCGGGGGAAGAACTCATGAAATCCAGAGGCTGATTGGCAGATCCCTTCGAGCAGTAACCGATCTGGACAGTTTGGGCGAGAATACCGTCTACATTGACTGTGACGTCATTCAAGCTGATGGGGGAACAAGAACAGCGTCCATCACAGGAAGTTTTGTGGCCTTGGTTGATCTTTTCCGAAAAATGAAGGAAAAGGGCATCTGCGAGACCATGCCGATACGGGATTACGTGTCCGCAGTAAGTGTGGGCGTCGTTGACGGTCAACTCCTGCTTGATTTGGAATACGAAGAGGATTCGCGTGCGGACGTGGATATGAATGTGGTCATGACGGGCGCAGGCGAATTTATTGAAGTGCAGGGAACGGCGGAAAGGGTTCCTTTCGGGCGGGACAGACTGACCGCAATGGTCGAACTGGCTGGAAGAGGAATCAGAAAGTTGACGGAAGTTCAGAGAGAGATCCTGGGAGGACAGATCTGAGAAAAAAAGTCGTTTTCGCATCCCGCAATGAAGGAAAGATCGGGGAAGTACGTGCAATCCTTGAAGGTCTTGATATCGATCTGGTTTCATTGGCAGAGTATGACCATGTCCCAGAGGTCATTGAGGATGGGTCTTCTTTTTTTGAAAATGCTCTGAAGAAAGCAAAAACGATTTCCGAATTTACGGGTGAAACAGCACTGGCTGACGATTCCGGTCTGGAAATCGCTGCCTTGAATGGTCAACCTGGAATTTACTCCTCCCGTTTTGCCGGTGAAGATGCCGACGATGATCGTAACATTGATAAAGTTTTGGATTTATTGGCAAATACTCCCTTGAAGAATAGGACCGCAGCTTTCCGGTGCTCGATAGTTTTGTATTCTCCTGAAGGAAGCTATGAAGCTTTTGAGGGTCGATGGGACGGTCTGATCAGCGAAGCCCGCCAGGGAAGCGGCGGATTCGGTTACGATCCGATATTTTATGTCCCGGAATTCAAAAAAACCGTAGCACAGTTGACGTCACAGGAAAAGAATCGCTTGAGTCACCGGGCAAAAGCCCTTTTCGCACTGAAGGAGAGCTTGCGGACTCGATTGGAACTGAATAAAAGAAGTTTGTAAATCATCCGGGGCGTAGCGCAGCCTGGTAGCGCGCCTGCTTTGGGAGCAGGATGTCGCAGGTTCAAATCCTGCCGCCCCGACCAGTAAAAAAGAAAGGGCTGACGAGAATCGTCAACCCTTTCTTTTTTCCCGCAATGTTTGGTGTCCTGCCTCATCAGGAAATGGACTTTCAGGAAGTTTTTGATATATAGTGATTTTGTGTTCAGGTTAAGTTCAGTACAGAACACTCTCTTTTTTTGATTTCCCAGTCTTCTTAAATTTGTATGGAGAGAAAGGGAAAGATTGGACAGAAGAGGCTTTGAACTTTTGGAAAAAGGAGGTCGAAAATTGAATATCGAAAAATTGTTTTCAATAAAAATCATGGAGGGACGGATCAAGGTTACACCATCGGAAGAGCTGTTATCGATGTCAAGGGATCAACAGATAACTACCCTTGAAAGCGAATTGCGAAAGTATGAATCTAAACTGCAGAACATCAGCAGGCCGCCGGAAGAAAATGAATTCAGCGAAAAGGAGGCCGATAGAAACTCAGATATATATGAAGTTGAATTTATAACTGTTATACTCAAAAACATGATAAAGCAATTCCGGGAATCACATTGGGAGCATCTTAAATTATAAAGATAATAGCGTGTTTCATTGAGTCAATAGAAACTGCTTCCACGAGTCAGTTTGTTCCATCGTTTTACACGGTTTAATTTAGCTGTATCTACCTCCGTTTTTTTTATTATTTCGTTTGAGTCTCCAGATATCTTTTGCCTTTTTCCCACATGCGCATTTTTTGAGTGTTTCTTGAAGTATGCAATGATTCTTTGTTGTCATATTTTGTTTTAAAATTTGTTTTTGACGCATCGAACTATACAATTATTTGGATATTCAAAAAGCAAAAGGACTTAAGCCAGATTGACCAAGTCCTTTATCTTATTGGTGAGCCCTGTCGGGATCGAACCGACAACCTACTGATTAAGAGTCAGTTGCTCTACCAGCTGAGCTAAGGGCCCACTTATTTAATAACGCACAAACTAAGATAATCCAGTTATCAGCAACCGGATTTCTCTTGGAGGCTAAGCTATATATAGATAAAAATTCATGTTGTCAACAAAATATTTCGATACAGAAAAATGGAAAAGTATCATTAATACTGCATTCATGACAACATTAAAATCCTTCGGAGAAAATGCTTGAAGGCTGTTTTCATTATTGATAACATGCACCCCCATTAAACTGGGAAGGACGGAAGCGTGAGGGCGGTTGTTCAACGAGTCGATAAAGCCATTGTTAAAGTAAATGATCGGATTGTTTCCGATATTTCAAAGGGGATGCTTGTTTTCCTCGGCATCGAGAAGGGGGATGACTTCTCCGATGCGGATTTCCTTCTGGAGAAAGTGATTAATTTAAGAATCTTCGAAGATGAAGAGGGAAAGATGAACCGTTCTTTGTCAGACATTTCCGGGGAAATGCTTGTCGTTTCGCAATTTACACTTCTTGGAGATTGCCGAAAGGGCAGGCGGCCATCCTTTACATCCGCGGAAGACCCGGAACGGTCAAATATTCTTTATTCGCATTTCATTAATCAGGCATCGGAACGGATCCCTGTGGTCAAGTCAGGAATATTTCAGGCGATGATGAAGGTCAGTCTGGTCAATGACGGACCGGTAACAATGCTTCTTGACAGTAAAAGGCTTTTTTAAGAAAGAGAGGCTTTTATGACTGAGGATTTAAAAAATGAAATCCCTTCGATAGATATCAGGATAGACAAAGACGGTGTCTGGTACTACAAAGGAAACGAAATGATCCGAAAGGACATTCTGGAGTTGTTCTTTCAGAGTCTGGATATTGACCAGCAGGGAAGATATCTGATCAAGAAAGACCAAGAGACTTTTTATATTGAGGTTGAGGATGTTCCTTTCACGGTCATATCCATAGAACCTGCATCCAATGAAAAAGAGGGAGCCATGAGTTTCAATATCCTTCTTTCTGATCAGAGCGTCGAAAAACTGGATCCGACCACGTTGCGTCAGGGAGAGGAAAACGTTCTTTATTGCTCAATTAAAAACAAACGCTTCGAAGCCCGTTTTACAAGAAAAAGTTATTACCAGCTTGCAGAATATATTCAATATGATAGAGAAAACGATCGTTATTTCATAACCATCAATGACAGTCGTTACAACATTTCATCGAAGTAATACCAAAACCAGTAATGCGTGATGTCTGTGGCGGCTCTATTATTTTTAAAAAAGACGACGAGAGCCGACTGCCATAGTTTATTTTTTCAAATTTGAGCTGCTCAGAAGGGGCTGGAGCCATGAGTCGCTTTTCCTTCCCGGAGGTTTAATATGTTAGATGATCATGTAAGACAAGCATTCACATTTGATGATTTACTGCTTTTACCGTCGGAATCACAAATACTCCCTCGTGATGCAGACCTTTCGACGTGGCTTACGAATCGGATAGCCCTGAAAATACCAATCGTTGCGGCTGCAATGGATACGGTCACAGAGTCTGCCACAGCCATTTGCCTCGCCCGCGAGGGGGGGATCGGTATTATTCACCGCAATATGAGCATTGAAAGGCAGGTCCTTGAAGTCGACAAGGTTAAAAAGTCGGAGAGCGGAATGATTGTCGATCCGATTACCATCGAACCCGAACAGAAAGTCAGTGAAGCCCTTGATTTGATGCATCGCTACAAAATATCCGGTGTCCCCGTGGTTAAAAATAAAAAACTTGTGGGTATTCTGACAAACCGTGATCTGCGCTTCGAAGAGAATCTGCATCAGCCGGTATCAAACGTCATGACCAGGGAAAATCTGGTGACGGTGTCCGCCAACATCTCTCTGGAAGAATCCAAAAGACTGCTTCATAAACATCGGATTGAAAAACTTCTGGTGGTTGATGAATCCTATAACCTGAAAGGCTTGATAACGATCAAGGATATTGAAAAGATCAAAAAATATCCCAATGCCTGTAAAGATTCCCTCGGACGGCTGCGAGCGGGGGCAGCCGTAGGAATCCTGGACCGGGAAGCACGGGTTGACGCCCTGTTGAATGCTGGTGTGGATGTGATTGTAATCGATACCTCTCATGGTCACTCAAAAGGTGTTCTCGACGCAGTGAGGGATACAAAGAGCAATTTCCCCAATTGTGAACTGGTCGCGGGCAATGTAGCCACCGCAGAGGGAGCGCAGGCCCTGATCGACGCGGGTGTCGATGCCGTGAAGGTTGGCGTGGGACCCGGATCCATCTGCACGACGCGCATCATCGCCGGTGTAGGGGTTCCTCAAATCACCGCAATCGCGGACGCATACAGGGTATGTGCCCGCAATAATATCCCGGTTATCGCCGATGGTGGGATAAAATTCTCCGGAGACATCGTTAAAGCGCTCGCCGCGGGAGCCCATTCCGTCATGATCGGCGGTCTTTTCGCGGGAACCGAAGAAAGTCCCGGAGAAACCATCCTGTTTCAGGGGAGAAGTTATAAGGTCTATCGCGGCATGGGATCGCTTGAAGCCATGAAAATGGGCAGTCGGGATCGTTATTACCAGGACGATATAGAAAGCAACCTGAAGCTCGTTCCTGAAGGCATAGAGGGCAGGGTGCCTTTTCGAGGCTCATTGTCCGCAAGTATCCACCAATTGAAAGGCGGAGTCCTGGCCGGCATGGGTTATGTGGGATGCCGGACAATAAAGGAACTGAGGGAGAAAGCGCGCTTCACAAAGATTACATCGGCAGGCCTTCGGGAAAGCCATGTCCATGACGTGATCATTACAAAGGAAGCACCTAATTACTGGCTTGATTGAAAACCAGAACTTTGAAAGTAACATCCGATGAAAATTGAAACGTTTGTTCACCTCCATGTCCATACGCAGTACAGTCTGCTTGACGGCACCATCCGGATCAAGGATCTGATCTCGAAGGCTAAAGAATTCGGAATGCAGGCCGTCGCGATGACGGATCATGGAAATATGTTCGGTACGATTGATTTTTATCAGGCGGCATGCAAAGAAGGAATCAAGCCGATTATCGGTTGCGAACTTTATGTGGCCCCAAAAACCCGTTTCGAAAAAACAGGCGGCAGCATCGGCGATACAGCACGTCACCTTCTCGTATTGGCCAAGGATTATCAGGGCTACCAGAATCTGATGAAATTGTCCTCCCTTGGTTATCTGGATGGATTTTACTACCGTCCCCGGGTAGACAAAGAACTATTAAAGAAATATCACAAAGGACTCATTGCTCTAAGTGCCTGTCTGAATGGGGAGATTGCTAATTATATATTAAAGGATAAGTTTAAGGATGCCTTATTAGCTGCTGAGAATTACAGGCAGATATTTGGTGAGCACAATTTTTATCTGGAGATCATGGAGAACGGCTTGCCCGAACAGAAAACCGCAAACGAAGGATTGCTGGAAATCTCCAGACAGCTTTCGATACCCGTGGCTGCCACCAATGACTGCCATTACCTTAATCGGGAAGACGCAGAATCCCATGAAGTTTTGTTATGTATCCAGACAGGGAAGACACTGGATGACTCCGACCGGATGAGATTTTCAACTGATGCTTTTTATTTCCGGTCGCCGGATGATATGAAGCAGTTGTTTAACTATTGTCCGGAAGCAGTAGAGAATACAAAGGAAATAGCTGATAGATGCAACTTGTCTTTTGAGTTCGGTAAATTTTATCTTCCAAAGTTCGAAGTGAGCAGCGATGAAACTCTGGAAGATCGCCTGGAAAAAGTGGCGATTCAGGGTCTTGCGGAACGAATGCCCCCAATTGTTGACGAAAGAGGGGAGGAAGTCAGGGGAATATACGAAAAGAGACTGGCTGACGAACTGAAGATTATCAAATCTATGGGTTTCGCCGGTTACTTCCTGATTGTTTCCGATTTCGTTTCCTACGCGAAAAGGATGAACATCCCCGTCGGTCCCGGACGTGGTTCAGCAGCCGGCAGTCTTGTTGCTTACGCCTTAACTATTACCGACATCGATCCAATTCGCTACGACCTTTTTTTCGAACGATTTCTGAACCCTGACCGAATCAGCATGCCTGATATCGATATTGATTTCTGCCCCGAGGGGCGCGGCGATATTATTCGCTATGTGACGGAAAAGTATGGAGAAGACAAAGTCTCTCAGATCATCACCTTCGGTAAAATGCAGGCCCGTGCAGTCATTCGTGACGTGGGAAGGGCGCTGAACATTCCTTATGGTGAAGTGGATTCCATTGCCAAACTCGTGCCCAACATACTGAATATATCTCTCGATGATGCTATGGAGATGGAGCCTCGCCTTCAGGAGGCTGCTAAGCGCGATGAAAAAATTCGGAAACTGTTGAAGCTTTCAAAATCACTGGAAGGATTAAACCGCCATGCCTCTGTGCATGCGGCCGGAGTCGTGATCTCGGATGTGCCGCTTGTGGAAAGAGTTCCGCTTTATAAAAGCCCGAAAGATGATGTGACGACGCAGTTTTCCATGAATGATCTGTCAACCGTGGGTTTGACCAAGTTCGATTTTCTGGGCCTGAAAACGCTCACAGTTATAAAAAACGCGCTTTCGTTCATTAAGGAGGGTCTTGGAACAGATCTTGACTTGAAAAATCTGCCACTGAATGATGCCGATACCTTCAAACTGCTCAGCAAGGGCGAAACAGATGGAGTTTTTCAACTTGAAAGTGACGGAATGAAGGAAATTCTCGTCCGTATGAAACCGGATTGCATCGAAGATCTGATTGCATTGATCGCCCTTTACCGTCCCGGTCCCATGAATATGATTCCTGAATTTATCGCCAGGAAACAAGGGAAAACCCCGATCATCTACGAAATTGACCAGTTGGAAGGCATACTGAAAGAAACATACGGCGTTATTCTTTATCAGGAACAGGTCATGCAGATCGCAAGTGTTATTGCTCAATATTCGATGTCTGAAGCGGACACGCTCCGTAAGGTGATGGGCAAAAAAGACACGGCCAAGATGGAGACGGAACGCCCCAAATTTATGGAGGGGGCAAAGGCCAACGGCATTCCGGAGCAGAAAACCAGGAAGATCTGGGAGCAAATGGAAACCTTTGCTTCCTACGGGTTCAATAAGTCGCACAGCACGGCCTATGCTATGGTTACTTATCAGACCGCCTATCTCAAGGCGCACTACCCCGTTGAATTTATGGCTGCGCTGCTGACCAGTGAAAAAGACAACAGGGACAAAATCATCAAATATATTCATGTCTGCAAGGAAATGGGGATTGCGATTCTTCCTCCGGATATTAATGAATCTCAGCGGGATTTCAGCGTAGCTGGAAACCGCATTCGCTTCGGGCTCGCGGCCATCAAAAATGTTGGACTGGGTGCGATCGATGCCATGATCTCTTCACGGCAGAAAGGAGGAGAATTTTTATCCTTTGAAGATTTCTGTAATCGGACCGACCTTAAGAAGGTAAACAAGCGCGTTCTCGAAAGTCTGATCAAGTGTGGCGCTTTTGATTCGACAGGACAGAGGCGGCGGCAACTGATGTCGGAATATGAGAACATCATCGAGATTTCTCAAAAGCGTCAGAAGGACAAGGCCAGCAAACAGGCCAGTTTTTTTGACGATATGGAAGACTTGGGAGTTGAGGAAAAGAGATCCTATGCCAACTCCTCTGCGGCTGAAATTCAGGAATGGGACCCTAAAGAATTACTTGCCCATGAAAAGGAATTTCTCGGATTTTATGTTACAGGCCATCCGCTTGAGGGTTATGCGTCCAAAATCAGCATGGTAGCCAATACGGACTCAGCCGGCATTCTGGAAAAGGGTGACAAGGAACCGGTTTCCCTGGCGGGTATTGTGTCCGGAATACGGGAAGTCTTTACGCGGAAAAAAGAAATCATGGCCTATGTATCCCTTGAAGACCTCAAAGGAGCGACGGATGTAATCTTTTTTCCTGAAATTTATAAAAAAGTGACGGATATCCTTCACGGTGATGCCCCGATTTTTGTAAAAGGCATACTAGATGTAGCGGAAGAAAATGTGAAAGTAATCGCCGAAGAAGCCTCGCTTTTATCTGAAACGGAATACAATCCTTTTTCAAGCGTCCATTTCATGGTGGACATCGAAAATAACGGTACCTCAGATCATCTTGTCGACAGGCTGCATCAGTTAACCAAAAATTATAAAGGAAAATATGACGCATATCTTCATCTCATCAATGGCTCCTGTGAAACAAAGATCTATCTCGGTGACAAGGCAAAGTTATCCATCAGCCCGGAATTAAAGAGAGAAGCCAATATAATTCTTGGAGAAGGGGTGATGATTTTCATGTAAGATGAAATACATTGAGCGAACATACCGAAATCAGATTTCATGTAAATTTCTGACATCGTTTCATGTCTGTGAAGAACAGACCGATCTTTTTATTCAGGCGGATCAGGATCTGACAAATAACGCGGCAGCCTCTGTACATCATTACCGCACTCATCTCAAATACTACATGCAGTCTCACCCTGAATTTGTTACATCCTTCAGACCATTGCCTGAAGATGATCTGGCCCCGCCGATTGTGAAGGCCATGCTGAAGGCCAGTAGATACGCCGGTGTTGGTCCTTTAGCTGCGGTGGCGGGGGCCGTCGCGGAATTTGTGGGGCGGGATCTTATGAACTCTTCATCCCAGGTCGTTGTTGAAAATGGAGGAGATATTTTTCTCAATGCGTCGCAAGAATTAAACATTGCCGTTTTTGCGGGTGATTCACCCTTGAGTTATCAAATCGCCTTAAGGATAAAACCAGGTGACACACCGCTGGGTATTTGCACCTCATCGGGAACGGTTGGTCATTCAATCAGCTTTGGAAAAGCAGATGCCGTATGCGTGAAAGCCAAATCAGCTGCTCTTGCTGATGCTGCGGCGACGGCTATTGGGAATCGAGTCATGAATAAAGCCGATATAAAACATGCCCTCGAATCGGGAGCTCTCATTCAGGGTGTCCTGGGAATATTGATTATTCTGGAGAAACAGATGGGCGTAATCGGAGATATGGAACTGATATAAAAATAGTCCTTCTGGTTTACATAATATATCTTATAGGACAAAGAGATTATTTCTACAGACCTTCCTCAGCAAGTGACTTAATCAGCGCCGCCTGCCTTTCTGACAATTTTTTCGGGACGCTGACGGTGATTCTCACGTATTGATCGCCTCTGGCACCGCCCTTGAGATTGGGAACACCATAGCCTTTCATTCGAATCCGCGTATTGTTCTGAGTTCCCGGAGGAATTTTAATCCGCTTTGTCGATCCATCTATCGTAGCAACTTCAATGGTCGTTCCCAATGAAGCCTGACTGAAATTAATGGTCTTTTCAATATAAATATCATTACCTTCCCGGGAAAAAAGAGGATGCGGCAGGACTGTGATGTTCAAATACAGATCGCCGGGAGGCCCGCCTTCAAGACCTGGATTGCCTTTACCGGCCAGTCTCAGCTTCTTTCCCGTATTGATGCCTTTAGGAATTTTTATGTTGAGCTCGTCAACCTTATCCCCTTTTTGAAGAGCAATTTTCTTTTCACCACCGAACACCGCTTCTTCAAGGGTAATGGAAAGATTGTACTGAAGATCCTGACCTTTCTGCGGAACACGAGCGTACTGAGCTTGCTCTCCGAAAAGCTCGGCAAACGGATCATAGCCGCCCTGCGTTCCATAGGTTCGATTTCTTCCACGATACGTGCGGGAGCCCGAGGGGCCATAACCTCCCAGACCACCGAAGCCCATCTCCCGAAGAATCGAGTTGATGTCAAAATTCCGGAAAATATCCTCCTGCGTATACCGCTGGCTGAAGGTATCTGAACCGAAGCTGTCGTATTGTTTCCGCTTTTCCGGATCGCTGAGAACGGCATAGGCTTCGCTGATTTTTTTAAACTTTTCTTCTGCTTCTTTGTTATCTGGATTTTTGTCCGGATGATATTTTAAGGCAAGTTTCCGGTACGCCTTTTTTATTTCGTCGCTTGTCGCCGTTTTTTCAAGTTCAAGAATTTTATAGTAATCTTCAGCCATATCTTTTCAACGCATCTTCTCAAGGAAGTAAAATATTAAAAATTATTTATTTTAAAGACATTTAAAAAATGTATCCATTGATTCGATTTTGTCAAGAAATACCTGAATCTATGACTTAAGTCCGCCTTCCTTATCAGGAAAGGGTTGCTATTTTACGCTTAATGAAAAGGGTGACAGTCGGGTCAATCGATTGCTCCAGGGCTTTTCTGTAAAATTTCAGGGCTTCGCTGCGATTCTGCATTTTTTCATAAAGCCTGCCCATATCCCGATAAAGGAAAGTCCCGAAGTATTTCCCCGCTTCAACTTTCTCCGCCTGTTGCAACGCCTTCAGCGCTTTCTGATAATCTTTCTTTGATTCATAGCAATAGGCAAGGCTGCTATAGGAAAGCACTTTAAATTCATTTTCGTCGGAGGCATTCGCAATAAATTTTTCATAGGACTTTATCGCTGAATCGATGTCATTATTTTTGAAGTAAAGATTCCCTAACCGGTAATCGCTCAACTGGGAAGCTTGACTTCCTGAAAATTTCGAAGAAAGATCTCTATATTTTTTAATGAGGATATCACTGTTGACGGCAGATTCTTGTAAAACTGCCGTTTTCTCAATTTCAGCATACTCTTCCCATGCCTTTTTTTCGTTATAATATTTATATGTAAACCAGCCGACAACGATCATAAGCACCAGAATCACGACGGCGGCAATGGTAAGAACTTTTCTCTTGTTCAAGACATAGAATTGAGAAATATTTGCAATAAATCTTTGAAAATAATCCGGTTTTTCTATTTCTCCCAAAATTGCTTTTTTTGTCATGGCTCTCTCCTGACTTATTCCTCAGATGGCGCATTGGCCTTGAGTACTTCAAGAATGTGAAGTGGTATTCGCACGATTTTTCTGTCCCGATTTGTACAGGCATGAATAGTGTAGCCTTCAACAAAAGTCTTTTCCCTCTTTTCGTCTAAAAGGGTGTAATTGAATTTTAAACTGGCTCTTCTGACGTAGGCAATTTCCGTTTCAATCAGGATGATTTGATCATACACCGCGGGAAAAAGATATTGACAGTATGCTTCGGAAAGAGGAAGGTTGATCCCCTGCTCTTCCATCTGGGCATACACAACACCGATTTCCCTTAAATATTCGGAGCGTCCGATCTCAAACCATTTAATATAGTTTGTATGATAAACGATGCCCATGGCATCCGTATCGGCATACATGACTCTGATTTTAGCTGTGCTTTTCTTCAATAAAAGACCTCCATCCCTTCAAGAACAGATCCATGAGATGGTGTCCCGGAGATATGAACAATCCACTCTTTTTTGCAGATGATTCGCAAAAAGACCATCCCGACGCCATGTTTTCATGTTTTTCAGATGAAAGAACCGCAAAGGGACTTGGCTCTCCTGAATGGGTTCTAAGGATGATCGGCGTCGGGTGATCGCTGAGGACCAGGACTCTGTAGTCATTAAAATTTTTGATGCCCTCAAGTACCGTTCCTACCACCTTCTTGTCGAGATCCTCTATGGAACGGATTTTTCCGGCCAGGGAACCCTCATGTCCCATTTCATCCGGTGCTTCCACATGGATAAAGACGAAATCCATATCCTTCAGCGCGGCCAGGGCCTGCTCCGCTTTGCCTGCGTAATTTGTGTCCGTATATCCCGTTACGCCTTCAACATGAATTTTTTCGAGCCCTGCGTACTTCCCGATTCCATTAAGTAAATCTACGGCAGAAATCATTCCTCCCCTGATAGAATAGCGGTCAGTGAGTCGAACAATTTTCGGCGCCTTTCCCTGCCCCCAAAGCCAGATGGAATTTGCGGGTTTCAGCCCTGCCGAAATACGATTTCTGTTTACAGGATGATCTTTAAGGATTTTCTGAGAACGCTTCATCAGTCTGATAACCTGATCCGCCCCTTCGCCTCTGGGCAGGTAATGATAAACTGACCGGCCTGTAATGTCGTGTGGCGGTGTTGTTTCCAGAGCTTCCTGTCCCCTGCGCCACACCATGAGATGTCTGTAACCCACGCCGGGATAAAATCTGTAGGTATCGGAACCCATTTCTTTATTCAGGTCATTGATGATCTCTTGCGCCTCTCCCGAACTGATATGACCCGATGTAAAATCTTCCATCATTGGATTTTCAATCGGTCCCAAGGTAACCAGATTGCATCGGAAGGCCACATCTCCGGATTCCAGTTCAAGTCCAAGGCTGGCCGCTTCAAGCGGTCCCCGCCCGGTATAGGTTTCCAGTGGATCGTAACCCAGAACGGAAAGATTGGCAACATCGCTTCCCGGTTGCAATCCATGAGGAATTGTGTCAATCAACCCCAGAGTTCCCTCGGCAGCCATTTGATCCATATTGGGGGTGCAGGCTGCTTCGAGAGGGGTTTTGCCATCAATTTCATCGATGGGATAGTCAGCCATTCCATCCCCTAAAATAATCACGTATTTCATGATAGTCTGTCATCCTCTATTCTGATCAGTACGGTACGATCCTGAACGATATCCAGTCTGTCGATTTGCCGCAGCGCCCTTTGTACATTCTTTTCCTTCGATCTATGGGTTGTCATGACAATCGGTACAGCCTGTCCCTGTTTTCTTCCTTTCTGAATCACGGTGGCAATGCTGATGTTTTCTTCCGCCAGGATGCCGGCGATTTTTGAAAGGACTCCAGGCCGATCAAGAGCCGAAAATCTGAAATAATAATGTGAGATAATTTCATCAACCGGCATCAGTTCGATTTCTTCAATGACTTTTTCCTGAAAGGATCGGGCCGGTACACGCCAGGAAATTCCCTTTAAGATGTCACGTGATATGTCGATGATATCGCTGACTACCGCGCTTGCAGTAGGCATCATGCCCGCCCCCTGACCATAGAGAAACACGGAATCCGAAGCATCTCCGATAATGTGAAAGGCGTTGTAATTCCCGTTTACATTGGCCAGGAGATGATGAAACGGGACCATCGTCGGATGAATTCGCGCTTCGATGAGTCCATCGTGCTGCCTTGCTATGGCAAGCAGTTTGACGCGATATCCCAGTTCGCCGGCGAATTCCACATCCTGCTGACTGATATCTGAAATGCCCTCCCTGTAAAGCTCATCCAGGGGTACTCTTTTCCCGTACGACAACGTCAGGACGATGGCCAGTTTGTGAGCCGTATCAATACCCTCGATATCGAAGCTCGGATCAGCTTCCGCAAAACCGAGATCCTGAGCCTCTTTCAGAACAACCTTGAAATCTTTCCTGTCATCCGTCATCTTGGTCAGAATGAAATTCGACGTGCCGTTCATGATGCCCAGAACGGATAGAATTCTATTGGCAACCAGCGCCTCCCGGATCGTTTTGATGATAGGAATCGTCCCTCCAACGCTGGCTTCAAATCCGATGTTTACCGCCTTCTTTTCGGCAAGTTCGAAAAGATCGTTGCCAAAGGTGGCCAGAAGAGCCTTATTCGCCGTGACGACATGCTTTCCTTTGTTCAAAGCTTCAGTGATAAAATGGAGAGCGGGATCATAACCTCCAACCAGTTCAATGACGATGTCGATTTCCGGATCGTTCATAATCGAATTGACATCGGTCGACAAAAGCTGAGGTTCCACGGAAACGATTCTTTGAGAAGTGATGTCGATATCTACAATCCTTTTCAGGATGAGCCTGGTCCCCAGGCGCCTTTCCAGAATATCCGCATTTTCTTTTAAGAGCTTGACTACGCCTGTTCCTATGTTTCCGAAGCCTATTAACCCGAGTTTGATATTCCTCATGAACGGATGATCTCCTTACACTTCCAATATGAGACCCTGTACTGTCTTGTATTCCGGAAAAAATTTTTTACGAATTCACTTCAGAGCTTTTCCGGAAAGCTGAACTGGACTTCCACAAACTTGCGTGAAGAGCTCTGCAAGAAAGAACAGTTTGATTTTTCAATGTAATTTTCAACTTAAAGCAGGTATTGTTAACAAATATTAATAGTTTGCGCAAGGAAAGATTTGACTTTTGGAGCGATCTAAAATAGACAGTCTCTTTCAATCTGGCATCAGAGAAGTTTTTTAAAACGTTCATCAGGGGAGTCTATATGCGTGAGCAATCGTCATATAAGGATGCGGGCGTGGACATTGATAAGGCCAATCTCTTCATTAGCAGGATCATTCCTCTTATCAAGATGACATCAAGAAAAGAGGTAATGAAGGGAATCGGAGGATTTGGAGGACTTTTCCACCTGGATCTCAAAAAAATCAAAGATCCTGTACTGGTTGCTGCAACAGATGGTGTGGGTACGAAGATCAAGATCGCCCAGATGATGAACAAACACGATACGGTAGGCATCGATCTTGTTGCCATGTCCGTCAACGACATCATCGTTCAGGGAGCTGAACCCATATTTTTCCTTGATTATATCGCCATCGGACAGATGGATGTTGAACGCAACGTCAAGCTTATAGAGGGGATCGTCAAGGGTTGCCAGGAAGCTGGATGTGCCTTGATCGGTGGTGAAACGGCCGAAATGCCGGGCATTTATTCTGAAAACGAATATGATCTGGCCGGCTTCTGCATCGGTGTTGTTGAAAACGGCAGAATCATCGACGGTTCGGACATTCGCGTCGGCGACCGTGTAATCGGAATTGCATCAAACGGCATTCACAGCAACGGATATTCCCTGGTTCGCAAGGTTATATTTGACAAAGCAAAGTTAAATGTCGACGACACAATAGAGGGTATCGAAAATTCCATTGGAGAAGAACTTCTGCGGCCAACACGAATCTATGTCAAACCCGTCCTTAATTTAATGAAGAGCTTTAATATCAAAGGGATTGTTCATATTACGGGTGGAGGCTTTGTTGACAATATTCCCAGAATCGTTCCCAATCAATGCTGCACTGTGATCCGAATGAACAGTTGGCAGATTCCGCCCATATTCAGTATTATCCAGGAGCTCGGTGATATTGACCAGATGGAAATGGTCCGTGTATTCAATATGGGAATCGGAATGATCCTCATTGTTTCAGAAAAGGAAACCGATGATATTGTGGAACGCCTCAACATGCTGGGGGAAAAGGCCTATATTATCGGATCTATCGAAAAAGCTGACGGCGAGAAAAGCGCTGTTTCTTTTACATAGCCTGATATATTGATTATGAACAGAAAGCTGCCTATTGGTGTCCTTGTCTCCGGAAGCGGTTCAAACCTGCAGTCCATCATTGATCACATTGAGCGGGGTCTACTTGGTGCGGAGATCAAGGTGGTGATCAGCAACGTACCAGATGCCTATGCCTTGGAACGGGCCCGAAAACATCACCTTCCCACTCTCGTTATTCGTCATGAAGATTTTGAAACAAGGGAAGCATTCGACGCGGAAATTGTCCGTGTCTTTAAATCCGCAGATGTTGAGCTTGTCGTTATGGCCGGTTTTATGAGAATTATCACTCCTGTTTTACTTGATGCCTATCCGTACAGGGTCATGAACATTCACCCTGCCCTTCTGCCTTCATTCCGGGGCATGAACGCGCAGCGTCAGGCTGTCGATTACGGTGTCCGATTTTCAGGATGCACGGTTCATTTTGTCGACCAAGGCGTTGATTCCGGTCCTATCATCATTCAGGCGGTTGTCCCCGTTCTTGATGAAGATACGGAAGAAACCCTTTCTGCAAGGATTTTAAAAGAGGAACACCGAATTTATCCCCAAGCCATTCAGTTTTTTGTCGAAGGACGAATTTCTGTCAATAATCGCAGGGTAAGAATTCGAGACGGAAAATGTGACGAATTCTTAACAGTTCATAACCCTGCCCTTTCCGGATTCTAAAAAAAGGCAAAAAACTTTATATAATATTATACTATCAATTACATATATAAAGGGCTGTTCTGTTCTTTTTTTTGTGTTATACATAAATTAAAACATATTTTAGTCTCCAGCTTGCGGCACGGGAGGATTAATGGTTTCATGAAAAAAGTTCAGCAGGAAGATTATATTATACAAAACTTGGGTGAATGTGCGATCCAGTCTCCGGTAATCGTTAATGATTTTACGCCCGACAGCAAGCGTTTGCTGCTGAAACAATATCTTGACTATAGTAATACCGGAAAAAATAAGGACGAAAAAGTGAAAAGGGAGATTCCCCTTTCTGTGGAAGTGGCAGGTCCACGGGAAAAAATATTTTTCGATCCTTCCAAAACAAAAGCGGCGATTGTCACTTGCGGCGGCTTGTGCCCGGGAATCAATGACGTGATTCGCGCCATCGTCATGCAATTATATCACCGTTACGGTGTTCGCAACATAATTGGAATAAAGTATGGATTCCAAGGACTTATACCATCATACGGACATGAAATTGTTGAATTGACGCCTGAATCGGTTGAAAATATCCATCGCGAAGGTGGCAGTATATTATCTTCCTCACGAGGTCAGCAGAATATTGGAGAAATGGTTGACGCCCTTTCGCGAATGAATGTCAATATTTTTTTCTGTATCGGCGGTGATGGAACCATGCGCGCGGCTGAACGCATTACAGAGGAAATTACAAGACGAAAATTAAGCATAAGCCTAATCGGTATCCCGAAAACGATCGATAACGATCTGAATTTTGTTCAGAAAACATTCGGGTTTGATACAGCAATCGCTGAATCCGAAAACGCAATCTCCTGCGCCCATGTTGAAGCGAAAGGTGCGCCTATGGGAATAGGACTCGTCAAGATTATGGGACGGCTCTCCGGTCAGATCGCTGTTGGTGCGGCACTGGCACAGAATGACGTCAATTTTGTCCTGATTCCCGAAGTACCTTTTGATCTTGAAGGCGAAAACGGCCTCTTCAAAGCCTTGGAAAAACGTCTCATACGCAGAAAACATTGTGTTATTCTTGTGGCAGAAGGCGCCGGTCAGGAACTGATGCGCACAAATAATACGCCTCAGGAAACAGATGCTTCCGGCAATATCCGTCTGCTGGATATCGGCTATTTTTTAAAGGTGCGGATTGAAGACTACTTTAAAAAAGCGGGCATCCAGATCAATCTGAAATATATTGACCCCAGCTATATGATTCGCAGTGTTCGCGCAAGTGCCAGCGACAGTATCTATTGCTCCGCTCTTGGCCAGTACGCCGTTCATGCCGGGATGGCCGGAAAAACCGGGATGCTGGTCGGTTTATTGAAAGATGAATATGTCCACTTGCCAATCCGGGTTGTTACTTCAGGGAAACAGATCGATCCGGAAGGCAATTTATGGATGCGGGTTCTTGAATCGACGGGTCAGCCTCCTTCCTTGCTTAATAAACCTTTGGACCCTCCTGTTGAGGAACATGTTGTTATTTGAATTTTTCCATGGGTGAGAAAAGCCCGCCAGTTAAACCTTACCGGCGGGCTAAGCATAAATCCAACACCTATAGAAAAATCCAGGTTAAATATCTAACTTTAACTGATTATGGATCGACGTCCATTATATCGTTCTTTGTCGTAATACTTTACAGTATCCACAAGTTTTAATTTTCCGATGCATTCCTTCAGAGGAACACTGGTAATTTCACCCCGCTGCAGGCTTGCCATACGGCCAAAATCTTCATTAATAATCATATCCACCGCAGCGATTCCAAACCATCTTGCCATCAGTCTGTCATGGGCTGATGGTGTACCGCCGCGCTGCAAATGACTAAGGATTAAGTGTCTGGTCTCCAGACTCGTTCTTCCTTCAATTTCATCAGCGACGAATTTGGCTATCCCCCCAAGAGCGACATGGCCGAATTCATCTATTTTGGAACTTGTGATAAACTCTTTCTGACCGACCGGCTTCGCTCCCTCAGAGACAACAAGAATGGCATAGCGGATTTCCCTTCCTTTTCTTTCCTGGAGCAGCGTGCATATTTCATCGAGATTAAATGGATGTTCAGGAATAAGAATGATATAGGCGCCACTGCATTCACCGCCATGAAGTGCAAGCCATCCGGCGTGACGTCCCATGGTTTCCACAACGAAAATCCGGCTGTGTGAACCGGCTGTCGTCCGCAGACGGTCGATTTCTTCCGTAATCACATTGACGGCAGTGTCGAATCCAATAGAATAATCCGTTCCAACCAAGTCGTTATCAATTGTCTTAGGAATACCAACGGTCTTGATTCCCAGTTTGTGCAGACTGTAAGCCGCCCCCAGAGTATCTTCCCCTCCGATGGCGACAACTACATCAATTCCGAGTTTTTTAATATTATCCAGTAATATTTCCGATCTGTCATTTTTGGGATTGAAAGGATTGGTGCGTGAAGTTCCGAGGTTAGTCCCTCCATAACGGTCCCACGTCCGAACGATTTCTTCATCAAGAGGACGAGTGTATTTTGCCAGGCTTTTGGGATCGTCCGGATCAACATCAACCAGTCCACGCCATCCATCCGTAATCCCAATGACTTCGAATGACATGGAACGTTTTGATCCCAACCATTGATCTGTTGCACTTTTTGTAACCCATTTTACCGCGCCGTTCAAACCGGGACAATCACCACCGCCTGTCAGTACAGCAATTTTCATTTTCATAAGCAGCCTCCCATGATTTATGAATTCACTTGTCAAATAAATAAATTGGTAATATTCCTCTGTGCCTTGCCTGGCGCGGGCCATCTGTTTGCGTGAAGCTTTTAACATAAGTGCTTCAAAAGAATCTATCTTTTTTCATCTATTGAAAGTTGCCTGAGGGATAAGGAACTTGAATGAAATTAGATAAAGATAAAAAGTTCTTGCAAAAATAAACGTTATGTTTTAGTAACCAACGCATTCTTTTGAAGGGAGAAATGGTACATGTCTAGAATTTGTGACGTTTGTGGCAAGGGTCCGGTTGTCGGAAACAATGTGAGCCATGCAAATAATAAAACAAAGAAAGTTTGGTATCCCAATCTTCAGAGCCTCAGATGCCTTGACGGCAAAACAGGCGCAGTTAAAAGAATGAAGGTCTGCACGCGCTGTTTGCGTTCAGGTTTTGTAAAAAAGGCCTTGTAAAAAGGAGAGGATCCCTGAATCTCAGGCTAAATTCCGTATCATATTCAGGAACGCATCGCAATTGTCGATCAGAACCACCCCTTTGAGTGGGAACAATATAGTTTGCCTACCAAAAGAAATATCCGGATTAAGGTCGAATGGGTCTATATATAAGCCGATTCGGCCTTTTCTATTTTTTATAACCTTTTTCCTGATTATTCTCTTCCGTGGCTTTGCCTTTCCTCTATTTTCCTATGATTTTTCTTTCCATGCTTCACTTTGAAGAATGACCGAATTCTCATGAGTGAAAAAACGATCATATCCTTTCGCTGGAATAGCCATGTACTTTAGTTATGGATTTTTACCTTGCGGTCGGCATAAATGTGTGATGTAAATTCCCGCTCATATAGATCCTGCAAATCATTAATGAGCCGTGCGTAACCTGAAAAACCTACTCGTTATAAGGATTAGAAATCATGGAAAAAAGAATAACAGGAATGCGAAATTTATTGATCGCTCTGGCGGCTTTGCTGCTCGTCCTATTTCACCATCGGCCGGTTCAGGCCCTTCCTTTATCCGACGCGTCACACCCTGTCCCAGTCGCAGCTATGAAGCTTGTGCAGTTCTGTGCTGATCCCAAAGTCGGGTTCGATTCGCAAGCCGTTGCCAACCTTATAAATCATGTGATTGCACCTAAACAGAATAAAGAATCAGCTCTCCCCACATTTCGGAATGCTACCGGAGCCTATTATGAACTCGACACCAGGATCAACTTTTCCGATTTCCTGAAATATTCCTTCAGCAGCGAAATTCCATCGGTTCTCACCAGTCCGGCTTCTCTAAGATATTCACTTTGGACAGACACTCAGGGAAAATCACAGAAAATGCCCGTCAATTGGAAACTGGTCCCCTCAAATGGAAAGCCGGTTATCATCCGCGGGTTGGAACAGATCGGGATCACTCCAGATATCAATACAGGCATTCATTATAAATATAAACTGCAAAGAACTCTCATCCTTCTTAATCATGACAACCGGCAGGTCATTATTTCCATTTCAAAACAGACGGATATTTCCGATGTCGGCAAAAAGGGTGTCATTCTGGGGCATGATGACGACTGGAATTACTATTATTCAGCAGAAACCGGTTCGACCAAGGCAGGACTGGGCTGGGTTAAATCCTACATTTATGACTATTTTTCCGTGGGAGTTCATATCCAGTCAGGCTCTTCACCTTCCATGGTCAGATCCGGAATTTTTCAATGGATTCGGGCTGGCTGGTCAGGAATCAATTTTGCTGAACCGAAACACGTAATCAAGGGAATGAAACGATATGCCAGAAATTCAAAATCTATCCTTGAGTCTCCCAAATTACCTGAACCCAACCAGTTAGTCACTACTTATCGGCGCCTTTTAGCCTTGCCACAACATGCTTTATCAGAGAAATACACCGCATTGCAGCAGGCTCGACAGCAATTAGCTGTCCGAAGAAATAAAATCGCTATAAAAAATCAGGAATCCCATACTCCAAGGGAACAAATCATTCAGGAATTGATGCTGGAATATTTCAAGATTTCCCTTGGAAAGCCATCCCTGCTGAAAAATATGGATATTTAGAATGATGGCGCTTTCTTCCTAACCTTTCCCCATCAGAGAATAGCAGGAGAAACTTAAGCAGCGTTGTCTGGATATTTATACCCAGAGCCCCTCCCAACCGATGAAACAGCATGCGAACTATTTTGGGAGTTTTCAAGTAATTAATTGCTGTTTTCGTTGAAATATGGCAGGTAAGCAAATCTCCTAAAGTTCTCACCTTTTCTTTTTAACATAATGGATACAGCATTTCACCCAACCCTGTGTGAGGATTATCTCATTAACCCTATTGCATAAAATTGATGACGAAGATAAGTTGAACTCAACGAGGATGTTTTAAGCGCTGAAGAGACAGCAACTACAGATTGCCGTAAAGAATATTCGGAATAGGAAAAACTTTTTATATTCATGGCTCGGTAAATAAAGAAAGGAGCATGACAATGTCTGAATCATTTGAGGAATCTTCCATAGAATGCATGACCGTGCAAAATCGCTTTGTGCCACCGGAGATATGCAAAGGGGCAGTGAACAGGGTCGGCTCAGTTACACGAAATTCCTTAGAGATAAAGATCGATTCGACCATACAGCAAAAGATATCCGATTCAGTTGCAAAGGCGGTAAAAGCTATTGAGGCGATGCAGAAGAACACGGATCTCATGAAAGCCTTAAGGACAATCAGGGAAGGAAAAGGGGACAAGGCCACGGTAGAAATAGTTTGTAAAGAGTTTGATGTCCTGGAGAAGGAACTCCTCGCCAGAGAGAAACATCACACTGTTCACGAATAAGAGGAGCATAGAATGCGGCTCTTCCGAGGCCGGAAATGGTCAGCCCGACAAAAGCCTTCAGGCTGACTTCCGCCTGTTTCTGTTTAGTATTACATCATGAAAAGAACTGATTGCATGTAGGTTGATTGAAAAAAAATCAGGATATTCGACAATATTGTCGAACGAGCGACAATAAAGAAAATCCTACTATCTCATTGCTTATAATGATTATTCTCATATGAAAATTTTACATAGTCGACATTTATTGCCTTTAATATCAGATTATTATTAATAACTCTTCCCAACCTTCCCTGGGTATTGCCAATTAAATTAAGTAATTAATAAAGTTGCATCATAGTGGCGCAATGAATGCATACCAATAAAGATAAAGCAAAAACCCGGTTTACTCTAAGGTACTGAAGTAACCAAGTCGAGGCTAAAAATTTAAAGTGCCATTCTTTTAAGTTAATCTCCTTGGATAGGCGATTTTATCGGAGAAAAGGTGTTGATAATATTTTCCGTTTCGTTTCAGCACAGACCTTGACCCTCCGAAGTTCGTTTAAATTCTCTTTCCCGCCTGCTGATTAGACATCTGACATTGAACAGTTCGCTCCGCTTCCGCATCAATCGGCATTTTGACAAAAATATATTAAATATCATGTCAGGTATCGCCAATGTAAAAAGGAGGCTCAATCAAGGGGATGAATCACTGATTCTGTAAACTTCGCCATTCAATTTTCCCTGATTGTGGATCAGCCATCGTTCTTTTAAGCGATAATAACTGATGACGCTTGGGGGTTGGAAAAATTCTGCGAATTCTGAATTTCTCTTTTATCACAGTTTTTGCCATATTTTTTAGATAGCAAAAAATTCATTGCTTTCCCATGTTGCTCTTTTGCTGAAAATCCTGAATTGTTAACTTTCTGACCTCGACAAGGCGTCGTTGGAAGGAGGGATTACGATGTGGAGTATCAATCAGGACGGAACTGTAACGGCAAGAGCCAGGGCACTGCTGCACATTCTTGATAAACCCATGACACCGGAAGAAATTTCCCAACAGCTCGGACAACCTCTCTTCAAAGTAAGAACCTGTCTTCGGGAAATGGTCACTTGCCGAATCATAGACCAGAGGGGAGAGCGATTTATAATCACCGAAGAGGGGAGAGAAAAGCGATAAAATTTTTAAAACACAAACGAGAGAACCCAGGCCATTCACACAATCGGCAAAGAAAACCCGTTTTTTCAGCGGGTTTTCTGCTTTATAGGACTTTCTGGATTATTACCGGGGATCCCGGATGACGAGCCTGAGGCCAAAATTTAGTTAATCGCATTGTGAGGCTACTTTTTCGCCCACACTCCATTGTCGCCCTGCACCCACCAGCCGGGCTGGGATTTGCCTCTCCAGCTATTGGCAAATATCGTTGCTATCTGCGGCACCGTTTCAGAACCGAGCTTGTTGGCCGTTGCAATCTCCTGGTAAAGGGCTGTTCTGTCTTTGTTTTCCTGTTCGATCAGTTTGTTGACCTGGCTCCTCTCCTGGAGATTCAAACCGGCTATATTTCTTGCCTCAACAAGCCCCTTGTTATTCTCCCCGATTGCTCCCTTGTCGTAGAAAGGTTTCAACTGGAAAAACCTGTTTTTCATCGAATCTCTGATGCCGCGAATAGCAGGTGTTGAAACATCAATATTTACAGCGGCATGGGCATTTACGGGGCCAAATCTGAATTGCTTCAGCAAATCCAACCGGCTTGAGGGACCTGGAGCGGGCGCCGGCACCGTTTCTTTCTGAACATCATTTGCTTTTGTACGGACGTCTTCAACGATACTGTCCGCTGCCTTTTGTACTTCGGCGGCAGGGAAATATATATTGACCGTCACACAGGACACGATTAGAAACACCACAAAAATACCTGACACTTTTATTACAGTTCGCATATTTCCTCCTGAAAAATTATTTTTTTGCTGAATTTTTTATGCTTTAACATGATTTACCCTGACGACATATTCCTGCTTTCTTCTCGAGGCTGAAATATGCGGCCCACCCGTTCCGCCATGTCCTTGAAGCTGATGGCATTATCAGGGTTCTGATTGATGACGTCAATACCTCTGAACCAAGCCCGTCTCACCAGATATTCATTTCCGCCCTTATAAATGAGTCCTCGCAGGGAAAAGATATCATCCGCCAGGGTGCACCTTATGCCAATCTCACTGTAGGGATAATCTTTAAAAAACTGGTTCAGACCGCTGCTCAGCACAGCGGACACTGCGCCAGAACCAGTACCGATTATTGAAATATTCTTGATCGCATCAACACTGATTCTTTGCGGCACCTTTCTGCTCCTGTCCGATCTAATAACCAGATCAAAGCTCACGGGCTGGCCGTATTCCATCATGAAATTCTTCAGGTATCCCTTAACAAGCCCTGTCATCCGACCGACTTCGATGCTTTCCGTAACCGCTTCGAGATCGATATTATCAAATTCTGCATCGGCGCCGAAAAAGCGGGATAAAGAGAAAAGTCTTCCCGCATATATATTGCCGATGGTAACCCTGCCACCGAATATCTGAATCACAAGCTCACCGTATGCGTTCCACTTTCCATCCTGAAATACGATTGAAGACAAGTCCCCGTTGATCAATCCTGTCAATGTAAAGGGTACCGACGACCCGATCAGTTGCCCAAGATCGAGGTTTTGAATAGTTACGCCAGTTTGAACCCGCGTTTCAGGGGAAAGAAGATTTTCAGCCCTGAAGCCTGCCATGTGGACCTTGCCGCCCAAAGTTGAAAAGTCAATTGGATTCGGAAGAATAAAGCGGTTGCCATAGAGCGCGACGGGTGTTTTAAGTTTATCGATCCTTAAAGTTCCCTTTTCGAGCAGTTCGAAGGCAAGGAAACCCTGGCCGGCTTCGTTTACACTTCCCGGTGATGGAGTTCCTGCCAGGACAATATCATATGGCAATGATATATTCAGACCGGTGAGCAAGAGCTGGTTTGAAGGAGAGCGAACAGCGCCGCCGCGAAGTGCAAGATTGCCTTCGATCATTTTACGCTGCTTCGAAATTGACGCAGTCAGTTTCAAATCTGTTTCTCCATCCAGCGTCATATCCTGCAGGTTCGGATAATTCTGCTGCATGTAATTCTGCATGAGAATGCCAAACAGACGTCGGCAGGAAACACCCTTTGCATCAAGGAAAAAAACCGAACTATTTTGTGAAATATCTACAGAAAAGACGTAATGACCCGTTTGGAAAAGATCGAAAGTTCCGGAGGAGGCAAGAGAAAACGGGTTTTGTGCAAAAGTGCCCTGCGAGACGACTGTTACCTTTTCCCCCTTGAAATCCTGATAGTATTGCCCCCAGAGAAACTCCCCCTCGCTGCCCTCCAGGGTAATATTGAAACTGCCCTGGCGCTTTTTTTCCGGTGAACCCACCTTCAACTCGATTCTGCCGGTAATCCGCTCTCCCGCCTTAGAACTGTCAGCAGAGGCGAACCCGCCTTCACTCAGATCAATGATTGCCGCTGCTTTCCATACCATAGCGCCGTCGGATCGCCGTCCCTCGCTCTCCACTTCAAGTCCGCCTTTGCCCTTGAATGTCCATTTTCTGTAGTCTTCGGGCAGGAGGGGCTGCACAAGACCGAAAACCTGTGCAAGGTCCAGCGATGAGGCACGCAGGGACGCGCGCCAGGTAAGGGGTTTTATCGTACCGGCCCCCCTGCCCTTCAGCATTCCAATCCCTGAAGCGGATCCTTCAAAGGATGTAATGTTGAAGGCTGATGTCTTCTGGTCGTATGAACCGTTTAATTGCGCTTTAATATTCCGCATATCGATTTTTCCGCTTCCTCCCCGACGTGACAGACTCAGGATTTCAGCCTTCGCACTGTTAAGAGAGAAAACATTCCCGTTGAGCGCAAGCCCGGTTGTGAGTTTCAAATCATCGAGCATCATACTGCCAGAGGAACCCTTAACAAGGAAAAGGCGGAATGAACCCGAACCGAAAAGTCGTGGAGACATCCGGTTTATGTCCAGGTCGACTTCAAATCTCCCCTGTCCGGACGTGCCATTGTAACGGATATTGAAGCGGCTGTTGCCATTCAATTTTCCGCCGCCTTCGGGCTTGAAGTCCCTGATGGTCAAATTTACACATGGAACGGAATAGGCGGCTGACTCTGTCTTCAACTCCAGGTGACCATTCCTGACTTCAAGAAGTTGTATGGGAGGCAATTTCCGGAGAACCTCAAAAGGGTCCGTTTCTGATTTTTCATCCTTTATGGAAAAAGTAAATTTCGAACCGGTAAGCAGTATCTTCTCCACTTCGATCTTCAATCCCTTACCAACACCTGCATCGACATCTGCGTTTTCCAGGAAGAAATCAAAACCATTTTCCTTGATCTGCTGAATATGCAATCCGCTTAAATTCATACCCAGATAACGATTCAGAGAAATGTCATCGATATGCAGCGAGATGCCGGTTAGCGGCTGCAAGCAGGCCGCTATAGCGTTGACAGCTGGCGGACATTGAAAAATTGCGAACATCACCGTCAAAGCGGTGAGAGGTAAAGCAAGAATTACAGCGATTAGTATGATGATCTTTTTCTTACTCATGAAAAGTTTTTATTTATAGAGAGATAACAGGCATTAATCGAGTGGTGCTTGGGAGTTTCCTCTGGCACAGGTATTGTGAAACAAAATGGTGCTTTTGTAAATGATTACGTTAAAATAAATAAAAATTATTGTAGTGAAAAAGATTCTTTTTTTGTCAGCTTTAACAAAAGTGAAAATGCCGACAAAGAAATGGTGATGAGTAAATTGCTCTAAGTTACTGAAATAATGATGGAGGGTGCATTGAACCGGAAAAAATAAGATATAACTATTCGCATGTATTGGCCTTTTTTTTGACTGCAAGTCATTTGCAAGTTCTTTTCGGTTTTGGTTGAGATTTAAACCTTAGGCAATAAAAAACCCGCTGTATTTAGCGGGTTCCATGTTGTACAGCTGCCTTCAGCGCCAAGGCAAGAGTGAGTCATGCTGCTGATTCAGGTCTGCGCCTCGCTGGTCGCTCTCCGCGTCAAGCAGAGCGAAATTCGCTCCCTCTCCGAAGCCATGGTCGGGCTGGCGGTGGCGATAGAGAGTTTTCCTGGCCGATACACAGGTAGGAAGCAAGACCAGGAGCGACACTGTTGAAACTGTCAAATATTCGTTGACAGTTGCGATTCACAGCCTCCGGAGAACATCATGCAGAAAACCGAACCCAATCCTCTCTTGCTCAAGCCGAACCCGTTCCCCCCAATGGTTCCGGCGCAACTGATCGTAAAGGGCGCTTTCCTCGGAGTTCAACCGCGCGAGGGTCCCTGTTTCAGGCTGTTTCTCCACTCCCCAGAGTGACCTATGGGCTAAGAGTGTTTGCAGATCCATGAGAAAAGACACGGCGTGGGGAAAGAATCCACGCAATTGATTGAGAATGGCGAATCCATGGGTATCGATATCTCCCCAATAGTAGATGCCTCGCTGGTGCAACCAGGGGGCAGCAGCGAGATTGTCGAAACCGTACCCCGCCCCAAAAATCACCATCGCATCAGGAACATCCGGAAAAGCCAGAAAGTTGATCTCATTTTCGGTGATGAACACTTTCGATGCCGGCAGATCAAGAGAGGCGAAGGATGCCTGCGTCAGAGTGATATCCTGATCGGATTCCACCGCCGGCAACCGGATATTCCGGTCCAACACACGGAAGCGCACCCGTAAAGGTTTGTCCAAAAAACCATAACGGCGGCAGAATCCACCAATGCCCGTGTGTGTTGCATCAATGGCTTCCCCCGGCAACACGAGATCGAGCAATTCCGCCAGCACGCCTCGATGCCCTTCAATAAACTTGGTATGGACACCCGGCAGATCTATCTGGCGCAGGTAAATCGCGGGGCGGGGATGCTTGAGCACCCAGGTGACAATCTCCAGCAGGCGCGGCCAGTCTTCGGACAATTCCAAAGCTCGTAGCGGGCGCTTTGCCAGCCATGGAACCAATTCAGGCTGTTTCTTCCTGGTCAGTTCAACCAACGTGGCAAACTGATCCGCAGCCCGGCGCTTACCGATCAGTCCGAGCGCCTCCTCCAGCGTATCGATCCAGATTGCCGCGGGAATTTCATTGGCTCCAAGAACGCGGTGGTTTACGCTGCGCCATTCGATCCGATAGAAACCGGCGGCTGAGCACAATTGGGCGATCCACTCACGCACCTCGGGAAACCGCTCGCTCAGTCCCCGTGAATCCGGACTTTTGAGCGTCAATCGACGAGGGAAGAGTGCCTCCCCACCAGCCAGGGAAGCGAGCAGTAAGCCGCGATCCCAGAGTTTCCGCACCTGCGCTTTGAGATCGGCCGGGGTCGTCCACTTCATCCTTGCATCCTTAGCTTTTCGGCCTGATATTCCTCAATACTCAGGTTGCGCAGAACAGAGTTGCGACCATCTTCACTGTGAACAAAGCCGACACTTGCGACGAAAGGCTCGATGATGTGGATTTTCTGCAACGGCGTGACGATCAGCAGTTGCAGGTTGAGTTGCGCGAACAACTGTAAACCATATTGGGCCGATTCATCGGAACCTCGTCCAAAAGCCTCGTCGATCACCACGAAGCGGAAGGAGCGCGAGCGCACCGCTCCCCATTCCAAGCCGAATTGATACGCCAGACTGGCGGCAAGTACGGTGTAGGCGAGCTTTTCCTTCTGGCCGCCCGATTTTCCACCGGAATCCGCGTAATGTTCGTGTTCGGTTTTGTCTTCGCGCCAACGCTCACTGGCAGCAAAAACGAACCAGTTGCGGACATCGGTCACCTTGGCAGTCCAGCGTCGATCCAGATCTGAATGTTCCTCCCGGCCTCGAAATCGTTCGATGATTCGCTTCACCTGCAGGAATTTTGCTTCCGAATACTGCGCATCCTCCGAGCCGGTAAGCGCTCCTTCGGTACAGGCACGCAGCTCGGTCTGGAAGTCACGGATATCGGCATCGAGATTCATCTGTGCTTCGAGACTGATGTATCGGCCGGGGTTGTAATCAATCTGGATAAGTGTTTCGCTGATCTGAGCAATGCGCTCCTTGATGGTTTCACGTTCGCGTGCCAATTGAGATTGAAAATTCGCCACCTCTCGGATGGTGTTTTCGTTCAGAAGTTCCTTGAAACGCCCTTCAAAACGGGGCAGGTCGTTTGCCCGGAGTTGATCAAGCATTGACTTGAATTCAGGACCGGCTGCGATATGAACATCCACATCCCGGGTTTCCAGCATCCACTCCTTCCTGTATTCGGTCATCGCCTTGATGATCTTTTCGGACAAATGATTGATCTTCGAATTTTCGGCGTCGATCCTGTCCTGCAGCCATTCGCGCATATCGCGCTCACGACTGTCACAGGACTCAACCGTCAATGACTGGCTGCCAAGCGCCTCCTCGCGCATTTCTTCCAACATGGCAAATTGCCGGACAGTATCTTCTGCTGTTCCAGCCAACAAGGCTTTTGCCTGTTGCTGCAGATCTTTTGCGGCGCTTATTTTTTGTTCTGTTCTCGATCGCTTGTCCTTCCGGTCATCGAGTTGATCCTCCGTTTCCTTCAACTCGTTTTCGAGGGCGGTCAATCGCATCGTGAGGGTCTTGAGCAGATCGGAGGCCGCTTCAAGCTCACGTTTCTCGGCTTCCAGCCTGGCGATGGCAACCGCCACGGGTTTCCAGTCGAGGTCACGAAAATTAGTGTATTCGCCCAGTTTCGAGAAGATCGAAAGACGCTCCCTGAGGGCGGACTGTTCCTTTTGCAGCGTGCTGATGCGACCGGCAAGTTCAGAAAGGTGTGCTTCCTGCCGCCCGGCTTCCTTTTCCAAAGCGGCGATTTTCTCGGCATTGCTCCACCCAAGAACATAGCGCCGACGATCATCGAGACGATGCCGGTCATCTTTTTCATGCCGTTCCCCAGGTGCCTTGATCTGCCCTGCCCGGGTGATGGCCCTGGTTTCGCGGCGAAACTGTTCCTGAGACAGGCAACAAGCCAGATCAAAGCGGTGAGCCACCTCCCGTTCCATCCAGTCGTAAAAGGGCGAGTCGGGTTTGACCTGTAGCTTGCGCACCAGGGAATCGGGATGTACCGTCGGCAACTCGCCGCGCCTCCCATCACGAACCCGGAAATAAACCAGCCTCCCCCGCAGATGCGTGGCGTCAACCCATTCAGTCACCTTGGGGTAATAACGATCCGGAACCAGCAGAGACAATCCGAAACCGTGGAGCAGCCGTTCGATAGCCCCTTCCCAATCACGCTCATCCTCGCGAACCTGCAGCAACTCACCGGCGAACGACATCTCCTCTTCGGCTAAATTCAACGCCTGGCAGAGCAAACGCCGCATGGCGATCTCTTTTTCGTCGATGTTGCTGACCCGAGCTTTCAAACCGTTGATTTCATTTTTCAACCGATCGTATTCACTTCTCCCCTGGGAAAAGTCGACCTCGGCCTGAGTTCGATCATTCTGAGCCTTCGCTTCAGCTTCTTCAGCAGTTTCACGCCACGTTGCGGTTTCAGACCGCTGACGAAGAAATTCTTCCTCAGTCGCGGCGGGGTGCTGCCCCAAGTCGCGGACCAGCTCCTCATAGCGGGAGGCCTTCCGCTTGCGACGTTCCAGCTCGTCCTGTTTCTGCCGGATTTCTTCACCGATGCCCTCGATCCGGTCCCCGCCGTTTTCCGCGATGGTGCGGCGAAGCTCGCGCTCCTGCCCCTGCTGGGCACGCCGCTGCTCCTCCAGACGCTCGATGGCGGCTCCGTGCCGGGTCAACTCCTCGTTGAGCGAGGTGAAACGCCTTTCCAGCAGATCCAGTTTCAGTGTGGCGAACCAGGGTCGCAGGGCATCGCGGCAAGCTCGCAGATCATCCGCCGCTCGAGCCAGTTCCCGATGTCGTTCACAGTCGGCCACCAAAGGCTCCAGCATTTCGACCTGACGTTTGGCCTTGAGAACCGCCTCGTGAGCCCGGTTAAGATCTTCGAAGTGCCCGATCAGGGCGGAGATGCGCGGTGCGACATTGAAGGGCTCAAGCATGTGACTGCGCACGAAGTCGGTCAGGTTTCCCACCGACTTGAGGGACACGGTCTGATGAAAAAGATCCAACGCCTGCTCATTATCGATGCCAAAACGACGACGGAACCATGATCCGTAAGAAGGAAAGCTGTCAAACAGCTCGACACCGCTCCCACGCAGCTGCTTGCGAAGACCGACCATCTCGCTGCCGAACCCGGAAAAATCAGCCGCAATGGAAAGGTCTCGTTCACAGGCTGCATATAAGCGAGCCGGTTGCGTATTGGCTTCCTTCATCCAAAAGACCTGCGCCAGGGTGACGGTTTTTTTGTACCCGGCGTTGTAGAAAACGCCGAGGATCACCGAATAACCGTTAAAGTCGCGCAGTGCGACCGGCCTGGCGCTGCCAAGGGTTTCCTGCCGCTCCGACTTATAATAGCCGAGCACATAGGATTTGAGCGAACGTTCACGGTTGTCGGCTCCTGCCGCCTTGTTGTAGGCAACGCGATGACTCGGTACCAGCAAGGTGGTGACGGCGTCGACCAAGGTCGATTTTCCGGAACCGATATCACCGGTGAGAAGGCCGTTCTTCCCGCCCATGCGCAGCGTCCAGACCCGGCCGTCAAAGGTTCCCCAGTTAAAAACCTCGAGCCGTTGCAGGCGAAATCCGGCCAGCCGGTCATCGGCCATAAATTCCAGATCAAGGGGCTCAGCCATCCATCCCCTCCCGGGGTTTCGCAATTTGTTGTCGATATTCCGCCAGCCGTTCGTCAAAGTCAGCGAGCCACTGCGCATCGACAAACGCCTTGATAATGCGCCGCACTTCAATCATCTGTCCCTGCCCCCGCAAGCGGCGGATGAACCCCAGCTCGGCAATCTTGTTCAAGGTGGCATCGACCTGGTCGATCAGCTTCACCTCGTTGCTGCCCGCCGGAAGAAAAATCCGGATCATCTCCACAACCTCATCCCGAGAAAGGATCAGACGCGTGTCGCCGCCACCGGCGTCAAACTCGGCCAGCTTCTTCCGCAAAAGCGCGAGCAGCAAACTGACCGGATAGGAAAGCTGCCTCCGGACAACCAGGCGTGGACCGGCCGCCAAACTGTCCTCATCGTCATCCTGCCGGGAACGCAAAAAAGCGTATCCTTCCGCCTCGTCGAGCATCAACTCCAGGCCGAGCACGGCCACATAATCCCGAACCCCCGCTTGCCGATTCAGAAGCAAGCCCCACAATCCCGGATTCTCCTCCCGATACAGCACCCCTTTGAGCAGAGGAACCACCACGGACGAGAGTTCGTGATCCGGCCTGACCGGGTGGCTGGAGTCGATATCGGTCACATTCATCATCAGTTCCTCAGCAAAATAATGCGCGGCAAGGTCGCCCGGCGCATGACACCCGTCTCCAACTGCCAGCTCACCTGCTCCTGTACGTCATCGTCCACGGCCGTTTTGGGCCATTCACCGGCCAGCTGCAAATAGGCAACCAGTTCGGCCAACCCGTGACGCAGTGGATGGCGACCCACCACCTCGGCAAGGCTTATCTGGCTGCGGACCTGGAGCTCCTGGCGGATATTTCTGGTCAATTCAGCCCGGTCAACCACCACCTGCTCGTAGAGAACTGCCGTATCCACATCCGCATCCCCTTCATCCAGCGCCATCTCAACAATGAGGGGCTTGAGCGGTGGCCGGTAAAGAGGCCGCTCCATGGGAAGCTCGACCGTCGCAGAGGTCTCGACCAAAGGCATAAAATCCCCCGTCGGAAACTCTTCGCGCAACGCCAGCGCGTGGTTTTCAATGCTGTGCAGGATGTCCATGATGCGCCGATTCTCCAGCCAGGCCTGATCGTCGAGAAACCGACGCAGCTGCTCGGAGAGTTTGGCCACCGTTCGTTGGGTATGTTCCCCCGCTTCCAGCCAATCGTAATGCACGCGCTGCAGACGGGTTTCGGGGCGCATGGCCAGGATCGGCGGAAGGGACAAGACCTGTTCCAGCAAGCGGCTCAACTCTTCCTGCCGGGACTGGGACATCAGGAAGTCCCAAAAGGCGCGAAAGCTCTTCCCTTGATCGGAATCGGCTATGGCATCGCGCTCGCCCATGATCTCTTCGAGCAGTGCCCCCTTGGCTCCTTCCCACAGTGCAATGCGCTCGCGTACCCGCCGGTCCAGCATGCGGAAATTGTGTTCTACTTCGCGAAAGTCGGCCAGCAGTTCCCGCGCAAGTTGCAGAAACTGCTGGAAACGGTCCTTCAGGGCCGTGTCGTCCAAGAGCGGGATGTCGCCCGCCAGAATGCGAGCGATTTCCGCATCAATATCGCTGCGGCGTTTCTGCATTTCGGCGATCCGAACGTGCGGATCGGTCTGGCTCCCCTCGCTCATCTGCCGGAGCAGTTCGAAAAGGGTGAGCAGACGGGATTCCGTGCCGACAAAGGCGCGTTCGGTCAACCCTTCCAGCCAGGCCAGCGCCTTTTCCGTCGCCGGAGTCAAGTCAAAGTGCGGTTCGTCCGTTTCTGCCGGATAGAATTTCCGCAGCCACCCTTTGTCGTTTTCGGCCCAGTCATTGAGATAGCCTTGGGCGGTTCCGGGAAAGGCTTCGGCCCCCAGCTGCTCGCGCAAGGCGAAGAGCTCATCTTCCAACGCCTCGACCAAGTCTGCCTGGGGAAGATTCCGCACATTGGGCACGATGAACACCCGGTGGAGAAAACCGGCCACCAGCGGCGCATGATGGGCGCGCAACAACCGCCAGGCCGGGTGGTTCTGGCGGAGCAGTTCTAATGTGGTGTAGTCCAGTGCCATATCGCCATCCCGGGGTTACCCATCGCCATGCCGGGCCGCCATCACTCCGACGCCGCCGCGCCGGGTCATGCCGTAAAGCCTGGTGCGGCTCATCCGGATGCATCCCGCCCGTTCATCCATGATCAGCCCTTTATCGAATGTACCCATGACCTCACCGGTCGGGAGAGATTCACAGTGAAAAATTGATAAGGGAAGATAACCCTGAGCACCCATAAAAGACAAGATGAAAAACAGAACACCTGGCTTTTGCTGAATTATCCAGCGTCGATTCAACCCTTAAAGGGGCGGCCGATTTGTGGTCCAGAATCGTCGCAATTTTCGCAAGGTTTTCCCCAGTCGTTATTGTATTTTATTGAAAAGCCCGGAGGGAACGACGACCTACCGCAAAACAGTCTCAAAGCCCGCGCTCCTCGTAACTCCTTGATAATATACGCCGAAGTCATCTCACACAACAACTTCCCGACAACCCGACCAGAGAAACGATTTTCTCCCCTGATTTCCCGGCACCGGACGACGGTGACGGGTTTGCAGTAAAACCGGACAGGTGGAGCAATTTGAGCGGCGGCAATTTTGATTCATTGGGCATCCCCGCCTTCCTGCGGAGAATCGTCATCAGCTACCGCTTCCGATCCTGCCCATTCGCTGGTGATTTTGTCCCAATCGATTGGCCGAGGTTCTTCGTTAGTCCATACACTCCAGAAATCCGGGTCGTCAGATTCCGGTCTCTGACCGTCCTCCAGATGTTTCACCTCGACGAGCGCGGGTACCTTTGAGGCGATGCCCAGGAGAATGCAATGGCGTGTGGGCAGGCTGGGCAGTTCCCGAAGCAGTCCGCGTGCGTTATCAGGAACCAAGCGGGAGATCAGCTCCTGATCCCTATCATTCGTGATCCGGTGGAGGAGGAATGAATTGCATTGAGACAGTACCGTTTCGGATAGTTCGGAGGGCCTCTGTGATGACAGCACAAGTCCCAATCCGAACTTGCGCCCCTCTCTCGCGACTCGTTCAAAAATCCCTCGACACATATCAGCAGGACTTGGGATGTCGTCGCCATGAGGAAGGCGCTTTGCCACGAATGTGTGTGCTTCTTCCAGGACGAGCACGGTGGGTAAGTTCTGATTATTGTGTTTTCGGTAACGCTGTAGTGATTCCAGTATTAAACGTGACGAAACGGCAATAACAAGATGGAGAATTTCATAAGGAACAAGGGACAGGTCTATTACTGCCACCGGACCATTAGCTCCACCATCGGAGCCGACATGAAGGTCGAGCCAATCTTTCAGCGATATTGAGGAATCAGGGTTGATAACGCCATTCATTCTCGGATCTGACATGATCCCCTTGATCCGCATCGTCAGGGTAGAGATGAATTGGGAGGCCGATCCACCTTCTTGCATAGCCAATGACTCAAGATGCTCAGCCAGCACATGAGGATCAAAGGGCAGTGGAGAATCTTCGTTCACTGTCCCAACATCTTCGCCTTGGGGAAATCCTTGGAGGACATTTTCGATCCATTGATCGACAGTGTTTAAATCGTTGTCACCAAAATCGTTGAAGCCAGTTCTTCCACCGCTTGTCCATTTTCTGCTATCAACCACTTCAGTAATGGCTGCCGCCGCACGCTCTGTTCTTGTTTTAATGTCGCCAGTGAGAGTGGGACAGTAGGCTGTAATATCTTCGATAAAGCGGCTTAGCTGCTGTCCGCAGTTGTTATTGATAGGAAAGCCGGATGCGCCTGTGCCAGCAAACTGCAGCAGATAAGACTTTAGCGACTTGCAACGAGCCCTCAGTCGATTTTCTATGGTGAGCGTTATTTGCTTATTCGATCTTAGATTTCGCAATGCTTCTTGCAACAACGGCCTTTGAGCGCGTGGTGCCGCCTGGGCAACTGCTGCCCACTCCGAGCTATTCCACATCCAGGCAGGCAAAGTGAATTCAGCGGCATCGGTGTTGGTAAGCGGTGGGACCTGAAACACCCTGCAGCCCGCTCCCAAGTCCTGAAAACATTTCGAATACTCGCCATTAGGATCAAGGATTATGAAACGTGCGTTTGGATTGTCTTGTCCGTTTTGAGCTTCCTCGGCTCCCGCAGGAATCTCGGGTTTCTTTATAGATGTCTGAGCCGATTCAACGGCAGATCGTACCAAGGCCGCCAAGGTGCAAGACTTACCACTGCCAGTGTTACCCAAAACGGCGAGATGGCGGCCAAACAGCTTGTCAGGGTCAACCGCAATTGGCGCATCATACGCGATAGGACAGGTCCCCAGTGGAACTCGGCTGTCCTTGTCTTGCCCGGTAACTATGGCAATGGTTTGCTCCCTTGTTGGCAGAATTACTGGATCGCCAACTGATGGGAAGCTCTGGACACCTCTTTCGAGCCTCCATTTATTCTTTTCCGAAAGCAGGGTCCCAATCGGACACACTGCCATTTTTCGCAGCGGGAATGGCAGGTCGATCAGGCCGAAATCCTTGAGCCCTTGTCGTTTGGGATAGGCCGATCTTTCCACCCCCAGCCATACGACGATCCCGACGACCGCCCCAGATTCGTTGGGCAGTAGAACGAAACTGTTTATTCTCGGAAATGGGGTCGGGACGCCGGTATTGAGGGCAGTGTTTCTGGGAGAATCTATGTCCAGCAAAACCTTGATTTCATCTGGGGCAACGCTCTCCACCGTCCCGATTGTCAGGGACGAAATCTTGGAGATCGGTGAGGTCATGCCTCGTCCTCCTCGACTTTATGTGAGGATGGTTCCCAACCGCGATTCCGAAGCAATTCCGTCTGCCGGATGGTGATGCGATCTATTGCGGGCTTCGGAAGGTAGTTTTCGACCAAGGTCGGCATGTTTCCAAAGTGCGGACCGATCAATAGCGATATCTGCGCTTTCCTGCCGACCTGTTTACAGAAGGAGCCAATCCGCCCCCCTTCATCACCAAAGGAAATAATGACTATATGCGTCGATGGAATTGTCAGCATGTCGGCTATGGTGCGGTTGATGTGTTCGTCACCAAAACCATAGCCATAGGTGACAAGAACCGAGTTCGGGCGACAGACCGCAGCTGCATAATCACGAAATAGCTCGACGTAGGGGTATTCGGATGTCTCTCGGTCCTTGGCTGAGTTCGGGTAGATCATCACGGAATCGCTTGGCTGGTCGTTGATCGCTGGATGGTCATCCTGCGGGCCGAATGGTAACCCAACCTTTCTTACAAAGCTTTTTCGGTAAACCCAGTCCAATGACCCGTGAAGCTTGGTAAGACGAACTACGCCCTCCAGATAACGTGGCTCACCACGTATACCAGGTGGGTTGTAGTGCATATCGATGTCCAAGCGCGAAGACCTGAAAATCGATTCAAGGCAGCCGACGAAGCGATCAAGCAAATGCAGACCCGCCAGATCTGCGCCATATTCGATAAGCCGGTCGTAATTGGTCGTGAAGATATGGAGGCGCTCCCTGGTCGCAGTCCGGCTCGAGAAACTGAGCAGAAAAGAGACAAGCATGACAAGCGGATCGAGCTTCTCCGAAGCTTCTTCCCCACCTTTTTCTTCGACCGCAGGGTCGGCATCTTCTGGTTCAGCTGCTGCGCATTTTTCGACCGCTGATTTCAGATCTCGTTCGGTTTTGGATATACCGTTCAGAAACTTTTTGAACAAAGCATCAAGCGCGGTGATGACCTCGGTATGGCGCTCATCTCCCAGAATTTTCAAGCCTTGGGCCAGCGCGTTGGCAGCCCGGATCTGATCCTCAATATTTGCCTCGCCGCGTCCCATGGCCACAGCGGCTTGCTGGGCGGCATCCTTCAGTTTGTCGTCCACTGGGAAACCACCATAGTCACAAGCCATGTCGGCTGCGCTCGTTCCGGCCTGATATGCAACTGCCTTTGTGAAACCGCTGCCAAGCAAGAGAGCAAGATGCTCACTCTGAAAAACAGCCGCCAGCCAGGGCTCAATATGCTTTTTCTGGAGCTCGATGCTTTTGCTGTCATCGGGATCTTGGACGTCGAGGTTCTCCTCGTTCCCGATGCGATAAACGTGAGTTCCCCATATCTTCATTGCCGCCCCTCCTGATCCGTGCTGTTCATAGACGAAACATTTATCTTGTTCCTGAGATGCCTCATACTCTTGCTCCCCCCATACCGACAATCTCCATCAGCTTTCCGTAGCTGGTCACCACGTCGTATTTCACGTGTTCGGGATCAATCTTGCGGTTGATCTCCGCGAAGAACTTGCGGGCGCATTCGATTTTCGTATGCTCGATTGCCCGAAGTTCCATGCTGGACATGGAGCCCTTGGTCTCGGCGACGAAATAGATGTGCTTGACCGAGCCTTCCCTGAAGGAAATGGCCCAGTCCGGGTTGTAGTCGCCGACGGGAGTGGGGATCAGGAAGCCTCTGGGGAGCTTTGCATAGACGACCACCTCGGTGCTGGTATCCAGCTCTTTCACAAACTCCCGCTCAACCTTGGAGTCGGTAATCACGTAGTCATAGATGTGGTTCTTCAGCTTCTCACTGGCTTTGGTGAAGTCCTGCTTGCTTTGGCCTGTCGTGAAAATATCGATATCGTGGGTCTCGGCGATGTTGTCGTAGCTTAGCCGCTCGATGATGATCGTGGCCTTCTGCTCATTGATAAGCCGTGAGCTTTCGGCAATGAAATGCTCCGGGTTCTGCTTGAATTGCATGAAAACCGCCGTTTGAACACCGCTCAATATTTCGGCGATGGTCTTTCTTGTCAGTTGGGTGTTTTCGGAGATTTTCCCGAGCAGGTCATAGGTTACCCTGGAATGCACTGAAGTGCCGTATTCTGTCTTCGTTTCTTTAACATCGAAGGCTTGACCAGACTTCAATCGGTCGTAGGTAGCTTCCGTGGTTTGCACACCTTTTTGGACGATGTACGTAAGTGGAGTCACCCGCAGCTCTTTGTCCAGAGCCCGGATGCTGTTTCGAATGAGTTCACTGGAATCGAACTCGACACGGTAGACCGCCTTCTGATTGATTCGGCTCCAGAGTGCCTTGAACTCTTTCTTCTCGAAGTTGGCATTCAGCGGATTGGTCTTCGGCTTGCGGTCATCACCCACGTCGGGCAGCTGGGACTCACTGAAGACGCTGTCGATCAGGCCGAAAATCTGTTCCGCATGAGGGGCAAGCTCGGGCGGAAGCGCCGCCAGAGTCCCGTTGGCTTTTGCCTCGTGATAGGCGTCGGCAACCTGATCCGCATCATCGGTATAGTCGTTCTTGAGCAGATATTTGTATATCTGCTTGGCCATGACCGGGGTAATTTCCACCGTACCGGTTTCCGTGGTTATGACCTTCCCGGTGAAGTAGGCCTCGTCCGCCTTGCGGGGGCGTGCAGAGAGGGAGTCGCTGATTTCACGCTGAAGATTCCCAACGAAGTCCTTGTAGCTCTCGCTCGCGACAACGGTCAGGATATTCACGTCATGGACCGTTGCCGGGTTGTCCATGCGATCCCCGAGCTGGTTGACACTGATCCGCAACCCCCGGCCAACTTCCTGGCGGCGCGAGATCGTGTTGTCGCTGTGCTTGAGCATGCACATGACGAAGACATTGGGGTTGTCCCAGCCTTCCCGCAGGGCAGAGTGGGAGAAAATGAATCGGACCGGTTCCGCGAAGGAGAGCAGCCGTTCCTTGTCTTTCAGGATCAGATCATATGCATCCACGTCATCGGAAAGCCCGGCTTCCTCTCCACGCGTCTTGAAGCTCGGATCGGTGAGCTTCTTGGTTTTCTTGTCGATGGAGAAGTAACCGTTGTGGGTGCGGCCAACATGAATGCCCTTCAGATATTCCTGATACACTCCACCATCCAAGGGAAGAAGGCTTAAATATTCGGCTTTGAGCCGCTCGTACTCTTCTTCAAAAATCCTGGCGTACTCTCCCTGTTCATCGGCCTGGCTATAGTCCCGGTATTTGACCACCTCGTCGATGAAGAAAAGAGACAGCACCTTGATGCCCTGGGCAAAAAGAACCTGCTCCTTCTCAAGGTGAGCCCTGATCGCCTCCCGGATCTGAATCCGCCGGATAGCCATTTCCGTGATGTCGCCGGTTGCATCACCCGCACTCAGAACATGGCCGTTGGTGAACTCCACCGTGTCCTTGTTGGCGTCGATCTGGGCGATGACGAAGCCGCGATATTGGTCCAGCTCGTTTGACTCAATGAACAGATCCTTGCCTCGCTCCAGGCGTTTGACGATCCGCTTGATTCCGCCTCCCTGGCGCACTTCCATTTCGATTCGGGCAACCGGTGCCTTCTTGGAAATCTCGATGGATTCCAGGTAGAGATAGGCGTTGGTACCAGCGAGACCCTTCACCGCAATGCCACGCACCGCGATCTTCTTCACCAGCTTCTGGTTGTAGGCGTCCAGGGCGTCGAGGCGGTGGATCTTGTTGTGCGTGGTCCGGTGGGTAGCCGAGTAGCGCAGGATCATCAGCGGCTTGAACTTGGCCAGCGCCTCCAGCGTCTTTTTGCCCTCCATCTTCTGTGGTTCATCCAGAATCAGGATGGGGCGGTTGCTGCTGATCACATCGATAGGCTTGCGCGACTGGAATTCGTCCAGTTCGTCATAGATGCGGCGGTTATCCTTTCCCGTGGCATTGAACGCCTGGATATTGATGACCATGACATTGATGCCCGCATCGGAGGAAAAGCTTTCCAGATGGTGCAGCTGCCTGGAGTTGTAGGCAAAAAAACGGGCCTTCTTGCCGTAGCTCTCGGTGAAATGCTCGGCGGTAATTTCCAGCGACTTAAGCACGCCTTCACGGATGGCAATGCTGGGCACCACCACGATGAACTTGGTCCAGCCGTACCGCTTGTTCATCTCGAAGAAGGTTTTGACGTAGCAATAGGTCTTGCCGGTTCCGGTTTCCATCTCCACGTCAAGGTTGATCTTGCACCCGGCGCTGGAAACCAGTTTGTCGGACAAGGGCAAATTCTGCCGCCGCTGTACGGCATGGATATTGGTCAGCAGCTGGGCATCTGTAAGCTGGATATCGGCGTTCTTGAATCCAGTCTGCTCCATATCCATTCCTGGCAAAATCGGTTCCTGAGCCACCAGCTTTTTGTTAACGCCCGGGTCGATCCGGTACACAATGCCCGAGGTATTCACCTGCCCGGCAAAGCAGTCAACCACAGCTTCCACCGCGTTGGTCTGATAGGGCTGGACTTTGAACTTCAGTTTCATGCCAAACCCTCCTTATATCGACTTCACATCAGTGCCCGGAGACATCTGCTTGAAGATCTGCTCCACGTTGATCTTGACGCCATCGGAGACAAAGCCGGTGTCGCGGAACACAACCCGCAGCGGTTCGAACCGGGCCAGCTCTTTGACCAGGTCCTCATTCACACCGGTATCGAAGCAGGCGACAAGGTCGTAGGGCGGCTGATTGACAAAGAAGACGGTTTTGCCCTGAATGGTCTCTTTTCGGATGGGCAGCGAAAGATCCACGCCCCAGTCCAGCAATACCTGGAAGAGCAGGTCTTCGGGCTTGCGGTCCGACTTAATGTTGTCGGTAAAGATTTTCAGCTGGCCTTGCTCAATGGCGTCCGGCGTGTAGTAGACGTCGGCCATGTTGGACGAATCGATCTTGAGGACGCGGAAGCCGATATCCTTGTTCCAATCTTCATGACACTCGCCTTCCAGAGTCTTCCTGCCAGCCCGGCGGATACGCTCCTTGCTGATCTCGGCGATGGTTTTGTAGCCTGCCTTAAACGCCTCGGACTTTTCGTCGCAAGGTTCAGGGAGCTGAACCATGATGAATTTGCGGTTCCCGCCGTCTTCGGCGTTGAGCTGTATGACAGCGTGGGCGGTCGTGGCGCTACCGGAGAAGAAGTCAAGGATTAGGGAGTGTTCATCCGAGCCTATCGTTGTTATCAGCTTGATTAGTGCAACCGGCTTCGGAAAATCAAAAATTCCCTTACCCAGCAAGACCTGCAACTCCCTGGTTCCCTTATTTGAAATGATCTCCTTATCAGACAATACTGTTTTCGCCATCTGAGACAGCTTTCGCTCTTTCTGGAAAATACGGATCTCTCCATCATTTCCCTCGTAAGCCACTAAACTATCTTTTTCCTTCTCAGACTTCTCTTTGCTCCAGCGCCAAACACTTTTCAATCCATCAACCGTGCTTGCCTCCACTTTGACGAACCGATCCAAAGGGATGGTGGACACTTTGAAAAACCCATTGGCATCTGGGTTTTGCTTGTCCACGAAAAAAGGATATCTCAAATTAGGCCTGTTTGTTGAATTAAAGGCCTGCACGTTTCGATTCCGTAAGCCTTTAAGCGTAAAACCGCCTTGATCGTCGCTGTGAGGATGCTCAAGACCTTCGACGAGTATTTCATTCATGCTGGCATATTCGTGATTTTTGCAATACACCAAGATGTAGTCATGCGTTTTGGCAAAAAATCCGTATCTCCGACCTTCTGGCTTGACGATAATAGTAAGTTGAGCGACGAAGTTAGCACCACCAAAGATTTCGTCGCAAGCCCGCTGAAGGTTGGTGACTTCGTTATCATCGATTGAAATAAAAATCACCCCATCATCTCGCAACAAATTCCTCGCAAGTTTCAATCGCGGATATATCATAGATAGCCAATCAGAATGGAATCGCCCATTGGCCTCTGTGTTCGCAATCAGCCGATTGCCCTCCTCATCTTTCTGATTCGATCTTTTAAGAAACTCATCTGAGTTCTCGGAAAAATCGTCTTCATAGATAAAATCGTTGCCCGTATTGTACGGTGGATCGACGTAGATCATCTTGACCTTGCCAAGGTAGGTCTCTTGGAGCAGCTTCAAGGCTTCTAGGTTATCACCCTCGATAAACAGGTTCTTCGTGGTGTCAAAATCCACACTCTCCTCCCTGCAAGGGCGCAGGGTCTTGGCAATGGGGGCATTGGCGGTCAACAGGGCTTCCCGCTTGCCCGGCCAGTTGAGGTGATAGCGCTCCTGCGGACCTTCCACAATGGATTCCGACAACTCCTGCCGCAGCAGATCGAAATCTACGGCCAGCTTCAGCTTGCCATCTTGGCCTTGAGCCTCAGTCACGCAGCCGGGAAACATCTCGAGGATACGTGCGATGTTTTCCTGGGTCAGGTTCGGGGAGTGCATTTTCATCTTTTCCATCATGTTCGTCCTTTAGGGTGTGACTGCCGTCCCGCTTGCAGGCAGCGGGCGGGTCAGATTTTCAAGTTCTTGTTTCAGGTCACGCAGCTCAGCGTTGATCGCGACCTTGTGGTTGAATTGTTTCTCTTTCCGGAGCCGGGCCTCACAGCGTTCCAGCTCCCGGTGCTTGAGCCGAATGCGCTCCATCCGTTCCACCCGCTTTTGCAGGTCTTCGCCCGGCCGTGCCGGGTACGGCATCAGGGGCAGCAGCAAATGGTCGTAGAGCGTTTCGAGGTCGAAAACCATCGGCAGGGGCTTGCGTGGCGTATCGGCGGCTGTCCAGCCGCTATCGAAATACTCGCTGATGACCCACTTGCTGGCATCCGCTTCACTCGGCCGCTTAAAGGCAGCAATGGGTAGTACTTTCCCGTCGAACCGGAGCTCAAAAATGATCGGAAAGGGAATGGCCAGGTCAATGCAGCGCAGCACCTCGGGTTTGAGTTCGTCACCCTTGAGAGCGATGCTGAAGATCTGAATTTCAGGCACGGCCTTTGATGCCTTCAGGTTGACTGTCTCCGGGGCAAGCTTGTGTTGCCAGACGATCTGTTCCACCTGCCGGACAAACAGCTGTCTGACTGCAGCGCTGGGGCTTCCGTGCTCGTAGATTTTGTTCTTGGGCAGCACGCGTCCAAAGGCGGCGTTCTTGGGATAGTCGAAGAGCACGGCTGTCATCCTTCCTCCTGCACCACGAGAAAGGCGACGAGCTCAAAGTCATCGAGCCCGGCAATGGTGTTCACCAGGGCGGTGGTCCTGCCGCCGGAGAACAAGCTGTCCAGATCCTTTTCCTCCTTGACGTCGATCATCGAACGAATGGCGGTTCTCAGCAGGTCGGAACAAGCCTTCATGTTCCGGCCTTCATCCGTTAGCTGATTGAAGAGGCGGCAGACCGCCTGAATGGGTTCCGGTTGCCCCTTGCAGCTGGATCGCACCAGGTCGAGCAGCGTTTTGACCTCGGTGTGGTTGGCGATGACCTGGCCGTCGCCAGAGATGTAGATCAGGTAGTAGGGATGCAGCCTGTTCTGCTGATTGATGTTGACCGCATGGTTGCGGTTGCGCAGCGCAAAGATGACCCCAGGGTGCAATCCCATTGCGGGCCGGGCTGGGACAACCGCGTGCATGCCATTGGGCACGTTGGCAAGGTCGCCATTGGTTTTGACATAGTTCAGCAGATCCATCCGGAAGTCGTTCAGGCCGAGATCGGTGATGGAAACACCTGTTTTAAGGTCTTCCAGTTCGATCACCTCTTCCTGCAAGCGCCGGAGTTGCTCCTTTCGATACGAAATCTCGCTGCTTTTTGCCGTGAGGACGTTGTCGTCGCCAGTGGCCGTTACGTCGGCAATGACCATCCGGTTTTCAACCCGTTCCTTGAGATTGATGTATTCATCCAGAGAAATGTCGGGCCAATAATTCACCAGCTGGATGGTCTTGTTGATGGAGCCGATGCGGTCGATCCGGCCGAATCGCTGAATGATGCGAACCGGATTCCAGTGGATGTCATAGTTGACCAGGTAATCGCAGTCCTGAAGGTTCTGCCCCTCGGAGATACAGTCGGTGCCAATCAGCAGGTCCAATTCAGCTGGTTCATTTGGCAACACCTGAGCCTTCTCCTTGGCGCGGGGAGAAAAAAGCGTCAACAGCGACTGAAAATCATAATTTTTTCTGAGGGTTGATTTCGGCGTATCCTTGCCGGTTACTTTTCCGGTGTGCAGCCTCTGCGTTGCCAGTAGGGTATCCGCCAGGTTGTTGTAGAGGTAATTCGCCGTATCGGCAAAGGCAGTGAAAACAAGGACTTTTCTATTGCCGTCATTGATAGGGTTTTCAATCTTGCTGAAAATCAGGGCCTTGAGGTGTTGCAGCTTGGCGTCCTCCTCGGGTGTGACTTTTGCCATGGACTCCAGCAAGGCGTTAATGACTTCCAGATCAACCTTCAGGTCGTGTTCCCACGAAGGAAGATCCATGTCCGCAAGGTTTATCTTCACCTTCCCGCCAATTTCGGCGTTGTCCAGGACCGGGATATCGTCCTCTTCAGCTTCGAGGTTTGCCAGGCTATCGGTCCAGTCAGAGACACTGCCAGCATCCCCTGCAACCCTGAATGAATCGATTTTGCTCAGGGTGCGGGTGTGGTTGTCGTGCAGGCTTTTCAAGGTAAGCCGAAAAGCCTCAACCGAGCTTTCCAGACGTTTGAGCAGATTGGTCGTCATCAATGCCTGCAGGCTTCGCTCGCGGTCCGCCTGCCTCAGCTTCCCTTTGCCACCTTCCACCTGCGTGTCGTACAGGTCTTCATATTTTTTGAGCCGACTGGGCAGGATGTAGCTGATCGGGGCGTAGACGGCGAGCTTGAGCAGCGAGAGCTGTTCAAAGATCTCGTTAAAACTCATGACATCCGTGCGGCCGGTCAGTGGCGAATGGAATGACAGCGGTTTGCGGCGCTCGGGAAACTGGCCTATGTCACTGGTATCGTAGAAGGTCTGGATGTGCTTGCGCGAACGGGCAATGGTGACGCTGTCAAGCAGTTCAAAGAAGTCAAAATCAAGGGAATCCAGAATAGCCCGTGCCGTGCGATCCTCGGGTGCCAGTTTTGACCACTGGTTGAAGACCGTCTGGGCATTGCGGAAGATTTCTTCCACCGATCTGCCAGTACGCAGCTTCTTGCTGAGATTTTCAGAGTCGCCTTCGTAAGCCAGCGCGAGTTGGTTGCGCAGATCATTGAAGCGGTTATTGACCGGGGTGGCGGACAGCATCAGAACCTTGGTTTTAACGCCCTGGCGGACGACCTGGTTCATCAGTTTCTGATAGCGGGTTTCCCTGTCTTTAACGGCATCGTTGTTTCGGAAATTATGCGATTCATCGATGACGACCAGATCATAATTGCCCCAGTTAACGCGGTTCAGAGGAATGCCGAACGACTCTCCCGAGGTGCGGGACAGGTCGGTGTGACACAGAACGTCATAATTGAAGCGATCCCTGGAGAAGATGTTGGTCGTCAGGTTGCTGTTGTAATTCAGCCAGTTGTCCGCAAGTTTCTTGGGGCACAGAACAAGCACCGAACGGTTGCGCAGTTCGTAATATTTCACAACAGCCAGAGCCGTGAATGTTTTACCAAGCCCCACGCTGTCGGCCAGGATGCAGCCGTTGTAGGTTTCCAGCTTGTTGATAATGCCTATGGCGGCATCACGCTGAAAGTTGAAAAGCTTGTTCCAGACCAGCGTATCCAGATAACCCGTGCGGTCATTGGGCAACACATCTTCATCGATATCATCAAGGAAATCGCTGAAAATATTGTAGAGCATCAGGAAATAGATGCGCTCGGGTGAATTTTCCTGATAGACCGACGAGATATGATCACAGATCGCGGTAGTCACATCTTCAAGTTTTGTTGGATCATTCCAGATCTGGTCAAAGAGCTGAAGGTATGTCGACGTAAAGGCCGTCTCGTCTACCCGGTTGACGATGTTGGAAACGGCATCACCCTGCTGATATCCCAGATCCACGGCGGTAAAACCATGCAAAGGCATATATGCCGCTTCCAGCGAAGGCCCCTGAATGCAGGCAAACTGCTGCATCGGAGATCTGGTTTTATTAGAGCGGAATCTGGCTTTGCGGCACATCCATTCAGCACACTCGCGGGCAATGGCACGCTGGGTGAGTTTATTGCGAAGCTGGATTTCAAATTCGGAGCCGTAGAGGCTACGTTCCCGATTAGCCTTGGGGATAAAAAACTCTCGGCGTTCTTTTCTGAGCTTGTCGGTGACTTCGTTAGGAACGAAGGTCGGTGCCGTGAAGATGAATTCCAACGACTCAATCTTTGCGAGCTCGGACTTTAAAGCTTCATAGGCATAGATCGAAAAGCACGATGCCGCGATTTTCATTTTAGCCTTGGTTTGGATGGAAGCCTTCAGATCGTCGCCCAGCAAAGAATTGATGTTGTCGATGATCTTCATTCGTCAGAACCCTTCTTGTTGCGGTCTGCCGCGCCGCCAGCCTTCACCCACTCGTCGACTTCGTCTTTCTTGAACTTCCAAAGACGTCCCATGCGATGGGCGGGCATCGCATGCTTGTCAATCCAACGGTAAACGGTATCACTGCTGACACCGAGGTACTTGCCTATCTCGTCTACAGATAACCAGCGGTCTTCCATCTCGGCCATTTCTCTAGCTCCTCATGGGCGATTGGTTTTATTGCCACAGCAGAGGCGGTAACGGGGATGCTGGGCACAGCTTCCCCAACCTAAAACATCCGGTACCATACTTTAGGCAGGGGCCGATTGTCAAACGCTTTCGTCCGGATAAGGCCGCAATGGTCTGCTCACGGGCGTAACCACTCGCCATTGGCGAATCTCTCGCCGTGAGACGGGCATGGCATCCGGGTTGCCGATGGCCCGCACATCCTCATGGCGGATGGTGAGCATGGTCATGAGCGGCACCTCCAGCTCGCGGCAGGCCGAGGCGGCGGAACAAGTGGTCGGCGTTGTAGATGGTTCCGATGACGATTCCGGACGGGATGGGGAGTAATATCGTACCCTCGACGTCGATGGCTCGTGTGTGGCCCGCATCCCCAACCTGACGAGGTCGACCCCGGGCATCGTCGCAGCCCTGATCAACGGCAAGGAGCCCAACGGACTCTCGCTGGCCAAGCGGCCCAAGAGCTTCCCCGAAGACGTGGCCGATCAGCGCCGCCAGTTCGGCTTCGCCACTGACTGACGATTGGACCAGAAACCACGCCAGAGAGCCGACCATCTGCTTCGGCTTTTCTTCTTTAAGGGGCAGGAAACCGGAGTTGACCACACTTTTTTTCACGGCCGATGCGGGTGATTTCGAAAAAAACGTCCGGTTGCGGCATCGAACGATGACCTGAGACAACCGCCAAAAACGGCAACCAGCAGCAAACCCATATCAATCAAGGATGTATCTTTCCGGACGAGCTTGGGACTTGGTCCGGAGAAAACAGAGAATCAGGGGCCAAACAGAGAAAGGATGGGTGGTGGATGGGGAGAATTGATGGTGCGGAGAGGTGCTTTGGAAAGATGTGAAACGGGCCCAAACCCTTTAGAAACAAGGGGAAAAAGAAAACCCGTCACCCCGGAGAATGACCCCAGAGAGACGGGTTTGTCTTTTGTTAATGGTGGGGCGGCGGGAGTCTAATAATCAGCCAAACTTGCTGTTTATGCTTCAAAATTATCTATTCGATTTTTCTGAATACCCCCAAAAATGCCCCCAAATATCGGACTTTTCATAGTTTTCATTTTATACCTTTCCTTCAGGCGTAGTCAACAAGTTTAGGTTAATTGCGTTAAGAATAAAATCCCATACTTTCATCCTGGTAGCCGAGCATTCCAGCTTTTAGGTTCCGTACTCGATAGCAAATACAAAGATTTAATGGCGGTGGTTGCGTCGTCTAAGGATTACCGATCGAAAGAGAGTTTATGTCGCTCAAGAGCATTCATAGCAGCCAAGTTGGTCAGCGTAATCAGTTCTCTCTCGAAACCATTTTTCGCTTGGTACCGCGGCGAAGCTAGTCCACGGTTTGCGGGCGCGAAATATTGCTCGCCTGATTCGTATTGGAGGAGATTATTCCCCTAGAATCTGTTACAGCTGTTGTTGATTTTCAATGTAAATGGTGATAGGGACACAGGAAAATACATAAGGCGGTTAATACGTTCCATTCCGTACAAAAATACTGGAGGAAAATATAGATTGGCTGGCACATACCCCGTCTCGCAATGGAAACGGGGTTTTCTATTTTAATTCAAGTGGCAGCAATGGGGTGTAAAATGGCTGATTTGAGGATCGGTTTTCTGGATGTCGGGCACGGTGATTTCATCTATGCGACAACCCCACTTGGTGCCAACCTGATCATCGATGTCGGCACTGGCGATGTCGTACCTTCGATTTTTCTCAGTGAAATATCTGCCATTTCTGAGTTACAAGTTTCCCATCCACATACGGATCACTTCGACGACATCATCGCAATATCAAAGAAAAACATCGCATCCTTCAGATGCCCCTCTCTGGACGGCTTTACTGACGATAGGATTGGTTGGACGAAACGCGACAAAGCTAAGATAGCCAAGCTACGCCAAATGAGGAGGGAAATTGCTGCCGACAATGAAGCTGTTACCGTCGGTCAAGAGTTCGATCATACCGTGTGGTTTCCACCAAATGTTGACATTAACGACCCTAACACGGCTAGTGCTTTAACAACACTTGCTTTTAAGGGTGTCAAAATCCTATTAGGAGGTGATCTCCCAGCTTCCGGATGGAAGGATCTGCTGAATAATTCCAAATTTGTCGGAGCCATTACGGGAACGACAATTTTCAAAGTTCCACATCATGGGCGGTCGGAAGGATGCTGTAATGAACTTTTCGATGTTATAACACCAATGCTGTGCGTAATATCCGATAAGTCGATAGAAAAAGACAATAAGAATACTGCGGCGACCAAATGGTATTCAGATAGGACCACCGGCTGTATTGTCGCAGGGTGCAAAGATAAACGGAAGGTTGTTTCTACTCGTTCTGATGGTTCGATCTTTATAAAGATCAACGATAAAGGGGAATGGTGGGTCCATCCGGGAACTCGTTGGTTAAGGGATTAAAGGAGGGGGGAATATCATGAAAGGATTTCCAAAGCGGGGTTTTATATTCTGGCCGGTCGGTACCGGTGATAGTACGACCATTGTTGTAGACAAAGAGGACGGGATCATATTACAAATCGACCTGCGCCATATGGAATGCGCTACAGAGGAAGACGATCCTCATGTTCCGATCATTGATATCCTCAAACAAGAGCTTCCGGAGCTGAACGAGAAACCCCACCTGTCAGTGTTCGCGTTGACACATCCCGATAAGGATCACTGCCAGGGGTTTTCGCAATTGATAAAAGAAGTCACAATCGGGGAACTCTGGTTTTCGCCACGAATATTCCGAGAATATCACAAGGACCTTTGCGAAGACGCCTCGGCCTTCAAGAAAGAAGCTATGAGGCGTGTCAAGAAAACGATCACTAGCAAAGGGAATGTTGGTTCCGGAGATCGCGTCCACATCATCGGCTATGATGATCTCCTGAAAGAAGAGGAATTCGAAGGATTCCCTCAAGACCAGCTGACCGTTCCGGGAAACTCCATCACTGAACTAAATGGGGAGGATTATTCAGATTGCTTCAATGCTTTCGTCCATGCGCCATTTAAGGACGACAGCGAAGGCGAGCGAAATGACACAAGTCTTGCTTTTCGGATAGCCCTGTCTGATGGAGAAGTTACCGGCTTTGCCATGCTTCTTGGCGATCACTGCTACCCCACAGTAAAGCGCATTTTCGACCGAACCACTGATAAAAATAATTTGGCTTGGAACGTATTTCTTGCCCCACACCACTGTTCCAAGGGAGTCATGTACTGGTGCGATGAGGGCGAGAAGGAAGAAACCCTTCGGCAGGGCGTTCTTGACGCGATTGAGAAGGCAGCCAGTGACCCAGGCTATATCGTCGCCAGTTCAGAACCAATCCCAAAATCAAACGAAGCCGGCGATAATCCGCCACATGCAATAGCGAAAAACCGGTACGAGGAAATAGCGCCAGACGGGTTTGTGTGCACACAGGAACATGGAGGCAAGGATCACCCTCAACCAATCATTTTTGAAGTGACCACCGCAGGCCTTACATACTGGGGGTCTCAAGTCGCAAAAGCAGCGGGACTGACCTCCCTGGCGAAAGCTATCGAGCAGGCACGCGGAGGCGCGGCACCACCTTCAGATAGAGTTGGATTCGGGGAAAATCGATGACAGCGGGGCAGGAACTCGCACAAGAAGAACTGCGCGAGATCGAGGCTGCGTCAGAGGGTGCGTTCGAAGTCCTTTCTGTGAGGTTTCCAGAAGGGGATCACCGGTCAGCAATCGCAGAAATAAGCGTCACCTGTTTCGATATGCCGTACGCAGAGGGAGGGATAAAGCTCAGAGATAGAGAGCGCTTCCTCATATACATTCCACCGGATTTCCCTTTCGATGTTCCAAGCGTTTATACGCCGCATCGACGTTTCTCAGGGAATCCCCACGTCCAATGGCAAACCTACCTATGTCTTTACCAATCAAGAAACACCGAGTGGGATGCCAGTGACGGTATGTTTGGATTCATTTCTCGTCTCGAATTGTGGCTTCGTCGCGCTGCCCTCAACCAACTGGATATGGAAGGCGCACCGCTTCACCCTCCGGTCGCATACCCCACCGAAAGAATTACGGTGATTCCACGGAAGGATACCCCACAAGTTCAAGGGACGGCATGGTTTGGATATGCAAAACTTAGGAATGTCTCAAGTTATCGAATCGACATAGAAGACTGGATTGACATTTCGGAATCTGTAACCCAAGCAGCGGTAGGAGCCGCGATACTTCTTACGGAACCCCTGTCGTGGGAATATCCTGCTAAAGCGAAAATGCTTCTCGATCAGGTAGAGAAGAATGGCGTGTCCCGGGCCATTATCCGGCTCGTCATGGCACTCGCCGCCGATGCCAACCCTGCGGATAGCGACCTCTTGGTTATTATCGGAGCACCGATGCGGGGAATCCGAGGATCACATCAACTCAAGCAGCATCTGACCGCATGGCTAATAAAGAAAGAGATGGTCAATGGACTCCGTCTCATTCCAAACAAATACAGCACAGAAGAAGGATTCCGGGTGATCGGCCTTGAAGTGGAAAAGCTCATGGGAAAATGGCTCGACCTTGTCGATGTCGCCTGGTGCACGGTACGGGAGGACCGGCCCGAAATCATTCTTCCCAGAGATACCGGAACACCGATGAACGTCTTCAGGGAACGGACCGTTGCCGTATGGGGATGCGGTGCCATCGGTGCCCCGATCGCGGAAACCTTGGCGCGGGCAGGCGTAAAGAAACTTGTCTTGAGGGACAAAGGGATTATCGCTCCTGGAATATTGAGCCGACAGCCGTATCTTGATGAGGAAATAGGCTATTCCAAAGTGGGTGTTCTAGCAAAACGGCTAAGGCAGATTCGACCAGACATTCTTGTCATTGAACCAAAATTTGAGGATGTAAAGTCAACTGTCTTGGACTCTGAGGATTGGACCGACGGTGCCGACTACGTGATTGATACCACAGCATCACTGGCGGTGATTGAAAAACTGGAGAGCCGAAGGGGGAAGAGTACCCGGCGGGTGCCAGTTGCATCCATGGTCGTGGGGCATCGAGCCCAACAAGGACTCGTTGTCGTCTCGGGTTCGAGACATAGTGGTGGACCTGTTGATGTCCTTCGGAATGTAAAGATAGCAGCATGCTCAAAGGGCTGTTTGGGGGACTATGTGGATGAGTTCTGGCCGGCGGAACCGAGAAACGACGTATTCCAACCGGAACCTGGATGTTCGGAGGCAACCTTCGTTGGTTCGGCCGCCGACTCAATCGCTTTGGCTGCGATAATGCTCAATTTAGCAGCAGTTGACTTTCACGAGATAGAAAAGGAAGCCGATACAGAGGATTCTGCGACTGCACACTTTGTTGCTCAGCCGCATACGGCACTTCCCGGTATACCCCTGTACTACAAGTTCAATTTCCAATCGGACATTGTAATCGAAGATCCGCAAAGCAACTTTCAGATCAGGATATCGCAAGCAGCTCTTTCGGAAATGCATACATGGGTAAGGCGGAGCGCACTAATCTATGGAGAAAAAGCTGAAACAGGGGGCATCCTTTTCGGCGGAAGAGACAATGCGTGCCGGGTCATATGGGTGTCAGAAGTAATCGGGCCGCCGGCTGACAGTGAATCATCTTGCGCACACTTCATATGCGGCACCAATGGAGTGGCAGAGGCTAATGAAGAGAAGCGGCAACGAACCCGTGGTTCCACTCAATATATCGGAATGTGGCATACACATCCCACATCACTGCCTGCTCCAAGTGAGACTGATTTCCTGGCAATGCATGCGCTAGTGAATGCAGATGAGCCATCGACACATAAGCACCTCCTGCTCATACTGGGGTCCGATTCAGAGCAGTCCGTGGAGCTACTTTCAGGCTTTTTATTCTCGAAGAAGGATTTCGGTGATTTGGAAAAATTCGGAGTCCTTGAGAGGAAAATTCAGGTATCTGCTCTTGGACCTCTGACGCCACAAGATATAATTGTGGATCAAGCAGGTAGACGCTTCATGGTGCTGAGTGACATGCATTTCGGGACACCGGAGAGTTCAATCAATGTTGCTCAGTTTCGCGACCCCCTTATCGATTATATGGTGTCCCGTGCGCCTTGGGATGAGATTGTATTTACCGGCGACTTAATTGACATCAACCTGTCCACTTTTACCCGCGCTATTGAAGGGGGTGCTTGGCAAGATTTGAACGGGCCACTGTTCGGATTCCGGCAATTCGTTCAAGAACTCGATATACGGATGAGACGGCAATCACCAGAAAAGGGTCTAAAACATCTCACACAAAAATGGATTTACGTGCCAGGTAACCACGACTATAAAATATGGGACATGCTCTCATCGAAACTGGTGTGTGATGACGTTCTAGCCTCCGGGAAAAAAATGGGCTCTGTACCCACGCCTGTCATGACGGGCAAGTGGATAGGAGAGGAATCCTTTTTCGCAGGAATCTTCCGAACCTACTGTGCACAGAACCAAGTCATCGTTGAATACCCGAACCACGAAATCAATTTCCGTCAAGAAAAGATGGTGCTGACTCACGGGCATTATTTGGATTCAAAACAAACCCGCTTCAATGACCTCTCTGACTATCTTTCCAACTTCAAGTCTCCCGAAGAGATCAGAAAGGCCCGCCGCCGGATTTTTATCGAAACAGCGCAATATCAAACTGTGGCCAATACTATCTCTTTTACAATGGGTTTTCGGGGCTTAGCGAATGTTTTGGTAGGCCCAGATGCATTTGGAAATAAGATCAAGAAACTATATCATCAGGTTGGCAGTTCACTGCTTATCCTCCTTTTCCCTCGTGAAGCAAGGAAAGGCAAGCGTCTATCCTCGAAGCAACTCCGGAACATGGGATGCTACCTTGAACAGTTCTGTCAGTATAAAAAACTGCCACGATGGTTCATTTTTGGGCATACCCACCATCAAGGAAAGGAGAAGAGTAATCTAGGTGTGGATGTGTACAACGCAGGTTCATGTTACAGCGACCGGGATATTCCCATCACTTTTCTTGAGATTGAAACCAATGCCCAAGGCATGCCGATAATCCAATTAATGTGTATAGACCGAAACGGAAATGTAAAGAGGACAGATTATTCATAATATTGATCTTACCTGCACGTTACGGCATGAAACTACTAAACCGCCCAACTTTGCCAAAATCCACATTACACTATTCCTCGGGAACACGAGTCGTAGCTAGGCCGGGTTAAGGATTTGAAGGTATAATCAATAATCTGACCGAGACTTAATTTGACAGTGTACGTCAAGTTGAGTATGAGTCAGGACAAATTTATGTGTCTGACTTCAGACATCCCTCTTACCTTGCACTCTTACGGGCAGCTTCCAGTTCTTGCACCAGAGATCGTACTTCTTCATCGGTTCTGCCTGCAATACGCGCCGCGTTCAGTGCCTCCACTTCGTCTGAAGGCCATCCGACCGCCCGTGAGCCAAGTGACACCGGCCGAGTCCACAGGCCTTGTGAAATGCGTAAATAGAGAGTTGACCGGGAAAGCCCTGATTCAGACTTCACAGCCGGCATTCTTAAAATGGTGCGCCTCATCTTCAAACCTCCTTATCCAGCGACCCCATCGACCGCATTTATTCCTCTTTTCTGTTGCTCATGGTCTTAAGATTCTTTGGACTGATCACCGTTCATAATCCAAATTAGAAATCACCCAGGACATCTTTCAGCTTGTCCGGGACGCCTCGACGGAGCGGCGCATCATCTCTTTTTCCCGGCACCGCGCCCGGCGCTTCCTTCGAGAGCATCTCATAAACTTCCCTGCCGCCGACCGTGTCGAAATAAACCTTGAGGGCTCTCTGTATGACCCGCCCGCGGTCCGGCTGGAAAATCGAGCGGATCTTCCGAATCAATTCATCGTCCGTCAGGGTGATCCTCAGGGTTATTTCACGCTTCGTGGTCATTTCCCTGATTCCACGTCCAGCGCCTTCAGAAAACCCCTCGCGTTGGCATACTCGGGGTGATCGGGCACGTGAACGAGCGGCAGGTACTCCTCCGGGATGTGCTCCTGGAGATAGTAGGCGCCTCCCCCGGCGATGATAACCTTCTCCGCGCGCTGTATCCTCGCCATCCATTTCGAGTGCACTTCCTGGATCAGCCAGTCCATGTATTTCTCCGCCGATTCTCTGACCAACTCAGCGAGATCCCGCTCCGCCCCGTACACCCGGATCCTGCCTTGGCGAAGTACATCCTTCGATTCCTGTTCGGAAAGATCAAGTTGCATCCGGACCTTGATTTCCCTGGCGAGGTCCAGGGAGATCTTCGACACCCCATGCCTCTCCAGAGTGTCGGATTCGCCCTTGACGATCCTCCCTCGCTCGACCACGATAACGTCCACGGTGTTGAATCCGATATCGAGAATGATCATGTCACGGTCCGTCCGCGCGTTGACGTCTCCCGCCTGGGACAGCCGGTAGTCCGCGAGAACCCCGAGACCCTGGGGATAGAACCGCGCGTTCAATTCCAATACCTCGCGGCCCACCTCGATCCGTTGCAGGAGGGGAACGAGTTCCTTCAGGTTCGCTTCCGTGTAATGGGAAAGGGGGAGTCCCATGGCGACGTCCGTGACGAGTTCACCGGTCCTCCGATGGATTTTCTTCACCGCCTTGAAGACGAAAAGGGGCGAATACCTCTTCATGAACTCGAAGCTCCGCGTCGAAAAGGCGCCAACCAGGGCTTCCCTGCCGACGAAGTATTTCCTGCCCCGGTATTCATATTCCTCGCCCCCTGCAAAGGCCGACAGATCTCCGACTTCCCGCTCCGCGTAAGCGATCGCCGTCGGGAACTTGAGCATCTCCAGAATTCCCTCACGCTGATAAACGGCTTTCACGTCCCCGTACCCGACATCCAGTCCCAGATTCATTTGCACACCTCCTTGATGTTCTTCTTAAGTTTTTGCCGACAGTTCCGTCGTTTCATCACTCAACCGAAATCGCGTTCATCCAGGTGATATCCCCGCCTGGCCAGGGCCTTTCGGAGCTTGACGAGATTCACCCGGTACTGGAGCGCGTGTTCCCACGGATACACCGGGTCTTCCCGCTCGTAGAGAAATTCCTTCCGGACAAGCGACTTGAGATGTTTCCTGATTGCATGCCTGCTCAAGGACGGAATCGACTCGCTGAGGATATCGTCCGCCGTTTTTTCCACCCAGCCGCTTTCGGGCGGATCGTCCTGGAACTCCTGTTTCCCGCGCGCACTTTCCTCGTGCATGAACTGGTCGAAGTCCCAGAGGCGGCCGGTCCAGCGGATGAACTCCCGCAGGATCACGGCCTCGGCATGGTGACCGATCGTGACCTCCAGACCTTCCCTGAGAATCCGATTCGCGCGCCTGCCGGGCAAAACGAACGATTGAAGATGTGAACGGGGCATTATCGGCGTTTGGTTCATGAATGGACCTCCTTCCTTAATTAAAGGCTGACGTGCATGGTCGAGTATTCGACCATTTTTCCCTTCCGGCGGGGTTTTTCGGTCGAATATTCTCCACGCCGGAAAACCCCGAAAATGATCCGGTACGGGCCTTCGCCTGAGTCAGCATAATAATGTTTATTATGTTCGTGCGATTGAGACACTTGCCGGGGCGAACCCGGTGTGCCATCGAATGGTAAATACTCGACCACCCGGAGAGCTTCCGGAGCGCGCTCCAGACTATGGACACGTTGTTCATTTTCATGTGCCTTCCCCCAGGCGGGTCAGCGCCCTCAGGATCTCCCGTGCGCCGGTGAATTTCTTCCTGCCGCCCGGCCCCTCGACGACGCAGGAAGGTGTGGAATCGATACGGTCATCCCTGAGATGTTTGCCGAAGGTTTCAAAGGCCTGCGAGGAATCGACGTACCGGTACTTCAGGCCCCTTTCGCCCAGGAAGGCTTCCAGGTCCGGCAGGCTCCGGATATTTTCCTCCGCCGCCTTGAAGAGGGCGGATCTCGCCCAAAGGATCTGTGAGATATCGCTTCTTCCAGTCACCATTCCCAGGAAACATTTCGCATAGAGGATCGTTTCCCTGTGGACGGGCGTATCCACGAAGGTGACTGCAGCGATCCGCCGCCTGACCAGATCGACGATGATCGGCTCCAGTTCCGGCTCCATCGAGTGGCAGGGAGGACAGAAATAGTCGGTGTAGATCCTCACCTTGACTGGGCCGTTCCCGAAGGAGGGTATCTGGGTCTCCTCGGCGTAGGCCGGCGTCGCCGACCCGGAAAAGAGGGAGAGAAAAACTGAAAACCCGATTGCGGCGAAGAGAATCGCCGTCGACGGCCTGATCCTCTCAAGATGCATTGCGAAGAGAACGATGACCACGGCAGCGAAGGTGAGGCAATAGGGGCAGTAAACGCCGTTCATGACCTGGAAGCCGAGCAGGAAGACCTCCCCACCCAAGCCCAGGGACAGCAGGATCGCGCAAACGGCGTTCTTCCCGAAATCGCCGGCGGTCAGGACCGACCCCATGTAAAGCATGCCCAGGTGCTTGAGATCCAGGCCGAGCATGGATCCCCGCAGATACGTACAGGATTCCGAGCAGAGGCTGTAAGCCGCCATCACGGCGATCCCCGTGATCCCAAGGGCGATAGTCGCGCTTCTCTTGTATCGACGCAGTTCTTTGATCATTTGGCCCTCCTTCGCAGTTCGTTGTATGCCCTTTTCCTCAGGCGGTAGATCCTCGTAATCACCTCGGAGGTCTTCTCGACCCCGTAGTAGCGCTTGATCTCGTCGGCAACCTGCTTCACATAAAGCTTCCCGCAATCCCGGGTGACGTGGTTCCTGTAACGGTTGATGACGTACCGTTCCCACTTGGCCAACTCAGCCGTGCGGACGAGGTCCTCCCTCGTGGCCCGGTCGAATTTCGCGAGCTGCGCCCTCAAGAGGACCCGGTCCCCGTAAACCGCGCGCACGATCTCGACGGCATGGATATCCCCGTCTGCCAGGGGATCGCCCTTGACCAGGCCCAGTTCCCGGAGGCGGTGAAACACCTTGAGTGGAAGCTCGTATTTCCTGGAGGCATCTTCGAAGGTCATGCGCCCGCCTCGAAATATTTCCTGACCCGTTTGAGGCCGGTATCCCGGATTTCCTCAACCACCTGCCGTTTCACTGAGAGGATCTCTGCGATGTCTGTCGTCGTGTAGTACGTATCGCTCAGGAGATAGCGCCAGACCTTTCTCTGCTTCGTGGTCATTACCTGGAGAGCCATGTCGACGAGAGCTTCGACCGTCTCCAGATCCTCCTTCCCCATGCCGGTTTCCTCCGTGAAGTCTTGGAAATGATCCTGCATGGGAGTGGGCGCGTATCCCCGCTCCGTGTAGTTTTCCCTGAATTCCTCGTAGCGGTTGCGGGTGACGGGATTGGAGGCCATTGTCCTGCTGTCGGCCGTGAAGAGGACCCAGAAGCAGGCCTCGAAAGGAATGCCCTGGTTCATGGAGACGTCCACGGCTGCGAGCGCCGCCGCATAGGCCTGCTGTGTGAAATCTTCCAGGTCGTAGGGCGAGTAGCGCTGAAATTTCACCGCTCTTCCTCTTATCTTCCTCATGTTCCGCTCGACCCACCGGACGGCCTCGTTTCGATGTGTCTCGTAATTCCCTTCCCGGGACGCGGTTGCCGCAGCTAATGCCATTGTGTCCTCCAGTTCAAAGTGTCTTCTCTCAGGTCCCCTGACTCACGCACCAATACGGTCAGGGCGGCTTCGCAAGCCGGCTGAAAACGGCGCCGATCCTGACGAGTTCCCCCTGCGACAAATCCCTTTTGTATTCCCGGTTTCTTTCGATATGGTCGCGTTCGTTGAATTTGCCGTACTCCACCTCGTAGATCTTGTTCGCGTACGGCCAGAGATCCTTCTTGGTGTCCTGCTCCTTCGCGATCCTCTGGAGGGTGTGGAGGATGGCCGCGGGGTTGAACTTCTTCTCGCTGAACTTGGCCTGGCACCACCGGTAGGCGTTGAACTTCCTGGGATTGATCGCGCCCCCGAACTCGCTGATCTCGTTCCTGAGTTTTTCGTCCGCGATGTGGGCCAGAAAGTGGTTTCCCCTTGGCGAAGATCTTCTTTTAGGCGGGTCCGTCTCCGGCGGACCGCATGAAGGGGGAGCCGGAGGCTGCTTATCTTCAGATAAGCTGTTTAAGGAATCCGGAATCAGAGAATCAGGAATCAGGATATCAGCAGGGCTTGCACCGTGCCCGCATGGTGCTTGCACTGTGCCGGGATGGTTCTCTTCTGGTGCTTGCACCGTGCTTGCCTGGTGCTTTTCCGGTTCCGGCATGGTGTCGGCATCGTGCCTGCCCGGTGCCGGTATGGTGCTCTTGGGTTCTTTCAGGTGGGGGTTCTGATGCCTGCCGAAGTGGACGATCTGGATGAAGCGGCGTCCTTCCGATTCGTATCGGAGGATGAACGGGTCCGCTCCCAACGCCAGTGATGCAAGGAGGGATTCCGCGTCACAGGCATCGTAGGGAAGGATCTCTGCCTTGATCCTCGCGGGCCTGTCTTCGAGGCGCCCCTCCCGGTCCGCCATGCACCAGAGCCCCTGGAAGAGGATCCGCGCCAGCGGATCTTTGGCCGCGAGTTCCTCATTCTTGAAAAATCCAGGCTTGATGTTCCGTGCCCTCACTTCGGCTCCTTTCCCGGAGATGCTTCGAGATCCCGGCAGTGCATGCGGATGACGGATCGATGGTGATCCGGCGCATGGGAAATCTCTAACCGAGGAAAGCGCGCGTGAAAACAACGGGGGGGCAACGGGGGTGCAGGATGATGATCAGCTATGGATGATTATTGAGGTTTTATGGAATGAGGGGAAAAAAAGAACTGGAAAGATGTCTTTCTAAGGGATGATGACGCGGGGGTCCCCGCTCAGGAATGCTTCTTGATGACCTTTAGGCGAAGCCTTTTCTGATCACCAGAAGGATCGAAGTTCGCGTCGGTTATTCATATCTTGTTGCTTTAATTGATTATCAGCCGTGCATTGAAGCAGATGCGGGCCGGTTGTGCTATCTTGGAATGCATAGCGGGGGGATAGCGGGGCGCATGAGTTGATGAAGAACTAAAGAGTAATTATTCGGAGCCTTGAATAATGTTGTTTCCCTGCAGGAACCGATTCATATCGGTGAACATGCTGAAGAAAACAGGCTTTCCTGAAAAGGCCAGCGGCGATATTGGCCCCACTGCCATAAATGGAAACTCCTGAAGGTTTCGGGCTGGGAAACTTTGTGGATCACGGAATGATTGGTATAACTCTAACGAACGCTTGTCTCCCCCCACGAAATCTCTTAGGCGGTCAAACTCTGTGCCCATAGCAAGCCCAAACCCGAAAGCCAGTATTCGAAGTTGTTGCAGAATCTCTGGGTCAAGACCTCCGAGCGTTTGACTGATGAAGAACCATCCCAAACCGTATTTCCGAGTCTCCCTTACTGCACGGCGCAGTAACACACGGAGCCGCTCGGCCTCTGTGTCCTGTTCTAATCGACCGCTGGGGGCATGCCTGTGCGCCTCATCGAGAAAAACCAGAACATTTGCACTTTGCCTCGTCGATAAGCTGGATGTCGATTGAGCGATCATAACATTCAGCAACTTACTTAATAGACGACGCTCCAGTTCTTCCGTCCAGAAACGATTTTGATTGCCTCGCGCGGACAGGTCAATAACAACAATCGGACGTGGCCCCGTTTCATTTGCAGTTCCCATTAAGTCGGATACGATTCCATACAACCTCCGCCTTCCTGGTCCTGCAGCAAAAAGACTACAGAGCGGAATCCACTTGCTATTTAGAACTTCATCAAATCGATTTGAAAGAATATCCTGCACTCGGTTTTGCAAGCGCACACGCGGGTCTTTGCTTGGGAAAATGTATGGCAGGCTTTGTTGGTCTAAAACGGCATTCAGTGCTGTAGAAAGCGCATCGCGAGTCCCGAGGTTGGCAAGTTGAAATTGTTGTCTCCCTCCCTGCGTCGCACGTTCCAGGGCATTTCGAACCACTTCCGCTGCACGCACCGCATTGTTGTTGTGCGTAATGGTCAGCTCTTCACAGAAACCGAGAGACACCAGCATTTCTTCGAAGGTGTTCCATTCATCTAATTGAATATCAGCGATTCTGTAAATGTTAATTGATCGCCCTTGCTGCCGCACAATCTGGTCCAGAGCCAATCCTTGATTGCCAACACGTGTGCCTGAAAGTTCCAGCGTGAATTCACCTTGAGGATCAATGACAAGGATACCAAGATTAGTGTGCCGGGAGTAAGCACAGAGCATCATCTTTGCTAAACCCGATTTGCCAGACCCTGTCTTACCGAAGACTCCGATATGATAAGCCTCGCCAGCACCACCGGGACCTTGATCATTGCTTCCGAAGTGCTTGAACCACATGGGATAAAGGATCTCGTTGGCATAGGCTTGGCCAAGGTAAAATATCTCGGAACTATATGCTTGTAATAGCTGATCGAGTAATCCTTGATCGATTCTTGAGACTCTAGTCCCTGTTGCTGGGACCATTCCCAATACTTCTGGCTGAAACCCGTTCCCTGTTCTCTTGAACGTGGCACCTACAACAAGGTCCGCCGTTCGCGTGTCCTGTCGATTTGTTATAGGCGGAATCTCTCCCGTTCGTTTCACGAGATTCCTGAAAACGGAATCTTCATGCCATCGATTTTTCAACTCGATGCCTACTATCTGCCCTACAGACACGATTGCTTGACCATTCTGTGTTGCTTGAAAAGCAGATAGCGCTCCAACTAAACGCTCTTCAGTGGCCTCCTGAAGAAGGTCTAATGTTAATTCCGTATTGGTTGATGGGCTTCCTACGACTGCGACATCCTGATTTCGATTATTTGTCATCAAACACCTCCTCGGCCACCTTCCGTTCTATAATTCTGTAAGAATAGAAGCGTATTTTCAATGTCAGGGGACGATCCCGCTACGTGCTGTGCAACGGTCTGTTCGATTACCGCCACACCGGATCCGAGACTCTTGACCATTCGATCGGCCAGAAATAAGGGATACGGCTCAATTACAGCCGGGCTGAAAAACTGACGACTTATACCTTCCAGAACAATTGATAGTCGTGTGTTACTCGACGTTATTGCGGATGGCAGTTCCATTCTCAGTGCGGGAAGCCAACCGTAAGGACGAAAATAGATGACCGATAACCGATTCAATGCCTCCCTAATTTCATCCATATCTTTTGTGGGACAGTATTTCTCCGGTAGGTGGTCAACCTGCTGGCTCGCAGGATCGGTCGCATCATGCAGGGGTAATGGACGAGTATATTCACCCGGATCCAAAATCATCGTGGCCAGCGTTTTACCGTCGACCATTACGGGGGGATTCAGCATGTTTTCACGAAGAAATTCGTTGCGAGATGTAAACTTAGGCATGGCAACTGTTCTTTCGCTCGTTAATAAACCCTTCAGCTGATCCAGCGCGCCGCCTTTCCAGCGGTCCAAAAAAAATTCGGATAAGGTCTTTGAGGAATCAGCAATCCTCGTAAGCGCTTGATTTAAATAGATGACCAGGGATGAAAATGATCCGTCAAGAAGAACGAGATCATGGGGAGCTTTGGCCGCGAGCGCCATCTCCATTGAGACCATTGTGCCCCGCAAGACTCCGACTGCATCAATACAATGTGGTAATCCATCGACCCACATATCATGATAGGGCTCCGGCCAGTATCTGGCAGCCTCTTTGGATGTACCCTCTACCGCAACAGCTGCGGCTGCACATAAGTCCAATGCTGTCAAACGATGCACCTGATATGATCCATCCACTCCGACGACTGATGGTTCCCTGGGCACATCGAGGTCAGCTTTTCGGCAGATCAGGCGATGATTTCTCGCTTCTGTATAGAGGCGGGCGCGAGCATCACGGAGTGCCTGCAGATTCTGTGACACCCCTTCCGCAACAGGTGCGGCTTTGGCAAGGAGATCTCGAACCAGTGCATCAGGAAGATCCGCGAATGCCTCCATACACTCAGTTTCCTCCTTTATTGATCTTTTTCTTTGAAGGCCAAAGTCGATACTGTTCCCGCGTGTATTCGCGGTAATCTGGCTTCCGTTCTGCTCGACCAATGAGCCATCTATTCTTGAAAGCCTCCGATAATTCTGAAGCTGTCCAATTATAGAAACATGGCCGTTTAACTTCTCCCTTCAAGAACCGGATTGCATCACGCCCCAAAGGGGCAGCGAATATCTCTCGGCGGATACCGTGGTAAATAAGATCCGCTGAAAGACCGATCTGAGAGAGGCACTTGCGAATTACTTCACGCTTGTTTCGAAAACCGGTCCCCCAAGCTATGTGCTTTGCGGTAGGCTCGCAATACTTTTCAACATATGCCCTGATGTCGCCATAGACACCGTTGGAAAAGTGGAATTCTCCTGACCCTTGTGTGAATCCCAGGCTGGTCCAATATTGTTGACCATTGATGCGGATTCGATTGTATATGGAAGACCGTCCAAGAGCCGAAGTGGTTGTAACCAGTGTAAGGTAAGGCGGCCGAGTTTCCTGTCTGATTAAAGATTTCTTGCCGTTGTATTTTTCACGAAATGCGTCTCGCACCTCGTTGCTGCAAACGAGCAGTGCTATAAGTTTTCCGCCCAGCAAGAATGAATATGGCGGCACAGCACCCAACACATAAGCATCCATTATGTGATACAGGTGTTGTGCTTTGTTTTCCTTGTCCCATCCAATCCAATTATCGCGTGCTCGCATAGAGTAGACCGGGTCTCCCAAACCGAATAAACCCATCAGCTTTCCATTGCTTTCATCGAACACAAGGAAGCGAAGTCTCCTCCCGTATCCTGCCGAGACCGGAATACTCCAGTGAAGACAAGCATAACGAAACAGCAGTTCGTTTTCGGATCCAGGTCTTACGACTACAAGCTTGGGTCGTATTTCATTGGTTATCACCTGATGCCCGTCAGCAATATATTGAATAAGCTGATCTTCATAAGATCGAACACCCGGACCGGATACTTCAAGTTTTTTATGCAGGGCAAGTTCGTTCAGCGCACGGAAATCATCTTTCGTGGGGTCCTTGGGCAAATGGATAATTCCATCATGTACCCTATAACCCTGCTTACGCAGAGATCGGATAATGGCAGATCTTAAGAGCTCTGCCGATGGTACATTCATGAGTGGCAACTTAATAGTCCCTTCGCTTCATTCCTCAGTGGTCCGATCGATGTCTGCCTCGTCAAGCGGCTCGTCTACAGCATTTCGGAGCCACGATGGATCGAACCCGGCATTCGAAGATCCTTCAACTCGGATTCGCACCCTGGCTCCATCGGACTTGTCCGCTAGGTTCGCAATAGCAGGGAACGCCTTGAAGACCTGCTCCCTACTGGCCTCAAAGGTCATGACAATCCGCTTCCTTCGTCCCGCGGCCCCAGATCCCGCCGTTGCTGGATCAGAGCCTGTTCCCTCGTCCATCCCCGTAGGGGTTTCGTGGACGCCGGGAAGAGGAGTGGTATCTGTATCGATTGGGGACGTTCCGGCGGGCCGCGCAGTTGCTGGATCCGGAACAGCTTGCGGCATCATAAGGAAGCCGGATTCGAAATCGATCTCATCATCCGAAAAGGGATGGTCGCTACCAATCAGTACCTTATTTCGATTTACCTGGTATTTTCCATCTGGTCCGAATGCGGGGACTACACCGCTCGTATAAGCGAAGATGCCCTCGGATACACCGCGGGCGATTCCCTTACGCAGAATCGATGCAGATTCCAATCGGGGCGGAGCGATATCCCGGTAGAAGGATTCGAGCACGTCCGATGTCTTAATACCCATGAGCGGCTGCTCACCCGCTGCCGGCGACTCGCCGAGTCTCACGCGCTCTGTTATTTTCCGAGGTGTAACCGATCCGTGAATCCGTGGCGTTCCCACGCTGGTGAGAAGTTCCATTATCCGCTCGTGGACGCCTGTCGCCTGGAGCGGGCGTCCACCTCTTTCGACCTTCTCGATTTCCAACCCGCCGTCCTGTACCCGAGGCAACCACGCGGCCGTGTAAAGCTCCCGGAAACACGACTCGGCAGCAGCCTGTTCGGTGCGCTTCCTCTCCCGGAGTTGGTCAAGCTGATCCTTGGTAAGCCGGAGCTGCTGCTTCTTGGCTTCCACGCGGTCGATGGCCAAAAGATACCGGACGGCACGCCGCAAAGCCTCGATTTGTTTCTTTTCCGGTATCGCAAGTCCCAGCCCGTTGCGGAAACGCCGGGGACGATCTCCGTACTTGGTCAGGTGCTCCTTGGCTTGGCGATCCTGTTCCGACTTGCCCTCGGCTGCGAACTCAAGTGGCAGGTAGGCAACGAGAAAACGGGGGTCCTCGTCGGGGATGTCCTGGCTCTTTGCCGGCCAGACAATGGCCGTGTGATGACCGGCCAGCCGGGCATCCAGCATTTCCTTGATCTGACTTCGGACCGGGCCGTGACCACGAGCCTGAGAATCTTCACGGGCAACGGTCTGCTCCGCGTCCTCGATCAGCTTGGTGACATTCGGGTCCTTCTTGAAGCAGTACCGGACGCCGTCGTAATGCAGGTACAGGCATGTATTACGAAGCTCGGACAAGACGGCGGTGGCCGTGATGTTGTCCAGCTCGGGACCGACGCAGGCCGCAAGCAGCTCGTTTTCCGTAACGCCGGGCGGCAGGGTCTCGTCGCTGCCTGAGCTCTCACGCCTTAACCCGCCAAACGAGTAAAGGAGGATGGCCGTGGCGATGCGGGTGGCAGGTTTCACACTGGCAAGCGCGGGAGTCTCGCGCGCCATCCGGTCGTCGATGCGTTTTGCCCGGGCGTTTGGACCGTCGATGTCCGCTGTGATGACCGGGTCGTAGTCGTTCTGTACCCCGAGCTCTTTGAGCATCTTCACTCGGACATCCACGTCCTTTACCGGCACGTCTCCGGGCCCAAGAAGCGCTTTGGCCCCGCCGTTCTTCTTAAGAGAGTGCATGCAGGAGGCAAGGAACCGCAGCGCGCCGCGTGTCCTCTGGAAGGCATCCACCGCGGTCCAGCGTTCCCTCATGATGTCGATGAGCGCGGGATGGAATGGATATGCCGCCCGCATCCGATCACGCAGGAGGCGGCCTTCCTCCTCGGCTTGCTGGCGCTCGGACGGCGTTTCGGCATGGGCACGCTGCATACCGGTCACTACATCTTGATATGCCGTGGACACCTCGGTGGCTGAGGAAGCGTCGGGAGCACCGCCAAGAAGACGCCGTTGGAGGATCGGCAGGACCTCGTCCCCCGAGACAGGTTCCCTGAGTTGGTCCACCCGCGAGGCGAGCTTGTCGATCTCGGCAAGCAGTCCCACGTTTCCCAAAGCTTCCCTGGCGCTCCAGGTGAGGGAATAGACGAGCGCGGCCTTCTCGCTCCCGGCCACCTCGACGGTCAGGTTCTGGAAGAAATCCTTGGCCTGGCGCTGGAGGGTGGAATCAAGGACACTGACCGCAGCGGACCGCTCCATGTACTTGAGCACTTCGTCGAGGAGGATGAGAACCGGCCGACCACTTGCCCCCTTGGTAAGCAACTCGCGGATCACATCTCCGCCTGGAGACACACGGTCCTTATCGTGCTCGGCGACGAGGGGGAAGGCCTTTTCGGGGTCGATCTGCCAGGCAATCCACCCCCACATGGTCTGGATCGTGCGGCCGTCTTTCAGTGTCTTGCCGTTACGGGCATCGAATTTCTCGCCGTCGAAAACCGCCACGGCCACATTGCCGGGTCGGGCGAATTCCTTAGCCTCCGGGATGCCGTCCAGCGCCTCTCGCTTTCGCGCGGCATGGAACAGCGACGCCAGAGTGTGCGACTTTCCCCCGCCGAAGGGCACTCTGAGCTTCAACACCCGGTTGTAACCGGACTTGCCGGAAAGGGATGCCAGCACTTCGTCCAGGAGCTTTCGCAGATCGGCCGTGAGGTATGTCGCCCGAAAGAAGGCTTCAGGGTCTCGGTTGACCACGGGCACGTTGGGATCATTGGCGGCGATGGCTCCGAGATCGATGGCGAACACCGCCTCGGTCAGCGCACCCGCTTCCACGTCGGGATGGAGCTTGACCAGGTCGGTCCAGGGACGAAGTGCATGTGTGCTCACTTTTTGGCCTCCGAATTTCGAATGAGTTCAAATAGGGTTCCTTCCCTGGCGGCCAGCCGTTGGTCGATGAGCGCCCGCCAGTTGGCGACGAGTTTCTTAAGTGCAGCCCCTTCCGCCGGCGTGGTCGCCAGTGTGTGTTCCGGTCCGTCGTCCTTCCTGCCGGCCAGCGCAGTTCCTGCCAGGGTCTGGGCTACCAGACGCAACCGCTCTCGGTCCGGCCGCGCCTCGTCGAGGAAGTCATTCAGATTCCTGGGCTGGTTTTCCACCAGCCAGAGGATGCGGTGCAGGATGTCGATCAGCGGGGCGGCTTTGCCGTCATCCTTTGGCACCCCCAGCTTTTCGTCATCACCCCGTTCGGCGAAATCCCGCAGCCTGTACTTACCTTTCTTCTTCTCGACCAGCGCGCGGCTTCCGGACGAAAGTCCGTTCTGGCCGTCCAGCTCAACATTCTGGCCGTAGGTGAAAACGATGGCCTCGCCCGCGTCCATCTCGGCCGCTTTGTAAGCGTAGCGCCAGAGCACGTAAAACCGGCTCGGGCCGTCAACGGCGGCGACCCCGCTGCCGCTCACGCCGAAGATCTTTTCGAGAAGCGTCTCCAGCACGACACCTTCCACCTCCGCCAGGAATTTCTCGGCCGGGACCTCCTCGCCGTTGGCGTACTCCACGCGGGCAAATTTGGTGAAGGCGCGGAGCCCTGCACCCACTGCGGCGATGACCAGGTCCGCGCCGGTGATGCCCATTTTCCAGAGCGAATCAACGCGCTCGCGGACGATCTTCTCCAGGTCTTGACGGACTTGATCCTCATACGAGCCTGTCTCAGGTGCTTCACGTCGCCGGGCTACGAGAAAAATGCTTGAGGCAAGGGCCGCGTCTCCTTGGTGAGCCACTCGGGCCTTTGTTTCGGTAGTAAGAGGCCAGGCTTCGGCAACTTCATATCCGGCACGCCGAAGCGCATCCACAAGAGTCGCCCACCCAAGGGTGGTCTTATGGGCATAGACGACGATCAGGATGCCGCCAGGTTTCGTGACACGATGGGCTTCTTGCAAGGACTGAAACAGGGTGTCCTCATAATAGTTCCGCGCCTGCTGCTTTCCCCCCTGGCGATAAGCTGCGGCGACGCATTCCTTTTTCTTCGGCGTAAGTTGGCCAGCGAAATGCTCAGGGTAGAGAAAGCCGATGGTAGGCCGCAGCCAGACGTAACAGACATCGGAAAGCTCCGAGTAGCTTTCGTTGTCGTAGTAAGGGGGATCGGTAATCACCGCATCGAAGATGCCGTTGTCATATGGCAGTTCGGCGGCGGAACCGCGCACGACTTTAACAGGGTTACGGAATTGCCCTTCACGTCTGACAGCAGCAGTAATGTATTCGAGGCTACCCCATGCATCTCCGGTAGCGCCACCGAAGAGATTCACTTCAGGAAAATCCCACATCATCGCGAAACGCTTCATCGATGTGAGACTCTCAATGGTTTCCCGACCATTATTCCATCTGGCTAATCCATTGCACTTGTCAGTAAGACGACTGACCCATAACCCCAGGTATGTCGCGATGGCCTTTGCCCGTTCCGTCTCCACTCCCTGTTTAAGCATCTCTTGGTAGACATGGTGCACCTCGCGCGCCAACGTCAAGAGAACGTACCGTTGTCGCGGCGTGAACGCCTGGCGGAACGTCCGGATGCCGTATAGATAGCTGTTCCCTGTGGCAAGCCCGGCGTTGCCGGTCGGCGGAATCTCTTCATCCAGACTGCTTGGTCCAAGCTCTCGCTCGATCTCCGTTGCCCGCTGTTCGGACATGGCTTGATGCTCGGCCTCTATTGCCGCAAGCGATTCATCGACAAGATACAACTTGCCAGGTCCGTCGGGATTGAGCGCAATCACGCACATGAGCTGCTGGCCGAAGCCTTTCTCGTCGCCATACCTGCGGACATAGGGACCATCGAGAGCGGTTTGACAGAAGGGGCATGCCGTGGATGATCCAGCGCTCCCGGTGGACGGATCAAAGCCGAGCGCCGATGCAGACCGAGCTTCGACCACCTGAAAACGCATGATGCGTCTGCCCATGTCCGGTACCGGCTTCAAGGCCACGTAACCGGAGGATTTATTTCTCAACCAGGTCTGTCGATAGAGCGGTACGGTTCCTTTGCACTGTGGATTCGGACATGGGATGGTCCGCGTCCAGTAGTAAGCGACGACAGAATACTCGTCGGCTGGCGTTTCATTTCCATCCCCAAGGGTTCTTTGGATTGCCCTCGGTTGCTTCCGTGCAACCGGTATGCGTGCAAGGACGTCGGACACCGCCTCTTGCGTCCGCTTCAGAATGGTTTTTCCCCACTTCTCGATATCGTCAGCCAGCTCCGCTCCGAATTGCTGCGGGAAGGTGACGGTGCACAATTCGATGAGATAAGCGACCGGATTGAGGTCGAGAGCATGTGACTCACATCCCAGTCGGGCAGCTTCAATTGGAATGGCCCCGCCGCCCGCGAACATATCCAGCACCATAGGGCGTGGTGCTTTTCCTGCCTCGATCTCCTCGACCGTAACGGTCTTGCCCGTCTCTCTCGTCAAGCGCTCGGCATGGGCTTCGAGGATGTGCCTCTGCGCGTCTTTGATGACGATTTGGTTGCCCGGATACTTGCAGAGCCGATCAACAAATTTGGCTACGTTAGCCCGGCCCAGACTCTGTTTCTTGTTGTCCGGTCCATTCTCCGGGATAAATAACGATGCCGGCACCAACGCCCCGTACACCGCAGCCCGGCATGCCACCAAGGGCCGCCGCGCACGCCATACATGTAAGGTCGAAATGTGCCCCTTAGTACGGGGCTCACTCGAAGCAGCTTCCCCGACCGAGTTCACGGGCAGATAGTCTTCTATGAGTCTGCGGTCGTTCAATTCAGCGTTCTCCACAAAGAGGTTTTTCAAGCTGACGGAGCCTGCTTTCAATCTGGATTCGTCCGGTCTGCTGGAGGTTCGGCGTGTAATGCGCCGCATAGTAGATCGTGCCTCGGCAGTTCTGTCGCCACCGACCGGCGCGGTCGTGATTGAGCACACGCTCCTGCACATTGTGCGACTCACCAACATCCAGGCACGTCCATGTCTCGCCGTTCTTGCACCAGATCACGTACACGCCAGCCCGCGCTTCCAGTTGATTCGCTGAAGTAAAGGCCCCTTCGAAGTTGTAGCCATGTCGCTCAAAGCTCATAGCTGCCCTCCTTCATAAGTTGTTGTTTCAGATATCGCGCACATCCACCCTTGTTCCCTCGCCGCATTGGAGCTGCCTCGCTTTCTGCGTCAATCCATCTGCGGTCATTCATAAGTTGTTCACCTCTGCTACTATTGCCGCCGCTTCAGCTTGGCTCAAACCGGTGTTTCGAGTAACGCTTGGAACACTCATCTCGTTCAGAAACTGAGAGCGCGTTAGACGTGCAACAGACCTCTGAGTCAGAGCCATCGCCTGAGCACCCGAATGTTGAGCCGCGTGCGACGCGATGCAGCAAGCCATAGCCCGGGTGACGGACACGTAAAACAGACGTCGCTGTTCAATGAGCAGCCCGGTGGCCTGCAAGGCCCTGAAATTCGGCATGAGGCCCTGTTCCGTACTCGGGATGAACACGACCTTCCCGCTGAGTCCTTTGGCACCATGCATGGTCAGAATCCTGATACGCTTCTGAACGGGTACTTGGGCTTGAGGTTGAGCACCGCCAATTCGCTGGTTGACCAGATCAAGGATGGCCTGCTGATCCGACTCGCTGTCGGCCGCAAGAAATTGCAGAAGCTCTTCAAGTGTCATCTGGGCCGGAAGCGAGCCTATCAGGGTATTCCATATCGACAGGCTATTGGCAGCATTACGCCCTGATGTGAACACCTGCGATGATAGGAGGGTCGTGATGTCGCCGCTCCGAGCTGCCAAGGTGTCGCTCATGCTCCACGTTCTAACCGTTTGAACGGTCGCCATGACGCGCTGAACCGCCGAGGGGCAGCGTCCGGAAAACCAGGTCGGGCACGTTGGAAGATAAAAGAGCTGGCGGAAGTTCTGGTTGTTGGAAATGCAGGCATCCGCGACCCCTTTTGCCGTGGCGCTTCCGACACCGGAGAGAACCTCAAGCAGGTCCCGATGCGCCGGATAATCTTCTTCGCCGGACGAGTTGTCCCTGGCGATCCGAAGCACCGAATAGACCGCCCTGATGGCCTCATACTCACTTGTGAGCGCCGCGCCTCGCGGAGGATCATAGGGAAGGCCGAGGTTACCAAGCTCCTGGGCCAGCATGTCGAGCTGGACCCGGCGATTGGATATCAAGATGAGAATTTCGTCTTCCCGCCCAGCCATGCCTGCGTTGATTATCGCCTGGCAAGATTGGGCAATGGCACGTGCCTCCTCCTGTGCAGTCTGGAACGACCAAACCATCATACGGCCCTGAACTGGCGGCGTGGCAGCGCCATAGAGCGACGTAAGGTTCTTGGCAACTCGATTCAAGTTGTAGGTAATCAGTCGGCTGGCCGGTCCGAGGACTGCCGGAGTACATCGGAAGCAGTCTGTCAATACATGCGTGGCCGATGCTGGGTAGGCGGTTTGAAACTGGACGATGCCGTCTGGATTGGCATGACGGAACGAATAGATACTCTGGTCGTCGTCCCCGGCGACAAATAGGATTGTATTGTTTGCAGACAACAAGCGCACGAATTCCTGGTCGCACGCATTAAGGTCCTGGAATTCGTCAACGATCAAATGGTCGATTTGCGGTAATTGATTTGGCTGCAATGCGCCTTGCTGAAGTGCGTCTACGCACTTGTAGATAACCTCACCGGGGAGCACACAGCAATACAGGTTGGTCCGAGCCGAATGAAATGCGTTGAATCCTTGGACCTCTGCAGGAGTTATTTGCGCCTGGTTCACGTATTGCGGATTCAGGGTCTGCCATTGTGCGTCGTGGGCAAGTCTGATCTCGGCGGCTCGAGACGGGGTACATCCCAGACTCCCGGCGAATTCTCTGTCATAAACATTGGTCTGTTCCCAATCGTCCAACATGATTGGCGTGCTGGGATACGAGGTGAGCAGATTGGCACGTCGCAGAATTCGAAGCGCAAGGGAGTGCATCGTTGAGACTCGCACTTGTGCTGCTGCATTCGCGCAAGGAAGAGTGCTGCAGAAAGCCCGGATACGTTCAGTCAATTCGGCGCACGTAGCCCGGGTGAATGATATGACATAGACATTGCCGGGAGTCGCCCCATTGGTCAAAAGATCAGCTACCCGCTTTTCAATCGTATAAGATTTACCCGTACCCGGGCCAGCCACAAGTCGTACTTGTGGTGCACCGTCTCTGGCAGCGGTCCATTGGCGCTGTTCGGCTTGTGCTTTTTGCGCAGCGGTTATCGGCATCTTCTCACCTTCGATGTTCTCCACACAGCGTTACGACATCAACGTATCTCCGGCAACCTCGCCTAAAGATCATCATCTGGATCGGCAGGCGATGATCATATCTGCAATCGGGATTATTCACCCATGACCTCGTCAAAATATCGTTTGATTCTGTCTCGGTTTCCACTCAAGTTTGAAAATTGCTTCTCGCAGACATCGCTGAATCTGGCCAATACTTTCCGGTTGATTTGTTCCTGGTCTTCAAAGATGGCTACGGAACGAAATGCAAGACCCCACTTTTCGAATTGCAGAAGAGTGATGGTGGCATCGCGCGTCTTATCATCTCCGGGCATCGCGTGAACAAAAAGCGGCTTGGGCATCCCATTGATCTTGCAGTCAATCAAATACTTTCCTTCCGGATCGTGTGAAGGATCGTGCCAGTCAAACTCTCGTCTGTTTTGGGGCACCGCTTCCTCAATGAACGATCGAAAATCTTCCATAAAAGTCGAACGGACTCTTTCACGCGAGAGATAAGTGATATCCGTAATTCTGAGTAAAGCCTGTACAAAGCTATATAGCGCGTCTCCGTACTGATCGTTGCTTATCTTGGTTATGAGTTCTCCCTCTCGATCCTCGACTTTGAATACGGATAACGCGTTTGTGATGATTTTTTGCCTTGTCCCCCGTTGAAGATCCTTTTCCTCCAAATCATATGTGAGGTGCATGTACGTATGTCCCTCATCCGTGAGTATCCATTGATCATCACCCTTTCTCATGACTATGGAAAGGTGGTCTCCATCTTCGAACATAAAGGGCACAAAGACACGGAAACGCTCAATGCCCTCACTCTTTACTCGTAATTTTTCTGATACTTTTATTCGAAAATCCTGTTCGATTCTTTCCAAGTTCATAGCTCACATCTCCTCGAACAATGATCTCTGAGCGCCTGAAGGAATTTCAAATCCGCAATCTTCCATGAGACAAGAAACAGCTTGATAAAAATCGGAAAAACGATCCGTGGGTTCGGCATAAGAGTCTTCTCGTGCCCCTAATAGCTGGTACCTTTCTGTGGCCTGGTGAATGTGATATTCATAAAACGATACATCTTCAATCAGATTCGTATGCTCATGGCTTTTTCCGTTATACCGCCTCAGCCGAAAGATCACGTTTGATTTTGCCGGTCTGAAAGCCAAAATAATAGAGAAATCAAGCGCATTAAATGTGCTTTGCCTTAGAATCAGGCGAAAGTCATTTCCGCTTCCCCCTTTAATATCCAACTCTCGTTCCTTATGGCCTCTTTTTGGACGAACCTGAATTCTTTGATGATAATCACCTGGAAGAATCTTTGGTTCTTGGATCAAATTCTCAATTTCCTGATCGGATATGATACCAGCCATCAATATACCCCAAAGAGTTACAGCATCGGATTCTTCTCAGAATCGATATGGACAATGCTCATGACAGCTTCTGCAGGGATCTCGTAGAATCTTGCCGCCACGATCTCCCTCTTTGCATGGTCGAGTTTAGCGACTGGATTGTGAATACGCACAAGCTCGGGTGAATCTCCAAGCGGATTCCATACTACATAGAGCCAATAGGTTTCCGCCAATTGTTGCGCCTTGTACCATTCATTCGTGGTAAGCCGTACCGGTTGTCCCCGCAGTCGTCCCTTGACCTCGATTCTCTTGACGAAGACCTCGCCGGTAGCTTTATCGGCGATCCTGTGGGCGCGGATGTCGAACCCCAACTTCAGATGCCCGACCCGCTCGATGCGGTCCTGAGGGAAGCCCTCCGCAACCAGCGCTTCAATCACCTTGTCTTCTGCAGCGATCTCGCTTTGCCGACGGATATTCGGATCGAGTTCGTCGGTCAGATCGGCGAGTTGGGCCTGCGTGTCGGCGTCAGGGGCGAGGATGAATGCCGTCCCAACATGCTTGACCGGACCCGTCCTGGCAATCTCAAGCCGCTTCAGGCCATCGAGGCGCTCCTGACGGGCACGCTGAAGCTCATCAACGTATTTCCTGGCCTCATCTGCAGGCAGTTTATATTCTGGCTTTGAGAAGACCTCCGCTGCAAGCAGCATGGCCCGTTCCTGAGCCCGGTCGATCCGGGCTTTAAACGACTTTTCCAGGTATTCCCGGCAGACTTGGGCAAAATGCTGCCGCTCTGCCTGACAACGGGCGCGGCATTCGAGTTGATAGGTACGTTTCAGGAAATCAGTGGCACCTTGTATGGAAGTTGCTTCGATCTCCTGCGGCGGATGCGGATGCGCCGCCAGATTAAGAAGTATGTCGCTTGGGATTACTTCGTAATTTCCCCTTTCCTCCCGAACGGCTACAAGCTCGCCGTAGAGCGGAACGTCGCTTCCCTTCGAGTCCTTGCCGCGTATTGATATCTCGAAAAGGTGAATGCGGTAAGGTTCTTTACATAAGGGATCGACAAAAAAACCAATGCCGCCGACCAACTCCATCAGACGCTCGTTGAGTTTTTCGTCTACTGCCGCATAGAGGGGATGTCCCGGCCCCATCAATATCGCATCAACGTGAGCGTCCTTTTCAAGGTGATGCTTATGGAAGGTAATCTTTCGATAGGACGATTCCGCTTTTCCGACCTTCTGAACGGAGCGGAGTCGTTCAGAGCGCAAATCCGCCAGGATATGCTCGATACGCCATAAACCATCGGCTCTCGGCTCGACCCGCAAGCCTACTTCCCTGGCGGCAGAGACGAACTGGGCTTCGACATAGCGAGGCATGAGCCGACGCTCCTCAACCTCAAGGTTACGGCGCTGGAACGCTGAAAAATCCACGTGGCTGCGCGCAAGCGCAATGCCAGTGGCTTCTTCGTATTCTTTGAGCTTGGCCGGATTGATGCGATCAATCTGATCGAGGTACTCATCAAGCCGCCTCGGGTCATAAGCCGCATCGCGAAGCATGTCGGGGAGATTAACGTCATTCAGTGACAGCACCTCACCGATCACGTCGAATACACGACCTTCAAGAGCCTCGTTCATCTGGTCCAGCTTTTCCAGGAGGCGGTGGAGAATCCGACCCTCGACAATGGGCTGGCCGTCTTCAGAATCCGTGGCCACAAAGTTGAAGGCGTACACGTCCCGATCCTGGCCGATGCGGTGGATGCGGCCCAATCGCTGCTCCAGCCTCGTCGGGTTCCAGGGCATGTCGTAGTTGATCATCAAATGACAGAACTGGAGATTGATGCCTTCACCTGCGGCTTCCGTTGCAATGCATACCTGAGCTCCGGTTCGGAAGACCTCTTGTGCCCGTTTGCGCTCATGGGGATTCATGCCGCCGTGGATTTCACAGGTGCTGAAACCCCACCTTTCAAGGTGATCTCGCACATAGCCCAGGGTGTCGCGGTGCTCCGTGAAAATCAGGAGCTTCCCCCGTCCATCCTTCAGCTCAAGGAACTGCGCCTCGCCAAGGCACTTTTTCAATGCAGCCAGTTTTGAATCATTTGCGTCTTCCCGAACACGTCGGGCTTGCTCAACCAATTCCCGGAGGGCGGAGATTTCAGCGCGCAGTTGCTCAAGTTCCAGTGCGGCCGTGTATTCATCAGCCAATTGATCGCGGACCGCGTCATCAAGATCATCTTCGTCCTGCTCGGCATCAGGAAGCCGTCCCTGCAAGGCGGCCAATCGCTTCGCACGCTGTGAGGGAGTGAGCCCCTCAAGCTCTTCCAGGAGATCCTCTTGTTTTTTCAATCGACGCTTCAGCGATTCATGGATGGCGCAAGTGGAACTCACCAATCGGCGTTGTAGAACGGTTCGCGTCAGGGCCGCCGATGAACGTCTTTGCCCCGTCTGCTGGGGAATGAATTCGTTTATGTAAGCGGTGACGCTCTTGTAAAGCGTGTACTCGTCACTATTCAGGCGGAAAGTCACTGTCTTCGTGTGCCGGTCCGGAAAGAGCCGCTTCCCGTTCGCATCCCGTAGGTCCTCCTTCAGACGGCGCAGACACCAGGGCGAGTCCTTTCCGAGGCGAAAGACATCCTTACGAATGGCTGACGCCTGCTTTCCGAGACGGTGAGGTTCCGGGAAAAGATCGGGATCGATCAGCCTCAGAAAGTGGGCAAACTTGTCTTCATCCCCATGGTGGGGCGTGGCGGTAAGGAGAAGGACATGATCCGCTTGGTAAGTAAGATGTAAAGCCAGATCATACCTTTTCGTAGTCGTAACCTTGGATTCACGATTTTGACCACCCGAAGCGGTGCGGGCCGAGCACTTATGGGCTTCGTCGATGATAACGAGATCCCATCGCTGTTGCCAGACACGCTCGCGCACGTCTTCTTGTTTGGCGTAATCGATGGAAGCGATGATCTGCGAAGACCGCTGCCATGGATTGGTCAATTGCTGCTGGTCAACTGCAGAAAAGATTATGTCGAACGGCTCCCCAAACCATCGGAGCATCTCATCCTGCCATTGAATAGTGAGCGGAGCGGGACATAAAATGAGAATGCGTTCAATCGCTTCCCGAAGCTTCAGTTCCTTCACCAGGAGACCGGCCATGATTGTCTTTCCTGCGCCAGGGTCATCCGCTAGAAGAAACCGCAATCTGGGCTGTGGAAGCATCGCCCGGTATACCGCTTCGATCTGGTGTGGAAGAGTGCGGATGCCCGACAGGCTCACAGCAAACTGCTGATCGTGAGCATAGGCGAGGCGGATCCGGGTCGATTCTATAAGGAGGCGAAGTTTTTCGGCGTCAACCGGAGTCATTGATTCAGCTTTAACTGTTTCTCTCCCCAGAATTGACGCAATCTCTTCAGCTGAAATTACTGCTTCTTCCAATGAGCCGTCGGGAAGCCGGACACGACACTCGTAACCCGCCGAATCGCCTGACCCAAGCGGCCGCGCATCTTCCAAAACAACAGGAACATCAAAATGTCCCGGAAGCATTACGCGCTGCCCAATCTGAGATACCAGGCGATTATCGCTCATTCATCACCTACTAAAGTTCGGTCTATAATTCAGGATTATTCCTGCCTTTTCAGCCATTCATCAATGGCACCTTTAAGGAAACGCCAATGACGCCCTACCTTTTGAGAGGGGATTTTTCCTTCCCGTACGAGTTTGTAAAGCGTGGATTTTGGAATCTTCAGGTAAGCGGCCAACTCTTCGATGGTCAGTACGTCTCCCGGCTTTTTAGCCATCGGGTAACCTCTCAAAAATTTATCTCATACGAGCCATAATGATCTCCTTGTGTATAGTTAATGACAGTTATTGTCAAGTAATTTTGGCGTCCTGCAGAGCTATTCTGAAATGGAAGCCGCCGCATCCTTTATCACGGCATTCCAGTGCTGAAGAAGGCTTTCTCTGTCGAAAAACACATTCCGAGGCGGTATTGAAAGGCGGTAACACCCTGATCCGTCGTTCTCGATGATTTTCCCGTCCTTCTTCAGGGTAAGGCTCCGGAGCTCATTCCTCAGCCGCGAGACGAGCTGTGTCGCTCCCATCCCGGGAGTCAGGTCCTCCCTGTGAACCCATCCCCGCCCGTCCTTCTTCACCGCAACGGCAAAACGCAGGAGCAATTCCAAGGATCGATTGGTAATCCCCATCGGCGAGCCGTTGATCATCACAAGATTGCGTTTCTCGATCGGCTTTCCCGTGATCTCGATCCGGTCGCGGCAAATGAACGTGTTGTCAGGTTCAGACGTCTCGGCGCTCATTTCTTCTTTTTGTGGCGGATTCTTGTGTCCCGATTCCACCGCCTCCTTGAGGCTGATCGCGATCCTCTCCGGGATCATCGCAGCGAGTACCGTTACAGGCGTCTCCCGGATGGCTTTCCTGCTGTCGAAGCCCTCCCTGACGAGACTGCAGATTCCCGCCCGGCCCAGGCCCCGGACCCTCAGCCTTGCCAGTTCAAGCCCTTTCTCCTCCACCCCGTAGAGAAGCCTCTCGGAAAGGATGGACAACCTGTCCTGCAGGGCCTTGGGCGACCCTATGCTCTGGGCAACGAGCGAGGCGGCATCGATGATCCAGCTCAACCCCTCCGCCGCGGCGGCGATCGTGCCGAAATACGATTCGAAATCCCTCTCCAGGCTGGGGGTTTCCTTCCCCCGGATCCACCTTTCGAGAAGAAGGGTGAGTTTGAGAGTCCTGGCCTTGTTCTTCGTGACGAGAAGAGGGCTCTTGACGACCTGGGACAGCAGGGTGCCCAGGTACTCCTGCCGGCCTGAGATCTCTTCCCTGACCAGCTGCTCGTACTTCCTGCTCCTGTGCTCATGCCCGGCGATCTGCATGTAAATTTTCTTCCCGTCATCGCTCGAAGCGGCGGCATGAAGAATTTCCAGGTCCGTGAGCTCCCTGTCCCCGACCTCTTTCAGAAAAGACGACAGGTCCAGCGCCGTGAGGCAGGTTATGCCCTTCGAGGCGACGACGACGCCCAGCGAGGAGACGGCCATCTCCCCCCGGCCGTCCTCCTCGATGAACCTCCTGTCAGTGGCGAACCGGAGAGCCTTTTCCATGCCTTTCCTGGTATTCTCCCTGCTCTCGAACAGCCCCTGGAACGTATGGGAAAGAAATGATTCGATCTCTTCCCTGTTCCTGGCGACGCCGGAGGCGACGATGTTCACGAGGTGGTTTTCCATGCCTTTGCCGTCGAGCCGCGAGGTGAGCATTCCCACCTGCCCGTCGATGTAATTCTCCCAGAGCATCTCGTACTCGTAGTCGTTTCCGGCGATGGTGATCGACCTTCCGAAATCCCGGCCGAACCCCAGCCTTCCGGCGCGGCCGCTGATGTTTTCGTATTCCGCCCACCCGATCGGGGTGAGGATCATATGGTCGCGGCCGTCGGTCTCCCATTTCTGCGTGTGCAGGAAGACCGTCGTGGCGGGAAGATTGACGCCCATGGACAGGGTCGTCGTGCAGAAGATGACCTTGATTTCCCCCTTTCGGGCGTATTTCTCGATGACGCTGCGTTCGTCCCTCGACAGGTCTGCATGATGGAAGGCGACCGCTTTCCCCAGGCAGGATGAGAGTTTTTCCTTTAGGGACGTTTCCTCCAGGAGAGCGAGCTCGTCAAGGGTGCCCGCGGCACAGGCGAGGTCGACCCTTTCTGTGAGAAGCCCGGCAAAAAGCATGGTATCCAGCTTGCTCGGGAGGAATACCAGAACTTGGTCGCCCTCCCCCGCCAAGTGGGCCACATTGGCAAGGAGAACCTCCGTCGGATCCTCAAAATCAATTTCGGCGAGAGGCTCGGAATTCTTTTCGAGGGTATTGTGAGTCCTGTAATGGAAAACCCCCTTGTAGAGCACGCCCTCGTGCAGCTCGACCGGCCTCTTGTCAAAGGAAAGGAGGTCGGCACCCAGCCACCGGGCGAGGGCATCGGTGTTCCCCAGGACGGCCGAGAGCCCGATGACCTGCGGGCGATGCGGCGAGGAGACGATCTTGGTCAGGGTGATCTCCAGCCCCGGTCCCCGGTCCGGGTCGCCGATTTCCTGGAGTTCGTCGACGACCACCAGGGCGATGTTTTTCAAGAGGAAGGGGTTCTTGACCATGAGTTGCGCCATCTTCTCGTAAACGATGACCGCTATTCCGAACTCGCCCGCCTCGATCGCCCGGTCATGTTCCCGGTGATCCCTGGAGGAGACCACGGTCCTGATCCCGAATGACTCATACTTTTTCCGAAAATCGAGATACTTCTCCTCCGCGAGGGATTTCAGGGGGACGAGGTAGATGACTTTCTTTTTCTCCATGACGCCCTTCACGGCGGCGATCTCCCCGATGAAGGTCTTCCCGGACGTTGTCGGGCTGGAGATGATCAGACTTTTTCCGTCGAGGACCTGGTGGCGCTTGATGGCCCTCTCCTGCACCGGCAGAAGCTCTTCCCCCATCTCGGTAGTCCAGGCTTCCACGATCTTCTCCGGGATGTTGTAACGGCTCAATTCCAAAATTCTCATGACGCGAGTCCTTTCGTTAAAAAATCCCTGTCTTACAAAAAAACCGATTCTTTCATGTTGACCTTAAAGACAAGTTGCTGATATTTCAATGCCACGGCGACAGATGTCTGTCGTCAAACTTGCAGGAGCATTTCACGGACCTGAAAAAGCTTGTGAACGGGAAGAGTCTGTTAATGGGCGAAAAGAACGTGCAGAAAAGGCTGATCCGCCTCGGGCAGATCCTCCGGGTTTTCCTGGACAAAGACCGGGTCTCCAGCATCTGGCTGAGCCGGAATTTCCAGATTACACCCAGGACGATCCAACGGGACCTTGCCGCGTTGAAAGAGTCCGGATTCCCCATCCATGAAATTCAGAAGGGCGTTTACCGGCTGGGCAAGGATCTCATCAAGAACCTGGAGGTTTTCGATGAAACCGAACTTGCCCTGGTCATCACCCTACGGAACGTAGTCGGCCAGTTGGGGCGGCCTTTTCAGAAAGCGGCGGACGGGCTCTTCAACAGCCTTTACGACGCGGCCTCGTCCATGCCGGTCTACGTGAGGATGGACGAGTCGATCCCGCTCGACAGCAGTCTCCTCAACCGGATCGTGAAGTCGATCCGTCTGAAAAAGATCGCCGGCTTTTATTACAAGTCCGGTAAACCCCACCAGGTGAACATGGAACCATACAGGGTCGTCCATTTCGGGGGGTTTTGGTACCTGGTTGGAAAAGATACGGGCGATTCCGTCATCAAGCGCTATGCCCTCGACAGGATCAGCGACTTCAAAATGGCGCGGACTCCTTTCAGAAAGATTCCCGAAAACCTTGACTCCGCGATCCAGGGCAGCGCGAACATCTGGTTTTCCACGGATCAAAACCTTGTCGTGAAGATCTCCGTTGATGCTTCCAGCTCGGGCTATTTCAAGCGTCGGAAGGTCTTCCCCACCCAGGAAATCACGGAAGAACGTGAGGACGGTTCCCTTATCGTTACTTTCCGGGTGGGCAGGTACGAAGCCATCCAGGATATACTCAAGTCCTGGCTGCCGCACATAACCATCCTGGAGCCAGCGGAATTCCGGGATGCATTTCTGGCCGACATGAAAAAGTGGGTGCAGAGGCAGGAACAAGTGGGGTCATGAAAGCAGGCGAAAGCGTCATGAATCCCACGAATCCGATTAGGAGAGAGCAAGATGACAGCAAGCATGGCATCCCAGTATGAAAAGGTGGGCAATCGCATTGCCCAGTACATGAAATCTTTACAGCCAGGTGATGAATCGCTTCAGGAAAAACTTGGAGTTTTTTTAAAAAAGTATGAAAAAGCCCCTTTGTTCATAGTTGGCATCGATGAATCCGTGTACGCCGAATGGCTTCGGAATCCCAATCCGGATGCGGTTAAAGAGTTTCGTCTTCCATTTCCAACAATGGTTCTGGATTTTCCGAGCGGACTTTTGCAGAAGAGCGCAAACCCGAGAATGAGCAACTCCGTTATCATCTACGTTGATACTGTCGGTGAAGATACTTATTTGTTTGAGGGACTCCAGACGGCAGAAGCTTTCCAAAATGCACTCGATACGGCGCCAGTTGGTGAAAAGGACATAATCACTTCAGCCGGTTGTTCTTTAGAAGCAGGAGAGATCGGAGAGCCCTTTTCCTTCGTGGTCCAAATGATTCCGGAAACAAATGGCTTCGTCGCAAATTACAGCTGCGAGTTCATTTATGATTGCCAGGTACCCGTGGCACCGCTCCCCGGGATCACTTCCTATGCAACTTTCAGCCGCTGTCAACCGCCGTCCGGCAATTGCATGACAAAGACTCCGCTCTGTAAAATGCTCGATTCTTCAACAAACTTTACGATAGTCTTCATCATGATGGTGATTGAATACATCAATAGGCAAGATCGTTTCATCGTAAAGATCACGCCTGATATGACAGACCGCGAAAAACGACTTGCAGCCAAAGGCAAAAAGTTCTCATTCAGCAAAAAGCCGGCGCACATTGTTCTGGATCACTCTCAGGTCCGAGAGCTCATTGCTGCCTCAAGGCAAGGAGGTACTCACTCCTCGCCATTGCCGCACCAGAGAAGAGGACACTGGAGAAGGCTCCAGTCTGACTATTTTAGAGAAAAAAAGAAGATTTGGGTGCGGCCGGCAGATATCAACAAGGGTATGTCTGTAAAGATCAATCGGAACGTCTACGAAGTTATTTCTTGATCGCGTGTTTACGACAAGGGTTTTTTGCCTGAGAACAAAACGATCAGTCGTGAACATGTAAGGTCATCCTATCCTGAAGCCTCCCCGAGGCCACAAAATAAATTTTCAATTTTTGACCACAAAATCCCTGCATCGAAAACATTATATATCAGATGCGGGGGATCACATTCTGTCCTGACCTCTTAAATCTTCCCGCGATCTCAAAAACAATCTGAGCTTTGGGTACTGGAGAAACCTCAATGGGATACCTGCGTCAACTTGCATTTTTCCTTTTCATTGCGATCATGCCTTGCATTTCGGTTGCCATGGCGGCCGAGATCCGGACGAGCCCTTATAATTACGTCTATGAGAAAGCAGCAGCCAATTCCATTGACCACGAGACCTTCGTCATTTGCGAGCTTTGTCCTCCGTACCGGCTCCTTGCCCTGAAACCCAGGACACCTGCCCTTGCCGTCCGTGTACCGGAAGCAACGGCGTCGATCACCGCGGACGGTCCACCCACCGAAAAACAGACTGTCAGTGCGAAAGCAGGGAATAATTCATCGGCGGTCGACATTACCGGATCGAACAGGCCCGACCATGTTTGCGTGCCGACGATTTATTTCCGGTTCAACCGGTTCGACGTTTCCAACTACGAAAAAGATCAACTCGATCGGCTTGTCTCCCGCCTGAAAGAACGACCCGATCGGCCCCGGGAACTCCGGGTCGTCGGCCACACCTGCGACCTGGGAAGCCATCCTTACAATGACCATCTATCCCTGATGAGGGCGGAGTCCGTCGCGGTTTACCTGGGAAGAAACGGCTTCAAGGTTTCCGAGGCAAAGGGTGAAGGCAAGCGCAGCCCCGTATCGAAGGTCGGAAAACTGAACAGGCGGGTGGAAATCGAAATCATTCATTAAGGAGGTCTCATGCTGCTGAAGAAGATCATGCCGGCCGTCATGGCCATGTTCCTGTGCGCCGCGGTTAGTCACGCCGAGGAAAGCATCACGATCCAGATTTTACATAAAAGTTTCCCGAACGTGAAGGCGGAGAAGGCCGGGAAATCGGTCATCCCCGGTCTCTACGAAGTGGAAGCAGGGAACAACGTCTTCTACTTCGAGCCCCGGAACGGCTACCTCATTTTCGGTGACATCATAACAAAGGAAGGGAAAAATCTCACCGCGGAGAAAAGGCAGGAGCTGCTTGCCCGGAGAGTGAAAGAAATCCCGTTGGAAAAGGGGATCAAGATCGGCGGCGGCAAGAACGTCGTGATCGAGTTCACGGATCCAGACTGCCCCTTCTGCCGGAAAGCGGCCGATTGGCTCGAAAAGAACCGGGAAGGGGTAACGCGATACGTATTCTTGTATCCCATCACGCGTCTCCATCCCGGCGCGGACGCCAAAGCGAAATATATCCTCGGGGCCAAGGACCAGGAGAAGGCCTACCATGAAGTCATGAGCGGCGCGCTGGACAGTATCGACGCGGGCAAGCTCAAGCTCACCGAGAAAGCCGGCACCCTCCTTGAAGAGCACAAGCAACTGGCCATTAAAGCGGGCGTCTTCGCCACCCCGACCCTGTGGGTCAACGGGAAACACGTACCCGGGGCAGACATACCGCTTATCGAAAAATACCTGAAAGGAGAAAAATGACATGAAGAAACATCCGGGTTCCAAGGAAATGCTGTTGGCAGTCATCGCCGCGCAGGGTCTTCTTATCCTTTTCCATTACGGGGAGGCGCTCGCCATGACGGCGCCTTCCACGGGGTCCTTCGCCTACGACATCTACGACATCGGAGTCAACTCCATCCTCAAGGGTCCCATCGGCTTCATCGGCGGGGTCGGCGCTATCGTCTTCGGAGCGATCGAGGCCATACGGGGACGGATACTGGAAGCTGTCCCCGCCATCCTGGGCGGGGCCGCGCTTCTGAAGGCGGATTCCATTGTCCAGACCCTGGGTTGCATCATTTAGCCGGTCTGAAGCGATGACGAAGCGCTTTCCGCAGTATCTCTCGGCCCCGCTGCAGGTGCTCTGGTTCGAGCCGGACGAGTTGGGGGTCGTCTTCACCTGCTTTCTTTTCGCCCTGATCTACGGTTCTTTCTCCTGGGCGCTCCTCTTCATCGCGCCCTGGCAATACAGCCGGGCGAAAAAGAGGTACCCCAAGGGTTTCTTCCGGCATTTTCTCTACTTCGCCGGGATCACCAGAATGAAGGGATACCCGTCCTTTTTCGAGGAGAGGTTTTTCGAATGAGGCTCAATCTTTTTCTGCAGAAGACTTCCAACATCGTCGCGGAGAACAGGCTTCTCAAGTTCGTGGTCGTGGTGATCGGCGTCGCGGCGATCGCGAACGCGGTCATGACCTACCGCGCGTTGAATTACCAGCGGACTATCATCGTCCCCCCGGTCCTGAAAAGCCGGATCGAGATCACGGGGGACAGGGTCTCGGAGGAATACGTGAAGGCCTTCAGCCGGTATATCGCTGCTCTGTCCTTCAGCTATTCCCCGGGGACCGTGAAACCGCAATTCGACGAACTCCTCGCTCTTTATGCGCCGGAAGCGTTTCCGGAGGGAAAGCGGGTCCTTTACGAACTTGCGGACAGGGTGATCACCACCCGGGTAACGAGCGTCTTCTTCATGGGAAAGCTGTATGTGGACGGCGAGAAGAACCAGATCGAGGTGTCGGGACAAAGAAGGCAGTACGTCGACGACCGCAAGGTGGAGGACATCACGAAGACATACCTCATCGATTACAGGATCTCGGACGGCAGGTTCCAGGTCGTCAGGATATCGGAGAAGGAAGATGCGAACAGCCAGGCGGCGAGGTTGCCATGAAAAAGAACATGCTTAAAAAAAAGGTGGGAATGCTTCTCGTTCTCACGCTGGCCGTTTCCGTCCTCGGGAGCGCGGGCATCGCATCCAGCCAGGAAGAAAATGTCCCCGAAAACCGTGAAACGGCCGACGTACAGATCACTAAACTACCGGCGGAGGGCGCCGTCACCGTCATGCCCGAGGTCGCCCAGCCCGTCGAGCTGAGCAGTTCGGACGTGAACCGGATCACCTGCCAGGGCGAAATCAAGGACGTCGTCTACTCAAGGGAGAAGGGGATCACGGTCAAGTTCAGCGGCAGGGACGCTTTCGTCAAGTTCCGTACGGGCTTGAAGGATGGCAAGAGCACGTACAGCACGACGCCGTCGGAGATCTTCGTCGTTTGCGGCGATAACGTTTACAGCCTGATCGCTCTTCCCAAGAGAATCCCCGCCCGGTCCATCAGGCTCTCCCCGGGAAAAACGGAGAACATCAGGAAGAACAGGTCGCTTTTCGGCGCCCTCCCTTTTGAGAAGAAGGTCCTCTCCGCGATCCGGAGCCTCTACACGGAAGAGATTCCCGAGAGCTTCACCGTATCCACCCCCAACAAGAGAATCGATCTCTTTCGTGACCTGGATATCGTCCTTGCCAGGGTAGCGGTGGTCGAAGGCGAGGGTATCCAGGTTAAGGAGTACCGCGGCACGCTCGCCGGTGGAGACAAGGACAGGATCGAGCTCGGCGAAAAGGATTTTCTCCGAAACGAAATCTCCACCGACCCCATCGCCGTCTCCCTGGACAGGCTTGTCCTGAAAAAGGGGGAGATCCTGAGAGCCTTCGTGGTCGAATCTCACCGGGAGGAACCGGGCGATGAAAGATAAGTTGAAGACCATCTGGGCGAACGTCACACCGCGGCAAAAGCGGAACCTTGTCCTTCTCGCCATGGCGACGGTGGTACTGGCGTTCAGCCTCGCGGGGTACCTTTTCAAGACGAGAGACGGCGGGACGGTTTTGGGGAAATCCGCGCAGAAAAAGAAGGAAATCACCCTGGACGCCGGGCTCCTGGAAAAATCCGCCTACCTCGAAGGGCGAAAAGAGATCGCCAGGACCGAGGAGAAGCTCTCGCTTCTCCAGAAAGAACTGGACGAAATCAAGGAAGAGAAGGCGAAGGCCGTCCACGCAGGATCGAAGCAACCCCTTCCGGCGGTCCCGAAGCCGCCCGATCCATCAAAGGCGATCTCTTACCCCGTTCCGCCTTTGCCGCCTCCACCCGTTTCCTCGGCCGATCCATCCAAGGTCGGGCAGGCGTCCAAGCCCGCCGCGGAGACGACGGGTGATATCGAACTCGTCTCGAATCCACAGGCGCAGAAACAGGATCAGAAGGCCGCCGAGGTAAAAAAAAACGAGAAGGGCGACTCGGTCTATCTGCCCCCTTCTTTCATGGAGGCGACCCTTCTTTCCGGCCTGGACGCCCCGACGGTGGAGTCGGCCAAGGGGAACCCCGTCCCGGTTCTCCTGAGGATCAAGGACCTGGCGATCCTCCCCAACAAGGTCAAAGCAGACCTTAAAGGATGCTTCGTCATCGCCGAAGGACAGGGTAATCTCGCCGACGAGCGGGCGCACCTGAGGCTGGTGAACCTCTCCTGCTTGTCAAGGAAGGGCCAAGCCGTGATCGACCAGAAGATCAAGGGCTTCGTCGTCGATTCAGACGGGAAGATCGGCCTCAGGGGAACGGTGGTCTCCAAGATGGGATCGGCAATCGCGCGGTCCGTCCTTGCCGGGTTCTTCGGCGGAGTCGGAGACGCCCTACGGTCCGCCACCATGACCTCCAGTATCAGCGCGCTCGGCACGACCCAGACCGTGGATCCCGGGCAGATCGCCCAGGCGGGGTTGGGAAGCGGACTCGCCCAGGGGGCGCACGAGCTCCAGAAGTTTTATCTGGAACTTGCCAAACAGAGCATGCCCGTGATCGAGGTCGGGGCTACGCGAAACATCACCCTTGTCGTGAGCGAGGGGGTCGACTTGGAGATCAAGGAAAAACCAGGAGGGAAGAAGCAGAAATGAAACGGGTCCTGTGTCTATTAACGTTAACCGCCCTGCTCGGCGGCTGCTCGGTCTTGAATCCATACAAGAGCGAGTTCACCTGCCCGCAAAAGGAAAACGGCAAGTGCGTAGGCGTGGAGACGGCCTACGGCGAGTCCCTGCAGAAAAAAAATAAAGACGAAAGCCTTGAGCCTGCAACCAAAAACTCACCGGGCAAAGCGGTGACCGGTCCGGCACAAAAGGTCAATCTTCTCTATCAGGAGGAAGTCTACCGGAAACTCACCGGGCTCCTCAGGGATCCGGTCACGCCGCTCGTCGCGCCTCCCCGGGTCATGAGGGTGCTTCTCCTCCCTTACAAAGGCGATGGAGGGGAACTCTTCATGCCGAGATACGTCTACTTCATGGCCGACGATGCCCGTTGGATCATGGGCGGCTACCTGAAGGAAGGAGCGGCCGACTGATGGGAAAGCTCTTTGACGTGATCTTCGGCGCCCGCGGGGGAATGACCCGCAAGGATCTCCGAAATTTGACCCGCAGAGACCGGTTTTCCGATTATCTCCCCTGGATCGCTTACGACGGGGAAACGGAAGCATACCACAACGCGGACGGGACCAAGGGCTTTCTCTGGGAATGCAGCCCATTGTGCTTCGCAGGGGAAAAGACCCTCTTCACCCTGGAGGGGCTCTTCCGGCTGGGGCTTCCGCACGGATCGGTCATGCAGTTCATCCTGCACGCCGACAGCCACATCGATCCCTACATCGAGGCGTACCGGTCGGGGAAAACGCGTGACCTCGCGATCGTTCACGAGGCCTCCGAGAAGTTCGCCGCTTTCCTTGAGAAGGGCGTGGAGGGCATGGACATCTTCCTCAAAACCCCTCTGAGAAATTTCCGCCTCTTCGTGGCGGTGAAGTTCCCCGAAGAACGGGAGATGAAGCTCCACGCGAAGGATCTCTCCAACTCCATACTGGAGATCCTGAGGGGGGCGGACCTCTATCCCAGGCCCGTGCCTCCCCATGCGCTCGTCGAATGGATGCGCAGATACCTAAACGACGTTCCTTCCCCGAATAACGACGCCTACGACGATTCGATTCCCATTCGGAAACAGGTGATCTTCTCCGATACGGTCATCGAAAAATCCATGGACCGAATGAAGGTAGGGAACCGGTATTTCCGCTGCACCACGGTAAAACACTATCCCAAGGAAGTGGACCCGCTCCAGACGAACGAGCTCTTCGGGGGCGTGTGGGGAGTGGTCTCCGACGCCAACCAGATCACGACGCCGTTTTTCTTCGCGCTGAACGTCGTATTTCACAATCTCAAGTCGAAGCTCCACACGAAGTGCAACCTCGTTTTGCAGCAGCAGGGGGTTGGAAGCTTCGCCCCTTCCCTCATGAGAAAGAAAGACGAGTACATGACCGCGGTGGACGAGGTGGAAAAGGGGACCCCTTTCGTGAGGGTGATCCCGATCCTCTGGGTCTGGGGGGACAGCGAAAAGACCGTGAGTGAATCGATCGTGAGGGCCAAGCGGATGTGGGAAGCGCAGGGCTACGTCATGCAGGAGGACAGGGGGATCTTGCCCGTCCTCTTTCTCTCGTCCCTTCCCTTCGGCCTCTATGACCGGGACGACAACGTGGACAACCTCGACCGGGACTTTATCGCGCCCTGTGACAGCGTAGCGGTGACCCTCCCCGTCCAGGCGGACTTCTCCGGCGGAGGCAAGCCGAGTCTCATCTTCATCGGGAGAAAGGGGCAGCCCTGTTCCCTGGACGTTTTCGACCGGCACGCCAACAACCATAACATTTTCATCGCAGCCTCTTCGGGAAGCGGAAAATCCTTCCTCGTGAATTACCTCGTCTACAACTATTTCGCTTCCAGCGCCCTCATACGCATCGTGGACATCGGCGGCTCCTACAAGAAGATGACGAGGCTCTTTGGCGCCCGTTTCCTCGATTTCTCCGAGCAATCGAGGATTTGCATGAACCCGTTCACGAACGTCATGGACCCTGCGGGCGATCTCCCCGTCATCGCTTCCATCGTCCTGCAGATGGTCTACTCGTCCACGGACATCGTCCCGGAGGACACGGCGGAGACGGCCATGTCGCTCATCAAGTCGGCGGTCAAGTGGGCCTGGCGGACGGAAGGAGCGGACGCCTCAATCGACACCGTCTACGAGTACCTGTCCACCTTCCCTGAGCACGCGGAGGAGTTCGATTCCTGCCACGAGAATGATATCGCGGCATTCCGGTCCCTTTCTCGCAACCTCTCGTTCAACCTGACAGAATTCACGAGCGGGCACCTCTACGGGAAATGGTTCAACGGGACTTCCGATTTCAACATCGCCGGAGATGAGTTTGTCGTCCTCGAATTGGAACATCTAAAACCCCAGAAGGAGCTCTTCAAGGTCATTACGCTCCAAGTGATCAACGCCGTGACTCAGGACCTCTATATCTCAGACCGGTCGAGGCCCAGGTTCATCATTTTCGACGAGGCGTGGCAGTTCATGCAGGAGGGAAGCTCACTGAAAGGGGTCATTGAAGAAGGATACCGGCGGGCGAGAAAATACGGTGGGAGCTTCACGGTCATCACACAGTCCATTCTCGATTTGAAGCAGTTCGGAAGCATCGGGGACGTGATCCGTTCAAACAGCGCCTTCAAGTTTTATCTGGAATCCAGCGATTTCGATCGGGCGAAGCTGGAGGGTCTGATCGAGCACGAAGGGTTCGCCCTCAAGATCCTGAAGTCGGTCCGGAGCAACAAGCCCAAGTACTCGGAGATCTTCATGGACACCCCGTTCGGTCAGGGCGTGGCCAGGCTCGCCGTGGACCCCTTCTCCTATTACCTCTACACGTCCGATGCGGCGGAAATCGCCGAGATCGAATCCCTCGTGGACAACGGAATGAGCTATGGCGAAGCGATCAATGAAATGGTCAAGAGATACAGGACGGCCGGTTAGGGTCCTGTTCCTTCTTTTCCTGTGCTTCGCCCCGGGGATCGTCCATGCGGCGGGTTCCGGAGATCCCGGTCAGGCCGGAAATGATCTCGGGAGTGCCGCCGTCCAGAGGTTCGGGTCGCCTGGCACCGTCAACAGCGAGATTTCCGTCCCCATGACCTCCCGCGACACGCCCATGCGGACCCTGGACGGGAACAAATTCTTCTCCGCCCAGCTTCTCTGTCCGTCCTCCCGGAAGTTCATCGAGGTTTCCATTCAGGTCGGGGGTTCCGGCGATCTTTCGCAGATCGCGGTCAGCCAGGACCTCGACATGGATGGGAACACGGATTTCGTCTTCTCCGTCCCCTTCCCCGTCTCTGGTGTGTGCGCAAACGGGATAATCTCCTGCCAGGCCGGCACATGGGGGAACTGCAGCTATTATCGCTGGAGCGCCGACGCCTCCGCCCGCGTCGGACTCGCGACCGCGGCAATTTCGGACTTGGGGGGTTGCTACTGCGTCAACGCGAGCTGCGGGAGCAACCTCGTCCAGGGAAACCTGTCGACCGTTCTCCGTGACCTGGGCGGAGGCGTCTCAAGCGCCGTCCAGGCCGTGAACAGGAAATACGCCGTCACCGACGTAAAAGAGGAAGGATCGACGATCACTTATTACGGCCAGGACGCGGGGCAATGCTCCGGTTCTCCCGGTCCGTACGGATCGAGCTCACCGGAGCAATACTACAGTGCGGGAAGCGACGCCGGCCTCGCGAACGCCAAGGACGCGGCACAGATCTCCCAAGCGGGAGACCCGGCCAGCTACTACAGCCTGATCGCCAACTCCCAGGCCGCCCAGGAGAGCCAGGGCGATTACCGGCAGTGTTCCATCATCAGGAACATCACCGTGACCACGGTGACGGGGTGCTCATCCCCGGGAGATTCCCTGGACCCGTCATTGAACGGCTGCACCATCAACGACCTGAGCCCTTACCCGCGGACCATCAAGACCCACGACGGGGGGAGCGGCGGAAGCTGCTATTTTCCCCAGCCCGGTAGTATCACCTCTTCCGGCGGGAGTCTCTACATCGGGAATTACCTCTGTGGAGACCCGCACGGCGGCGTGGTGAAGAATGCACGCATCCGGTTCCTGTGCGGGGGAGCTCAGGTCATCGTCTATTCCCGCGAGTACGAGACGGCGGCGCTTTCCTGCCCCTCCGGTGACCTCGCGTGGATCGAAGGATGGTATTACACCTCCAACGCGAACCACATCAGTTGCCCGGCAGGCTACAGCGACGGGCTCTGCAATGGCCTGTGCTGCATGAAACCGGCCGACAAGACGGACATCATCGATGACACGGTGGACAATCGCTGCCTTGCCTACGAGACCGATCCGCAGTGCCGGCTCAGGGACGAGCAGTCGGACGGGGTCCACACCTTCAATAACTACAATCCCACTACCCTGTCGCCCCTCTCGTCCTGCCGGACCTTTACGGGATACCTTCCCCACGACGTCTGCCGCGACTGGTGGCGCAAGGACAGGACCTACATCTGCAAGACCCCGGGCCGGTACGATTTCACGGACACCAAACGAAGGGTGGACGCCGTCTATTCTTCCAGTTCGGCGCATTCCGGCTCCCTTGTCTATACCGACCTCAGTAAGGACGCGGACGGATCGTGGAAAACGGAGAGCGTCACCTCGCCACTGGGGGCGGTTACCCAAGGATCTTCTTCCGATTCCTGCGACCAGGCCTGCAAGACCAAAAAACTCAAGTCCGACACCCAGGCCGGAAAAACGGGAAACAAGGCGCAGTACCAGAAGAGCGCGGCGGCCTACGACTTCTTTTACCGGCTCTGCCGGAACGGGGTCTGCCCGACGGGCGACGGCGAAGAGGTCGTCAACGCCTGCGGCTGCCTCAACGACTTTTCCGAGGCGGCGTCGGTGCTCTCGGTCCTCAACGCCGCGGGCAAGGACCTGATCTGTACGACGGGGGCGAGGTACTGATGAAGAAGCCCTTCGAAATCATTTTCCTTGTCCTCCTCCTCGCGGTGTTCTCCCCTTGCCTGGAAACGGTCTACGCGGACGGATCGCAGAAAATCTGCGCGAAGGACCTGAACGGGGACGGCAACGTCGATTTCACGAGCGAGGTTGCCAACTGCGTGACCGTCCAAGGCAGCGATTTTTGTCCTCTGGGAGCGGTCAATTGCGGGCTGGGCGTGATGGATCCCCTGTGTCCCACCAACGGGACGGGCTGCCCCGGGGGGACGTACAATCCCACGCTGAACAGGTGCGAAAGACCGCAGATCGTGACCGGCTACAAGTGCCCGACGACAGGGACGACTTACGGGGACCAGGCCTCGTGCCAGAACGCCTGCATCCAGACGGCCGTCTGCCAGACCGGGACGTATTCCGTCTCCGTCTCTCCGGACCAATCGAGCTCGTACTGGTTTTACAACGGTGCTTACCGGATGTTCTGCAGCGGAAACGGTCTTTACCTGTCGGCGAACCCGGGAGGAAGCAGCCGGAGCTGGACTCTTTCGGGCGCCTCCTGCTCCGGGGACGCGAACGGCGGTGAAAACGCTTTTATCACCTACCTCCAGGGAAGCGGCAACCAGCTTTACGTTTACGGCTGCGATGGGATGCAGGATCCGGAGTACGGCTCCTGGACGCCGGTCAATTGCGGCCGGCTTTTCGGCGTTCTCACGTTCGATCACGCAGTAGTGAGCGGATCAACGAGGGGCACGTCCTGCATACTCGACGACGCTTCGTATCTCTCTTTTCATGACCGGTGCGACTGGGCGACGTGGACGGGCATCGGGATATCGGGCGACTCCTATCAGAACTGTCCCCTCGGAAATTATCCCTGCAGCGGAGGGACCTGTTTGACCGGATCCGCCTGCACCGCCGTTAACGGCTGCCCGTCCGGCTACCAGCTTGTAAGCGGTATCTGCATCGCCCAGCCCCAAGGGGGCGTGGCCGTGACAGTCGACAGATCGACTCATCTGTGTGAAGCCCCCGTGACGAACAGCTGCACGGGAGACGGCTTTTCCTTCGACCCAACCGGCGACTCCTGCGTCAAGAATCCGGGTTGCGGCGAAGGCATGCTGGAAGGCGGCCTCGACCTCTGCATATTCAATATCGGGAGCGACCGGTGTCCGGCCGGCTTCGAATATAACGCGGCATTCTCAGCCTGTACCAGGGACGCGGCCTGCCCGGGCGGCGGAATCCTCAACCGGTTGCGGGACATTTGCGAGACGGCAAATGTCTCGTCCTGTCCGGAAGGGACGGCCATGGACCCGGGATCGGGTAACTGCCTCGCGGACCCTTCCTGCCAGGTCGGAAATTTCGACGCGGACCTCGGTGAATGCGTCCTTTCGGCGGCGTCCCTCGCCCAGGCGGGATACGTCTTCAATCCCGGCCTTGATCGGTTCGAACGGCCGCCGTCCTGCCCCGACGGGAGCTCGTACTCGGATGCGGCGGATCTCTGCACGACTCCCGCCGGTCACGCGTGTCCTTCCCCCGGCGTTTACAACGCTTCATCGGGAAAATGCGAGGGCACGGGCGTACCGGTATGCCCGGCCGCGGGCATGACCTACGACGACGCGGCCGGAGCCTGTTACGCCCCCGCCGCCTGTCCCGGCGCCGGAGCGACCCTGAACGACGTGACGGACCTGTGCGAGGCGGCTTTCACGCCCGCGTGCGCGGGAGGATATTCATGGAACCCGGCAAGGTTGCTATGCGAGATGGATCCTTTCTGTTCCCCTGGGATGTACAATCCCGCGAGAGACAGGTGCGAATCGGCCCCGTCCGGGACGTCCTGCCCGGCGTCTTATGCCTGGAACGGCTCGGCCGGTAAATGCCAGGCGTCGCCGTCCTGTTCCGCCGGCGCCTATAATCCCGTCACCGATCGGTGCGAACAGTCCGCGACGGCCAGCTACGCGTGTTCACTCGGAGGGAGTTATCCGAGCCTTCCCGCGTGTTCTTCCTCGTGCGCGCAATCGGCCGCCTGCAGCACCGTTACCCCGAACGTGACGCTGTCGGGACCGCAGGCCTGGTGTCAGCCCAGCCGCATCGTCTGTTCCGACGGCACTCTTACCTTCTATTGCAGCCAGGGCGGTTCCCTGTCTTACAACGTGACGGGCATGAACTGTTCATCGGACGTATCCCTTCCCAGCGGTTACTATATTTCCTACCTCGTGGGATCGGGACAGGGATTCACCATTTACGGATGTCAAAACGTGTACGATCCGGAATTCGGATACTACCCCAACGGGATTTGCGACTTCACCGGTTACGTAAGCACGCAGGGCGTCAACGTCACGGGTTCGACTTATCCCGGCACGCCGGGTTACTGGAACGCCCTGGACGCCCTGGGCGTAAACACCTTTCCCGGCTACCCGAACGCGCTTTGGGGGCATGATTCAACGATCTGGACGCCCTGGTACCCCCTTTATTTCAACGGCATCCCTTACCAAGTCTGCCCTCTGGGTAATTATGCCTGCAGCGGGGGGTACTGCTCAGCACCGGGAGCCTGTTCCGGCCCCACCTATTCCTGCCCGGTCGGCTGGACCCTTTCCGGCTCCACCTGCTACCAGGCCGCAGGTTGCCCGGCGGGCGGGAGCCTGAACGGTACCTCCGAGAAATGCGAGGCGGCCGGCACGCCGACTTGTTCAAACGGCACGTATGATCCTGCTAATGGGGTCTGCTACCAAGCCGTAACCTGTCCCAACGGCGGCAGCCTGAACGGTTCGGTCGATAAGTGCCAGCTCGCCCCCCCCAATTCCTGCCAAACCGGTTATACCCTGGATTCGGGAAGGGGCCTCTGCACTGCTCTTCCACAATGTGCGGCAGGGGCCTATCATTCCAGTCGCGACCGGTGCGAGCAGGCGTTCGCTACCGGCTGCGCCGCCGATTATACCTGGAACGGCGGCAGGGGCCTGTGCGAATCCAATCCCACGCACGACTGCCCCCTGTACGGGTTTTCTTACAACCCGGCGATCGATCTCTGCTCGAAAGAAGTTCTCTGCCCGGGCGGCGGATATCTCAGCGGCGAAGCCGATCGTTGCGTTGTCCAGATGTATTCGGGAACATGCCCCGCGGGGTTCGTCTACAACCCGTCGACTGATTCCTGCTTGCGCGATCCTTCCTGCTCGGCCGGCGTTTTGAATCCAACGACCCGGAAATGCGTTGCACCTCCGGCCGACGGCTGCGCGAGCGGGTACGCTTACAATTCCGGTACCGGAACGTGCCAAATACCCCCGGTGTGCGAGACTGGAACATACGACGGCGGGATCGACAAATGCGCGGTTCCCGGTTCAACCCTCTGTCCGACCCAGTACACGTTCAATTCCCTTGAATCGCGGTGTGAGCGTCTTCCCTCCTGCAGTGACGGGGCGATGTATTTGGCCTCCATGGACCTCTGCATGAAGGACCCGGTCCGGCAGTGTCCCACTTCCGATTACACGTACCAGGCTTCCTCCAGGCAGTGCGTCGCACCTCCTGTCTGTTACGTGGGGAACTTCGATCCTGTCACGAATACGTGCGCGGGATCGTCCACGGGCTGTCCCCTCGGATCGCAATATGCCTGCCTTCCGAACCCGGCGACCGGGATTCTGCAGTGCTCCGATAACGCCTGTTTCAACCCGTCCGCCATGCCCACCCAAACGACCGGCGCGGACACGTCCTCCTATCACAACGACGGCACGGTGGACCCTTCGACCGGCGATTGCCAAGGCGCCTTGTACATATTCAACGGGAAGGGAAAAGAATGCAGAACCGCCGGGATCAGCACGACCTTCTTCAACTGCTGCAATACCGATCCCGGAGGCTTTCTCTTCATCCAGAACACGTGCGGCTCCGGGGACGCGGAAACGGTGCAGGCGGTCGGCAAAGGGATGTGCCATTACATCGGGGATTATTGTCAGCAGAAATGGCCCCTCATCGGGTGTGTCCAGAGGGCGAACACTTACTGCTGTTTCAATTCCAAGCTCGGCAGGATCATCCATGAACAAGGGAGAGCGCAGCTCCAACAATTCGGCGCAAGCGGCGACTGGGGAGGCGCGGAGAACCCTAACTGCCGGGGCTTCACCCCGGAGGAATTCCAGATGCTCGATTTCTCCCGGATCGACCTCTCGGAGTACTTCGGAGACATCAAGGCGAAGGCGACATCGGAAGTGCAACAGGACATGCAGCGGCAGGTCTCGGATTTCTATGAAAAGGTTGAGCGGAAATGAGTTTATGCCCGCCGATCGATTCGCGGAATTACCCGCGCGAGACCTGCATTGTTTGCAAGAAAACTTTCGGGCCTGGAGAGGGGAGATACCTGCGGCCGGAAGGCCTGGTATGCGTGGAATGCCACGACCGAAATGGACGTATACCCAAAGCGCGCGTACGACCGCGAGGGAGAAAATGAAAAAGGTCTTCATCCTGGCAGTCCTGTCCTCCTTGCTCCTGGCCCAAGCGGCGGTTTGCGCCGATCTCGGCAATATTGGGGCGACTTATCCCGTCGTCGAGCGCGACGCACTCTCCGAAATCGAGGAGCGGGCAAAGGCGGTCGACTGGGGAAAGGCATTTGACCCGAAAAGGACGCGCGAAAGAATTCAAAACTACCGACCCGAGGGGATGGAGGCCTTGCCGGCGGCGAAGAAGGACCGGGTCTTCCAGGTGGACGTGAGTTACACGCTCGATTTCGACATCCCCGACGGGAGGGGCGGGATCCTCTATCTTAGGGGCTTCAGTTTCAACCCCTTGGCCCATGTATTTCTTCCCAACATCCTCGTCGTGATCGACGGGGGTAACGAGAGACAGATCGAATGGTTCAAGGCGTCCTCCTACGCAAAAGACCATAGGGTCATGCTCCTCCTTTGCGGGGGACCGTATACCCGGGTCATGGAGAAGCTGAAGAGACCGGCGTTCTACGCGGACGCCAGAATCGTGAAAAGGTTTCAACTGAAGGCGGTCCCCGCCGTGATCGTTCAAAAGGGTACCGTCATGGAGGTGAGAGAATATGCCCTCGACGACAAGGGGCAAAAGAAGCGGAAGTAGGGACGTCGTGAAGGGGTTTTTCGTTCTCCTCATTCTCTTTCACGCCGTTGGAGCACAGGCTGTATGCAGGTCCGGGATTCCGTTGAACCCGGTGACCGACCTCTGCTGGCAGTGCATATTCCCGGTGAGCATCGCCGGGATCGAGATCATTCCCGGCCCGGTGGAAAACAACGTTCCGGACCTTTCGGGCATGCCCGTCTGCGCGTGTCCGGCGCCGCCCCCGCTCTTCATCAGGATCGGCATCCCCGTCAGCTTCTGGGAACCGGCCAGGTACGTGGAAACAGTCAAGGATCCTTACTGCTTCCCGAGCCTGGGCTTCGGCCTCACCGCGGCGGGCGGCTTTCTCGGCGGGGGCTCGCAGGAGCAGGGGAACGCGAGTGTGGATACCTCCACCTTTGCCCAGGCGCATTACTTTATTTATCCCGTTTGGTCCATTATGGAGCTCCTTACCGATTTTGCCTGCATCGAGCACAGCGGTTTCGACGTTGCGTACCTCACGGAGGTGGACCCTCTCTGGCAGAATGACATCCTTGCCTTCATTCTGGAGCCGGAGTCGATCCTCTTCGGGAATCCCATCGCCCAGACGGCCTGCATCGCCGACAGCGTCTCGACCAACGCGGGTTTCTCCATGAGCCCCCTTTTCTGGTGCATCGGCTCGGGCGGGAGCGCCTACCCGCTCACGGGGCACGTGAACGACGACAACGAGCTCATGGCCAATTCCACGATCGCCGCCCGGATGGTTTACAAGTTGGCCAGGGAGGGGCTCGTCTGCGACACGGCCCTCAACCTGTGCGCCTGCGTCCCCACGCCCATCTGGGTGAAGCACAACTGGCGCATGCACGTCGCCAAGCCGGTGCGCGACTTCATGTGCCATCCCTTCGGGAGGACGGGGCTCATCTGGGGAGCGCTCAAGAACCCGCCGCTCGTAGGGGACAACTTCGTCTGGCAGCTCTTCAGGAGAAGGTCATGCTGCGCTTTCTGATCAAGAAAGGAACCCGGATGGGACTACTGATCCTTTTCGCGTTTATGGGTTTCTTACATGCGTCCATTCCCGACTCTGGAGCGGATGACATGGAGGACATCAGCCGATTCATGGAGAACGCAGGCCGGATCGGCCGGAACATCGAGATCCCGGAGAATCTCCACAAGGCTCAGGGGCAGAAAGAAGCGGGAAAGCTGCTGGAATACTACCAGTCGGAGGCGTTCAAGAGGAAATACGAGGCGGAGATCGAGCGTCTCAAGGGAACGGTTTTCAAGGATACGATCGATTCCTATTACGGAGATTCCAACGGAGCGGAAAAAGACAGCGTCAAAGGGGGAACCCTCCCCGGAAACGAACGGATCTATCTTTTCATATCCTCATCCGTTCCCATCGGCACGCTAAGGAACTATGCGAGGGACCTGGATAGGCTTGGCGACCCGAACGTCTTCATGGTGCTGCAGGGCTTCGTGGGCGGGATGAAGCGCGTGAAGCCCACGATGGATTTCGTGCGTAAGATCATCACCGAAGATGCGGACTGTGACATTCAAAAGAACAAATGCAGCGCTTACAAGGTCAAAGTCAAGATTGACCCCCTCCTCTTCCGAAAATACGGGATCACCCGGGTGCCTGCCGCCGTTTACGTGCCGGACGTCCGGATCATGGATGTGACGTTGAGCGAGGGAATGGAAGGGAACGCGAAGACGGGCGATCATTATGTTCTCCACGGAGACGCTTCACTGGCATACATGCTGGAGACCCTGCGCAGGCCATCCGGGAGGCGCTCGATCGACCTCCTGATCGAGGCACTGAAAGGCGGAATTTACCACGAGGTGAACAAGAGATGAAGGAAAGCATTGAGAAAGAAGAAATGATGGAGTCCAGCGCCGCTCAACCGGGAGAAATCCCCGCGGGTGCAGGGAAAACGAAACAGGAAGGCAAGGTGGGGCGGGTTCTTCCCTGCCGGCTGGTAACCGCCCTCCTGGTCCTCGGGATTTCGCTTGCGTCATCCGCGGCGTCGATTGTCATTTATGACAGGTACTTCGCGACGCGGATCGTCGCGGTCGACATCAAGGGATTTATCGCGGCCCAGAGGGATCTATTTGTCCAAGGAAAGATTGACGACGACCAGTTGAGGAAAAACATCGAGTCGCTGGAAAAAGCGATCGAAGGTATCCCCTCGAACGAGGTCGTGATCATGGGGGACGCCGTTGTCCGAAACGCGAAAACCATCAGGCCTTAGGCTCATTCTCTTCATGGGAGCTCTCGCCGCGGCGGGGATGCTCATTCCCTCACGCTTCGCTGTGAGCATCACGCCTTCGACGGAACACAGGATCTTTTTTCTGAAAAAAGGGCCGCCCACGGGAGAACTGAAAAGAGGCGCTTACGTGATGTTTGATATCAGGTCGAAATACGTCGACCATGGGACGCCCCACCGGGTCATCAAGAGAATTGCCTGCGCCGGGGGAGAGGAACTCGACACCGTCGGCCATGACTTTTACTGCGATGGAAGGGAAATCGCGGTGGCGAAGGATCTTTCCCTCAAGGGAGAGGAGCTTCCCCGGTTTCACTACAGCGGGAAGATCCCGGTGGACGCGGTGTTCGTCACGGGACAACACCGGGACAGCTTCGATTCGAGGTATTTCGGATTCGTGAGAAATGAGGAGGTGAAGGCCGTTGCCTGTCCGCTCTTCTGAGAAGAAATTGATGTTCCGGGTCCTGATCATTTGCCAGGTTGTCCTTCTTTTCACGACGGGCACCCCTTGCGCCGGGGAACCGCCGTTCATGGAGGAAAACGGCAAGGCGTATTACGGGGACGCCAAGCGGGGCTGGTGGTGGTACGAGAAGATCCCCTTGGAGAAAAGGGACCGGGACGAGAAAGTCGAGGACGGTAAGAAGCGCTCTCCGCGCCTTTCGGACTACACAATGGAGGAACTCTGGAATATGTACCCCGACGATTTCCAGGCCGTCCTCATGGCCTTCCAGAAGAAGGCCGTCCAGGTCCCCTCGGAAAATAACGTGAGGGAATATTACGTGGTCCAGGACATCGCCCGGAGAAAGTCCCTCGCCTTCGCCAACGTGTCCGCGGCGGTCATGCAGAAATACCCGGACCTCTCCGTGGCGGCCGACTACCCGATCACGGCCCCGGGAAGAAACGCCGAGGTCTCGCAACGGACGGACGAGATCAAATCAAGGATCCGGAGCGCCCGGGAAGAATTCGCGCTCATCTATTTTTCCTCTGCGGGCTGCCCGTACTGTGCCGAGGAGGGTTCGATTCTCAGCCGTTTCGTCGAGAAGTACGGGTGGGAGATCCGGGAAATCGACATAGAAAGGGAGGCGGCGGTATCGTCCGTCTTCGGGATCGAGACGACTCCGACCCTTCTTCTCATTTATCGTGGGAGCGCCGACCATATCACCGTTTCGGCCGGAGTGGCATCCCTGGCCGAGCTCGAGGAAAAACTCTACCGGGGACTCCGGCTTTTGAAAAACGAGATCACCCCGGAGGAGTATTCTCTCTACGAGTTCCAGCGGGGCGGCGCCTTCGATGTGAAGGCTCCCTTGAGGCGGGACAAAAGATAAAAGCGAAGGTGTGGCTATGAATAAAGGAATTATTCTCAAAAGCATCGTGGTCCTTGTAATTATTGCTCTCCTCCTGTCGCCCCTTGGCCCGGACGGGCCTATGGCTGGCTGGGTTGACGACTGGCTCCAGCAGAAAACGGAGACCTCCCCTGGGTACTTCGAGGGGCAGAAAAGGGGTTATTTCACCGGCGGGAGCTTCTCGGCGAGGTGGCAGCAGGGAAACGACTACCTCTTCACCGCCATGCCACCCAAGGTGAAGGCGGGCTGCGGCGGGATCGACGTCTTCCTGGGCGGGTTCTCCTATCTGAATTTCGAATACCTGGTAACCAAGCTCCAGCGGATCATGCAGGCCGCACCGGCGGCGGCCTTCGACATCGCTTTGAACGTTCTCTGCGAGCCCTGCTCGAAGACGATCAAGTCCCTGGAAGCTATCACCAACACCCTGAACAACCTGCAGCTCGATGAGTGCAAGGCGGGCCGGGCGCTCGTGGCGACCATGGTGCCCCCGTCCCTCGCCGAAACGAAGGACAAACAGGCAAAGCTCGCCGGAATCCAGGGGGACTTCCTCCAGTCATCGGGCGTTAACGACCTCTGGAAGAGCATCAACGACCAGACAAGCGCAAACGCGAACAAGCCGGTCACGAACATGAAGCAGGCACTCGCGGGCTGTCCCCAGGACATCCGGGACGTCTTCGGGACCAGCGGGTCGGTCATCAACAACATCGCAGCCAAGACCGGCTTCAACAACCAGTCCTACCTCGACATGCTGAGAGGGTTCGTCGGTGACGTATACATCATCGACGCCGGGGACGCGGGTTTCCAGGTGGGTCACACGCCCCCCTGCGATCAAAACCGGTACGCCTCCTTCGACAACCTCTTGGACGGAAGCGTCTACGCCCGGACGGCAGGAGGCGCCTGCGCACAAATTACCGACAGCTCGGCCGACCTCACGAATTACGTGCGGACGAAGATGACCCGGATCGCGGGAAAGATCAAGGCGAAGCAGGCCCTCTCGGACGAGGACAACGCCTTCGTGAACGCTAGTCCCCTTTCCATCGGGCTCGTTCTCAAGGCGGCCGTGGGAACGAACCAGGAGTCATCCATCATCAGTACCCTCTCCGACGTGACCGCCAAGGCCTACGCCTTCCAGCTCCTCTCGGACCTCTACACGAAGGTCTGGAACATCATGGAAAAGGCGAGGAGCCTCGCCCAGGCTCAGCCGGGGGCCGTGCAGGGCGCGCAGGAATACCAGTGCAAGATCGAGATGCTCTCCGGTGCGATCGACGGCACGGCGGAGATGCAGGCCAGAATCGTGGAAATGGTAAGCGGAGTCCGGAGATCCTACGCCGCATCCGTCCAGGAGGTGATGGGGGTCTACAACCTGGTGGACAAGATGGAGAAATTCGACAGGCTGGCCCTGAGCATGCTGAGTTCGAAATTCGGAACGGCCGTCGCGGCCAGGTCATTGTCACGCTGAACGCTCGGAAAGAAATCTAATGGGAATTTTTGGAAAGACAATTCTTATATTTGGCTTCACGGTCGTCATGTTGTCAGCTGCACCGGACGCCCATGCAGTGGACATGGAGTACTATACCTACAACGGCTTCGGAGCCGTCGTGACTGCCTTCCAGAAGATATCCCTGATCTTTTCGGATAACGGCTATCGGGCGCTCTTCTTCACCGTGACCGCCCTCGGGATCTTCATCGCCGGGGCTGCGGCGTACTTCCATCTCCTCAAGGGGGCAAGGTTTTCGCCCCTCTCATGGGCCTGGCCGGTGGGTCTCGGGATATGCCTCTATCTTGGGCTCATGGTACCCACGGGAAACATCACGATCTACGATCCTGTCCTCAACCGCTTCCAGACCGTCGGGCGGATCCCTGACGGCATCGTGGTCGTGGCCGGGACCCTGAACAAGATCGAACGGGGACTCGTGGATATCATCTCCACGTCGGGCACGCCCCAGAATTTCCAGGACTACGCCGGCGGCATAGGCTTCGACATGCTTTTGAAGGCATCCGGGGGGCACCTCAAAATCCGGGACCAGTACATCGATGAATCGCTGAAACGGTACACAAAGGACTGCCTGTTCTTCGAGCTGCAGCGGCCGGGGACGTCGTTGAGCGTAAACGACGTCACGAGTTCCAGCACGGACTTCATGAGCCAGTACGCCCAGGCAGCGAACCCGGCCGTCTTCACCGTCTGGTATTCGGAATCGGACCGAACCGGGACGACCATGTCCTGCGCGGATGCCTGGACCAACTTGCAAGGTTACTTCAGCGATCCCCTCAACATGGGAGACACGATCCGCTTTGCCTGTGCGAACGCCGGCTTCAATGCGGACAACGCCGGTGAGCTCACGAAATGCACGGAGATCATCTCGAACTACGCCTCCTACGTGGAGGGCGGCGCATTCACGATCCCGGCACCGAACTTCATGAGACAGGTCTACATGGCCGAAGTATTGAATGACATGCTGCTCGACGCGAACCCCGATCTTGCCGTGAAGGGCCTGGCGTCGAGGAGCATCATGACCGGCGGGCTCGGCATGGGAATCGTGGCGAACGAGTGGCTTCCCGTGGCGAGGGCTGTAATCACGGCCGTGGCCATCGGTCTCATACCGATCCTCGTCATTTTCATTCCCACACCGCTCGCGGGAAAGGCCCTGGGACTCGTCGCGGGGATGTTCATCTGGCTCACGGCCTGGGGCGTGACCGACGCGATCACCCACGGGATCGCGACCGACTATGCCTACGGGGTCTTCGAGTACGTGAGGCAAAACGCCCTGGGCTTCGCGGCCGTCATGAACATGCCCGACGCGTCTCTCAAGGCCCTCAGCATGTTCGGCCTCATCAGGACCTCGGGCATCATGCTGGCCACGGTGATCACAGGGATGCTCGTCCGGTTCGGCGGGCATGCCTTGGCCATGATGGCGGGGACCATCTCCGGGACGGTCCAGTCCCAGGGGAGCCAGGCGGCCTCACAGGCGTCAACGCCGGAAGGGGGGGCGAGATCCATGGACTCGGCGAGAACGGCCATTCCCACCTGGTCGAACGCCAACCGCTGGAGCATCCAGGACTACTCAGACCTGGAGACGGCAAGACGCGTGGGCTCAACTGCCGGAATGATGAAGGTCCGCGACGAATTCGGGGCGGACCGGTTGGGCGGTATGCACGGGGACGCGGCAGTGGGCGGCTTTCTCCCCCGCGCGGCGGCCGGGTCCGGAATGGTGGAAGTGGGCCTCGACCGGTCGCAAGGTCTTCTCAAGGCCGGAAACATCTCCAGGCTGGGAAAAACCGAGGGCGACCTCGAATCTTTCCGTGAGTCGGGCCATGCCGGGGACTTTTTCGACTACCATGCCGATCAGGCAGCCGTGGAGGGAAAGAAACGGTACTTCGCCGCCATGAAATACGACGAGGCGATGGAGGAGGCAGGCCGAGGAGACCGGATATCGGGCTACAGAGCCGTGGCCGACTACGATGCCCACAAGACGGCGGGAGTGATCCGGGAGGGAGAGAAACACGGCGTTGAAGCGAAAGCGCTCGGAGAGACAAAGGGTCGGTTGGACGCGCTCCAGACCGTGGCCGCCTTCAGGGGGATCGAAGCCGTCGGCGAGGGCGCCTATCTTGACGCGAGGCGGGACGCCGTGATCGACGATGTCGCCAAGTGGGGAGCGCTCCGGTCCTTCGCCGAATCCAGAGGAGTGGATTTTGAACGTTTCGCGGCGGACCGGCACCGAACGGCCGATATCTCCGTGAACGCCGCTGAAGCAGAGCGGTACGGCCTCCCCGGGGCGGGGAGCTACCGCATGGCCTGGGGAGGGCATGGCGAACTGCTCTTCACCAACCGGTCCAGCGGAAGCCAGTATCAGGTCGGTACCTTCGGGAAGAGCGGGCGGGATATTGCGGGATACAATATATCCAGAAGCGAGGAAGGAAACCTCAGAAAGATATACAGCAATTTCACGGACCGGGTGGGAGGATCACACAGCGTCCGCTACGATGATTTCCGGGAAAGCGTCTCGGGGTTCCGGGGCAGAGGCTACAATGTGAGTATTGTCGAGGACGCATCGATGGCGGGCGGCCATCGCGTGATGGTCTTCGACCCTTCACACAAAAAACCGGTACTCGTTTCCGGGAACATCAATCACCTCGTGAGTTCTTACCGGCAGACGGCAGACGGCGCCACTAAGGAAGCGATCGTCCCACTGACAGGAGACGTCCTCGCTTCTGAAAGCACGATCGGAAGTGTCCGGACGCAAAACCAGGACAGGCTGAACGTAAACATGGGTGTGAAGGCGGATGGAACTGTTACGGAAGGAGTGAGAAAAGTGGCGGGCGAAACGGTCGCGGTGGGCGCGGCTGCTTCCATGGACGGACTGGCATCCATCGGGAGTACTGTAAGGAGCGTAAAACAACTGGGCGAACTCGGAAATAATTTCAAGTTGAACAGGACCAAGGGGGAGCCGACCCTTGAGGGTGGTGAAACAGCGAAGGGCGAGATATCTCCCGGCCCTGCAAGTGATCCCGTGCAATAAGATTTAATTGTTGAGGAACAGAGAACATAATGCTCACAGCCTACAAATACCTAAAAATAAACGGGGGACTGCTGGCGGTCTTCGAAAAAGGGATCTCCTTCGGCCAAGGATTGCCTCTCAATATCGTCATGATAGAGAACGACCCGTACCTGAAGATCGGGCGGGACCACTACATCCGCCTCGATAAGGAAACAATAGAATGCCTGGAAAGCTGCAATCGTATACATATCGCCGTGAGCGATCTTTTCGAAAGCAGGATCGCCCTTCAGGGAACAATCGAAATAGACGATGTCGCGAAAGGGAAACTCCTGGCCTACGTCGAGATGAACAGATAGCTCTACTCCCAGCAAATTCTATCAGAAGAATTCAGTTGACCTTCGAACCATGTTTTATTATATTTCTCATAAATTGCGTGGCGGACAATTTATGGGAAATAAAATAACACAAAACAAAACCGAATTCGGCTCTCTCGAAATGAGGCTCCTCGCATACGTCCAGATGCGGAAGATGGACGTCGTGCGCACGAAGGAAATCGCCGCGGCTCTCAAGATCACTCCCAAGCAGGAGCGGGAACTATTCAGCAGAATGAGCCGGTCCGGCGTGTTCATACGTCTGACGCGTGGAGTCTACCTGGTTCCTCCCCGGTTTCCAGCCGGTGGGCGATTGGCCGTCAGTGAATATTACATTCTCTCAAGGTTGATGAGGGAAATCGGAGGCAAATACCAGGTCAGCGGTCCCAACGCGTTTTACCTTTATGGATTCGATGACCAGGTGCCGAATCGGGTATATGTTTACAATAACCGGATCAGCGGAGAGAAGAACATAGGCAGTTTCGATTACGTTTTCATGGAAATCTCGGATAACCGGCTTGGGGCTTCCACTGAATTCGCTGCACCTGATGGGGAGAAGATTTTAATTGCAACAAAAGCCCGTGCCCTGCTTGATGCGGTTTACGACTGGTCGAGATACAATACAATCCCGCGGGCTTATCAATGGATAATAGCAACGATAAAGAAGGATACCGTTTTTTGGGATGAGTTTACAAGAACTTCCCTGAAATACGGAAATAAGGCTACCATGCGCCGGATAGGATATCTCCTCGCCGTCGCAGGTATACCCGAAAACATGCTCAAGGGATTTAAAAAGAAAGCCGGTTCCATGAAGTCCCTGATCAAGTGGATCCCTGGGAAGCCGGCAAAAGGATCCGTGAACAGGGAATGGGGGTTGATCGTAAATGGCGCTATCGAAACCGATTGAAATTTCACTTCATGAGGACGAGCCGCTTTTCCGCGAAGCGGTCCTTTATACCGCGCGAAAAACCGGCTTGAATGCGGCTCTCGTGGAGAAGGATTATTTCTGCTCGGCGCTGCTCGCGGACCTCTGTAGCGGCTGCAAACTGCCCCCCGTATTCAGGGGCGGCACATGCTTGAGCAAGATTCACGCTGACTTCTACAGGTTGAGCGAGGACCTTGACTTTACTATTTCGTTGTCGGCCGCCGCAAGCAGATCGGATCGGAGCCGGATGATCACCCCCGTCAAGGAGTGGATTTCCGCCCTTGGAAAAGAGTCCTCTGTCTTCAAGATGGAGCAGAAACTGACCGGGTTCAACAATTCTAAACAATACGTGGCGCAGGTCGCCTATCCGACGCTGGTCGGTTCCGGGCTCGGCCGGATCAAGATCGAGGTCGGGCTACGCGAAGAGATCCTGGTTCCGCCCGTCAAGGGAAGCGTCAGGACACTCCTGGAAAATCCCTTTACGAGCATGCCGGGGGTCGAAGAATTCGAGATCGTGGTCCTTACGCGTGAAGAGACCTACGCGGAGAAGCTGAGGGCGGCATTGACGCGAAGAGAACCGGCAATCCGTGATTTTTACGACATCGACTATGCTGTTTCCAGGCTCGGCGTCAATCTTGAAGACCCTCATCTTGTCGGTCTGCTGAAGAGGAAGCTCCAGGTTCCGGATAACGACGAAATCGATATTTCCATTGCTCGGAAAAAGGAATTGCTGTCTCAGTTGGAAACGCAGCTAAAGCCGGTTTTGAGATCTTCCGATTATGATATGTTCGACTTTGAGAGGGCCTTCAGAATGATTGCCGATCTGGCTCGCATGATCGCAGGTCAATCGTGATAAAAGGATTAGCTATGCTAAAAAAGCTTTTCAAACGCGCAACTCCCGGCCAGATAATGGTTCTGGTGTTCCTCTTAGGGCTTCTGATATTTTTTCTGAAAGATGCCGGGATCAGCACCATCCTTATCGTACTTACTATAGCTGTCATAATGGGGCTTGTTCTGGTACCCTGGGCTGAAAAGGAGGATTTTGACAAGGATGATATAACCGATTGGAACCTTGTCAATCGGCTTTGGCATAAGGATGAATAAACACTCTTGCACTCCGAGAATGCAGACGACACCATGACAAAGAATATCGGTGTCGTTCATCAGTATCCCTTCAAACTTTAAGGGGTTTCGAGTTGGCGGCTATTGAATCTTCAATTCAATGACCTATCCGAAATGAAACGATCCATCGGCACGTTGAACAATTTTGCCAGCTTGCGCGCGGTATTGCTGCTGATCGGCCTTTTCCCGTGCTCCATGTTGGAAATATGCTGCCGGGGAATGTCGCCTAACAACTCGCCCAACTTTTCCTGGGTCCACCCCTTCGCCTCCCTATAAATGCGCGTGGTGTCTCCCGGAGTCGTTTTCTCCTTGAGGTCCTTGTACCAGGGCGTTTCCAGGATGTTCACCAGAACATCATCATCGTCGGTGATCTTGACCTTGTCTCCATATTCGTCTTTCAAGGCATAGATCAACTTAGTCGGGATATTCTTGCCCCGGATTTTAATATCAATATGGCGCGTTTTCACGACTGCCTGCATAATACACCTCGATAATTATAGATTTCTTTTCGCAATGCCAACAGGCCACCCATTTTCTCGACAGATGGCATCGAATGTTCCTATTTTCCCAAAATTCGGCCATTCATTCCTGATGGGACCTTTTTCCCGCAAGTCATCAATCAGGTTCACGAGTGCCTTTTGAATCGCCTCCGGTAATTTTCCGATATCCTTAAGAACCCTCTTTTTTACCAGAACTTCGTACATGGCTATTTGTAACCTAATAATGATTACATGTCAATGTTGAATTTCAACGAGGCATAATCTCGATTTTTACTGATTTCCAACCAAAAATCCCTGCATCGAAAACATTATATATTAAGGAGCGATCGCGGCGAAGCCGCGCATCGACTCGTCAAAACACAAGTAAATCAGGAGGTAGTCATGGAAGACAAGCGCGAAGAGCTGGGCAAGTGCCCGGAATGCGGGAAACCGGTCTACGAGGGAAAAAAGTCTTACTATTGCTCGGGTTACAAGGAGGGATGCAAGTTCGTGCTGTGGAAGAACAGCCTCGACCGGCTCGGGCACGCCGACATCACCCCCGCCCAGGCCAGGCAGTTGCTGAACAACGAGACAGTCGCCTTCACCGGTCTCAAGTCCAGGGCCGGCAACGAATTCGACGCCGAGGGGAAACTCGCCAAAAACGAGACCTACGGATGGCAGATCGGCCTCATCTTCGGCGACGCCGGCAAAGAAAAACAACAGCCCTCCGGCCGGGAAGAAAACGAATAAACAAAAAAATCAATAAACGGCATTTTCAACAAACCAATAAACAAAAAAACGGTAACCGCGAGCCCGCCCCTGGGAATTCCAATCATAGCGCCTCGGCAAGGGAGGAAAAATCACCATGAAAAAAGTCGTCGTCCTCTTTTCATTACTTTTCCTCTTTCCCGCGGGGCAACTCCATGCCTTCTGCTTCGAGGAGGCAGGCTCCATCTATAACGTCTCCCCCCGACTTCTCTGGGCCATCGCCAGGGTGGAGAGCGGTTTTCGGCCCGGCGCTCTCAACCGCAACGCCGACGGCTCGTATGACTACGGACTCATGCAGATCAATTCCTCATGGGCGCGGGTCGTAGGAAAGGAGCTTTGGTCCTCCCTGGGCGATCCGTGCACGAACGTGAAGGTCGGCGCCTGGATCCTCTCCGATTGCATCCGGAAACACGGCTACACATGGGAAGCTGTCGGAGCCTATAACGCCTCCCAGAAACACAAACGCGCCAGGTACGCCAGGAAGGTATACACGGCCCTGCGGAAATGAACCCCATGTTTGACGTTCGTGAACTCGCGGATATTTACGGCCTACCTGAAGAAACCGCGAAGGCGGAACTCCTGAAATCGCTCTCCAACTCGCTTTCCACTGTTTTCGGCGCCGAAATAGAAGTCCTGTCGAGCGAAGCAGGCGCCCTGGAAATTTACTCGTACCGGGACTCGTCCGGCGACCTCCAGGTCAGGAGCATTCCTCTTTCCAGCATCGGCAGGCACGCGATAAAAAGGATCCGGCGAGACCTCTCCCTGTCACTGGCCAAAATACGGGTCCTTCGCGATTACGATCTCAGCCGGGACCTCGTCGGCCGCGTTGTCGAGGGCATGATTGTGAAGGCGGTAAATCACGGATCCCTGTCCATACGGCTGCAGGCGAACGGTTCCTGCAATCCCGGAAACCTGGTCGGCTCATGCCCTTACCGGTTCCAGACGCCGAAGGAACGGGGGACATATCGTCCCGGAGATGTCCTGTCGTTTCAAGTCCTGAAGGTGTCCCCCGTAATGGAAAACGGCATGCCCCGGCTCGAAATCACTCTGGGCAGGAACGGCAGGGGACTGGTCGAAGGCCTCATCATGAAGCGAGTTTGGGAAAACCCTTCATGCAGAGACGTGAAAGCCAGGTGTGTGAAGAGGATCGCTGGGGCTTACTCGGAAGTCGTCTCCACTGCGCCGGTTTCTCGTGATGCCATAAAGAGCGTTTCGGACGAATTGAAAGAGTACATCCGGGTGGTGAGGAAATCATGATTGCTCGGTTCCTCAAGAGTTCCTGCGGGAAGGGCGACCGAAAAACTTCCCGAACGATTCTCGGCGTCGGACACGGGATGTCGGATCCAGACATGTCCATGCATATCGCCGTCTCCGATTCATCCCGGAAGGGGCATTTCTGGTGTTTCGGAACCACCCGGGTGGGGAAGACCCGGATTATGGAGAACATGGTCGAGCAGGACATCCGCAAAGGTTACAGCGTCGTTGTCATCGACCCAAAGGGGGATATCGATCTCTTCTCCAAGATCGTGCAGGTCGCCTTTGAGGAGGGCCGGGACCGTGAGCTCATCCTCGTCACGCCCATCTACCCGCACCTGAGCGCCGTGATAGATCCCCTGGCCTATTACTACATGCCGGAGGAGTTGGTGGGGCACATCGTCTCCGGGGTAGAGGTGGGGAAGGAGCGGTTCTTCTTCAACGTCGCCTATGAGATCAGTCTCGTGATCGTCCAGGCGCTCATCATGCTTGCCGCCTGGGAGGGGAAGGCCAAGAGCTTCAACCTAAACGACGTCAAGAACAAGATGTCGCGGGAGGAGCTCGAAAAGCTCAAGGGACAGATCGACTGCGTAGACACCGAGGAGGCGAAGCAGCTCTCCTCGGACATCCAGAAGATCCTGAACTCGCCTCAGGACTATTACGGGAAGGTTTCCTCGTCTCTCCGGGTCGCCCTGATGGAGCTCACGAGCGGGAACATCGGGAAGGTCGTGGGAAAGGCCGACGAGAACCGGTTCATCGACCGCCTGGAAAAGGGGAAGCCGGTAATCATGGTGGTCCACCTCGGCTCCCTGATCACTCGCAAGGCGGCGTTCACCCTGGGAAAGGTGGTCATCTCGATGGTCCAGAGCTTCGTTGGACGGGTCTTCTCGTCGGGAAGGCGGGTAACCCCACCACTTTGCCTTTACATCGACGAGTGTCAGAATGTCCTCTACTACGGGATCGAGGATCTCTTCGCCAAGGCTGGCGGCGCCGACGTGTGGGTCCACGGCTTCGCCCAATCCGTCTCCCAGCTCTACGCCATGATCGGAAAGGATTACGGGAACGCCATCCTCGACAACACCAACACCAAGCTCTTCATGCGGGTCCCTGACACGGATACGGCCTCGTACGTAGCCAAGCACTTCGGGGAGTTCCGGCGCTATTCCCCGATTCTCAACGTGGACGGCGGGGTGTCGGTCCGGGAAGAGGAGGACACGATCCTGAAGCCCTCCGACATTCTTGAACTCGCAGAGAGAGAGTTCTATCTCATGACTTATTCCGGCCTGTTCCGCGGGCGGAGTCTCGATGTCTCCACACTTTATCTGGAAATCAAGTTCCCAGACCTCACGGCTGAGTCATGAAAGCGATCACGACGATCCTTTTCATCCTCGCGGTCGGCTGCCTCGCGATTTATGCCATATGCATATACATTTCCGCCTTGTGTAAATCACGAAATCCCGGAATATCTTCCTTAAAGGAAAAACGGGAGATCGCCCTGGAGGGTCTTGCGGTGATCTGGACACAAAGGCAGAAGGAGGAATCATCCCCCAAAAAAGACGAAGGCGAAGCAAGAAAAGAACCGGAAAAGAAACAGAGTGGAACTCATACGCCCGACACCGTCTCTTTCCGCGATCCGGATTTGAACACATTTTACATCGAAAATGTACGCAATAAGGCTGGGTTCCCTCACGGGGCGAGACAGGTTGCCGAGGGTATCCTGGAGATCTTGGACAGGGAAGGAGATTGTCCCTCGGTTGTCAATACCCACGGGGAGATTGAGGCCAGCATGGAAATGGGCGCTTACAACCGCCTGGCCCGGGTCACCTTGCGCGAGCACGCCTTTGACACGGCCAGGGAGATGCTTTGCCTGATCGATCCCGGTCCGATGACGCCCATGGCAATCATCGCCGCCCTCGGCCATGACCTCGGAAAGATCCCCGCTTACAGGCAACATCTCTACTCCCTGGGGGACCATCCGGTCATCAGTGTTACCATCCTGGACAAGATCCCTGGATTCTCCGAGATGCCCAACAGGGGGGATATCATCACGGCCATCCGGGACCATCACCGCAAGCCCATCGATTTCTTCTCGATCAAGCTCAAGGAGGCCGATCAGGAGGCAAGGAAAAAGGAACTCGCACGAAACTTCTCCCTCGGAGATACCAGAACTGGCCGGGAATCAACCTCTCGGGAAGAAGAGCCGCCCAAACGGGCTGCTTCAGCCGGCAGAGAGACAATTTTCTGGGATGACGAGAACAAGACAGAAGGCAGAAAGAGAAAAGGGAAACCCAAGGAGGTCGAAATTCCCTGGTACAACGGAAAAGCTATCCTTCAGGAAATCGCCGGACGCATCAACAAGGTTGATGAGGGTCGGTGGGAGGCCTTCTCTATGGTGAACGGGTACGTCTACATCCAGGTCGGCCTCCTGTGGTCGGTCGCCAAGAAGGTGGCACGGATGAATGGCGATCCATCCGTTTTGATCGCGGACACCGACGATGAGTTGAGAGCGAATATCCTCTACTCCATCGTGGAGCGGCTCAAGACGGAGGAGAACGCGATCGCGCGGGGGCTCATTCGCGACGGATACTTCAGCGCACCCTTCGTAGTCAGTATGCAGGACGGGACGGTCCATTCCAAGGCGTCATACGTGCCGTTCAACCTTGAAGCTTTCGGGATGCTCACCTCGGAACTGGAGTCTCAAAAATACGGCAAGGTAAGAGAAATCGTCGATGTCACGCCGAAGTGGTGAAATATTTGCGTTGATTTCAGTGCGATACCCCGAACCTATAGTAAATATACAATATTTGAAAAGCTCTTTCACCTACGACTAAAGGAATTTCTGTGTGGACTTCAAATGCGGATCACCACTTGTACTGTTAAATTTTGTTTCAGGGGAAATTGGCCATTAGCTGCAAGGATAGCAGTAAGAATGTAATCGAGGAAGTCTCCGGATGTTAGCACAGCAATGACCACGGTGGGGATATGATCATTTCCTAATGAAGTCCTTTTGGACCACTCAAGGGAAGCTCGGCCCAAAGCTATATGAAACAACCCTCAACCAATTGGAATCAATAATTTCGCCTATCCCATAAGAGAACAATTTTCACTACAAAATCTGCAAATAAAAGAAACCTTCTGATGCCGGTTTATGACTGATTCGCCATTCCTTTTCGGTAAGTTTTTCCAGAAAACGGCGATCGTGGCTGACGAGCAATAAACAACACGGACAGTCAGCCAATGCAGCCTCCAGGCATTCGATGGACGGCAGATCCATATGATTCGTTGGTTCGTCCATAATTATGATGTGTGGTTTGTGTGTCATGCCGAGCGCCAGGAGCAGTTTGCGTGCTTCGCCGGGGCTGGGCTCCATGCTTTCCAGAAGCCGATACGGGCGCGATCCCAGACGACTGACAATTGTCATTAGATGTCCCAATTGCTCATGAGGCAAGTTCTGCGCCTGGATCAAGATGTCACGGCATTGCTGTGCATCGATTTCCTGCGGCACGTACGTGACCTGCTGAGGTGGAGCATTAAGCAGCGGCAAAAGGTTTCGCAGCAAGGTGCTCTTTCCGCCACCGTTCGGACCGGTAAGAGCAAGGCGATCGGTGGGCCGCAATACCAACTGGGGACACATCAGCTTCTTCTGACCGCCAAGCGGCACAGTGTGCGGCGGAAGGTTGAGCAATACATCCCGCCTGGATACTGAACTAGGCAGCCAAATGCCAACTGAATATTGCTTTGTGACACGAATGCTTTCTAATTCATCCTGCAGATGGGCGAGCCGTCCGTCCAATTGCCTCAGCAGCTTGCCACCAATGGCGTCTTTACCTGTTACACGTGCCCCATTAATCTTTGCTTTCGCATCGTGATCGTGCTTGGCGATTCCTCTTTTCGATAACTTGCTGTGATTGGCAAGATCTCGACGACGCCTGGCCTCGTACCGTAATTTTTTGAGCGCGTTTTTTCTGGTCTCATATTTTCTTCGGAGCGTTAGATCTTCCTCTGCCGCCAGGCCAGTTCCCTTTGAATACCCGCCGGGACGCACCACCACAATAGGCGGTTGGATAAAGGCGCATTGTATGCAAAGGGAATCGAGCAATTCGCGATCATGGCTGACAAGTAAGCCCACACCCTTGAATGTGCGCAGTGACTGAATCAGAATGTCCCGTGCCTCGGCATCTACGTGGTTAGTCGGCTCGTCTAACGCCAGCATGTCAGCATCAAGCCAAAAAGCCACGGCGACCTGCGCCCGCTTACGTTCGCCGTGCGAGAGCGTCGACCACCGGTTGAGCCAGTCCCCCTTAGCGCCGAATTGCTCTTTGATCAAAGAAGCCTTTTTCGAAAAATCCTGAAACAACTCAACAAAATGTTCCGGCGGATTGTCGGTGCGCTGAGGACAATAAACGATCCGTTCGGGGCCGACCACAACACCGGCATCCGGCGAAAGCAAACCGGTTGCTAATTTCAAGAAGGTGGTTTTGCCAGCACCGTTCGCACCAACGATGCCAGTCCATCCTGTAGAAATATGAACGGATATGTCTTTGAATAGCGGATCTATCGCGGTATCATATCCGAAGACAACCTGCTGAAATCTCAAAAATGGTTGAGGCATTTGATTCCATCCATTTCTGCCACGGTACCCGCTCGTGTTTTTTTCTTTCCATTGAAAACAAAAAGGCCACGGAGCGCTCCGTGGCCTTTTGTAGGCTATACCTTGATGATATAAAATCCAGTGCCACGGTCAAGATAAAGTAAGAAACCAATTATTGACGCAGGCTAGTAATATCCCATCATTCCGGTGGAACGATCGGCAACCAACGTCAACTATTCTGTTCCTTATTATCTTTTCACGCCTGTGACATCTTTCTAGGTTCTTCTTTTCATTATTATCAGTGTATTATCGAATTTGAAAGAAAAAAATGACAAAATCCTCACGGGTAAGATATGGGAAAAAGGCAGCATCTCATCAGAAGTACTGTTTGAAATATTGCCTCCCTGAAAAAATGTTCGAACACTAACTTTCAGGAAGCTGTTGCGGACACTTACCAGTTTACCTATAGGATCGAGATACCAAATAATTTTAGGATCTCAAATCATCCAAGTTGCCGAAATCACACCGCGTTACTGCGTCAATCTGCTGCCTTCCAGAAACTTCCCGCCCAAAATCCCTGCATCGAAAACATTATATATCAGGAGAACTATGTAAAAAAGGGATGCCCGGTCATGGACTTTCTGGAATTCCTGAACCCGCTCAGGTACTTTTCCCACGAGGGATACCAGTCCTTCTGGCGGACGCTCTTCGCCACTATCCTCCAGGGATTCTGGGCGAGGTTCTTCGCTGCCTCTTTCCTCTTCCTTGCCTTCTGGTTCGGTGTGCGGAAGCAGCGGTTCCAACTCGGCATTGCCTACTTCGTGATATCGGTCGTAATCACTTACGGGGCCACAGTCGTGAGATTCCTGGGGTTCAGGTAAAAAGGAAGCGTTTATGCCGGGCGGAAGCGGAACGGTTGTCATCACGAGTGGCGGCGGGGAGTCGAAGCCTAAGGGGATTATCGACGCCCTGTCCGAAATCGAAAAATTCTCCGCCATGGACAGGAAGGGAAGCGAGATCCCGGAGCGGTTTTTCACAACCAAGAACCGGATCGAGTACTTCGAGGCGGGTTTCAAGGGCTCCCTGGTAAGCGGACTCGTTAGCGCCCTCCTCGCCCCTATGGCGATCGGGGTACTGGAAAAACTGATCCCGGTGTTCGGGGAGGCGGAGCCGACGACATTCGACAAAGGTTTCGTCTTCCTGATCGCGCTCAGCTTCAGCATCGGCTACGCCGTTTTCATCGGGGGCATGGGAAGATACTACGCCGGGAGATTCACCCGGGTCATGATCCGGAGCTTCGTGAGCGGGACGATCGTCGGGGCGATCCTGAAGATGGTCCTGGCTTTCATCCTGTTCCACTTCCTGTACCTGGTCGTCCTGACTGATGGGAGGATCGCGGCGTTTCTCTCGATATTCCGCTCCTGGGTCGCGCCGGGGACGCTGGAGAATGTTTACGGCTGGATCGTCGAGTTCAAGCCGGTTCTCCTCATATCGGCCTGGTTCATCGTGCTCACGACCGTGATCTTCATCATGGTCCCGGTGTTCAGCATCGGGATCGCTTTATACAGGGAACGAAAAACATCTCTCAAGGAGGAATGACGCATGGAAGAGCAAAACCGGTTGACCGACCGAATCGAAAGGAAAGTCTCCCTGGCCAGGGAGCGGGATACAAGGGTCATCATCACCAGGACTTCCGATACCCACCGGGTCCTCGACATCGTGAGGAGCGCCGACAAGGCTATCCGCATCCTGAGAAACGGACTCCTGATCCGCTTCACGACCCCGGAGGTACTTCCCCTCTTGGAAGACTACCAGAAAGCGGTCGAGGGGTTGAACCGGATCGCCGCCCGGATTTGCGAGAAGGCCGGGGTGCCCTACCGCCCTCCCAAGGGAATGGAGAATCGGGAGGACGGCGCCGACGCCGAGGAGAAGGGCAAAAAGAAGTAAATTTCCCGGTCGTTCCGGGATACGAAATATTTTTATTAATCTCCCTAAAGGAGAACCCCCTTCCGGGGCCGAACTCATCCGTAACCAGCCGGATGTTTCAAACTGCCGGGCACGGCAGGGAGTCGAGTAAGCGATCAAATGATAATTGTCACAGGGGGTGGTCTGCCTGGTTTCAGGAGCCGATCCTTTTTGTGAAACCTCGTGTGGAGTAACGGGAAAGTTTCCCGGAATCTTCGACTTTAACGAAAACTGAATACATCAAGAAGCTAGAAGGTCTGCCGTTGGGAAAACGCCTGGCCTTTTTTGTTTTCAAAGACCTGAACGTAAAAAGGAAAGGAGGACAGGAGATGAAAGCGTTGAGCGGAAAGGCGCGGGAGGTCATGGACCTCCTGACAAAAGGACTCCACGTCGAAGGACATCGCGTTTTCGATAACGCGAAAGGCGCCTACATGGCGGTCCACGTTGAGAAGCTCCGACTGACGGAGCAGGAAGCGCTTTACAGCGTTGCCCACTACTTCGAACAGAACGGCGATCTCATGCGGGATCCGGACATGGAGTTCATGAAGATCGGGGATGACTACTACCCTGTCTACTTCCGCCAGGACGGCGGCGTCGCCCTCGAACAGGAGGCGGTCGTCTATGGACCCGGCGGGAAGATCGAGCGGTATTACCCGAAACTGCAGGCCGACTTGGCGGCGTTCGCCGATCGGTGGATGAGAAACATCAAGGAACAGCAAAAAATTTAAGAAAGGAGAAAGGCAATGAAGAACATCGAGATGAAAGTGGAAGGTGAAATTCTGACGATCAGGATCAACCTGGCGGAGGATTTCGGGGCGAGCAGGACCGGCAAGACCCGGATCATCGCCTCCACCGAGGGGAACAAGCCCGTGGAGGGGAAACCGGGAATCTACGTCGGCGTCAACTGCTACAAAAAGTAAGTCGATCAACCAACAAAAATCATGAAAGGAGAAGAACGATGAAAGACGAAAAAAACACGAACGAGACGGAAAAGGGACTGGGTTTCGACGCCGAGGACATGTTCGGCCGAGAGGAAGACACCGCAGGAGAATTTTCTCCCGGTGGTTTCACCAGGGGGAAGTTCCGCAAGGTTTTCATCAGCGCCGTCAAAAGGGACGGCACGGCAATCCGGGTCAAGGATCGGTGGTACGAGATCACCGACAGGACCAAGAACGAGGCCGGCGAACTGGTGAAGGGCATGGAGATCAACCTCTACTATGCCACGGGCGAGAAGAAGAACTTCGCCAACGCGATTTACCCGGTCGCAGAGGCGCTCGCTCCCGCCGGCGAAATGGTTCCCGTAATGTAAGCGGAAATAAAAAGCAAGTCCCCCGGCATCGCTGGGATGAACCCTGACGAAACAATCAGGGCATGCAGTCTCCAGCGGTCGAGGGAAACCCCTCTTCCTCCGGACGGCTGCATGCCCGAAGGAGGAAAATATGCCAGACTCAAGAAGCGCGGAAGCAGCGGAATATAACTCCCGGGCGGGACTTCCCGCCGGGGATGAAACGTCAAGTCAATGTCTCCCGGAGAGGTCCTGCCACGGATGTGGACTGATCCTCGGAAGGGAGACGATCGAGTGCCCCTCCTGCGGGGCCATCAACCTGGACCGGAAGCGCCTGCGGCATCAAGACAACCGGCCTGGCCGGGAGATCGCCCAGAGCGTCACGTCCGCCAATTACAACGGCAAGTACAACATCTACCGCAACTCCGACGGCAGCTATTCATGCAACTGCCTTTCCTTCCTTCGCCAGAAGGAGGTCCGAAACGGGCACGGATTCGCGGCCTGCAAGCATATCCAAGAATACCTGAATCAAAATCCCATGGAAGTTTTAAAAGATCCCCCCAAGCCGACCGACTGGCAGCTGATCGCCATGAAGCGGCTCGGGGTCGAGTGCTCCGAGCACCTCACGGACGCCCAGGCGTACTTCATCTTCCGCGACATGCTCAACAAGCAGGGCGTGGAATACCGGGAATACGAAGAGCTCCTGAAGGAGCACGGCACCGTGAGTCTCCTTCCTATCTATTCCTTCGGAGTGGAGTTCGAGGGCTTTGTCCGGAGCTCCCACGGCATCGAGGGGCTCGGTCGTAGCCTCACGGACGCGGGGATCTCGACCGTGAGCCTCGGCTACACACACGCGCTCATGAACGAGTGGAAGATCGTTCCCGACAGCTCGGTCAACGGGCTCGCCGGGTACTCGCCACTGGAGCTCGTCACGCCGAAACTCTTCGGCGCCTACGGATTCCAGCTGCTCAGGAAGGCCCTCGACGCCTGGAAAGAGGCGGGGGCCGGCGTAAACGCATCCTGCGGGACTCACGTCCACATCGACGCCTACAACTGGGACCGGCGGGACATGCTGGAACTGGCCAAAATCTGGGCCAAAATCGAGAGCAAGGTGGTCTGGGGCCTCGTTTCCCCCTCCAGGAGAAACAACTCCTATTGCCGTCCCGTGGACCGCGAGTATCTGAAACAGCTCGCTTCCTACGGGGCGACCCACCTTGACCGTTACCACAGCCTGAATCTCTCGTCGTACGGTCTCTACCACACCGTCGAGTTCAGGATCCATAACGGCACCTATGAAGCGAAGAAGATCATCCCCTGGATCGTTTTTCTCCTCAAGCTGACGGATTCCGTCAAGAGGGGGCTCACGCACGGGGCTTTGACCGACCTGTCGATCGACGGCGTCCTGGACGCGATCGGGCTCAACCGCTCGGCGACTTCCCTCCTCAGGGAGGCCCGGGAATACCTGGTATCCAGGTTCCAATACTGGACAAGGGACGCCGAGACCAACCCGTCGCACGCCTGGACGAACCATGAGATCGACCTGGACGGCATCGAGGAGGAAGTCAGGTATGACGGCGCCCTAAGGCGCTATCACCAGGAAAGGAGAACGCCCGCGGCATCGGAAGACCCGGCGCTGCCGGCAAACTCCGTTATGAATCTCGCGGGCCGCATCCCGTCGGCATCTCTCTCCGACAGCGAGCTCATCCACGGGTTGGTGAGCAGTTCCTGGGAGGTGCGGAGTCGGAGAAGCGAATTGATCCACGTCGTCATTCTCAACCCAGACGACACGCTTACCTGCACCTGCCGGACGTTCCGATCGAACAAGCACTGCCTCCATACCGTCAACATTGCTAGGTTCCTGACGGCACTCAGGCGGGAAACCGGCGCGGCAGGGAGGTAGGCTATGTGCGGAATATTCGGGTTCACGGGACATTCCTCATGGAAGACCTCCGTCCTCCTGCAGGCGCTCTGCATCGCCGACGAGGTGAGAGGGCAACATTCCACGGGGCTCGTCGTCCAGACGTCGACCAGTGATTTTTTCATGTCCAAGAAGGCCCTGCGGGGCAAGGCTTTCGTCGCCAGGGGGCATTGCGCCTTCCTCTTCAACAGGAAGTACGGTAACGCCCTCGGGCACAACCGCTTCGCGACAGCCGGGGCCGTGAACGATCGCAACGCCCATCCCTTCGCCGTCAAGGTCGGCGCCGGGAAGTGGAATTTCGGCGTTCACAACGGCATCGTCGGCGACAAGGAAGTGATCGCCAGGGATTACGGCGTCCGGAACCACGACGTGGATTCGGCCGTCGCTCTCGGGGCGATCGGGAAACTTCAGCTCCAGGGATACGAAGTGATCGACGCCATCGAGGAGGTCACGAATTTCATCTCCCCGAGGGCGGACTTCGCCTTCGCGTACCTGAACGGCTTCGAGAAGGCGGTCTACCTCTGGAGATCCCCGGACAGGCCGCTCACGGTCATTGACGCAAGGCGGCTTAATCTGGGTCGCTGGTTCTGCTCAACGCCGGAGATATTCAAGGACGCCTGGAACATCCTCCGGGGCGCCCTGGGCGATCTCAGAAAGGTCTCCAAGTTCGAAGCGGTGCCTTACCGGTTGTACCGAGTCGCCGATGACGGGGAGTTCGAAGTGGAGCCGGTCCGCGAGCTCAAGCACACGAGCAGGCTCGCCTGGGGCGAAGGCGTCGAAAGTATTTTCGACCAGGAGATCCCGGGCGGAGCACGCCGGCATCGCGGGAGTCGGCATTCAAGCAGTAATCAGCGGGGTCTTTTCGGGAACGAGAATTCTGACGTTTTCCAGGGCCGGATCGATTACCGGCCGAAAGGAGAGATTGAATTATGAAGCTTCTATTCAAGAAAGTAATCAAGAGGGCGACCATCTTCCGGATCAGGGAGATCATCGAGGGATATCACTCCCTCGCCGTATTCGAGGGCCGCTATTACGTCACGCTTAAGGACGGCAGGATAGCGGGCTGCGTCTCCTTGGTGGAGCGAGGATGGTACATGACGGAAATAAAGCACCTGTTCGTCAAGGAAGAATATAGGGCAAGCGGGGTTGGCAGGTTCCTTCTGGAGGAAGCCCTGAAAAAGGTCTTCACTCCCCTGGTCTGTTGCACCGTTCGATCGGACAACAAGAGAAGCGCTGACCTTTTTCTGAAGAACTCCTTCGACATCATGGGCACCTTTCAGAATTCCATGACGGACCGGGAGATTTTCCTCATGGTGAGAAACTTGCAGCAAAAGGAGTGAGTCAGTATCAACCCGGGGGCGGCCATGCCGCCCCTTTTTGCATTGCCCCAAAAAAGATATAGCCGGAAAATGCTGATCTCTGTCAGAAAAATCGCCTTCGTCTTAGCGACAAAAAAATTGGGGTTCCTTTTAACTTTTTTCTTGCATATGTTATATCATATGCTATATAAGACCACTTAGCTAAGAGACGAACCAAATTTGTGAGAGGAAACTCGCTTGTGGGTTAATAATTATAATTACGTGGTTCTTGTAAAAGAAGTCCGCGTTCAACTAGGCCTGAGCCAAGAGGATCTGGCTCGGGAGTTAGGGGTCAGTTACGCCACCATCAATAGGTGGGAAAATGGGCGGTTCTCGCCTTCCAGATTAGCCGTAATGCAACTTGAGACTTATTGCGACAGGATGATTGGACTGGAGAGACTGGTTCTACCCGGATATAAAAAATAAGAAAAATCCAATAAAAAAGTTGACATATGTCAAGTATCACGTTATTTCACCCCCCCGGTATCACATTAATTCACCCCCCTGGAGGTAGAGGGTGATATTTTGGGTTTGAGAATCCGCCTGTACGAGTCTCCTTCCGTGATCAAGTGGTGAGCGTTGTGGGCCAGCCTGTCGAGGGCGGAATTGGCCATGACAGGATCGGGGAAAAGGGGTAGCCAATCCTGAGGCGGCCTGTTGCTTGTGATGATGATGGAAGACCTGAGATAGCGCTCCGCAATGATCTCGTAGAAGTCTTCCGCCTGCAGTGGGTTCAGAGCGGACAGCCCAAAATCATCTATGATGAGCAGGTCGGGAGCGAGATATCTTTTCATCCGCTTCTCCCAGGATTGATCGGCCCGCCCCGCCAGCAGGACGCGGAAGAGCTTCACTGCTTTTGTAAAGAGGACATCATGACCGAGGCGGCAGGCGTGGTGGCCGATGGCCTGAGCGATATGAGTTTTTCCGACGCCGGAGGGGCCGCACAGAAGAACGTGCTCGTGCTTTTCGATAAAGGTGCATCGGCACAGGTCCCGGACCACTTTGGCGCTTATCTTGGGGTTGAAGGAGAAATCGAACCCTTCGAGGGTCTTCTCTTCTTCGAAACAGGCCCGGCAGATGCGCAGGTTGAGCTTTTTGGCCTCCCGGCGTTCCACCTCGTCCTGCAGGAGTACTTGAAGGAACTCGAGGTAGCCCAGGGAGTCCTTTTGAGCCTGCTGGAGCCTCAGGTCGAGGCTCTCGAGAAAGCCGCTCAGACGCAACGTTCGCAGCTGTTCTTTGAGCTGGTGGTCTAGGTTCATGGGAGCACCTCCGTCTTGGAGGTGAAGTAATCGGCGGGACGCAAAAAGCTTTTTCCCAACTCGGACAGCTCGAGGCGGACCTGCTCCACGGGCTCCTGTGGGGGCTTCCAACCGTTTTCCAGGATGGCCTTGATGCTGCGGTAACGGAAGTTGCCGAAAAAGAGCGATCTCTCAGCCGCCGACTCCATGGCCGCGCTGCCGTACTTTTTGGCCAGCCTCAGAACCGCTTGCGCCTTGCGAAGGTTGCGCATGGCGTGGTCGCCCAGGATGCTGCGGACCAGGGCCTCCGTCTGGGGACCGATCTGGGCCGCCTGGCCTCGGCAATAAGTCGGGGCCGCCATGAGATAGGCGAGCTTATCCGGCGGATAATCCGACTGATCGGTCACGAAGGTCCCCGGGACAAAAGAGCGGTTATGGGTCTTGATCAGCTGTCCATCGAGAAAAACATGAACCTGGCGGCAGCCGCCCCGCACCCAGACCTGCCTGCCGATGAAGCGGGTCGGCAGGGAGTAATAAGAGCGGTCGAAAACGACATGGTGATCGGGATGCACCGTACAGGCCTTCCACAGGGGGATGTCGAACGCTTCGGCGGGAAGCGCTTTCAAACAAGAGGCCTCCTCGTTCTGGAAGACCTCGAAGGGGCGCCGCTTGGTGGTGCCGTGAATCTGCATGCCGATCTGCTCCTTGCACCACAGGAGAGCCTTTTCGTTGGCCTCTTCGATATCCCGAAAATCCCTGCCCGCCAGGAGCTGCCCACGGACGACCGGCACCAGCCTCTCCACTTTTCCCTTGTGTTTGGCCTCTCTTACCTTGGCAGGGTCGGCGACAAACCCGTAATGCCTCTCCATCTCGGCATAGGCCCGGTTCAGGGTGGGGTCGTAGATATCCGGCTTGATCACTCCCGATTTGAGATTATCAAGGACCACGGTGGCGGGGCAGCCGTTAAAAAAGGCGAAGGCCCTCTCGTGGCAGTCAATCCAGGTCCTCACGTCCATGTGGAAGACAAAACGGACATACCGGTGGCGGCTGTAGGAGAGCACCATGATAAACGCCCAGGCCTTGCGCAGCCGTCCGCCCGGCGCTTCTCTCATCATCCCCGCAGAGCCAAAATCCACCTGGGCCTGGCTGCCCGGCTCCACTTCGATCCTCACCGTGACGACAGGAGCGCACCAGTGGAACTCGCTGCGCAGGTACCGCAGCATCGTGCAGTAGCCGATCCGCCGCTCAGTCTTCTCTTCAAAAAGACGCCAGATCTGCTTGGCGTCAATCTTCTTGCCTTTGTGCAGAAGCTCGGCAATCCAGTCTCTATGAGGCGCGATCAGCGCCCGCGCCGGCGTTGTCCTCAAAAAAGAAGCCTCCCCGGCCGCTTGGAGCTTCTGCGCAAGCTCCTCCTCGGGGGGGAAGGGGGTTCCCCGTGCCACGCCGGCAACTTGAGCGAGCCGGATATACTTGCGCACGGTGTTGCGGTCAAATCCCAGGGAGCGCTCGATCTGTTTGAAGCCGGCTCCCTGATGCCACTGAAAAATCATCTCGACAATCTCGTTCATCGTTACCTGCCTCCTGGACACCGATACCATCCTCCTTGTCTGAACGTGATAAATCGACGGCAGGATATATCGGTTTATTGTTTGTCTCTACCCGGATGCAGGGGGTGAATTAAATGATACTGGGGGGTGATATGAGTTGATACTGAACCCCTCCAGGGGGGTGAATTATCATGATACTCGACACATATTGTTGATCCTTAGAATTTCGAGCAATGGGACGAGATACTCAGGTATTGGCTTGTGGCAGCCTATTTATTGAAAAAATCGAAAATACCTACACGGCAAAAGATGCCAACCTCTTAAAAAAGGCATACGCCTTTTCAAGACAGCGAGAATCCGACTGCGATTCATCATCTTTCAAGGCCGCTGAATTGCTCATTGAGCAGGGGGCGGATGGCGAAACTGTTGCGTGTGCCCTGGTAGCCCCCCATTTTTGGCAAGGCCGCGTTAAACCAGAGGAAATTCGGGAACACGTCAGTCAAGATGTAGCCGATACACTCGCATATCTCAAACAACCCTTCAGCCTCCGTATCGATACCGAAATCCATCGGCGCAAGGATATTAATGCTCTCCTAGTGTCCATGTCCGAGACGCCCCGCGCGGCCATTCTTCTTATCGTTTTCCGTCTAATAGAATTGGAAACGACGCTTGAATCCCAAGGAAAGAATCCATGCCATATGGCGCAGGAAACGCTTCATTTCTATGTGCCAATCGCGGATCGGTTAAGCCTTGGCGAGATGCGCCGCCGTCTTGAAGATGTTTGCTTTCGCATTTTGCATCCCTTTCAGTATGAAAAACTGAAGCAGGACGTGACTCCGATTCAGTCCGAAGATGAGAAGTGTCTGGAGATACTGATTGAAGGCGTCAAACGTCTGTTGGACAAGAACCGCATTCATGCGGAAGTTCACGGTCGCGCAAAGAGCCTTTATAGCATCCACCTGAAGATGACCCTAAAGGGAACGGCGCTGGAGGACATCATGGATCGCATCGGACTGCGAATCATCGTCTCGTCCGTGCCCGAATGCTATGCTGTACTCGGACTGCTGCATACCCATTTCAAACCGATTCCCGGAACCTTTGACGATTACATCGGACTTCCCAAGGATAATGGCTACCAGTCTCTGCACACCTGTGTCTACCCAATGCGAGAGGTCACCCATAAACCGATTGAGTTCCAGGTGCGGACCGAACTTATGCACATGGAAGCTGAGCACGGCTCGGCTGCGCATTGGCTCTATAAAAGTGCTGTCGCTATGGGAAAAGACTCCCTCAAAAACCAATGGTTGAAGGGGCTCGTGCGCCGGCATGACCAGGCAAAGAGCACCGATGCGTTTATTGAACTTTTACGCCGTCAGGTTTGCGAGGATCACATGGTGGTTTTCGGCAAGGGCGGCAGAATCACCCGCTTGCCCGACAAAGCCACCGTTCTCGAATATCTGGATGCCGCCAATTTCTTTGCTTCACGGAGCAGTGTCGTAAAGGTGAATGGAAAATTAGCCAGCTTAGATCAAACCCTCCGGGATGGAGATTCCATTGAGATCGTTGACTGCGAAGATTCTGCCAGTCCAGGTACAGTTGTTGATGACATGGGGGACATAATCGGACAGCATAAAGCGTCACCCATGAACACGGAAGGTTGCAAGGTCTGGGCCACAGCGCAAGGATCTATTTTGAGACATAAAGAGGAGAACAGCCATGCCTCAACAGAAGGTCCATGATTCAAGAATAAAGAAAATCGCCCTGGTTGGTAACTATATTCCGCGCCAATGCGGTATAGCCACTTTCACGTCCGATCTTCTTACGGCATTGGCCACGGAAGATTCGACGGCGGGATACTGGGCGGTCGCGATGAACGACGTTCCCGAGGGTTACCCCTATCCGGCTCAGGTTCGTTTCGAAGTCAATCAGCACCTGTCGGCGGATTACCGGCTCGCGGCGGACTTCATGAACATGAACCGGGTGGAGACAGCCTGCCTTCAGCACGAATTCGGGATTTTCGGCGGAGATAACGGTGCACACATTTTGGAGTTGCTAAGCGGTCTGCGGATGCCCCTGGTGACCACCCTGCACACGGTCATCCAGAGCCCGTCTGCTGGGCAGATGGTCGTCACCAGACGCATCGCCCAATTATCTGACCGGCTGGTCGTAATGAGCCGGAAGGCCGTCGCAATCCTGCATGAAGTGTACGGCGTTCCTTCGGAAAAAATCGTCGTAATCCCCCACGGCATTCCCGATGTACCCTTTGTGGACCCCAACTTCTATAAGGATCAGTTCGGGGTCGAGGGCCGCAAAGTGATCCTGACCTTCGGGCTGCTTTCCCCCGGCAAAGGTATTGAGACCGTCATAGAAGCCCTACCACAAGTGGTCAGGGAAAATCCGGAAGCGGTCTACATTGTCCTCGGAGCCACGCACCCGCATATCAGGAAGGATCAGGGTGAGTCTTACCGCCTTTCTTTGCAGAGCCGCGCCAGGGAACTGGGAGTCGGCGGGCATATCATTTTTCACAACCGGTTTGTTGATCTGGAAGAGCTATGTGAATTCATCGGAGCGGCGGATATTTATGTCACACCCTACCTCAACCGGGAACAGATCGTCTCGGGCACGCTCGCCTATGCCCTGGGAAGCGGGAAGGCGACGATCTCCACCCCTTACTGGTACGCCGAGGAAATGCTGGCCGACGGGCGCGGCCGGATCGTTCCTTTCCGCGACACTGAGGCCATGGCCAGGGAGATCAACAGTCTTCTCGCTAGGGAGGTGGAACGGCATACCATGCGCAAGCGCGCTTACACTTTCTGCCGGGATATGACCTGGAAAGAGGTGGCGCGGAGGTACTTGGAAGTTTTCAAGGAGGTGAAGGAAGAAAGAGAAAAGAAGCCCAAAACAATATTCCGGACCAGGACGTTGAATTCCTCCCCCCGGGATGTGCCCCAGCCCAAATTGGACCATATTGCCCGGCTGACCGATGACGTCGGGATCATGCAGCATGCCAAGTTCATCATTCCCGATCGCCGCCACGGCTATTGCACCGATGATAACGCGAGGGCGCTGATGGCGGTTCTCATGGCCCGGGAAATGGTTCCCGACAGCGCACGCGTGATGGAACTGGCCTGCACTTACCTGAGCTTTTTGCATCATGCGTTTGACGAGCACACGAGCCGCTTCCGAAACTTCATGGACTACGAACGCAGGTGGAAGGATGAAACCGGCTCCCAGGACAGTCACGGCCGAGCGCTCTGGAGTTTAGGAGAGGTCATAGAGCTGGTCGAGTCAAATGATATCCGCGGAGCGGCCCTGGAACTATTCGAAAAAGCCCTGCCGGCGGTACTGGAATTCGATGCGCCCCGTTCATGGGCATTCGCGCTTGGGGGAATACACGCCTATTTGCAGAAATTCAGCGGTGACAGCGAGGCGAGGCGCATTCAGGAGAAGCTGGCAGTTCAACTCTACGAGTGCTGGCGGAAATGCGCCTCGGATGACTGGCCATGGATCGAGGAGAACCTTACTTATGACAACGGCAGCATATGCCGGGCGTTGATCACGTCAGGAAACTGGATGCAGAGGGAGGATATTTTGGAAGCCGGCCTGATTTCACTCGCGTGGCTGATGAGAATTCAAACCGGCTCCGGCGGACATTTCGCGCCCGTAGGGAACAAGGGCTGGTTTCCGCGCGGAGGCGTGATGGCTCGTTTCGACCAGCAGCCGATCGAAGCATTAAGCATGATAAAAGCGTGCCGTGCCGCTTATGACCAGACCCGCGACGCGAAATGGCTCATGCATGCCCGGCGTTGTCTGGAGTGGTTCCTCGGGCGAAACGATCTTGGCGTTCATCTATACGACCAAGTGACGGGTGGCTGCTGCGACGGCCTGCAGGCCAACGGTCCGAACCTGAACCAGGGCGCGGAATCGACCCTATCCTGTTTTCTGTCTCTAATCAATCTGCACCAAATCAATGCCCAAGTCTCCCTGGAGGGATCAAGTGAAGGCAGGAAGGATATCCATCAAGAGCCTGTAGTCCCCTCCCCGCTGGCTCTTTCCAGAGAAATCAAAAACCGGACCGTGATAGACGAAGGCACCGACATTTCTTCAGGGAGGATCACCGCAGGCACATGAAGTTCGAGCGATCCAGGGAATTGTTCACCCGGTTTGAGAAAAACCCAATCATCCAGTCAAGAGATATCCCTTACCAGGCGAATTCGGTTTTTAATGCCGCCGCGACCCGGATCGGGGAGGACACCCTGCTTTTGATGCGCGTGGAGGATCGCCGGGGCATATCGCATCTGACAGCCGCACGCAGCCGCAACGGCGTAACGGATTGGAGGGTTGAATCCGAACCGACCCTGTCACCTGATCCCGATGGCCACCCTGAAGAGGTATGGGGGATCGAGGATCCCAGGATCACCCGTATTGAAGAACTTGATCTCTGGGCGGTCGTTTATACCTCCTACTCGGAAGGCGGTCCGCTGGTATCGCTGGCCACTACGAAGGACTTCGTGTCCTTCACGCGAAAAGGAGTCGTCATGCCGCCGGAAGACAAGGATGCAGCCCTGTTTCCCATCCGGTTTGGCGGCCGTTGGGCGATGCTGCACAGGCCCGTGTCGGCCTTTGCGGGAATCGGTGCGCACATCTGGATTTCATTCAGCCCCGACATGAAGCACTGGGGGGATCATCAAATTCTCATCCCGGCTCGCAGGGGCGGATGGTGGGATGCGAACAAGATCGGATTGTCCCCGCCACCCTTGCTGACTGAGGAAGGCTGGTTAATTCTCTATCACGGTGTCCGCATGACGCCCAGTGGATGCATTTACCGGCTGGGATTGGCGCTTCTCGATTTGGAAAATCCTCTTCGAGTATTGGCGCGATCGGATGAATGGGTATTTGCACCGGAAAAGAATTATGAATTGGAGGGCGACGTGGACAAGGTGGTTTTCCCCTGCGGCTGGATAGTCGAGAACGAAGTCATTCGGTTGTACTACGGCGGGGCAGACAAATGCATCGCCCTGGCTACGGCGCGCCTCTCTGAATTGCTGGATTGGCTGGAAAGATACAGGCGGAAGGACTCCAAGTAACTTCGATCTTGTAACTCTCCTGGAGATCCTATGGAGGATGTGCCTTCTTATTATATAGAGGTTGGCGTGATGAATGAAAACTTGCATGACACCCCTTCGCCGGAAGAGTGCGTAGCTCGGATCTTCGAATTGAGCGGTACCAAACTTGAACCGGATGTCGCGTCCGGACTCTGGCAACAAATACTAAACCACAAGTGGTTCTTATCGGAAAAAGTGGGGCGGGATATCGGTATGCGCGCCGCCTGCATTGATTTCCTGGAGAATATCCAGCAGGCGACCGGCGAATACAAGGCTTATAAGAACAGGAACATATTAAACGAGATGGGGGCTCAGGTGATCGGAAGAAGCATATGGAATACCATAGCCGATACTCAACCCCCGAAACAACTGGTCAAGCGCAGGATCATTCTGCCATTAACCCGGGAGGGCCTTTCCAGGAAGCATGGAGTCGTTCCCCCCAAAACCATCCTCTTCTTCGGCCCTCCCGGTACCGGGAAAACTCACTTTGCAAGGGCGATCGCCGGCATCCTTTCCTGGTGGTACGTAGAGATTGCACCCAGCATGTTGATGGTGGATGGAATGGAAAAGATCGGCGCTAATCTGAGGTCGATAATGGAGAAAGTAAGGATACTGGATGAATTGGTTCTCTTCATTGATGAGTTTGAAGAAATCGCCGCCAGTCGTGACAATGGGGACCGGATTGACAAGTCCATTACCAACGAGTTTCTTAAACAGTTGCCCTTGCTTAAAAACCAGGGGAACAAGATTCTTCTCGTGTGCGCCACTAACTACATCCAGCAACTGGATGAGGCGATGCTTCGTCCGGGCAGGTTCGACTGCATTATTCCAGTCGGCGGATTGGACAGGGAAGGATCCAAGACCATCCTGCAAAACTATCTTTCCAAGCTGAACGTCGGCGAAATAGACCTCAATCAAGTAGCGGAAATGACGACCGGATTTACCCCGGCGGATATCGAATATCTTTTCCAGAAGATCGCACAGTTTGCCTTCGAACAAGAACTGGCTACCAAGCAGGATTACCGAGTCACAACGGAAACCTTGCTCCAAATAATACCCACGATCCGTCCATCCCTGACTGATAAGACGAGGGAAAAATTTGAAAAGGACATTGTTGCTTATTCGAGGTTTTAAGCGATCTTTATATTTAGTCTTCGGAGCAAAAAAGTGTGGTGGAAAACTTTTCTGGATCGCCTTGTAAAAGGCTCAACGAAAAACGTATTACCCGATTACCAGGAAAAACAAAAGCTCCTTTATAAGGGAAACATCTCACATGACGAACTTATCTCTTATGGTGACAGATACAGAAAGGCAAATCGTTTTTTCGACGCCCTTGAATTTTACCAGAAGGCGAAACATGGTCCAGGGTTAAGGGAGATCATGGCGGAATCAATTTCCTTAGGAGACGCGATGCTTTACGAGCAGGCCGCCAAAGCGCTTGGGGCTGCGGCTTCCACAGAGGAGTGGAATCGGATCGGCAGACGGGCCTTTGCCTTGAAAAAATACCTTTTTGCCCGGTATGCCTTCGAAAAGGGCGGGGATGGAAACATGCTGGATAAGATCAATAAAATCGTCGCGGGAGGAAACGTTCAAAAGTCTGATGATCACAAGGCGTGACTATTATAAGATCCTGGGCGTAGAGAAAAGCGCCTCGACTGAGGAAATAAAAAAGAGCTATCGACAGCTCGCCATGCAGCACCACCCTGATCGGAATCCGGGCGACAAGGAGGCTGAGGAGCGATTCAAGGAGGCAGCCGAGGCCTACGAGGTCCTAAGCGATCCTGAGAAAAGGGGCATCTACGACCGGTACGGCCATTCGGGGTTAAACGGGGCCGGCTACCGGGGGTTCACGGATTTCGAAGACATCTTTGCCAGTTTCGGAGACATCTTCGGGGACTTCTTCGGCGGCCGTGCGGGGCGAACCCGCGCCCGATCAAGCGTCAGGGCGGGGGCGGACCTGCGGTATGACCTGCGCGTTCCCTTCCTGGATGCCGCGCTTGGCACAACGACCGAAATCAGAATTGAAAAGTCCATTCGCTGCCCTACCTGCGGCGGTTCCCGTTGCGCACCGGGAACTTCGCCGCAGCTCTGCGATCTTTGCGGGGGGCGCGGTCAGGTGACCCAGTCCAAGGGCTTCTTCAGCATCCGTTCGACCTGTCCCCAGTGTCACGGTATGGGCAGCGTAATCGCGAGTCTCTGTCGGAAATGTTCCGGTCGGGGAAAAGTCCGATCGAGCAAGACCGTCCAGCTCAAGATACCGGCGGGCGTGGAAACGGGTTCCAAACTCAGAGTAAGGGGGGAAGGAGAGGAAGGAGTATCCGGTGGCCCCAGCGGCGATCTCTACGTCTTCATCACAGTGGAGCCGCACGATCTGTTTGAAAGAAACGGGAACGACATCCACTGCTGCGTTCTCATCACCTTCGTTCAGGCCGCCTTGGGAGGCGCTGTGGAGGTGCCTACCCTGCGAGGTAGGGAGTCTTTGAAGATCCCTCCGGGAACACAGTCGGGAAGCCGCTTTCGCCTCCGAGGCAAGGGAATTGCGAGCCTGCAGGGAGACGGTTACGGCGATCAGGTGATCGAAACCGTGGTGACTGTGCCGACGAACCTGACGAGGCGACAAGAGGAACTGCTAAAGGAATTTGAGAGGTTGGAAAACGAAAAAAGGGGGTCTTGACAAGGCCGAATCTGTGATTATTTTACGCTCAAAAAAGGCATTAAACTTAACACTATCATAGTGTTGCAAACAAATATTCCGAAAGGGAAAGGAGGAAAAGCATATGATTAGAAACCTGTTGCCCACCGTATGGCGGAGAAGCGAAACGCCCCTGCGACGCGCAGAGGAAAGCCCCTTCTTGGCCCTGCATCGGGAAATGAACCGGATGTTCGACGACTTTTCCCGAGGCTTTGACTTGTCGCCCTTTGATGGCGGATGGAGTTGGGGCTTTTCGCCCCCGGTCGACGTTCGGGAGGACGAAAAAGAGGTCACCGTGAAGGCCGAGCTGCCGGGCATGGAGGAGAAGGACATTGAGGTGAATCTTGCCGACAATGGCCTCACGATCAAGGGGGAGAAGAAGGCCGAGAAGGAAGAGAAGGGGAAGGACAATTGGTATCGGGAGACGAGCTACGGTGCCTTCCATAGGTTCATCCCGCTTCCCGAAGGACTCGACAAGGAGAAAGTTGATGCTCGCTTCAAGAACGGCGTCTTGACCGTTACCCTTCGCCGGTTGGAAGAGGCCAAGGGGAAGAAGATCGCTATCAAAGCGGAATAGCCGTGCTGACGGCGTCATTTGAATTAGTGAGTTCCCCCCGGCCATTGGGCGGGGGGAAACCCTTTTTGACCGAGCCTGATCCTCTCCGACCCGGAATTCACCGGATCAACAAAATCACGATTGCGGGGGCATCCCCGCTCGTTCATCATTATTCTAGAAGGAGGTTTTGAAAATGAAGTTTAAACCGTTACATGATCGGATCGTGGTGTCACGCGTCGATGCAGAAGAGAAGACTGCCGGCGGGATCATCATCCCGGATACGGCCAAGGAGAAACCCCAGGAGGGGAAAATTATCGCCGTCGGTCCTGGCAAACGGGACAATGACGGGAATATCATCCCCTTGGACGTGAAAGCAGGCGACCGGGTTTTGTTTTCCAAATGGGCCGGCACGGAGTTCAAGCTTGACGGTCAGGAGCATATGATCATGAAAGAGGACGATATCCTCGGCATTATTGAATCATAATACAAGGAGGTAGGAACCATGCCTGCAAAGGAAATAAAATATGATATGCAAGCCCGCGAAAAAATAATGAAGGGCGTTGATACGTTGGCCAATGCGGTAAAAGTCACCCTGGGACCCAAAGGACGGAATGTGGCTATCGCCAAATCCTGGGGCGCCCCTCAGGTCACAAAGGACGGCGTTACCGTGGCCAAAGAGATTGAGTTGGAAGACAAATTCGAAAACATGGGGGCGCAGATGGTCAAAGAAGTTGCCTCCAAGACTTCGGATAAGGCGGGCGACGGCACCACGACGGCTACCGTGCTCGCCCAGGCGATTTATCGTGAAGGATCCAAGCTTGTCGTCTCCGGTATGAACCCCATGTCGCTGAAGCGAGGGATCGACAAGGGGGTGGCTCTCGTTGTGGATGAACTGAAGAAGCGCAGTAAGACCATCAGCGACAAGAAGGAGATTGCCCAGATTGGCACCATTTCGGCAAACAACGATGCGACTATTGGAAACATCATCTCCGAAGCAATGGAGAAAGTCGGCAAGGATGGGGTGATCACCGTTGAAGAAGCCAAGGGAATGGAAACCGAATTGGAGATCGTTGAAGGGATGCAGTTCGATCGGGGCTATGTCTCGCCCTACTTTGTCACCGATGCGGAGAAAATGGAGGTCCGCCTGGATGATCCCTATATCCTGCTCCATGAAAAGAAGATCAGCGCCATGAAAGACATGGTTCCTCTTCTGGAGCAGATCGCCAAGACGGGCAAGCCGCTCCTGCTCGTCGCGGAAGATATCGAGGGAGAGGCTTTGGCCACCCTGGTCGTCAACAAGATGCGCGGGACCCTCAAATGCGTGGCAGTCAAGGCACCTGGCTTCGGAGACCGCCGCAAGGCCATGCTCCAGGATATCGCCGTTCTGACGGGAGGAAATCTTATTTCCGAGGACGTGGGAATAAAGTTAGAGAACGTCACGCTTCAGGATCTGGGCACTTGCAAGAAGGTCACTGTTGACAAGGACAATACCACCATCGTGGACGGCGCCGGCAACCGCGCTGACATCGAAGGGCGCGTGAAGCAGATCCGGGCGGAGATCGAGGAGACAAAATCGGACTATGACCGGGAGAAGCTCCAGGAGCGGCTGGCCAAGATCGTCGGGGGCGTGGCGGTTATCAGAGTTGGCGCCGCCACGGAGATCGAGATGAAAGAGAAGAAAGCGCGGGTCGAGGATGCCTTGCATGCCACGCGAGCCGCTGTTGAAGAGGGCATTGTTCCGGGCGGCGGCGTGGCATTCATCCGCTCCATCGGTGCATTGGCGGATGCAAAATTGCCCGATGAGGAGCAACAGGGATTGAACATCGTCCGGCGCGCCTTGGAAGAGCCGTTACGTCAGATCGCCGCCAACGCAGGCTGCGAAGGCTCCATTGTAGTGGAAAAGGTGAAGGAGTCAAACGGGACTCATGGTTTCGACGCCGAAACTGAGCAGTACGTTGACATGCTGAAGGCCGGGATCATCGATCCCACGAAGGTCGCCCGCTTTGCCCTCCAGAACGCCGCGTCGGTTGCTTCGCTCCTATTGACCACCGAGGCGATGATCGCGGAAAAGCCGAAGAAGAAAGAACCGCCCATGCCTGCCATGCCGTCGGACATGGGGGATTATGACTAACCCCTCCTGAAGCCGCCCTCCCGCTTCCGGGAAACCGGGGCGGGGGCGGTCCCTCCCTTTGTTCGCGCAATGAGAAGTTCATATCAAACCATACCGAAATCCACGGCCGTTCCATCTGCACTGGCAGCTAAGGAACTCCTGAAACTTTCCGGCAGCGCCCTGCTCAACCGCATCCTGGACGAGGAGAGTCCCAAGGTCTTTATCCGCTGCCTTCCGGAAGAGGACTTCTTCTGGATCGTCAAGAGGATCGGCGAGGCGGACTGCCTTCCCCTCCTGAGGCTCGCCTCGGAGGATCAGTGGGAATACCTTCTTGATCTGGAGACCTGGGAGAAGGACCGGCTTGATGCGGACAGGGTGCTGTCGTGGCTTTCGCAGCTGAGCGACGCCGATCCGGCGCGATTCGCCGTCTGGCTATTCAGCCAAGGTGATGCCCTGTTTTCCTTGCTCATCAACGGGAAAGCGGAAGTCATCATCAGGGACGGCGAAGAGGAAGCCGATCTTTCAGCGGGATATTTCACGCTGGATGGTCTGTTCTATATCCGGCCAATCAGGGAAGAGGATCGCGAGGCCATCGAAGGGCTTCTGCGGACCCTGGCCAGTAAGGATCATCATGCCTACCAGGCTCTTCTTTACGGCCTCGCTGCCCTCATTCCTACCGAGGTCGAGGAGGAACTCTACCGTTTTAGGAACGGCCGTCTCGCCGAACACGGATTTCTTCCCTACGAGGAGGCAGTTGCCGTATACGCTCCCCTTGACCCGGCGGTACTTCGCGCCGAGAAGCCGCCGCTCCTTCTTCCTGGACGGCTCTGCTCCACCGAGGAAGGCGCGCTTATCCCTGTCTCTCCGCTCATGCATGTCGGAGAGGACCTCCTGTTTGCCGAGGCACTTTCGCGTATCGGCGATCCCCTTCTCCAGGACCGCATCCGCCTGGAATTCGCCGGCCTGTGCAACCGAATCGTTGCCGCCGACACCCCTGCCGGGGAGATCGATTCCGAACGGCTGTCCGCATCCTGTCGGCGAGCGGCTTCCTATCTGAATGTCGCCCTGGAACGGCTCTGCGACAAGGACGGCGAGGCGGCGGCAACCCTGCTCAAGGACAACCCCTTGCTGGCGATATTCCGGGTGGGGTACGGCCTGGCCCTGAAGCTTCGCTGGGAGGCGGATCGGTGGCTAAAGAAGAGCCTCTTTCTCCAGCAGGGGAAGACGAATGCCTTTTGGGGAACACCCTGGGAGGAGACCTTGGAGGGGCTTTGCGCCCCCCGTCCCCTTTATTTCGCAGGCAGGGAGGCGCAGAATCCGCACCGGGATTTCAGAATGGTCGCGGAACTGGAAGAAACCCGTTGCCGGGTCGAGCAAGTCAAGGCGATCGACCGCTTGTTGATGGACCTCGCCGTAAGGCACGGAGAAAGCTCGCGATTGCCAGCCTGGGCGGAGACGTTTCATCCGCTTATCTTCAACCGGTGGGTGCGCGCCATCCTGGGAAGCGTGATGTCGGCGGAGCCCCTCGCGGGGGAAGAAGCGAGGCGCTTCTTCCGTCTGGTCCGCCGGAACGACAAGGGACCGCCCTACCGTATGGCGGGATTCAAGGAGGCTTTTATCCGCGACCTCTCCCGGGCGTCCTTCGATGTTGACGAGAAAGCAACGCAAGCCCTTCGTGAAGCCCTCTCCGGAATCTGGGATTCATTCCGCGGGGAATACGAAAATATCGAAGAAGGAAATCTGGAGAGGCGTTATCTTAGGTTTCTTCGTGTGACCCTATTAGATGGTCCCGAGCAGAAAGACCGGTTCAATGAAAGTCCAAAAATTTGACGAAGCTGCCACAAGCAAGCATGATGATGTTTTTGTTGGAGTAAACGACCTTCTAAGGTAACCTGATGGTCAGTCTCGTTTTCGAAAGCCATCGGCTTTTCCTATCCAAAGCTTATTAAATTATCACAATCCGTTGCGGCTCGTCCACGAACAGCAGATAGCACTCGACCGGACGCCCTGCGAACAGCCCCTGGAGAATCATCCGGTAGCGGAGCATCTGGGGCCGATACTTGTCAGCCAAATGGCCGACGCGACCCGTCTTGAAGTCGATGAGGGTGATGCGGTCGGGGGCGATGATGAGCCGGTCCACGATGCCGAAGGTGCGGGTGTCGGAGATGTGCTGTTCGACGAGGACCTTCCCGGGTCGGAAGAGGATCTCTCGCACCTTCTCTTCGTGCAGGAACCGCTCGACCACGGCCTGCTCTTCTGCGGCGAGGCTGTCAGGGGCAATCGTTTGGCGATCGCATGTGAGGCGGGCGAGGATCGCGTGGATGCGAAGACCGCGCTCAATTCCCGCCTCGATGGCGGCGGAGCGCAGGGCCGCGTCCATTTCGTCGCTGTCGGCTGGCACGGCGGGGAGATCGCCCAGATCAGGCTCGATCAGATCCTCATGGTCCGCGGGGCGCGGCTTTTCGAGGCCGTAGTCATGCCGCCAGCCGAATTCGGTGCGCTCGGCGTCCGCTATAGGTTCCTGGGCCGTTGTAAACATTCGCTCACTGTAGCCCTTCAAGGCGCCCTCCCGGTCCGCCCGCAGGAGGATCGTCAGACTCTTGGCGGCGCGGGTCGCGGCGACGTAGATGATATTGGCCGTCTCTTCGGCCCTTTCTTCCTTCACAACAGTTACCGCCTCGGCAATGGCTGCAGCTCCTTCTATCGGGTCGGTAGCGAGAAAAGCCAGTTCGTCTTTGCTCAGGCTGAGCGGACAGCCATCTTCGGGGTGCGGAATTTCGGGCGCCCTGTCGTGCTCCTCTTTCCAGAAAAGAAAGACATGGGGAAATTCAAGGCCCTTGGTACCGTGGATCGTGGCCAGCTTCACCCGGTCAGCATGCTCTCCCTCGGGTATGGTGATAAGGTGCGACATGGTGAGCAGGTAACGCAGGAAGGCGGCGGCATCGACGGCATCGGGCCGGACGAAGTATCGCTCCGCCTCATCCCAGAGCGTCTCGATGAGGATGCGCGGAAAATGAGGCGCAAGGTCGCGCAGGGCGGATGCGAAGGCCGCGAACCGGTGCGGCCGGGGCGCGTTGCCGACAGTTTCGGCGAGCTGCGCGACGGCGGACATCAATGTCGCGCCCTGGGCCTCGCCATAGTCCAAAGACTTGAGGGCGCGAGGAATGAAGCGGCCGTCGTGGGCCGTGAAAAGCGCGATGAGCGAAAGATAGAGCGCCGTTCCCTCCCGGAGTGACAGCATCTCGCGGCCGCGGATCCCCGAGGTGGGGATTCCGGCTCTGGCCAGCGCCGCGGCGGCCCTATCCATATGCCTGTTGGTGCGGCACAGCACTGCGATATCGCCCCAGGGGCGACCGCACTCCGCCTTTTTTTTGACAATTGCTTCGATGAGCCGCTCGTACACCGGCTCGTCTCCCGCTCCGCAGGCGACCGGGATAACCGCCACCTCGGAGATGCCGCCGTAGGGGTGCTTCGGCTTTTCCGGCGGCGCCTGCATGTTGACTTTGTCGGTTCCGGCGAAGAGGTCGGCGACCAGATGGTTGAAAAATTCGATAAGAAGCGGTGTCGAACGGTAGTTGTAAGGAAGAGTCTCGGCAGCAATCTGTCCGCTCGCGAGGGCTGGGGTGAGCGAGGCCCGGAGCATATCGGGCGCCGCCCCCCGCCACTGATAGATCGACTGTTTCCAGTCTCCCACGAGGAAGATCGACCGGTCTCCCTCGGCATTGCTCCCCACGGAGCCGAGGATATCTTCGATCAAAGGCCGAAGCAGGGTAAACTGGATTTGCGACGTGTCCTGAAACTCGTCGAGGAGCAGATGGGCCGTTCGGTGGAAGCCCATTTCATAGAGGCGTGCAGCAAAAAGCGGTCGGTCGGGGCTGTCCGGTCCATCAAGGGCGATGAGCTTCCGTGGGACGTCGTCGAAGAAGAGCCGTCCGAGTTTTTCCTTCTCCTCGGCAATGACGTCGGCACGCAGGGCGATGAAACGCTTGAGAAGGGCGCTTCGCAACCGTTTCGTGTTGATGAGGTGTTCGGAGATCAGAACGCGCATTCGCGGATAGAGGTCCTCCAAGGCCGCGTAGGCGGGCGTGGCGCGATCGGCTGCAGCTACGCGAACATCAGCGAGGTTGTCTTTGAGGAAAAGCGCCCGTTTGAGGTCCACCCCGGCGAGCGGTTCAAGCAAGGGGGCGGCCACCTGGCTGCGCAGGGCTCCCCGCGTCGCTTCCGCGACGACTTGCACCTTGGCACGCAGCTGATCGTACTCGGCGACAAGCCGCGACTGTTCGCCCTTGAGTGCATCGAGCAGACGCTCGGGGCAGTCCCATGCCTCCAGTGACTCTCTGCCCTTATCCAGCTCCGCAATCAGGGAATCGGGTTGCAGATGGAGGATTCGGGCCGCGATCACGATGCTTTCGATGTCGGCCAGAACGCGCGGATGCTGGAAAAAACGCGTGTCGGCGAGCGTGGCGATGATCGCCTTCTCATGGTCGTCTGCCAACTGCGGAACATAGGCTTCAGTGGAAAGAAACTGGTGAAAGAGCGCATCGATCGTGGAGAAGTGGACCCTAGCGGCCCGCATGATGAACCGCAGCTTGTCGACGGGGCTCTCCTTCCCTTCGTCGATAGCATCGAGGATCCTTTTTTCCATTTCTGCCGCCGCGGCGCGGGTGAAGGTGGCGGCGACAACGAATTCTCCCTCCCGGTCGAGGTGGCTGCGGACCTCACGGGTCAGGCGGAAGGTCTTCCCCGAACCGGCCGAGGCGGTGACGAAAAGGCTCTTCACCATGGGTGGCCTCCTGGTCGTCCTATCGTCTGATAGAGGTCTGGTTTGAGGCAGAGAGCCTTGTAGGGGCAATAGGAACAGCCGTCGGCGCGGAAGTTCGGAGTGAAGCGTTCCAGGGCCAGCAGCGCATCAAGTCGCCCGGCGATGCCCTCCATCGTGGCATCACAGGCGTCCAGGTCTTCCTTGGCAAGATGGCCCTCATAATCGCCGCGCATTCTCGGACGCAAAAAGAGATGGGCTGCATCGAGCAGGCCGGGCGTCGCCCTTTTGTTCTGCAGGGCGAGATAGGCATAAATGAGGAGCTGGAAACGATCGTCGAAGACGTCGGTCTTCTCCAGCCGATCTACGAGGCGATCCTTTTCAGCGTAGGTTTTCTTCTCTTTGTATTTGAGATCGGTGATGAGTGTTTGGTCTCCATCGCGCTGTAGGCGGTCGATGCGCCCTTTAAGTCGGTAGCGGCCGCCGCCGAAGGGAGCACTCAGTTCGAGTTCGGCTTCCGTAACCTCATCGGAAAAGAGAATCGACCGGCCCGTTTCCTTTTCCCAGGCGGCAATATCGGCCAGATGGCTCTGGACGATAGCTTTGCGCACAGCCTGGTCCGGGAGTTTCATACGCAGATCCTCGTCGCTCTCCCATCTCGTGTCGAACAGTTCCTGCCAATGTAGGACGGCGGGGCGATGTTCTTTCAGCTCTGCAAAGAAGCGGTGGAGGAACTCTCCGATGAGGAGATTGGTGCTGTCTTTGTCTTCAAAGCAGGAGGGAGGTTTCACGGCCTCCATATCTTCCAGGATGAAGCGGCAGGGGCAGGTGAAAAAGTTCTTCAGCGAGCTGAAGGACCATGTATGCCGCCGGAGCCGCTCTTTCAGTTCATCCGTGTTCTCGATAACGAGGCTGCCGGCCGGTCCGCGCAACGCTGCCGGAACCATCCGCCGCTTCACCATTCTTTGGCCGAATTCGGTGGCAAGGAAAGAGAAGTGGGCTGATGGCGCATCGCCGTTTGCCTGATCGTACAGGGCGGCGATGTGGGCCGTCCGGCCGAAGGAAAGGAACTGCCTCAGCGCGAGATCGTCCGCCTCGTACTGCGTCCGGTAGATGCGCGGCAGATGGATCAGGTTGAGGTAGGGACCGCTGAAGGGCCTGCGCGGGAAGATGTCGCTGTTCATGGGCAGAATGACGGTGCGCGCATAGGGGACGCCGGTTGCGTCGCCCAGCCCCACAACCTGTATGGGTGCGTCACGCCTGCCGCGCAGTCGCAGCTTCTTTACGGCGATGAAGTGCTCGGCTAGAGGCAGCCACTCGTTTTCTGTAAACGGCATCAGTGCCCGGAGCCGATCCAACTCGTCGCACAGCGTGATCCCTCCCTCGAACGCGGAATGATCGGCCTCGTCGAGTTCGTTCCACCGGGTGGTAAGCTCGGAGACGAGATCCCGCCGCATGGCTGCCAGTCCCTTTCCGTCGCGGATTCCCTCGCGAAGCCGTTGCGCAGCCGCGAAGTGGGTGAAGGGAAGCCACGGCGCAAAGTTGACTTGTCCGCCGAGGGGCCGGAAGAGGAATTCCCAGAGATAGAATGACAGTTTCTCGTCCAGAGGCACGATGAAGAGCTGTTCCCTATCGCTACCGTAATTCCGTAAGAAGGTGTCGATCTCCCGGGCGAGAAGCGTCGGTAGGGCGGCCCGTTCGGCAAGTTCGGTGAACCCGGGCAACTCGCCGTCATGGCGCCGTTCGGCGATACCGATCCGTCTGACGAGCGACAGGGCCGTCTCGTAATCGGGCGGCTCAATTGGCATGTTGGGGCCGAAAAGGGGCGCATCCACAAAGAGCCGATCTTTCGGGATGCGGCTGAAAAAGCGCTCGTTCCCGGGGGTCATGAGGGGAAGGCCGATGAAGAATTCACCGTCGCCCGGTGTGAGGTCGGCAAACCGTGTCGCTTCGAACGGCGGATAAAAAAGCCCCCCGGTGGCAAGACGGGCGCGGAAGGCCTCCATCGTCGCGAAGAACCAGTCGATCCGTTCGAATTGTTCTGGGCCGATCCGGTCCAGCGCGCGCAATTCGTCGATGGTCACGGAAAACTCGGCGAGCGTGGTCAAAAACGAGAGCAGACGCTGGGTGTCGGCTGGGGGAAGAGAGCGGCCCTCTTCACGGCAGCGAAGGGCATGAAAGTGGAGGAAGGCTTCATCCTCCGGCACGGCCGTGCGGCCTGTCGCTTCGGCGATGCGGTGGGATCTGTAGTCGTTGAAGGAAAGGACGGCGGGGAGGAGACCGCCGATCCGGGTATGCACGAGGTGATGCAAAAAATCGCGGCCGCGGCCCGTCATCGAAACGGCGGTGAATCCGCTCATGTCCGGGTAATAGGCACGGAGCCGCCTGATGAGCGCGTCTACGGCGAGAGCATTGGCAGCCGAATGGAGGTCATCCGGCAGAGAGTTGAGATGGGCGGCCCGATCGGACATATGACAAATTCCTTCCCAGGTTGCATCACAGGAAACTTAATCTTCAGGGGATGGCGTTTCAATTCACGCTTAATAAAACATCGCCTCTCTCCTGCGGGGAAATACCACATCTCGGCCCATAGTCAATAAAATGCTGTGGCGATTTCAGTAAAAAAACTTGTATTCGCCATCGAGCATTTCAGCCAAGGACTTCTGCGCTTGACATTTATAAACGAAACCCATAATGAAATTATGGGTATTGATCGATATTGTCAATAAATCCCATTCACGATCCAATATAATACTTGACATGCAATATCAAAACACCTAAATATATTACGTGTTACGTTAATAAACATCAAGAGCAAGCTAATGAAACTCGGACTTTTTTTCAACAGACAGCCTGTCTTTACGGGCGATGAGCTTGCTGCCTTCCTTGCCTCCGAAGGCCCGCGCAATCCCCGGACGCAGGAGGCTTTACTCCTCTATCACGTGAAGATGAGCCGGTTGGTCCGGGTGCGCCGCGGTCTCTATGCCGTCGTCCCTACCGGGGCGTCTGCCGCATCCTATCCCGTCGATCCCTTCCTGCTGGCCTCTCGGATGACAAAGGATGCCGTGCTGGCCTACCACACGGCCATGGAGTTCCACGGCAAGGCCTATTCGGTCTACGAGCACTTCGTCTATCTTTCCGCCGCACCTGCGCGGCCCATCAGCTTCCGGTCCTACCAGTTCAAGGGAGTTCGCTTTCCCGGGGCTCTGCCTCCCGAGGTCGCTGTCTCCTTCGACGTAGTCAAGGCTGATCGCGCGGGTCTGGAGGTCCGAGTGACGGGCCTGGAAAGGACCTTCGTGGACGTACTCCACCGGCCCGGCCTGACTGGGAGTTGGGAGGAGATATGGCGCTCCCTTGAGTCCGTGGAGTTTTTCGATCTCGACAAGGTGACTGCCTACGTGCAACATCTCGGCAACGCCACGACCGCGGCCAAGGTCGGCTTCTTCCTGGAGCAGCACCGGGAAGGCCTGATGGTCGACGAGGTGCACCTGAGTGCCCTCCGTGACCTCCGGCCACAACACCCTCACTACCTGGAACGCAGCCGGCGGAAAGCGGGACACTTCGTGGCCGCCTGGAACCTCGTCGTTCCCCAAGAGATCTACGAGAGATCGTGGGAGGAACCTTCATGAAGATCTCCCCTGAAACGCTCGCCGTCCAGTCGGAGGCCGCCGGTTTTCGCCCGGACATGCTGGAAAAGGTCGCGCTGTTGCTCCAACTGCTCGATGCCATCCGTAGCCATCCCTTCCTCAAGGACAAGTTGGTCCTCAAGGGCGGCACGGCCCTGAACCTCTTCATCTTCGCCGTTCCCCGCCTCTCGGTGGACATCGATCTCAATTACATGGGAGCGGTGGACCGGGAGACGATGCTGTTGGAACGGCCCAAGGTCGAGGAAGCCCTGCAGGCGGTCTTTGCCCGGGAGGGATTCATGGTCCGGCGCGTGCCGACAGAGCATGCGGGCGGCAAATGGCAGCTCCGTTATCCCAGCGCCGGCGGCCAGGGAGGCAACCTGGAGGTGGATGTCAATTTCATGTTCCGGGTCCCACTGTGGCCGGTGCAGCGGATTGATTCACGGCAGGTCGGCATCTGGCAGGCCACAGGCATCTCGGTGGTGGACGTCCACGAACTCGCGGCTGGCAAGCTCTCGGCGCTGCTCTCGCGGCGGCAGGCGCGTGATCTGTTCGATTGCAGCAACCTCTTCCGTCTGGGTGGTCTCGATCGGGAAAGGCTGCGTTTGGCCTTTGTCGTCTACGGCGCCATGAGTCGCACCGACTGGCGAACCATTGCACTGAAGGATGTGGATGTCGATACCGCCGATCTGGAACAAAAACTCATCCCCACGCTAAGGTCCGCAGGGAGCGAATATATCCGGAAGGATCAGTTTGGGAAGGGGCTTGTCGAGGACTGCCGTAATCTTCTTGCCAGCTTGCTGCCGTTCACCGCACCGGACCAGGAATTTCTCGATCGGATTTTGGACATGGGCGAGATAGCCCCCGAGCTGCTGACCGGTGACGAGGCCCTGCAGAACCGCATCCGGCGCCATCCGCTTCTGGAATTGAAAGCCGTGAATGTAAGAAGCCACAAGAAGGGTAGTTGAAAATCGATTCCTCTCCAATGAGGCATAAAAAAGTCCTCAGGAGTGATGCCCAGCTTTCATTACCCAATTACCTTGGTCATTACTTTACAAAAAATATCCCCTGTTTCCCTTGCATTTCCCTGGTTCCCTCTGAATGAGAAAAACGGGATAACTACTCGAATCTTCACTTTCTTTCGTTATCCCATCTTATCCCTCGTTGTCCCTGATCGTGCGTTCAGGGTCTAGTGGGTAGGAGTGCTCCCGTCGAGGATCAAATCCCCCGAATACGGGATTCCGGCGAGTATCCCAGTGCATTATCCTTTGATTGTCTTGAACGGAACCAACACGCCGTTTGCCTTTAATCCGTCAAGATAATCCGCCCATATCTGCATCATTTTCCGGCGTTCTTCAAGGTGGGCCGTCCGATTGTAAGCCCGCCCGTTCGGGTCACGCACGGCATGGGCAAGCTGATGCTCGATGTAATCAGGCCGGACATGCAGGACTTCATCGAGAATGGTCCGCGCCATTGCCCGAAAGCCGTGGCCGGTCATGGTTTCCCTATCGTACCCCATGCGGCGAAGCGCTGCGTTAACGGCATTGTTGCTCATTGGCCGCGCGAAGGAGCGCCCGGACGGGAAAACGTAACGGCTTGGCCCGGTCACTTCCTTCAGTTCCGTCAATATCTCCACCGCCTGGCGGCAAAGCGGTACGATGTGTGCCTGTTTCATCTTCATCTTGTGCGCCGGTATGTTCCAAACGGCTTCGTCAAGATCAATCTCCGACCATTCCGCATTGCGCAGTTCTCCGGGGCGAGTGAAGAACATCGGCGCAAGCCTCAAGGCGCACTTCACAACAAAATGCCCCTGATAGCCGTCCAAGGCCCTTAAAAGGGGGGCAACTTCTTTGGGCTCCGTAAGCGCAGCATGGTGCCTTTCTCGCGGCTGCGGCAAGGCTCCTTTAAGATCGGCCGCAGGGTCGCGCTCTGCCCTTCCCGTGGCAACGGCATATCGGAAAACCTGCCCGGCAATCGTCCTGATCCGGTGTGCCGATTCGAGAGCGCCCCGGCTTTCCACCCTGCGAAGGACGGCGAGCAGTTCAGGCGCCTTGATTTGATTGATCGGGCGTTTACCGATCCATGGAAATAGATCACGCTCCAACCGGCTCATAATCGTGACGGCATGCCCAGGCGTCCACGTCGGCGTGAATTTCGTATGCCATTCCCGGCCAATGACCTCGAAGGTTTCGGTTTCTTCTGTTTTTGCCTGCTTCTGTGCCTTACGAATGGAATCAGGATCAATGTTGTTTGCAAGTAGCCTCCGGGCATCTTCCCGTTTGCGACGTGCGTCTTGCAGACTGATTTCCGGGTACGATCCGAGAGCAAGCTTCTTCTCTTTTTTGTCGAAACGATATTTAAACCGCCACAACTTACCACCGGAAGGCGTTATCAGAAGATATAGACCGCCTCCGTCAAATAGCGCAATTGGTTTGTCTTGCGGTCTGGCTTTTTGGACCTTCATATCCGTCAAAGGGATGATTCGTTTCGGCATGGTAATATCTCCACTTTTGGGTACCCGCATTACATTATGGGTACTCTTTGCTTCATTTTAGGTACCCATAAATCCCGGATTTTCATGAATCGTATAGCATGTTATTAGACGGAAATCAAGAAAAAACCCGCTATTTCTAACGGGTTTTGTACTTCTTTGTATTGTATTGGATTATGTCTTGGTGGAGGCGGCGGGAGTCGAACCCGCGTCCGAAAATATTCCACTGCAGTTTCTACGTACGTATCCTTTGTTTTGTCATTCGCACTCTGTAACGCCCAAAGGCAGGCTTTACTGATTGCTATCCCATGTGAATTTCGCCCTGTTCCCCACAGGAAAAGGTTAGGACTATCCTGCCTGAAATTACGCCCCCTCTGATCCGACAGGAAAAATCAGAAAGAACGTTAGCCGACTAAGCGGCTAATGCGTACTCGTAGTCGTTTGCGAGTATTGTTTTCCTACCTGTTTAACGAGGCCTGTAGGAACCTCGGTACGCTTCTACAGCTTCAACTATCCCCGTCGAAACCGTAACGCCCCCTTTTTTCAATGAACACGATACTTCACAAGTATCCATATTTATTTTTTATTATAATAATACTGCATTTTCCTAAAGTCAATAACTCTTTTGATCGTCAATATTATTAATAAATTCCGCATCCCTACCCTTCTCTGCTTCGGCTGCGCAGGCCACGTTCCATTGCACGGCGGTCCTCCTTTAATTTAATATCTTCTCTTTTATCATAGAGTTTTTTACCCCGGCCTACGCCGATTTCGACTTTGATCCGACTATTATTGAAGTAAACCTTCAAGGGAATCAGAGTAAATCCCTTTTCCCGCGATTTCCCGTAAAGTCTCCGGATTTCCCGTTTATGCATAAGCAGCTTGCGTACACGCTCCGGCTCGTGATTCGATATATTGCCATGGGAATAAGGCCCGATATGCATTCCGTAAAGATATATTTCTTCATCCTTGACCGCTACATAACTGTCTTTTAAATTTCCTTTACCGTCGCGCAGGGCTTTGACTTCTGTTCCTGCCAGGACAATCCCGGCCTCATAGGTATCTTCAATAAAATAATTTATTCTGGCCGTCTTGTTCTGGCAGATTATTTTTTCCGGCTTTTCCTTTTTTGCCACTTCTGTTTCACCCTGGGTTTCTTAATAAACCCTTTGTAATTTCTTTTGCCGTCTCTCTTCTGCATTCAGTGCCGATTAACGGTTTATTGCCCTGAAATTCAGCTTATCAACGCCGCAATCTCCATGCCGCATGAATCCGACTTCCGGATACGATGCAAGCCAGGCAGATAGTCCATCTTAACGTGACTCATCGCTTTGAAGATATTAGCACGGATATCCTTGTTCTCCTTTTCCAGAGAATCCAGCAGGTTCTTGATGTACCTCCGTCTAGAAACGGGGTTGGTGGGACAGGAGGATTCGACAATCGGGAATTCTCGTTCCCGGCTGTATTTCTTGATCAGTTCCTCACGGATATAAGTCAGAGGACGGATAATGTGCATCGATCCACCGAATATCGGCTGATCCGGCATCATCGTGCTGATTTCACGTCCATAAAACATGTTGATGAGCAGGGTTTCGATCATGTCGTCCTGGTGATGGGCCAATGCAATCTTATTGCAGCCTATTTCACCTGCAATTTCGAAAATCCGCTTTCTACGGAGTCTGGAACAGAGAAAACAGGGATTTTTTTTGTTGTAGTCGCTGTGGGACAGTGGGCCGATATCGGTCTTCTCCATCACGTAATTGTATCCACCAGCCTTCATATAACTTTCCAGCCTGTCATACCCGGCCGCGTCCGGATCAAAACCAGGGTCGATGTGAACGACGGTCAGAGAGAATTCCGGGACAAAAATCATAGGAGTGTTGAGCAGATCCAGAAGGGCAAGACTGTCCGCTCCGCCGGAAACGCCGACAAGCACGTGATCCCCCTCTTCAATCATCCGGTAATCCATGATGGCTTTTTCGAGCCATTTTTTGAGGTGATAAAACAGTTTCGTTTTTTTCCCTTCCTGCACTTACTCTTTATTCTCCTTCAAATTTCAGTAAATTTCTTTTTTACCTGAGAATAGTTTTTATATCAAGGATGAACAATGAAGAAAAAATCTTATTCATAAAGGATTTCAAGAACCGTCTATGGTTGATATCATGGATAAAATAACAAGCTTTTTGAAATTAAACGTCATCATCGGAACGCTTTTATCCGTTGTGAAATGTACGGGACTTTGTTAAAAGAAAAATTTACTGAAGGTCAATAGAAAACAGGCACCAACAAGGGACAGAAAAAGGGAATTAATTTTAATGAAACATGTTGTTCTGGGCACAGCCGGACACGTCGATCACGGAAAGACTGCGCTGATCAGGGCGCTCACCGGTGTGGATACCGATAGGCTCAAGGAGGAGAAAGAACGTGGCATCACCATTGAACTTGGTTTTGCCTCCCTCCGCCTTCGCAACGGTCAGATATGCGGCGTCGTTGACGTTCCTGGTCACGAACGATTCGTTAAAAACATGGTGGCAGGGGCTGCCGGCATAGACATGGTTCTGATGGTCATCGCCGCCGATGAAGGCGTTATGCCTCAAACCCGGGAACATCTTCAGATCTGCTCCCTGCTCAATATCCGCAAAGGCCTTGTGGCCTTGACCAAGATCGATCTCGTTGACCGCGACTGGATGGAACTTATCCGGGAGGATATTACAGACTTTCTGAAAGGCTCCTTTCTCGAGTCCGCTCCTGTGATCCCTGTCTCCTCTCAGACCGGTGAAGGGCTTACAGAACTTCTTTCTGCATTGGAAACGGTGGCCGCCGGTATTGAAGAAGAAATGGATACAGGGATATTCCGGCTTCCTGTGGATCGGGTCTTTACGATCCGCGGGTTTGGAACTGTTGTAACCGGATCGCTTCGTTCCGGACAGGTCAACGTGGCGGATACTGTGCAGATCCTTCCAGGAACCGTGACCGCAAAAGTCCGGGGCATTCAGGTCCACAATGCCGCAGTGACCTGTGCGGAAGCCGGCCAGAGAACAGCAATCAACCTGCAGGGACTGGAGAGGGCGGACATTCAGAGAGGACAGGTCCTTGTTCATCCGGACACAATGACGGCAACACTGCGTGTCGACACCTTTCTGGAATATCTTCCCCCCGACAAGAAAAAAATGATACACCGCTCACTGGTGCGTTTCCATACAGGGACGAGCGAAACCATGGCCAGAATTCTTCTGTTGGATCGGGATGAACTGCAGCCCGGAGAAAAGACCTATGCTCAATTCTTTACTGCGGAACCTGTAGTCACTATGGCCGGAGACCACTTTGTCATTCGGAGCTATTCTCCGATTACAACTCTGGGTGGCGGGCTCGTAGTGGATCCCCTCCCCCGGAAACATAAACGGAACGATCCGGCCATTCTGGAATCCTTTGCTCGGCTGCATCACGGCAGCGATGAGGACAAAGCCGCTGCCGTCATCGATCGGGCCGGTCCCGACGGCATCTCTCTGGCCTTTCTGGTTATGCGAACCGGACTGCCGTCGGCAAAGCTGAAAAAAATTCTGGACGTCCTTATATCAAGACACGCACTGGTCGTCCTTGATAAGGAAGCGCCTACGGTTGTGTCCGCACTGTTTCACCAGGAGCTTCAGCAGAAAATATTCAAGGAATTAAGCGCCTATCACAAAAAATATCCTTTGAAGGAGGGGCTTCTCAAGGAGGAGTTGCGTTCCGCACTGGGACGTCGTGTCCCGAACCGGCTGTTCCTGTCTGCCGTCCAGGCGCTGTCTCGAACGGGAAGAATCGTCCTTGACCGCGAAATCATCCGCCTTGCTGAGCACCAGGTCAGTCTCCAGGAAGACCTTGGAGAATTGCGGGAATCCTTGAACCGTCTCTATCTGGATGCTGGATTGACACCACCTACGATGCGGGAAGTGATGGAGAAATTTGCCCAAAAGAAAAATACGGCGCGCAAGGTCATGGATGTTATGCTTCGGGAAGGCATCCTGGTCAAGATCAGTGAAGATCTTTATTTTCATCGGGACAGTCTGCAGATTCTGCGGGGAAATTACAAGAATCTTCTGCTTAAGGAAGGCAAGGCAACCCCGGCCAGCTTCAGGGAACTGACGGGGCTGTCCCGGAAATTCATCATTCCATTGATGGAATATTTCGATCTTACGAAACTCACCATCCGTGCAGGGGAACACCGTCTTTTACGCGAGAAATAAGCATCATAGCCATTGGGCACAGTAAGGTTGATCAATGCCGGCTTATAAAGTTCTACAAAAAGGGAAAACTGGTGATCTTTTGAATGTGAAACATCTTTACATAAAGGATATTCAATCGGGAGAAAAAGTTCAGGACTCATTTCTTGTTACAGAGAAAAACGTGGCCTATTCTCAGAAAGGCGCCCCATATCTTAATCTCCGCCTGAAAGACAAGACCGGTCAGGTCGATGGAAAAATCTGGGATAATGCCCTGGAATGGGATAAACGATTTCGTAAGGGAGACGTTGTTCAGGTCAACGCCCGGGCTGTGAGTTTCAGGAACTCACTGCAGCTTTCCATCCTGTCCCTGAATACTCTCGATGATTCCGAAGTTATTCTGAATGATTACGTACCAACGACCCGGATGAACGTCGAAGTTATGTTCAGTGAACTGCAATCCATCATCGACCGGATCGATACCCCACCGCTGAAAAAATTACTTAAATCCTTCTTTGATGACCGTGAAATTGCGGAACGTTTCAAGCGGGCGCCGGCAGCCAAAGGGTTCCATCATATCTACCTGGGAGGACTTCTGGAGCATACCCATTCCGTAACCCGATTGCTGAGCCAGATCGCATCCCATTACCCTGGAGTGAACCGGGATCTTCTTCTGACAGGAGGAATCCTTCATGATATCGGCAAGATCAATGAATTTTCCTATGATCGCTTGGTTGAGTACAGTGACGAGGGCAGACTCATCGGTCACATTATCATCGGTGTAGAAATGATTGATGAAAAAATTACCGCAATCCCGGATTTCCCCGCTTATCTTGCCATGGAACTCCGCCATTTGATTCTGAGTCATCATGGCATACTGGAATACGGTTCCCCCAAGCGGCCCAAAACCCTGGAAGCCCTTATGGTTCATTATGTGGATGACTTAGATGCCAAGGTCAACGCCTTCCAGGAATATTTGAATGATTTCCGTGATGAAGATACGGGGTGGACGCCTTTCCACCGTTTTCTTGAACGGTATCTTTATCGGGGAAGAGTTCAGGAAATCACAGCAGAAGAACCGATTTCCCCGAAGGAATTTTGATTCCTCAACGAAACCGTTCCTTTGTTGCTCTCGCCGTCAAAATACAGAACCCGCAGGGAGATTGCCACTGCGGGTTCTTTTTAAGGTATTACGGTGTAGTTAATAGCGGAACACGGCCGCCATTTGTGCGCCACCGGGGAGAATTTCCGGCGCTACAACAAATACTTTTCCCCCATTCAGGAAAGTCTCTATGGCTGCATAATCTGCGAGATCCTCATTTCCCGGTTTTTTGCTTTCATCCAACACGATGGTATCGTCTTCTTCGTTATAGTTACCCCAGCATTGATATCCCTGGGCAATAAACAAAACTCCGATTTTTCCATGATGGGCGGCAGGAACGATTTCCAGAAGGTTGTCAGATGTCAGTCCCGTTCCCACAGACTGATTTAACTGCGATAGAGCCTCATCTTCAGCCTTCTGAAAATAAGGTCCCAAAATGGACCACGCATCACGGTGCAGCTGATCGAGACTCATCCCTTTCGGATGACCTGCAATGCCTTCTTCCATGAGCAGGGGATAGCTGTTGGCTTCACGATAAATAGGGAACTGATATTCCACACCCGCAAGAATCAGGGGAATATCGCGTTCTTTGAGGAAATCACGCAATCCTTTATCAATACGCTGGAAGTATCGTAAAAGATTTTGTTTCACATCTTCGATCTCGGCGCCATGACCAGACATCATTGTTCCGCGTTCTCCGCCTATTCCAGACCTGAATCGAATCTGTCTTTCCGGCTGATCAAGCTGAAGTGCATCCGCCAGGCCTTTCGGCAGATTGTCAACACTTAATTCACTAATGGATTGAGATGTACCTTCAAAAAGGTTGACCTCATTCTGACTCAGAGCAAGAACATAAAATCGTTCATCACCATGCATAAGTGGAAGAAGTGGTTTCATATGAAATCGGTCGGCAGTTACGAGAAGTTCCTCGAGATGATCAGGCAGACAGAAGTATCGAAAAATGTCCCTGGAAAGAAAAATAGCCAGACCATCACTTTGATTCCGCCAGAACAAAATATTACTCACCAGTTCCATTGCCGGTTCCAGAAATTCCTTAGCCTCATGCGCACGCATACCAGAACTTGTTAACGCCTCTTCTGCCTGGCGTATCATATTGCGCAAACGGATTGAATTCTGTTGACTTTCCACGCCGGTACGATAAGTCGGCATAAACATGGATACACACCAGTCATTCCGCTTCTGCATCAAAGTTTTCAGTTCTTCTTTAGATAATGCATTCATACGGCTTATCTCCCTTCTCCAACATTTTTCTTTTTAGTTAACATCTCACGAATTTCCTACTGAGCAATCCACCATCTAAAGACCATGAACTCTGGTGATACGAGTTACAGATAACCTTAATTTCCGGGAGCATTTTTTATTTATTATACCTCAAGAGCAAACAAAAGTCATTTAAAGGATAGTCTGAACATGCCGATAGCTTCTTCACTTTTCATTAATATTAATCTGAAATTATTTCTTATCTCTGCAAAGCCATTTTTCTGCTGAATATTCACTTTGTGATTGACAAACCATGCAAAACTCAGTATCAACAAATTTAATATATTTAAAAATAGGATGTAATTTACTTTTGACCTCGGAAAACATCATAACCTCCATTATCAGTCCTTCGGCAATTATAGGCATAATTAGCCCCGATATATATCGGGACCTGATAAGGGGGTAGTGTCTTTCTAAAAAAAGATTCCAAAAATCCGTTATCAGGTAAAACTGATAACGGATTTTTTTTTCCAGATAAGGAGAAATACAACATGACTGACCGGACAGATGTTTTAATTTATGATACTACCCTCAGGGACGGCACCCAGGGTGAAAAGATCAATTTTTCCGCAGAAGAGAAAGTGCGCATCGCCCAGCGGCTTGACGAAATGGGCTTTCATTACATCGAAGGCGGGTGGCCGGGTTCCAATCCCAAGGACATGCGATTTTTCGAACTTGGGAAACACATTCCGTTCAAGAACGCACGGCTGACGGCGTTTGGCAGCACCCGCAGACCCAATATCAAAGTGGAAAACTGTGCAAATATCCAGACACTGCTGGCGGCTGAGACACCGGCCGTTACAATTTTCGGTAAATCCTGGGATCTTCATGTCACCGATATTCTGACAATTCCTCTGGAAGAAAACCTGGCCATGATCCATGAGTCCATTGCATATCTGAAGGCGAACGGCAAGGAAGTCATCTATGACGCGGAGCACTTTTTCGATGGCTACAAGAAAAACCGTTTCTATGCGCTTCAGACGATTGAAACGGCATGGAAGGCTGGTGCTGATTTTATCGTCCTCTGTGATACCAACGGAGGAACGATACCACATGAATTGACGGTAATCGTGGAATATGTCCGAAGTTTCCTTCCAGATGCCCCACTGGGCATTCATGTTCACAACGATGGAGACCTTGCTGTGGCTAACTCCATTGCCGCCGTTTCTGCCGGCGCAACCATGGTCCAGGGCACTATCAACGGATATGGCGAGCGATGCGGTAATGCTGATCTTATTCCCATCATCGCCAATCTCCAGCTTAAAATGAACCGGTGGTGTCTGCCAGACAACTCGATCCGGCAACTGACCAATCTGTCGTATTACATCAGCGATGTGGCCAACATTCCGCCGCAGAATTCAAGGCCCTTTGTAGGGCGCAGTGCCTTTACCCATAAAGGAGGCGTTCATGTCAGCGCGATCCTTAAAAATCCTGCGGCATACGAGCACATCAGGCCGGAACTTGTGGGCAATGAGCAGCGCGTCCTGGTTTCTGATCTCTCCGGCAAGAGCAATATCGAATATAAAGCCCGGGAACTCGGAATCGATTTGGGGACCGAAGACGCCATCAGCACCCTGATCGTTCAGAAGATCAAGATCATGGAAGACGAAGGCTATCAATTCGACGCTGCGGACGGATCCCTGTCCCTGCTGATCAAGAAGATCACCGGAGAATTTAAGGAACCTTTCGTGCTAGAGTGTTTCCATGTTATCAATGCCAAAACGAAAAACAACCCTTCCCTCTCCCAGGCAACGATCAAGATCGTCGTGGGGAATGAAGAGGAACTGACCGCCGCGGAAGGCAACGGCCCCGTCAACGCCCTGGACAATGCCCTGCGCAAAGCCCTGGTGAAATTCTACCCGCAGATAAGCGAAGTTCACCTTGTGGATTTCAAGGTTAGAACTCTGGAGGGCGCTGATGGAACAGCCGCCAAAGTGAGGGTTTTACTGGACTCGAAGGACAACGAGGATGTCTGGAGCACGATCGGCGTTTCCACAAATGTAATTGAAGCAAGCTGGCACGCCCTGGTGGACAGCATTCAGTACAAGCTCTGCAAAGATAAAATTAACAAGCACCATGTGGGAGAATAAATCTGAGGAAAAAGCTCAGTTAACCGAATATACCCCTTATATTTCTGAAATACCTCAGAATTAAGGGGTATTTTTTTGTATCCTTCCCATTCGCATCCTGCATCAAAAAAATATCACACCATTCTCATTAACAAGTATATTGATAAGGTTATGGTTTTATGTTATCAATATAAAGTTAATAGATTTATAGATGTGAAAACGAAAGAACATCCTCCATGCTGTTATCGATAAACACTCAGAACCCTCAGACAAGACTTATCAAGAAGGTTGCCGAAATTCTGCGTGACGGAGGAATAGTTATCTATCCAACTGATACGGTATATGGCCTTGGATGCAATCTTTTCAACAAAAAAGGCATCGAGAAGATTTACGAAATCAAGAAAAGAAACAAAAAGCAGCCCCTCAGCTTTATCTGCGCCGACCTTAAGGATATCAGCAAATATGCCCAGGTAACCGATTTCGGTTACAGGATAATGAAGCGTCATCTTCCGGGCCCTTACACTTTCATTCTTCAAGCCTCGAGACTCGTCCCGAAGATCATTCTTCCCAAAAGACAGACAACTGGGATTCGTGTACCGGACAACAGGATCTGCATGGCTCTGGTTGCTGAACTGGGCCAACCCATCATCAGCACCAGCGTGAAGGCGGCTGATGATCGATATCTGAATGATCCGGAAGAGATTGAAAGTATATTCAAGCATCACGTTGATGTCATTATCAATGGGGGCATCATTGCAGCTGAACCTTCCACCATCGTCAGCCTGATCGATGATACCGTGGAAGTTTTGAGAATCGGCAAAGGAGATGCTTCGGAATTTATATAGACGGATAGGCCCGCCACTGGACAAGTCTTATTCTATTCTTACAGGATGGGTCTGATAAAGATATTAAAGATGTCATAAGGGAAGGTCGAGGAAAAAAACGTTTTTTGATCGTTTGAATCTTTTTTCTCCAGCCCGCAGTCTGCACAGGCGGACACCTTACACAAAAAGGACTATAAGGACTAATATGAAACATATCATGTTGATCAATGCTGTTCACCATGAACAGAAGCGCATGGCTATCGTTGAAGACGGAAAGCTAGTGGAGTTTAACATCCAGATGTCTCTGCGGGAACCGATCACAGGGAATATCTATAAAGGGATCGTTCTCAAAGTCGAACGAGGTCTGCAGGCCGCATTTGTCAATTTCGGCGTCGGCAAGGACGGATTTCTTCCTTTGCGGGATGTAAGTCCTGCATACTTCACAGAAAAAAAAGAGGCAGGGCGGGAAAGCGCACACTCCAGAGGGTCATTGAAAATCGGACAGGAAGTCATCGTTCAGGTCGCACGTGAGGTGAGTGGACGCAAAGGAGCCCTGCTGACCACATACTTATCCCTGCCTGGACGTTACCTTGTTCTGCTGCCCAATAAGCACAGCAGTGGAATTTCACGGAAAATCGAAGCTGAAGAAGACCGCCGTCTGTTGAAGACGCTAGTGGAACAGATTAAAATCGACGAGGGCATGGGGTTCATTGTTCGCACCGCGGGCATAAACCGGACAAAGCAGGAACTGTCCCGGGATTATCAGCACCTGCTTAGACTGTGGAAGGAAATACAGAAGCGGGCGGAAACCGATCCGGCACCGGCACTGATCTATCAGGAAAGCGACTTCGGCGTCAGAAGCCTGAGAGATTACTTCACTTCAGAAATTGAAGAAATACTGGTTGATGATCTCGAGACCTATCGCAAGATGAGAGCCTACTGCAAGGCTGTTGCGCCGAGAAATCTCCGAATGATCAAGCAGTATAAGGAAAGATTGCCCATTTTCAGCCAGTACAATCTTGAGGAGCAGATACGAGAGATTTATCAGGAGCGTGTGGAACTGAAGTCCGGGGGGTCGATCGTCATCAGTCCGACGGAAGCGATGATCACCATTGATGTCAACTCGGGACGTGCCTCAAATAAGAAAAATGTCGAAGATACGGCTTTTAAAACAAACCTGGAAGCCGCTGAAGAAATTGGAAGACAGCTTCGACTGAGAGACTTGGGTGGATTGATCGTCATCGACTTTATTGACATGACGGATCGGAAGCATGAGGCTGAAGTGGAAAAAACCTTCAAGAAAGCACTTACCCTTGATCGCGCCCGTATCCAGATGTCCCGGATTTCAAAATTCGGCATCCTGGAATTGTCACGCCAGAAGAAGCATTCCACGATTCAGGAAATCAGTTATACCACTTGTCCCTTCTGCAGCGGTAGCGGTATCCGCCCCTCCCTGGAATATACGGCACTGAGCGCTTTCCGGAAAATTGAAACGGAAGCCGCCAAGGAAAAAGCAAACGCCCTGAAAATAAGTGTTCCCTATGAAATTGCTGATTATCTTCTCAATCAGAAGCGCACCGACATTCAGAGAATAGAAACTCTGTATGATCTTTCCATTCATATTTCGGGAAAAGCGGATATGACTTGGGATCATGCGGCCATTTCAGCGGTTGCCCGTGAACTTGCAACCGAAACACCGGAAACGGCGGAGGAAGAAAAGCCCTCTCTTCCAGTTGAAGCGCTTCGAGGTCAGGAGCTGGAACCTGCCGCGTCGGGAAACGCTGGAGAATCTGTGGAAACAGCTTCCGGCTCGGGCGGTCCGGAAGAGCTTTTACCTGCAACGGAACTGGCCAAGAAAAAAAGTCGGCGCCGCCCCCGAAAGAGGAGAAGGAAATCGGAAGAGAAGGTAGAGGCTGCCGCGGCTCCTTCTTTGCCGGAGGGCATGGACGAATCTCCAATTTCCCCCGAACAAGATGTTTTCGGAGAAATTCTTTCCTATCCACCTGTAATAACTCAAGAAAGCGTTGAAGAACATCCGGTTTTGTCACCCGTCTCACAAGAATCGGATAACAGGAAGGAAGTCATCGAGGAAGAATAGGTCGTTTAATAATTACAGCCACATTTTATTCATCCCCGGCCAGGACCTTGGAACGCCGGGTGGCGGCCTCAACCGCCGTCATCAGAGTCGCTCTCAACCGGCCCTCTTCTAAGGCTTTCAAACCTGCAATGGTTGTCCCTCCCGGAGACGTCACCATATCCTTGAGTTCTCCGGGATGCTTCCCGGTCCGGAGATAGAGTTTTGCAGAGCCAAGCAAAGTCTGTGCGGCCAGCTTCAAGGCTGTTTCCCGCGGCAGACCGAGAAACACCCCAGCATCGGCGAGTGCTTCCAGGATAACAAACACATAACCGGGTCCGCTGCCACTGAGGCCGGTTACAGCATCCATGAGATTTTCATTGATTTTAACTGTCAAGCCCACGGCTTCGAACAGCCTGGCGACAGTCTCAACATCTTTTTGTGTTGCATAAGCACCCGCGGCAAGAGCGGTCACACCCTCACCGACGAGAGCCGGGGTATTCGGCATGGCCCGCACGACACGTACCGGTCCGGAAAGGTGCTTTTCGATCAATCGGGTGGAAATGCCGGCTGCAACCGAAACGATCAATTGCCCGGAATGGATATCTTCTGTAAGCTCATTAAGAAGTTCCGGCAGATTCTGAGGCTTTACCGCAAGAATAAGGATGTCGACCGAACGAGCAAGTGGTTGATTGCTTTCCTGAACAATGTCGGGATAAGCCTCATGGATTTCCTCAAGGCGTTCTTTTACCACATCAGCAACCCTTATCTGACTTTCAGCAACCAGACGATTACGGAGCATCCCGGACAGCAGAATCGTTCCCATCTTGCCGCAACCAACAAGCCCGATCTTCTGATTTTCAAACATCCCTTCCTCCTCCTTTACTCCTTCTTATATCCAATCTGCGTTATTTCAACAGATGGTGACGATGGCCTATTTTCGTGGACCTGTCAATAAGGAAAACAGGCTGCACGGAAAAACGTTTCCTTTGCACTCCACCTGTCTTTATGATAGCAACACAACATCGTTTTATTTGCCCCAAAAAAGGAGCCGTTATGTTTATTGCTGAAAATCTCATCCTTGCACTGGCAAAAATGCTGGATATCGCACTGACACTTTATATGTGGATCATTATTGCCCGAGCTGTGATTTCATGGGTTAATCCCGACCCTTACAATCCCATCGTCATGTTCCTGTACCGGGTAACCGAACCAGTTCTGGCCCCGGTCCGACGCTGGCTGCCCTTCAGAAATCTGGGAATCGACATCTCCCCCATAATCGTCATCATGGCGATTATCTTTCTTCAAAACTTCCTGGTCAGAAGCATGATGCAAATGGCCACGACAATGCGATGACCCACGTAATCTCCGATGGATTCCGAGGTTGTTTGTGATCCCCATTCAGGAAAGAAAAAACGGAGTTTCTTTTTGCGTTCATGTGTTGCCCCGGTCGGCAAAATGCGCTCTGGCTGGAGCACAGGAAGGGGCGCTCAGGATCAAACTTACAGCGCCGCCTGTAGATGGGAAGGCCAATGACGAATGCCTTGAATTCCTCGCCGGAATTCTGGGGGTGAAAAAGGGACAGATGGACATTATCAGTGGACACACATCCAGAAGAAAAATTGTGCAGATCATGAATGTGCCCCGCGAACCCCTGGAAAACCGCCTTTCGACTCTTTTGCAGGATAAACTTTCCGGGAAAGATGGGCGCAAGGACACAGCATCAGGTCGTAAAGCATAAATGGCACATCGCGGGGAAAATGAAAAGGTAGCCCGGGCAGCAGGTATTGTGGGACTGGCCACGATGCTGAGCCGTATTTTTGGATTTATCAGGGATATGGTGGTCGCAGCCTTTTTCGGCGCAGGAATAGCGACAGATGCCTTTTTTGTCGCTTTCCGAATCCCCAATCTGCTGAGGCGGCTCTTGGGAGAGGGCTCCCTGACCGTAGCGTTTATTCCCGTTTTTACGGAATATCTTAAGAATAAATCCAGGGAAAGCGCCCTTGAACTTGCAAGTATTGCCCTCACCCTTCTTTCCATCCTACTTGTAGTGGTATCTCTGGCCGGCGTATTGTTTTCACCTCTCATCGTCTCCGTGATGGCTCCCGGATTTATCAAAAATCCGGCCCAGTTCGATCTCGCGGTTTTTTTGACCCGTGTGATGTTTCCTTATATATTCTTCATCTCTCTCGTGGCCCTCTGTATGGGCATTCTCAATTCACTCCGTCATTTCGCGGCTCCTGCCCTTGCACCGGTAGTCCTTAACATCGCGATGATCCTGTCCGTCCTGGTTCTTCACAAATATTTCGAAGAGCCGATCACTTCCCTCGCCATTGGCGTTGTGTTCGGCGGGATTCTCCAACTTGCTCTGCAGTGGCCCTTTCTGATTAAAATGGGGGCACGACTGAAGCCCAATTTTAATTTCCATCATCCCGGTATCAAGAAGATCGGACTTCTTCTGCTTCCCACGCTGGTCGGTTCTGGCATCTATCAGATCAATATCTTCATCGGCACCATCTTGGCATCGGTACTTCCCAAAGGCAGCGTTTCATTTCTTTATTATGCCGACCGTGTGGTCGAACTTCCCCTGGGCGTTTTTGCAATTGCCGTGGGGACAGCCAGTCTGCCCAGTTTTTCCGCACAGGTAGCCAGGGGCCTTTTTGACGAATTCAAACGTACCATTTCTTTTTCTCTCCGCCTCATCCTATATATTACCGTTCCGGCCACGGTAGCCCTGATCGCCCTTCGCGAGCCAATTGTCTCCGTGCTTTTTCAACGCGGGGCCTTCGATTCTCATTCAACCCTTATGACAGCCCAGGCCCTGCTCTATTACACGCTCGGTCTCTGGGCCTTTTCTGTTATCAGGGTCATCGATTCGGCTTTTTTTTCTCTGCAGGACAGGAAATCTCCTCTCAAGGCCGCTTTCGTATCTCTGCTGGTCAATGTCGGCTTGAGCATCCTTCTGATGTTTCCTCTTAAGCACGGAGGGCTTGCTCTGGCCACCTCCGCCGCCTCCGCCGTCAATGTCCTGATGCTGTCTTTTATCCTCAGGAAAAAAATCGGGATTTTTCTTGACCAGAAGTTTTACTCCTCCCTGGGTAAGACATTTTTTGCATCCGCCCTGATGGGAATCAGCTTTTATCTTGTTGATTTCATGTATCCCTGGAATATCCAAGCCGCCTTCGAAACTCGGGCATTATTTCTAACAATCTGCATAGCCACGGGCATTCTTGTTTTTTTTGGAACATCCTTTCTTCTCAAAAGCGACGAAATCGTTTCCCTCCTCAATGTCATCCGAAGGAAATTGAGACCTTCATCCCCCTGATCCGTCTAAGGACGGATAAAATGGTTGACTTCAAAATCCCAAGATGATAGAGACATCGTCTCTTGCGGGCACAAAACACTTGAAGGCAATCCGATGCTTGACATCAAATTTCTCAGACAGAATGTCGATCTTGTTAAGAAGAAAATCGAGGAGCGGGGCCAGGGTATCGACTTGAGCGCCTTTGTCAGCATGGATGCAGAACGGCGTGATATTCTTCAGGAAGTCGAGTCCCTTCGTAATGAGCGAAACGCCGTGTCCAGGCATATCGGGGAAAGAAAGAAACGTAAGGAAGACGCGCAGGATCTCATTGATCGGATGGGAACGGTTTCCGGGCGAATCCGGGAACTTGAGGAAGGACTTAAGGAAACGGAAGAGAACCTGCATAACCTGCTTCTGACGATCCCCAACATCCCACATGAATCGGTTGTTTGCGGAGTGAATGCCGAAGACAATCCTGTAGTCCGGGTCTGGGGAGAGAAACCTCTCTTTGATTTTTCTCCGAAACCCCATTGGGAGATTGGTGAAGATCTCAGCATTCTCGACTTTGCACGAGGCGCTAAGATTACAGGTGCCCGCTTTACACTCTATCGCGGGGCAGGCGCCATGCTGGAACGGGCGATTATCAATTTCATGCTGGATCTCCATATCATGGAGCATGGGTACACGGAGATTCTGCCGCCCTTTATGGCCAACCGAGACAGCATGACAGGCACGGGTCAGTTGCCGAAGTTCGCAGAAGATCTTTTCAAAATCGAGAATTTGGAATACTATCTTATCCCCACGGCGGAAGTTCCGGTGACGAACATCCATCGTGAAGAGATTCTTGAAGAAAAGGCTTTGCCGATTTATTATGTAGCTTACTCACCCTGCTTCCGGGCAGAGGCGGGATCCTATGGGAAAGACACCCGGGGGCTGATTCGACAGCATCAGTTCAATAAAGTCGAGATGGTAAAATTTACCTCTCCGGAAACATCTTATGATGAGCTGGAAAAACTGACGGTCAATGCTGAAGAAGTGCTGAAGCGGCTTAATATACCTTATCGGACCGTAAGTCTTTGTACCGGCGACTTAGGATTTTCGTCAGCAAAAACCTATGATGTCGAAGCCTGGCTGCCGGGACAGGATACGTACAGAGAAATTTCTTCATGCAGTAATTTTGAAGACTTTCAGGCTCGAAGAGCTTCCATACGCTTTCGTCGGGAGTCAACCGGTAAGCTGGACTTTGTCCACACCCTGAACGGCTCCGGTCTAGCAGCTGGAAGAACGCTTGTTGCCGTACTGGAAAATTACCAGCAGGCGGATGGAAGCATCGTTATTCCTGATGTACTGCGCCCCTACATGAAAGGAATGAAGAAAATTTCCGCGGCATGAAGCGGGAATTTTAATAATTAAAGATTCGGAGGGATGGCCGAGTGGTCTATGGCGGCGGTCTTGAAAACCGTTGACCGAAAGGTTCGCGGGTTCGAATCCTGCTCCCTCCGCCAGAATAATAGAGGAAAATACACCGGGGCACATTTCATCCGGTCATGTTTATTCTTCCGTTGTCTAAATGACAACAGCATTACCGCACCGAACCGATTGAAGTTGCGGAGAGATGGCTGAGTGGCCGAAAGCGATCGCCTGCTAAGCGATTGTACGCCCTATAAGGTGTACCGCGGGTTCGAATCCCGCTCTCTCCGCCAGTTCACTTCATGTCCCAAATAAATAACGGTGCATTTTCATGAGTGTGCGCCCATGGCTCAGCTGGATAGAGCGTCGGACTACGAATCCGGATGTCGCAGGTTCGAATCCTGCTGGGCGCACCAATATATTCAAGGACTTAGCCGAATAAGGTTAAGTCCTTTTTTCTATTTGCTACCCTGTTGCTGCCCACAAAGAATACTTTTGGTGACCACCACGGAGTTGCCCTCCTGCCGATTTCTTGAAGAAATGGTCTCTGTCCTGATCGTCGTCCCCTGCGGCACAGTAAGAATTCACATTGCACAGGGCGTTGGTCACTGTGCCATCCGGGAAGCACATGACGTGCCGTTTACCAGTGCATCCAGGATGATTTCCAAGCTCCATACCGCCCGGGCAACCAACAGCTTCGAGATGCAAATTGCCAAGCTCATCGACTGCGATCTGTTGATCATCAATGACTTCGGTCTCAAACCCTTCACCGGCATCCAGGATGAAGACTTCCACGAGGTGATCTCAGAATGCTACGAGCGTAGGAGCACAATTGTGACCTCGAATCTTGACGTTCCGGAATGGCCCGATGCCTTTCCCAACCGCATCCTTGGCTCCGCCACGATCGACCGCCTCCGGCAAGGCGCTTACAAAATTGTCCTTGCCGGAATGAACTACTGGACTGCGGCAGATAAGCCGGGATGACAAAAAGCATGTTGTCAGAAAGCACGAAAACAATCCTTAAAAGGAGGTGAGATCACCTGATTAAAAGAGGGGTCGAAGATCTTTTTTCATCCCTTTTCACCGGCTCCATTACGGCGAAAATCGGTGGCTCCATCAAGGCGATCATTGACAGCCCTTTTTTTGCCTCGCTGATGATTTATAATATCTCCAGCTTCGATCTTCCGCATCGGCTCAGTTCAGGAACAATCAGCCATCCATTTTCACCTAACATATCAATAACCTCCGTGATTCGTCTTCTCTTCCATGACACTTTACCTGAATCGACTTTCTGAACAAAGTCAACATTTCCAGGTGTGCGATCCAATTTTTCTGGACAGTCATTCGACTGGACGTTTCGAATGAACGGGAAATCTTGTGATTTTGATATTGGGAGGGTAGATTTAATCAGGTAGAAGTTTGTTTTTTCTCCTCAACCCCCACACCACCAGGCATGGGTGTCCACACCGGACGGTTCACAGAGATGACCAGGTTGTAGCCGGGCAGTGAATGTTCACCCATCGATCTTTTACAGTTAGAAGCCCTTGATCTTTGAGCCATTCGCTGTTCATGCTCAATTTCTTTACTAATGTCCGGAACAAATGTCACTGACCCTTGGGGCCGATGGCTACGGAAATGAACACACGGAGCGCTGTTCCCAATTCGATAAGCTCACGCACCTCGCACCTGCTATAGCCTCTGCTGACTCCTTCCTGATCTCTTGGCATGTTACCATGAGGGGCGCCACTCTCGGAGTGCTTGCAAACCGGGCGGGTTCCCCCTGATTAGAACGTGAACTGTGACTCTGCAACCGCAGCATTCAACGTATCTCCAGAATCCAGGACTTTGTCATGTTGTGCTGATTTGAAGGAGACTCGGCCTTGCATGCTGTTTCTGTTCGTCAGCTTATAGCTTTGCACTCCGGCGTCCTTCGCACGGTGCCCTATGGTTCCGCCCTTGCCATTGGCGGGTATTTGTGTCAATGAATATAACATTGACAGGATTCAAATAGAGGGGATTTGCACCCCATAAGTTCACGCTCGTGCCGGCCATACACAAACGGCTGCAGCGGACCGTCAGCTCAGGCCCACCAATGAAGCGGTACGATAACTGAATAGAGGAATTATTGCAGATGGCGAAGTCGTTTATAGGCCTGATATGCTGGCTTGACGTTTCGCTGGCGACTGGTTGGGTCGGCTCGAGGTTTTCGCCAGGTGAGTGGTACGCCGCCTTAGCAAAGCCGAGCTGGAATCCACCGAGTTTCGTGTTTACTCCCGTTTGGTCGACATTGTACGTGTTCATGGGACTGGCAGCATGGCTGGTCTGGCGGCGTGCGGGCTTCTTTGGGGCGAGTGTCGCCTTAGGGCTTTTCTTGTTCCAGCTATTTCTAAACGCCTCATGGTCGTATCTCTTTTTCGGACTCCACCGGCCTGACTTCGCTTTCGTCGATATCGTCGCCTTATGGCTGGTGATTCTGGTAAACACTTTCGCCTTCTGGAGAGTCTCAATGCCGGCTGGTTTGCTGATGTTGCCCTATTTGGCCTGGGTAAGCTTCGCAAGTGTACTTAACCTGCAGCTATGGCGGCTCAACGCATGCTGAGCTCCATTGTCGGCGGTCATCCACGCGTTCCAGCTGATTCCGCTCCACATTGCCCCGGATGCTCAGCGCGCATGAATACAAGGACCCTGTCAAAATACATAAATGTTAGTAATATTCGGATAATGGACGATTTGTTACTGATGATGCATTGATAGTTCAATAAGCAAAGTCTTTGGAGGGTTCGGCTGTGAGTTTAGATCCTGAATATGCGCGAAATTATCAGAAGGACATTCACCTCAAAAGCGGCATCCTCTTGCGGATCAGAAGTATAAGGCCCGATGACAAAGATGCAATCGCGGATCTGTTCAGCCACTTAAGCAGGGAATCCATTTATCTTCGCTTCCTGTTGAAGAAAAAGGAGCTGTCAAATGCTGAATTATCTTACCTGACCGAAGTAGATTTCATTAATCATGTAGCTCTTGTCGCCATTCTTCCGGAAATTGACGAAAAGGAAATCGTCGGCGTTGTCCGCTATATAAAAATCAAAGAAGTGGCAGGGAAAACGATCGCGGAGATTGGGCTTCTTGTCATCGATGAATATCAGGGCAAGGGTATCGGCATGGCCCTCCTGGAACACCTTGCCGGGTTAGCCCGTGATTTCGGAATTAATGAGCTTGAAGCTTGCGTACTAAAAGAAAACAAACGCATTCGCTATCTTTTTAACCGTTGTGGATACAAGGTTACAAGTGAGATCGACGGCAAAATGCTCAACCTGACTGTACACCTCGATTCTTTGAAAGAGCGATCTTCAAAAGAAAAATGACAGTTGTTCTCTGTGACAGACAATACTTTTATGAGTTAGGAACTTTTGTGACGTATACCGCAGCCAGAATTATCTCAGAAGGACATGGAAACAACCCAATAGTACAAGCATGCCCTGAAAGGGCACCTGGATATCGCAGCAGATGTCATTTCTGCATGTTTAAACGAGGCGTTGATCATCAAAAGTCAGAACATACAAAGAATTGCGGAGGAATGACAACATTATATTTTGCAATAAATTGATATTGTTGATATAAAAGGAAAATTTTGAGTTAAACATATTTGACTAAGGAGGAATCCGCTCAAAGATGGCAGTTGATAGAAAAAACCAGTCGTACAATGAATTGCAGCACATATCGGCACGATTCAATCAATTCATCTTAGACAACACGCGTGATCTCATCGCCATTCATAATCTGTCTGATTTGAGCTACGAATATGTCAATCCCGCCACTCTGAAAGCTCTGGGATATGAGAAGGAAGAACTACTGGCGAAGAACGCCATCGGGCTTGTCCATCCTGATGATAAAGAGAGATTCTTAATTTATCTAAAAGAACACTTACACAATTCAGTGCGCCACCATGAAGAATTTCGTTATCAGAAAAAGGATGGCGTTTACATATGGTTGGAAGTAACAATCGATGTTATACTGGAAAATTCAAGCATCGTAACAATATCACGGGATATCAACAGACTGAAACAAGATAAAGAACATCAACAGTCACCAGGAGACCTTTTTTACACATTATTAGAACAGGCGCCTGTAGCCATTGGCATCGACCGGGACGGCCGCAATCTATTCGTCAATGGAGCCTTTCTGGACCTGTTCGGTTATGAAAGCAACGCTGAGTTACTCGGCGCCTCCATTCTTAACCAGGTAGCTCCGAGTTTCCGCGATGAAATTGCTGAGCATTTATCTCTGCGGTCGGAGGGCAGAGTCTCTCCCTACTGGCAGGAAATTCAGGGCCAGCGCAAGGACGGATCAATCTTTCCGCTTCTTGTTCAGGTTTACAGCATCCATCTTCCTAATGGACCGGCCAATATAGCGTTTCTCACCGATCTTTCAGGTCAAAAACAGGCGGAAGCTGCTATGAAGCAGCATATAGCAGCCCAAACGCTCATTTTGGAGATATCTGATATTTTCCACAAATTGAGCCTCGAAGATATTGACGCGATGATCAACAATACACTGAAGATGATCGGGGAATTTGACAATAATGATCGCAGTTACGTTTTCTTGCTGTCTGAAGACGGATCCACCATAACTAATACCCATGAGTGGTGTAGGCAAGGAATCCAGGCAGCAAGTACTGAAATCCAGAATATTCCTGTTAGCCTGTATCCATGGGGAATGGAAAAACTGCACACCATAAAGCACATATATATTCCCCGGGCAAATGACCTGCCTCCCGAAGCCCACCGAGAAAAAGAAATCATGAAAGCCCATTCCGTACAGTCAGTGTTCATCGTTCCGATGATTTTGGAAAATCAACTGATTGGCTTCTTAGGATTTGATTCGGTCAGAAGTGAAAAAATCTGGTCAAAAGAAAGTATCATGATACTTGAAAGTGTGGCACATATCTTTGCCAATGCAATACAGCGTAAAAAATACAATTTATATTTAAATCAAGCTATCCAGGTACTTGAAACGGGCCTGGATAGAATGCAGAAGATAATGATGCAGTTTGTGTCTTCATTGGGAACCGTCTTAGACATAAGAGATCCCCACACTTCCGGTCATCAGAGAAAAGTGGCAAAACTTGCGGAAGCTATTGCTGAAGAAATGAAATTATCTGAAGACCAGACTAAAGGAATTGCCGTGGCAGGAACCCTCCATGATATCGGCACGATAAAAGTACCCACTGAGATAATGAGTAAGCCACAAGGGCTATCGGACATTGAGTTCGAACTCATTAAAACTCACAGTCAAGCCGGGTATGAAATCGTTAAAGAAATTGACTTTCCCTGGCCGGTAGCCGAAGCCATATTACAGCATCATGAAAGAATGAATGGTACTGGCTACCCACGCAAATTGGCAGGCGATGACATATTGCTGGAGGCAAAAATTGTGGCCGTGGCAGATGTTGTAGAAGCCATAACGTCTCACCGTCCCCACAGGAAAGCACTGGATATAGATATGGCTCTGGATGAAATTTCACACAATAGCGGCATCCTTTACGATACTGACGTGGTTGAGGCTTGTATGCGACTATTCAGGGAAGAGAGATTCAACTGGAATTAGTTGTCGTCTGAAGAGACAAGAATCATTTACTCGTTCTATGAGGACGGCGGATCGACAACCAGTTATTTTTATTGAAGGTGCAATTTCAAAAAAATAAGAGTTTTGCAGGACCCTTCTCATATTATATTCGATTCCGCTTTCCCCGAAACATTCACTTTATCCTGTGTTTTCTTCATGCAATATTGGAATCAATTATGAATCAATATCGTTTGTGAATCGATGAATTCAACGTGAAGCGAAGAGATTTAATTAAAATTTCAGGAGTTTCACTGAGACTGATATTATCTCTGTTCATCAATTGCTTGCTCCTGACCAGCCTTTGCCATCATAGTCTGGCCCAGCCCTACGACGATGCAGCCGTTTTACTCCGAAAATACACGACACTCATCCCGCTGCTCAGCCATAACCAATTTCAGCGGCCACTTTACATGGAATCCTCAGAATCACCGTCCAATCTTAAGGGTGATATCTATGCCGTTGTCGATTATCCCTTTTCCGACATCAACAACACACTGAACGATCCGGAACTGGGACCGGCCAATTGGTGTGATGTGTTGATGCTGCATCTCAATATCAAATATTGTCATGCCGTCAGTGACAGGAAAGCAAAAAGCCTCAGCGTGGAAATAGGGAAAAAAGTCGATCAGCCTTTCTCAGGCCCTTACCGGGTGGAATACAATTATCATCTTGATTTTGTAAGTCCGAACTATTTCCGGGTCAACCTTAACGCCGAACGGGGACCGCTGGGCACACGTGATTATCGTATTTCGCTGGAAGCAGTTGCGATTGACGGCACACACACTTTCCTGCATCTCACCTATTCATGCAGCTACGGCAGAGCCGTACGTATGGCGATGAAAACCTACCTGGCCTTGGCAGGCAGCAGCAAGGCCGGTTTTACCATCATCAGCCGCCGATCGAACGGCGAGGCTGTTTATTTAAGCGGAGTGCGCGGTGTAATGGAACGTAATGTCATGCGTTATTACCTGGCAATTGATGCCTATCTGAAAAGCCTGTCTCTGCCCGCAGAAGACCGGCTTGAGAAGCGCCTCTCGAGCTGGTTCAGCGCAACAGAGCAATACAAACTGCAACTGCACGAGGTGGAACAGCAGGAATACATGCGGATGAAATTCGATGCATACCAGCGCCTGCATACCGGTCGATAGTCGAATTTCGCTTCCGATGAGCTTCCTTTGTGGTACCAAAATAAGAACAAATGATTTATAAGGGTGCCCTTCACACCTTACTATTCAGAAATACTTCAATTCTTTAAGAACGGCCTGAAAACTGGCCACAAACCTGTCTGAGAAAAACTGAAAACATTTATGATTTATACCTCTTAATGACGTCACCCTTTTTCCTTGACAGAACGTCTTCATCCTCCTATTGTCACACTCATGAAAATTTTTTATTATTCATAACTTATATATCAAGCGGATGGAAATATATGACCAGACGCCGCAGGATGAATATTAAATATGAGCATGTGCGATAAAAGACCCAGAAACATATCCGAAAACAGTCCCTGGAACTGCCGGGATATCCGATTCGGAGACAAGTTCCCATATTACTTTCGAAGTTTTATAGTCATTCTGCTGCTGATTCTGCTTTTGCCGTGCTGTTCAGTGTCAGACAATCTCACCTGTCACAGACTGCCCATGGTGATGCAGAAGTTTCTGGACAACCACTACGCCATGAAGAATATGACCGGGGAGATCAAGACCCGTGCCGTTGACCAGTTGATCAAAAATCTCGATCCCTCGAAAACGATGCTGTATGAATCAGATGTGAAAAGGCTGAAGCCGATTCTTCAAAACTTGTTTTCAAGTATGAAAACGGGAAACTGCACCGCACTGCGGGGAGTTTACGATGTCCTCGTTGCGCGGGCTCGGGAAAACGAGACCGTCGTCAAAGAAATTCTGGGACCGGGCTACAGACATGACGAGACTGTGGAACTGAGCATCAACGTCGAAAAGCGCCCCTTTGTAAAGACTCTGGCGGAAAAGCATGAACTCCTTCGAAAACTCGTGCACTTCCAGATTGAAAACGCCCTTCTGTCCGGCATGGACATGGAAGAGGCAAAGAAACAGCAGATTCACCACTATACACTCCAGACAAGGCGTGTTGTCGAGCATGATCCCGAAGAGCTCATTACGAATGCCGCCAAAGCCTTCGCCTCAGCATTGGATCCTCATACGAGCTACATGTCCCCTGAAGACTATGAGGACTTTCAGATCCAGATGCAGCTCTCCCTGGAGGGGATCGGGGCCGCTCTCAGCAGTGACAACGGTTTTGCCGTCATCGAGGAGTTGGTGGCCGGAGGAAGTGCAGCTCGATCCGGCCTGTTGAAACCGAAAGATAAAATTATTGCCGTGGCCCAGGAGGGGGAAAAGCCCATCAGCGTTATAGACATGGACCTTCAGGATGTAACCAGGATGATTCGCGGCAGGAAGGGCACAAAGGTAACCTTAACGATTTTGAGACAGGCGGAGAGCACATACCGCTTCAACGCCACGATCACACGCGATAAGGTGGAACTCAAGGAACAGGAGGCCAAAATCGAATACGTTACCCGGTCAGCAGGTGCCAGGCAGTACCGTTTCGGTGTGATTGATCTGCCTTCCTTCTACGGTGATGAGAAGGAGGAAAAATCCTGTTATGAAGATGTGAAAAAACTCCTTATGGAGGCTAAGCGGCAGCGTGTCGATGGCATTGTACTGGATCTTTCACGCAATGGCGGCGGTCTGCTCACGGAGGCGGTGCGTCTTACAGGCCTTTTTATCGGCAATGGCGGCATTGTGGCAACCAGGGACAGCCGAGGACAGGTTACCATTCTCGCCAATGGGTCTGCTGCTTCGGAGGTACAGGATGATGAAAGAAAAGTGATTCTGTATCCCGCGGAAGACTCCCAGGAGCTATATACAGGACCTCTCGTCGTGTTGACAAGCAGGCTCAGCGCGTCAGCCAGCGAAATCGTCGCGGGAGCTCTCAAGGATTACCGTCGCGCGGTGATAGTCGGTTCGGACCATACCTTCGGCAAAGGATCTGTACAAGTCATGATATCCCTGCCCTGGAATCTGGGCGGCATGACCATCACCAGAGATTTATACTTTCTGCCCGGCGGACGTTCCACACAAAAGACAGGCGTAGAAGCAAACGTCATGCTGCCCAACTGGTTCGTTCTTGAAGATATTGGTGAAACGGCATTGGATTACCCTCTTCCGGCCCAGGCAATTACGCCCTTTCTTGGTACGCCGGAAAATTTGATTCCACCCTGGAAACCTCTGAACCGCTCTCTTCTGGCTAATCTTGCGGAACGGTCTCAAGCCCGGATTGCCAAAGACGTCAAGTTCACGGAAATCATGATGAAAAACCGGGAGGCCGCCTCAAGGCATGGCATTATCCGTCTTGCCGACTTACGCAGGGAAATGACGGAAAATAGCGGTAAGAAGAAGGAATCGATCGCTGAGCGCAGGCAGAAAGCAAGGGATCAGTTTTCTCCTTTTTTGGAGGAGAGCGTGAACGTTCTAACAGATATGATCACACTGAGGAGTCCGGAACTGGACTTGAGTTGACAGTTGTTGCTGTTGCTGCAATTTTCTTTATTCCCGCTGGCAATCGTTCCTGTATGCAGTAATAATCTTGCGCATGACTCATGGCCTTCAGAAAATCAAAGAATTCTTCTGTGGCGACGGATATGCCGGTTATAGTGCCCATTAGGCTCCGGGTTGCAGCGTCACGGGGATCTCCAGCGTTTTCCCTTCGCGCACTATCGTCAGTTTCACTGTATTTCCGACCACTTGATCATCCAGCCGCGCAAGCAGCTTGCTGACGGTATCCACCTTCGTTCCGTCCACAGCGGTGATGATGTCTCCGGGAACAATTCTTCCGTCAGGGTAAATATCTGCTCCCTTCAGTCCGGCACGATCTGCCGCAGATCCTTGAGATACCCGAAGGATAAAAATTCCATTCAGCTTCAGAAGCCGCTTCATTCGCTCATTGAATCCCTCGTCCGCTTCAATTCCGAGGGCGGGTCTGATGTATTTGCCACTTTGGATCAACTGCGGCACCACTCGATTAACCGTATCGACCGGAACAGCGAAACCGATGCCCGCACTGGCGCCACTGGGGCTGAAGATGGCTGTGGTGATACCAATAAGCCGTCCCGCGGAATCAAGCAGTGGACCACCAGAATTACCTGGATTGATGGCAGCGTCAGTCTGGATCAAATGCTCGATTGTGGCGCCATTGCCGCCGAGAGACCGATCCAGGGCGGAAATTATCCCAGTGGTCAAGGTCCAGTCGAGACCGAATGGATTGCCTATCGCGAATACTTTCTGACCGACCTTCAGGTTATGGCTTGTTCCCAGCGGTATCGGCGACGGAGACTCAAAGCCTATTGCGATTTTCAGTACGGCGATGTCATGAGACGGGCTGGCCCCCACAAGAGCCGCCCGGGAGTCACGCCCGTCACTGAGTTTTACGATAGCCTCGCTTGCCCCCTGAATAACATGATAGTTTGTGATGACATGCCCCGACTTATCCCAGATAAAACCTGAACCCGTACCGCGGGGCACAGTGAATGCATTGCGGGTCCAGAGGTCGCGCACCAGCGTTTTAGTGGTAATATAGACGACGGAATCGCGTGATTTCTCGAAAAGCTCGATGGTTGCCTTCTCATCGGCTGCCAGATCGCCGCGTGCCGCCACGGTTCGGGGCAAAGCATCAGGTTTGAAAGAGAAAAAACCCTGAATGTAAGGAACGCTCCGCCAGACCAGAAACAGCAGAACCCAGGCGAAAGCGAACCAGATAACATAAACGAAAAAGCGGTTTCTCGTCAGTTTTGTTTTCATTCCATACCTCTTAAATATCAGCACGTCCCTTGTCGCACTTGCTTATCCTGATCCGCCCGATATTTTTTAACAGCTGACAACCGTTGTGAACTTAATCCCTTCCTGTTTCTGCCCTTCCCCATTCTTTCGAAAAAATTCACATTTTCGGGAAAGTCTCTCAAGGGGGCAGTCACAGAGGCCATGATTATATCGCATCTGCCGTCACTCCGGGAGTAACTGTGCGCCATTGCCGGAGAAATGATCATAAAAAAATGACGAAACACCGAATAATTTTCTTTTTTTCTATGTTGAATATTATGGCAGGCAAATCCCTCTTCCTGTCAAGAATAATATTGAGTTTTCCCAGCGCCAGGATGTTTTCGGGCAAATCAGGAGTATTCATATAGCTTGCAAGTCTTCCAGGTTTCCGGTGTGTCAGATTTGTTGCGGTAAGGAAATCGCGGTACAGAAAACAGACTGCCCTGAATGCATTCAAACCTGCATTCCAGCTCAAAAGGCTTTTCATGAAACCAGCGCGATGATGCCACTTGGAAAAACAGCATCAAAAAATATCAACAATCATACAGTTATGCTGTGGATATTATCCATCGATAAATATATGATGAGTTTGCTGAAATCTATGAAAATAAGGCATGAACAATATGGATAACCAGCTTATCAGGACATATCGATTATTTTTGAAAGACAGTATACGTAAGGTTATCGATTTTTCTGAAACGGCTCAGAGCAGAGGCATTGCACCGCCGCCACTTGAAAAACCCTACACGGAAGACGCCAGGCGGATTGATCTGCCTTCCTGTGATGAACTTCAGGATGTCAGCCGGATGGACATCATATCTGCCATCCGGAAACGGGAAAGCTGCAGGTCTTATCGACCTGAACCTTTGTCACTGAAGGAATTATCGTTTCTTTTGTGGGCCACCCAGGGCATTAAAAGGAAACTGGATCCCGGCCACGCGTTAAGGACCGTTCCATCCGCGGGCTGCCGTCATGCCCTGGAAACCTATCTCTGTATTTTAAATGTTGACGGAATTGAACCGGGGATCTACCGTTACCTCCCCATCGAACATCAAATTCTGTTTGAATTTACCGAGGAAAATTTACAACACAGAATGGTTCAGGCCGTTCTGGGGCAACCCTATCCCGGAGAAGCGGCCGTCACATTCATCTGGACGACCATCCCGTACAGAATGGAATGGCGCTATGGGCTTGCCGCTCATAAGGTTATTGCCATTGAAGCAGGCCATGTCTGCCAGAATCTTTATCTTGCCTGCGAATCAATAGGCGCCGGAACCTGCGCGATCGCGGCTTATGATCAGGAAGGAATTGACAGAATACTCGGAATCGACGGACAGGATGAATTCACGATTTATCTTGCCTCAGTGGGTAAAAAATGATGATTATGTTCTTCAATATCGATAAATCTGCAAGTTAAGGAGTGCCACAATGCCACTGACCAAAAACGAAATGATGACCATGCTCTATAATCAGTTGAATATTTCCAGAAAGGAATGCGTTGACATCGTAGAAAGCTTCTTCGAAATCATTAAATCGGAACTGGAAAAAGGTAATCCGGTTATGATCTCCGGATTCGGCAAATGGACCGTAAGGCCCAAGAGAGAAAGGAAAGGCAGAAATCCTCAAACCGGTGAAGATTTGACCATTACGGCAAGAAAAGTCGTTACTTTCAAAGCTTCCCCGAATCTGATCTCTTCTATTAACCCATAAAAGATAATAAAAATACGGCTCTTCCAGAGCAGACTGAAAACCTTACAATCGGAAGCACAAACATGAAGAAGTCGCAACGCGGTTCTTCGATCATCAGGGAATTTTAACAGCCCGTGGCCGTCTGCCTCGAATCGAAACACGCTGTAAATCAATTTTATCCCTGTCGAAAGGAGTCAAATCATGCTCGTCCAGTTCAGTATCGTTCCTCTGGGTATCGGGGACAGCATCAGCAAAGACGTTGCAGAAATTATCCGTCTTGTTGATGAAAGCGGTCTGCCCTATCGAACAAACCCCATGGGAACCGTCATGGAAGGAGAATGGGAAGACGTGATGACCCTGATCCGTAAGTGTCATGAGGAGGTATTGAGGAATGCATCGAGAGTACTGACTTCCATAACGATTGATGACCGGCCTGGAAAACCTGACCGAATCATCGAGAAGATCAAATCTGTTGAGAAAAGGCTCGGTCGGGAAATAAAAAAATGATGGAGATCGGAACAGCCGCAATCCTCGCTTCCTGTCCCCGAAGATGGAAAACCACTGAATGCTCATTACCAAGCGTGGAAATGTTGCAACTGTTTCACACAACTTTGCGATCGTTGCCCACCTCTACAGGAGCACAAATGTCAGCCTGTCCGAACCAATGAAAGGAAAAAGAAAATGCCAAAGCCAATAAGAATATGGATAGGACAGTCGGAATTCGAGGGGGAACTTTTTAATACGGCCTGTGCAAGAGAAATCTCCGAAGTCCTGCCCATTGAAACCGTTCCCAATACCTGGGGCGATGAGTTTTATTTCAGCATTCCAGTTAGTGCCGGACTCGATGATACGGCAACAGCCACGGTAAAAGTTGGAGATATCGGATATTGGCCTCCAGGCAATGCACTGGCAATTTTCTTTGGCCCAACTCCAATGAGCAAGGGTTCTGATCCGGTTCCTGCCAGCGAAGTCAATCTTGTAGGACGGATTATCGGGGATGCGACAGTAATGAAAAAGGAAATCAATGCCGGGAAAATTCGGGTTGAAGCGATCGAATAATTTTAAATTGACGATGCTGTAAGGTATTTGCCCCGGCCGATATTAACACACGAGCCTGAAAAACTGCTTTCAAAAGGTGCTCTCCACTGAATTTGAAAAGTGTTTTAGGTATCCTGAATTTCAGGGGTGGCCTTCCAAGGCTGGCCCCATTTTTTTATCAGTTTTTCCACGGATTCTTCCCGATCTCCGGAGGTCCGCTTAACCGTGCATTCAATGTGTTCCACGATGGCTTTTTCTATTGTTTCGACTTCCTTCCGAAGCACTTCAACCTCTTTTGTCCTTAATCTGTCATCATATGTTACCGTCGTTTTCCTTGCCCCTGTCTTTTTCACAGCGCGCGTTGCGCTTTCCGCCTCATTCCCCCCCGAAGCGACGGTTTCTGCGGCCGGGTGAGCCACTCCAGATCCTGTTTCGGGCATCTGGATTTTTCTGAATTCCCCGTGTGCTTCTTTACCCCTGATCTCAGTGATACCTTCCTCATGAATTTTGAGGGGAGCAGATGTATCGGTCTTTGCGACATCTAAAGGAGTTTCCCGTTCATCGATCTGAACGTCTCCGTCACTTTCCGCTTTTTCCAGCAATCCTTCCAGTCTGCGATGAAGGTCTGATGGGGCTCCGGGGCTGCCGGTTTCCTCCTCATTTACAATTTCGTCAACAGTCCCGCTGTTCATATTCCGGATCACGCGCCCGGCGGTTCGTTTAAAGGCATTAAAAACACTGGTGATAATCTGTGCCATTTCTTTATCCTCTCAAGCCTTATAGGTTTCCTGTTTTTCATTTCCGACCTGGAGTTTGTCAGACTATCTTTATCAGTGTGTAGTTTCATGAGATTTTTCATTCTGTACCTGAAATTTGTCCCGGAAATATTTTTCCGTTCCAGAGGAAGATTTCGGTCGGCTTTCGTCGGTGCGGGAATCAGGGCGTTGTCTTATTTCCCGGCGACATAATTCAATTCTTTTTCCCAATTTTATTGCATTATATCCTTCCTTACCCATTACCTCAATGTCGTATTTCAGGAACTGTCCTGCATCAGATACAATTTTTTACCTTAAATTTATTGCCAGTGAGGATGCAGGCCGATATAACCATTCATAAGGTGATTGATTCTTTTTCCCCCTTCCCTTCTTTATAGCCCGTCTTGACCGGCTTGATTATCAGGATATCAAGAGCTTCTACAGGAACCGCAGAATTTTTTTGATAAAGACATCATGAGGACTGCAGCAGGATTATTGCACTGGCAACATTCAGTTTCAGAACGTCCCATAATTGTGTATAGTGCGGTATTAAAACAGCATTGAAGAAATTATACACCGGCCGGGTTCCACGTAATTTTCCGGTTTTTTAATTCGAGATCAGGAGACCCACCAATGAGCAAACGAATTCTTTCTTCAGGTCAAAAAAACACCACACATATGAAATCCCACAGGCTGATTACTTACCCTGCCATTGCTGACAGCGTTGACCTGCCTGATTTCATCTTTCACAAAAGCAGTGACAGGGATGCGTTTATCCTGTTGACCGGGGCTGAGCAGAAACTCCTCTTTGAACAGAAGAAAGCCACGAACAGAGCAATGGAGCTTGATAATCGCAGGCTGATGACGCTGCTTTCCCCCATATGGGCAAAGTTCACGAATTCGGATGTCACACTTCATATCATTTCTGAGCGTGGAGCTGTTTTAAAAATCAAACAGTTCAGGACTGGAATTGTAATTCAGGCACATTGGAATTTGTTTCAACCCTATTTTTATCAGATCAAGAATCTTCCTATCGCCCATTCCGAGATCCTGGATGTTTTTGCACGCGCCGTCTTTAATTACGCGGCTCTGGCCATGAAACATGACGGGATGGAAAAGAGCGAATTCAGGAATGTCGTGATTGACGCATATATTTTGCAGCCGGAACTTTTGCTTGCTTCGCTGGATATCCTTAACAAACCCAATATCTACCACATTCACTCGACAAGAATCTGGCTGACCAAGATATCCGAAGCCAATGACAAACATCGTCTGCAGATTGACGTTTCCGCCGCGGCAGCCAATCCTCTTGTCAGCCTTGGATTCTTAAAAGAAGTGGCCGTTTTCATTCACAAGGTTGCGAAAAACTATGCGTTCCGCTACGTGGATTATTTATGGACCCAGCAGTACAGTATTACATGTGATACCCGGCCGGAACTGAACATGGTGACCCGGGAAGGAAATGTCATTTCGATCAACATTTACCCTCTTCTCAATAAGACCAACTGGAAACCGATGCTTTACCTGAGTCTTGGATATGCGATCATGCTCGCTCTACTCGAAGCGTCGGGAGGAGAGGATGAAAAAATAAACGTTTATTTATCCATGATGAAGACCTGGAATCGTTATTTGAGTTTTGACGAATCCATGGAGCAGCAATGTGTGCGGGAAATCTGCCGGCTGCCTTCGTCCTCCGAAGTAGAAAGCCGCGTTCTGCTGAAATGCATGACGTGCGGGGAAAACATGGAACTGATTGATGAATTTATCAGATTGATTGACTATTCCGCACAGGAGACCATTGAGGATAAGTTGAAATTATTGAAGGAAGCCCGTTCCGGAAACGAAACAGGCGCTCAATATGAGCAGTTATGGGATCGAGTACGCAATCTGAATGCCGGTCTGGTGAAGAATAACATCAATTACAGCAAATTTATTGAGGTGCTGCGTAATGACAATATCGATTATATTCAGCTTGCGGATTTATTGCGCACAGGCCGCCTGGAAAACCGCTGTGTTGTCGATGTGAGCGAATGGCTTTTGTTAAGAACGCTTTTATATGATCTGATCAGTTCGACAAAGGTCTTCAGCAACGATTACAAAATGCTTTTGAAGGTTCTGACAAAAGTAAACAAAAGCCTGATTGTATATGTCTGGACATTGGTTTTTGACAACGATATGCGTCACGAACGGGTCAACACGTATATAGCAAGATTGCTTAATGATATCTTTGTGTTTAATCGTGTGAAGATCTACGAAATCGTCTCAGATCCAGCAGAATGCCTGGAAACTGAGGCTGTGACCGGGTATCTTCTGAATTGGGCCGGTCTTTCGCAGGATGAACTGCGTTCGATCAGAAACAAGGTGCCGTTTAACTTGCCGCGCAACATAGTCCCCTGCTTGAATATCCGGACTGCAGGAGATGTGGATCATCTGGTTCGCGTAATGACGATCCGCTCCAGTGGAATCATTGGCTTCTGTCTGCACAAGGTTTATCAATGGGGAAGCATGCAGGATGAACTCACAGGAAAAATCCGTTCCCATTTTCCCGAACTTCTTCAAAAGGCCCAGGATGCCATGCATCCTCGAAAGATCATCATGGGGGGAGCCATGCTTCTTCTGGTTTTGGCTCAGACCATTTCCGACCAGCGTGACGGGTTTGCGCAAAATGTTGCCATTAAAGAAGAAGACAGGCAGATCGTTCTCAATCTGATCAAGCAGTGCATCGATTGGGACCAGCGGCATTACATCATGATGGTCGGGGGGATTGCGGCTGGTTATCTGGGAATCATCGATGGATGGATACTGCGCCAGTTCGACATCCTGCTGGGTCGTTATGGTGGCGGAGATCGTGTGGTATTGCGCAGTGTTGTGCAGTTTGATGTCGAAAATCTGATTCAAAGGACTCTAATTACAGCTAAGGAGGGAAAAGAAAGCGAGCTGCTGAAAAAGATTCAGCTGCTTCGTCTTGGGGTTGATCCCGTCATAAGCGATCAAGTCAATAAATTTTTCGGAACGTTGGCTTGCCGCTACGGAATTTCCGCGGCGGAAGTTGCTTTGAAGAAAAAAGATATCGGTGAACTGATTCTGGAATTATCCCGTCGAATGAAAGCCTGAATATGGGGCGTCAGCTGAAAACAGGAAATCAAATTCCACCTGCAAACAAGCGTGATATAACGATCTTCAGCCTTTCAATACGCGAGTCGGCATCGCCTCCTCAGGCAAGAAAAACCTCAAGCAGATCCATCGTCGCCTGATATATCTCAGGATCTTTTCCAGCCCGCGGTCCAGCTATGTTAAGAACTTGAATATGATGAGAGACTGTCCATGAATTGATCAATGTGGCGGCGTCTTCGATGGATATTCTGTCCAGGTCAATGTGAAGGCATGGTTTTTTGTACTGCTCGGCGAAAAACTCCGTGAGGGCGGAGCCGCCCTTCAGAATTCCATGAGAAATAATCAAAGTTCCGTCGGAATCCAGAACGTTCTTTTCCGTTCTTTTTGAATAATCGCTGGTGGGCATTTCCTGAAGCTGGTAGGTTTCCGGAACGCGACCACCTTCCGCCAATCTCCCCTTCGGAACCCAGCCGCCATAGGGAATGTGGTGTTTGATGGCAAAATCCAGGGCTGCTCTGTCCGCCCCCGTTTGTCCCCCTGAAATGATTTTAGTGATCGCTGGCTTTTCATCCATTTTATTTTCCCATGAGAAATTGTTTTTTAACGCCGCACTTATACCCCTGAGATGGCATTTTTAATTTTTTCCAGTCTGCCGACCCTGACTCCTACCAGCCTGATTTTCTTTCCCGACAGATCAACGCGCTTCAGACAGGAAAAAGCCATACGCCGTATTTCCTCTTCCTTTCCGACAGCTTGATCAATCGAACATGCCCTTGTCACTGTACGGAAATCACTGTAGCGAATCTTCAGAATGACATTTCTTGCGGCATAGCCCTTTTCAGCCAGATCAGATACGACTTCTTTCGTGAGTTCCGCAAGAGTCCTGGCAATCGCCTGCCAGTTTTTTTCATCCACTTGAAAGGTGATCTCCCGGCTGAATGATTTCGGCTCCCATGACGTAATGATGGGGCTCTCGTCGATACCCCTTGATGCTTCATGGAGATAATGGCCGTAAGAAGGACCGAAACGCGCGACGAGGACTTCAGGCGGCAGAGCCGCCAACTGCCCAATTGTTGCGATGTTCAACGCCTTCAGATGTTCTTCCGTTTTCGGTCCGATCCCGTATAACTTTCGGATCGGCAAGGGCCAGAGTCGATTCTCAATATCTTCCCCGGAAAAAATCGTCAATCCATCAGGCTTGTTCATATCCGAGGCGATCTTTGCCAGTAGTTTGTTCGGAGCGATGCCGATGGAGCAGGTCAATCCCGTTTTCTCATAAATGCCGGTTTTGATTTTCTCACTGATTTTTTCATCAGTATCCCGGTTTTCCGAAATATCCAGATAGGCTTCATCGATACCGACGTCCTCCATGATTGTTGTAATATTCAGGAGCACTGCCTTGAAATAACGTGAAACAGCCAGATAGGCTTTGTAATCAACGGGAAGAAATATCGCCCGAGGACAGAGTTTATAGGCCGTCCGCAAGGGCATTGCGGAAGAGATGCCGTACTTCCGCGCTTCATAATTGGCCGTGGAAACCACCCCTCGCTTTGATGGATCCCCCATGCCTCCGATGACAACAGGCTTGCCTTTTAATTCAGGCTTTCTGTTTTCCTCCACAGAAGCGAAGAAGGCATCCATGTCGATATGCAGGATTCGCCTTCCGAAAGATTTATGCTGAGCCATGGCTTTCTTCTGCATTTTCTCATTTTACAGGAGGATTCGACAGCCTCCGGTATGGAGAAATTTTTGTACGGCAGATCTTTTCCCGGTATCCTTTATTTTACACTTTTCTTGTTCCGTGACAATAATGCAAGCATCCTGGAACATTCCGATTCTCCTTGACATACTCTTGTATTTTCCTTAGTTATTCCCCTTTAAAATGAATATTCCTGAACAATTGATGGAGACTTTACTTTGCTGGCTCCGTTTTCAGGAAAAAGGCGACCGACTTGAAGATACGCATCATATGGCAATAAGGAAACAGGAAAATGTCCCCGAATCCTTTACTGGTAAAGTTCAGTCCTCTTCTGATGGGGAAAAATCTTGAGGGTCCGATTCTGGATCTGGCCTGTGGAAAAGGACAAAATGGACTTTTTCTTGCCGGTTTAAACCTGCCGGTCATCCTGGCTGATCGATCCGCGGAGGCACTGAAGGAGGCTCAACGGACAGCGAAAGAAAACGGGCTCAATGCGCAGTTCTGGGAAGTTGATCTGGAAACCGGTTCAAATCCGCTTAAAGTGGACTACTACCGGGCCATACTGGTTTTCCGCTACCTTCATCGGCCATTGCTCCCCTGTCTGAAAAAAGGAATCAGAGGAGGAGGCATACTCATCTATGAAACCTTTACCATCGATCAACCCAGGTACGGTCGCCCCCACAATCCGGATTATCTCCTGAAGCATGGAGAATTGGCCGGCGAGTTTAAGGATTGGCACATTCTTCATTACTATGAAGGAATTATAGAAAGTCCTCAAAGGGCCATGGCCCAGATCGTCTGCCGAAAACCCGTCTGATCAATCACACCTTCTTTTTCACCCGCAGTTTCAGGATTTTCTGGAAATGAGATGCCCGGAACCGGGTTTTCCTGACCCGTTTCAGATAAAGTTGAATTACTTCGCACAGGTAATGCAGCCGCCATTCAGTCAGCTGAGTGAAGAAATCCCGCCTGGACTTCCGACGCCGGTGATATTGCCCGAATCGTCGATGTCGATGGAATAGGCTGCAGGCCTTTTCGACAGACCTGGCATACGAAGAATCTCGCCAGTAATGGGGATCAGAAATCCAGCCCCTGAAGCTATCCTGATTTCCCGGACAGTGACGATAAAGTCGCGGGGAAGACCCAGGAGACCGGGATTATCCGAGAGCGATTGCTGAGTTTTTGCGATACAGACGGGAAGCTTATCGAAGCCGTATTTGTTTATCAAATCAAGGTTCCGTCTGGCCAGGGGCTGGTAGTCGATCGAAACGGCACCATATATCTCGCTGGCAACCGTAAATATCTTGTCTTCCACAGGTTGATTCCATTCATACAGCCGGCGGTATCCACAGGATGTGCCGGCGAGAAGTTCAAGGGTCTTTTCAGCCAGTTCCAGGCCGCCTTCCCCGCCCAGACGAAAGATGTCACAGGGGGCAATGTTCATCCCTTCGTTTTCCGCCGCCCTGACGACAGCATTGATCTCTTCATCCGTATCGGAAGAAAATCGGTTCAAGGCAATGACACAGGAAACATGAAACTTGTCGATGTTTTGATAATGTTTTCGGAGATTCGCCATCCCAAGCACAGCCGCCCTTGGATTGGATCGATCAAGATCGGCCTGGGCAATGCCCGCGTGATACTTCAAAGCACGAACCGTCGCCACAAGAACCACGATGCGGGGATTCAAGCCGCCGTAAGGGGCCACGATGTCGAAAAACTTTTCCGCACCAAGATCGAAACCGAAACCTGCCTCGGTAACGACATAATCAGCGAGGCGAAGCGCCAGGTCAGTGCCGAGGATGCTGCTCGTCCCCTGGGCGATGTTGGCGAACGGCCCTCCGTGAATAATCGCCGGCACATTCTCTGTGGTCTGGACAAGATTCGGAAGCAGGGCGTATTTGAGAAGCGCTGTGACCGCCCCTTCGACTTTCAAATCACCGGCCATAACCGGACTGTCATCATAAGTAAATCCCACCAGTATTCTGCGTATCTTTTCCTTCAATTCCCGATAGGATCGGGAAAGACAGAGGATAGCCATGATTTCGCTGGAAGGAACGATATCAAATCCCGTTTCCCTGGGAACGCCGTTAACGGAACCGCCGAGGCCGATGACAATGTTTCGGAGAAATCGGTCATTCATGTCGAGAACACGGCGCCAGGTCACTTTCCTCGGATCGATGTTCAGAATATTGTCATGATACACCGAATTGTCCACAATGGCTGACAGGAGATTGTGGGCGCTCTCCACTGCGGCGAAATCATTTGTAAAATGGAGATTGATGTCGTCGACCGGATGGACACGTGAGAGCCCTCCCCCTGTGGCGCCACCCTTCATGCCGAACACAGGGCCAAGGGAGGGCTCCCGAAGAGCGGCAATGGTGGCTTTCCCCAGTCTGGCCAGAGCCTGGGCGAGTCCAATGGAAACGGTGGTTTTCCCCTCTCCGGCCGGTGTCGGCGTCATGGCCGACACGAGGATCAGGGAGGCGTCGGGACGACTATGAAAACGGGAAATGGCTTCAAGACGAACCTTGGCCTTGTATCGACCGTAAGCTTCAATATCGTCTTCGGAAAGGCCGATTGTTGCCGCAATGTCGGCTATAGGCTTCAGTTCTTTCGTGTCTTGTCTGGAGTTGCGGTGGGTCATGAGTTTATTTGCAGATCACGGCATCGAAACGTATGTCAATGTTATATTCATCGCCGATACGGTTGAGATCGGTTTTTAAATCCAGGATTTTCACTGCCGGCGGCAGAGAGAAATTGCAGACCATAGAAAAAACATTGGCTCCTGTGACCGGGTTGTTGTCCACGTTGGTGGAAATGTCGTCAATATTGATCCCTCTGCCATGGAGGGCCTTGCATATCTGCTGGATGATGCCCGGGCGGTCGATGGAGGTTGCTACGAGTCTGTATGGAATGGACGGAGCAACCTCCCGGTGAAGCGGAGCTTTGGTCTTCCGGACGTGAATGTCCAGGCCGGTCTTTTCTCGTAAGCTGTCCAGGTCCTTGATGAGCCTTTCTATGTCATCCGTGCTGCCGGAAGTCAGGATAATCATCCCGAACTCTCCTCCGAGAACACAGCCCCGGGATCGTTCGATATTGATGCCCCGCGCCGTGAAAAATTCCGAAATCTGTCTTGCAAGGCCCGAACGATCCGGCCCCATGAATGAAAACACAACGTAGGATCTCATCAGTCAACTCCGCACTGTTTTTTCAAATTCATCTGAAACGGCTGTATCCGCACCACATGCTTCAAGAGCGAAATATGTGATTCCTTAGCCGACCATACGGCCCGTGTCAAGGAAAAGTCATTTTTTTTCGTTTTCTCTGATTACGCGAACTTTTCATTTTTTATAAAGATCAGCTGTGCTCAACCTCCAAAACTGGAATTCCGGAAGGTGATCTTTTCAGGAATTGATGGCTCACCGAGGCATGTGATTTACGCGGACGAAAGATTGAATTTCTGTGCGCCCTTCCGGCTTTTCCTGAGAGTCATTAAGTCTGAATGTTCATGGTTTGTCCTGCTTTATGAACGTTCCCTTCTCGAGTTCATCAAAGGCGATGCGGAGTTCTTCCCCGGTATTCATGACGATCGGCCCTCTCCAGGCAATAGGCTCTCCGATGGGTTTTCCGGAAATGAGAAGAAATCGGACCGGTTCATCTTCTGTTGATATCTGAACCTGTTCACCGTCTTCAAAAAGGACTAAAGATTCGTTTTCCAGATAAGGATTTGAATTCAGATCATAATCATTATTCCCTTCCGCCTCGTAAGCGAATGGCTTCTTTTCCATGCAAAAATATCCTTTCCCGAAAATAACATAGGCAAATACTTTGTGTCCGGGCTTTGTAGGATGGGAAAAAGTAGTCTTTGCCGGTACGGTGACGTCAATATATTCCGGATCGATGACTATGCCCGTTACCGGTCCTCTTGTGTCGTTTACGCTACCGCAGATGATCCTGATTGTTACTCCATTATCCTGCTTAATGATCGGAATCTGGCTCGCCTTGACATCCCTGTAGCGGGGCGACATCATCTTGTCTGCGGCTGGGAGATTAGCCCAGAGTTGGAAGCCTTCCAGAATGCCCTTTGAATCACCCTGAGGCATTTCCTGATGTATGATCCCGCTTCCCGCTGTCATCCACTGAACATCTCCGGATGTGATGCGCCCCTGATTTCCCATGCTGTCCCGGTGCTCGACATCGCCCCGCAGTACATAAGTGATCGTCTCAATGCCACGATGCGGATGCCATGGAAATCCTTTTGAATAATGGTCCGGGTTATCGGAGCGAAAATCATCAAGAAGTAAAAAGGGGTCAAACAGAGGGATTTCCCTGTGACCAAATGCCTGCATCAGATGAACCCCCGCACCCTGGATGATGGGTCTGCTCCTGAATACTCTGTGAATTTTTCTCGTTATTGTCATCTCTGATTCCTCCTCAAAAAGAGATCGGTAAAACGCCACGATAAAATCCATGAAGATATTTCCATTCAGTCGGGCATCCTTTTCTATTTTGTAAGAAGAAAAAAAAGGAGGACAGACGCCGGCGTTTCACTGCGCCTTATTACTCCAGATCTATTTTATAATTAATCAGGTTTGAATTGATTTTCACGGTCATGAATCATCACCGGAACAGGGATGGCCGCGAAGACCCTCGATAACTTTTACGGATTGAAATCAGGAGAAGCCAACACGTTCTCGGCTGGTTGTGTGTGGCGACAGGGACTGGAATTCACGAACAGCCGCCCTTGGAGGAATTCAGACGGAACACTGCACAACCTTGTTTCTGCCGCCAAGTTTAGCCTCATACATCTTGAAGTCTGCCTGAGCAAGCAGCACGTCGAGGCTGTGCCCCTCGGACGGGTAGGAAGCTACGCCTATGCTGACCGTCGTGCGGACAATTTTGCCATCCAGTACGAGGGGGGTATTCTCTACGGCTTTGCGGATTCGTTCAGCGACGTCAAGGGCGCCGGTCGATGGCGTTTCGGGGAGTAAAACGACGAATTCGTCGCCGCCTTGACGGGCCAGAATGTCGGAATGTCGCAGTTGAGCCTGGATTGTATTCACCAGCGTAACAAGAAGCTGATCACCGGCCTTGTGGCCGTAGTCGTCGTTGACTCGTTTCATGTTATCGCTGTCAATGGCGAGCAGACTCAGAGGGCGGTTGTAACGCACTGTGTGGCCGAACAGCCGGTCGGCGATGATGGCCAGGCCGCGACGATTGTATATCCCCGTCAGCTCGTCTGTTTCCGACATCAGTTTGATCTTGTTGAGGCCATAGCGGATATCGGACGCGAACATGGTGGTGATGTACGCCACAAGCACAAAAGGAGCGAATCGGGCAAACAAGGCGCCGACATATTTCAGCGAAAAAAGCTCATTAATTGATGAGTGACTTCCGAGAAAAATGAAACAGGTGCCGATCAGGGCCAGTTCCAGGAGGGTGGTCAGCTTGCCCAGGGCCAGCGCACTGGTGATGATCACCAGCAGATAAGAATTCAACAGGGGACTTTCCAGCTTGCCTGTATGCCATAGCGCCCAAGTGACAAACCCGGTCATGACCCAGGTTTCCACCGCGAGTTTCCATCTTGATTCCTGTTTAAGGAAGCGCGCATAGCGGAAGCCCATGACAAAGGCTGCATACATGACCAGAGACAGAACAATGGATGGCGCGTCTTTGACGTCGGTGCCGCCGAAGACGTGATACAGCAGAACAAGGATAAGCAGCAGCCATTCGATTTCCGCCACAGATCTGGAAATGCCGCGAAGCTCTTCCTGTTCTATGGACGTCGTGATGCGTGTTTCTTTTTGTGCCGTATTTTCCATCGAGTTGCAGCTCCATTCACCTGACGGGATATGACGCGCAAGTTTGCTGTAATAATGACAGTTTCGTCCGGTGCTTTGATCTATAATTCAGAACAAACTTATATGTCAATGAGATAGTGATACATAACATTTCGATATATATATCCGAAAATTGCCTGCGTCACAAGTGTAAGTCAGGCTGCGTCATAATAATATGGAACGGCTATAAGGCGCTTGACATCGAAACACATGGAATGGTATGACATCAACCGTTCAAAAGTCACGACATGGATGTTTGCAGCTTCTCATTTCGAAGGAACATCAAACGGCATCCCTAAGCAGATTATCAGTAAGGAAACAGTTTATCTTTCTTTACGCCCGGCTTGGATGGCGGGGGTGGAAAACGTTAGCCCTGACAGGGTTTATGCACGGTCTGACCGACTCTGAAAATGTTGTGGCCGGCATTAATTCCACAACGTAAAACAGGTTGATAATTACGCTTCATTCTTTACGCACTGATGATGTTTTACAGAGTTTGGTCTGCTCCGGCAGTAAGGGTTTTAAATTGCATCATTTTATAAGAAAATAACCTGGTCGGCAGTTCAGGGTTCTTTTCATTTTCGGCGGGAACGAACATCCCAAAATATTGACCATCGGTTTCATAACAGTCCAACCCCGCTCGATGATGCAGATAATCAGGAGGTTAAATGCAATATTACTGGCTTAAAATATCCGAAGAAGACGAAGTAGAGGGCGATATTCAGCGTCATCACTATATCGTGTCCGCGGAAGATATCAACGAGGCGCGGAAAATCGCACGTGAATTCATAAGAAATTTCTGTGAAGACGATGAAAACCCGGAACCGATCAAGGATGGTTTTTCATTTTACAATAATGCCGTGAAGGTCAGGCTGTCGGATGTCAAGGAAACAACCAGGGAAGAATTTACTCAGTTTATTTTCAAACTGCATTCAATCACGTGGCACTGACCGCGCCCCCTTTCAAGTCAACCTTGTGTATTCGAACTCATGATGTAGCAGCGCGATCTGAATTTTTCGTTTGATTTCTCTTCTGTTACTCCGTCGAATATAATTTATTTTTCTTTATGTAATGCCGGACAGAATCCGGCGTCAGATAGGTGATGGATTTTCCATTTTTTACCCTGGCTCGGATGTCCGATGATGAAATATCCAGAAAGGTGACCTGACGGAAGTAGATGAGGTGGCCGGATGGTCCTCGATATCCGTCAGCAGCCTCGTCATAAATGAACTGCCTCGCAAACTCCTCCGGCAGAATTCCCGAAAGCCCCATGCTTTCGTATCCCGGTCGAGTGAGAACGGAGAAGTTGCATAAAAGCAGGAGTTTTTGCCAGTCCTTCCAGGTCTGAATGGCCTGAAAGGCATCCTGCCCGAGAATGAAGTAGATCTCGATCGACTTGAGATATTTGTTGAGGAAATATTCTACGGTTTCAATCGAATAGGACTTCCCAGCCCGTAAATTCTCCACATCGGAAAATGAAAAAGAGGGGTTGCCTTCAATGGCAAGACGGACCATTTGCTCCCGATGATAAAAAGAGGTAACCGCCGCATCGAGCTTGTGAGGCGGGTGGGATGCCGGGATAAAAATGATCCGGTTCAAATCGAAGATTTCTCGAATTTCTTCGGCACAGCGAAGATGACCCATATGAATCGGGTCAAAGGTACCCCCCAGCAGTCCCCACTTCATGTTCTCACCTGTCCGTTCCCGTATACGATGAATTTTGTTGTGGTCAATTCTTCCAGTCCCATGGGACCGTACGCATGAAGCTTTGTTGTACTGATTCCGATTTCCGCCCCCAACCCCAGCTGGAATCCGTCACTGAACCGCGTGGAAGCGTTCACCAGCACCGTGGATGAATTGACTTCGTTGAGGAATCGCTGGGCGTTGGCGTAGTCGTTGGTAACAATGGATTCCGTGTGAAGCGACCCGTAACGGGCGATATGGTCCATTGCCTCTTCAATTCCACCAACCACCCGGATTGACAGGACCAGATCAAGGTATTCCCTGTACCAGTCTGCTTCCGTTGCCTGTTCAGCATCTGAAATCAGAGCGCAGGTTTCTTCACACCCCCGGATAACAACGTGACTCTCCCTGAGCTTTCGGGCAAGCTCTGGGAGAAAGCGGGGAGCCGCCTCCCGATGAACAAGCAGGGTTTCCATGGCATTGCAGACTCCGGGACGCTGAATCTTGGCGTTGAGGCAGATCTTAGCCGCCATTTCCAGATCCGCATCCGCGTCCACGAATACGTGGCACACGCCTTTATAGTGTTTGATAACGGGAATCCGGGACTGACGGACCACCGCCCGGATGAGGTCTTCTCCACCCCGGGGAATGATCAGGTCGATATATTCCTCCAGTTGCAGTAACTCGTAGACCGCCTCCCGGTCTGTTGTTTCAACGACCTGAATCGCCGCTTCCGGCAGGGAGGTCTCTTTCAGAACATCCTTAAGAAGCCGTCCGATGGCGATGTTGGAATGAATGGCCTCAGAGCCCCCCCTGAGAATGACGGCGTTCCCCGATTTCAGACAGAGGGCCGCGGCATCGGCGGTCACATTGGGACGTGACTCATAGATGATGCCAATCACCCCCAGGGGAATCCGCATCCGGCCCACCAGCAGGCCATTGGGCCGTCGCCACATGGAGGTCACCTTCCCCACGGGATCCGGCAGCGAGGCCACTTCCAGAATGCCGTCGGCCATATCTCGAATCGTGGATTCCTTCAAGGTCAACCGGTCGATCATGGCGGGAGAGAGACCCAGATTCTTCGCGAACGCCACATCCTTTTCATTTTCCTGCATCAGCCAGCCGGCCTGCTGAAGAAGTCGTTCAGCCATCTCCTTCAGGGCCCTGTCCTTGATTTCCGTCGGCATGCGGGAAAGTGTGCGAGAGGCTTCCCGCGCTCCTTCCGCCACTTGTCTCATTTCATCTTGAATAGCCATGCTCCAGTGCCTTTCCAGGCTGCCTCCTTCCGATCTTCGTGATGCCCATATGACAATTGCCGTTGACAACAGACCGGATGTTCATGTAAATAACCCGATCTCTTTAAAGCCGCGCCATGTTTTCATGCAAATTCATCCCTTGCCGACGGCGGTGCTACTCTACAAAAATGGATCGGGTTGTGTCAAGGTCTAATGACCCACAGCCGGTGCGTGAAAAGCAATACCATGTTCAGCATTCGTATCAAAGCAGGTCGGAAAGCCTACGAACAGATTCGTGACGGCGGTTTTTCCTGCGACCGGATTTCTGCTTTTTTCGCTCCCGCAGCCGGTCCACGCTGGCTTGTTGCTACGGGATTCGATCTGACACTTCTTAAAGCGGGGCTTCTGGGAAGGAAGAAACCGGTTCAGTTGATCGGCTCGTCTTCCGGTGCCTGGCGTTTTGCCGCCTGGGTGCAGCCGGAAGCAGAAAAGAGCTATCTAAACCTTATGGAAGCTTACATCCGTATCCCTTACCATAAGGACGATCGCGCGGGTATAGTCCTGCAAAACCTGATCAATGTCGTCAACTCCTACATTGAAGATGACGCCCTGCCTTTTGCCCTGGCTCATAAACATTACCGCCTTGCCGTCCTGACCGCCCGCGTGCGGCATCTCGTTGCTTCGGAATCTTCCTGGATTCAGTCATCCGGATTGTTTCTGTGCTTTCTGATGAACGCCCTGAGCCGATCCACTCTGGATCACTTCACGGAGCGGGTCGTTTTTTACAATGGACCGAACCCGCCTGGCTTCTGTCTTAAAAGTCCTTTCCGAGGCCGGTTTATTCAACTCAATAGAACCAATTTCAAGCATGCAATTCTGGCCTCCGGAGCAATTCCCCTGTTTGTGGCCGGAATTCGCGATATTTACGGGGCGCCCCGGGGTGTCTACCGGGATGGCGGCCTCGTCGATTATCACCAGACCTATGACTTCGCCGAATCAGACGATGACATGACTCTCTTTTTCCACCATCAGGAACGTATTATTCCCGGCTGGTTTGACAAGCGTTTGAAGCATCGCAGAACTCCTGATGTCCTTCTGGACCATACCCTGATGGTTTTTCCCACAGAGGATTTTGTTTCAACCCTTCCTCTTGGAAAGCTTCCGGACCGGGAGGATTTCAGATCTTTCATGGATGATCCGGCAACGCGCATCCGGAACTGGCAGGAGGCCGTCCGACGTTCCGCCCCTCTGGGCGAACAGTTTTTTGAGCTGGTTGAAAGCGGCAAGCTCAGATCTATGGTCGAACGGATTTAGTTCCTGAGACGAATCAGCTTTGACATCAAGGCGACAACCCCATGATTACACTGTTTAAAGTCGGACAACATTCTAATGTACGCAAAGGAAATCGGTTCATGCTTCATCCTGGCATGGCATTGAAAAAAAGAAATCAGGATGCCCGGTAAAATGAAGTTGAAAGAAAAAATCGCCCGGCTTGAGAAAATTCTTGAGTGCTGCACCCTCTGCCCCCGACATTGCCGCGTGGACAGAACCCGGATGCAGATGGGCTTCTGCCATCTGCTCGATTCGGCGGTTGTTGATTGCGCCATGCCCCATTTCGGTGAGGAGCCGCCTATTTCAGGGACTTCCGGGTCGGGAACAATTTTTTTTTCATCCTGCAACCTCCGCTGCCGCTACTGTCAGAATTTTCAAATCAGTCACCATGTTCGCGGAAAGACTCTTGACGCTGCGGCCCTTGCGCAGATCATGCTTTCCCTTCAGGAACAGGGCTGCCATTCCATCGAACCGGTTACCCCGACGCCGCACCTTCCCGTTCTGATTGACGCCCTGCGCATCGCCCGCGAGAAGGGCCTTCACCTTCCTCTGGTATATAACTGCGGCGGCTATGAGAACCCGGAGGTCATCCGTCTTCTGGAAGGTATCGTCGACATCTATCTTCCCGATTTCAAGTACGGCAGTGACGCCGGCGCTTTTTACTTTTCCGGCATAAAAGATTATGTTATGCATGCCGTCGGCTCTCTTCGAGAAATGGTTCGTCAGACAGGAGATACCCTGAGTCCGGACCAGGGCATTGCCCGCAGAGGAATAATCATCCGCCATCTTGTTCTGCCGGGACAAACGGAAAACAGCTTCGCCGTTCTGGATCTGATCAAAAGGCACCTATCCACCGCCGTTCCGCTCAGCATCATGTCCCAGTACACTCCGATACCTGCGATGAAGGATTTTCCTCCCTTGGACAGGCGAATCACCGCGGAAGAATATGAGAAGGTAATGGACTATGCCTTCCATCTCGGTTTTGAACATTTTTTTGTGCAGGAAGTAAATGACCGGAACCTGTCCCCCGATTTTAACCGGGATGCCCCTTTTGACTGGCATTAAGTAATTTCGATCATTCTCCTCTCGAGTATCCCGTAAAGAAAATTTCATGGTTTTGAAAATGATCATCAATAAGGAAGTGTGACTGTAAGAATGCATTTAAAAATAAAAACGACAATGGCCCCGACAGATTTATTTGAAAGCAGCTCTTTTCCGATTTGTCACAGGCCTCTGATTTCCAGGATGTGGTGTATTTTTTTATTCATGGCGTTTTTCCTGCCTTCGAGTTTTGCATCATCGGCCGGCGCTCAGGAATTTGCTTCTTATCCTCCCCTGCCGCGGGGTTTTTCTTCCATAAAGGTCTTCGACAACAAAGGGCGTTATGTTGGCCGGATACTGCCTGAAAAAAGATACTGGGTCTCCATAGACCAGATAAATCCATTTCTGGAGAAGGCCGTGCTGGCAATTGAAGATTGCCGGTTTTACGAACACTCCGGAATTGATATCCGTGGGATTGCCAGAGCCGTTGTTAAAGATGTCACCAAAGGAAAAATCGTCGAAGGCGGCTCGACCATCACCCAGCAACTTATCAAGAATAAATATCTGTCCGCCAGGAAAACCTTCGACCGGAAAATTCAGGAAGTTTCCCTCGCTCTGGAATATGAAAAAAAATACACGAAGAAACAGATCCTGGAAATGTATTTCAATGAAATTTACTACGGCAACGGGGCTTGGGGAATCGCCCAGGCTTCACTTCTTTATTTCGATAAGACTCCCGCAGATCTGACTGAAGCCGAATGCGCGCTTCTGGCCGGTGTTCCAAAGGCGCCAAATCGCTATAATCCTTTCTGCGAAGCCTCTGTGGTCGGAAAACGCAGGAACCTTGTTCTGAAAAGAATGGCGGAACTGAACATGATTACCGCCGGGAAAAAAAGGAGGCTGGCGGCCGTTCCCATAACGGTTTTCAAGCGAGGAGAAGCGCCTTATTATGTAACTCACATTAAAAATCAACTGATTGAACGGTACGGAAAGGAAATTGTCGACAGAGGCGGACTGGAAGTCACCACAGCCATGAATATTGATTTGCAGAGGCAGGCCGAGCGTTTTCTGCGTGAGGGAATAAAGAAGCTATCCCCGGATCTTCAGGGAGCCCTATTCTGCATGGATCCGAACACCGGGGATGTTCTTGCCGCTGTGGGCGGTGTTGATTTCGCCAAAAGCGCTTATGATCGGGCCTATGTCGCCAGACGCCAGCCCGGCTCCGCCATCAAACCGTTCATTTACGCGGCCGCCTTGGAAAAAGGATATACGGCCTCCAGCATCCTGAACGACAGGCCGGCAACTTACAGCCGGGGGGGGCGGGATAGCTGGACGCCCCGGAATTATGAAGGAACAACACAGGGGGAACTTACTGTTCGACAGGCCCTTGCTCACTCCAACAATGTGATTGCCGTTAAATTGCTCGATGCCATCGGCGTCCCCTATTTCGTGAATTTCGCCGGCAGGCAGGGGCTTGCGCTGCGTGCGCAAAACGACCTGTCCCTGGCTCTGGGAACGGAGGAAGTGACCCTTGCCAGTCTTGTCCAGGCCTACACACCGCTGACCAATGGCGGGTTACGGGCCGAAGCACGGACCATCACCCACGTCTATGACCGGTATTATCGTACTTGGACGGAAAATCCCCCGGTTGTCGTCACGCCGGTACTTTTTCCAGCCACCGCCTATGTTGTCACCTCGATGCTGAAAGACGTCCTGAATTACGGGACGGCCAAGACGCTGAAGCGATTCAGCGGAGAACGCCCCTCCGCGGGAAAGACAGGCACGACCGACAACTATCAGGATGCCTGGTTCATTGGCTATACGCCTCAACTCATAACCGGCATCTGGGCAGGCTATGACAAGCCTAAACCAGGAGGGAAAGGTTTTACCGGGGGGGCAGTCTGCGCTCCGATCTGGGAACGATTCATGCGATCCGCATTATCCGGCAAACCAGTTGTTGATTTCCCGAAACCGGAATCGGTCGTTTCCGTTTCCGTCGACCCCATGACGGGCTTCCTGGCAACTCCCGACTGCCCGGAACAACGGGAAGAATTCTACCTGCCCGGCACCCAGCCGGTGGATTACTGTCCCATGCATGGCGGCGAGTCTATTCTTCCGCTGACTCCAGTAGAGACGCTGCCCATGGAACAGGAAAATGCGGAATAAAAAGTGCGGTGGGGAAAAGCAAGTCTTTACGCAAAGGAATATTCTACGATCTCGACGTAATATAAAGATCTTTCAAACCGACTGCTCTGAACTGTGCTGAAAGGAGTTCGTGATGCATTTCAGAAATCGAATAAGCAGGATAGCGCGCTGTCTTTTGGCCTTTCAGATTGTTTTTCTTTTCGCGGCACACCCACTTCAGGCGGAAGATACATCCGAACTGAAAACAGATCCAATAAATCAGAAGGATATTTCCGATCTTCAAAAACCGGAAGGAACGGTCGGAAGAGCATACTATTACAGAAAGAGCCTCAAGAACAAAAAAACGAGTTCGGGAGCGATATACTGTCCGCATAAGCTGACTGCGGCTCATCCGACCCTTCCCCTTGGTAAAAAGGTCAAAGTCATCAACATCGGGAACAAAAAGTCCGTGGTCGTGACGGTCAATGATCGCTGCCGAAAACACCATTTTGAATTCATTGATTTATCTCAGGCCGCGGCGCGTGCGCTGGGTTTTTTTGGCAAGGGAATGGCGATGGTGCAAATCATTCCCTTCGAAGAATAGCCCACTCACCGCCGGGAAGCAATATTCACCGAAGTTAAGCAAGTGGACTGTGATCTCTCGCGCGCCGTTATGATGACATCAGGGATTCAGCCCCCGTTTTTTCAATTCAAGCCGGACATCGATCCTGCGGTTCCTCAGATCATCAGCCGTATATCCCGTGGGCCCCGTCCCCACGCCAACCCCCATCCCGCTGTGATGTCCAAATGTTCCTATTCCGATCCCGATTTCCGGTCCCCACGCCTTTTCCTGCCGCTCTATTTCATCGTCAAGGCGATAGAAATAGCGAAGGAGTTCTTCATTCCCCATTTTCGTATAGTCCTCTGCAAGCAACGCCTGTGTCTGGCTCGCACATCCCGAAAGAAGAAACATCGTCACCACTACTGTAAACAACACTGCAATTACCAGTTTCGTCTTCATCGTACATTCTCCTTATTTCATTAGAGTAATCATCATCCCGAGGGCCGTTGTCTTACTCGTAGCGCAGGGCTTCGATGGGATTGAGAAGCGAGGCTTTGTACGCCGGATAAAAGCCGAAAAAGATTCCGACCAGCCCGGAGAAGCCGAAGGCCAGGAAAATGGACAGGGGCGAAACGATTGTCGGCCAGCCTGCCGCGGCCGACAGGATTTTGGAAGCAGCAACGCCCAGGATAATCCCCGTTATTCCCCCGGTCAGGGAAAGAGTCAAAGCCTCGATGATAAACTGGAGGCGAATGTCCCATGTTTTCGCCCCTACGGCCATCCGGATGCCGATTTCTCTCGTCCGTTCCGTTACCGATACCAGCATGATATTCATGATCCCGATTCCGCCGACCAGCAGCGATACCGATGCAATGGCCCCGAGCAGAAGGGTCATAATCCGGCTGGACTCCTCCGCAACCTGCATGAGCTGGGTCAGGTTCCTTACCGTGAAATCATTTTCCTGCCGGTCTGTGATGCGATGCCGCTGCCTGAGGAGCTCCGTAACCTGCCCTTCTGCCGCCTCAAGATCTTCCGCACTGGCGGCCTTGACCATGATGGAGCGCACCATCCCCGGAAAGGAAGTCCCGAAAATCTTCTTTTGAGCGGTCGTCAAGGGAATATAGATGATGTCATCCTGGTCCTGCCCCATGGGAGACTGCCCTTTAAGCTCCAGGAGTCCGATGACGGTAAAGGGCACCTTTTTGATCCGGATGATCTGCCCGACAGGCTCCATCCCTCCGAAGAGATTGTCCGCGACGGTTTGCCCGAGGATGGCCACCTTCGTCGCGCTCCGGATATCCTGCTCCGTAAAGGAACGTCCTGAGGTCAGTGTCCAGTCCCGCACGGTGAGAATGCCCGGCGTCGTTCCATGAATGACGGTAGACCAGTTCTGGTTTCCATAGACGACCTGAGCGCCGCCGTTTAAAGTCGGGGCAACCTCCAGCACCGCCGGACATTCCTTCAGAATCGCCTCAGCATCCGCCATGGTCAGCGTCTGCACCGTCCCCGCACCCATTCGCAATCCTCCCGACGTCGTGCTGCCCGGCAGAACCATGATCAAATTGCTCCCCATGGTCGATATCTGCCCGGAGATCTTTTCGCCGGCGCCCGTGCCGACAGCCAGCATGGCGATCACGGCTCCAACCCCGATGATGATCCCAAGCATGGTGAGTGCAGATCTCATTTTGTTCACCCGAAGGGCGCGGAAAGAAATTTTCAGCGTTGACGGGATGTTAATCATGATTTCACCACGGCTTCATCACTGACGATGCGCCCATCCCGAAACCGGATAATCCGCCTGCTGAATTCTGCGATATCGGATTCGTGAGTAACCAGCACGATCGTAATTGCCGATTCGAGGTTCAATCCGACAAGAAGCTCCATAATCTCAATGCTCGTTTTCGTATCGAGATTCCCCGTGGGTTCGTCCGCAAGAATCAGAGGCGCGTCATTGGCCAGCGCTCTGGCGATGGCGACCCGCTGCTGCTGGCCTCCGGAAAGCTGATTGGGGGTGTGCTGTTCTCTGCCTTCCAGCCCCAGCATCCGAAGGGCATCAAGGGCGCGTTTCCTCCTTTCGGCTGACGACAGGCTGTTGTACAGCATGGGCAGTTCCACATTTTCCAGAGCCGACGTCCGGGGAAGGAGATTAAAACCCTGAAATACAAAACCGATCTTTCGATTGCGGATTTCGGCAAGCTCATCACGCGTCAACCCCCCTACATCGATTCCGTCAAGGAGATATTGACCCCGAGTCGGCTCGTCCAGACAACCGATGACATTCATGAATGTAGACTTACCCGATCCCGAGGGGCCCATAATAGCGACAAACTCTCCCCTGTCGATCGTCACCGACACCCCGTCGAGGGCATGCACGACATTTTCTCCGACTTCATAGATCTTGTAGAGATCCTTCGTCTCCAGAAGCGCCATGTTAGCGAAACATCCTTGGTGTCTGCGGCTGCGCCGCGGCATTGTTTTTCTTTTTGTCCCTCATGACTTCGACAATGACGGATTGACTCTCCCGCAGATCGCCGGAAAGGATTTCCGTAAACGTTCCGTCACTGATTCCGGTCGTAACGGCAACGCGTTTCGGATTTTTTTCTGTCGGAACCCAGACGCCCTGTCCTTTCCCCCTGACGGGAGCTGACTTGCCACCAATTTCGGCATCTGGCGGACGGAATCGCAGGGCGGCATTGGAAACCCGGAGCACGTTCTTCTTTTCGGCAACCACGATGGAAACATTGGCCGTCATGCCGGGTTTCAGGCGAAGATCAGGGTTGTCAACCCGGGCCACAACATCATATGTCACCACATTCTGAACTGTGATGGGAGCACTTCGCACCTCAGCAATTTTTCCTTCAAAAATCATGTCAGGATAGGCATCCACCGAGAATTCCACCGGCTGATCGACCTGGATCTTTCCAATATCCGCTTCATCAACGCTGGTGTTGATCTGCATGCGCGTCAGATCCTGAGCAATATTGAACAGCGTCGGAGTCTGGAAACTGGCGGCAACCGTCTGTCCGACATCCACATTCCGGGAAATCACCGTTCCATCAACTGGGGAAAGGATCTTCGTGTATCTGAGATTGGTTTCCGCATAGTTCAGGGAAGCCCGTGTCTGTTCAACCTGCGCTCTGGCTGCGGAAAGCTGGGCTGTGGCTACCGACACGCTGGTTTCCGCCGTGTCGAGCTCGCTGCGGGCAATGAGATTCCGGGTGAAAAGCATCCCGTTTCTTGCCAATGTGCGTTTTGCGTCAACAAGAGAAGCCCCGGCTTTTTCTTCGTTTGCCTTTGCCAGGAGCAGATTGGCTTTGGCCTCTTGAACACGCGCTTCAAACGTCGCCGGATCGATCTGGGCCAGAAGCTGTCCCTTTTTTACCGGAGAATTGTAATCCACATACAAATCCCTGATCGTTCCTGAAACCTGAGTTCCCACAAGAACGGTCGTGACGGCGTTTACCGTGCCGGTCGCCGTCACCGTCGCCCGGACGTCGCCCCGGTCTATCTCGACCATTCTGTATTTCGGACCTTTTTCTCCCCCCTTAAGCAGAAAATACGTCCCCGTCCCAATCAGGATCATCAGAATGATAACAGCAATGATCTTTCTCTTCATGATTCCGTCTCTTTCAAACCGCTACGGATAATTCTACCTTAATCCCGTGGCTTTCTCCAGCTCGGCCCGGGCAATCCTCGCATCGGTCAGTGCCGCGATATAATTTGTTCTGGCATTGCTCAGGGAAACCAGGGCATCCGTCACTTCAATCGGATTTCCTACCCCCGCGTCATAACGTCCGGTGGCCAGTTCAACGTTTTCTTCAGCCTGCCTGACGGCCATCTGTGCCGCCACTGTCCTCTCCTCGGCTTCTCTCAAATTGGAAAAGGCCTCCTCCACTTCCAGGCGGACCTGCTGCAGGAGAGTCTGTTCCTGAGCCTTGACCACATCGAGACTGGCCCTCGCCTCTTCCACCGAGTACCGGGTCTCCAGACCGTTGAAAACGGGTACATTCAGTGCGGCTCCTACATTCCAGCCTTCACCGAGGGGGAAATCCCCTCCACCGAAACCGTAGCCCGCATTTCCTGTAAGATAGGGATAATATCCCTTTTTCGCCAGGTTAACCGCCGCCTCCGCAGCTTCAACCTGCTTTTTGACGGACTGCAGGTCAGGACGGACGGCATAGGCTTTTTCCAGTGCCGAGGGCAGGTCGATCGCGTATGTTTCCGGCAATAGCGTTTCATCGATGACATATTCCGGGATATCTGGAATTCCCATGGCGTTGTTGAGGTTAACCCGGGTGATCCGGAGGGCGTTCTCCGCACGGATTCGATTCAGGATGGCATTACTCAGGTCCACTTCGGCCTTGGTCACATCGAACTTCGGTTTGGCGCCGGCTTCAAAGAAGCCCTTTGCCTGTTCGAGGTGATGCTGGAACTGGCTGACTGTTTCGATGGCCACTTCCAGGTTTTTTTGAGCCTGCACCAGAGAATAATAGGCCTGTTGGACCCCGAAGACAATTTCCGTCTCTACCCGGCTCAGGTCCTGCCGGGACGATTCCGTATTGAGTTTCTGAATATCCACCTGAGTTTTCGTCTTTCCAAAATCGTAGAGCATCTGATTCAGACCGACATTGATTCGATAGTCATTGTAGGTTTTCTGTTCCACGACCCTGGAGGTCGCGGGATGAGTTCTGCTGTATTCGGTCTGCCAGTTGACCTGGGGATAATAGTTCGCTCTGGCTTGACCGATCCGGCTTTCTCCGATCCGGATCGTGCTTCGCGCGGCTTGAATGACTGGATGATAAAGGAGGGCTGTTTCGATGCAACGCTTCAGATTCAGTCGCTCGCCCTTTTGAATGACCGTCCCCTCGGCGCCGGCAAGCAAAGGTAAAAAAACAATCAGCATCGGCAAAAACGCGATAAGTTGAAATTTTATCTTCATAATCATGCTCTTTTTTTCAGATTCCGCAAAAGGAGTCCTCCGAAAGGAAAAGATCCCTTCGGATGCGAGTTACATAAAAAACAGCAATGACTGTGCCGAAGGATAAAAAAGGCGTAAACGTCTTTAATAATCAAGGGTAATAAGGCCGTTCGGAATTTGTGGACTTTTTGTGACGGGCTGCATGAAAGAAGTTGGATATATCGTATCCAGTTCCGGTATCCACATGGATACGATATATCCGTTTTTTGCACTCAAATCCGAATGGGAGCAGACAGTTCCATTCTCTTTAACCGCGCTCAGACGCAGTGCCGCGCAAGCCGCCGCTGCGGTCTGCCCTTCCAGTTCCCCTGGTGATAAGCATAACTGGCCAGAAGAGGGAGCACGGAAGTCGCTTCCGCGTAAACCATCTGTTCATAAGAAACATCCACTTTACCCCAGGACGTCGCTTCGCGGAGTGTGGAACTGGAGCAGGCTCCGTCGCGGGCATCCGCTACCGTGATCTGTATGGCATAACGATGCATGGGCACTTCCTTGCCCAGCACTTCAGCGCAGATCACCGTATCCTGGGCAAAATTCTTGGGAACGCCTCCGCCGATCATCAGAAGTCCTGAATTTTCCACCGCCATCTTGATCGCCGTCAGTTCCCGGAAATCCTTAACAGAATCGATGCTTACATGCTGATCCGGATGGCTGGCCTGATGCAGAACCAGGCCGAAGCCGGCGCTGCTGTCTGAAAAAGCGGGGCAGAAAATGGGTACATCCGCTTCGAAGGCCGCCTGAACCAGGGAATTCTTCTTGACGGCATGAGTTGTCAGATAACGTCCCATCTCCCGGATGAATTCCCGGGAAGAACAGGGCTTCGGGGAGAGACCGTCGGCAATCTCCCGTATCGTGCGATCACAGATCTGCAACTCCTCCTCATCAATGTAGGTATCGTAGATCCGGTCGATGTAGAGCCGCCGCAATTCCTGGTCATCCACATGGGGGCTGCCCTGATAGTGCCGGAAACCCAGCGCTTCAAAGAAATCCATGTCCACGATCGTCGCCCCCGTGGCCACAATGGCATCGACCATGTTATAGCGGACCAGATCTGCATAAATCCGCATGCAGCCGGCTGCGCTGGTGCTTCCCGCGATGGTCAGGATGACGGCGCATTCCCGGTCGGCAAGCATGGTGTCGTAAATTTCCGCGGCAACGGCAAGATCCCGTGCTGTGAAAGACATTCCGCGCATGGCCCTGATAATATCCACCGCATTAATCGCCGTGAAATCAATATGTTCCACGGTATTTTTCAAATAATCCTTCTTCTCCATAAATTCTCCTGAGGTAACAGGCTGTTCGGAGCGCTTTGTTCCGGCCGGCCTGAGATAAAATTTCACAAAGTCTGCTGCATGGCTGATTCCCGCCCTGGAAGCGGCCTTGTGCAACCGCAAGGCCATCTTGCCCGGCGGGTCTGCCGTTCCCCTGTCCATTCAGGAACTCGAGCCCGTCCGGCGATAACTTTTGTTCTTAAATCATGGCCGGTTAAAAGTCAACTTCAGAAGAATCTTAAAAAAATCATACTTGTCACAAAGAATAATATCTGATAGGTGCACTGCGATGAAGGGAAGTATAACGGAAATATTAACCGTTTCGGAACTGAATGAAAAAATCCGGGATCTTCTGGAAGCCCGGTTTGATCTGCTCTGGGTGGAGGGGGAAGTGTCCAATTTGCGCCGCCCCTCCTCGGGACATATCTATTTTACGCTCAAGGATGAAAAAAGTCAGATTCGGGCAGTCATATTCCGGTTTTTACCCGGATCGAGGCCCTTCCGGAACAATCGTCTCCCTTTTTTCGACCTTGAGGAAGGCATGCAGATCACCTGTCGAGCCAGACTGGCCGTCTACGCGCCGAGAGGAGAGTACCAGCTGATTCTTGACTCGCTGGAACCCCGGGGAACCGGCGCTCTTCAGAAGGCGTATGAACAGTTGAAAGCCCGCCTGCAGGCCGAGGGACTTTTTGATGCCTCCCGGAAAAAACCGATTCCCTACCTTCCCCGGCGAATCGGCGTGATCACCTCCCCCACGGGAGCCGTCATCCGCGACATCCTGAACATCACGGCAAGACGCTTTCCCTCCGTTTCTCTCGTGATCGCTCCCGTCCGCGTTCAGGGACCGGAAGCACCCAGGGAGATCGTTCAAGCCATTCAGGATCTGCATTCCCTTGAAGAAGTCGATGTCCTCATTCTGGCTCGCGGGGGAGGATCGCTCGAAGATCTATCCGCTTTCAATGATGAAAGCGTCGCCCGTGCCATCGCCTCGTCATCTCTTCCGGTTATCTCCGCAGTCGGCCATGAGACGGACTTCACTATCGCCGACTTTGCAGCGGATGTCCGTGCGCCTACGCCATCCACTGCCGCGGAACTGGCCGTGCCCAACAGGAACGATCTGACCGCCTGGCTTGCAGGAACCCGGTCAAGACTTTACACACTCTTAATCCGGAGCATGACACAAAGGCGGGAGCAGCTGGTCCGATGCCGGGAACGGTTAAAGGACCCACAGCGCGTCATCACAGGTTTGCGTCTCGCCCTGGACGACCACAGGGAACGCGGCCGGCTTATCATTCAACAGCGGCTGTCAGCGGAAAAGCAGAATATTCTGCTTCAGCGCCTGCGTCTTCAGCAGGCAGGCCCCCTCCGCAGAATAAGGGACACCCGTTTGAACGTTGAGGATATGGAAAAGCGGCTCATTTCCTCCTGCCGGCTTAATCTGGACCGGGCGAGAAAAAGCTGGACCGTTTCGGCGACACGCGTGGACTCCCTGAGTCCCCTTGCCGTTCTGGAGCGGGGGTACAGCATTGCCAGGACATTGCCGGGAGGTAGAATTATAAGGGATGTCGCCATGCTGAAAATCGGCGATTCCCTGGAGCTTCGGGTGCGAAAGGGCCGCCTTGAGGCAGAGGTCACGAGGATTATTCCGGAGTAAAGGACTTATGGCAAAAGAAAAATTTGAAGAAGCAATGGCCAAACTGGAAGCCCTGGTCCGAAAAATGGAAACAGGTGATATGACCCTTGAAGAATCCCTGAAGGCCTTCGAAGAAGGCATCAGACTTTCACGGCTGTGTGCGTCCCGCCTGGATGATGCCGAACGGCGCGTGGAGATGTTGATTGCTGAAAATTCGAATGTGACGGTGCAGCCCTTACGGGAAAATGGAGAGAAAAATGAATCCTGAATCCGGGCTGGATCTGAATGCCTACATCAAGGAAAAAAAGCTGCGGATCGATGAAGCCATCGACCGCTACCTGCCCGGCGAGGAGGAATCCCCGGGTGAACTTTTTAAAGCGATGCGGTACAGCCTTTTTGCAGGCGGGAAGAGGATCCGTCCCATTCTCTGTCTTGCGGCTGCAGAAGCTGTTGGAACTTCAGTCTCTTCCGATTGCCTTCTTCCGGTGGCCTGCGCCCTCGAATACATCCATACCTATTCATTGATTCATGACGATCTTCCCGCCATGGACAATGACGACTACCGCCGGGGAAAGCCCACCAGCCACAAGGTTTTCGGTGATGCTCTGGCCATTCTCGCCGGGGACGCTCTGCTCACGGAGGCCTTTGAACTGATGACCCGAACCGATTTTCATACCGGCCTGGCCCCGGAAATTCTCCTGAGAGTCATCAGGGAAATCGCTGCTGCTGCCGGGGCTTTCGGCATGGTGGGAGGACAGGTGGAAGATTTGCGTGCGGAAGGAAAACCCGGAAATCTGGACACGCTGAACCGAATTCATAATCGGAAAACAGGGGCAATGATCGTCGTTTCCCTTAGAGCAGGGGCGATACTTTCCGGAGGATCGGAGCAGGCCGTTTCGGCATTGACAGATTACGGCCACAAGATCGGCCTGGTTTTCCAGATTGCCGACGACATTCTCAACGTGGAGGGAGACCGGACTGTGCTGGGTAAAAGCACGGGGAGTGACGCGAGCCGTGGTAAAATGACCTTCCCTCTCCTTATGGGATTGGAACCATCCCGTCAGAAGGCCTTTGCCCTGGTTGAGGAGGCTCTGCGCGATCTTGACGGTTTTGACAACCGGGCGACTCCTCTGCGGCTGATGGCCAGATATTTTGTGGAGCGCCGACTTTAAGGGAAACGCACTGGCGCGACATCGTTATATAAATAAAATTATAATGGATGTTTATCTCTTCTATGAACCCGGTAAAAAAGAATAATTCCGGCGGCATTCTCAGTCGGATACAATTCCCCGAGGATATCCGGATGCTGGACATCGGCGACCTTACGCTTCTGGCGAGTGACATACGGTCGGCTATCATCGAAACGGTTTCCCGCACGGGCGGACATCTGGCCTCATCCCTGGGAACCGTCGAGTTGACCCTGGCCGTACACAAGGTTTTCGATACACCGAAAGACCGTGTGATCTGGGATGTGGGACACCAGGCTTACGCCCACAAACTGATCACAGGACGCAGGGATGTCTTCTCTACCCTCCGGCAGAAAGGGGGAATCAGCGGCTTTCCTAAAAGGGAAGAAAGCCCCTATGATGTCTTCAACGTCGGCCACAGCAGCACCTCCATTTCCGCCGCTTCCGGCATCGCCGAGGCCCGGGATCTGAAGAAAGAGCGTTTCAAGGTCGTGGCCATAATCGGCGACGGGTCCATGACGGCCGGCTTGGCTTTTGAAGGTTTGAACTGGTCAGGAGACCGGAAAAAAGACCTCGTCATTATTCTCAATGACAACGAGATGTCCATTTCACCCAATGTAGGCGCCCTGTCCTCCTACCTGAACCACATCATGACAGGTCAGACGGCGAATAAAATTAGAAAGGACATCAGGAATTTTCTGAAAACGATCCCTTCCATCGGCGAGCAAGTGCTGGAATTCAGCAGAAGAGCGGAGGAATCACTCAAGGCCCTCATTGTACCCGGGGCGCTCTTTGAAGACCTCGGGTTTACCTATGTGGGCCCCCTGGAAGGCCATCGCCTCGATCACTTGATCCGGAATCTCGAGGACGTACGCAACATGGAAGGGCCTGTCCTGGTTCATGTCATTACACGGAAAGGCAAGGGGTACAAGTTCGCTGAAGCCGAACCCCTTCGTTTCCATGGAATCTGCCCTTTTTCGCCGGAGACTGGAAAGCCGGCGGCTGCAAGCGAATCTCCAGTTCCCCCATCCTACACGCAGGTCTTCGGAAATACGATTGTAAAGCTTGCTCGTCAAAATCCCCGACTCGTCGCTATTACCGCAGCCATGTGCGAGGGAACGGGACTGAACGCATTTGCTGAGGAGTTTCCGGAACGCTTTTTCGATGTGGGCATTGCGGAACAGCACAGTGTGACCTTCGCCGCCGGACTGGCCACGGAAGGGATCCTGCCTGTGGTGGCGATTTATTCGAGCTTTCTCCAACGGGCCTACGATCAGATCCTGCACGATGTCTGCCTGCAGAATCTTCCGGTTGTTTTCGCTCTGGACCGGGCGGGTTTCGTCGGAGAAGACGGTCCGACTCATCACGGCCTCTTTGATCTTTCCTATCTGCGGTCTATCCCGAACATGGTCGTCATGGCTCCCAAGGACGAAAACGAGCTGCAGCATATGCTGCACACTGCCGTCGCCTGCGGAAAACCGGCAGCCGTACGCTACCCGCGAGGAAGCGGCGTCGGCGTGACAATGGACTCCCAGCCGTTTTCCCTGGAACTCGGAAAAGGAGAAGTGCTTTGCGAAGGTGGGAGTCTGGCTATCCTGGCTGTCGGAGATCCGGTTCATCCAGCTCTAACCGCCGCCGTCCAACTCAGGGAGGAAGGAATTTACGCCACGGTAGTCAACGCCCGGTTTGTCAAACCTCTGGACAGGGAACTCCTTTTGAGAATCGTGCGGTCCTTCAAAAAAATCCTGACCGTGGAGGAAAATGTCCTCACGGGGGGATTCGGCAGCGCTATTCTGGAATTTCTTGAAGAAAACGATATCCATGGAATCCAGGTCAAACGGTTGGGAATCCGGGATGAATTTGCCGAACAGGCCACACAGGCCGAGCAGCGCAGGCTTTACGGCATTGATGAACAGGGGATTGCTGCCGCTGTCCGGTCGATGATGAACATGGGCAGATCGTCCCAGATGGAGGCCTGCCTTTGATATGTCTTCCGATTCGGATTTTCTGACCATTTACCATGGGAAGTAGAGAAGAAAAAATCCGTCTGGACCTGCTCCTGGTGAACCGGGGTCTGTCGGCAAGCCGGGAACGGGCCAGGGCCCTCATTCTATCCGGCGCCGTCCTGGTGGACGAAAAACCCGCGGACAAGGCGGGGGCGCTCGTATCCTGCGCGGCGTCTGTAAGGATCAAGGGAAAGGATCACCCCTACGTAAGCCGCGGCGGACTGAAGCTCAAAGGCGCTCTCGATGCCTTTCAAATCGATGTCCGGGATCTCGTCGCTCTTGACGTCGGGGCTTCCACCGGCGGCTTCACCGATTGTCTCCTTCAGGAAGGCGCACGCCGGGTCTATGCCCTGGACGTGGGGTACGGCCAGCTGGCATGGAAACTTCGCACCGATCCCCGGGTCATCTGCATCGAAAGGACGAATATCCGTTATTTTGACGGCACAGGTATGGACGTTCCGGTGGACCTGGTAACCATCGACGCCTCGTTCATCTCTCTGAAGCTGGTTATCCCTGCCGCGTTGAAATTTCTTGGGGAGGGAGGTCTCCTTCTCGCCCTGATCAAGCCTCAATTTGAAGTGGGAAAAGGCCAGGTGGGGAAAGGCGGCGTGGTCCGTGAACCCGCACTCAGGCAGAACGTTCTGAACGACCTGACGGCCTTTCTCCGGGACATGGGTCTGGAAGTGTTGGGATCGATCGTATCCCCTCTTCCTGGTCCCAAGGGAAACAGGGAATTTTTTGTCTCTGCCCGGCTGCCGGAAGAAAAACTTTCATTTCCCGGTCGGCTGGAGTCTTCTCCTGCAAGTCAGGAAACCGCTCAGGACAAGGAGCTGTTGTCAAAACAATGAGTGTCTTTCTCGCAAAGACGGCAGGGTTCTGCATGGGCGTCAAACGTGCCGTGGATACGGTTCTGGATATCGCCCGCCACAAGGGATCGGAAAAAATCTATACCTACGGTCCTCTGATTCACAATCCTCAAACTGTCGAATTCCTGAGGGAAAGAGGAATTATTCCCATTAAGGATATCGAGGCCCTTTCTGCATCGGATCAAAATGCGGCCATCGTCATCCGAGCTCATGGCATCTCGCCGAGCGAACGAAAGAAGATCCGGAATAAAGGGCTGCGGATCATCGACGCAACCTGTCCGAAAGTCACCCATGTCCAGGCGATTATCCGGCAGCATGCCGCAAAAGATTACAACATCCTGATCATCGGTGACGGCGACCACCCTGAAGTCAACGGCCTTCTCGGACATGCCGGCGGTCATGGCCGGGTCATCGGCAGCCTCCAGAACGTTGAAGAACTTCCGATTATGGAAAAGGTCTGCGTCGTTGCCCAGACCACTCAAAACGTTGAAGAATATGCTGCAATCGTCCGCCGGATCCGCGATCGATTTCCGGAAACCGTCGTGTTTAATACCATCTGTGATTCCACGGAACAGCGGCAGGCTGAAGTTCGCGAACTTGCCGCCAGAATGGAGGCCATGGTGATCGTGGGCGGCAGGAACAGCGCCAATACACGGCGTCTGGCCGCCCTGTCCTCTCAGCAGGGCACTCCGACCTTTCATATCGAGACAGCCGATGAACTTAACGACGCGAAACTGGCTCCCTATGACCGGATCGGACTTTCTGCCGGAGCCTCCACGCCCAACTGGATCATTGACCGGGTTGTCGACCGCATTGCGGAACAGCAGAGGAAAAAGAAAAATAAGGGGAAGGGACTGCTGAAGCTCTGGACCCTTTCAGTGAGGACCGATCTCTATTCCGCCCTTGGGGCGGCTTGTCTGTCCCTGACCGCCATGCTTCTGGAACGGGTCCCGGTGAATATCCTTTTCCTTCTGATCACCGCCCTATATGTCCATGCGATGCATACCTTCAACAGGTTTTCGAACCGAAAGACGTGCAGCATCGGTTCCTTCCGCGAAGAATCCTACCTGAAGCACGAGAATTTTTATCTTTCCGGAGCGCTTGCCTCCATGCTGCTCTGTCTTGGTCTTGCCCTGAGTCATGGGATGCGGACCTTTCTTCTGCTTTTTTTCATATCGGGGTTGGGCATTCTCTACAATCTGCCCATCTTTCCCGCAAAATGGAGATATCGCAGCTTAAAGGATCTGCCCGGATCAAAAAACATCTCCATGGCCATGGCGTGGGCCACTGTTGTTGCCATCCTGCCCGGCATGGAGCGGGGGTTGTTTGTTTCGCCGGGAATTGCCATCGCCTTTCTTTTCACCATGGGCATCGTGTTTATCCGTTCCTCTCTTTCGGATATTCTGGATATTCAGCGCGACAGGCTGATTGGCAAGGAAACGATTCCCGTGCTCATCGGCAGAGAACCAACACAGGTTCTCCTGACAATACTGTCCATTTTTATTTTTTTTCTACTGATAGCGGGTGCGTCCGCGAAATGGACTCCATCGCTTTCACTGGTCCTTCCGGCCAACTTATTTTATGTATGGATTTGTTTTAAACTTTGTGATAGAAGGGCGTCGTTTTCCGGGGTTGTTCTGGAGGGTCTTCTGGAAACCAGCTATATTATCGCCGGGTTGAGTTCACTGCTGTGGTGCGCCCTATCCCGTTAAACAAAAGAAGTGAGCGACCCTTGTGTTTGCAGGAGTGTCCCGTGAAGAGAAGATACTGGAACGCTTTCATTGCCCTTTTCCTGATTCTGATGATTTCCGCGTGCGGAGGATTGCGTTATTCACAGGTCGACACCGAGGCCGGAAATTTTCACCCGAGACGTCTGGGTGTTCTTCCCGTCGACGTGGGGACTTACGAAGAAGCACGAGGAACCGTTGATCAAATGATCGCCGGGGTGCTGACCGAAAAGAAGTGGTTCAACGATGTTGTGGCCGGGGATGACATCAACCGTCAATTCCATGCGAATGAAGAATTCCGCGCGGTCATGACCGACTACATGGCCAAGCTCAAAACCGTTAATTTTTCCGATCCCCAGCTCAGCGCAAGGATCGGCGAACTGTGTCAGGTTGATTCTTTTCTTGTCGTTTCCGTTGATTATTGGAATTACACGACCGAAAACGGAGACAAAGTGGGAAAGGTCAGTCTGGGCATCAAAATGATTCAAGCGGAAACGGGAAAAGTCCTTTGGAAGGCGGGCCATTTCCGGGCAGAAAAATACCGGTTCATCAAACCTGAGCTGCTGAGTGTGGCCAGAACCCTTTTCAGGGAGATGATCGGTTACATGCCTCGCTGAACGAGAGCGAAAAAGTGCGGACAGACGGATTTAACCGTTTGATCCCGAATCGCGAGATGCGGTTCAATCTAAGGGGGTACACTCATGAAAGATAAGGTACAGGAAGCCATCGATCAGGTCCGGCCGGGCCTTCAGGCAGACGGCGGAGATGTGGAACTGGTTGACGTGACCGAGGATGGCGTGGTGAAGGTCCGACTTGTCGGTGCATGTCGTGGATGCGCCATGTCTCAGATGACATTGAAGATGGGGATCGAGCGTTTTCTGAAGGAAAGAATTCCTGAAGTCAAGGAAGTGGTTGCAGTCTGAGCGATTTAGCCCCATGATTCGTTGCCCGTTTAGGTTGATGGGTCATGATAGAATTAAATTAAAAGGAGATAGAATTATGGCGTATGTAATTACTGATGATTGTGTGGCTTGTGGTTCCTGTCAGGATGTTTGCCCCGCAGGAGCAATCAGCGAGGGGGAAGACAAGTATGTAATCGATCCAGCCGTCTGCACCGACTGTGGAACCTGTGCCGAACAATGCCCGGCTGAAGCCATTGTGCCCGGCGAAGAGAAGTAGTCTGTTCTCAGGAACCAGATCAAAAAGGGGGATTCACTTTACGGCCGGGAATGCGGAAGTGATCCCCCTTTTCCTTTATTTTCATGAGTTATCTTTCCACTCAATAAGTTTTACACTGTTGTCCCACGCAATCCCTGTCGAATCTTAGAATTTCCATTTCAATCGTCGAAAACAAATTCCAGGCAGCAGGAAAAGGCAAGGCAATCGGTCATGGCATATTTTATTTCCTTCGAAGGCATTGAAGGGTGCGGGAAAACAACCCAGCTCAAACTGGCGGCGCAATATCTCAGGACGTTGAAAATTCCCGTTGGGACCACGGAAGAGCCAGGCGGCACACCGCTGGGCAAAAAGATTCGAAATATTCTTCTTAACCGGGGGCCCTTCGAGATCTGCGCTGAAGCGGAAACGCTGCTCTTCGTTGCCGCACGCGCTCAGCATGTCCGGGAGGTCATTCTGCCTTCCCTCGCCAGGGGCCAGTGGATCCTCTGTGACCGCTTTTCCGACGCCACTGCGGTTTATCAGGGTTGTGTCCGGGGCATTGATGAGGCATGGATTCGTCAACTGGATTCCTTTGCCACGTCTTTCCTCAAGCCAAATCTCACCCTCCTGTTTGATCTGCCGGCGGAAACGGGACTTCACCGGGCTATGCAGCGTATGACCGGCATTCCGGAAAACTCACGTGAAGATCGATTCGAGCAGGAAGGTCTGAACTTTCATGAGAAGATCCGCGAAGGCTATCTCGCTCTGGCACGACAGGAATCTGAGCGCTTTCGAATCATTAACGCGGCAGCGGACATTCCTTCGATCCACCGCGAGGTGTGCCGTCACCTCGATGTCCTGAGACAGCAACCCGAAGCCGGCTTACCATAGAATCAGGAGTAGCTGGGAATCTCCGGTTTTTTTCAGGCCACTATTTTCATCTGCGCTTCATTTCCGGCCGCATCGCTGCATCAGGCAGCAAAGAAACCCGCTTCAGATAATGGAGGCATTTCTCATGTCATTCAAGGACATCCTCGGTCACGCGAAACCCATAGGCATTCTTCAGAATGCCATACAACATAATCGTATGGCCCATGCCTATCTGTTCCATGGAATGGCAGGCGTAGGGAAACTCACCCTTGCCCTTAATTTTGCCAAAGCGCTGAACTGCCTGCAGGGGGCCTCCGATGCCTGTGACTGCTGCATTTCCTGCATAAAGACCGATCATCGCAATCACCCGGATATCGAAATGATTGAAGCTGAGGGTCAGTACATCCGGATCGATGCCGTAAAAGACCTTCAGGAGCGGATGAAATTCAAACCTATGGAGGGGAAGAAGCGCGTCGCCATCCTCGTGGACGCCGACCGCCTGAATAATGCCGCAGCCAACGCTCTGCTGAAAACCCTCGAGGAACCATCACCGGCCAATATACTGATTCTGGTAACCGACAGACCCTACCAGCTTCCCATAACGATTCTTTCACGATGTCAACAGATCCGCTTCAATCCTCTTGCTCAGGAAATAGTAACCACTCTGCTCCACGAGCGTTTTTCCGTCGAAAACACCCAGGCCGGACTTCTGGCTGCCGCCTCCGGGGGAAGCATAGGCAAAGCCCTGGATCTGAACCGCGAAGCTTATCTCACTTTAAAGAACGAAGTCCTGAACTTCATCGCCGGAATTTCTGCGGATTCATCCCTTCATCGATTAACTTTTCTTCGTTTTTTAAGCGACGACAAGAGAGACATTATGGACAAACTGGACATCCTGAGAACCTTTTTCCGTGATGTCCTGATCCTTAGGGAGACGGGAAGGGCAGAAGGACTCATGCACCAGGACCGTGTTGACCAGATTACCGCCTTTGCAGGGAAACGCACCACCGGGGACATCCTGACTGCCATCCGGGCCATTGATTCGGCGGAACGTCGGCTGATACAGAATACGAATAAATCGTTGACTTTAGAGGTCATGATGTTTAAACTCGCGCTCTGATCAACAGATGACCGCAAAACGGCTTTATTCCAAACCTATATCAAAGGGCGCTCTTCGTCGGCTTCGCGATCGGTTTTCATATATGCGTCGGGGTTCGCGTGTTGCGCTTATACCCGGCCATTTTTAAAGCATTCCTGATCCGGAATTTGAAGTTGTATTGATAAAAAAAAGAAAATTTCGGGAGATTTTGCAACCTGTGCATAAAAATATTATCGGTGTCAGATTCAAGAAAGAAGGAAAGATTTACAGCTTCGATGCGGGAGATCTCAATCTCAAGATCAAAGACCAGATCATCGTTTCAACGGAAGATGGCCTGTCCATGGGAACTGTGATTACCAGCATTACAAACCAACCCGAAGGCAACCTGCCGCCCAATCTGAAGCCTGTGGTTCGCAAAGTAACGGAAGAAGACCTCCTCATACAGAAAAACAACAAGATCCTCGAAAAAGGCTGCTTCTCGTTCTGTGCGGAAAGAATCAGGATCCGGAATCTTCCGATGAAGCTGATCGATGTGGAGTGTCTTTTTGATAAAAGCAAAATCATTTTCTATTTCACGGCGGAAAACCGGGTGGACTTCAGGGAAATCGTCAAGGATCTGGCCCAGAAGTACAAGACAAAAATTGAACTGAGACAGATCGGAGCACGACAGGAGGCCCGGATTATCAAAGGAATGGGGGTCTGCGGCCGGGAAATCTGCTGTGTCAATCTACTTCATAACCTGGACCGGGTTTCTGTGAAAATGGCCAAGGAACAGAATATGTCGCTCAATCCTGAAAAGATTTCCGGGTTATGCGGTCGTCTCATGTGTTGTCTGGCCTATGAATACGATTCCTATCGCGAACAGAAAAAAGAAAAAAGCGTATCGGGCCGGAAAGATAAAGACGGCCCCCCCAAACCGGGAGATGGGGAAAAGACGCCTTTGGAACCGGCTGCTGTTGAACATTGAGTGTCTTCTGTGTAGAAAGGATTTTTATGGAAAAAACGTTTTACATCACAACGCCAATCTATTATGTCAATGCTTCTCCGCATATCGGTCATGCCTATACCACCATCGTTGCCGATGTTCTGGCCCGTTATCACCGTCTTTCGGGACACCGGACGTTTTTCCTGACAGGCACGGATGAACACGGGGACAAAATCGCCGAGGCAGCGGAAAAAAACGGCATTTCTCCCAAAGCCTACGCGGACCGGATCAGCAGTCAGTTCAGAAATCTCTGGCCTGAACTTTCAGTCAGCAACGATTATTTTATTCGGACAACAGACGCCAATCACATTGCCACGGTTCAGGCGATTCTCTCCAAGGTTTACGAAGCCGGCGATATTTATTTCGGTCATTACGAAGGCTTTTACTGTGTCGGTTGTGAACGCTTCTATACCGAAAAGGAGCTCATTGACGGAAAATGTCCGGATCATCAGATGGAACCGGAATTTCGCAAGGAAAGCAATTATTTCTTCAAAATGAGCAAGTACCAGGACTGGCTGATTTCGCATATCAAAGCGAATCCCGATTTCATCCGGCCTGAACGTTACCGCAATGAAGTTCTCGCCTTCCTCAGGGAGCCTCTGGAAGATCTCTGTATTTCCCGGCCAAAATCCCGGCTCGCCTGGGGGATTTCCCTTCCCTTCGATGCAAATTATGTCACCTACGTCTGGTTTGACGCCCTGATCAACTATATCACCGGGCTCGGCTACCCTGACGGAGAGAATTTCCACACGTTCTGGCCGGTCGCACAACACCTGATCGCCAAGGACATCCTTAAGCCGCACGGCATTTACTGGCCCACGATGCTGAAGGCCGCCGGAATCGAGCCTTACAGACATCTCAATGTCCACGGCTACTGGAATGTCGACCAGAGCAAGATGTCCAAGAGCCTCGGAAATGTCATCCGGCCTCTTGATCTGAAGGACAAGTACGGACTGGATGCCTTCCGTTATTACCTCCTGCGGGAGATGGTCTTCGGCCTGGATTCCAGCTTCAGTGAAGAAGGATTTGTCCAGAGGGTCAATGCGGATCTGGCCAACGATCTGGGAAATCTTGTCAGCCGGGTAACGGCCATGGCTGTTAAATACTGCAAAGGAAGCGTTCCGGCGGCATCATCAGAGGCAGACACGATTCTTTCCAGTACGGCAGTCAGGGTGATTCAGGAAGTGGAGGCGTCGTTCCGGGAGCTGACTTTCCACAAGGCCCTGATGTCCATCTGGGATCTGATCAATACGGCAAACCGCTACATTGTGGAAAAGGAACCATGGAATCTGGCCAAGGATCCGGCAAATCAGGGCACACTCGATGACGTGATCTATTCACTGCTGGAGACATTGCGGATTGTTTCGGTTCTGATCGCCCCGTTCATGCCGGGATCTTCCGTGAAGATCATGACCTCACTGGGCATCGCCAATCCGGAGCTTCAAAATTTCGACATGATTCGCACCTGGGGAGGTCTTGCCGCCGGTCAAACCCTGGAACGCGGTGAAGCACTTTTCCCCCGGATTGATTACAAACCGGACGAGGGTGCCGCCGAGATCAAAGCCACTCCCCCTCCCCCGCCGATCAAGCCGGAAGTTTCCTATGAAGACTTTGAAAAGATTGATCTGCGGGTCGCCCGGATTCTCGAAGCCGAAGCCGTTCCGAAATCAGCCAAACTTCTGAAGCTCAAGATCGACATCGGAGAAGAAAGGACGATTATCGCCGGTGTCGCCAAAGACTATACGCCGGACCAGCTGGTGGGAAAATCCATTGTCATCGTGGCCAATCTCAAACCAGCCAAGCTGATGGGAATCGAATCCCGGGGCATGCTTCTCGCCACGGATGCAACAGCAGGCGGAATTACCGTGCTCGCCTTCGACAGGGAGCCGATAACGGGCTCGAAAGTCCGGTAATTTCAATTAGACATCAATGTTAAATCGGCGTTGGCTCCTTTATCGTCTGCTCCACATACTTGCCATGTGAGCCCGAGTCACCACCTGAACATAGTCGGCCCGATATCGTTTTTGATCTTAAATTGTCATAGTTTCATAAAAAAAGAGAGCCGGCCGGGCTCCATAAAAGGGTTTACCCGGACCAGCTCTCTTTCAAAATCCATTTACCTTACATTCAATTTTTCAATTTCAATTCGTCGCTTTGAATCGCTGAACACTCCTATTCCGTCAAAGCCGCGGGAATCTGCAAAGGAACATCCACTATCTGAATTTGTCGGCGAACCACGGCTTCGGTATTCGCCACATTCAATTTCCGGAAAAGAAAGGCGAACTGGTTTTCCAGTTCCTGGCTGATCTGCTTGCGAGTTTCCTCCGGAAGATTCCAGAGTTCCTGTTTGAATGGACCAAAACCCTTTTTGCGTGTTTTGTAAATAAACTGTTCTTCCGTGTCCTTTTCCTTTTTCTCGTCCCTCAACTCTTTCTGAAGATAGTCATAAATGCGCTGCCGTAAGTCAGCTGGAAAATGCGCGCTGTCGTAAATGATGTTCTGAAAACCGGTGGCCAGATGAATTTCCGCCGTGCCGATCGCCGGAAATCGATCAAAAGCCTCGTCGGGCAATGTGGAGGCGCCGTGCTGAACGGCGCCGGAAAGACCATAGCGGCTGCGGGCGACTTCGGACAGCTTCTCCAGGACTTCAAAATCCAGTTTCACCTGGGCCACGCTGCCATCGGCCAGGGGAACCCCGCCATGTGTCGTTCCCGTCTGAACGCTGATTTTGCTGATTCCCTTCAGGTTCGCCCCGTACTTTTTCAGGGAATCCAAGTAGCCGTCCATGTAAGCCTGAAGTTCCTCAACGGTACTGTTTTTACCTCCTACTTCACCGATTTCTCCCCCTACGGAAATAGTAATGCCGGCGGGTTCCAGGTCGCGTATCACAGCGGTCAGTTCTGCTGCCAGAGCATAGTTCGTTTCCTGTTGTTCACTGATGGTAGGCTTTGAAAGATCGACAAGGGTGGAAGTATCAATATCGATATTATAGAAACCAGCCTCGATAGCCTCCCAGATCAGGTCCTTGACTCCCTTCACTTCCTTTTCCGGGTCTCCGGCAAATTTTTTGGCATTCACCTGGAAATGATCCCCCTGGAGAAAGATGGGGCCGCGATATCCTGTTTTAATGGCTGCCGCGGTCACCGCGCTCGTGTATTCAACAGGCCGCTGCAAGGTATAACCGATCTCGGAACGGGCGATTTCGAAAATAACAGGCCCGACGGAATTTTTCAGGGCTGCACGGAAGATCGCCTGAGCCACGTCGTAGGTCATGGTCCGGATATTGATGGCTGGAACCGTGAAACCCGTCACTTCCTTTCGTCCCATAGCTTCGTACAGGGACTGGATGGAGGAAGATACGATTCCAAGGGCCACAGCACTTCTCCTGATCAGCCATGATGCGGCATCTTTTACTTCCTGAACAGGACTGAATGCCATCGTGTAAATCAGATCATCGATAAGAGATTTTCTCAATGCCCCCTCATCCAACACATTGACCTGGCCATCAGCTGTCTCGAGGATACTCTTGTATCCCTTTTTCATTGCGCTCACGTTCTCATAAATCATCATTCTCACCTCTGATTTCTTTCTCCCTGTTTCAACTCTGCTGTCACGCCTGCCAGGCAATCCCTGACCGCAGAACATTCATCACTTGCGGCATCAGTTGATTAATACCGCACTACGAACTGCAAATTGAACCGACATGTATTTTATTTTTCCCATTCTTAAACTTGAAATCAAACTTGCACTTCATCCTGTGACGGATGCGGGTCATTCCCTTTTTCCCCTTTTATGATTCCGGTTCCACCAATCTGTTTCAATCCTCCCTCAGATACGAAGCTGTTTTTATAAGCGAAAAGGGAAACACTCTTTTGTCTTTCCCTTTGATGTCAATAGCCTGTTTTTGTCATATTTATTTAAACAAACTGCCTTGCTGCATACTCCCGCGCCGGAAATACAAGATGAACATCTCCCGAGAAACTTTCAAACAGAGAATTCCCCGGCTCGCCATCCGCTTTCTCCCTGAAAATAGAGGCCAGGTTGTGATAATACCATGCCTGTTTTTCCTTACCCCGGTTAAATTGTGACCAGATCAACTCACCCAGGCGAGCGGAGTCTTTCTGAATCGACCTGATATTATCAAGTTTATCCGCACAGGAAAGCAGAAGGACATCCATCGGCGCAGTCTTCAAAGCGCTCAGTGTATGATGCTTTCGTTCTTCCCAGGAAACGGCCTTGTCGGGTTCTGACGCGGCTTCAACCAGCGCGGCCACATCATTGCCAAAGTTTTCCCTGATTTCTTCAAGGCTTACAGGCGCATCCTCTACCGTATCATGCAGTATGCCCGCCGTTATGACTTCCTCGTTGCAGCGACACTCCGTCAGAATATCCGCTACCTGCAGTGGATGAAAAATGTAAGGAATTCTCGTGATCTTTCGATACTGCCCGGCATGGGCTTGAACTGCAAATTCTATGGCCTTTAAAATCATGGAATTACTTGCACCGGTTGAGTGAAGGAGGGTTGAAGCGCTGCCTTTGTATATGGACATAATTAACTTGTACCTTTATAAATTGCCGTAAATCTTACCCTGAAACGCGCTGAGCTGCAACACCTTTCTCCGCTTCAATATGGATTGAGCCCTGAGGTCTGCGCCTCAGTCATCATTAATCCATTTCATTCAACATTCGTCTTGCGGAACAGTAATGCATCAAGTATAAACACAAATTCGATGTCAGGTAATTCAGGGTTATGTGTTCCGATTCTATTTGAAGGGAAGATCAGCGACATATCATTTTTTTCCAGGATATGTTTTTACCTGAGCCATCCGTTCGATACCAGATTCAGCGAAATTCTTTCCTGAATTTGAGGTTATCAAAAGCACCCGGTCCCGCATGAAAATCGACCTGGTTGAACCTCGGAAACCGGAGATAATAAAGAGGTCATCTCGATTTAAGAGCAAGAAAATAACTAACGATCGCCCCCGGCAATCGGACAATAAGTCAGAGGCTTGAAGCCAGCATTCCCGCCAGCATTCCCAACCCCGTAACGATAAGCAGCCCGGAAATCGAGAATGGCCCGGTCACAGCTTCGATGATATGCCTGAACAAGGTAGGGTAAACATAAAAGACGACCAGGGAAACAGCGATTACCGGAAGAATGATCCACTGTGATCGTCCGATCCATATTCTTTCAATAAAAAGCGAAACCAGATTCATGATCAGTACGAAATAAAGCAGATTAAAAAGAATCAGAAACGCTGTTCCAATGCCGGTAGAGGCGATTGCGTTCATATTGCTGTCTCCTTTATTTTCCTGATGTTAATATAATGTCTCACATCGTTGCAGGCAAGCTGTGCCGGGAAAAATCATCTTCGAACTTGCTTAAAAATATAGCGTGATTTTTCTATCATCCAGTGTCACCCGTGTCCGCAGCGTTCACAAACGGCCCATCATTCCCAAGCCGGTCCGTCAGAAGGAGAATATTTTCCATGAGAATACATCTGAACAGAAAAAGAAGTAGATTATGTTACACGTCCTTCGCGGCGTTTCTTCTCGCCTTCATGTGCATAGCAGCCTGCGGCGCGCAGATCGGACAGACTGTCATATCCGAACCGGATGAGTACAGCAACAACTATGAAGCGAAAGAGAAATTCATCCTAAGGGCTGTTGCCAGAGTATTTAAAGAAAAAAAAATGGGAAGCAATGTCCGGATTGATGAGGAGAACCGTATCGTGGAAACGGATTTTCTGACTCAGAATGACTGGAGGACAAAGAGTCTTGCCCGGATCAAACCACTCAACTGGAAGGAAAGTGAAGTGACCCTTTCCGTGATTACGGAAAAGAGAACCGAGTCAGGCTGGGAAATGCGCCGCCTGCTGGAAAAAGAACAATACGTGAAGATTTTTGATACGATCGAGCTGAAGATTTATGAAGAAATGTATAAAATGGAATAATAAATAACCCCCGGCCCCCCTCCAATGGGGGAAATGTCCCATCGGGCAGTCGTTCCATCAACCAGCGTCAAGAGACTTGAGCAATGGGAGAACGAAGCCGGGGTATATCACCAGAGAGATTCAGCCGTCCGCTCTATGAGTCACCACCGCACCCTGAATAGAGTTTACAAGATACACGGCTGATTCCCATCGGATTTCTTCAAAAGAGCAGCTTCCATCCCACAACTGGAAGAAAGTAAAAAAATCTCGCTATAACTGACAACGCACTAAAACTCACAACACCTGCTCGAAAAACGAAATAATTACGTCGGAAAGTATCTGATTTTCAAAATTTTATCGCGCCAAAGAGAACCGCGGGTGCCGTCTTGTCTTCTGACTGGAGTCGCTTCCAAAAAACTTGGTCTATTTAGGGTGATCATCACCACCAAGACCCTCTGCTTCTCTTCTCATTCAAATCCAGTAACCTGACTCACAACGTGCATCGCAGTATCTCTTTGGCTTCTTTCAGTATTAAAATAATACTTCCTGATACTTTTGTCAAATATTTATTATAAATCAATAATCATTAATATATCATTCTACTTTCATTATATTTTCCATTATAAGAGATTTAATTTATCTTTGTTGACATAATTCAAGTTGACTTGACATTTTAATCTGTTATCATTTTGCAACATTTACATAAATCACATATGCCTTATGGAACTTGAACGCATCACCGACTATATCGATTCCTACCTGGACATCCACTCCTACCATGACGATTCAGCAAATGGCCTGCAGGTTGAAAACACAGGAAATGTAAAAAAAATCGGCCTTGCCGTCGATGCCTGCCACGAATCTATCTCCAGGGCCTGCAGAGCGGGATGCGATCTGCTCATCGTGCATCACGGCCTGTTCTGGGGCAGCCAGCAACTTATTGTCGACAATCATTACCAGCGAATCCGGGCTCTTATCATGGCCGATCTGGCCCTGTATGCCGCCCATATCCCGCTGGATGCCCATCCGATAATCGGCCATAACCGGGTCATCGCAGAGCATCTTGACCTTGAAGACATCGAACCCTTTGCCCTGCATCATGGTAAACATATCGGTGTAAAGGGGCGGTTCAGGCAGTCCGGCTCACGCGCCGAAGCAGCGATCTGGATTGAAAAGGAACTGGGCGCCTGCAGGGGACTTCTGGAGTTCGGTCCGGAAACCATTTCTACGGTAGCCGTAGTTGCCGGCTCGGCAACCGATATTGAACTTTTCAGGGAATTGAAACGCGACGGAATTGATTTTTTTGTCACCGGCGAGCCCAAGTACGCCGCTTATCATATGGCTAAAGAGTTTGGTCTGAATATTTTTTACGGCGGCCATTACCAAACGGAAACGTTCGGTATCAAAGCATTAGGTGAGCATCTGCAGAGGCTGTTTGCAATCCCCGTTGTTTTCATGGATACACCCTGCATCTTCTGAAATCGACTTCGCGCCGTTCCCGAAAGCGGCGCATTGAGGTGCGCGGCAGCACAGTTTCTGCAACGATTTTTTAACAGTTTTACAGGAGGGTTTTATGCCAATAGAGTTCGAACAGACATTTCGCAATTTTTTAATGGAGCATCAGGAAAAGTACAACCGCACCTACCACTTCCTGATTCTTATGGATTCCATCATCACAGCGGCCCAGCGCATTGAGCTGTATTATCGCACCGGCGCGCTCAAGGGAAATCTTGGCATGGCGGGCTCAATCAATGTACAGGGCGAAAGCGTCATGAAGATGGATGATATCGCCAATGAAATCGTACTCCACTATCTGGCGGCAAGCAATCGCGTAATTCAGGTTGTGAGCGAAGAAAGCGATGACATCGTCGATATGAACAAGGACGGCGGCCGCTACTTCGTATATTTCGATCCACTCGACGGATCCTCAAATGTTGCCCATGGCCTGCCGGTCGGGTTTCTGTTCGGCATTGCCAAGCGCAATCTGGACGGCAATATGAAGGGTCCTGAAGATTTTCATCTCCGCGAAGGCAACGATTATATCGCTGCGGGCATGTTTGTCATTCCGACGGGCATGTTCACGCTGGCTCTTCGCGATGCGGGCTGCTGGCGCTTCCATGCCGACGAAACGGCGACGTATGTCAAACCCATGCGCATGACCCTGCCCGACGATCCCAAAAAATGGGAATTATCATTCAATTCGGCCAATACGACCGTCTTCAGCGAAAAAGTCCAGAGTTGGATTCAGGTCAATATAAGTAAATACAAGTTTCGTTATATCGGAGCGCTTGCCGGTGACTTTCACCGGCTGCTCACAAATGGCGGCCTGTTCATGTATCCGGCAATCGTCAAGCATCCCGATCCAAAAGAAAACCGGCCCCAGGGAAAACTGCGGCTTCTGTATGAGGCAAATGTCGTGGCTTTTATGTGCCGGGAAGCCGGCGGCGACGCCATTGATGAAACCGGGACGCGCATTATGGAAATCAAACCGGCCGGTCATCACCAGCGCACGACGCTGTATGTGGGTTCCAAGCCCATCATCGATGAACTTGCCTCCCTGTTCAAGAGTTAGCGCTGCACATTTCTCAAAAGCTGCGGAATTCGTCTGATAATTCAGGCGAATCCTTTTTTTCGGATCGACAGCGACATTCTTTACGACAGAGGATTTCGGTGCCGCGACTGGAGGGAATATTTAAGCAGTGGAAATTACTCTGCCCCACCCTGCTTTCACATCGATAAGCAGGAACGCCCCTTTTAATGTATGAAGGAACAATCATGGAAAAAGAGAACACTCCGCGGATCATAAACATGAACCCGGCCATGAGTTTGATCTGTATCATGAAGATCGCGCCTTTCATTCATCCAGCCGCAGGCGGGGAATCCTTGCCAGATGACGGCTTCGCCGGACTTCCCGGCACCCACCCGGAAAATGCCTCTTCGGCGGCGATTTCTTTCGGCAAGCGCCTTGTCTTGATAACGGATACCAGCATGGAACCACCGATCAGAAGGGCCGTGACGAGCAGGGCGGCCTCGGTGGGAATGACATTGCCGAAAGAAGCGTTGACCAGCATTTTCGCCCCAACCACCATGAGAACCATTGACAGGCCATACTTTAGGTAGTGAAACCGGTGTATCATTCCTGCCAGAGCGAAGTAGAGAGCCCGTAGACCCAGGATGGCGAAGACATTGGACGTATAGACGATAAACGGATCATCAGTAATGGCAAAAATGGCCGGGATGGAATCAAGCGCAAAAACAACGTCGGTGACTTCTACCAGGATCAGTACCAACATCAACGGCGTCAGGTAGAGAAAACCTTTTCTGCGGATAAAGAACCGGTGGCCCTCATAGTTTTCCGTAACACGGAAATGCCGGCGGATCAGAAGGATCAGCCGGTTACCCTCCATGTCGGGTTTCCGGTTGATCGTCGACAGCATCTTAGCGCCGGTAAAGATTAGAAAGGCGCCGAAGAGATAGATGACCCAATGGAAGGAATCGATGATTGACGCGCCTGTCAGAATCAGGACGGCGCGCATCACCAAGGCTCCCAGGATGCCCCAGAACAGAACTCGGTGCTGGTAATGTGCCGGCACCGCAAAATGGCTGAAAATCAGGACGAAGACAAAAATGTTATCGATGCTTAGACTCTTCTCCAGCAGGTAACCGGTAAAGAACTCAACCCCCGCATTCGCACCAAGGAAATAATAGACCCCGGTGCCGAACAGCAGTGCCAGGACGAAGTAGCCTAGGCTGAGCAGGAGGGCTTCTCTAATCCCAACCTTCCTGTTATTCCGATGGAGCAGGCCAAGATCCAGGGTCAACAGAATCAGGACAAAGAGATTAAAGCCGATCCACATCCAGAGTGAGCTCTCCATTATACCTCCTGCTTGTGGGCTCGCCGAAAAAACTGTGGCCATTTCCAATGGCTGATTTTCCAGTCCCGCAATCCACATTCATGCCCTACTGACAGCCTGACGGAAATGGAAGACTCTTAATTTGCCCCATGACCGAATGTGGGACGCTCCGGCCTGATCCCGACTGGCGGTGTTTATTCAAAGTAGCGGTCAAGCGGGGATCAATGATAAAGCCCTCCCTTCAAAACCGGTAGCTAAGCTCCAGCATGTGCATATCTGCTCCCGTGGTATGATCGCCGTTGATGCCTGCGTCGGAATAGTGCATATATCGGTATCCCGCCCCGAGCCGTTCGAACAGCGGAACACCAACACCCGCCGTCAGGGCAAATTGGAAATATCCGCCATAGTCTTGCGTTCCAAAGCGATGTCTGCTGAGCAAAGCTCCTCCGGCTCCCATATCTAAAGTAAACTTACCATCCTGACTACCAAGGAAAACCAGGGGGATCAGAGAAACAACCAATGCGGTTTCCCCCGCTCCATAAAGAGCGCCGGCACTGCCCATCAGCCTTGTGCCCAATCCCCAGCCTGACGGGGAATACCATGCCCAGGGCATCCTGACATTCGTTGACACACCATACTCCCAGAACTCTTCCGGGGCCTTGTCTCCCAGCAAGTCAAGGCGTGAGACGGTTGCCCGTAAAGTGACGCTTACCAACCTCTGTCTGGGGGAAAACAGCCCATTCCCGGCATTCTTAAGATTCGCGGTTCTATCAGAATCGTTTTCATGGAAAATACTCGCAAAAGACTCATAGCCTGATGATCCGCCTTCGGTTGAAATGATGGTTTCTATGTCTGGTTTAAAGCCTTCGATATCTTGAGAGGCATTTGCCCTGGGGTCGCTGGAAGCCATCGAGACGGATTGATGTGGATTCCTGGGAATGACAGCGCAACCATACAAACAGAAAATGGCGATCAAAGCCAAAGGGAAAGACTGCTTGAATAAAAGATAAATGCCTTTCATTGAGTTTCCCACTGTTGCCAAACATCCCCGATCTGGATTTCAGCCTCATCAGGATCACTTCTTTTGGGGATGTCTGTTATAAAGCTTGAACAATCGCTGTTTTTAATTTATCACGCATGAGCCCGACATTGAAATACGCCTGACAGGCCAGATACGATGATTTTGCTCGCCCCGCTCTACGCCCAGCCAGGGCAACGGCGATCGCTTCCCCACTCAAAGACAGGCACGATTTCCAGTTGATCATGAATTTTCCGGTCATGCCGCTGTTTCTTCTTTCCGGGACGCTTTTACCTCCCCAGAACCTGCCGAAGGCCATAGCGCAATTATTGATAATGCCCTGCCCTTCACTTTCTGGATTTTTTCGTCTTTCTTTTTGTCTTCAGCCATGCCTCATGTTCTTCGATAAGCGCTTCGACGCCGGTTTTCGCACTGGAGGCGCCCAGTGTCAGCCCATAATCTTTTTTCCCGACCTTTACGACTTCAATCTCTTTATTCAGAAACTGCTGGATTTCCTGCAGCCGCATTTTCTCATCCGAACTGCAGAAAGAAAGCGCGATGCCCTTGTTGTCGCCCCGACCTGTCCTTCCCACGCGATGGACATAGTTTTCCGCCTTTTCGGGCAGATCGTAGTTGATCACATAATTCACATCGGGAATGTCGATGCCCCGCGCGCTGACGTCCGTTGCAATCAAAAGATTGCATTCCCCCTCCTTAAATTTGCGCATCACGCTGGTTCGCTCCGCCTGGTCCTTTTCACCGTGGATGGTCAGCGAGTGGAGCCCGACCCGCTCCATGGCCCGGGCGACCCGCTCCGCGCGAATCCGGGTTCGAACAAAGACGATGACTTTGCTTTCCTGATTCTCTTTGAGAAACCGTTCGAGGAAAAACCGCTTGTCGTCCATCTCGACGAACATGACCGCGTGGGTCACATTCGCGGATACGGGATCTTCGGGAGAGATCTGGATGCGGATCGCCGTGCCTTTTACCTGCGAAAAAGCCAGCTTCTTGATTTCCGGATTAATGGTCGCCGAGAAGAAAAGGGTTTGATGCTTTTTATGAAGCATTCTTTTGACAAACTTGATGTCCTCGATAAATCCCAGGTCCAGCATGTGATCGGCTTCGTCCAGGACCAGAGTCTCGATGCGGTCCAGACGAATATGTCCCTGATGGATGAGATCGAACATCCGCCCCGGGGTGGCAATGAGGATATCGATGCCATCCTGAAGCTTCCGAATCTGTTCATCCTGTTCGACACCGCCGATCAAAGGAAAAGTCTTCACCCGGGTATGCTTCGCCAGACCGGCAAAGACCTCCCCGATCTGCATGGCCAGTTCCCGGGTGGGAACCAGCACGATGCATTTGATTCCAAAAACCCGCTTACTGCTCTTTTCCCGGTGAATCCGGTCGATCAGAGGAATGGCGAACGCGGCTGTCTTGCCCGTTCCCGTCTGGGCGATGGCTAACACATCTTCCCCCTTCATGATTGAGGGGATGGATTTAAACTGGATATCCGTCGGCCTCCTGAAGCCGAGCTGCGCGAGGTTCTGTTTGATGGCCTCGGAGATGGTGTAATTCTCGAATTTCATAATTCCTCAAATTCTTTTATTTATTGTAAATACCGTTGAATCCGGATAAAAGCAATTTCAATATTTGAGAAAGAAATCGCAGAAATTTATGATGCCGCGAACAGTATAATTCAGAAACTCGACAAGGCGTATTATGGACGGGATCAATCTGAAAATTTCACGTCGAATTCTCTTCCATATTAAATGCTTATGTTGGTATGCCGAAAAATCCGAATACATTTTCAATTCAGGTAAGGCCAGAATCATGTTATAAAAACACTCGAAATCCAGAGGGATGCAGGATCTTATCATAACGAACCGGCAGGGCGGCATGCCCGGACGCTCCGCATCCTCTTTGCGAAAGCACCTGCCGGTTGGAGATGCTCTTTCCGAAATCCACGATCAGTGCTGGAAAGCATAGCGCTAACGCGTAACATAAGTTGCTTTTTATCCGCAGAAAGGACGGCTGAAAAAAATGAGCTGGCGCACCTGGTTCACTTCAAAGAACGTCAAAGAATCCATTAAAAGGCCTTGGATTCGAAAGGCAGCATACTCCCTGATCGGCTTTTTTGTTTTGTTTTCCCTTATTCTTTTTTTCGCAGGGCCGCCTCTGCTCAAATCCTATCTAACCGACAGCCTCTCTCGAACACTCGGACGCAAGGTCAGCGTGGGAGCGGTCCATGTGAATCCTCTGAAGTTGTCCATGGCCGTCGACGATTTTTCCCTTGCGGAACGCGACGGGAAAACACCCTTTATCTCTTTCAAGCAGGCGTACATGAATGCGCAGCTGGCATCGATTCTGTTCGCCGGGCCGGTGCTCAGCGAAATCCGTTTGACGCAACCCTATGTGAATCTGGTGCGCACGGCGAATAACACTTACAATTTTCAGGACATCGTCGACCGCCTCAGCACCCCCCCCACCGAGTCCCAACAGAAGCCATCCAAGCCGATGCGCTTTTCCCTTAACAACATCCGCATCACTCAGGGACGAATTGAATTCGACGACAGGCCTAAATATCGCCGGCACGAGATTCACGACCTGAGCCTTGCGATCCCGTTTCTATCCAATCTGTTCTATCGCGTAGATAAATATATCGAGCCGGAGTTTTCCGCTGTGGTCAACGGCGCGCCTTTCCACCTTACCGGAAAAAGCAAACCCTTCGATGCCGATCGCGAGGCTTCCCTCAATCTGAAGCTCAACCGGCTTGGCCTCAGCGAGTACCTGACATATGTGCCGAAGAAGCTCCATTTTTCCCTTCCCGGAGGCACGCTTGACGCGGATATCAAGGTCGCCTTTGTCCAGCCCGAAGACAAGGCGCCGTCGCTCCAGCTCTCCGGCGCTGCGTCCCTGAACAATCTGAAACTGGAGGAAGCGAAGGACACGCCGACCGTCCGCCTAAAAAGTCTGAATGTCAGCCTGGAAAGTATCGAACCCCTGGTCAAACGATTTACCGTAGATAGAATAGCCGCGGATCAACTGGAGCTTTACGTGCGCCGGGACCGGCATGGACGGATCAATCTGGCCAATCTTGTCGAACCAGACGAAAAAGATGAAAAGGAACCATTGCCCTATTTTCTCATAAGGTCAATGAGTCTCAATTCCGCAGTCGTGCATGTGCGTGACGAACAAAGGGTGAAGCCCTTTGAGACGATCCTGAAAGATATCCGTCTGACCGTCCGCAATCTGACCAGTGAGAAAGAAAAACCGGGGCAGTTGGATCTGAATCTTGCGGGTCCGGAGCAATCATCGCTGAAAGCGACTGCCGACATCGTGCTGGAGCCGCTCTCAGTCAGCAGACTGAACCTTCAGATTGCCGATCTCCGGATTCCGCAGTCCGGCTCTAATACCGATATGGTCCGCATCGGGCTGTTCGGCATCGCCGGCGGCGCCTTCGAACTTGACCGGCGCAGTGTCTCCGCCGATGAAATCTCCATCGCGAAAAGCCGGGTCAATATTCAGCGGAACAGCAAAGGCGCCGTGAATTTGAGTGAAATTGCCGGCGGCAGAGACACGAAGATAGAGGCCAAGGCCGCCAAAGCAGCGGAAGGAAAAACGGCCGCCAAGGCATCGCCTTGGCAGTACGGCGTGAAAAAGGTCGCACTGAACGACATTGGGGTGCACTGGGAGGATCAAATGCCGTCAGCAGGAACCGCCGAGATTGGAATCGAGAAAATTCAGGGTCGTATCGATAACATCTCGTCCGTTCCCAATTCAGCGGCAAATCTTTTCTTGAAGGCCAGGGTAAGTCCCCGCGGCAACGTGGATGTGACCGGTCCAGTAATCATGGCTCCCAGGATGTCCGTCAGGCTTCAAGTAAAGGCTGACGGGCTGCCCATTCTGCCTGCCCAGCCTTACTTTGCTGATCGGGTAAACATCCGCGTGACCAGCGGCGCTGTCGGCGTCCGGGGAAATCTTTCCGTGCAGCAGGCAGAACAGACACAGATTCAATATCAGGGCGACATGCAGGTGAACCGGTTTGCAAGCGTTGACAAAGTCAACAGCAACGACTTTCTGAATTGGGAAACCCTGCATTTCAACGGCGTGAAAGTATCCACGGAACCGGTGAACGTGGCCATTCGGGAGGTTTCGCTGAGCAATTTCTACTCGCGCCTGATCATTAATCCTGACGGATCAATCAATGTTCAGCATGTCACGGGCAGTAATGAAGAAAGCAGGCAGGCCATAGCGGGCAAGGGCGGAGCAGTGCCTCCGACGACGGCGTCTCAGGAACCGGTGGATAACAAACCGGAGACGCCGAGTGAAAGGACGGCGGTCCCGAACTCAGAAGATAAAAAATTGGAGAAGGCAGGAGCACAGACGGCGCCTGTCCCGATAAAAATAAATCGAGTCACCCTCCAGGGCGGTCGAGTCAATTTCTCCGACCGATTCATCAAGCCGAATTACAACGCCAATCTTGTCCAGATCGGCGGGCGGATATCGGGACTGTCTTCGAATCTGGCAACCACGGCTGACTTGGAAATCCGCGGCAAGGTAGATAACTCGGCTCCTGTGGAAATTCTCGGTAAAATCAACCCTCTTTCCGGGAATCTGTTTCTGGATCTGGCCGCTTCTGCAAAGGGCGTCGATCTGCCGACTGCGACACCCTATTCCGCTCGTTACGCGGGCTATCCAATCATCAAGGGAAAGCTTTCCATGGATGTAAAATATTACATCGAAAACCGCAGACTCCGTGCGGAAAATCGTGTCATGCTCGACCAGCTCACCTTCGGCGAAAAAGTCGAGAGCCCCCGCGCAACCAAACTGCCGGTGCTTCTCGCGGTGGCCCTGCTCAAGGACCGCAACGGCGTGATCGACGTCAACCTGCCCATTTCCGGTTCACTGGATGATCCGCAATTCTCGGTAGGCGGCATCATCTTGAAAGTCATCATCAACCTCATTACAAAAGCCGTGACCGCCCCCTTCGCCCTGCTGGGCAGCCTGTTCGGCGGTGGCGAGGAGCTTTCTTTCATTGAATTCGAACCCGGCCGTGCTGATCTGGATAAAACCGCGAGGGAAAAGATCGCATCTCTGTCGATGGCACTGGAAAATCGTCCGGCTTTAAAGCTCGACATTACAGGAAGAGTCGATCCTTCATCTGATACGGAGGGGCTGCGGCGCAGGATCATGGAGCGTAAGGTCAAAGCGGTGAAATTTCAAAGACTGGTAAAGCAGGGGAACGCTCCATCCAGTCTTGATGAGGTGCGTATCGATCCGGCCGAATATCACAGGCTGCTGAAGCAGGTGTACAGCCAGGAGAAATTCCCAAAGCCGCGCAACGCGATTGGTCTGGCAAAGGACCTGCCTGTTCCGGAAATGGAAAATCTTCTTCTTTCGCATATCACCGTGACGGATGACGACCTGCGTCAACTGGGAATCCGCAGGGCGCGGGTCGTCTCCGACGCCATTGTCAAGGCCGGCGATGTCGCTGCGGAACGGGTATTCATTCTGGAACCGAAGCTCAAGATCGAGGCCGGCGAAAAAGGCCCCGCCGAAAAAGCCCGGGCCAGCCGGGTCGATTTTTCCCTGAAGTAGCATTCCTGCATCAGAACGGCGACGATATGATGTCAATCATTTACATTGTTTTCTTCCGGGTTGAATCATAAGATGATCGACTCAGTAAGGAGAATGAAGATGAACGGGAAACGGGTTCTTGCGACCGGCCATGCCATGAGAAAAGCGCTTTGCATCCTTTTAATCCTTCATCTTTCTGCGGCAACGGCTTCATGCACACAGCAGCAGACTGGCGGAAAACCGCAGGCCGTGGAGGATGTCTTTCTTCCCGATGGCGATGGAATCAAGGTCGAGGTCTGGGTCGAAAACCTGAACGTGCCCTGGTCCCTGGTCTTTCTTCCCGACAAAAGGGCTCTCGTCAGTGAAAGATCAGGGAAAATACGTCTGATCATCAATGGAAAGCTGGAGTCGCATCCTTATGCGACGGTTGACGCGGTACGGATCGGCGAGGCCGGCCTTATGGGACTTGCCATGCACCCGCGGTTTCCGGCAGAACCTTATATCTACGCCATGTATACGGAGCAGAAAAAAGGAGCTCTGCGAAATCGCGTCGTCCGATTTCGTGATCACGGCAGGACAGGAAGTTTCGACAGGGTCATTCTCGACGATATTCCCGGCGGGAGATTCCATGACGGTGGACGGATCGCCTTCGGACCGGACGGGATGCTTTATGTGACAACCGGAGAGAATTTCAATGCCGATTTAGCCCAGGACAGATCATCCCTCGCCGGAAAAATTCTGCGGATAAGCCCGGATGGAGAAATTCCTGCGGATAATCCCTTTAAAGATTCACCCGTCTATTCTTACGGCCACAGAAATCCTCAGGGGCTTGCCTGGCAGCCGGAAACAGGCAGGCTTTTCGAATCCGAGCACGGACCGTCCGGGGAATTTGCCCATTTTGGGCATGATGAGATCAACAGGATCGTCAAGGGAGGCAATTACGGCTGGCCCCTCGTTATCGGCGCACCGGAGATTCAACCATACATCGATCCCCTTATTGTCTGGAAGGAAGCCACTCCGCCCGGGGGCATTGCCTTTTACAACGGGACGTTTCTTCCTCATCTGAAGGGCGACCTCTTTGTCGCGACTCTCAAAAGCAGGGCGCTGATTCGCGTCAGGTTTGATGGAGATACAAAGATCAGCCGCATTGAACGCTGGTTTTCCACTGATTTTAAAAAGGGAAAGTATGGAAGATTGAGGGATGTCGTTACAGGTCCGGACGGGGCGATTTATTTCACCTCAAGCAACAGGGACGGAAGAGGAGATCCTCTGCCCGGCGATGACAGGATCTATCGAATTCTCCCGATAAGCAGCAGGCAATAAGCAGGTCACCGGAATGCTCTGTTCCTGACGGCATAGTGAAAATCTCAGCTCAGTTTCCTGACATTCCCGACAATTCTGAACTCCGAAACCGATGAAATACGGACAGCACGATCCGTCTTTTCCAGGCCTGGGATTTACCGCTTGCAGTGATTTTATTCACCTTCGTTAAAATACTGGTTCAACGCGGCCAAAAGGGCGGTTTTTTCCAGGGCGACTTTGGTCTGATGCTCCGCCTGGGATTAAGGCGCCTGAATTTTATCTTCCGGCTTTGGCTTCTTTGTTACTCTTTGACAGACGTGCAGCCGGGATTCTGTTTGACCATTTCCGGATAGCGATCGCCTGCATTCTGAAGTTTCTTCTGAAGAGTGTATGCGTCGCGGATTTCGATGAGATGTTTGATCTCCCTTACAGTCTGTTCGTACTGATCCAGAATGGCGGGCAGATAGGGATTTCGAGTGAGGATCTCGGAATACATGCGTGCGTTGTGACTGAACACTTCCTTGATGATAAGGATTTTTTCCTCGAAAATCGGAGTCGTGAAGGGTTTTAGCTTCTGGATATCCGTATCCAGCGCTTCCATAACCATTCCGAAGATTATGGTATTGAAATGATTCAAGCCCTGGATGATGCTCATGAATCGATCATGCTCCTCAGGAGTGGTCTCCACCAGACAGGCTCCATTCTTTTGCAGGAGCGTCTTCAGCCAGGCGAGCCATGATCCGTTTCCGGTCCGTGCCGGGCAGAGAACGAAGGAATAGCCATTCATTGACGGAACTTCAGGTCCAAAAAGGGGATGACAGCCGATTACGTCGCAATCGGCACAGCTCAGCATGGCCGCTACCGGCTCAGCCTTGAGGGAAGTGATGTCCATAAGCAGAGCTTCCTTTGCCATAACGGGCCCGATCTTTTCGATCACGTCTACCGTGGCACTGATAGGTACGCTTACAACGACGACCTGACACCTCGCTCCCATCTCGTCAAGACTCATTCCCTTATCGATATCGGAAATATGGACTGTGTGGCCTTCCATTTCAAAAAAACGGGCAAACCAACGCCCCATATCCCCCTTGCCGCCGATGATGCCGATTTCCATGGTTCCGCCGTATTCCTCCTTGATCGAATATCCTGTCAGAGCACTCTTTGGGGTGTCTGGTTCCCGGCTCTTCGATTTTTTCGTTTATGATATCAATTTTTTCCCTGTTCCCCGCAGCCGTCGAATCTCCCCGGTCAAGGCCCTGCTTTATCGCAGCGATCACAGGGTTACAGCCTTCTGCCGCAGGAGGAAATCCGCCAGGACAATCTGCACCATCGCCTCGCAGACGGGAATGATTCGTGGAATCACGCAGACATCATGTCTGCCGCCGATCGACAGCGTTACCGGGTTGCCCTCCCTATCGACGGTCTTTTGAGAGCGGGAAATGGACGGAATGGGTTTGCAGGCCACACGCATGTTAATCTGCTCCCCATTGGTGATTCCCGCCAGAATTCCACCGGAAGCATTAGCCAGAAAGCCGCCGGGACTCAGAGGATCGTTGCTTTCCGATCCCTTCATGCCTGCTACAGCAAACCCGGCGCCGATTTCTACGCCTTTAACGGTACCGATGCTCATGAGAGCGCCGGCCAGCTGTGCATCCATCTTGTCGAAAACAGGCTCCCCAAGACCAGCCGGGCATCCTCTCACAACAATGCCTACAATCCCGCCCAGGGAGTCTCCAGCATTTCGGGCCTCTTCCAGGCGTCCCGTCATCCTGCGTGCCGCTTCCTGATCCGGACAGCACAGGGGATTTGCCAGAGATTCCCTGTTGACTGTCGTCCCGCTTTCGGAGATAGAAACCCCGCCAAGAGCGATCGTATAGGCCAGAACATCAATTCCGGCAGCCGCCGTCACCAGTGCGGCCACGGCACCGGCCGCCACACGCGCCGCCGTCTCCCGTCCCGAAGCCCGGCCCCCTCCCCGATGATCCCGGAGGCCATACTTTTTGAAATAGGTGTAATCCCCGTGACCGGGACGAAAGATGTTGCGCAGGCCGTCATAGGCCCCGCTGTTCGCATCCCGGTTGCGGATCAGCAGTGCAATGGGCGTTCCCGTCGTTCTCCCTTCAAACACGCCTGAAAGGATTTCAATCCGGTCAGTCTCCTGCCTGGGCGTCGCAAAGGCCCCGACACCCGGTTTTCTACGGTCCAGTGCAGCCTGAATGTGCTGTTCCGACAGTCCGAGTCCCGGCGGGCAGCCGTCAATCACCGCGCCGATGGCGCCGCCGTGCGACTCTCCCCAGGTCGTCACCCGGAAGACGTTTCCTATGGTATTTCCCGACATGCTTTTATCCCCGGTTACTGATGAAGTTTTTATGATTCTCGTTCAATATTTTATTTTAAACATTGAACCTTTGTGACTGAAATCGGCGCAGAATTTCATCGACAATTTCCGCAGTCGATATCTGAGAGGTGTCAATAATCTGATCCGCCAGCACTCTATATATGGGCATGCGCTGCTTCAGAATCTCCGTCGTTTCTTTTCTCATAGTCTCTTCAGATATTTCAGTCGAAGCCTTACCCGAAAAGGACGGTCTTTGTTCCCGGCTTGCGGGATCGTTCAATATCCGTCGGACAATAATCTCTTCCGAAGCCGTCAGCAGGACGACCCACCCCAGAGATTTCAACACCTCGGCATTTTTCGGATCCAGCACCGCGCCGCCCCCTGTCGCCAGAACGCAACGACGCAATCCGTCCAGAGATGAAATCGCCGCTCTTTCCCTCTCCCGGAAAAAGGCCCAGCCTTCCCTGGCAACCATATCCCGAATGGATCGTCCTTCCCGCTTTTCGATCAGGACATCGGTATCATGAAAAGGCCGGTGCAGTCTTCTGGCAAGTTCCTGTCCGACAGAAGTTTTGCCTGTTCCCCGATAGCCGATGAGGATAATGTTCCGGTCGTCATTCTCGGTCTCGGTCATTCGAATCATCTGTGTCCCTTTTTAAGCCAGTTTCTTGAGTTCATCCCAGAATCCGGGAAAGGATTTCCGCACACAGTCACGATCCGCTATGTTGATCTCTGGAACGACGAGTCCAGCCACGGCAAAGCTCATGGCGATCCGATGATCATTGTAAGTCTCGATATCACCGCCATGGGGATGCCCGCCGTCGATAATCAGGCCGTCCAGCGTTTCCTGCGCGGCGATTCCAATCCTCGACAATTCCCTGGCCAGGGCAGCCAGGCGGTTGCTCTCCTTGATGCGCAGATGAGCAGCCTCTGTAATGACGGTGCGTCCCGACCGGAACGCGGCAAGAACAGCCAGCGACGGCACCATGTCCGGGATGTCTCCCATGGGAAGGATCAGATCGCCGGCGTGCAGCTTTTCGCACGCCACTTCCACGCCTTTCTCGTTCCAAGATACGGCGCAGCCCAGATTCTGCAGAATTTTCAGGAAACGGGCGTCACCCTGTGAGCTTTCCGCCGTCAGACCGGGCACCTGGACTCGCCCCAGCCCCAGGGCCGCGGCAAGGAAAAAATAGGAGGCGCTGGAGAAATCTCCTTCAATGTCAAAGGACTGCGCCACATATGATTGGCCGGCAGCGACAAAAAACGCTTTTCCATATTGCCTTCCGACAGAGATCCCGAAGTGTTCCATCACCTTAAGGGTCATTTCGATATAAGGCTCGGAGACGGTCCGGCCGGCGAGCATTATTTTTACGTTGCGTGCCGCATAGGGACTGCTGATAAGCAGGGACGAAATATACTGGCTGCTGTCCAGATCGGCAAAGAAAGCACGCCCTCCGGGAAGTCCCCGCGTCGTAATGTGGATAGGAGGACATCCCGGATTTTCAGGCGTATCGATGAATACGCCCATGCAGCGCAAAACCTGCAGCAGCGGCTCAACCGGCCGTTCTCGAAGACGGGGTGACCCGTCAAGGACAAAGCCTCCTTCCCCAAGACAGACCAGTGTGGTCAGAAACCGCAACGCCGTTCCATTATTTCCCAGATAAATCCTCTGATCGGGAACTTGAAGACGACCTCCGGTGCCGGTAATCCGGATTTCACTTCCTTCAACCTGAATGAACGCTCCCAGAAGTTCCAGGGCTTTCATGAGATACCGGGTATCTTCCGCGATCAGGGCATTCCGCAGCAGGGATTCACCGTTCGCCAGTGCCGCAATGGTCAAAGCCCGTTGTGTGATGCTTTTCGATCCGGGGACTTGAAGAATTACCCTTCGATTTGATCGATTGTCAGGACTCATCTCTGCTCCTTTTCCGCTTTCTCCAGTTGATTCCGCACAACCTGCCGCATCAGATCCACCGGGGGCTCCAGTCCGGTCCACAATCGAAATTGCGCCGCGCCCTGTTCAACAAACATCTCCACTCCGGACAGGACCGTACAGCCGGCCCGCTCCGCTTCCCGCAGAAGCCGTGTACGCAGGGGGGTGTATATCACATCGGCGACCAAACTGAAACGGCTGAGCACTGCGGAAGGGACGGGAGAAACCTCCGTATTCGGCGTCATCCCGACAGGAGTCGTGTTGATCAGAACATCGCCCTGCAGGGTATCAATTTCCGTCAAGGGGTAAGAAGGGCATCCGAAATCATCAGCAAGTTCGCGTCCGCGTTTTTCGGTGCGATTGACCACCACAGCCCCTCCTCCTTCTCCAAGGATTCCGTACAGGGCCGCCCGCGCCGTCCCGCCCGCGCCCAGAACGACAAAACGCCGACCCCGGATCGATGTCACGCTTCGCAAAGCCCGGATCAGTCCCTCCCAGTCCGTATTGGCACCCACAAATCCATCGCCCCGTCGGATCAGTGTGTTCACGGCGCCGATGGAACGTGCCTGCTCATCAATATCATCAAGAAATGACATGATGTCTCTTTTGTAGGGAATCGTCACGCTGGCCCCCCGGAATCCCTTCCGTTTCAGATCAACCATGGCCTGACTCAGATCGGAAACGTCCCAGGCTTCATATCGACCTTCCAGATGAAGATGTTTCAAAGCGGTGGAATGCATGAGGGGGGAAAGACTGTGCCCGACCGGATGGCCAAGCAGTGCGAGGAGAATCGGAGTTCGGAATGAATCCGGGAGAGTTGTCCCTAAGGGGCTAAAGTCATCAGGGGAGTTGTTCATCGACAGCCTCCCCGTTTCCCGTCTGAACTCGGTGCGCCTTCCGGAAACCTTCCTTGCTTTTAAGTTCCTCTGAGGTGTTGCCACCCAGAATTTCAAGTATCCTGAGCAGTTCCGCCGCGGTCAGTTGACCTGGAGCCGTAGCTGATTCCTGTCCCAGCGAAGCGAATGTAAAATGCGCCCCCAGGAGAGGCGACATGACCCGGCTTATCTTTCCCAGTTCTCCCATGGAGAAGGCGACAATTTCCTGTCCTTTCCCCAGAGACCATGGAATGAGCCGCAATACGCGAAGGTTATCGGCCATCGTACGGGCAAAGGTGACAATCTTGATGACACGCGCCCCGGCTTCCCGGCAGCCCCTCCAGAGATCCTCCAGGGCGGCATCGGAGGGCGTTTCATGAAAATTGTGGCAGGAAATAATAAGCTGCGTTCGCCCGAGATGTTCCGCGATAAGCTCATTTAACGAATCCCGCAGGACTGGAGACGTGGACAATTCAATATCCACGTAATCGACACCCAGCAGAATTGCCTCCTTCAACACGGCAATCCGCGCTTCCTCAGCTATTTCTTCCCCGGGCGTCTGAAGGCTTCCGCTTTCTTCCCTTCTGCGGTGGGTTGCCACGATCTTGACGGGAAAGGGGTTTCTTCGAATCTCCCCGACCAGTTCCTTCAGGCTGCCTTCTTCGATCAGATCCAGCCTCAGTTCCAGCAGGTCCGCAAGAGGCGCAGCCGCGTGAATCTGTCGAATCGCCTCATCCCGCTCTGATCCCACGACAGGAATGCAGATCCTTACCCTGCCCAGCCCTTCCCGTTTCTGCCAGGGAAGAAGCGAAGTCATCAGCGTATTCTGCAGGTAGCGGGATGCGGCCACCACGTGGCCAAAAATTGCGGAGAGCACGGAAACCGGCATTGGACCGTTATTATAGTGCGCGAGTCGGCTGTAAACCTGTTCCTCCTGCACCGGATCATAGATTTCCATCCCCAGGTCGGCTTTTGTCCTTCCGATTTCCAGGGCCAGAACAGCCCTTTCATTGAGAAGTTGAACAATCCTGTTGTCCATGTTCTGAATGGATTTCCGAAGATCATCCAGAGATCGGCCGGTCATGCTTTCATTTCCTCCAGAACTTTTTCCAGATGAGATTTTTCGACGCCCTTAGTGATAAAGGGTATGCCGATTTTTTTCAACAGCACGAAGGGCAGTTCGCTCCCTTCCTTCTTTTTGTCCATCTGGAGACGCTCCAGCACATTTGATTGCGGAAAACTTTCCGGAATGCGAACAGGAAGGCCGAGGTCGCGAATCATGTTTTCGATTCGATCTCTTTCCTCCAAAGACAGATAACCGGACTGGACTGAAATGCCTGAAGCAGCGATCATGCCCAGGGCGACAGCCTTTCCGTGAGCAAGGGTAAAATTCGAGGAGGCCTCCAGGGCATGGCCGATGGTATGACCATAATTGAGGATGCGGCGAAATCCCGATTCCTGCTCATCGATTTCCACGACCCCTTTTTTAATCCGACAGGACTGTTCAATGACCTTTTTCAGTACCTCCAGGTTTCTTTCTCGTATAGCCGGAACTTCCCTTTCGAGCAGCTCAAAGAATCCCGGTTCGTCGATCACCCCGTATTTTACGATTTCCGCCACACCGTTGAGATATTCATCATCGGAAAGAGTTTCCAGGAATTTCAGGTCGGTAAAAATCCGCTTCGGCTGATAGAAGGTTCCCAGGAGGTTCTTCCCCTGCGGCAGATTGACAGCCGTTTTTCCGCCGATGCTGCTGTCCACCTGTGCCATCAGCGTCGTGGGTATCTGAATAAAAGGAACGGAACGCATGTAAATTGAGGCGACAAACCCTGTCAGATCGCCCACCACTCCGCCGCCAAGGGCAAGCAGCAGAGAATGACGATCGACTCCCCGCTCCAGAAGCCGGGAGGTAAGGGCAAGGACGGTATCCATGGTTTTCGAGCCTTCGCCGGCGGGAAATTCGAGGAGTTCAGCCGGCAGTCCCAATTCCCTGAGCTTTTCGAGAAACGTCTTACCATACAGTCCGGATACATTGGAATCGGTAACGATGACGTAACGGTTTGCCGGATGCTCTTTCGCGATCAAAAGACCGATGCGATCCTGGAAATCATAACCGATACAAATTTCATGAGTCTCGGAGAGGCGTTTGTCCAGATGAACCTTGATCCTCTTCATGCCGGCACCTTCGTCGTCATATTCAGTACATATTCCATTGTTTTAAGCTCTTCCATCAGCTCATAGAACTTCTCCGGTGTGAGAGACTGCGCACCGTCACAGAACGCCTTTTCCGGCTGAGGATGCATCTCCACAATCACTCCGTCCGCGCCGACGGCAAGCGCCGCCCGACTCAGTGGGATGACATATTTCCAGTGCCCCGTCGCATGACTGGGATCGATGATGACCGGCAGATGGGTCAGTTCCTTCAGCACGGGCACGGCGCTGATGTCCAGGGTATTGCGCGTTGCCGTCTCAAAAGTCCGTATCCCCCGCTCACAGAGGATCACCTGGTCATTGCCTGCGGACAGGATATACTCCGCGGACATCAACAGTTCCTCTATAGTGGTCATCATCCCTCTTTTCAGGAGAACGGGCTTGCGTGATCTGCCGATTTTTTTCAAAAGAGCAAAGTTCTGGACATTCCGGGCTCCCACCTGAAGGATGTCGGTATAGGCCTCAACCAGGTCCAGGTCCTCGGGATTCACGATCTCCGTCACCACGGGCAGCCCTGTTTTTTCACGGGCTTTCGCGAGCAGTTTCAAGCCATCCTCTTCCATCCCCTGAAAACTGTATGGCGATGTCCGGGGTTTAAAGGCACCCCCGCGCAGAATCCGGCCTCCGCCCTTCCGGACGATGTAGGCGCTTTCCAGCAACTGTTCCTCGCTTTCTACGGAACAGGGCCCGGCCATGACAACGAATTCTCCCGAGCCGATCCGGACATCACCCACATGGACGACAGTATCCTCCTCTTTTGCCTCTCGACTTGTCAGCTTGTACGGTTTACGGATCGGGACAACCTTTTCCACGCCGGAAAGCGCGGCCAGATATTTCAGTTCCTCTCCACCGCGCTCACCCCCTACAGCCTTGACTACCGTCTGTTCCGTGCCGTTGGAACGATGAGCCCTGTATCCAATGGACTCCACCCAGCGGACGACATGATCGATCTGAGTTTCCGTTGCGTTTCTTTTCATGACGATAATCATGAGATCGTTCTCCTTTTCTTGCCTTTTCCGATTTCGAACGGAAAAAGCATCAACAAAAATGGCCACGGTGCTGTCTGCCGCCGTGGCCATAAACCGAAAAAGCCATGGGCAGCGTCTGATCTGCCCATGGCTTGGTGTTTTAATCTATTAGTTCAACCCACCCGAAGCAATGGACAGATCTTCAGAAAAAAATACCAATAATAGCTAAAATACTTGGAATTGTTTCTTTCGACTGCTCTGTCCATCACGTTTTCCTGTCTCCGCTCCCCCTCTTTTAAGGGGAATCTTGCAGCGTCCCCGCCCGTATCCTCTTCATACAATTTCGAATGGTGGGAATCAAATCATAAAGCTGCTGCCTTGTCAAGAGGAATATGATTATTCCTGCATCGCTTTTTTGATCTCCCGGGCAAAGGACGAGACCCTCGCTGCCAGTTCGGGACTGTCCGCATTTTCCGCTATCAGCCTCACAAAAGCACTGCCGATGACGATTCCGTCCGCCAGAGAAGCCAATTCCCGAGCCTGCTCCGGCGTAGAAATGCCAAATCCGACGACAAGCGGAAGATCCGAATGCGTCCGAATTCTTCTGATCTCCCGCTCGACGTTGTCCCTTGATGGTGTGGCCGTTCCAGTCACCCCTGTAATGGAGATGTAATAAATGAATCCCTGTGCCCTGCGGGCGATCCGACACATCCTTTCCTCCGATGTCGTCGGGGCGATCAGGGTAATAAAGTCCAATCCTTTTGAGTCCGTTTTCCCGCGAAGTTCTTCCGCTTCTTCAAGAGGAAGATCGACCACAAGCAGACCATCGACGCCGGCGGCCTTAGCGCGCTCCGCAAAACGCTCCGTGCCGTACGCGTAGATGGGATTGTAATAGCCGAAAAGAACCACCGGGAGATCGATGATCTTTCGCAGGTCTTGAATCATGTCGAGAATCCGGCTCAACGTGGTCCCTGTTTTCAGGGCCCTCTGGGCCGCGGCCTGAATGACAGGGCCGTCCGCGGTGGGATCGGAAAAGGGAACACCGATTTCCAGGATGTCCACTCCTCCTTCCTTCAGGCCGACGAGGATTTCCCGGGTTTTATCCAGATCGGGGTCACCAGCCGTCACATAGGCCACCAGGGCCTTTTCCCCTCTTTCTTTCAGACGCTGGAATGTCTGCGCTATCCTGTTCATGGGTTCATTGTACCTCCATCTGTCTGGCGATCACTTCCGCATCCTTGTCTCCCCTTCCGGAAAGATTGACCACGACAAGCTGCTCCCGTTTCAGCGTCGGAACCAGCTTCATGGCATAAGCCAGGGCATGAGCGCTCTCCATGGCGGGAATGATCCCTTCATACCGGGAAAGCGTCTTGAAGGCCTCGACTGCCTCCTCATCCGTTACCGCGACATAGGAAGCCCGGCCGATATGGGAAAAATAACTGTGCTCCGGACCGACACCGGGATAATCCAGTCCTGCGGCGATGGAATAAGCATCCCGGATCTGGCCATGCTCATCCTGAAGCAGAAAGGTGCGATTGCCATGGAGCACTCCCACGCGTCCGGCGCTGATGCTGGCGGAGTGGAGCGGAGAATCCAGCCCTTTGCCGGCCGCCTCGACGCCGAACATCGCCACATTTTCTTCCCCGCGGAAGGGATAGAAGAGCCCCATGGCATTGCTTCCACCGCCGACACAGGCGATCAGGATATCCGGATATCTCCCTTCCTTCCTGAGGATCTGTCGTTTGACCTCCCGACCGATCACGCTCTGAAAATCCCTGACCATCATGGGATAGGGATGGGGCCCGGCTGTAGTTCCAATGACATAAAAGGTATCCTGAACGGCGGAAACCCAGTATCTCATCGCCTCATTCATGGCATCCTTGAGTGTGGCCGTCCCGGAAGAGACAGGAATCACCTCCGAGCCGAGGATCTTCATGCGGAAGACATTTGGAGCCTGCCTCCGGATGTCTTCTTCCCCCATGAAAATGCGGCATTCCATGCCGAACAGCGCAGCCACCGTAGCCGTTGCCACGCCGTGCTGACCCGCCCCCGTTTCCGCGATGACCTTCTTTTTTCCCAGCCGTCTGGCCATCAGCGCCTGCCCCAGGGTGTTGTTGATCTTGTGTGAACCGGTGTGATTCAGATCTTCCCGCTTCAGATAGATTTTCGCTCCGCCCAAAGCTTCCGTCAGCCTCTGAGCAAAATAAAGCGGCGTAGCCCTTCCTGAATAATCCTGAAGATAGCGGGAATATTCTTCCCGGAAAACCTTGTCCCGCCGAGCCTGACGATAGGCTTTTTCCAGTTCAATCAGAGCAGGCATCAGCGTCTCAGCGGCATAGCGTCCGCCGAAAATTCCGAAGTGCCCGCGTTTATCCGGTAATAACCCTTTCATTTTCTTTCACCTTATCTCTGTCATGGTTCCGGTTTCCTTTTTAAAAGGAAAATGCTTCCCCGGACTCGATCTCAGTTTCTTGATGTTTCTCTTTTGTACGCCCGCTTCCCTGTTGTCATGGCACCCTGATATCGTCTTTCAATAGGAATTGGAATCAGATTTTCTCATCCGTCCGCTCAAAAATGCGGAATCTCTCCGGTTCCTTCCTTTCTTCTTCCGTTTCCCTTATCCCCTGATACCGCCGGACGGCGGCAAGAACGGCACGGATTTTTTCCGGATCCTTGATGCCGGGAGCGGACTCCACCCCGCTGTTGATGTCCACGGCATGAGGCAAAACGTTCTCAATGGCAGTCATGACGTTTTCGGGATTCAAACCGCCGGCCAGGATCAGAGGAAAGCGTTCCCGGATCCGTCTTCCCAGCTCCCAGTTTGAAATTCCTCCCGTCCCCCCATAGAGAGCCCCTTCCCGACGGTCCAGCAGGAACGCCCGGCAGGAGTACCGGTCCAGAACCGCCAGGTCTGCTCCGTTCCGGGGGGATACGGCCCGGATCAGCATAGGGGCGGGAAACCGCCTGCAATAATCGGGGTTCTCATCACCGTGAAGCTGCACCAGATCCAGTCCGCAAATATGATAAATTTCCTTCACCTTTTCAACAGCTTCGTTGACAAAAACTCCAACGCGGATCACTTCCGGAGGCAGCCGACGGATCAGTTCCCTCGCCTTTTCGGGTGGAAGATAACGGGGACTGCGGGGATAAAAAATAAATCCCAGGGCGTTCGCACCGTTTTCCGCGGCGACGAGCGCATCAGACAGTCGGGTCATGCCGCAGAATTTGATCTCCGTCATGACACCGCATCTTCCTTTCCCAGCAACTGCCGCAATTTTAGCCCGATATCCGGGGCAGTCATCAGGGTTTCTCCGATCAGGAAGGCGGTGATGCCCGCGGACATCATCCGCTGGACATCTTCCCGGGAACGGATTCCACTTTCCGTGACGACAAACCGGTCCCCCGGAATGGAGGAAACAAGCTCCAGAGTGGTGTTCAGATCGGTTATGAAATTTTTCAGATTCCGATTGTTGATGCCGATAATTCCGGCGTTCGCCCTCACAGCGCGCTCCAGTTCCTCATGGTCATGAACTTCAACAAGTGCCGCAAGCCCCAGGGTACCGGCCAGATCGAGATACTCCCGCAACTGTCTGTCCTCCAGCATCCCGACAATCAGGAGAATGGCGTCTGCCCCGAGCATTCTTGATTCATAGACCTGCCAGGAATCGATGATGAAATCCTTGCGGAGGACAGGCAGACCGACGGTGCGGCGGATGACATTCAGATAGAATTTTTCTCCCCCGAAGAATGGCCTGTCGGTCAGCACCGAGATGGCCGCCGCTCCGTTTCTTTCGTAGATCTCCGCAACCACAGCGGGGTCGAGACCCGCCCGCAGCAGCCCCTTCGACGGAGAACGGAATTTCACCTCTGCAATTACGGCACACTCCCGGCCTGTCAGTGCACCTTTGAAGTCCCTGCATGGAGGCCGATCCTGAGCCATTTTTTTCAGTTCGTCGAGAGGAAGTGATTTTTTGAGCTGGTCAATATCCGCCCTTTTCACCTCAAATATCTGTTCAAAAATCGATATCATCCTGTTCTCCCGTTTTTTTGACTCGGCGAGATTCAACTGTTGCTCATTTCTATGAGTTCCTGAAGTTTTCTTGCGGCCTTCCCACTGTCAATGCAATCCGCGGCAATCGCCAGGCCTTCCTTCAGCGTTCCCGCCTTTTCACCCGCCATGATGGCCAGCGCGGCATTGAGGAGGACGATGCTGCGGCACGCCCCGTCTTTTCCCGTCAGAACATCCCGCGCAATCTGGGCATTGAGCGACGAATCGCCGCCGACGAGATCCTTTCCGTCGAAGGTTCGGCCAAAGAGATCGATAGGATCGATGTTGTAAGTCGAAATGATTCCCTCTTTCAGTTCCGAAACGCGTGTCGGCCCCGTAACTGTCGCCTCGTCGAGACCATCGGAACCGTGAACGACGAATGCGCGCCGCGCTCCCAGATTTTTCAGAACACCGGCAAACATCTCCGTCAGTTTCGCATCATAAACACCGATAAGCTGGGCGTTGGCTCCGGCCGGGTTGGTCAGGGGGCCAAGCATGTTGAAAATGGTGCGAACCCCGATCTCCCGCCGGGGCCCAACGGCGTACTTCATGGCGCCGTGAAGTTTGGCAGCAAAAAGAAAGCCGATTCCGATCTGCTGGACACACTCTTCAACAATTTCAACCCCGGCACTGATGTTGACCCCCAGAGCCTCAAGCACGTCGGCGCTGCCGCAGGCGCTGGATACGGCTCGGTTTCCATGCTTGGCCACCGTAATCCCCGCCGCAGCAACCACAAAAGCCGCGGTTGTGGAGATATTGAACGTATTCATCCTGTCACCGCCGGTGCCGCAGGTGTCCACAATGACCGGCGCCCGGGCATCGATGCGCGTCGCTTTCTGCCGCATGCTCCGGGCCGCCCCGGTGACTTCTTCCACAGTTTCACCTTTCATCCGCAGGGCCGTTATGAATGACCCGATCTGAGCCGGCGTCGCTTCACCCTCCATAATGTCATTCATTGCCGCCGTCATTTCCGCTTCGTTGAGATTGACACCTTCGACCACCTTTGCAATGGACTCTTTAATCATATTCAAACTCCTTCCCTCTTTTTTATTCATTTTTTTTCAGGTTTATTATTTTCCCCTTTTCCGGATCTTCGATATTCAAGCGCACGCTGTTGCAGCCCGGAATTCTTCGGATTGTCCGCTTTCCTCATTGTCTGCCGCAAGCATATTCAGAAAGTTTCTCAGAATACGCTTGCCGTTGGGGGTGAGAATCGATTCCGGATGAAACTGAATGCCCTCTACGGGGAAATTCCGGTGTCGAATTCCCATGATCTCGCCATCCTCCGTTTCCGCCGTCACTTCAAAACAGTCCGGTAGGGAATCCCTTTTGATGATCAGAGAATGATACCGGCCTGCCGTAAAAGGTTTCGGCAACCCTTTGAAGATGGTTTTCCCATCATGGTCGACTTGAGAAGTTTTACCATGCATGAGCCGATCGGCCCGGACAACCTCGGCGCCGAAGGCATAGCCGATCGACTGGTGCCCCAGACAGACGCCCATAAGTGGGATCTTCCGATAAAAGGCCCGGATCACGTCCACCGTAATTCCCGCTTCCCTGGGACTGCAGGGCCCCGGTGAAAGGAAAATCGCCGCCGGTTTCATGGCCTCGATTTCATCCAGCGAAATCTCGTCGTTGCGATAGACCCGTACATCTTCCCCCATTTGTTTCAGGTACTGAACCAGATTAAAGGTAAAAGAATCATAATTGTCGATCATCAGAATCATCTTGTTTTTCCTCGTTTCTTTATCTTTTTTGCGTTTGTTTAATTATCAGGGAATCCCCCGCTTAGATTTCAAAACCCGACACCGCCAGTTCCACGGCTCGGCGCATCGCTGCAGCCTTGTTCTCCGTTTCCTGGTATTCCGCCTGCGGATCGGAATCGGCAACAATGCCGGCGCCCGCCTGAATGTACATTTTCCCGTTTTTCAGCAGCATCGTCCGGATGGTAATGCAGAAATCCATATTTCCTGAAAAGCTGAAATACCCGACCGCTCCACCATAAGGTCCCCGTCGGACCGGTTCCAGTTCATCGATGATTTCCATGGCCCGGATCTTGGGAGCTCCCGTCAGCGTTCCGGCGGGAAAGGCAGCCTTCAGGACGTCAAAGGCATCCCGGCTGTCGTCCAGCTGGCCCTGAATGGAGGAAACGATATGCATGACATGAGAGTATCGCTCGATAACCATCAACTGTGTGATCTGGACGCTTCCGGTGCGGGCGATCCGACCCAGGTCGTTCCGACCCAGATCCACCAGCATGACATGCTCCGCCCGTTCCTTCGGATCATCCAGGAGTTCATCGGCCAGCCGCCGGTCTTCCTGTTCCGTTCTGCCTCTCGGGCGCGTTCCGGCAATGGGCTTTAGCTCGACAATACCCTCTTCCAGGCGGACCATGACTTCCGGCGAGGAACCGATCAGGACCATATCTTTCATTTTCAGGAAGAACAGATAAGGCGAGGGATTGATAAACCGGACCGCCCGATACAGATCAAGGGGATCCAGGGACGTTTCCCCTTCGAAACGCTGGGAAAGCACAACTTGAATGATATCCCCGGCCCGGATGTATTCCTTGGCACGCTCCACGCTGTTCCGAAATGCCTCGGATGTCATGTTCACGGTAAAATCCACGGGGGACGGCCGCGTAGATTCACGACAGGCTCCGCTTGACGGGATCTGCAGCAGAGCCGCCATGGCGTCGATTTTCCCGATGGCCTCCCCGTAAAGGTCCTGAAGGTTCTGCTCCCCATCGACATGCACACAGGCCACCACTTTTATCGTGTGTCGAACCCGATCAAAAATGATCAGCGTGTCCGTCAGAAGAAAAACAGCCTCGTCGGTGTGCAGATCATCCTTCGTGGAAGCAGGAAGGCGTTCGAAAAAGTTGACCATCTCATACCCCAGAAATCCGACCGCTCCGCCATAAAATCTTGGCAGACCCTCGACGGAAACGGGGGAATATTGTTTCAGCAGTTCTTTGAGATACTGAAGCGGATTGCCCTGATGATCATGACGAATCGTTCTGTTCTGCTCTTCAATGAGGACCTCTGCCCCTCGAACCCGGAAAACAAGACGGGGGTCAGCACCTAGAAAAGTATAACGTCCCCATTTTTCTCCTCCTTCCACACTCTCCAGTAGAAAGGCATAAGGCTGTTCACGAAGCTTCATGAAAACGGAAACCGGGGTTTCAATATCTGCCAGGATTTCCCGATAAAGGGGAATAAGATTTCCTTCTCTGGTAAGTTTCTTAAATGTTTCATAATCAGGTGTATGCATGCTTGACTTTTCCCTCTGCTGAAAAATAAAAAGGCCGTGAAATTCTTCACGGCCTTTTATCCCAACCCTGTTTTCTAAAACAAAAAAGCCGTGGAGGTTCCTGGGAGCTTCTCCACGGCTTCAGTTTTTATCTGTTAACTCTTACCGGCGGACAAACCCCTGTATTGAGGCCTGCCACCACCAGTTCATGTTTATAATAAAATCTGTCTCTCTCATTTTTTCCCTGATCGTTTTAATATTAACAAGTAACATCCAATGTTGTGATCTTTTAGCAGGAAAAAAGGAATACTGTCAAGGATATTTTTTCGAACTCAAATCACGTGCCCATTGCCGTCCATCATTCCTGCAGAAAGCAAATCTATCGATAATTCAATATGTTCTTGACAGGGTTCGGGGGCTGCACATATAAGATAATCATGGATGTAAAATCAGGCCGACAGATTCCATAATCTTCAAGGTGCAGAGAAGGACATTATGCTGACACGCCTCTGGCCGATACTGAAAAGCTTTCAGATTCAGGATATTCTTGACATCGCCATTATCACTGTCATGATTTCAGCACTACTGATCTGGTTTAAGGACAGGGCATCCCGATTTGTTCTTTTCGGCATCGGTGTTCTGGGTCTTATCTATATCCTGGCCCGTTTCTTCCAGCTCTATCTGACAACCCTCGTATTGCAGGGCTTTTTTGCCATTTTTCTTTTCGTAATCGTCGTCATCTTTCAGGAAGATCTTCGACGGTTTTTCGAAAGACTCGCCCTCTGGGGGCGCTTCAAAATCAGCCTGCGCGACGTGGCTTCTTCCCATTCCAGTGCGGAGATCATCGCCCATACCGCCGCAAATCTTGCCCGGCAGCGCATCGGCGCCCTGATGGTCATTGCGGGCAACGAACCTCTGGACCGACATCTGACCGGGGGAGTCCGACTGGATGGCCTTCTCAGCGAACCCCTCCTTGAAAGCATTTTTGACCCTCATTCCAAGGGTCATGACGGCGCAATAGTCATTCGGGACGACCGTATTGAACTGTTTGGCTGTCATCTTCCGTTGACCAGCAACATCCCTCCCCACAGTCGCTATGGCTTGCGTCATACTGCCGCCCTCGGCCTGTCCGAAAGATCCGACGCCCTCTGCATCGTTGTTTCAGAAGAGAGAGGCACTCTATCCCTCGCACAGGGTGAGCAGTTGAATCAGGTTGAAAACGCGTCCGAACTGAGGAGCGCCCTGGAAGACTTTTATGCCCGTAATGCCCCTCCACGACCACAACATCCCGTTCTTGCCTGGCTGAAGGAAAATCCCAAGGAAAAAGTCATTGCCTTTGTTCTTGCCATCATTCTCTGGCTTACGTTCGGTTATCAGAGGGACTCGGTCCGAAGGGATTTTACCGCTCCCATTGAATACGTCAATCTCGCTCCCGACTGGGTGCTGGAAGGCACCAGGAACACCGACGCCGTAGTCACTCTTACCGGATCATCCCAAGCTTTCAGGCTCTTGAATCCGGAAAGGCTCAAGGTTTCCATTGATCTCGCAAAAACTCAACCCGGGAAGCAGGAAATCTCATTGACCGGAGACCTGGTCACAGTTCCTCCAGGCCTGACTGTAGTCGGAATCAAACCGGAACGCATAACGATCACGGCGTCGCGATTTACCGCCGTGACTGCTTCCATTGAAGCGGTTGTCAAGCTGCCTTCCAACGACTGGATCGTGCAGAGGACCACTCTTATACCGTCTTCCGTCAGAATTCTCATACCCTACAGAGAGCGATCCAGGCATTTCCAGCTGAAAACGGAACCCATTTCCCTGCATCCCACAACAGATGCTCAGACCCACACCGCCATTCTGATTATGCCAGCGGAAGTTCGTCTCGAAGGCGGTAAAATACCTGAGGTCACAGTCAACGTAAAACTGAAAAAAAGGATCAGCACACATCCTTCACAAGCCCCAAGACCTTCCACGGAGATGACGGAAGATGGTTAGACCCGGGAAAACCCGATCGGGGAAAGTGGGCCTGCCGCCTGGTTCCCTCGTTCATATCGGGGAAAAAACTGCGGAAAAGACGAAAATCTCACTGATTCATTATAATGAACAGACTCTGCAGAGGATGGACATCCAGCAGATATCCGCTTGTGCTTCCTTTCTTCAAGAAACGGGAATCAGCTGGATCAGCTTCGAGGGCATTCCGGAAATTCCCGTCCTGGAAGAGCTCGGTTTGAAATTCGGCCTCCACCCTCTGACCCTCGAAGACATCCTGAACACGGACCAGCGTCCGAAAATGGAGGATTATGGTGATTACCTCTATATCGTGCTGAAGATGTTCTACTTCGACAATCCAGGAAAAGTCGACATTAAATCGGAACAGATCAGTATTATTTTAGGCGCCAATTTTGTGATTTCCTTCCAGGAACAGGCCGGCAGCATATTTCAACCCATCAGAGAACGACTCGACAATGCCAGAGGACGGCTGCGTAGAAGCGGCCCGGATTATCTGACCCACGCGTTGATTGACGCAATTGTGGATCATTACTTTCTTATTCTTGAAAATTCAGGGGAAAGAATAGAACTGCTCGAACAGGCACTGATTAAAAGCCCCTCTGCCGGAATGCTTGATACCCTGCAGGGGCTGAAGAAAGAGATGATCCTGCTGCGAAAGTCACTCTGGCCTCTCCGGGAGATGATCAGCACCATGGAGCGATCAGAATCCCCGTTGATAAGCAAATCGTCCGTTGTTTATTTCAAGGACATTTACGATCACACCATCCATATCATCGACACCCTGGAAACCTTCAGGGATATGCTGTCCGGCATGATGGACATCTACCTTTCCAGTATAAGCAACCGGATGAACGAAGTTATGAAGGTGCTGACCGTCATCGCGACTCTCTTTATGCCGCTGACCTTCATCGCCGGGATTTATGGCATGAATTTCAAATATATGCCGGAACTGGAGTGGCGGTGGGGCTATGCCATGGTATGGGGAATTCTACTGACCATCGCGGGTCTTATGGTGCTCTACTTCCGCAGAAAGAATTGGTGGTAACTGTTCCGCCTGTCGTTTTCGGGTTTACGGACACACCCCACCGGCGTATTGAAGAAACTCCATCTCAAAATATAATGAATAGTCAGAGAGATACAACCGGTACTTAAAGCTTTATATGGAAACAACTTCTTAGAATCCGAGGCGATTATGGAAAAATCATGGCAGGATGTGCTCGACAGGTTTCATTATGGGATTTACCTGATCACAGTTTCATCAAAAGAAGGATATAACGGCATGATTGTCTCCTGGGTAACCCAATGTTCTCACGAACCGCCTCTCATTGCCGTGTCGATCAGGAAAAACCGTCTCTCTCATGAACAGATTCTGAAATCAGGGATATACTGCCTTAATGTCCTGCCGAAGGAATCCATCGCTGTAATCAAACAGTTCAAGATTGCAGACTGGAAGAAAAAATTCGATGCAGTCCGATACAACCCGTCGCAGAACGGTCTTCCCGTACTTGACGACTGTATTGGATATCTGGACTGTACTCTGGAAAAGACAATAGATACGGGCGATCACACCCTCTTTGTCGGGAAAACCATCGGGGGAGCCGTCATTAACGGGGACAAAACGATGACCCTGTCCACACGGGACTATCAGGGCATATATCGGGGAACTCAATAACCCCCTCTCATTCCGCACCAGGAAATTCATTTCAGGGTAAATCCACTTTTCCATGGATGATGCCGGATTACGCAGACGATTGATGTTTTGTGCTTCCTTCTGAACAGGACAAGAACGGGCAAGGCTATCGAAGGTTAGAACGAAATACCGCGGATACACATCGGGGCAGGAACGCTAAACCTTAGGTTAAACTCTTAATATTTTTTTCATTTCGTCATCCATACTTCCTGCTGAATTCATTCTTTTTATCTTGCTTTCATGTGGACACCATTCCATGGACCGAATTTTCGTGGAAATTCAATATAAATAGATTTATCTATTTGTTATCATTAACGTTATCGATTGCACAAATCTTATGCAAGTCGATCAATAGTCGTAGTTATTGCTTACTTATCCCTTTTGTCAACAGAGTTATCCACAGACTTTTCCACAGACCTGTGGATGTTGAAATCTCTCATCCTTATCCTTACTCTAATATCTTAATTTTTCACTGTTCGGGGCAGATTCCCGATACCGGCAAAGGAAAACGGTTTGAAAAGATAAAAAATTTCTTTTTTTTTGAAATTTCTGCGCTAAAAGGGAGTCTGTCCGAGGAATATATGTGCCGCAGCAAAAGGGGTTATGAAGATGGATACGGAAATCATTTTCTGGAAAGCGATCGAATTGGAACCGGGGTGTGAAATGGTGCTATCCTTTACCACCAGGGAGGCAAGAAATGCCGCGGCAAATTCACTCAAAATTCGGCGTCGGCTGATGTTTCAGGAATACAATCTTTTTGAAGCTGAATATCTCTCGATTGAAGAGGATGAAGACCCTCATGGTGCATACCTTATTAGAATCATGAGGAATTTTAATCCCACAGCGTGTGCGTGAACTCACTTTGAGAAATATGGAAATATAATGAAGAATCTGTTTCCTGATGGCTGTCTGTTTCGGGTTCAAAAATTCCACCTGAAATAGAAGTGGAAGGTCACAGCCCGAGCTGCTTCATCATTTCACGCATGAAAGCGGGAAAATCAGAAGGCTGCCGGGACGTGACCAGATTGGAATCAACAACCACTTCCCGGTCCTCATAGAGTGCGCCTGCCCTTTTCAGTTCGGCAGCCACTGTTTTATAGCAGGTGGCGCGTCGTCCCTCCAGAAGGCCGGCACTGATCAGGATCTGCGGCCCGTGACAGATAGCGGCGATGGGTTTGTTCCGCGCAGAGAAATACCGTGCTATCTCCAGAGCCTTCTGCTCTTTTCTCAACAAAGCCGGCGCTTTCCCGCCAGGCAGGACCAGGATCGCATAATCGGAAGGATCGACCTCATCAAGGGTTTTATCAGCGACCACTTCATATCCGTGTATACCCTTGATTGCACCTCGCCTCAGGGAAGCTACAACGACTTCGACGCCCACTTCCTTAAGCCGGTAATATGGAAACAGCAGCTCGGAGTCCTCAAATTTGTCCGCACTCAGAATCAAGGCTTTCATATCCCCTCCAAAAAACGCGGATTTTCTCTCCGCTCTGTCAGCCATTCTATTCAGGCTGGTTTTCAACGATGTTCCAGTTCCATGTTTCTAATCAAAACTCATTCTCAGGATCGCGTCCGGTCAACTCTCATCATTAGTCTCAGTTTACTTATTTTGATCGGAGATCTCAATATGGTTTCCTGGTTCCGATCTGACGAGTCGCTTTGAGGAGCACAACCGGGAACACATTGACCATTAATATAAGTATTTAATTTATATATTGATTCCAGATATTCCCTGTTCTTGACTTTTCAATCCTGTTGAGAGAAAGTAAAATCGAACTGATTAAAGAAGCTCCTGCAAGATTTTTCAATTATCGTCCATATTTCGACGGACTCTCAATTTCGCACACCTCTGAGGCAGACGCCCAGCATATGCGGACTCTGTTATTTGACGCTGATGGAAAGCAGGTTTAAAATCATAAAATAAACATTACTCTTTGTTTGCAGGGTAAGATGGCAGCATTTTGAATGCCGCTCTACATGCGGAGGTAGAACATGAAAAAGATAACAGCTTGTATAGCTTCAGTCATAGTGATGCTCTTCACAAGTCCTGTAATCGACCAGGGCATTCGGTCAAGGCGGACATCGCGCCGGAGGCGGCTCTCATGGAGGAAGTCCTGTGTATCGCGGGAGCAGCCCTCGAACCGGAAGCCCTGGCTATCGCGGAAGCAGTCCTCGAACCGGAAGCCCTGGCTATCACAGAGGCGGCAGTGTTTATTACCGCGGATTCAGACCTTACACGAGACCTCCTTTTTACCGCGGCGGAAGCCCTTATGGCAGTCGTTATCATGGTCGGGCTGGTTATTATTATCCCGGAGGTCGTTATTACGGCCGGGGAGCATATCATCATAGAGCTTACTGGCACGGAAGTGTCTGGATTGGCGCCGGGTTTGGCTGGTACGGATGGGGGCCGTCATGGTGGTGGGGTTACCCGTACTATTCATATTATTATCCATACTATTATGTCCCGTATTATTCTTATTACTATCCTTACTACGCAGTCCCGCCCACGGTGCAACCGGCCCCGGACCCGTCAACAGAAAAGCACTTTATATATCCACGAGAGGGCCAGAGTGAAAAGCAACAGGCGGAAGATCAATATCAGTGCCACCGCTGGGCGGTTGAAAAAACCGGCTTTGATCCAACAACAGTCAAGCCGGGAGAACAGGAAGGTCAGAGCCAGGCGAATCGTTTATTGAATGACTACTGGAATGCAATGAGCACCTGCCTCGACGCTCTCGGGTACACAGTGAAATAATTGCATTCAATAAAACTATCATCTGTGGTGGATATTTAAAGACGCGAATCCATAAATGATCGGAGCCGGGTTTGCATATATTATTTCAATGTTTCCAGCGTGACAAAGGAGGTTTATGCCGCGAGTCAAGATAGACTTACCGGATACATTCGATTTCTCAACGGATATTCGCCTGCGTTTCCGCGATATCAACGCGGGGCGGCATTTGGCCCACGACGCCGTCCTCTCCCTGGCTGAAGAGGCACGCTTCCTCTTTCTGGAGCATTTTGGCTACGCTCATTTGAACATCGAGGGGTATGGGTATGTTGCCGCAGATGCCGCCGTTGTTTACAAATCGCAGGCATATTTCGGGCAGGTGCTCCGGATCGAGGTGGCTGTCCGGGATTTTAAGCGAAAATCCTGTGATTTTGTTTATCGGCTCAGCAACAGGGAAACCGGACAAGAAGTGGCCCGCGCCAAAACCGGCATCGTTTTCTTTGATTACGAAACCCAGCAAGCGGTGATTGTTCCCGAAAGGTTCCGATCAAGGTTCGAAAGCAGAAGTCTATCCGCTCATAAAAATTGAAAAAATATAACATCAAGCGCGTGGAATGACGATCAATTAACTTTCCCTGACCAGAAGTGAGTCGACAGTCTTCCGTTACTCCCAGGGCGATACTTTGTCAGAAATCTCTATCAGCAGAAAGTCATTCACCGATGATCTTCACAAGCACCCTCTTTCTCCTTCTTCCGTCAAACTCGCCATAAAAGATCTGTTCCCAGGGCCCAAAATCCAGTTTCCCCTTCGTGATTGCAACAACAACCTCTCGCCCCATGATTTGTCTTTTCAGATGGGCATCGCCGTTATCTTCCCCTGTTCGGTTATGCTGGTATCTTGAAATCGGTTCATGCGGCGCAAGATTCTCCAGCCATTTTTCATAGTCCTGATGCAATCCAGACTCATCATCGTTTATGAAGACGGAAGCTGTGATATGCATGGCATTGACCAGAACCAGCCCCTCGGATACGCCGCTTTCATTCAGGCATCGATTTACGTGATCGGTAATGTTGACAAACCCTCTTCGCACGGGTACATTGAACCACAATTCTTTGCGATAAGATTTCATGACCCTTCCACCCCCATGTTTTCATCGTCGGTATTTTAAGAAACGAACATAAAATTCTGTGAAGTTGCTTTTTTAACACGGTTTTAAAACAAACATACAGATAAAAAACTTTGTCTGCCTCACTGGCATAGGAACTTATATGATCTTCGGAAAAAAGGAAAATGTCTCCACTCTGGATGACGTTCTCGAATCAAGTTGGAGGCTTCTCCATGAAGGTGCTCGTAACTTCAGGGACCCGTTCCACCAGGCAACCCTTACCACCATGGACGGCAACAAGCCTCAGAGCCGGATCATCATTCTGAGAGAGTTTATAGAAGAAAACAGGACCCTGATCTGTCACTGTGATGCCCGGGGTTCCAAGGTTTCACAGATCCGGGACAATCCCAATGTAAGCTGGCTCTTCTATAACTCCGACAAGTGGCTGCAACTGCGTCTTTCCGGAACAGCTTCGGTCCATACCGACGACAAAACGGCTGAATCACAATGGGAAAAGGTGCCCTTTCATCATCGAATCAACTACTGCGCCGAAATCCCGCCAGGCTCCCCCACGGAAAAGCCGACTTCGGGAATTCCTGATTTTCTTCGGGATAAAGCACCGAAAATACTTGACATCCCGGAGGCCCGTAAAAACTTTGCCGCTATTGTCTGCCGATTCAATGAAATGGATTGGCTGCTGCTGAAATTGACGGGGCACATCCGAGCGAAATTTACCTGGAAAGACAATCGAAGAGACGCATCCTGGGTTATTCCCTGATCACCGAACTATGAATCTCGATGATCCTAAAATGTTGAACTCCATCAATCCGCCTTATTGAGATACTCTTCTTGAATTTAATCCGACATTATTAGACATACGAAAATCAGTAATGATCGTACGTGAAGGCAGTGTCATTTCCTCTTTCAGAGCAGGTCTCAGAACCGGGGCCATTTGCCCGCCGGGACCAACCGTGTGAACGCATATCCGGTATTTTTTGAACAAGTCTATTCAGGTCATTTCCGGGATATCGGACTTAAGAATCATTCGGGGAACAAACGGGAATCAAAGGCTGTGATAGCCATAGATTAAAATCGATAAATTTTTGTCATGGATTTTTTACAGTTATACTCATATGTGCTGAGCAAACAATGACAGAGCGCATACAAGCCGCGGACGATCTTCTTCTCAGATGGCATGAGCTGGAGCGTCACACTGAACGGCTGAAAAATGATCTGATCCGGATGGATACGGATATAGACCTTAAAAAGGCCGAGTCAGCCTATGCGTCGCTGATGCGTCTGTATGTTATGCAGCTTTCTTTGCGGGCGCAGGCGGAAGACATTATTCAAACAATTCCGGATTACGATCCGGATTATGAACTGGCATCAGAAATTCGAATCCTTATTGCGCTCATCGAAATTCTTTTCTCACCGAGATTTGACATAACAGGAAAATATGGGAAAAGCGTGGCTGAGGCATTTCGCGACTCAGGAATTCCCTTATCCCGCCAGCTCGCATTCCTGGTTCTGGCGGCATTTTGCGAACTGTATCTGCAGCATGCCAAAAATAAAAATGCCATATTTCCGCTGAACGAATGGCTCTGCTTCAAATCAGTATGCGCTCAGTGCCTGTCTGATTATCTGGATTGCATCGATCAAATCTGTTCTGTCTATGATCAGCATTTGTCATTCAGCAAAGATTTGGCGTCCCATGAAGAAATCACCCTGGCCCTCAAGGAACTCGTCAAGATTGGCTGGGAGAGACACCAGGGCCTCCGGATAGCAAAATTTCTGTATCAGCGTGCACATGGGCAGGAAACGGAGGAGGACGAACGCGTATTGTCAGAAGAGGTGCGAAACAATTTAGCGAAGTTCAACATTCGCCTCAAACGAAGGATGAAGCTTACCTGCATAACAGGCTTCGTTTCCGGATATTGCACGGAACGTGGCTGCCCGAAGCGTTTTGTTGTACAGGCGGAGATTCGCAATCAGTTGAGAGCGCTTGAACCGGCCATCTGTCCGGAATGTGGTATTGCAATCATCCCCGAGAAAATCATGACAATCCTAAAAGGTGAACTCAAAGAGTAAGTTTCCGTCAATCATTGAATTTTCGTAACTGAAAGTTACTCTGTCCCTATATGGTTATCTCCGGGCAAATGTAAAAATAGAGAGGCCTGAAATTCAACTTTCATCCCTTCCATATCCTTCATGAGTATTATCTTGACAGGAAAAACTGTTATTAATAAACTCCGTGCCGCAACAAAGAAATTTCCATCACATGAATAAAAAAGGAACTTCGTTGATGAACATCCGCGTACTTGCCACCTCTACACTGGTCGGTCCATACATCGACGAATTAGGACTGCGCTTTCCTGAATTATGTGTCGCTCCCTGTCGGTCTTCTGCCTGGAAAGCGGGGCTCGCCAGCGCGGAAGCCCTCATCGTTCTTTTATCCGAGCCACTGACCGAAGCGGACCTGGACCTTTGTCCGAACTTGAGGGTCATCGGCACGTACTCTGTGGGAATCAACCACCTTCCCATCACCTCTTGCCAGTCCCGCGGCATCCGCATAGTAAACACACAGGGAGTCTTAACGGATGCCACGGCCGATCTGGCCTTGACACTCCTTTTGTCCCTTACCCGACGGGTACGGGAAGGTGAAGCACTCGTGCGGTCCGGTCATTGGAAGGGCTGGGCTCCCGATCTCCTCCTGGGAACCGGTCTTACAGGAAAGACGTGTGGAATTCTCGGCTCCGGTCCTATCGGCCGGGCTTTTGCGCGGCGAGTCTGGGCCATAGGCATGAAGGTCATCTTCTGGAACCGGGAAGGCAATCAGAAACCGGTGGATTTCGGAGTGGATATCGCTGCGCGTCTGCCTCTTGATGAGCTGCTGCGCCAAAGCGATGTGCTCTCCCTGCACTGCCCGCTGACGGATACGACTCGCGGCCTTCTCAACCGCGAGAAGCTGGATCTGCTGCCCCATGGAGCCTTTCTCATCAACACGGCCCGGGGCGGAATACTCGATGAACAGGCGGTTATGGAACTTCTTCACCAGGGAAAGATCGGTGGTGTCGGTCTGGACGTCTACGAGAATGAACCGGATCTGGATCCCCAGTGGCTTGTGGCACCGCGAACCGTGCTCCTTCCCCACCTTGGTTCTGCGACTCTCGAGACGAGGGAAGCGATGGCGAAGTTGCTCTGCGATGGGATCGCTGAATCCCTGCTGACCTGAAACGAAGCCGAACCGGGCATTGGATGCAATACCAGGGGAGATTCTCGATCTGCCAAGATTATCGCACATGATCATACAGGCTGCTGTTGCCCTGATAACGACATGATCTCTCGAGCGTCATTTTAATTTTCCGAGGTCCTCTTTTTGAAGAATGTCTTCATTATCACCCCAAGTTATCTGATCCGGAAAAAGCGCGACTTCAACCGCGGGATCAGACAGCTCTTTTCACTGGGTTTTAATGTCCTGAATCCGGAATTCCCGATCGCTCCTTCATCGCCGCAAGAAAAAGCGAATCAGATACACAGGGCTTTTTCCAACCCCGATGTCGATGTGATTCTGGCTCAGAGGGGTGGATACAGCGCAATGAAAACCCTGCCGTTCATCGATTTCGATTTCCTGAAGAAACATCCCGGAATTCTTGCCGGTTTCAGTGATGTAAGCGCTTTGCTCAATCCCATTTCCGAGCACACCGGACTGGTTACGCTCCATGCCCCGATGGTAGCCAATCTTGGAACTCCGACAGCCTTTACGGTCAGGTCCTTTATGAACGCCGTTAACGGGTGGCCCGAAAAAAACCTCTTCAAAGGCGCCCCGTTGAAGGTCTTCAATCCCGGTTTTGCCAGGGGCATTTTGAAGGGCGGCAATCTCGTCACCCTGACGGCTCTGATGAATACAAAATGGGAAATCGACACGGATCGATCGATTCTTTTTTTTGAAGACGTCGACGAAAAACTCCATCGGGTCGATCGCTGTCTGACCCAGTGGATCCTCGCCGGAAAATTCGACGGCGTTCAGGCTGTCATTCTCGGAAATTTCCGTGGAATCAGAAGCAGGCAGGTTTATGAGATTCTTGCCTCACAGATGGAAATAACGATTCCTGTTATTTCCTGTCCCTGGATCGGCCACGTTCAGAACAAGATCACCCTTCCGGTCGGAGCACAGGTGGAGTTGAATACGGAGAGGAAGAGTCTCGTTATCACCGAGCTCTCCCTGCCTGGAGTCCGATCATGAACATGATCTGGTTGATCCTGATCTCGGTCAGCATCGTTTTCGCCGTTTTTACAGGAAACTTGGAACCCTTTACCAAAGCGATATTCGATGGCGCCAAATCGGCGGTGGAAACATCCCTGTACCTGCTGGGCATCGTATCAGTCTGGATGGGAATCACCAGGATTCTGGAAGACTCCGGGTTGATTTATCGGATCGCCCATGCATTCCAGCCGATCATTTCCCGGCTTTTCAAAAACATCCCGGGGGACCACCCTTCCATTACCGCGATCACCCTCAATGTCCTGGCCAATCTCCTGGGACTTGGCAATGCCGCCACCCCTCTGGGAATCAAAGCCATGCAGGAACTCGATACCCTTAACCCGGACAAAGGGGCAGTCACATTTGAAATGATGATTTTTGTTATCCTGAACACCGCCAGCATTCAGTTGATTCCCTTTACAGTAATCGGCATCCTTGCAGCCTTCGGCGCGGAAAATCCGGCAGAGGTCGTTGTGCCGGTATTGATCGCCACGTTCATTTCAGCGGCAACGGCACTGATTATCCTCTTCTCTTTCAGGAAGATCCTTAAATGATTGAGCATGTCAGTTATCTATCCCTGATTATTATTCCCCTGTTCATTCTGTTCACGGTGCTTTACGGAACGTTTAAAAAAGTCCGTGTCTATGATTCCTTCGTTGCCGGAGCAAAAGAAGGTCCGGGTATCATCCTGAACATTTTCCCCTACCTGTTGACGATTTTTGTCGCTATTAAATGTTTTCAGGCTTCGGGAGCCTTCGATTGCCTCAGAAATATTTTTTACAGCGCCTTCGCTTTTCTGGATATCCCGATCGAAGTCATCTCCATGGCTCTTATCAAACCTCTTTCCGGCAGCGCATCAACCGCGCTGTTTACCGACATCGTCAAAACAGCCGGACCGGATTCGACAGCAGCTCGAATGACCGCCGTGATCATGGGCAGTGCGGAGACGACCTTTTATGTTCTTGCTGTTTATCTTGGAGCAGTCAGCATCAGCAGAACGCGCTATCTTGTGCCCGTCTGTCTGGCTGCCGATTTCATCGGAATCATTGTCTCCATCATCGTTGTGAGGTTGTTTTTTTAACATGTGCCGGCTTCTTGGCATCACGAATTTCGAATTTTCAAAGCATCAGCAGATCGTCCTGAACTTCTGCGAACTCGCCCGCAGCGGCATGGTCATGAAAGGTGATCCTCCCGGACATGCAGACGGATGGGGGGTGGCATTTTATCAAAACGGGGAACTGGAAGTTTATAAAAGCGGCGGCAACCTCCTCGAAGAGACAGATCAAGCCCTGGAACTTCTCAGCAAAACCCGCGAGTGCCCGGTTGTGATCCTTCATCTGCGCAAATCCGCCTGGAAAAACACCACTTCGTTCCGGCACGCCCATCCCTTCCGATACGGAAATGTCGCTTTTGCCCATAACGGCACGGTCTACGATTATAAAGAACTGATTCCAGACATCACGCCTTCCGTTCTTCGCAAAGACGCTCTTGATACGGAAGTTTTTTTCCATCATTTCATGAGGAATCCCTCTCCTGAACTGGGGAAGGCCTTTCTCCATACCGTGTCTTTGATCAAAAGCCTCTGTCGCTATTCTGCACTCAACTGTCTTTTCAGCGACGGGCTCAAACTGTTCGCTTACCGGGATTATTCCAGGGAACCGGCCTACTATTCCCTTTTTAAAGCATTCTCCGGGAACTCATGTTTTATTTCTTCCCAGACTCTTGATAAAATCACCTGTTGGGAGTTGATGAAAAAGGAAGAGTTTCTTGTGGTATAACTGTACGGAACGGAGAATGAACGGCGAATCCCGTTGCTGAAAAGGGCATGATGAAGAGATTCCTCTTTTTTATGTCGTCAGAGCTTTCGCTCTTTCCTGAATGATGATGTCTTCTTCTCTGAGAACCTCGATGGAGAGTCCATGTGGCATTGGACGCCCGTCAGCGTTTACATGGACAAAGGAGATAAAGCCATCGACAACGAATTCATCGTTTTTGCTCTTAACGACCTTCACGTAAGAGACAAGTCGGGTCTTACCGGTAAGAACCACCTTGGATTCAAAGCGAAGGACGGTGCCCTTTGGAACAGGATTTTTAAAAAGCATCCCATGAATATTGACACAAACGATGTTTTCCGGCGCGGTCAGATTGGCGGCGGCAATAAAGCCGGCTTCGACAAACCACTTAGCCCCTTGACCGGCAAAGAGGGTGCCGTGATGATTCAAATCTGAACCCATAACAACATGATGTATTTCATAAGTTTTTAAGACCATATGTCACCTTCCCTTGTTGGCTGTCTTTAGACAGAATTACCGGCAAGGGCGTTATCCGCCCTCTTGCACAGCCCTCTCTGATTCCTCCCTCTCAGGGATAATCTGAACTGTTAGAATTAACCAGAATGAGCCGTTTTTCCATGTCCTGCTTTGCTGCAGGATGTCGATTATCATGAGGGTTTTCTAAGAATATCTCTAATAATTCCTTTAAATCATCTAATTTGATCCTTACGGCGTCTGACACCCATTCCGATAAGGAAATCCCCTTATAAGCTACCAACATTTTAAGTATATTTGATGTTTCACTGTCTAAACGAAAATTAAATACTTCAGAGTTTTGTCGAGAAATATTTTTATCCTTATTCTCATGAGCATTGATTTGACGAATATTAGACCTTCGGGAGAAATAATCATTAATTTTATGATGTAATTCATGATCTGTATGATCTTTGAGAACTGAAATAATTTTCGTAGGATTTCCACGGAAATATTCCAGTAATGCATCCTTAAACTCTTCAATATCATTGAAGCCGAGTCGTTTTCGACAAGCGTCCCCTATTGTTTGATATGTTGTCTGATAACTTCTCGCGACTTCCTTTATCCCGACATTGATGGATGAAGTTATTGATAAGCCGCTAAAATAACGTCTTTTTGATATTTCGATGACCTCTAATACCTGGTCAACTGTTTTTGACCGGAGCTTATTCGTTATCATGGATATTGTCCCTTATCACTTTTGCGGTCATATGGCGATCCCTTGCCTTAATCGGCCTTTTTTTAAACAAAGGCGGATTTTTTTATTTTTTGGTGAGGAGGTGGCGGCACCTTCCACATCCTCACCTAATCCGCCTTTGTGTAAAGTGGAGCGGGTTTTTATTATTTGATGATCATATTAAAATAATAAAGAACCATATTGTTTTTTCGAATTATAAGCTATCTGATCAGCGATTTTGATTTCTGCCAGTCCTATCAGAATGAGGACCGAAAACAAAACGATCCAAGAGTTGGTTTTATCTCCACTTGAAAAGATTCCCTGGTCGGACAGGTTCGAAGCGACATGGCTCTGAGTAATATAGGCAGGATTTTTCAGCGGTTCACTGGATGACGACGAGTTGCCGGTCAATGATGCGGATGCGGCGCCAGCCTTCAGCAGAAACAGAATAAGGAAAACCAGAAACACACCCCGTGTTTTACTTCTTAAATTGTTTTTCATGATGCGATCCTCCAATCGCTTTTATTTTTTTAAGATAACTATATCAACATACGTGCCACCCGGAGCAATAAGCGGCAATAATGGATAACATGATGATTATATTCATGATTATCTTATTGATGAAATGATGGCTGTCCGACCGGCGCCGGATTTATCTGCCATATATGATGGTTTCCAAATTATTTGTCGGGCAGGTTATTTCGGGTTCTGGAAGATGTGACTATATGGAGGAAATATTCTAAGGGGTTCCAGGTCTTTTGATGCCGAGCTTCTTCATACGAGCCCTCAGGGTATTCGGCTGCAGATCAAGGATCTGTGCAGCTCCCCGGGGGCCTTCAATTCTCCAGCCGGTTTGTTGAAGCGCCTTCAGTATGTGTTCCCGCTCTGCGTCTGCCAGTGTTTCTCCCGATCCTGTGGAGAAAGACTCATCCCCACGAATAGAAGAATCCAAAGGGATGGCGTCAATCTTTTCTGCAAGCTGAAGTTCAGAACCTTCACTGACTATTACGGCCCGCTCCATAACATTAATCAGCTCGCGCACATTTCCCGGCCAGGCATAGTTTTTCAGAGATTCCATGATCTTTGCGGGAATCCTTTTAATATCTCTGTTGTGACTCTTGCTGAATTTTGCCACGAAGGCCTTCACGAGAAGCGGGATGTCTCCCTTCCTGTCTCTCAAGGGAGGGATATTGATGGGAAAAATATTGAGTCGGAAATAAAGATCCTGTCGAAAACGGCCTTTCTTTATCTCTTCCTGGAGATCGCGGTTGGTGGCCGCGATGATCCGGACATCAACCTTTATCGGATGAGGGCTGCCGATGCGCTCGAACTCTCCCTCCTCTATGACCTTCAGGAGCTTAGCCTGCAGTTCCATCGGCACCTCACCAATCTCGTCAAGAAAGATGGTGCCATTATTGGCAAGCTCGAAGCGGCCGATCTGCCGTGCCGTGGAGCCGGTATACGCGCCCTTTTCTCTGCCGAAAAGTTCGCTCTCAATGAGGTTTGCGGGAAGGCTGGCGCAGTTAACATTCACAAAGGGCCTGTCTCGGCGGTCGCTTTCCCGGTGGAGAAAGCGGGCGAAGATCCCCTTTCCGGTTCCCGTCTCGCCGGCGAAGAGCACCGTCGTCTTGCTGGGGGCAACCTGCCGGATCTTGTGAATGGTGGATTTTATTACATCGCTGGCGCCGATGATTTCGCCAAAGCCCTCTTTTAACTTGATTTCATCGCGCAGATAGATATTCTCGGCTTCCAGCTGGTCCTTCAGTCTCTTAATCTCATCAAAGGCTTTCGCTAACTCAGCCTCCAGACGATGTTGCTCTGTAACATCCCGAGCCATGGATTGGATTGATATGAGCTTCCCCTTCGAGTTTAACAGCACGGAGTTGTACCACTCACAAATGATGACTGAGCCGTCCTTGCGATAGTTCCGGTTTATGTGGATGTTGCTGGTCCGGCGCGATGCGAGCATCTCGGCGCTTAATTCGGCGACATGGTGCATATCGTCTTTGTAAACCCATTTCAACTGGTCGATCCTTTTGCCCATCACCTCCTCGGCATTCCAGCCGAAAATCTTCTCGGCCTGATTCGACCAGTAGGTAATCTGGAAGCGGTTGTTAAATTCCACAACCGCCAGAGGCGCATTGTCGATGTGGAAATTAAGCCGTTGCAAGGTTTCATTCAGTCTGTTCTCAGTCTGTGTGTATTTTAATGATTCTTTCTCTAGAACTCTGACTCTTTTTTCCAGTTCTTCATAAGTGGGTTTTCTGTTCATGCTGAATGGCTCCAGTGCAGAAAGCGGGCTTTGACCCTGGGTGCCTGTCCCCTTGATTTCTGCTTCCTTTTGCATATTTTTCTCAATTCATCAAACAAATATTACGGCCATTGCTGAAGCAACCTGGAACTTCTAAAAAATCATCGGTCACTGCTTCCAACTTAGTAAATGGAGTCGATTGTCGGCAGCTCTCAAATTTAACCCTGCCCAGATTCACGATCCCGGGATGAAATGTAAAATAGTGCAAATATCCTGCTGCTCATTTTTCGGCCAGAAAAGAAGCTTGATCAAGACTTGACAAACATGATTTCTTGATGCTTAATGCATGGCGCTTAATCCTCGATTCAAGAGGAGCGGGGGACCCGTTCTCCTGGGGCGTATCGCCATTTGGCGTAGGGCACCTCTTCGGCCCGAGCCCGTCAGCTAACCTCGCAGGCATCGATGAGGGGACTCTCCCGGAGTGCTTCCGGAGGACACTCCTCCAATACAAGACTTCGGGGTTTTATGCATCTTTTTGTCCCCCAATTCGCTGAAGGCCAGTCCGCGTCATCCGGGAATAATGATTCCAACCCTCACAGTCGGCCGTTCAGCGGTTTATTGCTTCTCCCTTCCTGTATGCCGGGTGTTTCCGAGGTTGCTCAATGAGACTGACGGCATTGCAACTTAAAATGTCCATATCCGGTTATCTGACGCCGGCAAGAAGCTTTATTTTGAGTTTTGCCGCCGTTATCCTGGCTGGAACACTGCTGCTCTGGTCGCCCTTTTCCTCGAGCGGTAAACCCCTGAGTTTTATCGACGCCCTCTTTACCTCTGCCTCCGCGGTCTGCGTAACGGGACTGGCCGTCGTCGATATCGGCAGGGATCTGTCTCTTCCCGGACAACTCATTACCCTTCTGCTCTTTCAGATCGGTGGATTGGGGATCATTACCTTTTCCGTGCTTTTCTTCGGAATTATGGGACGGGGTATATCCTTCCGCGGGCGGGAGATTGTCCAGTCGACTTTTCTCCATACCCCCCGACGGGATTTTTTTATGATCCTCAAGTGGGTTTTGCTCATGACCCTGATTATCGAATCCATAGGAACACTCTTGCTGTTTTCCCGTTTCATTCAGGATTTTCCTCTTCCCAGGGCCTTGTATCTTTCTGTTTATCACGCGGTGTCCGCCTTCAATAACTGCGGATATTCCCTCTTTTCCAACAGTCTTATGGATTATCGCTCCGACTGGATCGTCAATTTGACGATAATGAGTCTGATTGTGCTGGGCGGTATCGGATTTATTGTCCTCTATGAGATCATTTCCAGAGTGCGGGGTAATCAGAAAAAACTATCCCTGCACAGCCGGATCGCCCTTTTGATGACCGGCTTTCTCATTCTTCTTGGAGCTGTTCTGTTTTACTTTTTTGAAATGCATCATGTTCTAAGGGGGGCATCCTGGCAGGAAAATCTGCTGGTTTCACTTTTTCAGTCGGTGACATCCCGAACGAGCGGCTTCAATACGGTGGATATCGGTCAACTGACAAATGCCACGATCCTGCTGTTAATGGGCCTTATGTTCATCGGCGCTTCTCCGGGTTCAACGGGGGGAGGCATCAAGACCACAAGCTTTACCCTGCTGCTGATGATGATCTGGAACCGTATCCAGGGGAGCGAACAGGTGACCATCTTCAACCGCAGCATCCCCGAAGAAATTACGACCCGCACGATTTCCATTGTTTTTGCCTCAGCCTTTTCCGTCGCGCTGATCTCATCGATTCTTCTTTTCGGAAGCCCGGACTCTCTCCCCCCGGCAAGCAGCCGGCACTTATTTGTGGAGTATGTCTTTGAAACCGTTTCAGCCTATGGAACGGTGGGGCTGTCCATGGGAATAACGGCAAAACTGAGTGAACTCCAGAAACTGGCTATAATCCTCATGATGTTTGCGGGGCGTGTCGGTCCCCTGACCCTCGCCTTTGCCTGGAGTAAATCGAAAAGGAAAATCATCTATGCGGAAGAATCCGTGATGGTGGGATAAGGAGGAAGCATGGGAACGAAACGGGTTGTCGTTATCGGATTGGGCATCTTCGGCTTCAACATCGTAAAGGATCTTTATGAAGTCGGTTTCGATGTGATCGCCATCGACAAAAGCAAGGATGCGATTCAGCGGGTTAAGGATTGCTCCACGAAGGCGATTCTGGCCGACGGTCTGGATGGGGAAGTCATGGATATGATCGGGCTTCAGGAAGATGACATCGTCATTATTTCCTTCGGAGAGGATCTGGCGGCCAGCACCCTGATCACACTGCATATGAAACAGCTGAAGATCAGGAATATCATTGTTAAGGCCCCCAATGAAGAGCATAAGCTGATTCTGGAAAAAGTCGGTGCAACGGAAGTTATTATTCCGGAAAAAGAAATCGCACGCAAACTCGTAAAAAGTCTTGTCTCCCCCAACGTCCTTGATTATCTGCCCCTCACCGAAAATTATATGATTTTTGAAATGGCGCCTCCCACCAGCTTTTACGGAAAGACCATTGCGGAACTGCAGCTGCGCAACCGTCATCATATTGAAGTCATCGCCATACGGGATGTCGTTACCGATCATATCACCATGGTTCCCGGGGCTGATTTTGTTGTCAAGGACGGTGATGTTCTTCTTGTTATCGGCAAAGAGAAGGATATTCAGAAGATCAAGTAACCATTGCCGACACCTTCGCATTATGGTTCCAGGTGCCGTGCATGCTGCCGGAAGGTTTTCTGTGTTGAAATGCTGATAAAACTGAGAGACTGCTGACAGGATAACAATCATTGTCCTGCAATGCTTCCTGGAGACGGGATTATAAACGGCTCTGTCTTTTCATGTGTATTTTCAGCAAAAAAGCCTTCACCTTTTCAGGACTTCAATCCGTATTTCTTCAGCTTATAGCGCAACATCCGTTCACTGAGTCCCAGCATTTCAGCGGCCCGGGTCTGATGATCGCCCGCTTTTTCCATGGCGTCCTGGATCATCTGCTTTTCGAGATTCTCTATGGCGCCCCGAAGCCTTCCCTCTCCTTCTTCCGGCACTCCACCGGAGGTGGCAACCAGAGTATCTTCCCGGAAGGGCAGGTCTTCCATGTAAATGATCTCATTGCGGGCGATGACCACGGCCCGCTCGATGATGTTTTCCAGTTCCCGGACGTTTCCGGGATAATCATATTTCATGAGAAGATCCCGGGCCTCGCTGCTGATCCCCGAGATCTTCTTGCCGTTTTCAGCGGCAAAGCGCTCCAGAAAATGATCGATCAGGGCAGGGATATCTTCCCGTCGCTCACGAAGAGGCGGAATGGACATAACCACCACATTCAACCGGTAATAAAGATCTTCCCGGAATTTTTCCTCCTTGACCATGGTTTCAAGATCGCGGTTCGTGGCGCTGATGATCCGGACATCGGCGCGGATGTTCGTATTACCGCCGACCCGCTGAAATTCCCGTTCCTGGAGGAAACGCAGAAGTTTGACCTGCACGGGCATCGTCAATTCACCGATCTCATCAAGAAATAGGGTGCCACCGTCAGCCTCTTCGAACCGTCCGATCCGCCGCGACGTCGCCCCGGTAAACGCGCCCTTTTCATGGCCGAACAGTTCACTTTCAATGAGACTTTCCGGTAAGGCTCCACAATTTACCGTAATAATCGGCCTGGTGGACCGTGGACTGAGCTGATGAATCAATCGGGCCAGGAGTTCCTTTCCTGTGCCGCTTTCTCCCTGCAGCAGAACCGTGGCGCGACTGGATGCCACCCGGGCGGCCATGCTTGTGAGTGCCGCCATTTTCTGGCTGGTGAAAATAATCGCATCCGTGGTAACCCCCTGATCCTTCAATTGACGACGCAGGATCTCATTTTCACGAATCAGGGTCCGCCGCTCCGCAACACGGTCGAGAAGCAGAAGGAGTTCATCGAATTCCAGGGGCTTGGTGATGTAGTCCACAGCGCCGGCTTTCATCGCGTCCACGGCGGTTTCGATTGTTCCATAGGCGGTGATGATCACGACATCCGTTTCCGGATTGAGGCGTTTCACCTCCTGCAGGACCTGCATTCCGTCCATGCCCGGCATCTTGTAATCCAGCAGGACAAGATCAAAGGCCCCGCCCGCTATGGACTGCACCGCTTCTTCGCCACTGGCCGCCTCTTCGACAGTATGGCCTTCTTTAAGAAGAAAATCACGGAGCATTTCACGCTGAGACTGGCCGTCTTCCACGACCAGGATATTAAGACTCTTCATGTTACCCTTCAGGCTTGAATATTCTATGTTGCCATATTTGTTGATTTATCCTGCTTTCGTTCTGCAGGAAGGATGAGCTCGAAGGTCGTTCCCACCTTTTCCCGGCTCAAAACCCGGATTTCCCCGCCATGGCCGCGAATGATCTCATGCGCGAGGGACAACCCCAGCCCCAGCCCCTTCTGCTTGGTCGTGTATTCCGGATTGAAAATCTTTTTCACTTCCTCTTCGGTCATTCCGCAACCGGTGTCCGCGATGCGAATGATCCGACGATGACGGTCCTCATTCGACAGGGAAATCGTAATGGAACCTCCACCGGAGATGGACTCCATGGCATTTTTTACGAGGTTGAAAAGGGCCTGCTGAAGTTTATCCACATCCATGGGAATGATGACCGGCTCATCGCTCCATTCCGTTTTCAGTGTAATTCCCCGGGATTCGGCCTCCTCCCGGATCAGGTCCGTCATCTTCCGCAAAACTTCGGTTACGGAGTAATCCCGCATATCCAGACGGCGGCTTTTGGAAAAGGTCAGAAATTCCTCGATAATTCCGTTCAATCGTCGGATCTCATCCCGAATCACACCGGCCATGTTCTGAAATTCCTCGGCCTTTTCGGGCTCCGCCGGCATAAATTCCCGTTTGAGCCGTTGACTGGCCATGCTGATGGCATTGAGGGGGTTGCGGATCTCATGAGCCACTCCCGCCGCCAACTGGCCGAGAGACGACAACCGTTCCGCCTTTTCCAGGCGCCGCTCAAATTCAATGATCCCGGCAAGATGCCGGTTCTGGTTGTGATAGAGAAGCCACATGGCAAGCAGGGCCACCAGAACGGTGAAAATGAGAGAGACAAACATATTCCTGCGGTTCTCGGAAAGGATCTTCTCAGCGCTGTCCCGCTTCAATCCGATCCGGGCAATTCCTCCCGCCCGGTCGCTGATCTTGAAGGGAGCCGTAATGTCCAGAATCGGTTGATTATCAAACTTCATCTTCCGTGTTTCCACAGCCTTCCGACCATACAACACGTTGTAGAAAGCCTGGTCGAGTCTCTTTGAAGTTCCGGGAAGATTTCCTACCTGCCCCAGCAACTTTCCTTCGTGGTTCATGACGACCAGATAAACCATTTCCTGTCCTTCTCCGAGTTTTTCCATTGCTTTCTCAACGGATACCCTCAGTGCCCAATACCGGAGAGAGTCCTTTTCCAGGGCGATCACCACTGTTCCGCTGCCATCTTTTCTTCTCAGCGCGACAAAATTGATACCCTTCTTTTTGAGTGAGGAAATGAGATTTTCGCCGCTTGACAAGGGGGGCTCTTTTGATCCCGGATTGCTTTCTCCAGCAGAAGGTCCTTCAGGTCGACTCTGAAAAACGACTTTCCCGTCCTTGTCCATGACCGCAATCAGCCAGAGGCTTTCACGTAGAGCAATATTTCTGAGATATTCATTACTTATCTGTTCCGCCTGCCACTGCTCATCCACATCCCGGCCGATTCCCGCCAGCGAGGAGGTCAGCCAGTGCTGCGGAGCAAAGGATTCCTCCTGCAAAGGGGTAAAAATAGGTACGTTTTCGCGTTGGCTGGCTTGAATAAGATTCTTCAGGTTTTCTTCCGACACTTTTCTCACAACACTGATTGTTGAAAGTCCCTGATTCTGCATGAATCCTGTGAGCGTCCGGTCGCTTCGGCGGAAATCCATGATTCCCATGAAAAGAATCAAGCCGATAAACACGGCGCAGACAATCGCCACGGCAATGGGCTGCAGAAAAGAACGCTCATGTCCGGGCAGTGAGTCCTGCCAGATAATTTTTTCTTCTTGCTTCATCTCGGTTTCCTGCCGCTGTATTGCGAAGAGTATCCATAAGATCTTTTCAAGCACCCCGCGTCCGACATCTTAGGTTGATCCATAAAAAAGTCAACCCCTTTTCAATTTTCTTTCTGTTGGATTCGAATGCAAATGAGCCTGATTCGACAATATTGTCGGAGAAGCGACAACGGATATTCATTTCGTATCCTTATGTAATTATTCATAATATTTTATATCGCCATTTTCGGGCGACCGACATTTATTGCCTTCTACAAAATACTTATCACGTTTCACTCCTTCTCATAATCTTAATATCCCAATGATTACTGGCATATGGATATGCATATCACCTGTTGGCACAATCAGTGCTTGGTAATAGATCAAAAGACGAAAATCCGGCAAATTCAAACGGGCAGAATGAACCGGATTACATAACGGACAAAATCCAAAATCGTCTTTTCCTCCTGAACGGAAGGGGAGTCCAAACGGCTCCCCTTCCGTCGTTATGATTCCCTGCGAAAGTTTGTATTTTTTTCTCTTCACTCTTCGTTGAATTTTTCTGATCGCAAGATTCGATTGAACGGACTCCCCTCCTTGTGTTATTTCGATTTCCAATTCGGAGGGAATTTCATGACGGTAAGTCAAAGTCGGCACCGGCAAAAGCGATGCAGCCGGTGATGAATCAATAAAAAATCAGCAGAAAGACACGATTGACAAAAAAATTGAACCCATATTTTTAAGTGCAGGGGATATCTTCAGATTTTCCCGACGAGGTCATTTTTCATGGCAAAAACAGAGCTTGATCTATTGATTCGCGGCAGCGTCCTGTTGACGATGCGCGAGGAGGAGGCTGTCATTGAAAACCCCGTCGTCGGCATACGGAACGGAAAAATCGTTCTGATCATGCAGAACGATCTCTTTACTGAGGAAGAATACACAGCCAGAAAGGTCCTGGATAGAAGCAATACCCTGATCATGCCCGGACTCGTGAATACGCACACACACCTGGCCATGTCGTGCTTCCGTGGACTGGCCGACGATCTCCCCCTGATGGCCTGGCTTCACGAATACATTTTCCCCGCAGAAGCGCGGCACGTCAATCCGGAAATGGTTTACGCGGGTTCCCTGCTGGCCATGGCGGAAATGATTCTGTCCGGCACAACGACCTTCTGCGACGGCTACTTCTTTGTCGATCAGGTCGCCCGGGCGGCAAAGGATGCCGGGATGCGGGCTGTTGTCTGCCAGGGATTCATCGATTTTCCCACGCCGGACACATCCGACCCGTCCCGGCAGATGGAAACCGCGGAACGGTTTATTGGAACGTGGAAAGACGCTTCACCTCTGATTCAGCCTGCCCTCTTCTGTCATTCACCCTACACCTGCTCCCCGGAAACACTGGTCCGCATCAAAGAGGCGGCCCGAAGGGAAAAAATCCTCTACGTTCTGCATCTTTCCGAAACCCGTGAGGAAGTTTCCCTGATCCAGGATTGTTATGGGAAACGGCCTGCTTTACATCTCCACAACCTGGACGTTCTTGATCCGGATACCCTTGCCGTGCACTGCGTATGGCTCGACGAGGAAGAGCAGGGCGTCCTGGCGGACTGCGGCGTCCGGGTTTCTCATACCCCGCAAAGCAACATGAAACTGGCGGCGGGCATCGCTCCTGTCCCGGCCATGCAGGCCATGGGCATTTCCGTATCTCTGGGAACTGACGGCTCAGCCAGCAATAACGATCTGGACCTTTTCCGGGAAATGGATTCGACGGCAAAGATCCACAAGGTCGCCACTGGAAACCCGGCCGTCATGGATGCCGCAAGGGTCGTCCGGATGGCCACTTCCGAAGGGGCCGGAGCCCTGGGGTTGCAGGACCGGATTGGGTCTCTTGAAGTCGGCAAGGCTGCGGATCTCATCATCCTCGATCTGAATCAACCTCATCTCACGCCGATGTACCATCCCTTTTCTCATCTCGTCTACGCGGCCTCCGGCGCGGATGTGCTCACCACCGTCATTGACGGCAACGTGGTCATGGAAAATCGGAAAATCCTCTCTTTCGACCTGGAGGCAATCATGAGGGAAGTCGAGAAAATCGCGGAGAAGATAAGAAAAAGCTGCAGGAAATAACACCATCATATCATGCCGCATTCCATAAAGAAAAAAGTGAACAGAGATGCGGCAATACACAGCACCGATGGATCGTGCGTTGACATGCAGGCAATAAAGCGATCCAGGCAGGCAAGGGCTATAACGGATCATCCGACAGTTGATCCCGGCAGGCAGGCTTACAACTTACTTTTCCGAAGAGGTCTGTTGCTGTCTTCTGGCTTCATTCAGACGTTTTTTCCATTTTTCCAGGCGTTCACGAATCGTCCGCTCATAGCCGCGGTCCGTGGGTCGGTAAAATTCATGCTCTTTGGCCAGAAGGGCGTCGGGAAGATACTCCTGGGGAACCCAGGCGCCTTCATAATCGTGAGCATAACGGTAATCCCGGCCGTATCCCAGATCCTTCATCAGACGCGTCGGGGCATTGCGGATATGCAGGGGAACGGGAAGCGTTCCCGTTGCGGCAATCGCCGCTTTCACCCGACCGTAACCCGCATACAGGGCGTTGCTCTTCGGCGCCGTCGCCAGATACACGGCAGCCTGCGCCAGGGCCAGTTCGCCTTCGGGCAGTCCGATAAAATGGAATGCCTGCATTGCGGTCATGGCGATGCTCAACGCCATGGGATCGGCATTGCCTACATCCTCCGAGGCAAACCGGACCATCCTGCGCGCGATGTAAAGGGGGTCTTCTCCCGCCGTAAGCATTCGTCCCAGCCAGTAGAGGGCGGCATCGGGATCGCTGCCCCGGAGACTTTTATGAAAAGCCGAGATGAGATTGTAATGCTCCGCTCCGGACTTATCGTACTGCAGGCCTTTTTTCTGCAGGGCCTCCTCGACCTGCACACGTGAAATCCGCGATGATTGTCCTTCTCCTGCAGCAAGCAGAGACGCGACGGCCTCCAGACTGTTCAGCGCGGTCCGGGCGTCTCCATCGGCGGTGTGGACAAGGTATGCCAGGGCATCCTGATCAAGCTCCAATCCGAGGTTTCCCAGACCCCGCCTGCGGTCCCTCAGCACCCTGTTGAGAATGCGGACCAGATCTTCATCCGAAAAAGGTTTGAGAACAAGAACCCTGCAGCGGGACAGCAGCGGGGCGATGACTTCAAAGGAAGGGTTCTCCGTGGTCGCTCCGATGAGTGTGATCAGGCCGCTCTCCACATGAGGGAGAAAGGCATCCTGCTGGGCCTTGTTGAAACGGTGAATCTCGTCGACAAAGAGAACCGTTTTCTGTCGGTTGTTTTGCCATCGTGCCTCCGCTTCCTCCACAACCTTCCGAAGCTCCTTTACACCGGAAAGCACTGCGGAGAAGGCGGCAAAATACGCTTTGGTCTCGCCGGCCACAATCCTGGCCAGGGTCGTCTTTCCAGACCCCGGCGGTCCCCAGAAGATAACGGAAAACAGCCGGTCCTCTTCAATCGCGCGCCGCAGAAGACTATGCTTCTTCAGAAGATGCTCCTGTCCGAAAAATTCATCCAGGGTCTCCGGCCTCATTCGATCCGCCAGAGGCCGGCGGCTTTGTTCCGTTGTCTCATTGTTTCGATCAAAAAGATCCATGGTTATTCCCTTATCCGCCTTACCGGCGCTGAAGTTCGCCTGGAACGGAGAAGTCGCCCCACTCACCACTCACGATGGAGTTTTCCCCAGCTTTCTGGCCGCTTCGATCAGTTCAACCAGGGAAGATACCTTGTCTTTGGATTCCTGAAGGCTGTACCGTTCCCATGCCTCCGGAGTCATCTTTTTTCTCAGGTAAATTTCTGCAGGGATACGGGATTCCCAGCAGAGAAGAAAGCGGAAGCAGGGAAGCTCTTCGGCTTCCCTGAGGCAATAGGACAAGAGGATCTCGTGCCCCAGCCGGGGGCAGCGTATTTCAAGATCATCAAAGGATTCCATAAGATCACAATTATTTAAGAAAAGAAGCTTTTTCAAATTTCGGGAGGCGAAGGTTCAATTCTTCTTCTCCGTCTCCCGAAAGAATATGATGCATTGAGAAATTCAGGGTTTAGGCATGTTTTCCGTCGCTTTCAGGACCCGCTGAATTTCCTCTTCCGGCAGTTCATAGGGCATCAGTTTGCCGGACAGGTATGCGTCATAGGATGCCAGATCAATCAAACCGTGGCCGCTCCAACTGAAGAGAATGCTCTTTTCCTTACCTTCCTCTTTAGCACGTTTCGCTTCATCCACGACCGCCGCGATCACGTGGCAGGTTTCCGGTGCAGGGACAAACCCTTCGGAACGAGCCCATTTGATGCCGGCTTCAAAGGTTTCCAATTGATCGTAGGCCCTTGCCTCGATCAGCCCCAGGTTGAGCAACTGGCTGACAATCGGCGCGATGCCGTGATAACGGAGGCCGCCGGCATGAATGGGCGCCGGCACATAATCATGACCGAGGGTATGCATCGCCAGCAGAGGAGTCATTTTTGCCAGATCACCGAAATCATAGGAATATGGCCCCCGGGTCAAGGTCGGGCAGGAGGTGGGCTCCGCCCCGACAATTTCCACCTGCTTCCCTTCGATTTTATCCTTGACGAAAGGCAGAGATATACCTCCGAAATTGCTCCCGCCGCCGCAGCAGCCCATGACCACATCGGGATAAACACCGAGCTTTTCCATCTGCTTCTGTGCTTCCAGACCGATAATGGTCTGATAGAGAAGGACGTGATTCAGCACGCTGCCCAGAGCGTAACGGGTGTTTTCCGAAGTGACGGCATCTTCGATGGCTTCGCTGATGGCAATGCCCAGGGTGCCCGGCGTATCCGGAGAATCAGCCCGGATCTGCCGTCCAATACGGGTCAGTTCGCTGGGGCTGGAAATGCATTCGCCGCCCCAGGTATTCATCAGGATCCGCCGGTAAGGTTTCTGATCGAAGCTGACCCGGACCATGTAGACCCGGCATTCCAGCCCGAACATCTGGGCCGCCATGCTCAGGGCGCTGCCCCACTGTCCCGCCCCGGTTTCCGTCGTCAGCCGCTTGATGCCGAACTGTTTATTGTAAAAAGCCATGGGAATGGCGGCATTCGGTTTGTGGGAACCGGCAGGACTCACTCCTTCATGTTTATAGTAGATTTTCACCGGTGCATCGAGCAGCTTTTCAAAATTCCTTGCCCGGTACAGCGGAGAAGGTCTCCATATCAGATATTTTTCCAGGACTTCTTCGGGAATGTCAATCCAGCGCTGTGTACTGACTTCATGCTCGATAATGTTCATGGGGAAAATCGGCGCCAGGTCTTCCGGACCGACAGGCTGATGCGTTTCCGGATGGAGCGGCGGACTGAGAGGCTTGGGCAGATCTGCCAGGATGTTGTACCACTGTCGGGGAATCTCGCTGTCTTCCAATATGACCTTTCTTGGTTCCATAAACTCTTCTCCTTTTACTTGTTGATCAAATTTCTAATATCCTTCGCGGCTGAACCGGAAGTCATTAAAAAAGCCATGGGGTTTCCCATGGCTTTCTGTTCGATTTCAGAGACATGGGAGAAGGTTCTCTCTACCCACATCTCACAGGAATTATTCATCGGCTATCGTGGGCATGGACGGACTGCAACCGCCATTGCCAGCCCACTCTCTGATATGCAGGATATGTTGTCATTCCAATAACCTGACGATTTTTTAAATTTGCTGTTTCCGCTACCATAAGCCGCTGGACAATGTCAAGGTCTTATTTGAACGGGCGGCAGGGCAAGGTCTCGGCCGCGCCCTCTTATCCTCTACATATCCAGATTGGCCAGGATGCCCTTTTCACGGCGGTACCACAGATTGGGCATAATCCGGTAAAGTGCGCGGGAAACCGGTCCGATATATTCCTTTTCTCTCCGGTCAAGCTGGCAGGACTGGATCAGGAGTTCCTTCATATTGCTTTTGCTTCCGCCTTCGTTGAATATCTGATAGGCACATTGAAACAGCGGGCTGTACATGTTCTTCTTTTCCAGATAGCGATGAACGTTTTTGATGGTATTGGGCCCCTCCGGCGTCCCGTCTATCCGCGCCAGAACCCTTTTGTTTGTCTCAATGGTATTGCCGTCATAGAGCTGGTAGAAATATTTCCCGTAACGATAATTCTTGCTGGCATCGGATGACAGGGTCACATACATGTCCCCCACCCCGGCCTGGCTGTAGAATGCCTGAAAACTTCCCCCAAGAAGTTTGGCCAGGGAACGGATTTCCACGCCGGAACGGGCGAATATGGTTCCGGGAAAGGAATCGCCCAGATCGAGGGAATCCGCTACGCCCTTGATGTTGGCCACGAGATTTTTAAGGGATCCGCAGGCTTCAACACCCACGATGTCAAAGTTGTAATAGGAATTCAATTCTCGACGGTTGAATTTGAATAGTTCCTCCCGTATAAACCGGCAGATTCGACTTTTTCCGGCTATGGTCACACAGACGGGACGTCCCAGGGCGATGTCCACATCAAAAAAAGGGCCGCCGATACAGACGACCTGATATTTGTTCTTCAAGCGAAAAAGGTGGTTGTGAATCAACTGGGATGGCGTGATGAGCTCCTTGGTCAACTCATCGGAAGTCAGCCCCTTGATTGGAGAAATAAGGCAGGTATCTCCGGCTTTTTTTTCGATGAGGGGCTGCAGATAGCCCAGCAGTTCAGGAAGCCGGTTCATGGTTATGGAGAGCAGTATAAAATCATGGTCTTCCACAACCCGCTCCAGATCGTTGGTTGCAGTGACCCGGGTGGAAAGTCTCGGCACCCGGTCCATGCCTCCCGACCGCAAGGCAAGGTCCTCCGTCAGATGTTTGGGATTGAGATGCTCCCTGTTGATTTCCCGGCAGATATCCGCATCGTGATAATAAAGGGTGACCTTTATGTTATCCCGTCCAAACTTGTAAGCGAAAGATGTTCCCAGTCTTCCCGGACCGATAACGGCAATCCGGCTTGTATCCAGATTTAATTTAAGCATCAAATTTTTCTACCCATGAATTAACAGCTTCCCCGCCGGCCTGAGGATTCAGCCTTTTTTGTCCCGCGACAACAAGAGTTTCTTCTTTTGCCGGGATTTCCTATACGTAATATTCCTCATTAATGCAACAGATTACATGCCAAAGATCGCCTGCGGCTCCAGTAAGGAAGAAAGGACATATTGTTTTGAAGATGCCCGGATATGAGACTTTTTAAAGGATTGTAAATCTATGAGGCTTGCTTTTTTTTGTCAATTATAATTTCCATTCTCTTCGGTTTTTACGGGAAGCAACTTCAAACCGGCTCACTTCGAAAAAGCCGCTTATGTGCCATCCTCATGAATCTAAACCTTGTGAAGACCAGCAGAAAACCGGGAGAAATTATTTTGAAAAATCGCCGTCCTTCTGATATGGACTCCTCAATTTAAGAAACAGTTAAAATAGGGAAAAGGAAGACAGTGAGCAGCGTTTCCATCCATGCGGTTCTGATCCCCCTCGACGGTTCCTCCTTCAGCCAAAGGGCAGTTGCATACGGGATTTATGTCGCCAAAAAAATGAATATTCAACTGATCGGAATACATGCCAGAACCCGGGGGGATTCGTCAGCAGAGGAAACCTTTATCGAGATCTTTTTGGAAGACTGCCGTCGTTTCGGCATTTCAATGGAGCTCCGGCAAACGACGGATTTGTCCTCAGCAGCAATCCTGGAGGCGACAGCGGATAAGGAAACCGGGCTTTTTCTCATTCCCAGACCGGATCGCCTCGAACTTCAAAGCACGCAGAATAAACCAGCGCATCTCGCCCTTCCCGGCGCGCCTTACACTCTGATGGTCATTCCTCCAGAATTTCGGGAAATTGAAAGTATGGGGCTGATCTATAACGGATGCTCCGAAGGGGACCATTCCCTTGATTTGGCTGTCTCTCTTTCCCGGCAAGCTTCCTGGCCGCTGACGATCCTTCTTCCTTCCGAAGATCCATTTCGGATTGATTCTCTCAACCGTCAACTGGAAGATTACTTTGACCAGCTGACCGGTGAACCGCTCATCGACTGGGATACCGTTGTCCTAAGCGGACAACAGGGAGAAGCAGCTTTCCGTTTCCTCCTCGACGGCTCCATCGAACTGCTGGTCATGTCCCGGCCCGACCTGGACTCATCCATGGTGATGCTTCTCAACAAAAGCCCGATTCCCGTGATTGTCACACGTTAAAGCTCATTTAATCCTGGAAATCACATTTCGCAACAGGAAGAAGGCTGGTTTCCTTTGACAGAAGAGCCTTTAAACCATCCAGTGCGTCATAGCGTGTCATGTCATGATAAATCGGGGTAATGGAGATCATCCCCCGGCTCAAGGCGCTGCCGTCGGAATCCGGTTCTTCCTGCTCCGATAACTGCGTTTCGCCCGCCAACCAATAGTAGAGCCTCTCACGGGGATCAACACGGCGGTCGAAGCTCTCGATCAGTCTCGCCTTTCCCTGCCGCGTCACGGCGTACCCTTTTATATCCTGCACCGGAAGGGCCGGCACATTGATATTAAGGGCCACGCTTTTTTTTTCAAAATACTTCATTATGAATCGAGCCATGGTACGGGCAAAATGGGCGGCAAAGGTGTAATCCGCATTGCGCAGCGTACCCAGTGAAATGGCCATGGAGGGAACCCCCAGAATTGCCCCTTCCGTTGCCGCGGATACCGTACCAGAATAAATGACGTTGATTCCGACATTCGCCCCGATGTTGATCCCCGATACGACCAGATCCACAGGCTTCTCCGATAGTTCCTTTATTCCAATTTTGACGCAGTCAGCAGGAGTTCCGGAAACGGCGTAGCCAAGAAAATTGCCGTCCTTTTTGGTCCGCCGGACCATGAGGGGACGATTGAGGGTAATGGCATGACCGACTGCGCTTCGTTCCACCTCCGGCGCGACAATAAGACAGTCCGCGTCTTTCGACAGCTCCGAATAGAGCGCGCTCAGGCCCCGGGCATAAATCCCGTCGTCATTGGTCAACAGATACCTCATTGTGATATTCCTTTCCTGAGTTCAAATAAATATGCCCGGAAATCAAATTTCTTGAAATCCGGGCATCTATCAGGCTCACGATCAGCAAACTTATTTCACTTCTTCAAAATCTGCATCGACCACATCTTCATCCTTTTTCCCCGGCCCCTGTCCGCCGGTGCCAGGCCCCGCTCCAGGCTGTGGACCCGCCCCGGCCTGAGAGGTCTTTGCATACATCGCCTCGGCCAGCTTGTGGGAAGCCGTCGTCAATTCATCCTGAGCCGACCTGATGGCATTGATGTCATCGCCTTCAACGGCTTTCCGCACTTTGGCAATGGCATCCTCGATCCTTGCCTTTTCCGCGGCATCAACTTTGTCGCCGAATTCCTTGATATTCTTTTCGACGCCGTATGCCATGGCGTCGGCAGAATTCCTTGCCTCCACGAGTTCCTTCTTTTTGCGGTCCTCTTCACCGTGAGACTCGGCTTCCCTGACCAGCTTCTCGATTTCCGTCTCGGAAAGACCGCTCGATGCCGTAATCTTTATGCTCTGTTCCTTTCCGGTTCCCAGATCCTTTGCGGAAACATGGACGATGCCGTTGGCATCGATGTCGAAGGTCACTTCGATCTGGGGAATTCCGCGGGGCGCCGGGGGAATTCCAACGAGGTCGAACCGGCCCAGAGTCCGGTTGTCCCCTGCCATGGAGCGTTCCCCTTGAAGGACATGAATGCTCACGGCAGGCTGATTGTCCGCCGCAGTGGAAAAGATCTGGCTTTTCCGGGTCGGGATGGTTGTGTTCTTTTCGATGAGTTTGGTCATCACGCCACCCAGGGTTTCGATTCCCAGGGACAGGGGCGTGACGTCGAGCAGCAGAACATCCTTCACTTCTCCACCCAGGACTCCGCCCTGAATCGCCGCGCCGACAGCCACGACTTCATCGGGATTCACGCCTTTGTGAGGTTCCCGATCAAAGATCTCCTTGACTTTCTGCTGGACTCTGGGCATACGGGTCATGCCCCCGACGAGGATGACTTCATCGATGTCCTTCGGGCTCAGGCCGGCATCCTTGAGGGCGGTCCGGCAGGGACCCTCGAGCCTGTCGATCAGTTCTTCCACCAGCGCCTCCATTCTGGCGCGGGTCAATTTGATGTTCATGTGCTTCGGACCCGACGCGTCCGCGGTAATGAAGGGCAGATTGATGTCCGTCTCCATCGAGGAGGACAGCTCCATCTTCGCTTTTTCCGCTGCTTCCTTAAGCCGCTGCAAGGCCATCTTGTCGCTGCGGATATCAATCCCCTGGTCTTTCTTGAATTCGCTGACCAGATAATCGATGATCCGCTGATCGAAGTCTTCCCCTCCGAGATGGGTGTCCCCGTTGGTGGATTTGACTTCAAAAACGCCTTCGCCCAGCTCGAGGATTGAGATATCGAACGTCCCGCCACCCAGGTCGAAGACGGCGATTTTTTCATCCTTTTTCTTATCCAGTCCATAAGCAAGGGCTGCCGCCGTCGGTTCGTTGATGATTCTCAGAACATTCAAGCCCGCGATCTTCCCCGCGTCCTTCGTGGCCTGACGCTGGGAGTCATTAAAATATGCCGGGACGGTAATCACTGCGTCAGTAATCTTTTCGCCCAGATAATCTTCGGCGGTCTGTTTCATTTTCACCAGAACCATGGAGGATATTTCAGCAGGACTGTACGCCCGGCCTCGCACCTCAATCTGGGCATCCCCATTGGGCGCCTCGGAAATCTTGAAAGGACTGATACTCTTGTCATACTGAACTTCCTTGGAATTATATTTCCTGCCGATAAGTCTCTTTACGGCGTAAACTGTATTTTCCGAGTTCGTTACAGCCTGCCGTTTGGCAACCTGTCCCACCAGTCTTTCACCGCTTTCCGTAAAAGCAACAATCGACGGCGTCGTTCTGTTCCCTTCCTGATTTGCTATAACAACGGGGTCCCCCCCTTCCATTACGGCAACGCATGAATTGGTGGTTCCCAAATCAATTCCGATAATTCTTCCCATGTGGATTCATCCTCCTTAATCTCTTATGTCTGGTGCTGTATTCCATTTCCATAAATGCTTTTTTCATTATTTCTCTCTGCGCTTACAAACAGAAACCTTGGACGGCCTCAGCAGTCTCCCCTTCAAGAGGTATCCCCTCTCATATTCATCAACAACCTTTCTGTCTTCATGCTGATCGCTTTCAACCTCAAGCATCGCTTCATGCACATGGGGATCGAAATCCTGACCGCATGCGGGAATCGGTTCAACTCCGTATTTTTCCAGGCAACACAGGAGCTGATCTCTCACCAGTTTCAGCCCCTCCCGGAAAGAATCGAAATCATTGGACTTGATTGCCGTTTCAAGGGCCCTGTCCAGGCTGTCCATAATTGGAAGGATATCCCGAAGGAGATTTTCATTTCCGAATTTAATGAGATCGGACTTTTCCCGGGAAGCCCTCTTTTTATAATTTTCAAGATCGGCAAGTGCCCGCAAATAATTATCATAGTTTTCGGCTACTTCTTTTTCCTTCAACTCAAGTTCCGCTTTCAGCGATTCTCTGTCATCGCCGGCGCCGGCCTCACCCTCCGCAATCTTCTGAATCTGCTCTTCGGAAGATTCGGGAACGATGGTTTCCTCCTCTTTCCTGTCCGTGTGCTTCATGCCGTAAAGCGTTTCCTTTCTTGTCATTTCAGCAGATTTCCATAATCCGCTTTTATTGCTTAACATTTTTCTTTACGATGATTTTACCGGAATCTCATTTGTGTTCCGGTCTCTGAAAGAGTTTAAAATCAATCATTTCGCAGATGACATGGCCAATCGCGATGTGCACCTCCTGAACGCGGGGCGCGCTGTTTGAAGACACATTCAGGGAATAATCAACCATCCCGGCGATATCCCCGCCGTCCCAACCGGTCAGCCCGACGGTAATCAGTCCCATCTTTCCAGCAACTTCCAATCCTTTTAGAACGTTTGCTGATTTTCCGCTGGTGCTGATTCCCCAAGCCACATCCCCGACCTGACCGATCGCTCGAATCTGCTTGCTGAATATTTGAGAAAAATCGTAATCGTTACCGATTCCAGTGATCACCGAAGTATCGCCGCTCAAAGCAATGGCCGGCAGAGGAGGCCTTTCGATGACGAAACGATTGATGAATGCCGCGGCAAGGTGCTGAGCATAAGCGGCGCTTGCCCCGTTGCCGAAAATCAGGATTTTGTTTCCGGCCTTCAGGGCGCCGGTCAGTGCCTCGACAACATTAACCATCCGCCCCAGGTTTTCGTTCAGGAAAATCTCCTTAAGCTGGCTGCTTTCCTTAAAGATTTTAATAATATGATCTTCCATGGAAACCGGGCGATCCTATCTGTCATGCGACTTGTCTCAGCAATTTCGAGGCTAATATATTTATCGATTATGAGCATGTCAAGGGCGCGACCCTGGATTAATTCCAAAAGAAAAGCGCCCTGATGGGAGGGAAAAAGTGGCTTTAAAAATTCGTGCTGCTTCTATAACAGTCTTTCAATTCGGCCAGCTTACCTTTGTTCCAACCGGATATCGGACTGTAATACCGCGTGATTCTGGCCAGTCCGTCGATTGCTTTTTCTCCGCATACGGGGCAGGACTCATGCAGACCCCGTACGGTTTTCCGACAGTCGAAGCAGGTCGTGAAATCGGAGGAAAACGTGACTCCGGCACTTTCCGTTTCAAAATAGACCTGCCGGATGAAGGACGACAACGCCTCCTTTGATGGCCTCTTCTCTTCCAGCCTCAGATTGGTCAGTGCAGCCCCTTCGATCAAGGAATGGAAAAGGCCCTCCTGCCGAACGCGTTCAAAGGGCATCATCTTCACCGAAATATCGAGATTTGTGGAATTGGTGTAGTACAGCCCCCCCCGGACCACATCGCCGCGGATAAAGCGTCCGGCGCCAGGGGAAAAGTAACGGAGATCCAGACGGGCAAAGCGGTATGCCGTTGTTTCCGCCGGGGATTGTTCAAGAATCAGGCGCATGCCGGTCTTCCGGCTGAGCTTGTCGATCTGCTTCTTCATATGCGCGACAATCTTCAATCCCAGCTTCAGGGCTGTTGAAGACTCGTGAAGGTGCTTCCCGGTGGAAATTCTCACGAGCTCATTGAGTCCCACCATCCCCACGAGATACGTCATCCGGTCCGGGCGCAGGTAGGGATGCCCGTCCCGGTTCATGGTCAGGAGGGACAGAGGTCCTTGCCGCCCGTAATCGAGCAGCTTTTCCATAAAGGACTTTTTCTGACTGTGAGCCTTGACCGCCAGCTCCAACTGTGCGGTCAGGAGATCGAAGAGGCGGCGACTGTCTCCCTCGGCCCGATATCCCAGCCGGGGCAGATTGATCGAAATGTTCTGCATGGATGCATGACGCATCATCCAGGGTTTCTGCATATCCTCTTTATGGGAGGGTGAATTCCCCGGGTAAAGGGAACCGCATTCTGAAAGTCTCAACAGATCCCCCCGATCGAAGACAAAAATGGGGTTTCCCTTGTCTACAGCCACTTCACAGAGATGATCGAGGAATTCGCCGCAATCCGGCGTCCGGAAAAATGCTTCCGTGATGTGAACGATAGGCCGGGGAAAGATGAAAGGTTTTCCCAGGGCATCGCCCTCTCTGTAGACGTCGAAGAGAGCCCAGACAAAACGCCGGGATTCGGGAAGATAGTCACCGTAACACTTCCCCGTTTCTTCTCCACCCGGCCCGATGGCGGGCACATCGGCAAGATATTCAGGAACTTCCCAGTAAAGATGGATATCGGTAAAGATGGACTGTCCCCCCGTTGCCGACGCGAGTTGGGAAAATTCGTAAATCAGCATCTGGGCAAGCTGTCGGACCTCCGCGTCCGGCATCCCCACCAGATAGGGGGCAAAAAACAGATTGACCGCGTGCCAGGCCACCACCCCGGAGAAATGACCCTGAAGTATCGCGGCATAACGCACCATGTGGGCCAGCAGAACATCCCCATGTCGGGCGGGGCCGGCCACATTGACGGAATTAGGCAGGTCCATTCCGAACTTTTTTATGTACTCCAGCGAAGAGCAGATGCTGTAGGGACGGTCGATGTAGCCCAGGGCATGAATATGAAGATCGCCCGCCGTGTGAGCATCGCCGACATCATGGGAAAACACGCTGTGAAGGGCGTAGGCCCGCTTGATGCCCTCCGCGAGAATGAGATTTGTCGCTTCCGGATTATGGGGCAGATTGGCGTTTCCCCGGTTCGGGTGAAGAATCAGCTGACCGACGTCATAGAGCGGGAATCCCAGCAGGGCATGCATCCCCCGGGCGTCTTCCAGCCCCCGTTCGATCAGCTTCGCATCCACAAGTTCACGGATCAGCGAGGTGGTCAGCAATCCGATCCCGGAAGCCATGATCTGCTTCTCCACTTCCCGGCTGACCGCTTCCGCCGTATCGCTGTCGATGTCCGTTTCCCGGATCAGGGCATCGACGATGCGCTGCCGATTCCAGCGGGCGACTTCTTCATCCGACGTCCGCACAAAAAGTGTCAGATCCGTCGTATCCCGGTTTCCCGATAATTCTGTTTTCTTCAACCTGCCTTTCCTTTCCCGTTCGTTCCCGTTTCCGGACCTCCAGCTTTCCCCGTGCGCGAATAAGCCGGGAATTTCTTTTCCGCCTTTACAACATTCATCCTCAAAGATCAAACGGCAATAACCTGTTTATTCTTGACACCTCTGCGGCTTTGATTTAGTGCAAGTCATTTTTGTCGCATTCTGATGCATCATTCTATATAAGGTTTTCTACACAAAAGTCTCGGGAGGAAAAGTTTTAAGATGAGCCAGGATCCCCACAAAATTATTTATTCCATGATCGGAGTCACCAAGGTTTACGATAAAAAACCGGTTCTCAGGGATATTTCCCTTTCCTATTTTTACGGCGCCAAAATCGGCGTCCTCGGCCTTAACGGCTCGGGAAAGAGTTCCCTTCTGCGCATCCTGGCCGGAGTCGACAAGGAATTCAACGGGAAAACGATTCCCTCGCCGGGTTATTCCATCGGCTTTCTGGAACAGGAACCGCAGCTGGATAACGCTCTGACCGTCCGGGAGATCGTGGAACAGGGTGTTCAGAAGACGGTTGATCTGCTTTCGGAATACAACCGGATCAGCGAGCAGTTCGCCGAACCCATGTCCGATGAGGAGATGACCCGTCTGTGCGACCGCCAGGCCGAAGTCCAGGAAAAGCTTGACGCCCTGGACGCCTGGGACCTGGATTCCCGACTGGAAATGGCCATGGATGCTTTGCGCTGTCCGGCTGGCGATACGCCCGTGAGCGTGCTTTCCGGAGGAGAGCGGCGGCGGGTTGCCCTGTGCCGTCTCCTTCTGCAGAAACCTGACATCCTGCTTCTCGACGAGCCCACCAACCATCTTGATGCTGAAACTGTGGCCTGGCTGGAGCATCATCTGAAAACCTATGAGGGAACGATTATCGCCGTCACCCATGACCGCTATTTCCTGGACAATGTCGCCGAATGGATTCTGGAACTGGATCGGGGCGAGGGAATCCCCTGGAAGGGAAACTACTCTTCCTGGCTGGAGCAGAAGCAGAATCGCCTGCGCAAGGAGGAAAAGAGGGAAACGGAACGACAGAAAACCCTGGAGCGGGAACTGGAATGGATCCGGATGAGTCCCAAGGGCCGCCATGCTAAATCCAAGGCCCGCATCTCTGCCTATGAATCCCTCCTTGGCCAGGAAGGGGAAAAGCGTGGCGGCGAGCTGGAAATCTACATCCCGCCGGGACCGCGACTGGGCAAGGTCGTCATCGAGGCGGAACATCTCCGCAAGGCCTTCGGCGACCGGATTCTCATCGATGATCTCTCCTTTGCCCTGCCGCCGGGCGGAATCGTCGGCGTCATTGGCCCTAACGGCGCGGGAAAGACCACTCTCTTCCGGATGATTACCGGCCAGGAAACTCCAGACAGCGGTACGCTCCGCGTCGGCGATACCGTAACGCTGGCCTACGTGGATCAGAGCCGGGATATCCTCGATCCCGGGAAAACAATCTGGGAGACGATCTCTGAGGGTCTTGACACCCTTTCCCTGGGCAGCCGCCAGGTCAACTCCCGGGCCTATGTCGCCCGCTTCAACTTTTCGGGAACGGATCAGCAGAAAAAGGTGGGGGCTCTCTCCGGCGGCGAACGGAATCGCGTTCACCTGGCGCGGATGCTCAAAGAAGGCGCCAACGTCCTTCTTCTTGACGAACCAACAAACGACCTGGATGTCAACACGATGCGCGCCCTGGAAGAAGCCCTGGAAAATTTCGCCGGCTGCGCTGTCGTCATCAGTCACGACCGCTGGTTTCTGGATCGCATTGCCACCCATATCCTTGCCTTCGAGGGTGACAGCCGTGTCGTCTGGTTTGAAGGAAACTACTCTGAATATGAAGCGGACCGGCGAACCCGTCTCGGGACCGCTGCCGATCAGCCTCACCGGATTAAATACCGTCAGTTGACCCGGATCTGAAAGACGGCCCGGTTTGCGGAAAGAAGAAGTGATCATATAAAAATTATTCAGGAAGACCTTGAAAGCAAAATACTCACAGGATCACCAGGCATGGCCATGAACGGGCTGTAAAGGAGAAACGATGCCGAATTTCTCAAAGAACGAAGAAGTATTGTTTTCAGCCGTCAATGAAATCTTCGAGGAAAAAATTCCCTTCAATAAAATCATCGGACTTAAAGTCAGGTTCATAAGCCCTGAGCAGGTAAAGCTTTCCTTTGAGATGCGGGATGAGTTGATCGGGAACGCCATCCGCAGGATGCTGTATGGCGGGGTGATTTCATCCGCCATCGATATGACGGCCGGCCTGGCAGCATTTATGGGCTTTCAGGAAAAAATGTCCGGTAAACCCATGGAAGAGAAACTGGCCATGATCGGGCGGTTGAGCACGATGAGTCTTCATGTGGAATATCTGCGGCCGGGCCTTGGCAGGGAGTTTGTCTGTACGGGATACAACGTAAGAACGGGAAACAAGGTCGCGGTGATCAGAACGGAACTGATGAACGATCAGGATGAGCTCATCGCCGTGGGAAGCGTTTCTTACATACTGGTATAGCCCGCACTGCTCTGCCTTCCCGTCATCTCTTTCATCAAAAACAAATTCCGTTGCATTTCTCACTTTCCCCTGCGATAATCATTGCGTTTGAACGTTGGCGTCTCAAGGGTAAAGTTCGGCATGTGACTGTTCAATGCATGAGGAGAAGACTCTATGGATGTTTTAACGCTCAGTCGATTGCAGTTCGCCATGACGGCGGGTTTTCATTTCCTTTTTGTCCCCCTGACCCTGGGCCTCTCCATCCTGGTCGCCTTCATGGAGAGCCGGTATGTCTTCACCGGAAACCCCTTGTATCTGCGCATGACGCGCTTCTGGGGCAAACTCTTCCTGATTAATTTTGCCGTCGGTCTCGTCACCGGCCTGACCCTGGAATTCCAGTTCGGCATGAACTGGGCATCCTATTCCCGTTTCGTGGGCGACATCTTCGGCACCCCCCTGGCCATCGAGGCAACTGCCGCCTTTTTTCTGGAATCCACCTTTATCGGCTTGTGGATTTTCGGCTGGAAACGTCTTTCTCCCCGTCTGCATGCCTTTACGATCTGGGTGGTCGCCTTCGCCACCAACTTTTCCGCCCTCTGGATTCTTCTCGCCAATGGCTGGATGCAGCACCCCGTCGGGTTCGTCCTCCGCAACGCGCGGGCTGAAATGGTTGACTTCCCTGCCCTGCTTACCAGCAGTTACGGCTGGCTCAAGTTTCTGCACACCATAACCGCCGGCTACGTAACCGCCGCCTTTTTCGTTCTTGGCATTTCCGCCTGGCAGATCCTGAAAAAGCGGGAGGTTCCCCTTTTCAAATCCTCTTTCCGGATCGCAGCCGTTTTCGGTCTGTTGAGTTCCATGGCAGTTGTCGGCATCGGCGATTTCCATGGAGCGGAAGTCGCCCGCGTTCAGCCGGGGAAACTGGCCGCTATGGAGTCGCTCTGGGAAACGGAAAGCTCCGTCCCCTTTTACCTTTTTGTACTGCCGGACGCAAAGAATGAACGCAACAGCATTGAGGCTGTCGGCATTCCCTACATGGTCAGCTTTCTCGCCTATCGGGACATTCATGCCGAACTCAAGGGTTTGAAGGAATTTCCCAGAGAAGATCGGCCTCCGGTCATGGAAACCTTCCTCGGTTTCCGAATCATGGTCGCTCTAGGAGGACTCTTCATGCTTCTTGCCGCCATTGCCCTTTATCTGAGTGTCCGGAACCGCCTTGAATCTTTACCCCGTTTCCTCTGGCTGATGGCGCTCTCACTTCCCCTTCCCTATCTGGCCGGCCAGGCGGGATGGGTCGTGGCTGAGGTGGGCCGCCAGCCGTGGATCGTTTACGGCCTGCTGAGAACGAAGGATGCCGTCTCACCCAATATAGCAGGCAGTCAGGTGTTGTTTTCCCTCATTGGTCTGGGCCTGCTTTATACCTTTCTCGGGATTGTCGGGCTGTGTCTGATGATCTACCACATCAGGAAAGGCCCGGAACCTGAAGCGACCGAGCCAGGCGCCTCTTCTTAAACAGCAGAACGGGAGGTACGACATCATGGATTATCAGCTGATCTGGTTTGTTCTCTGGGGACTTCTCTGGGCCGCATATTTTGCCACCGGCGGTTTCGATCTGGGGGCGGGAATGCTTCTTCCCGGGCTGGGAAAAACGGAACACGAAAAAGAGGCACTTCTGGAAAGTTTCGGTCCGCTGTGGAACGGCAACGAAGTCTGGCTGGTCACGGCGGGCGGCGCAACCTTCGCCGCCTTCCCCACCGCTTACGCCGTACTCTTCAGTTCCTTTTACATTCCCCTTCTGTTGATTCTCTTCGCCCTGATTGTCCGGGGCGTCGCTCTGGAATTTCGGGAAAAACTCGCGTCGCAGTCCTGGCGAAAGGCTTGCGATACCGCCATCGTAACGGGAAGTGTCGTTCCGGCCTTCCTCTTCGGCGTTTTTTTCGGCAATGTCTTTCAGGGATTGCCCCTGGATGACCGGGGGTACAGCGGGACCTTTCTTCAGCTTCTCAATCCTTACACCCTCCTGGCAGGGATTCTTTTCTGTGTCCTTTTCCTCTCCCACGGCGCCCTCTGGATCGCCTACCGAACGGAGGGTGATCTGTCCATGCGGGCGGCAACCTTCGCTCGAAACTACTGGCCCGCTGTTGCCCTGGCCGTGATCCTTTTCTTCATTTCCTCTATCTTCAAGACGCAGCTTTTCGCAAATTATCTCCAGAACGCCCTTCTGTTCCTCTTTCCTGTCCTGTCGCTGCTTTCCCTTGCCGCTCTGAGGTTTTACCTGAAGAAGTCGGAATTTCTCTCAGCTTTTCTATTTTCCGGATTGAATATCATCCTGGTCATGGCAACCGCCCTGGCCGGCCTGTATCCGAACCTGCTTCCCTCGCTCTCCAATCCCTCCTTCAGCATCACGATTTTCAATGCCTCCTCAGGCCTTTACACTCTGAAGATCATGACCGTGGCCGCCGCTGTCTTTGTCCCCATCATTCTCGTCTATCAGTTATGGGTTTACCGGATATTCCGGCATAAAATCCCCGCCGCGAGGACGGGAGAAGATCTGTACCTTTAAGCACAGCGGCCTTTTTAGACAGCAGATCTTTATAATGCAGATGATGCTGAATTTTTTTAAAAATTTATATGAATAAGGAGGAATGAACGATGTTCAAGGAATTCAAGGAGTTTGCATTAAAAGGAAACGTTGTGGATATGGCCGTGGGTATCATTCTGGGTGTTGCCTTCGGCGCCATCGTGAAATCACTTGTCGATGATCTTCTCATGCCCGGCATCGGTATACTCCTGGGCTCTGCCGATTTTTCCAATCTGTTTCTCGTCATAAAAGAAGGCGCAACCCCCGGACCTTTCACCACCCTGGCTGACGCGCAGAAAGCCGGCGCAGTCACGATTAATTATGGACTTTTTATCAATACCATCGTTAATTTTATTATTGTAGCTTTCGCCTTGTTTCTGGTTATCCGCAACATCAACCAACTCCGGAGAATGACGGAAAAGCCCCCTGTCGAAGAGGCGCCCACAACCAAAGACTGTCCCTACTGCCTCTCCGCCATCCCCCTCAAAGCCACGCGCTGCCCGAACTGCACATCTGAACTGAAGGGTTAACTCCACACGTTGTGGTGCGTATGTCCGTCCACCAAAGGCGGCATACGCATCACCGAGAAAAACATTCAGAACACGCAACGTTAATAGTTGCTGTTATCCAACACTATGTCTACATAGCATCAATTACCCGATTCCTTCCTGACACTTCAACCTGAAATAGAACTGCACCCGCAGAGTTGAGAATTCCGTCGACCGGTCTTTGTTCCGTTGCTGCGTTCACACCGATGATGATTTTTATGGAAAAAACCCATTTTTTCAGAGCCACCGCAAGGATACGCCTCGACGTGTTGACTTTCTTTTCTCGAAGCCATACACTCAAATCAAATGGGTCTGGATATGATGCTGACTTACTGCCTTTTTCTTATCGTGGTGATGAGATCTTGAACGATTGTCTCAGCAGTTCAAGCTATTCAGTATTTGTCTTTCAGTAAAGAAAATCAAATAAGGTTTAAAAAAGGAGGTGTCGGTATGTCAATCAACTGGATTAGTTCATTTGACGAGGGGGTACAAAAGGCGAATGAGGAGGACAAACTTATTCTTCTCGACTTCTTCAATCCCAATTGAATAGGCTGTAAAACAATGGACGCGGTCGCGTACCCGGATGCAGCCGTCACTGACTTCATAACCAGGAATTTCATTCCGATCAGAATTCAGGCAAGTGATGCCGAACTGGGCCCCAGATTCCGCATCAAATGGACCCCTTCCCTGCTGATTCTCGATAAACAAGGTCTGGAGCACAACAGATCCCTGGGATTCTTTTACCCCCAGGAATTGATCCCCTCGTTACTTCTGGGGATAGGGAAAGTTTTCTTCGGTCAGCCGGACAGGCCGAAAGCGATTTCATATTTTAAACAAATCACCATGGCCTATCCCGAATCTTTTCAGGCTCCGGAAGCCGTGTACCTCAAAGGCGTTTCTCAATATATTGAGGATCACGATGTGGCGAATCTGTTCGATATTTATGAATGTTTAAAATCCCGCTATCCTGACAGTGAATGGCTTATGAGGGCGGATCCTTATCGACTTTTAAAAAAATGACACGGAATTTCCTGCATTCCAGGCGGCATTTCCACATATTTATGCTTTTCCGGCTGCAGTTACAAAATTGGCCAAACTGTTCTGCGTGATGAAAGACACCCATGGTGTTTGATGGCGGCTGAATGCCTTACATCTACTGAAACCGGCAAGGCCCGTCCGCCATGTCGGCTGCGGACCTTGCCGGAATCCGGTCAGAAATCTCTCTTCTCTTTATCGTCAATCATTTCAACCAGAACCCCGTTGAGTTTTTTCGGGTGCACAAAGGCATATTCACAGTTGCGGAAAGGACGGACAATCTCTCCCCGCTTATCGGGTATGAACGGATACCCCTTGTCCAGAAGTTCCTTGACGGCTTCGCGGGTTTTTCCCACATTGAAGCTGATAAGCATGACACCCTCGCCGTTCTTTTCGATGAATTTGGCAACATCGCCGTCCGGTGCTGTGGATTCCATTAATTCAAATCCCACTTCCCCTATCCAGTAGCGTGCGACGCGTATCTTTTCCGGTTCGTCCACATAAGCGTCGTCCGGCTTGTCTTTTCCCAAAAGCGGCTCCCATGTCCTGCGGGCCTCATCCAGGTTCCTGACTGCAATGCAGATATGATCCAGCCTTTGGATATCCATTACCTCTCCTTCTTTCTGCAGGCCGGGCACACCTGCGTCTTCCAGGTTCAACAGAAACGGCGGGACTAATCGCTTGAGGTATCGTACGGATACGGTGCCGCCCTCTCCGAGATTATCATTTTACAGTAAAGGATGCCTGCATTTCGTCTGAGGCTGTTCCCGATTTAATCCTGTAGGTAACGATGTAAAGGCCTTTTTTCGCGGTCTCCGGCAATGTTAAGGGAATGCTTGAAGTAAAGGTCCCCGTTCCCCTGGTTGTCCGTATTTCCGGGTTGCCTACAAGTTCATTCCCCAGTCTTATTTCTCTCGTTTCAACGATATTGAGCTGTGCATCCTTCGAATCGCTCAACAGAGCATAAGTCATCTTGAGTTCGACGTTGCCGCCTGGTTTCACAATCTGGGGAACAGTTGAAACATCCTCAATTCTCAGCAGGGTTCCCTGACTGACATCGTAATCGTATCTTTTTGCCGTTTCCGTACCCGTTCGTTTCTGATCGTAATAATAATGGCCGAGCACGCCGCCGACAAGAGCGCCGATAAGACCTCCGATAACAGCGCTTTTTGTGTCCTTTCCTAAAACCGAGCCCAATACGGCTCCTGCCGCCGCGCCCATTCCCGCGCCTGTCGCCGCACCTTTACGCTCCTCCGGAATGTTCGGCATTGTCTGACAACTGGTCACAAAAACGAAAGCCGCCAGAACGAGAACAAGAATTATCCTTTTTTTCATAGTATTATCCCCCCATCAGGCAACTGTTGTCGTTCTTTTTTATTTTAGAATCAAATTGTTCTTTACGGAAACTACCCCCTGGACGCTTCTTGCAATTTTTTCAGCGTGTTCCTTAGTTTTCTGGCTGTCTACAAAACCGCTCAACTGAACCACGCCTTTGTATGTCTCCACACTGATTTGAAACACCTTCAGGCCTGCATCCTGAGCCAGCAACGTTTTTACTTTAGTGGTAATGACGGAATCATCAATAAATTCCCCGGTGCTTGACGATGTAGGAGTTGACGCACAGCCCAGCAGGGCAACCATCAGAAGCAGACTGATTAACGTTCTTGCGATTATCTTTGATTTAGCCATGGTTTTTACCTCCTCCTTGAAATAATTGAAAATTGTTAAAAAACTCTTCCCTCTCTCCTTTTAAAAATGGGACAGACTTTTCACCTTCTCTTTTCTGCTGTCTCTATCTCATTTAGGGCCTTGTGCCTTTTCAGGCCTTCCCTTGCCGTCCCTTTTTTCTCCTCCTCTCTGTTCATGCCCCCCTTGGGATCTCCGAGAATCCTGATGCCGGACTTCCCTGAAGTGCTGCCGGTCTTTGCTTTCTTCGCGGGATTGCGGCCGGGGTTGCGGCTGGTATATCTCACGCTGTTGCGGCCGGGATTGGGGCCGATTCATTTCTTGCGGCTGCGGTCGGGGTTGCGTCTGTACGGATCGGGGGGACTGCTGCGGCTGCGGTCTGGATTTCATATCCGGAACCCCCCAATACTGCCGGCGTTCCCAATGTTTCTGCCTTTCCCATTTTTTCCAGTTCCTTTGAACCTGGCTGGCGGGAACACGCTGGTGCTGCCAGGGATAACCCTGCCAGCGATGATCCCGATAATCATCTCTCCACCGCGGGGGAACCGTTGCGTAGAACAACGGCCTTCCTTTATAGTAAGCCCAGCCTCTGTCATAATAGCGTGAACGATACCAGTACCCTCCCCAAGGACGCCACCACCAGCCGCCATAGAAAAAAATGTCCACGGGGACGTCCGGAACGGCATAAACATAAGTTCCGGGGATCACGACGGTTACCGGCGGCGCTGAAAATACGATGGCCGGCGGCAGGGCGATGCCGACGTGAACATTGACGTCGGCTTTTGCTGAGACAGGAACAATCATCAGAAGTGCCAGAAGCATTGTTCCCGGAATTATCTTTTTCATCCTGATTAACTCCTTTATTCGTTTATTCTTTCTTTTTGTTTATTTCATTTGTTCTCCAATACTTTCCCGGATTACGGAAATCAAACTCTCTCTGCATAATATCTTTTCATCTGATCCAAATCAATCCTGTTGTTTTATAATTCCGCTTCCCCTCCCGAAACATCGCAAAGGCAGTCCTGAATCATGAATAACCTGAGAGCGCCGTATCTTAATTGTTTGACAAACAACGGCACAAATAATAAGGGTGACCGGGCTGTAATTCTTGGATGGAAAAGAGGAAATGCCTTGACTTATCTGCTGGACATTCTGGGCACTCTGGTTTTTGCCGTTTCCGGGGCCTTCCGGGCTGTCAAGTACGAACTGGACCTCCTCGGGGTCCTTGTCCTCGCGGTGGCCACCGGGGTGGGCGGAGGAATTCTCCGCGATCTCCTGATCGGTTTTGTGCCTCCGTCGGCCTTCCGGGATGAAACCTATCTTCTTGTCTGCTTTCTTGGCGGACTGCTTGTCTTTCTCGCCGCGCCCAAAATCGCACGGCGTTGGGACCTGGTGATGGCGGCGGATGCTTTGGGACTGGGGGTGTTTTCCGCAATCGGCGCCGCCAAGGCCGCGGAGTTTCACCTTGGGCCCGTGGGAATCGTCATGATGGCTGTTCTGACTGCTACGGGAGGAGGGGTTGTCCGGGATATCCTGGTAAGAGAAATTCCTGCGGTTATCCGGGTCGATTTTTACGCGACCGCCGCCCTCTGCGGCGGGCTTTCTTTTCTGGCTGCCGGACTGGCCGGTATGAACGAGTTTTTTCAGCTTCTCATCTCCATTATCGTTGCCACAGGGCTGCGGCTCATCGCCATGATTTATCGGATTAATCTTCCCCGGGTGCGCAGCCTGCCTGAATCTCCCACGGAGTTGACCCACAGGCATAAAGCTGAGAAGAAAAAACCTCGCGCCTTCTGAATGTCTCCTGCCATCATCGTCTGTCGCCCGATCCGGCATGTTCCCCGAAGCCTGACAAATTGCTTGATTTATCAGAAATGATGATATAGAAGGCGTCTTTGTTTCAATTTTTATTGAAGGTCTCCTTGTCCGGACTCGGTGTCCGGACTTCAGAGCCGAGAGGAGGAAAAGCATTGAGAAGATATGAAACAGTCGTCATAGCCCAGGCGAATCTTCCCGAAGACGATATGACAGGTCTGATCGAGCGGTACAATTCCATTATTGCCGACCGAAAAGGAACCGTTGTCAAGATCGACCGCTGGGGAGTGAGGAAGCTGGCTTATGACATCAGGAAGCAGACGAGGGGGGCATATGTGATCTATGATTTCGCCGGCACGAGCGATGTTGTGGCGGAGCTCGAGCGAAATCTCAAGATCGACGACAATGTCCTGAAATACATGACCGTCTTGACGGACCCGGAAACAACTGCTGAAAATATCATGAAGGAAATTACAGCGTTGGCAAAGAAAGAAACCGAGGAAAAGGTTGCGGCTTCCGCGGAAACCGCTGCGGAAACACCGGCGGCAGCTCCATCGGCCCAGACCGGTGAGCCTGCCGGCAGCAGTGAGGCACCGACAGCGGTAGAAGAGAAATAAAGGAGGAATATCTCATGGCATACGAAAGACGCAGCAGACCTTCAGGGCCCCGCAAGAAGTTTTTTCACCGTCGGAAATATTGTAAATTCTGTTCCGATTCAACCATCAAGATCGATTACAAGCGCCCGGATATCCTTCACGACTATATTACGGAGCGCGGCAAGATCATGCCTCGCCGGATTACCGGCAGTTGTTCCAAACATCAGAGGGAACTGACTCAGGCCATCAAACGGGCAAGATCAATTGCCCTTCTGCCTTTTGTCGTTACAGAAGGACGGTAATCAATTCGATGTTTTCGGGGGCATTTCCCGAATTCCGGGGAATGCCCTTTTTGAATTTCTGTCTTTGCATGCATGGCAAGATAACGGGTTGTGGTGTTGAGTAACAAAGGAAAGGGGATCAGTCTCAGAGACTTTCTGGCGGGCGTTGTCATATCGACGCTTTTTTTAATTTTTTCCGGAATGTCGCCGCTTTCTGCCTCTCTTCTGCTCTTTATCGCGCCTCTGCCCATTTTTTATTATTACACCAAACTCGGGAGGAACCACGGGCTTCTTCTGGTTCTTGCGACTCTGCTGATCTCCTTCTCAACCCTGGAAGCACTGAACCGTGGGGCATATGTACCGCTTCTTTGCCTGTTCACTTCTCTGGGGGTCATTCTTGCTGAGATTGTAAAGAAAAAAGTCTCAATCGAAATAACGATCCTGGCATCGGTCGCGGTCTTTACAATCCCCCTTCTTGTCCTGATCGCCTACTTGACGATCAAAGCAGGGGAAGCACCATGGCGGCTGATGGAACCCTACATGGTTAACGCCATTCTGGAGAGTGTTCAACATTATTCCGAAATGGGCGTTCCAACTGAGCAGGTCACCTTGCTCAAAGACAACGCGCGGAAGATCGCCGTCTTTTTTATCAGGATACTGCCTGCTTTAGGAATCGTCAGCATAGCACTGTGCAGCTGGCTGAATCTTCTGGCGGCGAGGATGATATTTAACCGCCGTAATCTTGATTTTCCCGATTTTGGCGACCTTGCCGGATGGAAATCTCCGGAAAAGCTTGTTTGGATCCTTATTTCAAGCGGGGCAATGCTTTTGATTCCCGACGACAGATTTCATTACGTCGGACTGAATTTGCTCATTATATGTCTATTTGTGTACCTGCTTCATGGACTGGCGATTGTCAGTTTTTTCTTCAGGAAAAAGAATGTCCCTGTGTTCCTGAGAACTCTGTTTTATGTTCTGCTGATATTCCAGCAGATGTTCATTCTTCCGGTCATCGCCGCGGGTCTTTTTGACCTGTGGATCGACTTCAGAAAATTCAATAAAAAGACAAGCGATTCCGCGGCTTGAACATCCATTGCGGCCGCACTGAGCGCTTTTTTACAGGAGGGTTGATTCATGAAAATCATTTTGAAAGAAAACTTCGAAACGCTTGGAAAAGCAGGTGAGATTGTTAAAGTTGCCGACGGATATGCCCGCAACTTCCTGATTCCCAAAGGCATTGCCGCCGAGGCCAATCTGCGGAACATCAAAGCCCTGGAGCATGACAAGCAGAACATCGTCAGGAAGGCTGAAAAGGAAAGAAAACGCCATGAAAGCCTTGCCGCAAGCCTGTCCGGCGTAACCTGCACGATTGCCAGACGCGTCGGTGAGCAGGATAAACTTTTCGGCTCGGTCACGGCAATGGATATTGAAGAAGCCCTGCTTGCTCAGAATGTCAAGATCGACAGGAAATCGATAGTTCTCGATGAACCCATCAAGGCCATCGGTGAATTCCCCATCGTGATCAAACTGGGCGCCGGCGTAACGGCGGAAATCAAAGTCAACGTGGTTCCGGAACAGGCATAGGCACTGCGTAAAGGCTGAAAAAATGAAAGTCAACGACATTGACGTTTCTCTCCACCGAATTCCGCCTCAGAACCGGGAAGCTGAGCAGTCCATCCTGGGTGGAATCCTGCTGGATAATGAGTCGTTGCACAGTGTCCTGGAAATTCTGCAGATCCCCGATTTTTACAGCGAGGCTCATCGGCGGATTTTTTCCGCGATCCTTGATCTCTACGATCGAAATGAACCCTGCGACCTCATAACTTTAAGCAATATCCTCAATGATAAAAGTCAGCTGGACAACGTGGGAGGCATGGCTTATCTTGCCTCCCTCGTGGACAATGTTCCTTCCTCGGCAAACATTACTTACTACGCGAAGATCGTTAAGGAAAAATCCGTCCTTCGGTCGCTGATCGGCACCGCGACGGAAATCCTGAGCAGGAGCTACGATCCGGTCAATGACGTCGAGGAGGTTCTTGATCAGGCCGAACAGGCCATTTTTGAAATTTCCCAGCACAAAATCAAACCGGCCTTCTCGCCCATGCGGGAAATCATCAAGGACAGCTTCAAGACCATAGAACAGCTCTATGAACGCAAGTCCATGATTACAGGAGTTCCCACTGGTTTTGAAAGGATAGACGATCTGACTTCAGGTTTGCAGAATTCGGATCTGATTATTATTGCCGGACGGCCCAGCATGGGAAAGACCGCCTTTGCCCTCAACATCGCCTCCTTTGTCGCTCTGGAGGCAGCGATTCCGGTCGCCATCTTTTCCCTGGAAATGTCCAAGGAACAGCTTGCTCTCCGTATGCTGGCATCCGAAGCCAAGGTGGATTCGCAGCGCCTGCGGAAGGGTTTTCTCGGTGAAACGGACTGGCCGAAGCTGACGAATGCCGCCGGGAGACTAGCCGATGCGGCGATTTTCATCGACGATACGCCTGCGATCACCGTTCTGGAAATGAAGGCCAAGGCAAGGCGACTCAAGGCGGAATCGGGACTAGGTCTGGTCCTGCTGGATTACCTTCAACTGATGCGCAGCGGGAATACAAAAGAATCCCGCGAACAGGAAATTTCGGAAATCAGCCGTTCTTTGAAAGCGCTGGCTAAGGAACTGAGCATTCCGGTTGTGGCCCTTTCCCAGCTCAACCGCAAGGTTGAGGACCGCTCCGACCGCCGTCCACAGATGGCGGACCTCCGCGAATCGGGAGCCATTGAACAGGACGCGGACGTCATCGCGTTTATTTATCGTGACGAGGTTTATAACAAGTCGGATGACAATCCGGAAAAGGGTATTGCGGAAATCATCATCGGCAAGCAGCGAAACGGCCCGACAGGCACCGTCAAACTGGCGTTCATGGAAAAATATACGAGTTTCGAAAATCTTGCCCGGCCTGAGGACATGGCCTCTTAATTACTCCCAGCCTCCAGCAGTTTCTGCTCCTCTCCCAGATAAGGCAGGGCAAGACGCAGTTTCTTCAAGGCCTGCTTTTCAATCTGCCTGGCGCGTTCGCGCGTGATGTTGTAAATATCGCCGATCTCCTGAAGGGTCTTGGGATCGTCTGCCATCACCCGGTTCCTGATAATATACATTTCCTTCTCATTCAGGACGGCAAGTGCGCCCGTAATGTTTTTCCGGACCAGTTCCGCCTCCTCCTTGCGGATCAGGGCGGTTTCCTGATCCTCCCCGGCGTAGGTCAGAAAATCCATGTGCGATGACCCGCCGTCGTCGCCAATGGCCATGTCCAGGGACAGATCCCGGTTGCTCATGCGGACGTCCATCTCCTCGACTTCCCCTTCCCTTACGCCCAGCGATTCGGCAATCTCGGAGAACTCGGGGTTTTTCAGGGACAGCGCCTGGATATCTTTCTTTGTCTTATTCAGTTTGAAAAACAGTTTTCTCTGCGCCTGAGTCGTCCCGATCTTAACCAGGCTCCAGGTTTTGATGATATAGTTCTGAATGTAAGCCCGAATCCACCATACCGCGTAGGAAATCAGCCTGTATCCTTTGTACGGATCGAACTTTTTGACGGCATGCATCAGGCCGATGTTCCCCTCCTGAATGAGATCAGCCAGTTTGACGCCATAATTCCGATATTCATGGGCGATCTTCACCACGAATCTCAGATTGGAAACCACCAGTTTTTCGGCAGCCTCCATATTCTGATTTTTTTTCCATTCAATGGCATACCGGAATTCCTCTTCCGCGGTCAGTATGGGAAATCTGTTGATCTCCGCAATGTAAACTTCAAGGGTCCCGGCAATTGCAGGAAGCTTCAAATCAGGAAATCCTCCTTAAAATTGAATAATTAGTTTAACATATTAATTATTGTCACCTGATAGTCAAGGTATTTTTCATCAATGAATATTTATAATGGACTCACATTGACAGAGCTTCCCGCCATGGTTAATTTACGAATGAAATCCTGAGATTTCCAGACTTGGAAGTGAGCTCATTGACTTCATTTGAAGCATTTTTTGTGTAAACACCATGATTATGAGGAATCAACGCGGAGGAGAAATTATGCGTTTTGACAAATTTACCTTGAAAGTACTGGAAGGCCTTCAGGAAGCCCAGACCCTGGCCGGAAACTACGGTCATCATGGCATCGATGTTGAGCATCTCCTGCTGGCTTTTATCGCCCAGCCGGAAGGCATTGTGGGCAATATCCTGAAAAAACTGGGCACGGAGCCGGCACAGATAGAAAAGGAAATTAAAAAAGTTGTGGAGCGGCTGCCCCGTATTTCGGGTCCGATTCAGTCTTATATCACCCCCAGACTGAATAAAATCCTGGATAACGCCATGACGGAAGCAGCCCATCTCAACGATGAGTATGTCAGCGCCGAACATGTGCTGATAGCCATGGCCAACGAAAAGGAAGGGGAGGCCTCGCGCATCCTCCGCTCTGCCGGAGTGACGCGGGACAATATCTTCAAGGTTCTCGTGGAAATCCGGGGAACCCAGAGGATCACGGATCCCAATCCCGAAGAAAAATATGAGGCCTTGAAGCGGTATGCCAAAGATTTCAATGAACTTGCCCGCAAAGGGGCGTTTGACCCCGTCATCGGCAGGAACGATGAAATTCGGAGAATCATGCAGGTTCTTTCCCGGCGGACCAAGAACAATCCCGTTCTCATCGGTGAACCCGGTGTTGGAAAGACGGCGATCGTTGAAGGGCTCGCCCAGCGCATCGTAAATGGCGATGTCCCGGAAAGCCTGAAGAACAAACGGGTCATCGGTCTGGATATCGGAGCACTGGTAGCCGGAGCCAAGTATCGCGGCGAATTCGAGGACCGTCTCAAGGCTGTCCTGAAGGAAGTCACCGACGCGCAGGGCGAGATCATCCTCTTCATCGATGAAATCCATACGGTCGTCGGCGCCGGAGCAGCGGAAGGGTCCGTGGATGCATCCAACATGCTGAAGCCGGCCCTCGCTCGAGGCGAGTTACGCTGTGTCGGGGCGACAACCCTGAACGAATACAGAAAGCATATAGAAAAAGATCCCGCGCTGGAACGGCGCTTTCAGCCCATACTGGTCAGGGAGCCCACCGTGGAAGACACCATCGCCATCCTCCGGGGATTGAAGGAACGGTATGAAATCCATCACGGCGTCCGGATCAAGGATTCCGCCATCGTCGCGGCGGCAACGCTCTCTAATCGCTACATCAGTGATCGTTTTCTTCCCGACAAGGCTGTGGACCTGGTGGATGAGGCGGCATCCCGCCTGAGGATCGAACTGGACAGCCTGCCGGCGGAAATCGATGTTCTGGAGAGAAAGGCTATTCAACTGGAGATCGAGCGTCAGTCCCTGAAAAATGAAACGGACCGGACATCCCTTGAAAGGAGAGAGAAGATCGAACGGGAACTTGCCGATCTGCGGGAATCCATGAACAGCATGAAACTCCACTGGTCTGAGGAAAAGGAGGTCATAAAAAGAATCCAGACGATCAAGAGTGATCTCGAAAACTTCAAGAATGAAGAACAAAATGCCATGCGGGAAGGCAATCTGGCCCGGGCTGCGGAAATCCGCTACGGGAAACTGGTGGAATTGAACCGGGCGCTTGAAGAAGAACAGAATCGACTTAAAGAAATCCAGAAGGACAGCAAGATGCTGAAAGAAGAAGTGGATGCCGAGGATGTAGCGGAAGTCGTCGCCAACTGGACCGGCATTCCCGTCGCCCGGATGATGGAAAGCGACATCCAGAAGCTGATTCACATGGAAGACCGGCTCAAGCAGCGTGTGATCGGACAGGATGAAGGCATTCACGCGGTTTCCGCCGCCCTGCGTCGGGCACGTTCCGGGCTCCAGGATCCCAACCGGCCTATCGGCTCCTTTATTTTCCTTGGCCCCACCGGCGTGGGCAAGACCGAGCTGGCCAGGGCGCTCGCGGAATTCATGTTCGATAATGAACAGGCCATGATCCGCATCGATATGTCGGAATACATGGAAAAGCATTCCGTCGCCCGCCTGATCGGCGCGCCTCCCGGATACGTTGGTTATGACGAAGGCGGCTATCTCACGGAAGCTGTCCGCCGTCGACCCTATGCGGTTCTGCTGTTCGACGAAATCGAAAAGGCCCATCCCGATGTCTTCAACATCCTGCTGCAGATCCTTGACGACGGCCGCCTGACGGATGGCCACGGGAGAACGGTCGATTTCAAGAACACGATCGTGATTCTGACTTCAAACGTTGGAAGCCAGTGGATTCAGGACATTACCCTGACAGCTGAGGAGAAGCGCCTGAGGACCATGGAAATTCTGCGGGCCACTTTCAAGCCTGAATTTCTGAATCGAATCGATGACATCATCATCTTCCGCTCACTGACCATGACGGATCTCGAACGGATTATCGCGATTCAGATCGGTCTGATTCAGAAACGGCTTATGGATCGGAAGCTCTTCCTTGAATTGACAGAAAAGGCCAAAAATTATATATCCCAGGAAGGTTACAGCCCGGTGTACGGCGCGAGACCGTTGAAGCGGGCCCTCCAAAAGATGCTTCTCGACAATCTCTCCATGAAAATTCTGGAAGGCGCCTTTGTTGAAGGAGATCATATTCTCGCGGACATCGATGACCGGGGCGAAATCAATTTTACAAAGAAAAGCGGAAGCTAAAACATTTTTCCCCTTTTTCCCTCTTTTCGGGAGAGAGGGGTTTACAGGAAAACGCGGAAAATACCGAAGGAGAAAAGTGAATGAATACAGTTAAAACAGCGTTGCTGCTGGGTGTCCTCACAGGACTTCTCATGCTTATCGGCGGTTTTATCGGCGGAAGACAGGGGGTCATGATCGCGTTCGTCTTCGCCATGATCATGAATTTCGGGAGCTACTGGTTTTCGGACAAACTGGTTCTGAGGATGTACAATGCTCAGGAAGTATCGGAAAATCAGGCGCCGGAGCTCTACCGGCTGGTGGGAGATCTGGCCATGCGGGCTCAACTTCCCATGCCCCGGGTCTATATTATCCCTGGAGAAACGCCCAATGCCTTCGCCACCGGGAGGAATGAACTTCATGCCGTGGTGGCGGTTACGGAAGGTCTGCTCAGGATTCTGAACAGGGATGAGCTGGAAGGCGTCCTCGCTCATGAACTGACCCACATTAAAAACAAGGATATGCTTATCGGCTCCATCGCGGCCACCCTGGCGGGGGCGATCGTCATGCTCGCCAATATGGCGCAGTGGGCAGCCATCTTCGGAGGACTGGGCGGCCGGGACAGCGATGAGGGCGAAGGAGGAGGAATCTTTGGGATGATCCTGATGGCGATCCTTGCTCCGATTGCTGCAACGATTATCCAGATGGCCATCTCCCGTTCCCGGGAATATATGGCCGATGACGGCGGAGCCAAAATTTCGGGGAAACCCTACGGGCTGGCCGGGGCTCTGGAGAAGCTGTCCCGCGCTTCACAGATTGTCCCCATGAACGCAAACCCCTCTACGGCCCATATGTTTATTGTCAATCCCCTGACTGGACGATCGCTGATGAACCTGTTCAGCACCCATCCGCCCATTGAGGAGCGAATCGCCAGATTGAGAAGCATGAGACCAGTATGATCTGATGAAAGAACAACAGGATAAAAAATTTCGGCAGCATAAGGTTGGAATATTTTTGTTCAGAAATACGGTTGCAGGAGGTTTGTATGGAGGAAGAAAAACAGGAAAAATCATTTGTCGTAAAGGATAAGCGGATATTCAGCGAATCGGGCGAAAAACGCCAACCTGAGCCGGAAAAGCCTGAAGCACCCTCAGCCGCGTCCGAAGAACCGAAAGCGAAACCCTCACCCGGAAAATCAGAGGAGAAGCAGGAACAGATTCTGCCCGAGGTGAATTTCCTGAATTTTGTTCTTTCGCTGAGTACGACCGTCATGTTTCATTTCGGCGACTTTCCCGATCCGGTCACACGGGAAATCAAAAAAAATATCCCCGCCGCGAAACAAACCATTGACATCCTGTCCATGCTCAAGGATAAGACGAAGGGCAATCTCGATGACCAGGAAAATTCCGTTCTTGAAGAGATTCTCTATGAACTGAAAATGAGGTATGTGAAAGAAACATCCTGACCATGTTGAAAATATTATCGCCGGCAAAGGTTAACCTTCATCTTCGGGTCTTAAGAAAAAGGGAAGACAACTATCATGATTTAGCCACACTGATGCAGAAAGTCAGTTTGTACGATGAACTGGAATTCCAGCCATCCAACCGGGGCATCCAACTGCGATGTCCCGGTTTTTTCCTTCCTGAAAACGAGGAGAACATCGTTTTCAGGGCCGCAAAGAAAATTCTCTCATTCTCCGGCTGCCCCACCGGCGTCACCATCACGCTTCGCAAGAACATCCCTCTGGCCGCCGGTCTGGGCGGCGGCAGTTCCAACGCCGCAATGACCCTGCTGGCCCTCAACAAATTATTCCGCCTGAACTTCAGTACTGGTGAACTGATGAAAATCGGCGCAACGCTGGGAGCCGACGTTCCCTTTTTCCTGTTTCATGGTCCCGCTTGGGCCTACGGCATCGGAGACCGCCTGAAAGCGGCGCTCGATGTCCCTAAGGTGTGGTTTGTACTGATTAATCCCGGTTTTGAAGTCTCAACCAGAGTGATTTATGAAAAGCTGAATTTAGGATTGACAAAAGAAATAATCCATTATAGCATTCCGCGGTTTTTAAGCATGGAGGACATGGCTGCAGGGCTCCATAACGATCTTGAAAGCGTCACGTTGAAGATGCACCCATCCCTGCAGGAGATCAAGGATCTGCTCTGTTCGTATGGCGCTGCGGGTGCTTTGATGTCAGGGAGCGGGCCGACCGTTTTCGGGATTTTTGAAAACGAAGACAAGGCAAAAGAGGCGGAAACCGTACTGGGGAAACCCGGGACATGGGCCGTTTTTTGTGTACGCTCCATCGATTGATTTTTTCCCGGTCAATCCTTTAGAGTTCAGCCGATCAGACTGCATCGTCTCTTATCAGCGCGAAATCAAATGGGGCGTCGTCAAGCGGTAAGACACAAGATTTTGGTTCTTGCATGCGGAGGTTCGAATCCTCCCGCCCCAGCCAACAACAGTGACACGCGCAGTGGGAAGGACATAAATGTTAGAGAGAATTAAGGTTTTTACAGGTAACGCAACGCCCGATCTGGCTCGTAAGATTTGTGACAATCTGGCGATTCCGCTGGGTAAAGCCAATGTCACCACATTCAGCGATGGCGAAACCAGGGTTGAAATCAATGAAAATGTTCGGGGTATGGATATTTTCATTATTCAGTCCACATGCACTCCCGTAAATGTGACATTGATGGAACTGCTGATCATGATTGACGCCCTGAAAAGAGCGTCGGCAGGCCGCATCACGGCGGTCATTCCCTATTACGGATATGCCCGGCAGGACAGAAAAGTCGCCCCCCGCGCGCCCATATCGGCAAAACTGGTGGCGGATCTTCTTACCACAGCGGGAGCGAACCGGATTCTATCCCTCGATCTCCATGCCGGCCAGATTCAGGGATTTTTCAATATTCCCGTCGACAATCTCTTTGCCACACCCGTTCTTCTCAATTACCTGAAGACTCATTACCAGGACAATCTGGTCATCGTTTCCCCCGATGCCGGCGGCGTTGAGCGCGCCCGTGCTTTCGCCCGCCGTCTGGACGCCACGATCGCCATTATCGACAAACGACGGGAAGGTCCCAATGAGGCCCAGGTCATGAATATCGTCGGCTCGGTAGAGGGAAAAAACGTCGTTGTTCTTGACGATATGATCGACACCGCAGGAACTGTCGTGCAGGCGGCAAAAGCTCTTCGCAATGCCGGAGCGACCGCCATATCCGTATGCTGTACCCATCCCGTCCTTTCCGGACCGGCTATGGACAGAATAGAGTCTTCTGAAATCAAGGAAGTCATCGTGACAGACACCATTCCCCTGCACGAAAGGGCGCAGCAGTGCAGCCGGATCAGTGTTCTCTCCGTTGCGGGACTGCTCAGTGAAGCAGTCCGGAGAATCTATTATAACGATTCTGTAAGTTCACTTTTTATATAGGAGGAGTAGATGGAAGCGCGTGAGTTAAAGGCCAACGTACGCAAGGAATCCGGTAAGGAACAAGCCAGGCGTATGCGACGTGAAGGATTAATCCCTGCAGTTTTATATGGTCCCGGAACAGACCCGGTTTCATTGTCAGTCAACGCTTCCGATCTCAAAACGGCATTAAAAGGTGCGGAAGAGAATGTATTGATTAAACTCATTATTGATGATTCCGGAAGACTGATGGAAAAAAATTCCCTCATCAGGGAGCTTCAGATCGAACCCCTGACAAACAATTTTTTCCATGCGGATTTTTACGCACTCCGCATGGATCAAGAGTCGACGTTTGATGTGCCCATCCATTTTGAAGGACAACCGGTGGGGATCGAAAAAGGCGGCGAACTGCAGTATCTCAAGAGGGAAATCAAGGTTTCCTGCCTCCCCTCGGAACTGCCCGATTGCATAACCGTTGACATTTCGCGGCTCGACGTGGGTGATGCCGTTCTCATCGGGGATCTCAGCCTGTCTGAGAGCATCCGCTGTTTTGATTCAAAAGACATTGTACTGGTAACGATAGCCGCTCTTCACGGCGTGAACAAAGCTGAAGAAACGGAAGAAGCTTCCTCATAAAGGCATTTCGTCATCACGGAAAGTCCTTATCATTTCATTATTGAGAGGTTCTTTTGAAGCTGATTGTGGGACTCGGGAACCCCGGCGCCCGGTACCGATTCACCCGGCATAATTTTGGATTTTTTGTGCTGGATCAGCTGGCGGAAGATCAGGATATCATGATGTCGCAGACAGGGTTTGACGCCCTGTGGGGGAAGGGAGTAATTGCCGGACAGAGCGTTCTGCTTGCAAAGCCGCAGACGTTCATGAATCTGAGTGGAAAATCCGTCAGGAAACTGGCGGATTTCTTTAAGATTGTCGTTGAAGATGTTTTAGTCGTTCATGATGATCTGGATCTGCCTTTCGGAGTCATCCGACTCAAGGCAGGGGGGGGTCAGGGAGGCCATAAGGGGTTGATATCCATTTGTGACTCTCTTGGCGGGCCGGAATTCCAACGGGTCAGACTGGGAATTGGAAAGCCGGCTCAGAGATCGGCGGTTGAGCGATACGTTCTTGAACCATTCACTGAAAGTGAATTGCGCATTTTGCCCAGGATCATCGTAACAGCACGCAGCGCGATTCTTGAGGTGATTTCTTCAGGAATCAAAACGGCTATGAACAGCTACAACGGTATGGTTATCAACGACTTAATACAGGAGGTTTGATGATGTTTAAAGGAAAACGCAATTTTTTGTCTTTCTTCATCATTAGCGCCATACTTTTCTTGCTGGCGCCAATGGCCTTCGCAGGGGAAGCCGATATCGAGCTGCCGGATCTGACCGCGGTAGTTTTTAATATTTTCGGCAGCCCTGTGGGGGGAATCACGATTCTTAACTTTGGTCTTGTTGTTTGTATCATCGGCATGGGCTTCGGGTTGATGCAGTATACGCAGACAAAAAATCTGCCGGCCCATCAGGCCATGCTGGATGTCTCCGCCACCATCTGGGAAACCTGCAAAACTTACGTTATCCAGCAGGGCAAATTCCTGGCAGGGCTCTGGGTCCTTATCGCTGCCTGCATTCTTTATTACTTT